>CANLUY010000002.1 GCA_947494435.1 uncultured Litoreibacter sp.
TGGCAGGTAAGTTTGGTGTTTCCATGACTGATCCTCCGATCCGCCATGCCCTCCCACAACGACAACCCGACGTTGACGATGTCACCTTATCACAGGATGCTGCGTAGCAACTGAGGTCGGCTTCGAGCCCATGTTGCAATTTTTCTGCGTTGCAACCAATGACCGCTGATAACATGTCACAGGAACAACTTGGTTGCGGCGAGAACTGTCTCGAGGGATTGCCAAAGCACCCGCAAGTGCAGACTAACTGCCCTCCAGCTATTTTAGAAAAGGAAGGCAGCTGATTGTGACGCTATCTAGAATTTTTGTGCTGTTAACTACAGTGTTCGGAGCTGGCCCGACAATTGCAGTGACTTTAGCTCACCCAAAAGTCCCGATTTTAGAAGCCTGTGCGGTCGATATGAATGTCAGTGCTAACGTCGTAGCTGATCGCATTACTTCGGCCGGCTGGATTGAAACAAGCCTTACCCCTGATATGGAGAAACTTGGCCAAGACTATACTGTGCTCGACAACTTTGGCACATCGGTTTTCTTCGGAGAGGACTCGACAGAAGATTGGACCGCACGTTTCGCCGAAGTGTCAGACTTTCTTAACAGATATCAATACGAGAACATGCCAGATAGCGTTCGCGCGTTTGCGGACCCTGGACAGTCAGGTTTTGCAGTGTTGATCTCAGATCCGGACGGGTTTTGGTCATGTGAAGTACTGTTGACCAATGTAGTGTTCAATGCATCGGAGTTTATGTCTGATCCGCCAACTGAAGACGACAGTTACAGCACAGATGGCATTCGCTATATGTCGGATCAGGATCGCAGAAGTGAATTAGTTGAATTTCTTGGCCTTTTACCGTTCATGCCAACGCCTAAGCGATACTATTCAAGCTACGTTTTAACAGATCCAGAAATTATCCAAGACCGTTACGGATATGGTGTGGACTTGTTCTTTGCCGCTAGTTTCAGCACAGAGTATCCGTTTTGATTATAAAAGATGCTCTATCCATTTAGAGCATAGCGGAAACTGACATGTCTAATTGCAATGTCCGCACTGTCCGCGACTGTTAGTTCATCCAACTCCAGAATTTGCGCTTGCAGCGAACGGCAGCAAAGCGAGCTGCGATCGCGGCATTTTGGTTGGCCGTGGGATGTCTGCTCAGGGCCGGTACTTACCGTGTGCTGCGGCGTATCTGAATGTTCGCTTTTATCTAAAAGAGAGTTTTAGGTTCTTATTCACAATTCGTGCGAACATCCCATCTGAAATGGGTTGTCGCTTCGGGTAACTGCGGCAGCTTCCTCATAATCGCCTTGCCATTGAATTGAAGATACGTAGTGCCCTTGTCTAACTCTGCCGGAGCGGCCACGCTTTCGCGTTCTAAACGTCTTGCGGCGATAGCCTCTAAGTTATGCGATGATGCCAACTTCACTTTCTATCGTTACTTCAAATTTAGCTGCTGACCTAAATTTGTTACCGTTAAACACGGTTGACTTTACTTTGTGATGTCCCGCTCCAAGCAACAACAGTAAGAAGACTAAAGAGGAAATCCATGCCCGCTACCGTTTCTATCCGCAATTATCGCGCTGCAGACTGGCAACACCTATGCACGATCCACGACATGGCACGACGAGACGAATTGGCGTGCACTGTTGGGGTGGCAGCCTTCCGTTGTTTAGAAGACACTTTTGATGACGAAGGTCTTTTTGACGATGATCTTGTTGTGGCGGAACTAGGTGATGTCGTTTCTGGATTTGTTGCCTTCAACCAGTTTGAAGTCACTTGGCTCTATGTCCACCCAGCGTACTACCGCCGCGGAGTTGGTCGTGCCCTGTTGCGATACGTTTTGCAGCAAAGTAGCAGCTCAATACGTATTGAGCTGCTTGAGGGTAACACGCCCGCTCAGCAGCTGTATGCGTCAGAGGGATTTGTCGTGACCGAGCGCCGCGAAGGAAAGCTGATTGGAAACGAAAGTTTTTCGGCCGCTGGCCTTGTCCTTCAGAACAGCGAATGAGCTGTCTTTGACCTAATAGAACGCTCATGCTGCGAGCAGAAGATTCAAACGTCATAGTGGGACGGCAAGTTTGTCCCGCGGACGTGACCTTTATTGCCGTCGGGGCATACGCGTACAGCTGAACCTCGTCTGGCGGGCTGCAGTGCCGCAAGACGAGGCGACGATCAATATTCGCAATAGGACGGAGCAACTACAGGCAAGATACACACTTCGCGACGTATAAATGTCTGCCTTTCGTCCGTCGCTATTACTCGTTTGGCTCAACCCGCGCGATGCCGCGCCAAACAAGATCGAATACGCAATCCAATTCGCGCTTTTCCATTTGACCACCGCCTATCGAGGCCCAGCGAGCAAGCGTGATCGCAGGTGAAGCAAGAATGATCTCGAGTGTTTTTGCGGGCGCTTGGACCAACACTTGACTGTCTATGCCCGCTTGGATTTCGGCAAGAACCTCAATCCCTATCTGTTCTAGCACCAAATCCCCGTGAAAGGTGTCGCGGATTTCTGCCGACATCATTTCAGCAAAAAGGAAGTCTTTGGGAGCGGAGAAGCCATACTCTACAAGTGCAAACCACATGGCGCGTAAGCGCCCTTTAGCGCCGTCCTTCTCCCGCGCCGCTGTCATCATGGCATCGTGGATATCTGATTTCACCTGTTTGAAGACCCAAAACAGCAAATCATCCTTTGTTTCATGGTAACGATAAAGCGTCCCAACAGACAATTCAGCTCGTTTTGCGATCTTATTGACCGAGACGGCGGTTGACCCAACCTCGGCGACCTCTTTGATCGTAGCCGCACGTATGGCCTTTGGTTTGTCGCCGGATTTCGTGCGAGCCAAGAATTTCTCCAGAGCTAGTTGGTTCGTGGCGAAGTTAGCGGACTTCATTGAGATTGACAATGAGCATATGCTCATTATATCGCTGTGAGCAATCACTCATTATTAGCTAAGCGAAGGAAGCGTCCGTATGTCTAAAGTCGTCCTCATCACCGGAACCTCAACCGGGCTTGGCATCAGCCTTGCGGTTCAGGCCGCCCGAGCAGGTTACATAGTTTATGCGACTATGCGCAATCTGGCCAAGAAAGAAGCTCTTGAAGCAGCTGTCTCTGAGGCTGACGTTTCGGTGAACATTCTGCAGCTTGATGTGCAGGACACGGCGTCCGTCAATGCCGCTGTCCACACAATCATGGACGCAGAGGGCCGTATAGACACACTGATCAACAATGCGGGTGCGGGTTTTGTACGCACCACCGAACAAGCCAGCGAAGACGATATCAACTGGGTGATGGACGTGAATTTTATGGGCGTAGTGCGTTGCACCAAAGCAGTTATACCTCATATGCGTAAAGCTTGTTCTGGCCATGTCATCACTATATCATCCGTTGGTGGTTTGGTCGGGCAGCCGTTCAACGAAATTTATTGCGCCGCCAAATTCGCCGTTGAGGGATATTCGGAAGCGTTGGCTTGCTACGTTACGCCAAATTTTGGGATTAACTTTACCACAGTCGAGCCAGGCGGCATTCAATCCGAATTTGCGAATAACGTATTGAAACAGGTGCAAGACACCGGCGGTATGCTAGAAGACGAGTATTTGCCGATCCTGCAAAAGTACATTGGCGGTGCTCAGAACCGTCAGGACGGAGAAGACATCTATCAAACAGCCGATGAAGTTGCAGCTATAGTGATGAAGTGTATGGACGCTGAAACCCCGCCGATCCGCACCCGCACGTCAAAATGGGGCGAAAACTTCACCCGTTTTAAGACCGAACTTGATCCGACAGGCGAAAAGCAACAAACAGCGGTGATAGAGCAGTTTCTTAGCTGATGTGGTTCTCTACAGAAACCGGTCCAAAAATAGAGCGGAACAACGAAACTAGCCTTTCGGATAGAGTGGAGCCAATTCATACATTGTCAGCGAAATGTGAATTGACCCACCAGCTGATTTTTAAGCTGCAACCCATGTCGGAAATTAAGACTGCAATTGCAACATTGCGGAACAGGTCTGTCTAGATCTGAGGGGAAAGGGGAGGGTGAGTTTCGATTTGATGAGCGTTATGAAATTCACCGGCAATCGAGCTTATCCCCACGCCAACCAATCCAATCATTGCGAAGCGTCCAAAAGACTCATTCATCAAAGTAGCCCCGATGTGTTGTATAGATTGCTTCAATAGTTGGTGTCAGCCTGCCCAGATGGTTCCGCAGGACCTTTTCCGCATTCATCGCGTCCCCGGAGACAATTGCGTCAAGCAACTTTTCATGGTCGGCGTATAAGACCTCCATCGCGTCTTTGCTTGTCAGGGCCAGCGTACAAAGCCGGTCAATTTGCGCTTTGTTGGCTGCTATCAATTCGAAAGCAAATTCCTGTTTTGCAGACAAACAGAGAAGACGATGGAACTCATAGTCCAACTCATGGAACCTGACAGTATCACCTGATGTGATTGCGGAAAGTTGTGCCTTCATGTTCGATTTTAGTTGAGCGTCAATTGACGCTTCGCGTTCAACTGTTGCGGCACGCACGACTTCCAACTCAATCGCGGTCCGTACAAAACGGGCATTTGCGATTAACTTCCGCGAAAACGGGCGCACCACGGTCGCGCGTTGCGGGCGAACCAAAAGCAGGTTGAGACCAGCCAGCTTTGTGAAGGCTTCTCGTACTGGTTGGCGGGAGTAGCCGAAGGATTTGGCTACTTCTGTTTCAGAAATCTTTGTGCCCGGTAGCAGCTCTAGCTTCGTGATCTGCTCAAAGAGTTGGTCGAAAACAAACTCACTGCCGGTAGTGCGTTCTGAGGTGCCAAGTCCAGCCATGATTCGTTCTGTGCCTCTCCATCAATAGTGGATTTTGTATACTAGAAGTCGATTTTTTTGTATATAGTCTTATGGCTTTGAGAAATTTTATTACACAAAAACAGCATATTAAATCTCCATCTATGTAAATTATTAAAAATGTAAGTTGACTAGTATCCAAGTTGGAGCGCTTACTCCAACGACTGAAAAGAAGATCGTGCCGGTGTTTCTGGCCACAGGAAGGGCATCTGAGGGAGGATGCGGGCTGGTCTTCTGAAAAATGTTATTTGGTCAAAGTGGCCAACAATATGAATGAAGCAGACTGATCAGGGAGGATATGATGATCAACTACACCCTTAAGGCACTGGCAACCTCTGCAATGGTGTTGGCAGGCGTTTCTGTGGCGCAAGCTGATGTCACGTTGCGCGGAGCCAGCATGTTCGACGAAGAGCATTCCTTTACCAAAACGCTACGTGAGTTCGAACGTTTGGTGGCCGAAAAATATGACGGCGAGGTTGGCTTTGATTTGCGCTTAAACGGCGAGCTCGGCGTAGAGTCAGACTATGTCACCTACCTCAACCAAGGTGTCGCGGTCGATTACACCATTCTTGCCCCATCCAACATGGCTGTATTCTCCGAAAGCATTCCGCTGATGGATATGCCATTCTTGTTCCGCGATCTTGATCATTGGAACGCCGTGCTGTCATCCGACGCTTTTGCGCCACTGGAAGCGGAACTGCGGGAAGCTGCAGGTATCGTAATCGTTGGGTATCATGGCGGCGGCGTACGTAATCTTGCGTCGGCTGAGCCCATCACCAGCATGGAAGAACTTGCAGGCCACCGGATGCGCGTGATGGGAGCACCCATCCAGGCTCAGACCTTTGACGCTGTTGGCGCCGCCCCCTCGGCGATTGCCTATAACGAAGTCTACAACGCGATCCAGACTGGTGTGATTGCGGGCTTCGAAAATGAAGCTGCATCCATCCAGAACCTGAAGTTTTACGAGGTTGCACCGCACATCTCGCTGACCCAGCATACGATCACAGTGCGCCCCATCGTTATGTCCGCCAAAACATTTGACGGGCTGTCTGCTGATCTTCAAGCGGCCATCATGGAAGCGGGTACTGAAGCAGGTGCCTTTGGCCGCGCACTTGAAAGCGGTGCAGATGGCGAAATCCTGAAAGAGATGGAAGCTGCAGGTCAGATCGTGATCTCTGATTTCGAAGGGCGTGCGCAGATGCTTGACCTCGTGAAGCCTGTTCAGGACGCCTACGCTGAAAGCCTTGGTGCGACAGAACTGCTGACCAACGTTCGCGGTATGTAAGTCTCTCCCTGTTGGTGGGCGGTAGCAGGCAACTGCACCGCCCATTGGCTTTTTAAATTTTAGGGCGATCGCGCCTGCGACAAGACGGGGGGATACCATGCTTGGTCGATTACTTGATGGGTTCTGTAAAGGCTTGCGCATCCTACTCGGCGTTCTGATGGGCGCACTCGCCATTCCTGTCGCAATGCAAGTTCTCTCTCGCTACACCGGGATAATTAAGTCGTTTCTGTGGACTGAAGAACTAGCGACATTTCTTTTTGTCTGGATTGTGATGATTGGCTCGGTAGTCGCCGTGTGGGATGGCACGCATTTTGATGTGCGCATCACCCGAAATGCCACCTCACCTTTCACAAAACTTATCCAGAACGGTGTCGTTCACTTTGCAATCATGTTGTTCGGCGCTTTGTTTCTGTTTTACGGGGTCGAATATGCGGAGTTCGGCGGCAAACAGCGTTCTGTAATGATGCGGGCCAACCTGATGATCACCCATATATCTGTGCCCATTGCTGGCGGGTTCTGGATGCTCCTATCTGGCTATCGACTGTCGCAAGAGATTGCGCTGTTTCGCTCAAGCGAAGAGGCAGTCTCATGATCCTTGAAACCTCTACCGCTACACTGATCTTGATTGGCGCGTTCGCTGTCTTGATTCTGATCCGCATCCCCGTAGCTTTCGCATTGGGATTGGCGACTGTCCCGGTTGTGTTGTTGGAACTCCGCCTGACGCCTTTCATTGTGCTGGACCGGATGTTCCAATCCTACAACTCGTTTATCTTGTTGGCTGTGCCATTCTTCTTGCTCGCTGCAAACCTGATGAATTCGGGAAAAGTGACGGACCGCTTGATCGAACTGGCCCGGGTTATGACAGGCTGGATGCCGGGTGGGCTTGGCCATGTAAATGTTGCCGTGTCGATGTTGTTTGCGGGCATCTCTGGATCGTCCACTGCAGACGCTGCAGGGATTGGCAAGATCCTCATTCCAGCGATGCAGAAAGAGGGCTACGATACGCGTTTTGCCGTCGCGATCACTGCCTGTTCATCTGTGATGGGTGTGATAATTCCGCCATCGATACTCATGATCGTTTGGGGTGGTGTCATGCAGGTTTCCGTGGGTGCTCTGTTTTTGGGCGGCGCTGTTCCTGGCCTTATGATCGGTCTCACCTTGATGGCCACGGTTTACTGTTTCGCAAAGGTGCGCAACTACCCGGTAACGGCGACCCCCAACATGAAAGAGTTCCTTGCAGCCTGCAAAGGAGCTGCTTTGGCTCTGCTCACGCCAATCTTCGTTATTGGTGGCATCGTTGGCGGTATCGTAACGCCAACCGAAAGTGCGATCATCGCTGCCGCTTATGCCTTAATATTAGGCATGTTCGTCTACCGGACGGTGACCGTTCGCAATCTCGGCCACATCCTCTATGACACGGCCCGTTTTGCGGCGATTTCTCTTTTTGCTATTGGCACGGCTTCCGCCTTCGGTTGGCTATTGTCGTTTTATAATGCGCCCCGGATGATCGTAGGCATTTTGACTGCATGGGAATTCGGGCCCTTTGGAACTGCGATGGTCATTGCCGCCCTTTTCTTGATCTTCGGTCTCTTTATTGATGCTATTCCGACAATTATCATCCTTGGAACCGTTCTGATGCCCGTCGCCCAAGCAGGAGGTGTCGATCCAATCGCTTTCGCGATACTTGGGATCGTCTCGCTGGCATTTGGGCTCGTGACGCCGCCCTATGGGCTCTGTCTGTTAATATCAGCGGCCATCGGCGGTCTAAACGTCGTTCAGGTGTTGCGCGAAGTAGTGATTATTCTCGCGCCGATGCTGATCATTCTCGTGCTGCTCGCGGCATTCCCCAACATCATTCTTTGGTTGCCGAAGTTGCTTATGCCCGGTGCCTTTTGATGGAATGAACACCAAATTCTAATTCGACAATAAACTGCCTGACACGGCACTCTGGCACAGAGGAAGGATTAACATGAAACTCTCAGGGAAGACCGCTATCGTAACGGGAGGAGGCCGTGACATTGGACGTGCCATCGCACAAAAGCTTGCATCTGAAGGCGCTAATGTTGCCATCAATTACTTCTCCAGTTCCAAAGGCGCGGACGCTGCCGTGGCTGCCATCAAAGCGGCTGGTGGAAACGCTGTGGCGGTCCAGGGCGACTTAAACGAAAAATCAGACGTGGATTCTTTGGTCAAAACCACTGTCGATACCTTTGGCGGCGTTGATATCCTGGTAAACAATGCCGGCGGCCTGATCGCGCGAAAGACAATTTCTGAAATGCCTTTGGGACATTGGGATGCCGTGATGCGACTTAACCTCACGAGTACCTTCTTGATGACGCAAGCATGCCTTGCACATATGAAAAGTGGGGCAATCGTAAACCTCGCCAGCCAGGCTGGTCGAGATGGTGGGGGACCAGGGGCCGTCGCCTATGCGACGTCAAAAGGTGCGGTAATGACAATGACCCGCGGGCTGGCTAAGGAAATCGGCCCTCACATCCGCGTCAACGCGCTTTGCCCGGGGATGATCGATACGGATTTCCATAACATTCACACTCCCGACGCCGGACGGCGGGGATATGAGGCCAACGCGCCCCTAAAGCGACAGGGCCACGTTGATGATGCCGCCAATCTTGTCCTGTTTTTGGCCAGCGACGACAGTGCGTTCATCACGGGCGCAAACATCGACATCAATGGCGGCATGCTGTTTTCTTGAGGCGGGAGCGACACGCCAAGTCTAAATACCCTGTGAAGCCTGCCGGAAATCAGGTTTCCCGGTCGGGTTAATCCGATGAGTCCGGTTTGGTGGTTGTGTTATTCCGCTTCGATGCCGAAGGCGCTATCAGACAGTCCATTCCCATCAACATGTTCAATCAACTTACGTCGAAAGCGGGTTTGGTGATTTCACTATCGACTGGATGGAAACCGGATACGGTCCTGGCGATAGCTTTGCCACTTGATCGGTTGCGTACAATGGATACCTCCACCCCGAGACGCGATGATTATCCTCGGACAACAACGACGGAAAGAAAGAAATATCAAATAGTGTGTGCATTATCGAACTCGAAGCAGCGGGGAACGATCTGTCTTATGAGGCGCTAGATCTATTTCGGGCGAGGAGCGTTTCAGATGCCGACGGATTGATCGTACCCAATGAAACGGTAGGTGTTTATCGGCTCCAGGTTCAAAACGGAGAGTGCGGCGTTACCTATTGGCAAGAAACATCTGCTTCGCAAGGCTTTGCCAAAGATGAATGGGCATTGGCGGCCGCACCTATCAGTGCCTACCTCAAATATTGTTAAGGCATAGTGCTTGCGATCTCTTACCGCAGCTTCCCGGCAAAACCCTGTTTTGTTACCAAGGCGGCTTCGGCAGTCTGCCGAAGAAATGGCGTTGACCTTAGTGCAAGCGGTTGGCCTCGGTGAGATCGTCCTCCTGTTTTTCGAAGATGAGTTCGCATGGCCCGATGATGCCGATCCTCGATAGCTAAGCTAGTCTCAGCGAGCTACGCATCGTCATCAAAGATCGTAGCAAACCCGTGATCCTTCTTTCTGACGCAGAACAGACCGAAGTTCTGTTTCTCTTATTGGCTTCCGAAAGGCATGATCGTTGCGGGTGACAGCTTCAATGCTGGTGTTTCAACGGATCGCTCAATGGTCATGACCTTTATGCAAGTGTGCGTGAAGGCGGTGTCCCTGCGAGGCACCTGGTTCGGCAATCCAGCGCGCTCGTTTCAGCAAGTCGCATGTTGCTCAACTAGGCATACTGGATCGACACCATTGCCAATGACCCTTTTAAGAAAACTACAATGTAATATCGTGATTGGTCGCAAATGTCTGCTCAGGGCCGTCCACGGAGGTCGTTCATTGTGGCTCCGTGCCTATGCTACGTCGGCACCGACGGCGGTATAGAGCCCAAACTGCATGATGCTGTGCAGTGCGCCAATGTCGGCGTTCAGATGCAACAAGCCCTAGAACGGAAAGCCGTGTTTCGCGCTGTACGGGGGATCATCGCAGGCGTTCCATCAACTCGATCCGGTTGCCGAATGGGTCGAATACATAGAGTCTTGCGGATCCCTCTAGCGGCTCGTCGTCTATACAGGCGACGCTGGCAACTTCGCAATGTGCCCTCATCTCTGCTAAGTCGTCGACCAAAAACGCCGGGTGCGCCTTTGTTGCGGCACGGTAGTCTTGCATGACCCCGAGTTGAATCTTCACATCGCCAAACTCGAACCAATATCCACCGCGCTTCGCCAGATTTTCAGGTTTCGGAACTTAACCAAGCCCTAGAACATCGGCATAGAAGCTTCGTGCCGCGTTTTCCCGGCCTTCCGGCATTGCCAATTGCACGTGGTGGATTGTCTTGAGCATAGTATCTCCTCGCTATCCTCCTTTGGCCTAAGCTGACATTGCTGGGCGTACACCACAAGTCCGCTTCGTCCGCCCAGCGGACATTGGGTGAAGCGTGTTCGATCAGAAAGTACTGATTGTTTGGGTTGACCCCCTCCGTGACCTGATCGTCAGAGCCCATTCATTTCAAATCCATACCACATCTGGCCCGGTCGGCACATCATAGGCCAGAGCCTGTGTAATAGAGTCGACTTGGTCGTCATGCCGACCGGAAGGGAACGCCAAGAGTTCGGCTTCGACCTCTGATAGCCACGGCGCGGCGGTTGGAAAGTGCACACGGTGAGACTCAAATTTTGGCGTTTGGATATGCGCGCGCGTCACCTTGTTCTTTATGGGCGTTACGGCAACTGCATCGATCCCTTCTTGCCGAAGTTCCTCTAGCAGGCCGCTGCCGACGCCTGCATCTTCTATCAACACAACTCGAGGATCATACTCCTCAGCTTTGCCGATCATCTTCGCCTTCAGCCCAGGATAGTTCAGTTTCTCACGGCAGACATCCATTAGGTAGTAGAACCCGTCCTTGAGTAGCCAAGTCGTTCCCACACTCCAGTCGTTTTCTGGGCCGGTCTTGGAGGCCGTATCCCAACTCTGGAAGACCGTATCATCTTCGGTGATTTCCGGAAGGAACGGGTAATATTCCAACCATGCGCGCTTGAACATGTTGCCACTGGGTGGCACGGGCTGCTGTTGGTACTGCGCCTCAAATGCCGCCGACCCGATATTGGCTTTCAACTCGTCGAGCACAGCCTTGTCTTCGCGCTCAGCATGCAGAAGATCGCCAGCCATCCGCCCATGGGTGAGGCCCTGGCCAATCTGGATGACCTGGTCCGTCGGCGCAATAGCTGGCAGGTTCAAGACCGTCCAACCATGGTCATCAAATTGGGTGACATGCCCGACCAAATCATCGACATGCAGCCGCTGCGTAACAATCACGATTGCGCCGTGCTTCTTTTGGTTCAGCCGGGACAGGAGGGTTCCGCTATACCAGTCATTGACGGCCGTTCGGCGCACGTCAGACATCGCTTCTTCTGGCTTTAGCGGGTCATCAATGACAATGATGTCTCCACCACGCCCCTTGATCACGCCACCTACAGAGGTCGCAAAGCGGTTGCCGCGTGCAGTCAGCTTAACCTCCTGTTTTGGAAAGACAGTAAAACGCAATAGCGCGTTGCTGATCCCGAATTGAGCGCGTTCTGTCAGCCTCAAGATCGCATATGCCATTGCCGGGAACAAGGATCGCTTTGAAATCTGATAATTTGCTCAGCATGCTTGTAACACATCAGATTGAACGCGTTGCGACAGCAACGCGGGGTCTCAATCACGGTGGCTGATCAAGTCCGAGAAAACGGACATTTGAATATTTCTAAGCTTCTGTGGGCTGCTGAGGGATAAGAAGCGTAAAGCAGGTGAAGTTTTCGTCTGATTGAACGTCCAGACTTCCGCCGTGCGCTTTTGCAATTTCGGAGGCTATGTGCAGACCGAGGCCCAAACCAATTTGATCCCCTTGGCTCGTGCTTCGTACAAAAGGGTCGAAGAGGCGGGCGATGGCTTGCGCGGGGATAGGTGGGCCGTAGTTTTTAACAGTGAGTTCAAAGCTGCCGTCGCCTCTCTTTCGTGTCCGCACGTGAATAGAGCGCGTTGGGTCGCCATAGGTCACAGCATTCCCGAGGAGGTTAGACAGAAGCTGGCCGACCTTAGATGCGTCGCATATGACAGAGTCGCAGTTTGCAGTGTCCAGACAAATATCACGGTTTGCGCCAGCAGATCGCAGCTCATCCACAACCTGTTCAATTTCGCGTTCTAAGTCTGTCCCAGCAGACAAGGTCAGGTGCATGCCGCTGCCCAAGCGATTCCGCGCAAAATCGAGAACGTTGTCGATCAAAAGAGACATACGTTTCACGCTGCCGTTTGTCAGTCCAACGATGCGTTTACTGTTATCGCTAAGTGGTTCCCTTGCTAAAATATTCATCGCGGCACCAATAGATGCGAGAGGGTTTCGCAGATCGTGGCCAAGAATAGCGATGAATTGCTCGCGCAGTTCGGCCTCATGTAAAGAGGCAGTGAGGCGGTCTTCTGCTTCTGTACGGGCCGTGCTCAAATCGCGCTCATAGGCGCGCCTTGCATCAGCCAGCAGGAACACAAAACTGGTGGTTTGGTTTTCTCCGGAGCCGGACAGCTCCGCGCTAAATAGCACGGGCAGCTTGTCGTCATCAGCATTCCTCAGATCAAGGCTGACGCCATCAATTTGTCGATTGAGAGACAAGAGTGGCACAATGGAGGTCTCAAAAACGATCCGGCTTGCCTTGGTAAACATAGTCACGAGGGGCTTTTCAAGAAGCTTCGAGGCGTCACGGCCTAGCCAGTGACATAGTCTGTCATTCGCCGAGACAACGACACCACGGTGATCGACTATGAGCAGGCCGTAGGGCGCGGGAGCTGACGCAGTATCAGCCGGTAGTCTTGCCGTATTCGACATTAAACAAACTTGCGAATAGCGGAAACGACCTCTGCAGGCGCAGTAAGGTTGGGGCAATGCCCTGTCGCTTCGAGCAGCACGAGTTCGCTTCCGGGGATTTTGTCACGCACATAGGCACCTACATGCTCCGACGCGATAATATCATCGCGGCACTGAAGGATTAGGGTCTTCGCCGTGATCTTTGGAAGGTCTTTTCGGTTATCGGATGTGAACGTCGCTCTGGCGAAGCCGTTCGCAATCACCGGGTCGATCTTGCAAATGCTGTCAGCAAGTTCTTGTCCATGCTCTGGTTTGTCGGGGTTGCCGACAATCATCGGGGCCATTGAGGCCGACCATGCAAGTGGGTTTTCTTTGAATGATGCCAAAAGGTCTTTGATATCGTCTGCGGTAAAGCCGCCTTCATAGTCAGTATCATCAATATACCGAGGAGACGGACCAACCATGATGAGTTTCGAGAACATTTCGGGCCGCGCGACATGCGCAAGCGCCCCAATCATAGCGCTGACAGAGTGCCCCACAAAAATGCCGTCATGGATACTCAGCTCGTCGCCAATTTCGACAATGTCAGTGGCGTAACCATTTAGCGTTTCATACTTTGCAGCATCGTAAGCGCTTGCGTCCGAACCGCCCGCACCGATGTGGTCGAAGGTAATCACTTTGAATGCACTCTCGAAATGTGGCGCTACGTGACGCCACATGGATTGGTCACATCCGAAACCATGCGCGAAGACCATCGGGCGTTCGCCTGATCCGGCCGACTGCACGTTGTGGCGTAAAACTGCATTCATCGTTCATTCCAGATACTAAATTGCATGGGGCATTCCATACATCTCCTTCGTCCTGCCAAGTTATGGACAAATAAGAGGCGCTGTAAAACACGAAAGTCGGCCTCTTATCCATGAAGTAGCCGCGCATACTCTCGGCGGTTTGACGTGATGTTAAGTCAACACCGTCAGGAATTCACAAAAAGGGGCACCCGCAGTTAAGGGATGCCCGCTGTTTCTAATTTACGCCCAGTTTGGCCAGCGCCTTAGCTAGATCAGGACTGACAAGCGGCGATCGCAGCGTTTTGCGCTTCGGTGTCTGACATCGATGAGTTGATCGCCAAATAAGCTTCGGTGACCTGCGCATCGCTTAAAGCATAAACGTCGCAATCAACGTTCCAAGCGCTCAGGCGGTTATCAACTTGGGTCCGAAGCGAGTTCATGGAGAGGTCAACCATGACGCGTCCACCATCACCGGGCATCACTTTCATAGCATCCGCACCTTCGAGGATCGTCATGATACGACCCTTCTGCGCAGCAGGACTAGAAAAGGAGCCATTGAGCACAACTTCCAAGCGCGCCAATTCGTTCTCAGACAGGGCCGATGCGTCGGCCTCTATCCCACGAGCGTCAAGGTCAGCTTGAACTTGAGCATGGCCGGCCGCAAAGCTTGCTGTTCCCAATGTCATAAGTAGGGCTGTGGTCGTCAAAATACGTTTCATATCGGTCATTCCTTTAATGTTCGATGCATCAGCATCCGATAGTCACAACCACTGATATGCACTGCGATGCGGCACTCCGGTTTAACATATGACGTAGTTCGCATGAGTTAGACTGTAGGAAAGAACCTCGTTGATCGAGGGTTGGCTCTGCACAGTATCCGCTTGCATGGGGTAGGAATAGCAATTGGAATTGATCGGGACAGGTCGATCTTCATGCAGAGCCAGAGTGAATATATTCTCACTCAGAAAACGGCGCACTATCATATGACATAGCGCGGTCAGAACCTTGCATAGGCGACCCTACGTCATTTCAGTTAGGGATCTTTCGATTAACGGTCTAGGGTAGCCGGATTGCTAGACCCCTCCGGTTTGAGCCTTTTCAAGAAAAGAGCACCTCATTGGCTACAAAATGTAAACACTGTCCGCTGCGCCGGAATTCCCTTTTTGCCGCAATGACAGAGGAAGAGGTGGAGGGAATGCAGCGGTTCAAAGTAGGTGAGCTCGTCGTTGACCCCGGTACACCAATCTTACTGGAAGGCTCCAACAGCCCTCAGCTTTTCACGCTGCTGCATGGAATGGGATTGCGTTATCGCCATCTTGAAAACGGGGAAAGACAGGTAATTAGTTTTGTTTTTCCGGGCGATTTCTTGGGGCTTCAATCTGGGCTCATGGGTGAAATGGGGCATTCTGTCGAGGCCACGACAAAGATGACCCTGTGTGTGTTTGATCGGACTGAGCTATGGTCATTCATCAAAGCTGACCCCGAGCGTGGATTTGAGCTTGCTTGGTTGGCAGCGGTTGAAGAACACTTCTTGGGAGAGACGCTGACAACGGTCGGACAGCGTACAGCCATACAAGCGGTTGCGTGGATGTTTGTGCGGGTCTATCTGCGCCAAAATCTGGCCGGCTTTGGAAAAGAGGGCGAAATGCGATTTCCCTTCAAGCAAAAAGACGTTGCCGATGCACTGGGACTGTCACTCGTCCATACAAACAAGACCATCAGTATTCTGAAGTCGCGTCAGTTGCTTGGTTGGAGCGGGGACGAAGTCCAAATTTACGATCTTCCAGAGATGGCGAGCATCGGCCTTACTAGTCTTACGAGCCCAAAGACCCGCCCGATACTCTGATCGAAAGGGGTGGATACAATATTTGTCTGCAGTTGTGGCTAGCTCCAAGACTGAATTTTACACTTGTCGTATAGCTGCACTCGTTTGGGAATGCCCTCGTTCAAAGACGTCCGGCGCGCCAGCTTGGCGCGGCTAACGAAACACCGCCTCAGCCAACAATCGCACCATAGTCGCTTGATTCAGAAAACCGGTCTTGGTGATATTTCGGGCTTCTTGGAAACGGCGGATTGCGCGCCGTGTGTCGTCGTCAAACTGGCCGTCAACAGCACCGGGCTTCAAGCCCGCTTTGTCCAGACGTTCTTCTACCAAACGGCGCGCAGTTGTGTTGAGACCTAATCGTTCTTCATTTCGCGCGGCCGCTGCCATCGCTGCAGCATTTTGTTCGTTTCGTTGCAGCTCTGATAGCCGTTCGCGGGCTTGCTCAACGAATGCGCCTTCGGGGTATGCTTGCAGGTAGTCCTGGTATCCTTGGACAGTCTTTGCGGTTTCAGCCAAATCCCAAGCGGCTCGATCCTCAGCTTGTGCTAGCGAGCGTCTCGCACTTTCGAAAGGTTCAAGCCGCGCAATTGCGATCTCAGCAAACACGCCATCGGGGTAGCGCTCCAGATAGGCGCGAAGCCCAGCCTCGTCACCGAGCGCGCCTGTTGCCTTCCAGTAGGCGTTATCCTTTTGCTCAAGTTCTGCCTTGCGGGCTTGTGCTTCCCGTTCAAGTTCCAAAGCTCGTATCTCTGCTTGTGTCGAAAGCGCCTCGATCTGAGCGCGGGTCAGAAACCCCGTCGCTTCGTTGCCATTGGCCTTCTGAAAGGCTGAAATCGCTGCGCGAGAGCCTCGCCCGAATATTCCGTCGATACCTTTCGGATCAAACCCGATCAGTGACAAAGCGCGTTGAATTTCGCGACGGGTGTCACGTGTCAGGTTAAGGGCTGCTTCACCAGCCTCAGCGCGCAGCGCGGGCTCTGCTTCGATTTCTGCAATTCTCGCATTCGCTTCCTTGACAAACAGACCTGACTCGTAATGCAAAAGGTAGCCACGAAAGGCGTTTATGGTTCCGATATCCTTGGTTGCCGTCCAAAATGCTCGCTCTTCAGAATTTGGATCAACGGTTGCGACTGGCAAGGCGGTATCACTTGCTATGAATGGAATGAGCGGAGCCAGAAATCCTGTCCCTTTGAGCGTAGGCCAATCCTGCAGAGAGGTCGCGAGGCTGCTGTTGGTTTCCTGCAAAAAGTGCTGTGTGAACTCTGAGATATCATCGGTAGGCCCTGTTATCACGGTCACGCCTTGCGGAACGCCGTCGAGGCTTATTCCTGAACGAAGTCCTGGGCCGAGGTCGAACTGCCGTTCCTCAGTTCCGAGCAGGACGACCGCTTGACCTGGCGCGCGTGCTGCGACTTCAATCAAGGTGTCTAGTTCGACCCCGATCATGCCGCCGAATGCCGGCAGGTCAGCATCGACGCCCAGTAGCCACGAGCTTTTCTGCGAACTGACAAAATGCCCTGAGACGGCGATTATGATCCTGCCTGTCCCCTTGGTATCCTTTGCGAACGACACCAGCGCGTCAGTCAAATCGGTAGATGCCGCATTCTCGACTGTTGTTACCGTAAATCCGGCAGCTTTGATCTCAAATTGCGCGTCCAGCAGCATCGCTCCATTCTCGATGTCGGGCCCATTGGCGTAGTCTTCGTTGGCTATAATCAGGGCTCTGTCTGCGGCCAAAAGCTGGCAGGCAAATAACGTTGATAAAGCCGTTGTGAGTAAATATCTCATGTTAACCTTTGCCTTTGGTTGGAGCTCGACCGGGATGACCCGGTTTCGAAAACTCTCGAGATTGATCTGCCGGTTCGAAGTCTAAGGGAATTGTCGGCCCAACGAGCGAAATTCGTGCTGGTATTTCAAGCCAACGCTAGCCGACGCCACTTAGTTCCCTATGTATGGAGCAAAGCAGTCTTGCCTTTTCAATTTGGCGGTAAAGTTGAAGTTGCAACAAGGTAGATAGCAATGGATGAAAAGGCACCTAGCTTTCCTCGAAAGAGGTGCGATCATTTCAGGCCACGAGGAGGGCTGTCGGATTGTAAAGCCACTGTCCCGCGTGATCGAGTTGTAAGTCAGACGCGTCTTCTCTCACTGTAACGATCAATGCCATGGTCGCGTCTCGGATGATGTTTCGTGGCGACTATTCTCCAACCATAGAAAATGGCTTCAGAGAACACACCTACTAGTTTAGAACCATGCGGTGATTGATGATGAAAGTGGCGCGCCAATAAATTTTTACTTTTAAAATTAGTTAGTTGGTTCTAAACCGAGGTCCGCGCGAAACATGCTTGAGTAAATGCCACAGGCTTTTGTTGAAAGCAGCGACAAACCGGCTTGAAAAGGCATAAATTCCTAATGATCCCCACCCGAATTCCAGATTTCGACAGTGAGCTTGTCAAATTGCGTCAGATTGCTCCGTCTGGATTTGTCTTGGCTTTTGGAATTTCCATGCGGGGCCCAGAGTTCGTCCACAACGAATATGAGTCAGAATGGCTGCAGCGTTACGAACAAGGCAGCTACTACGCAGTGGATCCGGTCTTCGTTTGGGCCATCTCAAAAACCGGCTCGCGCCGGTGGTCTGAGATAAGACTGCCGGACGTGCGCGGCGTCCTGAGAGAAGCAAGCTCCTTTGGGATGTCCTACGGAGTTGTGCTCGCATGTCGCAGTGGGTCAAAGCGCTCATTCTTCAGTGCGGCGCGTCCTGATCGCGAGTTTACAGATGCCGAAATCGCGCAGTTAGACGCAAAGTTTTCCACTTGGGTTCCGCTTGTCATGGAGCGTGCGCGTCTGACAGCTGGCGAGCTGGAGGTTCTGCGCGGTTTGCGTGATGGTCGTGGACAACGCGAGATTTCAGCGATGCTTTCTATCTCAGAGTCGACCGTCAAACAGCGTGCTTTGTCGGCATGCAAAAAGCTCGACGCTAAAACACGGGCCCAAGCCGTCGCGATTGCTGCCGTGAGGAACTATTTCGAGTGAAATATGTCTTTTCGGACATAGGCTGAAAATCGTATTTAAGGACCGCTTAATTGTTGATCGCTAACCCAAGTCATCAGGTCGTTTCTGTTAAAGCTTTGTTAATGTTAATGAAAAAATTCACACGATGAAGCAACGGAGTTTCGCTTCGCATATACTGCGTGCCTGCCGTTAGGTAAATCGAAGGTCTCGGCGGTTTCGCACTTCTAACCCCTAGTAAACTCACTTAAAGTTTTCGTGAAACGTAATTGAATACACGGGGCGACTGTTTTCCGTCCCACAGAATACGACCGGGGGGTCAATTGGGTAACAGTGATTTTGAGTGGGATTGGGATGCGCAAGAAGTACGCAATTCGGATCGCACTATTTGGCTAAGGCGTAGTTCTAGGAAGAAAGGGATGCACGGCCGAGGCGTGCAGCCTGAGCTTTATGGTCTTTTTGAGCCAGGCTATTCCGTCGGGCTATCTGCGACCAACATTCTAGAAAACACTAGAATGAGTGCGGGCCTTTCTGTTGACGGCTGGCAAAGGGACCCGGCAGGTTTAGCGATTACTCATATCTACGGGTTATCGACCGTGCCGTGGTTTAATCCAATACCAGGGCGGGTGGATGAACTTGGTCCCTTTCAGACCGAACATCGGCACTTTCAAACCCTCGAGCAGCAGAAACGTTTGATCTCAGCTTTGCCTAAGATGCTGGCGGTGCTGC
This sequence comes from uncultured Litoreibacter sp., assembly GCA_947494435.1. GTDB lineage: Bacteria > Pseudomonadota > Alphaproteobacteria > Rhodobacterales > Rhodobacteraceae > Litoreibacter. Next base: position 19,319 of record CANLUY010000002.1, read on the forward strand.
CCGAGTCTTTCAATGTAAAAAATTTGAATGAAGAAAAGGCCGGTGGTCGCGTTGGCTATCTTCTTGAGTTATCTGAAAAATTTTCTAACGAATTGTTGAGCGGAGCTTTGATTAAATGAACTTGTCCGACATTCATAACCTGACAGATGCAATCACTTACGTTCAAAGCGGTGACTTCGAGTATTCGCAGCTTCAATCTATTGTCGACCGATTAGACGCTACAGGTTCAAATACAGGAGCTACAACCGTACTGTATGCTGGGTTAGGGTCTCGTAACCCCGTCGGTGGACAAAATTGGGATTTTTTAGAACCCTACACCCAAAACGAAGGTTCTTTTCGGGTTTTAGATCAAACCGATGCAGGCCAGTTTGGTACCTGGCTGATCGACGGTGAAGATGGTGGTAAGGGCTACCTTCTAGATGCTTATGAAAGACAGTTTGGTAGTCTTGATGGCGTCTATGATCCGAAGACGGGCTATTTTACGAGAGGCGGCCAGCTATTTAACGATATTTTTGCGCCGGAACCAACAAGCTTATTTGGTAACATGTCGTATCGTTTTGCCAACGGAGCCACTGGTGAGGTTCTAACGCTTTCGGCAAACTTCAGCTCCGGCTCAGTGATGTCACTGGAGCTTCGGACAATCATTGCAAACGACGCTTGGACTAACGGAACGATAACCGGCGTTAATGGCGTAGATATATCAGAAGTTAGCTACGCCCTACGTGATCTGTTCAATGGAAATAACGCGCATGATCGCGCAATTCTAGATGCGTTTGTGGATGGTAGGTTCAGCGACTTACCGCCATCAAATTTTCGGAACAACATTGGAGAGGCGATGGACGTACTCACTAATTCGGTGAATTCGTCCTCTGTCTCTCTGTTTTCAAACGATCCTGGCGCATTGAATCGGTTGTTGTTTGATCGAAGGATCGACTTCGATACCTATCAAGAAATTGCTGTTCGGACTGGCAACTTTAATGATCCTGATTACCGTAATTCCTTGTTTTCGCGAGAACAGTTCAACGAACTTCGAAACCACCCTGATGCTGTAAACCGCATCTTGAGTGGCGAGGTTGATAGCAGGGCCTTGGCGACAACCATGAAAGTCTTGGCTGTCGCCGGTGTTGTTGGCGATCTGGTTGCTTTTGGCTTGACCATCGTAGAAGCCAACGCACACTTCGACGCAGGTCGAAATGAAGAAGGTGCCGAAGTCTGGATTCGGTTCATTTTTGGCACGGCTGGTGGGGCTGTGGGCGGTGCATTGGGTGCGATGCTCGGGGCTTCTGGCGGCTCTGTTGTCCCCGGGCTTGGTACTGCCGTTGGTGGCGTTCTCGGTGGTTTGCTTGGTGGCATCGGCGGCAGTCTGTTCGGGGAGTCCACCGGGTCGGCTCTTTTTGACATGAACCCAGAGGCCTTTACCAATATCGTAATGCAGATGCGTGACCCCGAGTTTATCGTGTCTGAGGGTGGAATTGCGCGTGCCTTTATCAAAGCAGTGGCAGGCCAAATTCTAGGCGGCGCCTATGGTGACGAAGCTGAGCAACGGATGCGCCAAGAGATGCTTGAGAACGGCATTGAGGAATGCTTCCCAGCGGATACTCCCATCTTGATGGCCGATGGGTCTGAGAAACTGATCGAAGACATTGTGGTTGGCGATTTGGTCGCATCTTTTGCGCCGCATTCCGCGGTTGCGGACGCGCCGCTTGAGCCAAAGGCCGTGACACGGTTGTTCCGCAATAGAACCGAAGACTTCTATGAATTGGTTTTTTCCCACAATGGATCGCAGGAAGTCTTGCACGCAACGCCAGGGCACCCGTTTCAAACTCCAACCGGAGAATTCAAAACACTTCGGGAGCTTTTCGCCTTTGGCGCATCAAACAGCGAGCTGGTTCTGGCCAGCGGAGAGACCGTAACCGCTCAGGCAACACTGATAACCTATAGTGCGGAAACTGCTCATTTGTTTGAGGCCGCGCAGGCCCTGCCAGCGCTTGGCAACCTCGCAATTGATGCCCAATCAGCCAATGGCTGGAACACATATAACTTCGAAGTGGAGGGCAACCACACCTATGTTGCCAACGGCATTCGTGTACACAACCGGTGTTCTTCACTGACTGTGCACCAAAATGCACTCGACGCTCTCATAAATGCGGGTCTCGTCGGGCCCGGCACAGATGTCGAGGTTATCGCGGTTGGTGATGGCACCTATGTGCTGCTGCACCGCGAAGACAAAACCATTGAAGATATAGCCGACTTCGAAGGCGTCGGTTTCGCCGCGTTCGTTGAAATGATCACTGACACGATCGACCACATTGGCGACTCAGTCGCTTCTGTGCTGGATGATACGGGTGACTATCTTGCGGGCGCTCTTCCTGGATTGTTGGCCTCACTGATTAACGGCCAGTCTTTGGATGATGCTGCAGAAGCCTATGCGGCACAGGTCATCGCAGAGATGGGCGTGGATACGTTGGCGCGTATCTTTGGCCTCGAACGTCTGAACGAGATTACGGACGCAGATGGCAATCTGCTTCCAATCACTGACCCATTGTTCTTCGAAACGGAGATTGGGTCTGCGATCAAAGGTGCGTTGGTTTCCAGTGTCGTTATGTCGATCGTGTCGGGGAGCGATTTGGACTCCGAGGCCTACGAGCAATTGGCTTTGAACCACTCGGTCCGTTTTGTGGTCACGCAAGCGTTGCAGACGCAACCTTGGGCACTTGTTGAAGGTGCGATACCTCAGGAACTGTTTGACTGGTTTGGCTGGGAAGGGGCGGCTCCGCCACTATCTGCGGTGGGGCAGGGCGCCGCTGCGGCGGCAGTGAGTTTACTGGTCGATCTACTTGATGGTGGCATTGAAGATGTGGGTGCTGCGTTGGGTCAGGCGGCAATCGCTGCGGGGACAGCTTATCTGTCGAGCCTCGTGACGACGGCTGTTGTCAATACATTCGCATTGGCAGGCTCAATTGTTCCGATCATCGGGACCGTCATCGGTGCGGTCATCGGCAAAATCCTCGGTGGTTTGTTCGGCGGGCTGTTCTCGCCTCCACCGCCGCTCTTTGTGGTTGAACGTAATGATGATGGAACGGTCACCGTGTCCGTCACGCCAAACTCTGGCGGCTATATCTATGGCGCCCGCGACGGCTTTGACGACACGCTCATCGGCAATACTGGCGACGATGCTCTGTTGGGTGGATCTGGCAACAACACGATCCACGGGCTTGGCGGCAATGACAACCTCGAAGGCCGTGGTGGGGATGACCTGCTGACTGGCGGTGAGGGTAACGACACTCTTGAAGGTGGCTCCGGCAATGACGACCTGATCGGTGGTCATGGTCATGACCGTATTGAAGGCGGCGACGGCAACGATCTTCTTGTGGGTGGCGATGGTAATGACGTTATGTTTGGGGACAGCGAGGCCGATGAACGCTTCGCTGACTTCAACGCGCGCGCCGGGGTCCAGACTTTAGGCGAGATCGGCGATTACGAAGGCCCCGAAGACTCCGGCAGTGAAGACGCGGATGAGGCGATTGAGGATCAGGAAGATACTGATCAGACCCACGCCGATGTCCTACTTGGTGGTGCTGGGAACGACCAGATCTTTGCAGGTCGCGGTGATGACTTTGTCGATGGTAGCTTTGGCGATGACGTGATTTACGGCCAAGGCGGCCATGACGTGATCTTTGCAGGCGCCCATAACGACTATGTCGAAGGTGGCGGCGGCAATGACATGATTGATGGTGAGCAGGGCGATGACAAGATCATTGCAGGCTCCGGAAATGATGTCGTTCACGGCGATAAGATGTTGATCCTAAAGGATACTCCTGTCACCGAAGCTATTCGCGCATGGCTGAATGGCCCTGTGCGGACCTCTCCTGAATTGAAGGAGAAACTGGGGCTGCATCACGAGTACCACAACAACTCGGGCGCAAATTTCGTGCCTTTCAGCGGGGCGTGGAACTTGTCCACAGCGCTACTGCTGAAGGTGAATGCGGTTGAAGGCGGATTGCGCGCGATACTGGATGACGGCGAGAGTGAAATCGCGGATGATTTCATGAGCTGGCTGCATCGCAACGACCGGCCACTGAAGAATGATATTCTGAGAGGCGATCACGCGTATCTGATGCCGCAAGAGCCGTTGGCCGAAGGTGAAGACGCGCCTGAAGGTCCGGGCGAAATCCTTATTACACTGGGTAGTGGTGATGATGAGCTTAGTCTCGGTGCTGGTGATGACCTTGCGTATGGCGGTCATGGCGACGACATCATCGACGGTGGGGATGGGAACGACGTCCTGTATGGGGACGGCCTGCGAACTGACACCAATGACGATGGTGAAGCCGTCGTTGAAGACGACGGAAATGGTGATGACGTCATTGACGGCGGTGATGGTGATGACACGATCAACGGCGGGGGCGGTAATAACCGCTTGACGGGTGGTGCTGGGGATGACCGCATTTTTGCAGGCTCTGGCAACGACCGGATTTGGAGTGGCGCTGGTGCAGACATCATTCTGGCAGGTGGTGGCAATGACATCATTTATGCTGGAGACTCGGAGTCCGCCTCAGAAGATGGCATCAATCAGGACATCATCAACGCGGGCGCCGGCAATGACACGGTGTATGGTGAAGATGGCGTCGACATTATTGATGGCGGTTCAGGAAATGACCGTCTGTACGGCGGTAACGGCAATGACCAAATCAACGGTGGTGATGGAAGTGACCGTCTGTCAGGCGGCAATAACGATGATATCCTCAGCGGTGGCGCGGGTGCTGACGTTTTGTTGGGCGGCAGCGGTCGCGACACGCTGGTCGGCGGCTCTGGCGATGACGACCTTGACGGTGGTACTGGTAACGATGTTCTACAAGGCGGCCTCGGCGACGACGACCTGAAAGGTCAAGCCGGCAACGATTTGATGTTGGGCGAGATCGGCGCGGATACGTTGTCTGGCGGAACAGGCAATGACACCCTCCTCGGTGGTTCTGATGACGATGTTCTGTTTGGCGGCGAAGGCGATGATACGCTTGATGGTGGAACCGGTAATGACACGCTCGATGGCGAAGAGGGGGATGATCTTCTGGTTGGCTCTGATGGGGCCGACACTATTACTGGCGGAACCGGTCACGACGAAATCTACGGTGACAACCAAGATGGCAGCGGTGCTGCGGGCGCCGATGTTGTCAACGCTGGCGACGGCAATGACAAAGTGTACGGCGGTGGCGGAAACGATACGCTACGTGGTGACGCTGGTGAAGATATCATCGAGGGCGGTTCTGGTAATGACCGGATCGAAGGCGGTGCCGATGATGATGCGCTGACAGGTGGAAGCGGCTCCGACCGTGTGCTCGGCGGCACAGGCAATGACACTATTGATGGTGGCTCCGGCAATGACCGTCTTGAGGGTCAGGACGGCAACGACACGATTGAAGGCGGAACCGGCAATGACACCATCTATGGCGGTGGTGGCAATGACATTGTCACCGATACAAGTGGTGCAGAGAAAGTCTATCTCAGCTCTGGCAATGACCGGTTCACGTCCAATAATTCCGACCTAGAAGGCGATCTTGTAGACGGTGGCTCCGGCAATGACGTGATTGTCGGTTCAGGTGGCGATGACACTTTGAAAGGCGGCACTGGAAATGACCGCGTTTATGGTGGCAATGGTAATGACGTCATCGAAGGCGGCAGCGGAACCGATCAGCTCTTCGGCCAAAACGGCAACGATACACTCATTGCATGGAACGGCAGCGGACGTCTTGAAGGCGGTAACGGAAACGACCTCTACGAAGTTGACTTGAGCAACTTTGATGGTGTGATCCTTGGCTCAGCCGGTGTGGACGTTCTGAAATTGACCGGCGGCTTTGAGCCAAAAGACATCGTGCTGGAACGTGATGGGAATGACCTTTTGGTGCGCTCCATTACTGATCTCGACAAGATGATCCGGATTGAAGCGCAGTTCACAGGTGCGTTGACAATTGAGGCCATTACCTTCGCCTCGACGGGCTACACGCTTGATTTGGTCAACGCGATCATCGGAACCGACGGCAACGATAACATCACCGGAACAGAAGATGATGATGTTGTTCTGGCGCTTGGTGGTGATGATGTTGTCATCGGTGCGGGCGGTGATGATTTCCTCGACGGTGGGCCGGGCAAGGACGTAATCTACGGCAATGCCGGGAATGATGCGATGCACGGGTCATCCGAGGACGATATGATCAACGGTGGGTCTGGAAATGACAGCCTTATCGACGGTCTCGGCAATGATATGCTTATCGGTGGAACCGGTCGCGACACTTTCGCGATCACACGCAATGCCGGTGACGAAGACGTTATTGCGGACTTCACGAACGGTCAGGACAAGATTGATCTGAGCAACTTCAGCACGAAATTCGTGTCGGTAAGTCAGATGACGTATCTCGGCTATGGCCCGCGCCAACAAGGCGATGACGTTGAGTTCAACCTTGGCAGTGGTCAGACGCTGATTGCCGAAGACACAACTGTCGGACATTTCGACACGTCGGACTTCAAGTTTGGCTTGTTTGAGATCAACGGCACCACTGGCACAAGTGCGAATGACATCATCAAAGGCGGGTCCGGCAACGACCGAATTGATGGCAATGGTGGCTTCGATGTGATGACGGGTGGTGCAGGGCGCGACACGTTTATCATTGATGATCGCTCTTCCACGATTGATACGATCACTGACTTCACTGAAACGCAGGACGTAATTGATCTCAGCGCATTTGGTGACTTCTCTTCAGTGCACCAATTCAATGTGCGTCAAACGGGCTCTGACGTTGGGATCGCGCTTGGTGGTGGACAGCACCTGATGTTGGAAGGTCTGTCAAAGGGCTCCCTTGACAACAAGGGCTTCAAGTTTGACGGCTTTGAAGACAAAACGAACGTCACGCGGTTTGATGGCACGATCAGCGTCGATCTAGAGGCGGCACAAACGCCTGAGGGATCAACGGCGCTGTCTGGAACGAGTGCATGGGTTGCCTCTGAAGATCACCGCGCCGGTATCACATCTGTGGCCAAAGCAGATGCCGGAACGGGTTCAGGGACCGGAGCTGGAACAGGCTACGGTGTTGGAAGCATCACACATGGACTGAATGGTGCGAGCTATGGTGCCGGTACAATCCAAACGGACGCCGGCACGTTCAACTATGGCGGTGCGCAGTCGATATATAATGACCCCTACTACAAAAAGAGCGGCTGTAAGAAAAAGCTGGTGAAGCCGGAAACCAAAGGCGGCACGCAGCTTGATGATATGATCTATGGCGGCAATTGGTCTGAAAAGCTCTACGGCTACGACGGCAACGATAAGATCGAAGCTGGCGAAGGCAATGATACCATTGAAGGTGGCTTAGGCCTCGACGCGCTTTATGGCGAAGCTGGGGACGACACGATCTATGGCAAAGGAACGGCTGTAATGGCCTGTTCCTTCGACCTTGCAACGATCGGTATGACGCCAGAAGAAGCCAAGGAATACACCGACAACCTGCTCGCGCTTGATGACGACCTGATCTACGGCGGCAGCGGCAACGACAAGATCTATGGTGAAACCGGCGACGACAAGCTGTACGGCGATAGCGGTCACGACAAGATCTATGGCGGATCCGGCAATGATATCATCTATGGTGGGTCCGGAAATGATATTATCACGGGTTCCTCTGGGCGCGACTATATCGACGGAGGCACTGGCAACGACAATATCAATGGCGGGTCCAGCAATGATAAGCTGCGCGGTGGTGCCAACAATGACACGATCGACGGCTCTAGCGGAAATGACTACCTGCTGGGCGACAGTGGCGCTGACAAACTAATCGGTGGCTCTGGCCACGATCGCCTGGTTGGAGGTGACCACAATGACCACCTCCTCGGCGGTACCGGCAATGACCGCCTTGAAGGTGGTGATCACAACGACATTCTGGATGGTGAAACGGGCAATGACCGTGGCTATGGCGGTGACGGGAATGACACGATTTACGGCAGAGCAGGCAACGACTACCTGCGCGGCGGTGCCCATGATGACAAGATCTACGGCGGTGACGACAAAGATCACATCAAAGGTGATAGTGGCAATGATCTGTTGTATGGCGGCAGTCATAACGACACCGTCCTAGGTGGCACCGGAAATGACAAAATCTGGGGCGGGACCGGCAACGACTACCTGCTCGGTGAAACAGGTAATGACTGGATTGTCGGTGAAGCTGGCAACGACCGGATCCACGGCGACAGCGGCGCGGATAGCCTGCATGGCCAAGATGGGAACGATACTGTGCTCGGTGGCTCAGGCAATGATACCGTCCACGGCAATGATGGCAGCGATATCCTTTACGGCGACGACGGTGACGGCAAACTCACAGGCGATGACAAGATTTATGGCGGGTCCGGCAATGACACGGCATATGGCGGTAAAGGAAAGGACTACATCAAAGGCGGTACCGGCAACGATCTGATCTACGGCCAATCTGGAGACGATAAAATCTACGGTGAGAGCGGCAATGATAAGCTCTACGGCGGAACAGAGAACGACTGGATCAGCGGCGGAGACAACGAAGATCGTCTCTACGGCGAAGACGGCAATGACCGCCTGTATGGCGGCAACCATGACGACTCGTTGTATGGTCACGATGGAAATGACTACCTGCGCGGCGACGCAGGGAACGATTACCTGTCTGGCGGCACCGGGAATGACACGCTGAAAGGTGGCACCGGCAACGACCATATCCAAGGCAGCACCGGCGAAGATCGCATCTACGGCGAAGACGGTGATGACTACATCAACGGCGGCGCGGATGATGACTATATCGACGCGGGCGCTGGCGATGACGTGATCTATACCGACTTGGGCAACGACTTCGTTTACGGTGGTGCAGGGTCCGATCACATCGTCGCTAAAACCGAGAGTGGCAATCACACGTTCTATGGCGGAACCGGAAGCGACTTCATGACTGGCGGTAACGGCAGTGAGTACATGGATGGTGGCGCCGATAATGACCGGATGTATGGTCGCTCCGGCAATGACCATCTGCTCGGCGGTCACGGACATGACTACATGCATGGTGGGTACGGAATGGACCTGCTTTATGGTGGTCAGAACAACGACACGATGTATGGCAGCTACGATCATGACCGCCTGTTCGGCGAGCATGGTCACGACACCATGGATGGTGGCGCCGGGAATGACCAACTCTATGGCGGTGACCACAACGATAAGCTCTATGGTAAGACAGGTGCAGATCAGTTGTTCGGGGACGCTGGCAACGATTTGCTCGCCGGTGGGGAGGGCGCTGACCTTCTGACAGGTGGCAGCGGTGCAGATGTCTTTTCCTACAGCACGCTGACGGAAAGCAGCCTTTCGGCCGTTGATGTGATCGCGGATTTCAACCGCAATTCTGATAAGATTGATCTTGAGGCGTTGAATGTGGCATTTAGTGATCTCGAAATTGCTATCGTGAACGGCAATACTGAGGTCAGCATTGAGGATACGGATTTTGTGATCCGCCTGCTTGATGATGACCACAACCTGAATGCGGGTCACTTTAACTTCTAAAGGTGCTTTATGAAGCCGCCTGAAACAGACCTACTGACGCAGGCTCTAAAAGAGTGTCGCCCGCTTTTCGCGGGCGCACTTGCGTTTAGTTTCGTGATTGCTGTGCTTAGCCTCGCTGTGCCGCTTTATACGATGCAGGTCTTTGACCGCGTTCTGTCAAGCTCTTCTCTCGATACGCTCCTGATGCTGACCTTGGTTGTCGGTGGCTGCGTGCTCGCAATGGGCATCTTGCAGCTGTTTAGACAGGTGATGCTGACGCAGGTCTCGCGTTGGCTCGACGACAAGCTGTCACAAAGCATCGTTGCACGCTCTGTTGCACTTGCGATCTATACACCAACCATTGGCACGCAACCTGTGCGCGACTTAAATACCATCCGGTCTTTCTTTGCCTCGCCGCATTTCTTCTCGTTGCTCGATGCGCCTTGGGCGATTTTGTTCTTCGGGGTGCTGTACCTGATCAACGTCACCATCGGCATCGTTGTCACAATCGCAGCAGTCTTTCTGCTTATCCTCGCCATCCTCACTCAGCGCTTGCCCGCAAAACGCGTGGAGAGTGCGGGCGATGCGCAAATCAAATCCATGCAAGGACTTGAGACCGTTATTCGCAACGCGGAAGTGGTCCGTGCGCTCGGCATGACGCAAAACGCGTCCCTACGCTGGAAGCGGCACAATACTGAGCATCTTGAAGACAGCTACGCCGCGCAAGCGGTTACGGCAGGGTTGGGTAACTTCACACGGACCTTTCGAATGGGACTTCAGGTTGCCATCACTGCCATCGGCACGCTGTTCGTGATCCGCGGTGAGATGTCCATGGGCGCGATCATTGCGGTCAATATTTTGACGGGGAAGGCACTTGCGCCGTTTGATGCTTCGGTTGGGGTCTACCAGTCTTGGGTTGGTTTGCGCAAAGCGCGCAAGCGCCTTGATACCGTCTTCGCCGCAGATGATGACCAGCGCGAACGCTTGGCATTGCCTGAGCCGATGGGCGCCGTGCGGATCGAAAAACTGACCTATCAGGACCCAAAATCGGGCCGCTGGCCGATCAGAGGCGTGAACCTGAAGATTGCGTCAGGTGATGCGTTGGGTGTCATTGGCCCCAGTGGCAGCGGCAAAACAACCCTGGCGCGATTGCTTGTCGGGGTGAAACCGGTCTCCTCCGGTGCGGTATTGCTCGATGGGGCGGCACTGCATCAATGGGATCAAACCCAACTAAGCCGCGCCTTGGGATACCTCCCACAGGACGTCGAGCTGTTCAGTGGAACCGTAGCTGAAAACATCGCGCGGATGGAAGATGACCCTGACGAAGCAGGCGTTATCGCAGCAGCCAAAATGGCCGAAGTGCACGAGTTCATTTTGACTCTTCCTGACGGGTATCAGACCGATATCGGAGAGCAGGGCGTGAACCTGTCTGCCGGGCAACGTCAGCGTGTCGGCCTTGCCCGCTGTTTTTATGGAACGCCCAAATTTGTTGTCTTGGATGAGCCGAATTCGAACCTTGATACCGACGGTGAACAGGCGCTCGTTCAATGTCTGCGCAACGCACGTGAGGCCGGGATCACGATTGTTCTAATCGCGCATAGACCAGCCTTGCTGCATCACGTTGATCATATCGCGGTTCTCAAAGCGGGCGAACTTGTCATGTATGAACAAGCGAAAGTTGTGCTGGCAAAACTGTCCGGTCAGAACGCAGCAGCGCAACCGTTGCCGCAAGAACGGCAGGCGCAGCAATGAGCGAAGATGAAAAGGTAACGGGTCGGTGGCTTCCCTTCCACTATCGCAGCGAACGTGCCGGAACCGGCCCCCTGCGCTGGGGCCTGTTTGTGTTAGTGCCTTTGGTGGCAGGTGCGATTGGATGGAGCTTTCTCGCGCCGCTTAATGCGGCGGCTATAGCCACTGGTGAGATTGCGTTGTCGGGTGAACGCAAAACTGTGCAGCACCTTGAAGGCGGATTGGTCACAGACATTTTGGTGCGGGAAGGCGAAGCGGTAGAACAAAATCAGCCATTGCTTGTCGTCCAAGACCTTGCAGAGCGCACCCAAATTGAAGCCTATCAAAATCAGTTGTTGAACGCGCGCGCCCAAATCCGCCGCTTGCACGCAGAGCGTGATGGCCTTGAAGCGCCAGACTTTGCTGATTTGAGCCTAGGCCTTGCTGTCTCAAGTGACGCTGTTGAAAACGTAGAGCGGACAAATCAAGCGATCGCAGAGAGTATTTCTCAATCGCTCGTCTCCTCTGCGGAGTTGGCCGCCTCACGTAAACTGCAAATCGAGCGGGAAATTGACGGTCAACGCGCGCAGATCGACGCAAAGCAAAAACAACTTGAGCTTGTCAGACTGGAACTGGAAGGCGCGCAGAAGCTCAAAGAGCGCGGGTTCGCTTCAGACGTACAAGTCGCACAGCTCGCGAAATCCGAGGCGGTTCTGGAAGGCGAGGTCGGTGCATTGGAAGCTGCTGTCGCCAAGCTTCAGCAAGCGATCCTTGATCAGGACGTAGAGATCGCGCAGATGCGCAATGAGCGCAGAAGCGAGTTGTTCAACGAGCTTCAACAAGCCGAAACACAGGCTGAAAACCTCCGTCAGGAGCTACGCACATTGACCGACAGGCAGGAACGCTCCGTCATTCGTGCCCCTGTCAGTGGCAAAATTCTGGGTGCTCAGGTGCATACGATTGGCGCGGTGATTGCTCCGGGAACGCCCTTGATGGACGTAGTGCCAGACAATGATGACCTGATCATCGAGGCGCGTGTGAAGCCAACTGATATTGATATCGTCAGTTTTGGGACCGCCGCGAAAATCCAGCTGTCGGCCTTCAAAGCCAGAAAAGTGGATCGCCTTGACGGTGAGGTTATCGACGTCTCTGCTGACATCTTGCAAGATGAAATGACGGGGGAGCGGTATTATTCCGCGCGCCTTGTCGTGGCTGATGACGTGCTGACCAATCTGCCAAATGACATAAACCTTTCGCCGGGGATGCCTGTGGATGTGTTTCTGATCTCAGGCGAACGTACTTTGGCGGATTACTTCATTTCACCGATTACAGACGCCGCGTTTCGTGCGTTCAGGGAAGAATAATGGCGACAACAACGACCCCTGCGCATCTGGCGGATGGCCTTCTGAAAAAGCTGTCGCATGAAAAGCTCACGCTCCTGCAAGGCGAACTGTTTCAATTGTTCCTCGCCTCGGATCGTCATGAGCGATTGAGCTTGCAGGAATTTGCGATGTCGATCCTGCCGCCCATCCATTTTGATCAGTTTCGCATCTATCACGCCAAAGGCAGGCCGGTTGGTTTTGTCAGCTGGGCCATGTTCCGTCCCCAAGACGGCAAAGACTATATGGCGGGCGATTTCGATTTCTCATTGGAGAAATGGACCGCCGGTGACGAGCTTTGGTTCATCGACTATATCGCCCCATTTGGCCACGCCTTACAAATGGCCGAAGACCTCCGCGATAATATCTTTCCCGACCGCATTGCCTATGCGCCTGACCTGAACGATGCGACGGGCCGCAGGCGTGTGCGGACATATCGCGGCCGCAACTTGGGCGGCAAAGCGCAACAGAAAGACATGGAAGGGTTTCTTCGGGAACTCTAGGGCAGGGCGGCAGTCTGACCTAATTTATCTGGATTGCCTTGCGATCATAGCTTTGCGTCATAATCGTTCCGTCGTCAAAACTCAGCTGAATGGCTATGGTCTGCAAACTATCGAGGGGGGCCACGACGTAGGGAAGATGCGTTTCCACCTTCAACGCAGATGGATTGGCCTCATCACGGTAGCACGGCTCATGATCAAGTGGCTGAAACGGGCCTCCATTATACGCGAAGCTGATCTGCTCGATCCCGCAGCGATAGACCAGCAATGTCGAAAAATAGAGGTAATCTTTGCCGTCATACGGGCGAATTGCGATCCACTGAGCTTTGATAAGATCAAGGATTGGTTTGACCCCTGCGGACGTCGTGAAGTCTTGTGCTGTGGCTGGTATCGCCAGAAAGGCCGTGGTCAAGAGTGTCGGGATCAATCGCATTTTAAGCCTCCAAATCTACGGTAACACTATGGCGGCTCGGGCCCAGTTTATGAAGCAATTTCCGGTTTCGCCGCTATTGCTTTCCGCCGGGCGTCAAACCGCTTATGGTTTCGATCAAAAGAAGAAGTTGACCGCCGCACATGCCCGCAAAGAAATCGAGCCAGCCCAAATCAAAAACTGTGCAAGAGCCGTTTAACATCATGGCCGTCGTCCAGGGTGGGCGGTTGAGTTATGAAGCGATCCTGCTCGCAGCCTCGCTGCGGCACACAAATCCCGACTTCAAAGGGCGGCTGTTGCTGGCAGAACCGCAGATGAACCACCGCTGGGATAAAAACCCTTCAATCTCAAACAACGCTGTCCGCGACTGTCTTGAGATGCTGGGCGCTGAGACTGTGCCCTTTGAAAATGAGGTCTTCGGGTGCGGATACCCATACGGAAATAAGATCGAAGCTCTGACCGCACTTCCTGAGGGCGAGCCGTTTCTGTTTCTTGACACGGATACGTTGATCACTGGCGATCTGTCAGGCGTGCCGTTTGATTTTGATCGGCCCACTGCGTCCATGAAACGCGAAGGCACATGGCCCACGATCGAGCTATACGGACCGGGCTATACTCAAATCTGGAAATCGCTGTACGAGAAGTTCGCGCTTGATTTTGAAAGCAGCTTGGACCCATCTCATCCGGTCGAATACTGGCAACACTACCTCTATTTCAACGCCGGTTTCTTCTATCACCGCTGTCCGCACGAATTCGGGGCGCGGTATTTGAGTTACGCACAAGCCATTCGCGACGATCCGCCGGAAGAGCTGGTTTGCCAGGTTATGAAGCCATGGCTGGACCAAGTCGCACTTCCGCTCACGATCCACTCCTTTGGCGGCGGACGTATTCCTGAGGTCTCAGACATGTTGGATCATGATGTGACTTGCCACTACCGCGTGTTGCCGCTGCTCTACGCCCGGGAATCTGATCATGTGGTTCAGGTACTGGAAGAGGTCGCCGCGCCCAACAAGATCAAGAAGGTGCTCAAGCAATATGAGCCGATGAAACGGATGATCTTTCAAAGCAAAGGGCAAAAGGCCCGTGCGATGTTTGACCGCGACAATCTTCCCCGACGTGAGCAAGCGCTGCGCAATCAACTCAAGCGCAATAACCTGTGGCTGAGGTAACCCAATTGAGCGCTACCGCGCCTTTTAAATAATCTAGAGGCAAAGCGACGCGCCGTTTTTGAGTGCACCAACTATTGATCCGTCAGCCACGTCCTGCTTTTTCGGCAAGGCCAGAGACGCCCGAGCGGCGCTCCAGCTCCGCTAAGACATCCGCGTAAGCCACATCGCTGGCCTGCAGCATGACCAGCAGGTGATACAGCACATCGGCGGCTTCAGCAGTTAGGTTGTCGCGGTCGCCCTTTACAGCGGCAATGATCGCTTCAACGGCTTCTTCACCAAATTTCTCTGCGCATTTCTCTGGACCTTTGGAGAGCAATTTTGCCGTCCACGAGCTGTCTGGATCAGCCTCCGCGCGTGCCGCGATTGTATCGGCCAGACGGTCAAGCGTGTTCATACTCCGATCCTCATATTCAGACCTGCATTCGCCATATGGGTCTTGGCCTCAGCAATCGTATAGTCCCCGAAGTGAAAGATAGACGCCGCAAGCACGGCATCCGCGCCGCCTTTTGTGACACCCTCTACCAGATGATCCAAGGTGCCAACGCCGCCCGATGCAATCACAGGAACAGGCACCGCATCAGAGATTGCACGCGTCAGCGGCAAATTATATCCGTCGCGCGTGCCGTCACGATCCATCGAGGTCAGCAAGATTTCTCCTGCGCCTTTTGCGACGATCATTTCCGCGAATTTGACTGCATCAATCCCTGTGGGCGTCCGCCCCCCTGCGGTAAACAGTTCCCACTTGCCCGGGCTGACCGTTTTGGCATCTAGGGCCACAACAATGCATTGCGAGCCAAACCTGTCTGCGGCCTCTCGCACGACATCCGGATTGGCCACAGCGGCAGAATTGAAGCTGACCTTATCTGCCCCCGCGAGCAGCAGTTTGCGCACA
Organism: uncultured Litoreibacter sp.; assembly: GCA_947494435.1. Classification (GTDB taxonomy): domain Bacteria; phylum Pseudomonadota; class Alphaproteobacteria; order Rhodobacterales; family Rhodobacteraceae; genus Litoreibacter. The sequence goes on from CANLUY010000002.1 coordinate 34,949, forward strand.
TCTTCATGGGTGCGCACCCCGCCACCAACGGTCAGCGGAATGTAACACGCCTCCGCCGTGCGGGTCACAACGTCAAACATGGTGCCACGGTTTTCGTGGGTCGCGTTGATGTCGAGGAAACACAGCTCATCTGCTCCTGCGGCATCATAGGCTTTTGCAGCTTCCACCGGATCACCAGCATCCCGCAGGCCAACAAAATTTACGCCTTTGACAACGCGGCCGTCTTTGACGTCGAGGCACGGGATGATGCGGGTTTTCAGCATGATTTCGCTCCAATTTGAGGGTCGATGTAGCGGTTCTTTTCCGCTTATGCCAGAGAAGTGATTGGAACTCAGTATGGGGCTGTGCAGTTCTGTGGTCATAACATGACTGGAGAGAGACTATGAAAGCCCTTTTGACCTCTGCTATTCTCGCTATTGGAACCGCTATGCCTGCCTTCGCTGAACTTGTGACCGTACCGTCCCCGAAATCTGTGACGGAGACCGCTGACGCGCTGGCGGCGGCTATTGAAGGGGCAGGGGCTAAAGTTGTTGCACGCGTTGACCATCAGAAAGCGGCGTCTGGCGCCGGGCTCGAAATGGGCGAGGCGCAGGTTTTGATTTTTGGAAATCCAAAGATCGGGACTCCAGTAATGCAGGCGGATATTCGGTCCGCGCTGTACCTGCCGTTGAAAGTTCTCGTCTATGCGGATGCGGACGGTAACACGCAGCTGACTTATGACAATCCGGCTGCAATGTTTGATGGACTGGACATTCCTGCTGATGCGGAATTCGTAAAGGTCATGACAGGCGCATTGGGCAAGCTGACGGGCAAAGCCGCGCAGTAATGCGCCGCCGAGAAAGGGAAGTGCTCAGCCTTTGAGAAGGCTCAGCGCGTCCTTTAGATCAATGGCTCCGTCATAGAGCGCACGCCCTGAGATGGCACCATCAAGTGGCGCGCCGGTGGCTTTGAGGTCGGCGAGGTCTTGCAGCGACGAGACACCTCCACTTGCGATGACAGGAATGGAAACAGCGCGGGCGAGGGCGGCTGTCGCCTCGACATTTGGACCTTGCATCGCGCCGTCGCGGTTGATGTCGGTGTAGATCAGCGCCGCGACGCCAGCGTCCTCAAATTGCTTGGCCAGCTCTGTAACTTCCATATCCGTTTCTTCTGCCCAGCCGCGTGTCGCGACCATGCCGTTGCGGGCGTCCAAACCAATCGCCACATGACCGGGGAACGCTTTTGCCGCCTCGCGGACAAGTTCGGGGTTTTCGACGGCAACGGTCCCTAGAATAACGCGCTGCAGACCTTTGGACAGCCAAGCCTCAATCGTGCCCATGTCGCGGATACCACCGCCCAATTGCGCCGGAACTGATGTCTCTTTCAAGATCGCCTCAACCGCCGCGCTATTGACGGGCGCGCCTGCGAACGCTCCGTTCAGATCAACAAGATGCAACCACTCGCATCCCGCATCCTCAAACGCTTTGGCTTGGGCGGCCGGGTTGTCATTGAACACAGTTGCCTGATCCATTTCCCCCTTGTAGAGGCGCACGCAGTTGCCGTCTTTGAGGTCGATTGCAGGGTAGAGGATCATAAGGTTAGCCTTTGATTTTCGAATTGACGCTCCTATCCCACAGTGACGCTGCGTTTGCAAAGGGCATCCGACCCAACGTCAGGCTTGATTGAAAGGTGACCTGCACGGCAAGCTAAAAAATAGTAACGGGAGGAAGATATGAAACGATTTACACTAGCCGCAGGTTTTGTGGTCGCGATGGCCGGCGCCGCGTTTGCTGCTGATCCGCTGGAAGGCACATGGCGGACTGCAAAAGATGACAACGGAAACTCCGGTCTGATCAAGGTCTCGCCTTGTGGTGGCAAACTTTGCGGCACACTCGTGCAGTCCTTTGATAAGGCAGGCAAACCTTTCAAATCCGCCAATCGGGGACGTCAGATTATTTCTGCGACCGTTCCAACAGGCAATGGCGCCTACAAAGGCAAAGTCTATTCGCCTGACCGCGACAAGACTTATTCTTCCAAGTTGAAGCTGTCCGGGAAAACACTGAAAGTGTCCGGCTGCGTCTTCGGCATCTGCCGCGATGGCGGTACATGGACCAAAGTCAAATAAGCGGATTGCTTTTGACTAAGGCGCGTTAAGGCGCCCATTGCAAGAAATTCGAAATCAGCCGGAGCCCAGTGCTCTGGCTTTTTTCTGGGTGAAACTGTGTTCCGATCATTGTGCCTTTTGCGATGATCGCTGTGACCTCTCCACCATAATCGACATGCGCCAATCGGTCGGCCGCATCGCGGACGTCAAATTGATAGCTGTGCACAAAGTAAGCGTGATTGCCCGTCTCAACACCGTCCAGCACCGGATGTGTTCCATTTAAAACCAGATCGTTCCACCCCATGTGAGGAACCTTAAGCGACGCGTCGGAGGGTGTGATTTTCGTGATCTCACCGCCAATCCAGTCAAAGCCCGGCGTGTCGATGTATTCTCGTCCAACGCTTGCCATCATCTGCATGCCCACGCAGATCCCCATAAAGGGACGCGCTTTCATAACAGCAGCCTCCGTGATGGCCTCATAAAGACCTGCACGGTCTTGCATCAGCGCATTTCGGCAAGCTGGAAAAGCACCATCACCTGGCAGAACAATTCGGTCCGCGCGGGCCACATCATCGGGGCTCGACGTGACCAATACATCACCAGCGTCAACCTCTAACGCCATGCGTTGAAAGGCTTTTTCTGCTGAGTGAAGATTTCCGCTGTCGTAATCGACAAGGACGGTCAGCATCACAAACTGCCTTTGGTCGATGGGATATCGTCCGCCTTGCGCGGGTCAGTTTCCAACGCATCGCGCAACGCGCGGGCAACGGCTTTGAAGGCGGCCTCAACGATGTGGTGGCTGTTGAACCCGTGGACCTGATCAATATGCAACGTGATCCCGCCATGCGTCGCAAAAGCTTGAAAGAACTCGCGGACAAGCTCTGTGTCAAACGTCCCGATCTTTTGGGTGGGCAGATCAAGATTGCAAATCAGAAATGGACGCGCGGACAAATCCAGCGCCGCGCGCACCTGCGCGTCGTCCATAGGCAAGATGCAGGACCCATAGCGCACAATGCCGCGCTTATCGCCAAGTGCTTTTGCCAAGGCCTGCCCCAGTGCGATGCCCGTATCTTCAACAGTGTGGTGGTCATCAATATGCAGATCACCCGTGGCGCGCACAGTCATATCAATCAACGCATGGCGGGCCAGCTGGTCGAGCATGTGATCAAAGAACCCGACACCAGTCTGATTGTCATATGTGCCAGTTCCATCGAGATTGATCTCGACGCTGATATCCGTCTCAGCCGTTCTGCGTGTGATGCTTGCGGTCCGCATGGGCGTCTCCTTCACTTCTGGTGCGCCTTATATCAGCCCTCAGTGTTAGGCCAAGAGGGTGTGGATGCGCCAAGCGCACACTGTCACGAAATTGCCGGTGATTGCCGTCTGAGCGACAATCTTTCCAATTTGGTAACAATTATCCGCAAAATGACCCTATCGCTGACACATTCCGGCCTCTCGCCAATGGTTCCGTAGCGGAAACCGTTACGCAGACAGAGCAGCTTATGCCGGCACTTAATGCTGATACAACGGCCAGCGCAGTTGCCATGGCCAGCGAAATATTGGGATCGGGCTTCACGATCAATTCCGCCACCTACACAGGTGACGCCAATTCTTCTGCGACCTATGTAGATGGAGATACAACAAACCCGGACGTGCTGCCCTCGGACACCGGTGTCATCCTTTCGACCGGCAACGTTGCTGATTTTGCCAATGCAACAGGCGCCAATAACCAAAACGGCGGGACATCGACCAACACTTCCGGCCCGGATGGGGCCGGACCTTTTGGGGCTGGAACATTCGATGCGGCTATCCTTGAAGTGAACTTCACGCCCGAGCCGGGACAAACCTCCCTCAATATCGAATTTCGTTTTTATTCAGAGGAATACAATGAGTATGTGTATTCCAACTTTAACGACATTGCCTTGGTTCAGATTGATGGCGTGACCGTTCCAATCTCCGTTGGATCAGGCGAAATTTCGGTGAATGGGATCAACAACGCAGGTGTGACCACACCTGCCAACGGCAATCAGGCAAACGATCCAAATCCGGGAAACGGCGTGTTCGATAGCGCCAATCCGAACCTCTATATCGACAACACAGCAGGTACATACGCAACGGAGATGGACGGGTTCACCGTCACCTTGTCTCTCGACATTCCGGTTACGCCGGGTGTTGCGCAAGACCTGTTCATTGGTATTGCCGATACTGGGGACGCCGCGTGGGACAGCTCAATTGTCATCGCGTCAAACAACGTGCCGGACACCACGGATACCGACCCGATTGCGACCGATGACACGGGCATTGATACCTTTGGGACCAACCCAAAGACGGTTGATATTCTGGCCAATGATAGCGACCCTAACGGCCAAGCGCTGACCATTACACAGATCAACGGCGTCGATGTGGTCGCGGGTGACACAGTCACGCTGAATACAGGCCAAACGGTGACGCTGAATGCAAATGGCACCGTCACTTTGGTCAACGTGGGAGGGGCAACTGGCTCAACCTCCTTCAGCTACACGATCGCCGATACAGACGGGAACACAGACAGTGCGTTCGTCACCTTTGATGCAAACCCGATTTGTTTTTGCAGCGGAACTCAGATTGAGACACCGCATGGCGCCCGCCCAGTCGAGGACCTTCAGGCCGGCGATCTTGTGCTGACACGAGACAATGGCCCGCAGCCCATCCGCTGGGTCGGTGCGCGCAAAATGCTCGCCAATGCGAAAGCTGCACCAATTGAGTTTGCTGCTGGTTCAATCGGAAATGCCAAGCAGCTTCTTGTCTCGCCGCAGCACCGGATGCTTGCAACAGGCTATCTGCCTGAGTTGTATTTTGGCACGCAGGAGGTTTTGTTGACGGCGGTTCACATGGTGAACGGGCGCGACATTTTCCAGCATGAGCCGGGTCTGGTCACCTATCACCATATCGCATTTGACAGACACGAAATCGTCACGGCCAACGGCGTTCCGACAGAAAGCTATCAGCCCGGCGCTTATAGTCTTCCGGGGCTTGATAAGGTGGCCCGCGAAGCCTTGTTCCGTGTCTTCCCGATGCTGCGTTCAAATCCGGTGGCCTATGGCCCGGCAGCGAGGTTCAGCGTGCGCGGCACGCAAACGTCGCTCCTTGCAGCGTAACGAACAAACAGGTCTGAAACGAAACAAGGGCCGCGGTTTTCACCGCGACCCTTTGTGTCCAAACTGGAGCGGGCGATGAGATTCGAACTCACGACCCTAACCTTGGCAAGGTTATGCTCTACCCCTGAGCTACGCCCGCATCCGTTGGTGAGCGTCAGATATAAACTCTACGAGCGTCCTGCAAGCGTAAAATAGGAAATATCCAAAATTTCCTGCTGCTAGATATCAATGACCTCGTCGCTGTCTTTCTTCGGGGTCTCTTCAAGCTCTTTGGGGGATTTGCGGCGAATAATGATATCCCCGTTCGGCAAAACCTCAGGCGGGTGATAGGCATTCAGGCCCTGCAATTGCTCCGCAAGGTCCTCCATCAACGGTGTCACCTCATCAGTGAAGCTTTCAAAAAGCTTCTGCATCCCGTCGGCCAAATCATCGAGGCCCTCGATCAAGGGTTCGTCTTTTGGCGTGTCTTGCGAGAACCCGGCGACGGGCAGGGCGGTCAACAAAACTGTGCATAAAAATCTGGTCATACATCGAAGGTAAGCGTTTAGAGCGCAATATCCAAGGTCACCGGAAAATGATCGGAGGCGGTTAACAAGGCCGCCCTGAGAACCACATTGCCCCAACATGCGGGATCATCAAACGGATGCCAGATGTGCCACTTGGGCGAGAGTGCCGCCAAATCCGGTGAAACCATCACGTAATCCAACAGCGCGTTCAAATAGCGTTTTTCATGCCGCAAATAGAAGCGCGACGTGGCAGGTTGCGCACCAATACGCTGGGACAGGGCTATTTTTGCATGTGGATCAAACAGCTGCTGCGCGGGGTCTTTACCGACCCCCAAGACAATCTCCACGCCAGACCGGCCAAACAGTTGTTCATATTCATCCAGTCCGGGGCCGTCGTTGAAGTCACCCAGAACGATCAGTGGGTCCTTTGCCGTCAGATGATGCTCCACCCGGTCGCGTAGCCAAATACACTGTGCCAATTGCTTGCGCCGGTTCGCGATGGAGATCCGCATCACCTCTGCCGCGTCGCGCGCGCCATGTGGAGCCTTTGATTTCAGATGTGCCCCGATCAGCCGCAGGGCCTTCCCCGATGCCGTCTGTAGTGCGACTTCGAGAGGCGGTTTTGAAAACCGCACATCGTCCTCTCGGTCATCCACATCCAGATCAATGTGAAATTCGCCATCAAAGCGGGGCGCTTCGCCCTTGCGGCCTGCCTCGGGCCCTTTGGGATCATGCATTGCGGTCAAAACGTCAGGATCATACAGCAGCGCGATCTCTTGCTGGGTGTCATTGACGAACCCGATCAGCGAACGCCGCGCCCGCAGCCCGAACCGTTCGGCAAACCCGTCCAGCGCAGCCATCCCATCGCGCGACCGGCTTGTGTCGGGTGCCTCGATGATCATCACAGCATCCGCGTCCATCGCCTGAAATACCTGTCCCAGAGCAGCCGTTTGTTGTGCCTTGGTGACATCGCGCCGACTGGACCAACTGTCATCGTCAACAAGCCCGCCGCTCTCGTCAAACAACGACGAGAACCATTCGACATTATAGGTTGCTATTCTCACGCCGCCTGACGGGAGATGTCTTCCCAAGCCTTGTTGATCAGAACCAAACGCTTTTCAGCCAGCTTCACGGCTTCTTCCGGCATGCCGCGCGCAACGAGCCTGTCAGGATGGGTTTCACGGACCAATTCCCGCCAGAGCGCGCGGACTTCATCCCGTGACATGTCCGGCGTCGCCCCCAGAATAAAATAGGGATCATGGTCGGCATCAGGCACATACCGCGCCCGTAACGTACGAAACTCCGCCTTCGTCATGCCAAAAATGTCGGCCACAATATGCAGAAAGTCGTCCTCGGCTTCGTGATAATCCCCATCAGCCACTGCGATATGAAAGAGCCCCTCCATCAGATCGAATAACGTGTCATGCCGGTCGTCAAACATGGCCGCGATCTTCTGGGCGTAACTGTCAAAGCCCGCAACGTCTTGTCGGGCCAGATTGAACACCCGTGCGGCATTGGCTTCATCGGCTTCATGGATCGTAAAAACCTCGCGAAACGCCGCGACCTCGCCTTTTGTCACCAACCCGTCCGCTTTTGCCATTTTCGCGCCCAGCGCGATCACAGCAATGGTGAAGGCCACACTGCGCTCAGGTTCTGCCCAAAGCTTGTCAAATACAGCCGCGAGCCCTTCGCCATTGGCGAGGGCAGACAGAGCCTCTGCGATGCGTTGCCAAATCGACATAGGCGCCACGCTACCTGAGTCTTTTCGGAATGTCAGAGGCTTTTCTGCATCAAGATCAGATCAATCTCGCGGTTGAACTTCCAGCCTATCCCTTTCAGGTGGCCTACGAACTCATAGCCTTGGCTTTGGTGGAATTTCAGCCCCGTATCGTTCTCTCCGGACACCCCGGCGATCATATGCGTCACACCCAGACTGCGAGCCCTAACTTCCAGCTTTGCCAATAACATAGCGCCGTATCCTGCATGGCGCGCGTCTATATCAAGGCAGATCGAATGCTCTTTGACCTTGCTATACCCGACCCCTGACCGGAACGGGCCAAAAGTGGCGTAGCCCTTGATCTCGCCCGCGTGCTCGATCACCAAATACACCTCGGCCACTTCGATCGCGGTCGTAATTTCTTCGACGGACTTCTCGATGCTTTGAAAGGTGACGGTCGTATTGCGGATCAGCTGGTTAAGGATCGTCGCAATGGCCGCCGCGTCGCGTGGGGTGGCATCGCGGATAGTGGTCATTCCAACCGCTTTTGGCCATCCGGCCCATCAAGTATCGCAACGATTTTCTTGGTCTCGTTGGGCATGAACTGCGCCGTGTCCCGTGGCATCAACGGGCTCAAACACTCAGCCATCTCGACGGCATCGGGATGATGGATTGTCAGTCGCGACAGGCGCAAGCCACTGTCGGGTAGGGTTTGTGTCGGATGCAGATCACAATCCCATTGAATGATTGCCGGTGCCCAGCCGCCCCATGGCAAAACGCCTGTCTTAGGCACCGCCATGCGCCACGCCAGATCGCCGCGGGTCAAGGCGATCGGCGTGCCAAATCCATCCGGCAGGTCGTTCAAAAGCCCCTCAATATCGTCAGTGCGCAATATCCAATTCGTCAAACGCGGTGGGCCACTGAACGCATCCAGATTAAACCAGCGCGGAAATTCAGGGCTGGGGGCCGCCGGATTGATCGCGATCATCTCGAAATACAAGTCCGGCCCCATGCCGGTGAGCCGGTTATGAGTTCCCATCAACGGGTGTTCGCCCTGCACGGGCAATTCAACGCCCAAAGTGTCAGCGATATGAGCGCTGCCCGCGTCCAGCGTCTCGGCGGCAACTGCAAGATGGTCGAGGGTAAGTCTAGCCATGGCGCAACCTAGGCCGCGCGCGCCCTCTTGCCAAGGGCTCAAGCAGTGGGCAAAAGCGGGCGCATGACAGATATCGCCGCGCTCAAAGCCACCGCCCGCAAAGCCGCCTTCGCCCGCCGTAAGGATGCGCGGTCAACTGCCGCCGACGCGCTAGCCACGGCACATTTGCTGAGCGTGCTGATGCCGCATAAAGGCGCGCCTCTGGCAGGCTATATGCCGATCCAAACGGAAGTTGACGCCATCCCAGCGATGGCCGCGCTAGCCAGTTTCGGCCCTGTCGGTGTCCCCGTGATCCAAGGGGAAGGCCAGCCCCTGAAGTTTCGCGAATGGAGCCCCGGTTGCGAGATGAAAGACGGACCCTTCGGCGCAAAAGTGCCCGTGAAAGGTGTCTGGATTACCCCTCAAGTCTTGATTGTCCCACTTGTGGCCTTCACACCGCAGGCCATGCGGCTGGGCTATGGCGGCGGCTTCTATGACCGCACGTTGGAAGGCCTGCGCGCCCAGGGTCCCGTCACGGCGATCGGCTTTGCCTATCAGGCGCAAATGGCTGACAGCCTGCCCTTGGAAGAGACCGACCAACCCCTCGACATGATTGTCACGGATCAGGGCGTCCTGCATCCATAAGGCTCGGACCCTCACAAAAATTTACTAATGAAAAGTTGCTTTTTTGCGCGCGACAAGAAATTGTAGTGCGCAGGAAAGCTTGTAATTGACTGACGTGTTGGCGAAGTGAGGCGGAAATGGCGGATACGAAAATCCGGAATATGGAAGAATTTGCCGCCGTCAGCGGAATTTCCCGACCCACGGTTTCGAAGTATTTCAATGATCCGGAAAGTGTCCGCGACAGCACCCGAACCCGAATCGAGGCCGCGTTAGAAAAGCACGCCTATCGACCAAACATCTACGCGATGAACCAAAACCGGAAGCTGACGAAGAACCTCGGTATCGTCGTGCCCTTACTGTCTGATCCCTATTTTGCAGAGATCGCGCGCAATCTTGAACAAAGATGCATCGCCGCAGGATACCGTCCAACCCTGTTCAGCTCTCACGGTCAGCCTGAGATGGAAGTGCACGTGCTCGACACGCTGCGCTCCCTCAAGCCTGCAGGCGTATTGCTCGCCCCGCTTGGAAGATCGTCCGAGAAAGACGCCCTGTCCGCGTTTTGCGATGACGTCCCGACACTGATCTTTGATAGCAGCGTGGATGAGCTAGGTCTGGCCTTTGTAGGCTCTGACAACATGCAGTTCACGGCGCATATCACCGACTATTTGTGCCGCACCGGAGAGCCGCCCTGCTTTTTCGAGATGAAAACCCCCGCTAACCCGAATGCTCACCGCCGTCGTCAAAGCTATCTCAGCGCGATGGAGGAATTCGGCTACACGCCCGACGTGATTTCCATTGACGGCGAGGGATGGGAGTTTGAAGAGATCGGACGTCTAGGCGGACATCAAGCGCTCAAGGACGGACGGTTTTCGACCAATACAATCCTGTGCAGTAACGACCGTCTGGCCATTGGGCTTCTGACCGCCTGTTACGAGCAAGGCGTCAGCGTCGGGCGGGCAGAGGGGGCGACGATTCGGGTCGCCGGTCAGGACGGTCACCCCCATTCCCGCTACACATGTCCGCCCCTTACAACCATCTCCCATGACTATGAGGCGGTGTCGCAGACCGCAGCGGATGCTTTGTTTGCGGCGATAGACGGGCAGGTATCACCTTGGAAAAGCACAAGATTAGAAGGCAAACTGATCTTGAGAGACTCCGCGTGACAGAATAAATCTTTACGCGCGTAAATTTTTTGTTGACCCCGCGTCGTCCCTCCGGTTAGCCTCTTCATCATCACATCCACTAGGGAGGAAACCGGATGTCCTTGAGACGCACTCTTTACACTGCAACTGCGCTTTCGCTGCTCACAGCGGGCGGTGCATTTGCGGACGGCCACAGCAAAACGATCACAATCGCGACTGTGAACAACGGCGACATGATCCGTATGCAGGGCTACACAGACAACTTCACCGAAGCCACAGGCATCAATGTTGAGTGGGTGACACTGGAAGAAAACGTTCTTCGCCAGCGTGTCACAACAGATATCACCACCAAAGGCGGTGCGTTCGATATCATGACAATCGGTATGTACGAGACACCGATCTGGGGTGCCAACGGTTGGTTGGTTGCACTGGACGATCTGTCCGCCGAATACGACGCAGCTGACATTCTGCCAGCGATGTCTGGTGGTCTGAGCCATGACGGCACGCTTTATGCGGCTCCGTTCTACGGCGAAAGCTCCATGGTTATGTACCGCACTGACCTGATGGAAAAAGCTGGCATGGAAATGCCAGATGCACCGACTTGGGAATTCATCCGCGACGCAGCGGCTGCAATGACTGACCGTGACAACGACATCAACGGCATCTGCCTGCGCGGTAAAGCAGGTTGGGGCGAAGGTGGTGCTTTCATCACTGCGATGTCCAACTCCTTCGGCGCACGCTGGTTCGACATGGACTGGAACGCACAGTTCGACACAGAAGCATGGGCCAACACCCTGAACTTCTACAAAGGCATGATGGACGCGTCCGGCCCAGCTGGCTACGCAACCAACGGCTTTAACGAGAACCTGTCTCTGTTCAACCAAGGCAAATGCGGCATGTGGATTGACGCCACAGTGGCAGCGTCCTTCGTGACAGGCAAAGACAGCACCGTTGCAGACAGCGTCAGCTTCGCATTGGCACCAGATAACGGCTTGGGCAAACGCTCCAACTGGCTCTGGGCTTGGGCACTTGCTGTTCCAGCAGGCACTCAGAAAGAAGCTGAAGCCAAGCAGTTCATCGAGTGGGCAACATCCAAAGACTACATCGAGCTGGTTGCAGCCAACGAAGGTTGGGCAAACGTCCCTCCAGGTGCACGTACATCCCTGTACGAAAACCCAGAGTACAAAAAAGTGCCATTCGCACAGATGACACTGGACTCCATCCTGTCGGCAAACCCGAACGACTCCACAGTTGAGCCGTCCCCATATGTCGGCGTTCAGTTTGCAGCGATCCCAGAATTCGCGGGTATCGCAACTGAAGTGAGCCAAGAGTTCTCCGCAGCTTACGCCGGTCAGCAGACCGTCGCAGAAGCTCTGGAAAAAGCTCAGGCCATCACAAACGACGCAATGGAAGCCGCTGGCTACAAGTAAGTACGTCTCTTACATCAGGGGGCGGCGTCGTATCGCCCCCTGATCTCCTTTGATTTCTCAGAATTAAGCGTACCCTGACGGCCGAGTCCGTCCCCGAGAGAGGTATATCCAATGGCCACTAAAGCATCCCGTTCCGCTGCCCGCATCATGATGGCACCTGCCGTGGTCCTGCTCTTGGGCTGGATGTTGGTCCCTCTCATCATGACGCTTTGGTTCTCCTTCACCAAATACCTGCCCTTGCGCGGCGACAGTATCGAGCGCGGTTTGGATTGGGTCGGATTTACCAACTACAGCCGCTTCCTGTCCTCCAGTTCTTTCTGGCCCTCGGTGCAAACCACACTGATCATGGTTGGCGGCGTTCTTCTAATTACAGTCGTTCTGGGCATCCTGCTCGCGATGCTTCTTGATCAGCCAATCTGGGGGCAGGGCGTTGTCCGTATCCTCGTGATCGCCCCTTTCTTCGTCATGCCTACCGTTTCGGCACTGGTCTGGAAGAACATGTTGATGGATCCGGTCAACGGCATCTTCGCCCACCTTTGGCGCTTCTTCGGCGCGGAGCCTGTGGCGTGGCTTCAAGACGCTTCGCTCAGTTCCATTATCATGATCGTCTCATGGCAGTGGCTGCCGTTCGCGACGTTGATCCTGCTGACCGCGATCCAATCGCTCGACAGCGAACAGCTTGAAGCGGCTGAGATGGACGGCGCACCGGCGCTCAAACGCTTCTGGTTCATCGTGCTGCCGCATCTGGCGCGCGCAATCACCATTGTCATTCTGATCCAAACGATCTTCCTTCTGTCGATCTTCGCAGAGATTTTCGTCACCACCGGCGGCGCCTTCGGCACCCGCACCCTGACCTACCTGATCTTCCAGCGGGTTATCGACAGCCAGAATATCGGGCTGGGGTCTGCGGGCGGTGTCTACGCCATCATCCTTGCCAACATCGTTGCCATCTTCCTGATGCGCATCGTCGGCAAAAATCTGGACGCTTGAGGGGGTAGAGGACATGGCACGCGCAACAACAACAAACCGCAAGATCATCACCACAGCAGCCGCTTGGACGATTGCTCTGATCATCTTCTTCCCGATCTACTGGACGATCCTGACCAGTTTCAAAACCGAAGCGCAGGCGATCAACGATCCGCCCTTGTTCTTCAACTTCGACTGGACGCTGGAAAACTATGCCGTCGTGCAGGAACGCTCCGATTACATGAAGTTCCTTTGGAACTCCGTGATCGTCGCGGGCGGCTCAACCCTACTGGGTATTCTGATTGCGATCCCCGCGGCGTGGTCCATGGCTTTCGTGCCGTCGCGGCGCACCAAAGACATCCTGCTTTGGATGCTCTCCACCAAAATGCTTCCTGCGGTTGGTGTACTTTACCCGATCTCGTTGATCTTCGTGGAGTTCAACCTGCTTGATACACGCGGCGGTCTGATCGTGGTCTTGATGCTGATCAACCTACCGATCATCGTCTGGATGCTCTACACCTACTTCAAGGAAATTCCCGGCGAAATTCTGGAAGCCGCCCGTATGGACGGGGCCACATTGAAAGAAGAGCTGCTCTATGTTCTGACGCCCATGGCTATTCCGGGCATCGCCTCGACCTTGCTCCTCAACTTCATCCTCGCATGGAACGAGGCGTTCTGGACGCTGAACCTGACGGCTGCAAACGCAGCCCCACTGACAGCCTTCATCGCCAGCTATTCCTCGCCTGAGGGGCTCTTCTTTGCGAAACTCAGCGCGGCCTCCACAATGGCGATCGCACCAATTCTCATCCTTGGCTGGTTCAGCCAGAAGCAACTCGTCCGCGGCCTCACATTCGGCGCGGTGAAGTAAGCCCTCACGCAGCAACAGGGCAATCAAAAGGACCTGACACATGGGACAGATTCAACTCAAACAAGTCACGAAAAGCTTTGGCGACACGCAAGTGATCCCACCGCTTGATCTGACCATCGAGGATGGCGAGTTCACCGTCTTCGTTGGCCCATCGGGCTGCGGTAAATCCACCCTGTTGCGCCTGATCGCGGGGCTCGAAGATATCACGTCGGGTCATATCGAGATCGACGGCAAAGATGCCACCGATGTCGTGCCTGCCAAACGTGGTCTCGCCATGGTGTTTCAATCCTATGCGCTGTACCCGCATATGTCGGTGCGTAAAAACATCGCCTTCCCGCTGCGTATGGCGAAGATGGATCAATCTGAAATCAACAAACGCGTAGAAGGGGCGGCTGCGGTCCTGAACCTCACCGACTACCTCGACCGGCGTCCCGGTCAATTGTCCGGCGGTCAGCGTCAGCGGGTTGCTATCGGCCGTGCGATTGTCCGCGAACCTGCCGCTTTCCTCTTTGATGAGCCGCTCTCCAACCTTGATGCGGCGTTGCGGGTCGGCATGCGTATGGAAATCTCCGAGCTGCATAAAAAGCTCGAAACAACAATGGTCTACGTGACGCACGATCAGGTTGAAGCCATGACCATGGCCGACAAGATCGTTGTGCTGCAAGCAGGCGTGATCGAACAGGTCGGCTCTCCGCTAGAGCTGTACCGCACACCGCGCAACACCTTCGTTGCGGGCTTCATCGGCTCGCCCAAAATGAACCTGATCACCGGACCGGAGGCTGCAAAGCACGACGCTCACACCATCGGCATCCGCCCGGAACATATCGACGTCGTGCAAAGCGGCGGGCTGTGGCAGGGCACGGTCGGCGTTGCCGAACATCTTGGATCAGACACTTTCTTCCATATTCATAATACGGGCCTTGCAGAGACATTGACCGTGCGTGCCATCGGCGATGTCAGCCTGACACATGGCGACACGATCCACCTCACACCTCGCGCGGCAGAGCTTCATCGCTTCAGCGCAGACGGGCTTCGCATTGCATGACACGGCTCGCTGGCAAAACCGCATTGATCACGGGGGCGGCCCGCGGCATCGGGCTCGCCTTCGCCAAGGCCTATGTGGCCGAGGGCGCGCGGGTTGCCATCGCTGACATCGACATTGCGCGCGCCCAAACAGCAGCCGCCGACATTGGCGATGCAGCAGTCGCGGTCAAGATGGACGTCACCGATCAAAGCAGCATCGACGCGGGCGTTGGCGCCACCATTGAGGCGCTCGGCCAGATCGACATCCTGATCAACAACGCGGCTATTTTTACGGCCAGCCCGATCACCGATATCACCCGCGCCGAGTACGCGCGCGTTTTCGAGATCAACGTCGCCGGAACCCTGTTCACGCTGCAAGCCGTCGCAAAACACATGATCGCGCGCGGGCAGGGAGGCAAGATCATCAATATGGCCTCCCAAGCCGGGCGGCGCGGCGAAAGCCTCGTCGCCGTTTATTGCGCGTCCAAGGCCGCCGTTATCAGCCTGACGCAATCCGCAGGTCTCAACCTGATCAAACACGGCATCAACGTGAACGCCATTGCGCCGGGTGTCGTGGACGGCGAGCATTGGGACGGCGTCGATGCGTTCTTCGCAAAACATGAAGGCAAAGCACCGGGGCAGAAAAAAGCAGAAGTCGGCGCGGCTGTCCCCTTTGGCCGAATGGGCACGGCAGACGATTTGACCGGCATGGCAGTGTTTCTTGCCAGCGAGGAGGCCGCCTACATTGTGGCCCAAACCTACAATGTGGACGGCGGGAATTGGATGAGCTGATGACGGATGCGACCGAGAAAACCAAACCCATTGCCCTGTCCAACGTGACGCTTAACGCTCTGCCCGAAAGTATCCTGCGTCCCACCTATGACCGCAGCGCCCTGACACCCGGCATCGTCCATATCGGCCTTGGCAATTTCCACCGCGCCCACCAAGCGTGGTACCTCCACCGCCTTATGCAAAATGGGTTGGCGCAGGACTGGGCCATTATCGGCGCGGGCGTCCGCCCCTATGACGAAGCGCAACGCGAGAAACTGGCCGCGCAAGACTACATGACGACCCTGATCGAACTGTCGCCCACGGGCAGCGGTGCCGAAGTCACAGGCGCGATGATCGACTACATCCCGATCGTCGCAGGTCACGCCCCGCTCATCGCGCGCATGGCGCAACCCAATATCCGCATCGTGTCCCTCACCGTGACCGAAGGCGGCTACTATATCGATCCGGTCACCAAAGCCTTCGATGCGGCCCATCCCGATATCGTCCATGACGCCGCCAACCCGCAGAAACCGATAACTGCATTCGGCGCCATCGTGGCCGCCCTCCGCATCCGCCGCGATGACGGTACTGGCCCGTTCACCGGAATGTGCTGTGACAATCTTCAAGGCAATGGTGCAATCCTGCGGCAAACGGTTGTCTCCCTCGCGCGGCTCTCTGATCCTGAGCTGGCAGATTGGATCAATACATCCTGCAGCTTCCCCAATTCCATGGTCGATTGCATCGTGCCTGCCACTGGTCCGAACGAACATGCCCTTGTGCGAGAGCTTGGCATCCAAGACGCTGTACCCGTGACGCATGAAAGCTTCCGTCAGTGGGTCATCGAAGATGACTTCTGCGCCGGACGCCCCGATTGGGACAAGATCGGGGCGACCTTCACCTCGGACGTGCATGATTACGAAGCTATGAAGATCCGCATCCTCAATGGCGGCCATCAAGTGATCTGCGGCGCGGGTGAGATGCTCTCCCTCGACACGATTGCAGGCTGTATGGCCAACCCAAAAGTGGCTGCGCTCTTTTCCAAGATCGCCCGCGACGACATCGCCCCGCATGTCAAACCCGTGCCGGGCATGACGCCACAGGACTATATCCCGCTCATATCGCGCAGGTTTTCCAACCCGCGCATCGTTGACACCACACGCCGCGTAGCCTTCGACGGCTCCTCCCGCCACCCCGGCTTCATCATCCCGTCCGTGCGCGATGGCCTCGCCAATGGCACGTCCGTGACGGGGCTGGCTCTGGTCTCTGCCATCTGGGCGCGCATGTGCGCCGGAACGCGCGAAGACGGCACTGAGATAGAACCAAACGACCCAAATTGGGGCGACCTGACACGCACCGCGCAAGAGGCCCGCACCAGACCGCTCGCATGGCTCGAACAGTCCCAGTATTACGGCGACCTCGCAAGCCAGCCCACCTTTGCGGACCCCTTTACAACATGGCTTGAGCTGATCTGGACCGCAGGCACCGAAGCCGCCATCGACGCCTACCTCAAGGCGTAGATCACCTGTCATCCCTGCGCTGGGGCGCGGCGCACAATACCCCCAGCTTTAAGTGACATGCAGGTTGATAAGGGCTTCGATTTCGTCACGCGTTCGGCTAATCATGTGGGGTCTCTCCAATAGGGTGCCCAACGCAATGCCAACACTGCCGGATTTTCGACTGGAAACGCATTTCTCGAAATGGGAATTTAAGGCCCGCTATCATATGACCGCCTCCGATGCGGAGGCGATGTCGATGCGCGACCTGTTGGCGATGGCGACACAAGAGGAACGCGATGCATTTGACAACATGTGCCTGGGCTATACTGAGACCTTCGGCGACCCTGACCTACGCGATGCGATTGCGGCAACCTATGCGCAGCAATCCGCGTCAAGTGTCCTGTGTTTCGCAGGGGCCAGCGAGGGCATCTTTGCCGCAAACCAAGTTCTGCTCGATGCAGACAGCCATGCCATTGTCGTGACGCCGAACTACCAGTCCCATGAAACACTGCCCGTCGCGATCTGCGAGGCGACAGGCATCCCGCTCGACCCCAACGACAATTGGTCGCTCGACATTGACCGCGTTGCCGCAGCGATACGGCCGAACACGAAACTCGTGACGATCAACTTCCCCCACAATCCGACAGGTGCGATCCTCCCACTGGATCGCTACCACGCCTTGGTGGAGCTGTGCCGCAAGCACGGTATCTACATTCTGCATGATGAAATCTTCAACGGGCTGGGCGAGACCGGCGCGCGTCACTTGCCCTTCATCGCAGATATCTACGAGCGCGGCCTGTCGCTCAACGTCATGTCAAAATCATACGGACTGCCGGGATTGCGGATCGGATGGATTGCCTGTCAGGACGCTGCGATTTTATCGAAAATGGAACGGCTGAAGCACTATCTGTCAATCTGCAACTCTGGCCCCAGCGAGCGTTTGGCGCTGATCGCGTTACGCAACAAAGACCGTATCCTCGCGCGCAACTGCGCCATCGTGGATGAGAACCTGCCCAAGTGGGACGCCTTCTTCGCGCGCTACGAGGACCTCTTCACATGGCATCGCCCAGCCGGATCCTGCATGGCATTTCCGCAGTACAAGGGGGCAGAGGGGGCGGATGCGTTTTGCAAAGCACTCGTTGAGGAAAGCGGCGTCCTGTTCCTGCCCAGCACGATCTATTCCTCCGATCTAGGACCTACACCGCAAGACCGCCTGCGCATCGGATTTGGCCGGACCGGCCTCGACGAAGGGCTTGCTGCCCTTGATGCGCATCTGTCACGGAATGCAAAGGGGTCAAGCTAGTCACCGCGGCCGCATTGCGCTCGCCGAACATCAACCAATAGAGGCTGGCAGATTCAACTGTTTCAACAGGTTTGTCACTTCAGCCGGTTTCTTGCAGATCGGCGCGTCCGGAAACCGCGCCAAAATCCTCTCATGAGAGCCGCGCCCTGTGTGAAACACGAACGGTGTTTGAGCCTCTTGCAACTGGTCGGCGACCGGGAACACGTCGAAACCTGCCAGATCAACGTCCAGCACTGCCGCGTCGATCCGCTCGGTTTTCAAAGCCTCAAGACATGTCGGCAATGACAAATACGGACCAACGACGCGGTAACCCGCATCCTCAAGGTCCATCTCAATTTGCATTGCGATAAGGGCCTCATCCTCGGCTATCAAAATACGGATGTCCAAATCAGTTGCTCCCGTCGGTAAACTCATCATCCAAGTCAAGGACCAACTCAACCACAAGACCATCGTTCCATTTTTTCTTGAAACTACCTTTGAGTTGCTTAGTGCTCATTTCAATCATCTTGGTTCCGAACCCCGATGACGACTGACTGAACCCCTCAGGTTCCACCAAGGCGCTTCCCGCGCCAGCTTTCTCAGCCCATGTCAGGTGCAGCAGCGAGGAGGAAGCGCCGTTGGTTTCATCCGCAACACTCCATGAGATTGCGATGCATCCGCCCGGTCCGGCAGACCACGCGCCATATTTGACGGCATTTGTTGCCAGCTCGTGAAGAATAAGCCCGAGCGGCGTTAGAATACCGCTATCAAGCGTCACAGCAGGACCGTCCAGCGTGAAGTCATGCGTGTCCGTGTGGTACGGCTCCAAAACCGCTTGGACCAACTCCTTCATGTCCACATGTTTTCGTGTTTCGCTCGCCGTGGTCAAAGAATGTGCGCGAGCAAGCGCACCGATGCGGTCGCTGATCTTGCCGACGACGATCCCGGAGTCGGTTTCGCCGCGTCCGGTCATCCTCACGATGGAGGTAATGATCCCGAAAAGATTTTTGACCCGGTGACTGAGTTCCTGCGCCAGCAACTCGGCCCTGTCCCGGTGATAAGTGACTTCATCCAGCAGGTCTTCGGTACGGTCGAGGCGCTCGGAGCGGCGGAACAGGTAGAACACCATGACAAGTAGTCCGAGAATTAAAACAAGCGCGGCGATCAGCGCCACCCCGATACGATGCTGAACCCTCTCGGCCTTTGCCAAGGTCGTCTGCAAAATGTCCTGCTCTTCATTTTCCAATTGCGCAATCACCGACCGGATATCGTCCATCAGGTCCTTCCCGAGGTCGGTCTTCACAATCGCAATCGCGCGCGCCCTCTCGCCGCGTCGGACCAGTTCAACCGTCTGCGCCAACTCAGCCAGCTTGTTCTCGCTGGAGGAGGATAAATCCTCCAGCAGCATCCTTTGGGAGGTCGTCTGCACGTCCCGCAACCGATCACGCAAGCCCGAATAGGCTGTGCCGTATTCCTCAACCCCACGCGTATAGGGCGACAGATAGGACGGGTCCTCTGTGATAATAAACCCCCGTTGCCCTGTCTCGGCATCCAGCAGCGACGCCTCGATCCTGCGCAGGTCAGTGAGTATCGCAGCAGAAAACCTCGCTTGATTCCGCGCGGTGTTTTCCGTCAGAAACCCAAAAGTGACGATGGCTGCGACGAACACCAATGCGCCAGCGATCAGAACAAGAACGATCAAAAGGACGGGATTTTTTTTGTTATTTTTCATAGCACTTTTGGTAACTGGGCCAGCTTTCGCTGCCAAGACCTGATATAAATCAACGCGCTATGTCTTTTGACATATTGCAAATATTTACTGTGTGATATGACATAGGCAATCAAGACGCTGGAGCATACCATCCCAATACTTATTGTAGAAGATGAGCCGCTTATCTCCATGGATATGCAGGCTGCAATCGAAGATCACGGTGAACTCGCCCTTATTGCCGATAATCTGGAAGAGACACGAGAAATTATGTCTCAGAACAGGTTCTCTTGGGCATTTCTTGATCTCAATCTGGGCAAGACATCAACCCTACCAATCGCTGAGGAATTGTCAGTCGCCGGAACCAAGATATGTTTTGTGACGGGGGCAGAGGTCCCGCAGGATACTCTGAAAAGACTTGACGCAAAGCTGCTGACCAAACCGATTGATATGCAGCACTTGCTTGACCTGCTCTCGTCTTAACTGACTCAGCGATCCCGTCTGAACCTATGTCCAGCGCTGGCCTGAAACCGACCACTTATCGGGGCGTCAGTTTCTCCAAGGCGCGACCGTTGTCCCATGTGCCATGCAGGGTGCCATCCGTCATCAGGATATAGATGACGGGGTATGGTGCGCCCCAATTCACGCTCAGGATGCGGCCATCGAATTGACCCGCGCCCGCGTAGTTCTGCGCACCAACCGTCCATTGCATGCCGACCTGACCGGATGTCTCGGTAATCGTAGCCGTGCCCGTATAGGCCGAGCCGTCAGCATTGCGGCCCTCTGACAGATAGGTCCCTGAAATGCTTTGCGCCACAGCAGTCGTGGTAAGCGCGAGGGCGGTCAGAGTGCTCAGAACTGTGGTTTTCATCATCATGCGCTTTTCCGGTTGGGGATGCCGTGAAATATGAGCAGGAATGTTCCGAAAAGACAATTTTTTTGTCAGAACATACCCCGTCCTACAAACCCAAACACAGATCAGCGTCCGCTGCCCGGCCTCAAAAAGGCGTGCGGTAATTCCCACAACCTTCTCACGCCCAACCGTTCCTCGGGGGACATGGACGCCGCTTCGTTCTACTCAAGTGACATGCAGGCCTTCTTGAGGTTGGCAAGGAACTCAAAGAATGGACCGGGGCCGTAGCTTGCTCTGGACACACCAAGAGCCGCCACATCTTTGATCGACTTCAGATCCCCAATCATCATGACATTCACCGGCAAGCTTGCTCCGTCAACAACCCGAGAAATCAACTTGGCGTCAGTGAGACCAGGCACAAAGAAGCAATTCGCTCCGGCCTCCGCGTAAGCGGCCTCGCGCTCCATCGCTTCCGCCAAACGCGCGTCATGACTGGCTGGATCTGTTCCAAGGAAAAGATCGGTTCTCGCATTCACAACCAGTGGGATCCCTTCGTCAGCAGCAACAGCCTTGATCGCACGAATGCGCGCGACCTGCGCAGAGATCGAATGCAGACCTTCCCCCTTTACGATCCGGTCCTCAAAGTTGATGCCGACCGCTCCCGCGCGAATAACTCTGCGAACGTTCTCAGCGACCTCATCAGGATCGGTCGCATACCCGCCTTCAAAATCCACCGTGACCGGGACATCGACACTGGCACAGATGCGTTCAACTATTCCAAGGGCAAAATCCAAAGGAATGGACTCTCCGTCCGCGTAGCCATGTGCGGCCGCCATCGACCAGCTTCCTGTCGCGATGGCAGGCGCGTCTGCCTTCTCCAACACTTTGGCGCCGCCCGCATCCCAAATGTTGTAAAGCACCAATGGATGCCCCTTTTGATGCAAGTCTGCGAGGCGGGTTGCCTTTTCAGCCTGTGACACGATGATTTCCTTTCGCCTTGGTCGGTAAATATTGCCGTTCGATTTCGAGCAGCTTCTGTTTGCGCCAAAGTCCCCCGCCATATCCGGTCAGCGATCCATCTGCGCCAATGACGCGATGACAGGGTATGACCAGCGCGATCTGGTTCGCGCCGTTCGCACGCGCGACAGCTCGAACAGCAGATGGACGCCCGATCTGGACGGCGATGTCAGAATAACTGCGCGTCTGGCCGGGCGGTATAGTTCTCAGCGCGTCCCACACGGCTCCACTGAATTCTGACCCGTGATAGGCGAGGGGTGTTCGGAAGTCAGAAGAAGACCCGCTGAAAAATGCAGTCAATTCCTCTTTGATCTGCGCCCCCGCTTCTGTCCGTCCGATGCCAAGGCGGCCCTTTGAAACTGTGCTGAGCCTCTCAAGCTCTTTCGGCAGTGCCTTGCGATCAAAGAACTCTAGAAGATGTAGCTGGGATTTGCTGGTAACAGACACCATGTCGCCCAAGGGCGTCTGCACCCAATCGGCAAAAAGCAACGGGTCCGCCGACAGATTACCGGGCGCCTTAGCGAGCAATCGCAGAAATGCCGCGCGGAACGCACTGGCGGACTCAAAACCGGCGTCAATCTGGCCATGGATCACAGCGCCACCATTGGCGAGCGTTTCAAAGCCGTCCCGCAACCTTCTTTGCCGCGCCATCTCCAGAAAGGTTATGCCGAACTGACGCTTGAAGCTTCTCCTAACAGTCGACAGATCAAAGCCCATCCGTTCGATATCGCTTTCCCGCCAGCGATAGTCCGCGCGTTCGTCCAAAGCCGCAAGCAGCGCAGCAATTGCCGGATCAGCCAAGGCCATTGGCTGCATCGGATGGCAGCGCTTGCAAGCTCTATAGCCCGCTTCGATACATTCCCCGACAGTTCCGAAGAACGTGCAGTTTTCCTGCTTGGGTTTGCGGGCCGGACAGGTCAGGCGGCAAAAGACGCCGGTGGAAGACACACAGACGTAAACCTGTCCGTCATAGGAGGCATCGCGGGCCAAAAGCGCCTTGTAGAGCGTATCGTGGTCAGGAAGGTTGAATAGCATGATCGCTTAGATAGCACAGGAAAATGATGATGCCGCCGAAGATCGGGTGTCTATTGAGATTAACTGAATTCGCACCCAAGCCAACCTCGGCATAGTGCGTACGCCCCGAAGCAATTTGATATCGCAGTCCACGGCCAAAACGGCCGCCCGGTCGTCATGAAGAAGGCGAGAAACGCAACGAAAGACACGACATACCGCCATCAAGTTTTGCGGCTTCGGAATTGCCCACTTCGCGAACATCATATCCGCTCCGCTCCAGCGCCTCACGGGTCTTTGGGAACCCTGCGGGCATAATCACAAACTCATTGAACCTGATCGCATTGGCGCAGGCTTCTTCGCCATCCGCTGTG
The DNA here is from genome assembly GCA_947494435.1 of uncultured Litoreibacter sp. GTDB lineage: Bacteria > Pseudomonadota > Alphaproteobacteria > Rhodobacterales > Rhodobacteraceae > Litoreibacter. Next base: position 58,092 of record CANLUY010000002.1, read on the forward strand.
TGAATGACACGGTATGTGTCAAAACACCCGGAGGCCGCCAATCGTTTCGTTGAAAGGATCGTCTCTTCATCCAGCAAGGAACAGTCGGTCTTGAAATGCAAAACCCCCGGCGGTGTCTCAACCACGCGCACCGTGTATCCCCACCGATCGACAACGCGACGAAACTCATCAACCCCTGCCTGATCGGTTCGCGCAGACAAACCAATCAGGATTTCACGTTCTGCGGTCAGGATATCGCCGCCCTCTATGAACCCATCGCCGTCCATCCGGACCACCTCTTCATAGAGCGCGTCGAGATGAGGGGCCATCTCCGCAACCTCGCCCAAACGGCTTGGGGCGCCTGGCCGCATCAACACGGCCCCTTCTTGCAAGCACAGCGCATCGTCTTCGACAAAAACCGAGTCCGGGAAGGCCTCCAACGGCTCTAAGACGGTCACGTGCGCGCCCGTTTCACGCAAGAGGGCAACGTAGTCGTTGTGATGGGCGACAAAGGTCTCGAAATCCGGGGCCCCTGTGTCCACCGCCCGCAATCCGTCAACGCTGCTGCGCGCCGGCAGCCGGCAGAGTGCATGGGAGAAATTATAGCTTTTTGCCGTCACTTTTACTGTCCTCTTCGAAGGGCGAGTTAGGAAACCAATGACGATAGCCCGCCTCGGGAAAGCCAAAAGAGCACAAGCGCGTCAATTGTCAATGGAGCAGGGGACTGGCGTCTCACGCGACATGCGCGGCCCAAAGCGGGTTTTCGTGTGACTACGACTCGCGGTAAGCTCGACCCAACCAGAAACCGGAGGTGACAGTGACTGCGCAGCTTGGCCGTATCATCATCTACACAAAGAAGATCGAAGAGGTCGCAGAGTTTTATTGCAAGTACTTTGGTTTTGAAACGCTCCGGCTCGATGATGACAGGATCGTTGAACTTGTCGCCCAAGGGACGGGCAGCAACATACTTTTGCACCCTCTGGCCAGCGGCAGAAAAGACGGCCAAACCCTCGTCAAACTGGTGTTCGATGTGGAGGACGTGGAAGAGTTCTGCAGCCTTTCTGAGAAGCGCGGCCTGAAATTCGGCTCCATCCACCGCGCCGACGGCTACAGCTTCGCCAATGCAAAAGACCCCGCCAAAAACTCCATCTCAGTTTCAAGCAGGGCTTTCGTGAAGCGGTAGCCGCGCGGGACTGTCCCGCCGTTCCCGTTTTCAGCACCATGTAAGACGAGGGAGATGATGTTTTGGCTGAAGATACTCAAACTAGGGTGTTCGAACTCAGACGACAAATAGATGACTGCGTTTACCGCTTCGAGAGGACGACTGACCCTGCGGGTAGAGTTGGCTTCAAGAGGAGTGATGGCGATTATTGGATTATCTGGCATGAAGACCTTCGCTGGATTGCGGGTTCATGGGAGGATCCAGCGGTTTTGGGACGCCCATGGGACCAACTTGCGGAGCAATCCAAATCTGCTCCGCCCGAGGGGATTTGGGTCAGTCGCAAGGATTCAAAATCTTACGTTTATGACTTGGTTTACGTCGAGCATCCTTAAGAAATAGCGGCAGGTTTGGGCTCACCAAACTAACCAGCCGTCAGATACGGACATTCTCCGTTTCAGTTAAAATCCAGTCACAAAAAGCTTTGACCTTTTCGCGGCGCAGATGAAGTTCTGGACATACCAGCCAATAGGCGAGTTCACTTTCAACCTTGATGTCGAACGGTTGAACCAATCGACCGGATTTGAGTTCTTCAAGAACCGCATAGTAACTCACCAAGGCGACACCATTGCCGTGAATTGCCGCTTCAATGGCCATGCTCTCGTAGGTGAACCGGGAACCTTTTTCAAAATCAAGACCCTCCACCCCAGCGGCCTTTGCCCAATCATGCCATTCACCGGACCTCGAATTCAGGCCGCCCCAATCCACATGAAGTATCCTGTGATGTTTGAGATCGTGAGGCGTGCGGAGCGGCTGATCCCCTTCCAACAAAGCGGGGCTACAGATGAGGATGAATTCCTCGCCAAACAGTCGGGTAACGTGCAAATCTGGGTAATTTCCCAAACCGAACCGGATGCTGACATCAATCTCGTCGCGTTGAAAATCGCGAAACTCAACAGACGCATCAAGGCGCACATCAATCTCGGGATGCGCTCTGGTAAAACCCGCTAGGTTGTGAACCAACCATTTGATCGAGAATGTTGGCACACTGCTCACTGTCAACCGTCCTGCCCATCGCTCGCGCGCCAAACGATTTACCGCTTCTTCCAGTTTGTCGAATGACTCTGACAGCAATGGAAGAACGGCAGCCGCTTCGTCGGTCAGTTGGACGTTTTTCTTGGTTCTGTGGAACAACGGAATACCAAGGTAAGTTTCCAATTGCTTAATTTGCTGGCTCACCGCAGCAGGCGTCACACAGAGCTCATCTGCAGCATTAGAAAAACTTAAGCTACGCGCTGCCACCTCGAAGGTTTGCAACGATTTTATGGGCGGTAAACGGCGATTTTGTGGCATTTCTCGTTAAAATTATTAGATTTGCTTACGGATAACCTTAGAAATCATAGTTTGATCAACCTGTCCATCCAAAGATATTTTGGGTCTCGTAAGCAGAGTTAGTGAGTTCGGTTTTAACACGTATGATGTTCGGCACTCTTGCGATCACGTCGGTGGTCGCAAGACGCCCTCACTTCCTTTGTCCACGAATGCCAAAAGGAAATGTAACGATGACAAATTCACCAGTTAACAAAGTCTTGAAAACTATACTGCGCAATGTCGCTTTAATGACGATCCCGCTTTGTCTTGCCACAGCGGCCACCGGACAATCCCAAATGGAAAGCCAGAATGAAAACGCGGGCGCGGCACAACGGATTGATGCGTCCGGCAAGCTTCGCATGCTTAGCCAAAGGGTGGTTGCTGCAGGGTGCTATGTCCATGCGGGGATAGACACGCCCAAGACCACCGCGATGCTTAAATCTGCAACGGCAGAGTTTAACCTGATTGCCGCCGGTCTGGAATTTGGCAACCCAGATATTGCCATGTATGGGGCAGAGGCTGACCCGAAAATACTTGCGACATTGAAGCGTCTGCATGGCATTTGGGACCCGATTGCCGAGACCGTCGATAAAGTCATTGAAGGGACGGCCACCCAAGAGGATATCGCTCATATCGCCGTGCAATCAGAGCCGCTTCTCGATATGGCAAAGCGTCTCGTATCCGCTGTCACGGCGGAGTACTCTTTGGGTAATGGGATGGTTATGCGGGACGCCTTTGCAATTGATATTGCCGGCCGCCAACGGATGCTGGCGCAACGCATTTCAAAGGACATCTGCCTGCTTGGAACTGGTATCGAAACAACGGCCTCAATGGAGGATCTGGCCAAAACAGCCGGAATTTTCGATATGTCCCTCAAGTCCCTACGCGCTGGCATGCCGTCGGTCGGTATTTTGGCTCCAACTGACCCACAAGTTATCAAAGACCTGAACATAGCAGCAGAGGACTGGGCCATCGTTCAGGTAAAAATTGCGGATGTGCTGGCGGGCAATCCCATTTCTGCCGACCGGCTGTCTGAAATGTTCGATTTGGCCAATACGTTGACCGCAGATATGAACAAAGTCGTGTTGGATTACACCGCTTTGCACGGTGAGGGCCTCTAGCATATGCACCCACTTCGGCAGGCGCGCGGTCCCTCGCGTGACTGCAGCGCAGGCCGGGCGGGACACATCCGCTAATCAGGCAGGGGCCATCCTCACCGCATCGCTCAAACAGCATAATTGTATCCGTCCGCGTCCGGCCCTAAACATGCGCCGGACAGCGCCAATAGTATGCGGGCTGAAGAGCCCCGGACCCGCATATAGCCAGACCGAAATACGCTAAGGATACGTTTTCAAATGAAGATAACGAGGAATGAGCCGGACACCCTGCAACTCCAAAGCGTGCCTTGGTTCTTCGGTTATGCCATCGTGATCTTCATTCTCGCATTCCTCTACCTGGCATGGGCCGAATTAATGGCGTCCGATTTGGGACGCGCCGCAGGATTTTTGGCCATCGCGATCATCATCGGCGGCGGAGGGTTTTGTCTATTTGTCAAACGCTCAGATGTGGTTTTCAACAGCACCCAAGGCACGGTCGAGATCTCAGAAAGGTCCGTATTGGGTGCACACCGGCAGGTCTTCGAGCTTGGACATGTCGTCGAAGCAAGCTTGGAAAGTGTCAGCGCCGGAGGCGGGAAACCTCGACGTCGGATTGTTCTGAACCTCTCGAACAACGAGGACTTTGTGCCACTGACAAGAAACTACTTTGTAGGCCAAGGCATGATCTCTGGAGCGGACGCAATCAACACATGGCTCGCAGCATCACGGCGATAGATCACGGCCCGGGACGGTAAGACGCGGACAAGCCTCTGTATCAGCGCGCCGCCGTTAATCCAGATCACCAATGAATCCGCCCGACTGACGGTTCCAAAGCGCAGCATACAGCGCGTCTGCCTTCAGAAGATCAGCGTGTGTTCCCGCCTCGATGATGCGGCCATTGTCGATCACGACAATGCGGTCCATTTCGGCGATCGTCGACAGCCGGTGGGCGATGGCAATAACGGTTTTGCCGACCATCACCCGCATGAGCGCCGTCTAAATCTCTGCCTCAACACCACTGTCCAACGCACTTGTCGCCTCGTCTAAAATCAGGATGGGCGCGTTCTTGATGAACACACGGGCCAATGCGATCCGTTGGCGCTGCCCGCCAGACAGTTTCACACCGCGCTCCCCGACATGCGCATCATAGCCAGAGCGTCCCGCACTATCGCGCAGACCAAGAATGAACTCATGAGCTTGCGCCTGACGCGCCGCCTCTTCGATCTCGCCCTGCGTCACGTCGCTGTGCCCAAGCGCAATGTTCTCGCGCACCGACCGGTTCAGCAAAGCCGCCTGCTGGCTGACCATACCAATGGACCGGCGCAGGCTCTCCTGATTGACGGCGCTGACATCTTGCCCATCAATCGCAATCCGCCCGCCTTCGGGGTCATAAAACCGCAAAATGAGATTAACGAGCGTCGATTTCCCCGCACCCGAAGGGCCAACCAGTCCAATACGCTCCCCACCGCGTATCGTCAGATCAACACCGTTCAGCCCGCCGTCCTCCTTGCCATAATGGTGCCGGGCGTCAGCGATAGTGATTTCGCCCCGCGTCACGTCCAAATCGGGCAGGTCACCAGTGTCGGGAATACTCAGAGGCTGGCTGATGGTGCGCAAGGCCTCACGCACGGACCCCACCTGCTGAAAGATGGACCAGACCGCCTCCGACACCCAATCGGCCATGGTCGTGATCCGCAAACTCAACGCCATTGCCGCGCTCACCAGCCCAAGGGATGCGACATCTTCCGACCACAGCCAAATGCCATAGCCCACAAAGCCGACGATGATGATCCCTTCGAGCCAGACCGTCAGCGTCCGCATCCCCACACTGATTTGACGGGTCAGGAATAGTTTCTCACGCGTCGCCTGAAGCGAGCCCTTATGGTCAGCTTCAATATCGGCGCGCTGCGCAAACAGGCTGACAGTATCGAAATTCGAAAACGTATCCACAACCCCGCCCAGCAGCGCAGATTTCGACGCCATAAAGGTCTCCATCGACCGTACCATCCGCGGCACGATCACCCACATCAAAACGACGTAAAGCGTCAACCAGATGAACAGCGGCACGGCCAAACGCAGATCTATATTGGCCATGAACGTGACCACGCCGACCATATAGACCAGCCCGAAAGCGACCGCGTTCAGGCAATGAAAGATCACATCACCCGCATAATTCCCCATCAGAACAAGGCGCGATGCTGTGCGTCCGGCAAGGTCATTTTGAAACCAGCCGACCGATTGTTTGGTCAGATGATCATGTGCGCGAAACCGGAACAAGTTGGCAGAGTTACAGCTGAGCCCAAACTCATTCACCGAGTGACGCGCAAACTGGCTGAGAGGCCGGATCAGCACAATCATCACCGCTGCAGAAATCAGGTTGAAACTATGGGTAGACCAAATATCCGCAGGCGGCGTTTCAGTCAGCAAATCAATCAAGCGCCCCGCGTAACTGATCAACCAGACTTCAATGCTGGCGGCCAGAACCGTGCAGATCAAACTCAGCACAAGAACGGTTTTCAACGGGCCGAGATGCGACCTGATATACGGCCAAACCCGCGCAGGCGGAGTCTCCCCCGTCCCATGCACATAAGGGTCCGCGAGATCAAGCGTCCGCCGAGTGATCCAATCGTAGAGTCTGAACATCGTCTTTCCCCCTCACACGCCGGTCCGGCCCAAAATCAAATCGCCTCAATGCAAAACGCCCAATGGTGTTATTGATGAATTGTTAGAAACCGATGATCAACACAAGAGAGGCCTTTCGAACAACCGACCGCATGGGGGATGCAGGGCTTGGAGCAGGCATCTGACGCTTCGATCAGTTCTTGTAAGTTCAAGGCCGATCAAATGACCGCTATGCGGACAAAGTCGCCAATCAGGCTGCCGATGCCAATGGCCGCTTTTGTTGCCAAACCTCCAAATCTCCGCCATGAAAAGCGGCAATGGCACTGTTAAATTGGACCAGAAAGGCAATAATGAACGCTCGCCCTCCACGCCCATCAATGGGCGTTGCAACAAAAAGAACAGCCGCAAACAAAGTTATCTACAAAAGTTTCCTTGATAGCTTCAACAAGGCCGAATTGTCGCAAACCAAAGCTGCCACCCAGGCAATATTTGCATCTGATGCTCTCATTGACGCTGCTCACCCGATCAACCGAGCTACAGGTGGGGACGGGTACTTTGACGATATTATTTCGCCGATGGCCGTCGGTTTGCGTGGGTTCCAGCGGCGCAATGATATCTTGATCGGTGGCAAATATCAGGGCGACGAATGGGTCACGAGCATGGGCTGTTATTGCGGACACTTTTCTGAACCGATGTTCGGTATCGCTCCGAGTCACCGTATGGAGTTTGTGCGCTTTGGTGAATTTCACCGAATGGAAGCAGGGAAGATTGTGCAATCGCAAGTGTTCCTTGGTCTTGCCGAGTTGATTATTGCAATGGGCCGATGGCCACTTTCACCAAGTCCAGGGTATGAGGGAATGGTCCCAGGTCCCTCCACTCATGACGGCATCATCCTTGACGGTTCTAATCCTGAAAAATCGCGCGCGTCAGGGGATCTTGTTGAAACGATGCTTTTACAACTCACCTCGCCTGATGCCGCATGGCAAAAGTACTGGTATGATGACATGTTGTGGTATGGGCCAGGAGGGTTTGGATCATATGTGTCAGTGGAATCGTTCCGAGCCTTCCAGGTTCCCTTTGAACAAACGTTTGAAGGGTGGGGCGATGGACGCTTAGAAGGAATTGAAGGCGTCGGTGTCAACTGCAAAGCTGGCGACGGTGACTACGCATTCCTCAGCGGATGGCCCGCGATTACTGGCGTTCACGTCAAACCATTTATGGGTATCAACCCAGACGGAAAACGCATCTATATGCGCGACTGCGATTGGTGGCGCTGCAAAGGCGGTAGGATTATTGAAAATTGGTGTATGGTAGATACACTCCATTTGGCAAATCAATTGGGTCGTGATGTAATTTCGGAGATTGCTTGATAGCCGACCTTCGTCATAGCGCAGAAAGTTAGCACTTTGGGCTCAGAGTTGACGTCTGCGCGGGTGAACTGACCTTGAGAGCGACTGACTTTCATTTCCTAGGGGCCGAAATCGTCATCGCTGGCGCAACAATCATGCCTGCTGTGTGCCATTGTGCATAAATCTCCCTTCTATGTGGGTGAGAAATACATGTAGTTTGACTCAGCTTTTGGGCCATGGTGTACAGAGCTGTAGCACGTCCAAGCGTTATTGTGTTGGCGGCTTTCTTTTAAAGGCATGATAGGGAACGGTTTTATGTGGAAACTTTTGGCTTGCTCAACATTTGCGTTGAGCTTTGGAACGGCGGTTTCTGCCGCGACATTGACTTTGGACGCGGACAGCGCTGCGACAGGGGCAAACCTGCAAACGACCCCTTTGGTCACTGCGCTAGGCACCATCAGTTTTGACGGTGAGGTGCGTAGCACCTCGGACCCTGAACTCGCAGCCGCTGGGTCGGTAGGAAACGTCTTTGATATCTTTGACAGCGCAACGGGCCCAGTCACCTTGAGCTTCGATTTCGACGTTTCATCCATTACCTTCATATACGGCGGCAATGTTGGCGGCATCACCGTCTCGGCGCTAGACGCGCTTGGCGGGGTGATCGACACTTTCACGCAGGCGGATACGAATTTTGGTCAACCCGCTGGTCCCGAAACATTGATGGGAACGGGAATCCGCGCCCTCCAGTGGAATGACACCGAGTCCGGCCGCTTTGCGGCCTTGGACAACATTTCAATTTCTACCGATGTGGCCCCCGTTCCTGTTCCGGCAGCACTGCCGCTGCTCGGCGGTGGTCTGTTAGCGTTGTTTGGCTTCAAGCGCCGTCAGCGCAAGACCTGATAAGGGCGCTTGAACTAAGGGCTTCGTGCGGTCCCTTCGTTGGGGCCGCTTTTTTTCGGGTGCCATGTCTCGGGACGAAGCGTCAGGTGTAGGCTCCAAACAGCCCTCGGCTGTTCTTCATCAATCAATGCAACCGCGCCGCCACGATATAGCCCTCGATCATTTCTTCTCCCAAGGCCCGCATCGCTTCTAACCGGTGATATCCTTCAATAAGGACATATCCTTTCTTGTCATCTCGCACCCGGATAGGTGTTTCCTGACCGGTCTCAAGGATGCTTTCCGCAATCGCCTCAACCTTCTCGGGCTCCAGCGTTTTCTTGCGTTTCACGGGGACACGGATGGCGGCGACGGGCAGGGGGACTTTGACAGGCATAGGCTCACCATGCACAGACAGGGAGGATATGACCAGAAAATTACAGCCAGACGTCACATCTCCGCTGGCTAAGGCGAGGTTAATAATTCCCTAAATTATTAGGAAAATATTGTAATTCAATAGCTTACAAGATTCCCCGCGCGCGGGCAGGCGCATCGCTTGACCAACCCTTCATTCCGCCGCATATCAACCCCATGACTGATCTCGCGCATATCCGTAATTTCTCCATCGTGGCCCATATCGACCACGGTAAATCCACGCTCGCCGACCGTCTCATTCAGGAGACAAACACAGTGGCGGAGCGGGACATGAAAGAGCAGATGCTCGATAGCATGGATATCGAGCGCGAGCGCGGCATTACAATCAAAGCCAACACGGTCCGGATCGAATACAAAGCCGATGACGGACAGGACTACGTCCTCAATCTCATCGACACCCCCGGCCACGTCGATTTCGCCTACGAGGTCAGCCGGTCCATGCGCGCCGTCGAAGGCTCTCTGCTGGTTGTCGATTCAAGCCAAGGCGTCGAAGCCCAGACGCTCGCAAACGTCTACCACGCCATCGACGCCGACCACGACATCGTCCCGGTCCTGAACAAGATCGACCTGCCTGCCTCCGACTGCGACCGCGTGGCGGAGCAGATCGAGGATGTCATCGGCATCGACGCCACCGGTGCGATCCAGGTCTCCGCCAAGACAGGGCAGGGCATCCACGAAACGCTGGAAGCGATCGTCAAGGAACTGCCCGCGCCCAAGGGCACCCGCGACGCGCCCCTGAAAGCCATGCTCGTCGACAGCTGGTATGACAGCTATCTCGGCGTCATTGTCCTCGTCCGCATCATCGACGGCGTCCTGAAAAAGGGCGAGCGCATCAAGATGATGTCCAACGGCTCCGTCCACCATGTCGACCGCATCGGCGTCTTCAAGCCTGAGCGCGAAGACATTGCCGAACTCGGCCCCGGCGAGATTGGCTTCCTCACCGCCTCCATCAAACAAGTCCGCGACACCCGCGTCGGCGACACGATCACGCATGAGAAAAGAGGCACCGACACCCCGCTACCCGGCTTCAAACCGTCGCAACCCGTCGTCTTCTGCGGCCTCTTCCCCGTGGACTCCGCCCAGTTCGAAGACCTACGCGACGCCATCGAAAAGCTCGCCCTCAACGACGCCTCCTTCAGCTACGAGATGGAAACCTCTGCCGCCCTCGGCTTCGGCTTCCGCTGCGGCTTCCTTGGCCTCCTGCACCTCGAAGTCATCCGCGATCGGATCGAGCGCGAATATGACATCGAGCTCATCACCACCGCGCCTTCCGTCATCTACCACATCCACATGCGCGGTTCCGGCGACGAGGCGGGCGAAATGATCGAGCTGCACAACCCCGCCGACATGCCCGACCTGACCCATGTCGACCACCTCGAAGAACCGCGCATCAAGGCCACGATCCTTGTGCCGGATGAATATCTGGGCGACGTATTGAAGCTTTGCCAAGACCGCCGCGGCATTCAGGAGGACCTGACCTATGCAGGCTCCCGCGCGATGGTCGTCTATGATTTGCCCCTCAATGAAGTTGTGTTCGATTTCTACGATAGGCTGAAATCGGTCACGAAGGGTTACGCGAGCTTCGATTATCAGATGACCGGCTACCGCGAGGACCGCTTGGTAAAAATGCAAATCCTCGTCAATGACGAGCCGGTCGACGCGTTGTCGACCATGGTTCATTTCGACCGCGCCGAGTCCCGAGGCCGCGCGATGGTCGAGAAACTCAAAGACCTGATCCCCCGCCACATGTTCAAAATCCCGATCCAAGCCAGCATCGGAGGCCGCATCATCGCCCGCGAAACCCTCTCCGCCATGCGCAAGGACGTCACCGCCAAGTGCTACGGCGGCGACGCGTCGCGGAAGCGCAAGCTGTTGGATAAGCAGAAGGCCGGGAAAAAGAAGATGCGGCAGTTCGGGAAAGTGGATATCCCGCAGGAAGCCTTCATAAGCGCACTCAAAATGGACAGCTGAAGCTGTCATTTCGATGCGTTGAGGAAGGCTGGTGGGCGTAAGCGGTTTTGCGCAGCAAAATTGCGGGCCCACACCCCTAAAAAGCTAGGTGCTAGACTACTGAATTGCGTTTATCTCAGCGCTAAAAATGGATGGTTAAAATCGAGCAGCTTTCTGTCTGACAGCGGTGGTGTTGTTCGAGCTTTGGCGGCAGATCCAAAGTTGAGAATGGTAAAGGCTCCAACACCACTTACCGCATCGGTCAGCCAGACTGTTTGTTGGATGCTCCAACGCCGCAGTGCGAATTTCAGCGCATCTTTTCATTCTATCTAAAGCCTGCGCTATTCTGCTGGGTCGCGTTAATACTTCCAGATAAGCCTCAGATAAATAGCAGGTTTCCGCAAGGTAAGTTTACGCTCAGTTTACCAATCCGTGGGAACACATAGGTCCGTTTGGACGTAAATGCAGCTGTTCCTGTGCTGGGGGTATGCTGTGGGTTTCTTAGCAACGAGACGGGGAAAATAGGTAACGAGATGAGTGCTTTTACTCTGCCAAGTGGTATGTCTGCATACCATCCAAACTCCGGGGCTGTTTGCAGTTTGCTGGAAGAAGTTGAGGCCGCTGAGACGCTGGAACAGGTTGCTGCAGCTTTTGTTCAGTATCCACGCGAATTTGGTTATGATTCAGCCTCGATTGTCATCCTTTCAGAAGGAAAGCAGCGTTTCTTGTCGCGCAGGGTCTTAACGACGCTTCCGGGGCGGTATCATGATGTTTATTACGAACGTGGGTTTTTGAAGAACAATCCGATCATTGGCCACCTGCGCCGTGGCGCTGATGTGTGTTTTTATCCACGCTTTGGCGAACACCTTGCTAGCAACAACGAGGCGACAAGCTTTGTAGATAGTGATATTGCCGGACTAAGTGGTGTGGCCTTGAAAGTGGAGTTTCCAAGCGGTCTGTGCGCTGCAGTTTTCTTAAGTACTGAACGCAAGCCGCCGCATAACCTGAAAAGTTTCACAACTCATCGGGCTGATATATTATTCATGGCATGCCAATTCATCGATGCATTTGTGTATTTCGTGGGGGTCGGCGGCACAGGCGAAATTGAACTGACTTGCGATGAGGTTCGGTTTTTACGGCTTGCCGCGATTAGTGATGATCCAGAAGTTGCAAGGCGTCATGGCTACACTTACGGCAGCAGCGAAACCCTCCAAGTATCTATCGCGCGTAAGCTTGGGATCAAATCCATGTTTCAAGCCATTTCGATTGCTGTCAAACGTGGATTGATTGATTTGGATACGCTCGACCGTTCGGAAGTCTCTCACAGTGGAACAAAACTGACGGGATGGGACAGCGTCTCGCCACAATAGGCGGGGGATTTTCATACCTGCTATCGACGCGATACCGTCAAAAATCCACCACACACAGCCCCTCAACACCCCCCTCACACAGCCCCACCAACCGCGCCCCAAGCGCCTTGTGATCGGGATGCTCCAGATATGCGTCGCGCGCCGCAGCGGTTGGGAAGTCGATGGAGAAGACGTAGCCGTAGCCTCGGCCCAATCCTTCAGGCGACGTATCGGGGCCCCAGCGCATCGGGCCCATCTCCAGCCGGTTGCGCAGGGCATCTAGGCCCGCCATCACCTTCGCAAATTCCGCCTCGGATCCCGACCGCACTTGGCAGAGGGCCAGATGGCGGACAGGCGCTGGGGCGGTGGTCTCGGGCAGGCATTCGTTGACTTCGATCAAATTGCCCGACGGGTCCTCCACATAAAGATGCCGCATGCCCGGAATAGCGAACTCTCCTGTCAGCGAATACGCGATCCCCGCCGCGTCCAGCCGCGCCACCACGGCATCCAGATCAGGCACTTGAACCGCCACATGCCCGCCAATCGACGGGTTGTGGTCCATGCCATTCTTCGCGGCAAATTCGCGGTCCGGCGCGATCAGGTGCAGGCCGGAATGGCTGTCGCGCCCATCGGCCATCAAAGCCAGCTTGTCCGGATCACCGGGCAGGTAGCCACGCGACGCGGGAAACACCCAGTCCTTCTGCGCCATGCCCAGCATCGTCGCGTAGAAATCGGCGGTCGCGCGAACATCGCGGGTCTCAAGATTGACGTGATGGATCGACCAGCTCATTTCACTCTCCTTCAGGATCTGTTGCCGCAATCATGGCGCAGCGGGCGATGCCTGTGAACTGAGTCGCTCTTGATGGAGCGAAATTGTTGTACAAGTTGGGTTTTCAGCGCGAAAATCTTGCCCCAACTTGTACAAGAGAGAAGATGCAGCGCCGCAAAGCAGCGGGCCAAGTTGCTCCTGCGGCAATCCCTGTCGCTGACAAGAAAATCCGAAATCATCCCCAATCTGCCCACAGAATTTTCCACCGTGAAGTCAGCATTTCATCCCCAAGAAATAGCTACTTCAAGGCAGAAAATATTTGCCAGATGGCGTGTGTCAGACCCACTGTAGGGTTACCGCAGTAGAGTTCTTAGAACGACGCGGTGGACGCAAAGACCCTCTGGGGGAACTGGCAAGACAGGATAGAGGCTTCGGCTACAGGCTTGTTTTGTAAAGACTTCGGAGACGCAGGTCAGATCGTATGGGGGCGAAAGCCTCGGGGCGAAAAGGCGGTGTCAGTAGGGACGATGCGGGGGATCGCGGGGTCGCAAGGCCCATGTGGTTTCGGCTGAGAAGGGAGACCTTCGACAGCAAGCTGGGCCGGAATTCGCCCTCTGGGGGGACGTAAGGTTCAAGGAAGGCGTCAGGGGTGTCGCAAGGCACATGCAAGGGCTTCTACCCCGTGCACCTGACGCTTTTTCTTTTTCCGCCACTCAGTTTCGCGGGTCGCACAATTCTTAGCATCACATTGTAATTCTTTGAAATTATGAGAAGAATAGTCAACGTTTCCCCATGAAATAGCGGGCCACACACCCCATATAACAAGCTGAACTCATGAAAAAGGGATGTGGCATGTTTAAGTTCTTGTTTCGGAAGAAAGAGATTGAGGCCATCAAAGAAACACAACGCGAAACGGTCGAGCGTGCTGTTAAGGAACTCAACGAAATACTCGAGGGCATGGCGGAAAAGGCCAGAATTTCCGTCGATCTTCAATCTGGTTTGATTGATGTCGACCTACCAGAGCAGATGCCCGACGAAGCGCTTGCTCTGCCCGCGCCGGAGAAAGCAGAAACGGCTACGAAATCAGAAGAGACACCAGATGAAGAAAAACCAGCGGCGGCATAATCGCGGTTCAATTCTGCGAGTGCAAATCTCCCTCGTAATTAAAACGACGTTGGACTTCTCGGAGGGGAGGACAGCTAAGACTATCTCATCACAATTTTGATGGGATAGAAAAATGAAAAACCTCCTTATCGCCGCCGTAGCTCTGGGATCTCTCGCTGCTTGCGGCCCGCCTCAACCAGTTGTTCAGGCCTTCAATGGGGACAGCGTGACTGTGCAAACATTTGGTCCGCGGGTTGCGACGACCGATGCAGAGGCAAATCGAATTTGCAATAGTGCGGGTCGCGCGCGGGCGGAATACCTTTCCCGAAAAGCCACAGATAATCCGTATCTGACAGATCATCTTTATGCATGCTTGGGATAGCGGATTAAGACAACAGGAATACCCTGACGGATTTCTCAAAGTCACGCGGCTTTTCAGCGTGCAGCCAATGCCCGGTTCCGGGCAACTTTGCAAAGCGCGCTTGCGGAAACAAAGGTTTTACCAGGCTACGATGCTCCGGCAGAACGTAGTCTGATGACCCTCCCGACAGAAAAAGTGTGGGGCCACTAAACTGCCCGGCGATATCAGGAAAACCGATGATGTGGTCCATGTCGGCATCAAGAACGTCAAGGTTCAAACGCCATAGCTTATTTTTGATATCTAATGACTGAAGCAAAAACGCCCTGATACCATCTTCAGGTATTTTGTCTTTAAGCTGCCTGTCAGCATCGCCGCGGGTCGAAACGGTCGCAAGGTCTACACCACGCATGGCTTCAATCAAGTGTAATTGCGTGTGACCGTATCCAACTGGCGCGATGTCAGCGATGATCAGGCGTTTCACCAGTTCTGGGCGTGAAAGCGCTAGCATCATCGATGCTTTGCCGCCCATGGAGTGACCAAGTATATCACATGGGCCTATGGTATTTATCACCTCTGCTAGGTCATTCGCCATGTCTTCATAGGTATTTGTTGAAAAGCGCGGGCTCTCGCCATGATTGCGCATGTCGACGGCAATGACGTGAAAGTCGTTCGACAATCGCTTGGAAATCACGCCCCAGTTGCGCGCGGACCCGAACAGACCGTGGGCGATCAGCAAGCGGGGGGACGTCGGCTCGCCATATGTCATACTGCGCAACATGGGGCAGGCGTAACATGGCGTATGGGGCTTGGAAAGATGAGCTGCAGAGTTGTATGCAGGACGTGGGGATAGGAGGTCGCTCGCGATGGAACCATTGATAGTCCAACAGATGACGACGCGTATTTTTGAGTTGCTGGAGGAGAAGCTGGGCGCAAAAGGCAAAACGCTTCAAAAACGGCTGGCCTACGTTAACCGCAAGCTGCCTGCCCGGGTAAAACGTGCGGGGGAAGCGCTGATCGACGCTCAAGCGCTCGCAGGTAATCCGCGCATGGCAATGCAGATTGATGGAGAGGCGTTCAGCGCGGCCTACGATGAAATCAGCACTCATCTTTCGCAGATTGATAGCGCCGCAGAGCGATCTCGAAAGCGCTACAACATGATGGCCGCGATAGCGGCTCAAGTTCTGCTATTTGGCACAGTCGTTGTTGCTTTTTTGATGTGGCGAGGCGTCCTCTGACGCCTCGCTTTTGGTACTCAATGCGCGGGTCTGATGAATGTATCATTTCGAAGGTCACGCATCGCTTGCTGCAATTCTTCCTGCGTGTTCATGACAATTGGGCCATGCCAAGCGACCGGTTCCTCGATCGGCGCGCCTGATATCAGCAAAAAGCGTATCCCTTGCTCGCCTGCTTGTACTGTCACTTCGTCGCCGGTACCGAATTGCACGAGCGTGCGGTCGCCGGAGAGGTCGCGAATATTGACCTCTTCTCCCAGAACCTCCTTTTCCAAAAGAACGCCCGCAGGGTTGGACGCATCCCGGAAGCTACCGGACCCTTCGAAGACATAGGCGAAAGCCTTACGATATGTGTCGACCTTGAAGGTCTTTCTAACCCCTGCGGGCACGGTGATGTCTAGAAACTGTGGATCGGCCGCAATCCCGTCGACAGGACCTGTTTTGCCCCAGAACTCACCAATGACGACACGAACCTTGGTGCCGTCATCATCGATAATTTCAGGAATTTCTGCGCCTTCGACATCCTGATAGCGCGGCGTCGTCATTTTCAGGCTCGCAGGCAAATTGGCCCAGAGTTGAAACCCGTGCATCTGGCCCAATGCGTTGCCCTTAGGCATTTCCTGATGCAAAATTCCGGAACCTGCTGTCATCCACTGGACGGAGCCAGCCCCCAAGACGCCCGTATTCCCGATGCTGTCGCTGTGTTCCACCTCACCGTTGAGAACATAGGTGATCGTCTCAATCCCACGATGTGGATGCCAAGGAAAGCCGCGCTCGTAATGGGCAGGTACATCATTGCGGAAGTCATCCAGCATTAAGAAAGGATCAAGCATAGTAGGATCAGTGAAGCCAAAGGCGCGATGGAGATGAACGCCTGCACCTTCCATTGTGGGAGTGGCTTTGGATGTTTGTGTAACAGGTCTGATGGACATGTGATGGTCCTCCTTCGCGCCTAAGATAGGGTGTGCGTCTCAACAGAACAATCGCAGCTGCGCGCCGTGTCTGTGCGTGATCGCAGAGGTCGCAAATAGATGCGACATGTCGGGCAGTGTCTTTGACGTTGCGCATAAACATAGGGAGATAGCGCGTATGAAGATTGGTTTTATTGGACTTGGCAATGTCGGCGGCAAACTATCTGGCTCGTTAATCCGTAACGGTCTTGATGTGACTGTACGCGACTTGGACGCTACCTTGGTTGCTGCGGCGGTAGCCAAAGGCGCGAAATCGGCATCAAGCCCACGGGCGATGATGGATGCGTGCGATGTGGTTATCACTTGCCTGCCTCACCCAAGTATCTCTGCCGCAGTTGTTGAAGGCGATGACGGAGTGCTCGAAGCCTGCGGACCTGGAAAAATTTGGTTGGAGATGTCGACCACAGATGAGGCTGAAATCAAACGTCTTGGCGCAAAGGTCATTGCAAAGGGCGCGGCTGCTGTGGATTGCCCGGTTTCAGGCGGATGCCATCGTGCGGATACCGGCAACATTTCGATCTTTGCCGGCTGTGACCGCGATACATTTGAGCAGGTGTTGCCGCTACTGACAACGATGGGGCGTCGCGTTCTGCACACAGGGGCGCTTGGAACGGCGTCGATGTTGAAAGTCATGACGAATTATTTGGCGACAGCAAACCTGATTACCGTTTGTGAAGCTTTGACGGTTTCCAAAGCTGCGGGAATGGATTTGGCGACAACCTATGAGGCGATCAAGATTTCTTCGGGCACATCCTTCGCTCATGAAACTGAGAGCCAAGTTATACTTAATGGCTCCCGTTGTGTCGATTTCACGATGGATTTGGTGCTCAAAGACATCGGCCTTTTTCAGGAGATTGCGGATCGCAATGGCGTTGGTCTCGAAATTTCGCCAATGCTGATTGATATCTTCAAAGACGGTATGGAGCGTTTTGGTCAGCGGGCGCAATCGGACCGTATTATTGAACGATTGGAAGAGGCGACGGGCCTGTCTATCCGTGCTGATGGTTTCCCGGCAGAGTTGGTTGATGAGGAGCCGGAAGAACCCGGCTACGAAGTTGTGCCCAATCGCGCCTAGCGCTTTCGACCCGCAAAGGGTATGCGGAGCTGACTGTTAAAGGGGGCCGCAAATGTCCGATGTGATCACTGGGATTGTTCCGTCCGCGCCTCGACGCGTGTTCGGCACAGGAGTGCTTTATGCGCTTGGCGCTGTTCTAATCTATGTGGCACTGACCAATCCACCAAGCTTGGTCTATGCAGTCTTTCTGATCGGGTTTGGGGCTGTGTCGCTTTTTGGCGGCTATACGATGTGGCAGGTGACGGGCCGGATGATTGAGCTGACCGAGGATGAGCTGCGGCTGTCCGATGGAACGCTGATCTGCAAAACCGCGGATCTGCATAAAGTTGACAGAAGCTTTTTCGCCTTCAAGCCCTCTAACGGTTTTCTTCTGACAACCAAGGCACGTTATCCAACGATGTGGGCGCCGGGGTTGTTGTGGCGCTTCGGCAAACGCATTGGTGTCGGTGGTGTGACGCCCGGATCGGACAGCAAAATCATGGCAGACACGATAGCGGCGATGATTGCGACCCGTGACGGCGAAGTCCCGGGCCTTTAATCAACGATTTTTCTGTGGCGCCTAGGTTGGCAAACCGAGTAGCACCAAATTTCGGTGCTACCACTTTCGTTGTGTCCGTTCGCCTTCTAAAGGCCCTTGGCGCGATAGCTTCCGGCGATCCGTTCGATGGAGACAAGGTAGGCCGCAATGCGTAAGTCCTCGACATCATCGCGTTCGTGCCAAACCTTGCGCATCGCTTGGTAGGCTGTTCGCATCGTATCATCGAGGCCTGAACGGACCAATTCAAGCTCACCTGCACCTTGCATAAACTTGTCTTTAAAGTCCTTGGACAGCTCCCACCCGAGACCTTTATCCGCTGAGAGCCGTTCCAATTCATCAATCAACAAGCGGTGTTGTGCCTCCTCCTGACGCTTTTCCATACGACCAAACCGGATATGGCTGAGGTTCTTGACCCATTCGAAATAGGAAACCGTCACACCACCGGCGTTTGCGTACAGGTCAGGAATGATAACGCAGCCTTTCTTGCGAAGGATTTCATCTGCGCCCGCAGTAACAGGGCCGTTCGCAGCTTCGATAATCAGCGGTGCTTTGATGTTTTTTGCGTTGCCGAGATTGATCACGCCTTCTAGCGCGGCGGGAATGAGAATATCACACTCGTATTCGAGTGCAGCGCTGCCATCAGGCACATATGCGCCTTTCGGATAGCCTGTGACGCCCCCGTGATCGCCGATCCACGCGCGCAAGTCTTCGATGTCGATGCCATCTTCGTTGTGAATGGCGCCGTCGCGTTCAATGACTGCAGTGATAAGACAGCCGTCGTCTTCGCTCAAGAATTTGGCGGCGTGATAACCCACGTTGCCAAGGCCCTGCACTATGACGCGCTTTCCTTCGAGTGTGCCTTCAAGACCCGCTTTCGCGATATCTTCAGGGTAGCGGAAAAATTCTTGCAAAGCATATTCGACGCCGCGGCCCGTTGCCTCGGTCCGGCCTTGGATACCGCCAGCATTGATGGGTTTTCCGGTGACACAGGCACGGGAGTTGATGTCGGTTGTGTTCATCCGCGCATATTGATCCGCGATCCATGCCATCTCCCGCTCGCCTGTACCCATATCTGGGGCAGGGACGTTTTGGGACGGGTGGATCAGATCGCGCTTTGCCAACTCATACGCAAAACGGCGCGTGATTTGCTCCAATTCATGATCTTCCCACTCGCGGGGGTCAATGCACAATCCGCCTTTTGAACCGCCAAAGGGGGTTTCAACTAGAGCGCATTTAAATGTCATCAACGCGGCAAGCGCCTCAACCTCGTCCTGATTGACACCCATCGAAAACCGGATGCCACCTTTTACGGGTTCCATATGTTCGGAATGGACCGCGCGATATCCTGTAAAAGTCTGCAGGTCACCGCGTAACCGCACGCCAAACCTGACAGTGTAAGTCGCGTTACAAACACGAATCTTTTCTTCGAGGCCCGGAGACAAGTTCATCAGCTTGACTGCACGGCTGTACATCAACTCGACTGAGTCGCGGAATGAGGGTTCGTTTGCTGTGCTCATGGAGGCTCCTTGGGTAGGCTACGGTTTTGCGTGAAAAGTGACTAACAATTAGGCAGTTTAAGAACGGTTTCTTTTTCGACCTTACTCCACATTTCACAGAGGCCAACCGATTTCAGAACAAAGGTGTCGCCTTCAGCATGAAACTGGTCCGATTGACCACGTTTTAGAAACAACGGATCAAAACGGTATTTTTTGTTCGTTAACAGATGGTTAATGCGCCTGATTTTGAACAGTTTTCGCCTAATTCTGGTCACAGTGATGGGGTCAGTTAGTCAACGGACGAATCTCGTTCGAAGTTCATTTGGCGCGTGCTGGCGCCGGGAAAGGGCGGTCATGAGTGACTTTAAGAAGACGTTGGTGGAACGGAGCGGTCTGAGCCGCATAATCGATCGTGCGATGGGTTTTCGTTCCAGCGAACGTGGAACGATGGTCGCATTCAGCCTGTCACTATTCACGATGATGATGTGGTCAGGGGGCATGGCTATTGATTTCATGCGCTATGAACATGACCGCGCCCACATTCAATATACGCTCGACCGCGCAGCACTTGCGGCGGCATCATTGAAGCAAACATTGCCTTGCGAAAACGTCGCCCGCGATTACTTCGATAAGGCCGGACTGGCGTCGACCCAAGTCACCGTCGATGGCCAATGTACTCAATTATCTAAGGTAGTTGAGATTTCAGCTGATACCGAAGTGAAAAGCTTCTTCCTGAATTTGATGGGAATTGAGTCCACGAAAGCAGCTGCTCTTAGTATCGCGGAAGAAAGCGTTCAGGACGTTGAGATCAGCATGGTGCTCGATATTTCGGGGTCAATGGGCTGGGACGATGCAAGTGGCTCGCAAACGAAACTGGCATCGCTTCAAAAAGCGGCGAAGGAATTCCTGCGCACGCTGTTGATCGATGACAACAAAGATCGGGTGTCGATCAACATCATCCCTTACAACATGCAAGTAAATGCCGGCGAAGACGTCTTGGATTTGCTGAATGTCACCGATGAACATGACTATTCAAACTGCATTGATTTTGAGGAAGCCGATTTCAATACGGTCGAAATCTCAGCCGATGTCGCGAATGGTGGAGGCGGTGCCAACCTTGGTGATTTGAGCATCAATGACGGAACCGGTGGTGTCATGGGTACGGCTGACGAGTTGCAGCGCACCGGGCACTTTGACCCGTATTACACGACGATCAACCACCCCTCTATCAGCACCGATGACAATGTCTCGCGGTCGTTTGTTTGTTCAAACACGGAAGAAACTGAAATCACCCTGATGTCGCAAGACCTCGAAAGCCTTGAAGATGTCGTCGATGGTCTGACCGCTGGAGGGAACACTTCCATCGATTTGGGCGTGAAGTGGGGGTCCTACTTCCTAAACCCAAGTTCAAACGTTCTTCTTGGCGCATTGCCTGATGGATCGACAGCGCTTACGCCACATGGCCCGGCCAACTCCGATGGTGATCGCCCTGACAGCGAAATCCCTGCAGTTTTCCAAAACCGCCCATTCGCATATAATCGCGACAACACGATCAAAATTCTGGTCGTTATGACGGATGGCGTGAATACGACGCAGTATACACTCGATGAAGACTACGCTGAGGGTGATTCGACGCTATATATTGACGAAAACCATCCAGGCGACGCCAACGGGACATGGTTGTCCCACTACAAATGGCGCTCAGGCAGCAACAATAACTACTTCATGTCCCGCGGTAACTACCATGAAGACTATTTCAGTGGCAGCCCGCGCCACAGCTACCACGACAGAAAATTGAAGTGGCCCGAGGTATGGAATATTATGGGCGTGAAGTATTTCGCATATTACTTCAACTACGTGCGTGATTGGGATGCGAACGAGTACTATTCGACCCGTGATGATGTTCTGGACTATATCTATGCTGGAACGAAGAACACGCGTCTGAATAACTCCTGCACCAAGGCCAAAGAAGCTGGTGTGCTCGTATTCGGAGTTGGTTTTGAAGTATCTGATGCGTCTGCAACAGTCATCCAGAACTGCGCGACCTCCGCAAGCCACTTCTACCGTGTTGAAGGGACCGAGATTTCTCAAGCATTCGGCGCAATTGCGAACACAATTCAACGCCTGAAACTGACCAACTAAGGTCTGGAGAGAGTAATGAGAAACTGGTTTAGATTCTGGCGAAAAGCGAAACGGGAGGACGGCAATGCGACGGTTGAATTCGTCGTCGTCGTCCCGGTTTTCCTGCTGCTGTTTGCATCGATTTTCGAGCTTGGTCTTGCGACCGTTCGGTTAACGGTGCTGGAGCACGCGATGGATGAAACCATGCGTGACATCCGACTGAGCACAGACCAAGTCATTACTCATGATCAAATCCGCGATCGCCTCTGTGAACATGGCGGTCCCTTGGAGGATTGTAAGAACTCGTTGAAGGTCGAGATGGTCCTGATCGATCGGAACAATTTCACGCTGCCGGACGTGCGTGCCACTTGTATCAACAAGGCAGAGGATGCGGATCCCGTTACAACCGTGATTACAAACGGTGCGGCGAACGACCTTATGTTCCTCAGGGTTTGCTACACGATCAACCCGCTTTTCCCATCTTATGGTTTAAGCGCGCAGCTGAAACGTGACCCGAATGGTGACATGCACATGGTGGCCACATCAATTTTTGCTCAGGAGCCAT
Organism: uncultured Litoreibacter sp.; assembly: GCA_947494435.1. Classification (GTDB taxonomy): domain Bacteria; phylum Pseudomonadota; class Alphaproteobacteria; order Rhodobacterales; family Rhodobacteraceae; genus Litoreibacter. The sequence goes on from CANLUY010000002.1 coordinate 80,511, forward strand.
CTTGATGACTTATGTTATTGCGAAGCTTACGAAGTCTTGGAAAAAGCTGACAGCACCGATCCGCCGGGAAGATGGGGCCGTGATGATGGAAGCCGTCATCATGATGCCGCTCCTGGCTGGATTCTACTGTGCAACAGTCATTTGGTTTGACGCATACCGGCAAAAAACGCTCGTGATGAAGGCCAGCTACGCGGTCAGCGACGTGTTGTCTCGGGAGACAGAAATCGACAACCAGTTCTTGGATGACATGCGAGATGTCCTGGACTACATGGTCCCAAGCCAAGCGGCCCCTAAGATGCGTGTGAGCCTTATTCACTATAACGCAAACGTTGCAAATGGTGCCAACAACTACAGATTGATGTGGTCCTACGGTCCAAACGATATGGCACCGCTGAAACAAGAGGACTTGGACGCTGACGTAAGTTGGATCCCGGTCATGGGCGACAACGACTCGGTTGTCGTAACTGAGACAGCAATGTTGTATCAGCCGATCTTCAAAGTCGGTATTCCGAAGCAAATCTATCGCAATACGATTGTAACCCGGCCACGTTTTGCAGGGACACTTACGAACTCGAATTATCCGCCAGAGTTGTATGACAATTTCGACGTCGATGATGACGGGGACGGCGATTTGGTCGGGAACGAAACTGATCCGGATGATGGCGGTGACTCCGATCAGGCTGACGGACACAACGGCAACAGCACCTAAGTGCTTCATGATATGCTATAAGAAAGGCGGCCCTGTGGCCGCCTTTTTCGTTTTCGTCGGCAGAACATTGATCTTGAATGCATCAGGTGATTGAGTGTGCATCGGACGGATAGAAGGTCTTGCGCGATATGGGATATAATGTTCTTGAAATTCTCAAGCAGGGCCTGACTGGTAACAAAGGATGGGGGCCGGTTTGGCGGTCGCCCGAACCCAAGCTCGAGTATGACGCGATCATAATCGGCGGCGGTGGGCACGGGCTGTCTACAGCCTATTACCTAGCAAAAAACCATGGCCTGACCAATATTGCTGTGCTTGAGAAAGGTTATATCGGTTCCGGAAATATTGGTCGCAACACTACGATTGTGCGCGCCAATTATCTTCTGCCCGGCAACTCTGGATTTTACTCACATTCCCTGAAGCTCTGGGAAGGTTTGGAGCAGGAGTTAAACTACAACGTCATGATGTCCCAGCGCGGGGTCATCATGCTGTGCCATTCCGACGGTCAGCGCGATGCCTTCGCACGGCGCGGCAATGCGATGATCAATCAGGGTGATGACGCGGAACTGTGGAGCCCCGAGCAAGTGCGCGCAAATATCCCTTTCCTTGATTTCGACAACACGCGCTTCCCGATCTATGGCGGCTTGATGCATTCACGTGGCGGCTCTGCTCGCCATGATGCGGTTGCTTGGGGATATGCGCGCGGTGCGGATCAGCTAGGCGTCGATCTGATCCAGAATTGCGAAGTCACCGGGATCGACATCGAAGGTGGGGTGGTCAAAGGCGTGCAAACGTCGCGTGGTCCAATTCGGGCCAAGAAGGTTGGGATTGTGACGGCAGGACGCTCTTCGCAGGTCGCGGCGATGGCGGGGCTGGAGGTTCCGATTGAAAGTCACATCTTGCAGGCGTTCGTTTCGGAAGGGCTGAAGCCTGCAATTGATCACGTGATTAGCTACGGTATGGGACATTTCTATATCAGCCAATCCGACAAGGGCGGCTTGGTCTTTGGAGGCGATTTGGATTTCTACGCCTCCTATGCGCAACGCGGCAACCTGCCGATGGTCGAACATGTGATGGAAGCCGGTATGACCTTGATGCCTGCCATCGGCAAAGCCAAGGTCCTGCGCAGCTGGGGTGGGATCATGGATATGACGCCAGACGGCTCACCCATCATCGACCGCACAGAAATCGACGGCCTCTATATGGACTGCGGCTGGTGCTATGGCGGCTTCAAAGCTGTGCCGGCCTCTGGCTGGTGCATGGCTCATCTGATGGCGGAGGATGCCCATCATGAGGTCGCCAAACGCTATACATTCGATCGCTTCCTGACAGGCGAGGGCCTGATGGATGAAGAGGGCACCGGCTCTCAGCATAATCTGCACTAGGGGGACTGGACATGCGTATCACTTGTCCGATCTGCGGAGAGCGTGACCGCCGCGAATTCTACTATATGGGTGCGGATGACTATCTGGACCGCCCCGCGGAAGGGGATGTGGAGGCGATGCATCGCTATCTGCACATCCGGTCGAACCCTGCCGGTGTGACGCGGGACCTGTGGCATCACGAGGCCGGGTGTTCTGCTTGGCTGGTGGTGGAGCGCAACGTTTCCACCCACGAGATTTTGAGGGTTGAGCTGGCATCTAAGGTGGTATCATGAGGCTCGCGGGGAAGGGGTTGATTGACAGCACGAAAGAGGTCGCGTTCAGATTCAACGGCACAACCTATCGCGGGTTCAAGGGCGACACGATGGCGTCAGCATTGTTGGCCAATGATGTGAAGCTGGTTGCGCGGTCATTCAAATATCACCGCCCGCGCGGGATCATGTCGGACGGGTCGCAAGAGCCCAACGGTCTAGTCGAGCTTCATCGCGGCAATCAGATCACGCCCAATGTGCGGCTGACCCAGCAAGAGCTTCATGCAGGCCTCGATGCGCGCCCGCAGAATTATTGGGGTTCGCTGGAGTGGGACCTGTTGGAAATGAACGACCTGCTGTCCCCGTTCCTATCGGCAGGGTTTTACTACAAGACCTTCATGTGGCCGAAGGCATTTTGGGAGAAGCTGTATGAGCCTGTCATCCGCCGTGCTGCGGGGCTGGGCAAACTGTCGATGCAGCCCAACTCGGACTATCACGAGAAGGCCTTTGCCTTTTGCGACGTACTGGTTGTGGGTGGCGGCCCGACAGGTTTGATGGCAGCCCTGACCGCGGCTGAGGCCGGGGCCGATGTGATTTTGTGCGACGAAGATTTCCTGATCGGCGGCCGGTTGAATGCCGAGACGTATGAGATTGACGGCAAGCCCGGATCGGTCTGGGCGGCAGAGATGCACGCCCGTTTGGCTGGGATGTCCAATGTCCGCGTCATGACGCGAACCACGGTGACGGGCGCCTATGATGGCGGTACCTATGGAGCTGTGGAGCGCGTGTCGCATCACGTGGCTCATGCTGCCGGTGCGCCAGTTGAGACTTTCTGGCGCATCGTGGCCAAAGGCTGTGTCTATGCGGCTGGCGCAATGGAGCGGCCTATTGCGTTTCGCAACAATGACCGCCCCGGCGTGATGATGGCTTCAGCCATGCGCGGTTATCTCAACCGCTACGGTGTCTCGCCCGGCAAGCGCGTGGTGATCTTAGGCAATAACGACGACACGTTCCGCACGGCCCATGATCTGGCCGCTGCCGGAGTGCATATCGCGGCCTATGTCGACAGTCGCCATGATGCGCAGATCACGGGTGATTTCCCGATCTATACCGGGCGGGTCGTCTCGAATGTGAAGGGCAGGGCGACGATAGAAGGCGTGACGATCTCCAGCCACGATCATTCGGAGGATGTGATGGCCGATTGCCTCGGCATCTCCGGCGGTTGGAACCCGACTGTGCATCTGGCTTGTCACATGAATGGGCGCCCGCAATGGAATGAAAGCATTGCAGGATTTATCCCGGTCCCCGGTATGGTGCCGGGTATGGAAGTGGCCGGTGCCGCGGGCGGTACGTTCTCGACACATGGCTGTTTGAAGTCGGGCATTTTCCGCGCGAAAGAGGTATTGAAGGCGCAAGGGATCACTGCGCGTGCACCGAGAATGCCGCAGGCTGAGGACGCGCCTTACTTGATCAAGCCGCTTTGGGCAGTCCCAGGTAAAGGGCGCGCGTGGCTGGACTTTCAGAACGATGTGACCGTGAAGGATGTGAAGCTTGCAGCGCAGGAGAATATGCGCTCCGTCGAGCATATGAAGCGCTACACAACGCAAGGGATGGCGCCGGATCAGGGCAAGAACTCCAACGTCGGCGCGTTGGCCGTTCTGGCCGATGCAACCGGGCGCGAGATACCTGAGACCGGGACGACGACGTTCCGCCCACCTTATACGCCTGTGTCGATTGCCGCGATGGGGGCGTATGGGCAAGGCGACGGCTTCGCGCCCCAACGTTTCACGACCTCTGACGCCGAAAGCCGCCGCATGGGCGCGCCGATGATTGAGGCTGGGTTGTGGTACAGGCCATCCTATTTCCCCAAGGACGACGAAACACATTGGCGGCAATCCTGTGATCGTGAGGTCAAGATGGTGCGGTCAAGCGTTGGTATCTGTGATATCTCCACGCTCGGCAAGATCGACATCCAAGGCACTGATGCTGCAGCGTTTTTAGATTTCGTATACACCAACTCATTCTCGACTTTGAAGGTCGGACGTGGCCGCTACGGGCTGATGCTGCGCGAGGATGGGCATGTGTTGGATGATGGCACGACGGCGCGTTTGGCGGAGGATCATTTCGTCATGACCACCACCACGGCTGCGGCAGGTCTTGTGATGCGACATCTGGAGTTTGTCCATCAATGCTTGCGTCCTGATTGGGACGTGCGCTTCATCTCTGTGACAGAACAATGGGCGCAATTCGCGGTCGCGGGTCCAAGGTCGCGGGAGCTGTTGAACCGCGTGCTGGACAAAGATATCGACAATGACAGCTTTCCATTCATGGGCTGCGGTGAGGTGTCGGTTGAGGGCGTGAACGGGCGGCTGTTCCGTATCTCTTTTTCGGGCGAGCATGCCTATGAGATTGCGATACCAGCGCGTTACGGAGATAGCATTTTCAAAGCCTTACTGGCCGAAGCTAAAGTATTAGAGGGCGGTGCCTATGGCATGGAAGCGCTGAATGTGATGAGGATCGAAAAGGGGTTCATCACTCATGCTGAAATTCACGGGCGCGTCACGGCTTATGACATCGGGATGGAGCGAATGATCGCGGCAAACAAGGACTGCATTGGTAAGACAGCTGCAATGCGGGAAGGACTTTGGGGTGATGAGCGTGAACAGCTGGTTGGTCTGCAACCGGTCGGCGCTGTGCGCGAGATGAACGCTGGCGCGTTCCTGTTCGAGACCGATGCGGAGGCTGTCAGTGCCAATCAGCAGGGCTACACAACCTCTGTCGGGTTCTCACCAGAGAAAGGCATGATAGGGATGGGATTTTTGAAGAACGGACGCAATCGCAAAGGCGAGACCCTTAAATTGGTAGACCACATCAGAAATGTTGAGACATTGGTTGTGGTCAGCGATCTTGTTGTTTTTGATCCAAAAGGGGAAAAGGCACGTGGCTAAGCTTGTCGCCAAATCCCCCTGTGCAGGGCTTCTACCTGTGACGCATGGCAGGGTGACACTGCGGGAATTGACCTTTGACCGGATCACGTCTGTGGCGCCCTTCAAGGGCAAGGAGAAGGTCGTTTCATCCGCGCTAGAGAAGGCTGTCGGCGCGGGCTTGCCGGATATTGGGCGGCTTGTCACAGGCCGTGAAGGTCAGATCTGTTGGACGCAGCAGGAACAGTATTTTGTGTTTGACGCGGAGCTGCCACGACTGAATGCGGCGGTAACGGACCAGTCGGATGCGTGGGCTTGTGTCGCACTTGAGGGCGATGGAACACGTGATGTCTTGGCACGGCTTTGCCCATTAAACTTTTGTGCGATGACCGAAGGTGATGTCGCGCGCTCGCTGATCGGACACATGTCCGCGATCATTATTTGGCGGTCTGATGGCTACGACCTCATGGTTTTTCGCGCCTTCGCACCGACCTTGGTGCATGAACTGGAAACGATAATGCGGTCCATCGCGGCTCAAGCACAGATCGCCTCGTGAAGTGTAACAATTTTCAGTTGGGAATGTACGGTGTTCAGGGGCTGGCTGTCGCGTTGATCTGTTACCTGATCGGTCCCGGTCTTGCGGCTAAATCCAGTGACCCAGTCCTGGTCGGACGTATCTTCAAATTTTTTGTGATCCTAACAGGTGGTGGCGGAGTTGTTTTACTGCTGATCGCATTTCTCCGGAAAAACTGAAGCCGAGAGTCGGTCGCTGGCTAGACTCTTCGCCCATGCGCTACGATATAGTATGGCATGAGCCTGCCACCCGGATTTCTTGACGAATTGAAAAGCCGCACTTCCATCGCGCAGGTGGTCGGGCGCAAGGTGATGTGGGATACGCGCAAATCTCAGCCGGGTAAGGGCGATATGTGGGCGCCATGCCCCTTCCATCAGGAAAAATCCGCGTCTTTCCATGTCGATGACAAGAAGGGTTATTACTATTGTTTCGGCTGTCACGCCAAGGGCGACGCGCTTGGGTTCATTAAGGAAACAGAAAACGTGTCCTTCATGGAAGCGGTGGAGATCATGGCGCGCGAAGCGGGCATGACCATGCCTGCGCGCGATCCAAAAGCGCAGGAAAAGCAGGATCGCCGCTCCGAGCTGGCCGATGTGATGGAGCAGGCTGTGCAGTTCTTCAAGCTGCAGCTGAAGACCAATGCAGGGACCGACGCGCGGGAGTATTTGTCGAAGCGCAAGCTCGCTGGCGAAGCGCTGGACCGGTGGGAGATCGGGTTCGCACCCAATGGTTGGCAAGCGCTTTGGGATCATCTGACGGGCAAGAGCGTCAAAGAAGAGCTGATTTTGGCAGCTGGTCTGGCCAAGGCCTCCAATAAGGGCAAGAAGCCCTATGACACCTTCCGCAATAGGATCATGTACCCGATCCGCGATGCACGCGGACGGTGCATCGCGTTCGGTGGTCGGGCGATGGACCCGGCTGATAATGCGAAATATCTGAACTCGCCCGAGACGGAATTGTTTGATAAGGGCCGCTCGCTCTACAACCATGGTCCTGCGCGTGAAGCGTCGGGCAAGGGCAACCAGCTGATCGTGGCCGAAGGCTATATGGATGTGATCGCACTTTCCGAAGCAGGGTTCGGTGCGACGGTTGCACCACTTGGCACGGCGGTGACAGAGATGCAGTTGCAGCTTTTATGGCGGATCGCGCCAGAGCCGATCATCATGCTGGATGGAGATACAGCAGGGCAGCGCGCTGCGTTGCGTTTGATTGATTTGGCTTTGCCGCTGATCGGACCGGGCCAGTCTTTGCGCTTCTGTATCCTGCCAGAAGGCCTAGACCCTGATGATCTGCTAAAAGAGAAGGGCGCCGGTGCAGTGCGCGAGCTGGTTGAGCGGGCCAAACCGCTGGTGCATTTGCTATGGCAACGCGAAACTGACGGGCTGGTTCTCGACAGCCCTGAGCGTAAAGCGGCTTTGGATCAGTCGCTGCGTCAGGCACTTGGAAAGATCAATGATGCAGGTCTGCGCAACCACTATGCCGCAGAGATCAAGTATCTCAGGTCGGAGCTCTTCGCGGCCCAACGCCCTAAGCGTGATAAGGGTGGGTGGCAGAAGGGCAACACCAAAAGCAGCAATTGGAAGGCGCGTGGCGGCTTCCCTGATCGCGGCGTTGCAGTCCCCTCGACCAAGAATTCGCTATTGGCCCAAAGCACCGATGTCGAAGAACGAGTTCGCGAAGCAGTGATCCTCGCGATCCTCGTGAACCACCCAATGCTCGTCGGCCATTTCCTGTCCGATCTGGAGACACTCGACCTGCATGGACCAGAGCATCGCGCATTGATGGCAGCCCTGCTGCGTCACGAAGAGGAGACCGACCGAGAGGTGTTGCGAAAAATTTTAGAGGCCGAACTGGGTCCGGCACCACTTGAAAAGCTATATTCCCTGCGCCATGTGCAGACTGTCCCCGCAACCAGAAGCGGGGCGGATGCAGAGCTGACCCGCATGACCTTGGCCGAAGAGCTGGCAAAATTGGAAGCACGGCGGGGCGTGCAGCGTGAAGTAGAGGAAGCCGTGGAAGACCTTGATGGCGTGGCGGATGAAGGTCTGACTTGGCGGGTCGGTCAGGCAGCGGTTGCACGAGAAGCCGCAGATCGAAAATCAATGAGCGACGACGAAGGTGACAGCGAGGACCGTGGCGCTATGTCAAATTATCTGCAAAGCCTCATTGATGGTGAGGTTTGGGTAAAGAAAAGAAAGTAAATAGCGGTAAACGAAACCCGCGTGCGAATCATTCCGATTCGCGATATTGATTCGGAAACGAATCGGACCGAATCACTTCGCGACCCGTAGCCACATCGCGTTAGCAGGAGCACTCACATGGCCCCCAAAGACACAGACGACCAGAAGCAGGAACGCGAAGACACCGCAGCAGGCCTCGATATGAGCCAGGCTGCGGTCAAGAAGATGATCGCTGAAGCGCGTCAGCGTGGATATATCACCTACGACCAACTCAATCAGGTTTTGCCACCTGATCAGGTCGCCTCCGAGCAGATCGAAGATGTGATGTCGATGCTTTCAGAGATGGGCATCAATATCATTGAGGAAGAAGAGGCCGAGGACGACAGTTCAAAAGAACTCGTCACCAAAGATGGACCGAAAGACATTGTGCTCGCTGGGTCGAACACGGAAGCGCTTGACCGGACAGACGACCCTGTTCGCATGTATCTGCGCGAAATGGGTTCAGTCGAATTGCTATCTCGCGAGGGTGAGATTGCGATTGCGAAACGCATCGAGGCGGGTCGCAAGACGATGATCGAAGGGCTTTGCGAAAGCCCGTTGACATTCCAAGCGATCACAATCTGGCGTGACGAGCTTTTGTCCGAAGACATTTTGCTGCGCGACGTGATCGATCTTGAGACCACGTTCGGCAACCAAATGGATGAAGACGGGGACGAGACCGAAGCCGTTGCCGCAACACCAGGTGCGCCAGCCGCCGAAAACAAAGAAGAAAAGCAAGAGCTGGATGCCGATGGCAACCCCATCACGTCTGACGATGATGAGGATGATGAGGACGAACAGGCCAACCTGTCGCTCGCTGCGATGGAAGCAGCTTTGAAGCCTCGCGTTCTGGAGACATTGGACATTATTGCTGGAGATTACGAAAAACTGGCGGAAATGCAGGACCTTCGTATCTCTGCGGCGATCAACCATGACGACACGTTCTCTAAAAAGGAAGAAGGCGCGTATCAGAAGCTGCGCCAAGAGATCGTTGATTTGGTGAACTCGCTTCACTTGCACAACAACCGTATTGAGGCCCTGATCGACCAGCTTTACGGCATCAACCGCCGCATCATGTCGATTGATAGCTCGATGGTGAAACTAGCGGACCAAGCTCGCATCAACCGCCGCGAGTTTATCGACGAATATCGCGGCTACGAGCTTGATCCCGGCTGGGTTGACAGAATTGCTGAGAAAACTGGCCGTGGCTGGGTCGCGCTGATTGAGCGTTCACGCGAAAAAGTTGAGGATTTGCGGGCTGAAATGGCGCAGGTCGGCCAATATGTCGGCGTCGATATTACCGAATTCCGACGTATCGTCGCTCAGGTCCAAAAGGGCGAGAAAGAAGCCCGTCAGGCCAAAAAGGAAATGGTCGAAGCGAACTTGCGCCTCGTCATTTCGATTGCCAAGAAATACACGAACCGCGGCCTGCAATTCCTTGATCTCATTCAAGAAGGTAACATTGGGCTGATGAAGGCGGTAGATAAATTCGAATATCGTCGCGGCTACAAATTCTCCACCTACGCAACATGGTGGATCCGTCAGGCGATCACGCGCTCGATTGCAGACCAAGCACGCACCATCCGTATTCCGGTCCATATGATCGAAACGATCAACAAGCTGGTGCGCACCGGTCGCCAGATGCTGCATGAAATCGGTCGCGAGCCGACGCCAGAGGAATTGGCTGAAAAGCTACAAATGCCTTTGGAAAAAGTCCGCAAGGTGATGAAGATCGCCAAGGAGCCGATTTCGCTGGAGACGCCGATTGGCGATGAGGAAGACAGCCAACTCGGCGATTTTATCGAGGACAAGAATGCAGTGTTGCCGCTGGATTCTGCCATTCAGGAAAATCTGAAAGAGACCACGACACGGGTTCTGGCTTCCCTTACACCACGCGAAGAACGTGTGCTGCGCATGCGTTTTGGTATCGGGATGAATACCGATCATACGTTGGAAGAAGTTGGTCAGCAGTTCTCCGTCACGCGGGAGCGTATTCGCCAAATTGAGGCAAAAGCGCTGCGAAAACTGAAGCATCCGAGCCGAAGCCGCAAATTACGCAGCTTTCTCGATCAATAAGAAAATCGGGCGCCGCAGGGCGCCCTTTTCTTTGGTGCTGAAAAAACGCGCATCTGTGATAAGCTACCCCTTGCTATAATCTGAGGGAGGCTTGTGGATGCGTATTCTGAAATGGATTTTAGGCTCGATTGCCGTGATCGCTGTAATCTTCATCGCTATTGGCATGGTTCTGCCGCGCGAGGTCACAGTTGAACGCACTGCTGAGATCAACGCACCAGCAGAAAAGATCTGGCCTTATGTCAACAATCTCAAGGCGACAGAAGAATGGTCGCCTTGGCTCGGAATGGACCCAAATGTTCAGACGGTTTACGGCGACATTGCCGAAGGGGTTGGGGCCAAGATGGAATGGGCTTCTGACAACCCAAACGTCGGCAATGGCGCGATGGAGATCATTGAGAGTGTGCCGAACGAACGCCTCTCCTCTGCCTTGGACTTTGGCGAAATGGGAACCGCAACAGCGCACTATAAGCTAAATGAAGCAGACGGCGTGACCAACGTCACTTGGGGGTTAGACGTTGATATGGGTGCCTCCCCCGTCGGGCGCTGGATGGGTTTGATGATGGATAGTTGGGTCGGCGCGGACTACGAACGTGGTCTCTCAAATTTAAAGACTTTGGTTGAAGGCTGATCTAGTAGCTTCTTAATCGTGTCGCAAAGACGAGCCATGCAAAACATCTTTACGCTTTCGACGACTGGTCCCGGCCTATACGAGTTCACCAAAGACGTCGTCTCTTGGGTTGCAGGGAAAGACGTGAAATCTGGTTTGATAACGCTGTTTGTGCGCCACACTTCGTGCTCGTTACTGATCCAAGAGAATGCAGATCCGGAGGTGCAGACGGATTTGCAGGCCTATTTCTCTCGGCTGGTACCTAAAACAGACGATCCGTCCATGTCTTATCTGAACCATACCTATGAAGGGCCGGATGATATGCCGGCCCATATCAAGGCGGCGATGATGCCTGTGTCGCTTTCCGTTCCGGTGGTCAACGGGCAATTGGCGCTTGGGACATGGCAAGGGATTTACCTGTTTGAGCACCGTGACAGGCCACACACGCGCCCGATTGTGGCTCATGTAGCGGTCTAAATTCACCACTACCCAAACGCTATGGGCTGTCCTATACTCGCTGTGGATAACTGGGGAAGAACACCCAGAGGCTAGAGAGGGAATGTCGGAATGCGCTGTCCGTTTTGTGGAAATGTTGACACTCAGGTGAAGGACTCGCGTCCGGCCGAGGACCATGTGGCGATCAGACGCCGTCGTTTTTGCCCGGCTTGCGGGGGCCGTTTCACGACATACGAGCGCGTTCAGCTGCGTGATCTTGTAGTGATCAAAACCTCAGGGAAGCGCGAAGACTTTGATCGTGATAAGCTGGAACGCTCCATTCGCATATCTATGCAAAAGCGCCCGATTGAACCGGAACGTATTGATCAAATGATTTCCGGTATTGTCCGTCGTCTCGAAAGCATGGGGGAGACGGATATTCCGTCGACGTCAATCGGTGAGATCGTTATGGAGGCTCTCGCACGGATCGATACAGTCGCCTATGTGCGCTTTGCGTCGGTCTATAAAAACTTCCAAGCGGCAGATGATTTTGAAGAGTTCGTATCAGAACTGCGTCCGTCAATTCCAACCGACGACTAAGTTATGACTGTTGCATCAGCGCGCCCGGATGACGCGCGCTGGATGGCGCTCGCTTTGACGCTAGGGCGTCGAGGCTTGGGTCGTGTTTGGCCGAACCCCAGCGTCGGATGCGTTATCGTGAAAAACGGTCGTGTTGTCGGGCGTGGCTGGACGCAAGATGGGGGCCGTCCGCATGCTGAAGTTGTCGCTTTGGAACAAGCTGGCGAACAGGCACAGGGGGCCGATGCCTTCGTAACGCTGGAGCCATGCGCGCATACAGGAAAAACCGGACCCTGCGCCTTGGCGCTGATCAATTCAGGTGTCTCGCGCGTTGTCGTTGCAATATCAGACCCAGACCCTCGCGTCTCTGGGCGTGGCATCGCTCTGCTGCGGGATGCGGGAGTTGAGGTGACCGAGGGTGTTTTGGCCGACAAGGCGACGCTTGATCACCAAGGCTTCCTATCGCGAGTTGAGCAGCATAGGCCAATGGTGACTTTGAAGCTGGCGATGTCACTTGATGGACGGATTGCCACCCAAACAGGGGAAAGTCAGTGGATCACAGGGGCCGATGCGCGGCGCGAAGTGCATGCGATGCGTGCATGTTATGATGCGGTCTTGATCGGCGCAGGAACTGCGCGTGCTGATTTGCCGTCGCTGACCGTGCGTGACCTCGGGATTATGCGCCAACCGGTTCGTGCTGTCATGAGCAGGAGACTGGATTTGCCGTTGGAAGGCCCGCTCTTCACCACTGCGCGCGATGTCCCGGTCTGGCTTCTCCATGGTTCTAATGCATCGGAAAAGGCAAAGCACGCATGGCGTGATGCTGGCGCTATTTTATGCGAGGTAGACCAGAAGAATGCCGTCGAGACCGCGCTGAAGAGGTTAGGCGACGCCGGGTTGACCCGGGTTTTCTGTGAAGGGGGCGGTGTGCTTGCGTCAGCGTTGCTGAAAGCCGACTTGGTGGACAGGCTTATTGTCATGCAGGCTGGGATCGTCCTTGGCGCGGATGCGCGTCCCGGTATCGGCAATCTGGAAGTATCCGCCTTAGAGGCAGTGTCCAGGTTCAAGCTGCATGAGCAGCGCAGAGTTGCGTCAGATATCATGCATATTTGGCTGCGATCTTGATCTGATTGAAAGCCTGCCAGCTTGCGTGATGCGTCCTTCGGACAAGAGACAGGTGGTGAGGCGACGCGTCTTTCGGGCCTCGAGTCGCTTCGATCAGCGACGGGATCGCATATTTTTGGCAAGCAGAAGCCTGTGTTTCGTCCGTTTCACGGGATGTGAGGGAAATCTCACGGGGGCGTGAGGGTGTGGGCCGAGGTGGAGATATATATGTGCACAAAAGCGCAGAAGTTTAGGAATATTAGTAAAAACGTGCATTGAGAGCGATGCTCGCAGGATGCATATTCATTTCATCAAACGGCAACACGCCGCACACATAACGCCCCAGAGGCACACACAAACTGGAGACCTAAAATGAAAACTGTACTCGCATCCGCCCTCGTCGCCCTGTCTTTCGCTGCACCTGCTGCTGCTGACGTCTCAAACGCTCAAGCCTTCTTCGCGCTGGGCAATGACTCAGCAGCTGAGCGCATCGTCGGTGAAACATCGAATGGCGATATCTTTGCAGCACAAACTGTCGGCGCTTTGTCGAATGAATCCGCTGCTGAGCGCAAAGTCTTCGCAGAAGCTGACGTTGCAACACGCAACTCTAGCCTGTTGAGCTTCTTCGCTCTGAGCAACGACTCGGCTGCTGAGCGTCACGCACAATAAGCTCTCGTCTGTCTCCCCCCAGACTGAGCAACGGGTCTTCCAAAAGGAAGGCCCGTTTTTTATGCGTGATAGTACTCGCGATACCAGTCCACGAAGGCTTTTACGCCGGTTTTGACGTCCGTTGACGGGGCATACCCGGTCAAGGATTTCAATAGACTTGCTTCGGCCCAAGTCCCCGGCACGTCCCCTGGCTGCATGTCCATCATGTTTTTAATCGCGGTCTTCCCAGTCGCGGCTTCGATTGCTTCAATGTAGTCGAGAAGCTTAACAGGCGCGCCGTTTCCAATGTTGACGACCCGCCATGGAGCCACAGCCGAAAGGCTATCGCTTTGCGGCACGGGCCCGTCGGGGCGGACGGGCGGCGTGTCGATAAGCAGCCGAATACCTTCGACGAGATCGGTCACATACGTAAAGTCGCGCTGCATGTCACCGTGATTGTACACGTCGATTGGCTCGTCTGCCAAAATAGCTTTGGTAAACTTGAACAATGCCATGTCTGGCCGACCCCAGGGGCCGTAGACTGTGAAGAAGCGAAACATCGTCGTCGGAATGTCGTAGAGGTGCGCATAGCTATGAGCCATTGCCTCATTGGCCTTTTTCGTGGCCGCGTAGAAACTCATTTGAGTGTCGGCTTTGTCGGTCTCTGCATAAGGCATTTGGGTGTTTGCACCGAATACTGAAGATGTTGACGCCATCAGGAGGTGGTCTGGAGTAAAAGCGCGTGCCGCCTCGATGATGTTGAAGCTGCCAATGAGGTTCGCGTCCACATAAGCGCGGGGATTCTCGATCGACCAGCGCACGCCTGCTTGGCCAGCAAGATGAACAACGACATCAGGCTTATGGGCTTCAAAGAGTGACATGACCAGATCGTCGGTTTCCAGAAGCCCCTCCACTGGGGTAAATCCAGCATTCTGACTCAGCATCTGGTGACGGCGCTGCTTCAATGTGACGTCATAGTAATCGGTGAATCCGTCTAGTCCCACGACCGTGAACCCGTCAGCCAGCAATCGCGCGCACAGGTGGTAACCGATAAATCCGGCCGATCCGGTCACGAGAGCAGTACGGGGTGGATTAGACATATCAAAGCCTTTCAATTGTTGACCTTTGGTCTCTGAATTCTGCGGCAGGGTCAAATATCCAATCACTATTCTCCTAAGTTACAAAAATTGGTGACAGTTTTACTTGCATTGTGAGGCTGCTTGACCGTCACTAGGGCTAGGCAAGATCTTAAAAGAAGGCAGGTTTGATGAGCTTACTTGGCTCACTGTTAGGAAAGGGCAAATCCCTATCACAGCCAACGACAAGGGGTGTGACCAGTCTTCCTATGCCCACACAACCCATCTTTGTCATCGGCGATCTACATGGGCGTTCAGATTTATTGGAGCGGGTGCTAGAGCTCATAGATCGGGAGATTGGAGCGCATCGCTTAAAGGACCCGAAACTGGTTTTCGTTGGCAATCTTATTGACCGCGGCCCCTCAAGCAGGGACGTCATTGCGCGGATGCAAGAGTTGACGCAGGAGTTTCCCGACAATGTGGTGTGTTTGTTAGGAAATCATGAGCAGATGTGCCTCGATTTTCTTGACACACCTGTCGCGCGACATGCGCGGTGGCTTAAAGACGGTGCTGCGGCGACGTTTGAGAGTTTCGGATTACGATTAGGTGGTGGCTTGATTGATGGCAGCAATGCTGTCGAGGCAGCAGAGGCTTTGCGTGAAGCGATGGGTGAACAGGCCATCGCGTGGTTGCGGGCGCGACAATTGATCGTTTCGAGTGGGAATTTGCACGTTGTTCATGCTGCAGCTGATCCAAGGCGTCCACTTGATGATCAAACGCCGCGCGTTCTCACATGGGGGCATCCCGAGTTTCTCGGGGTCGCGCGTGGTGATGGCCAATGGGTTGCACATGGGCACTCTCCGTTCGATCATCCGCACCTCAAAGACAGTCGAATTTCCGTTGATACCGACGCTTGGCGAAGCAACATTCTGTCGGCTGCGATGATTCTTCCAACCGGTCAGGTTGGTTTCGTACAAACCACCTCGTGATGCGACGGTTGTGCCGGACGGACTTATTCCGTGTAGATACGTAGCAAACCGCCACTTGGTTTCGTCGATGACTGCGTCGTGAGCCATTCTGACGGGGTCGTCATCTGTTGCTCGATACCGCACCGAATTGGTGCGAATTTGCACATAAATTTTCGATTTATAACGCGTACGTGCGTTGAGCGTGATCGACGGTGCTTCTATTTTGTTCATCACAAACACTAGAAACGCCGCTGACCGCATCACATGACTATCAGCGCCATAGAAAAACTGGAGAAATTTATCATGAAAATCGTCATCACATCCGCCGTCGTTGCATTGTCCTTCGCCGCTCCTGCGGCGGCTGGAGACCGCTCCGTAAAGCAGTTCTTCGCGTTGAGTAACGACTCCGCGGCTGAGCGTATCCTTGGCGAAACATCCCAAGGTGATCTGTCACAAGCACAAGGCATCGGAGCATGGGCAAACGAAAGCGCTGCGGAGCGCAAAGTGAGAGCTGAAGCCGATATCGCAACACGCAACACAGACTTGATCCGTTTCTTCTCAATGAGCAACGACTCTGCTGCTGAGATCAAGTAGATATCCCTACTGTCTGTCCCCTCAAAACAGATTGGGATCGGGCCCTCGCTGAAAAGCGGGGGCCCTTTTTATTTTCGCCAGAGCGGCGCAAAACTCGAAAACACACCTTGCAGCTTCGCAAGAAGACGATTTCCGGGACCAGGCTTTGGGAGTTTACCCGTCGCAAGGCGTTCAAGCGCGACTTCTGGGGGGCAGGGTTGCCCTGTGATGGGATCATAGTAGCGCGGGTATTGAATAAGTACCGCGTTTAGCAGCTGCGACAGCGTTGGTTGCGCCACGCGGCGCTGGGGTGTGTCGGCTCGGTCATCCGTAAGCCCCCATCCCGCGTAAAACGGCGCACCATAGCAACTCACAGGAATGTCACGAAGTAGAGCTTCAAAGCCAAGTAGCGACGTCATCGTGGCCACCCGGTCTACGGATTGTAGCAAGGCAACGGGATCTGCATTTGATGCGATGAGGTCTGCTGCGGTCTCTTCGACCTTGCCATCGCGTAGACCTGCCTCGACATCTGGATGTGGTTTGTAGATCAGGAACGCGTCAGGAAAATCCATTCGAGCGGCTGCAAGCAGTGCCGTGTTCGTCGAAACGGTCGTTGTGCCTTTGCGAATTGATGCATCATCTTCAACTTGTCCTGGCACAAGGATGATCTCTTTTCCGGCCGCGTCGAAGGTGATCTTACCTCCTCCCAAGTTGTATTTTGTTAGGCCAAGCTGGACAATCTGACGCTGTAATTTGCTCGCCCGCTCGATCATACTCTGGGGCAGCTCTGTGGTCTGTGAGATAAGTGCTTCGAGGTCAGAGGGTGACGTGGCATCATAATATATACCGCGCTTGTCGGTAACGAGGGACAAAGGAGGGATCAGGTCGGCGCCTAGTCCGCGTGATCGCAAAAAACCGTCTTCGACCCTTGTTATTTGGGTATTTTCAGCACCTTGAAATTCATTGTCTGCCTTGCTCGCCCAAACCAAAATTGGCTTTTGGGTGCTTATGGCTTCTTTGATAGAGGAGCAGAACTCAAGCGGACCAAACACGGCCTGAAGAGGTTTACGCTTCCACAAACTCATTCCAAGGGCGGCGTAACCTTGACGATCCTCCCGATGTGCACGCGTCAACGCTTCTAACGTGTCAAGCGTGCGTTCCAATGTGCACAGCTCGTCACGATATGGGTCATACCATTTCGGATACAGCATCAGCGCGCCCGCAAAAAGCTGCGCGCGGGTAAGGTTACGCGTTCTTCGATCAATAGGCTGGTGATCTTGGGTCAGTCCCCATCCGGCATAGAATGGTTGGCCGAAGACAACCGGTTTATGTCCAGCCAAAATCGCCTCAAACCCCATGCCTGAGCTAACGGTGTAAACCGCAATTGCCCCCTCCATCAATGCATATGGTGACACGGGGTCGCCCAACAATGTCATTCTGTCTGTCAAATGTTCAGGGCCAAAATGTCCTGAGCGATGTCCACCCGCAGCTTCGGGATGGGACTTGATAATGATGCGCGCAGTCGGATGATCTTGTTGCGCATAGACCAGCATCTCGCGAAAAGCGGCAACTGATCCGCCACCATATTCTATAGAAGCGTCGCCGCGCGTTTGATCAATGACGAGCACATAACCGGGCTCCGGCATTGCAGTGTCTAGATCGAAATCATTGTATTTTGAGAGATGCAGCAACTTAATCCGCTCAATGTTCGCACGCGCCCTGTTCATGAGCGCCGCATCATCAAGCGGCGTTTCCATCAAGAGTGTCTCAAGATCAGAGGGGCCCGAGCTATCGAAATACGGGCGTTTATGATCAATGGTTAGGCCAAGAGGGGGCTCACCGTCACGACCCGGTTTAATGGACCGCAAAAAGGCATCTTCGATATGAACGAGCCTTGCACCTGTTTTTTCGCTTACCGCCGCGCCGCGCCCCGAGGTCGGGCTCCATCCCCAGACCGCTATCTGATCGTCGTCCGATGGTTTGCCAAGGCTCAGATCATAGCCTGCAAGATCAAGAATGCGTCTGACGCGGGATTGTGTGAAAAAACCGCCATTGAAATAGAAAAGCCGCGAGCGATGGGAGGTGTCGCTCGCGGCCTTTGTGGGGACTTGCGTCCCGGTCGTCACGTCAGTTTGAGCCTGTGGCGTTGGACAGCGCGTTGACCGATGCCAATGACCCAGTCAAAGCCGAGATAGTTTTATTCCACGTGACAAACGGCGCTTCGGTCACATAGACCGTATCGTCATCTCGAACGATGAAGTCACGCGCGTCGAACATTCCATTTGGTTCAGTCAAATCAAGCACATAGACCATGCGCTGCGTGCCTTGCAGGTCAGAGCGGCCCAAGACCTGATTGGCGATCTCGGCGGGCTCATTGCGGAAGACAAACACACCGGTCGGGTCTGCGAGATTTGAATTCAGGCCGCCCACCTGAGCGATCGCCTCAATGGCAGACAGCGTTTGCGTCTCAAACTCAAGTCTGTTTTGCGCGCCAGTCGCGCCCAAGACTGTGAAGGCACGTGTGTCTTCTTCCACCAAGATACGGTCACCGCCGCGCAGTGAGATGTCAAACTTGGGGTTTGAATAGAGGTCTTCAAACCAAACTTTCGAACGGTGACTGCCACGCAGGACCGTGATTTGTGCGATCTCAGGTTGAATGGCCAGACCACCGGCGCGGGCAATCATGGCAGAGAGGGTGCGGGTAGGGCGCTCAATTGCGAAGAGGCCTTGTTGGCCTACACCACCCACGATGGAGACCGTTGATCCGTCACCTGCAACACGACGAACGATGACCTGCGGATCAGGCGTTTGTGTATCAAGCTTTCCCGTAATGATACGTCTCAAGCTTTCAGGCGTGTTTCCGGCGGCTTTGATGCGTCCGGCATACGGAACAAAAATAAATCCGTTTCCATCGACCTGAACTTCATCGAGTGGTGTTGCATTCGCGCCGGATGCTGCCAGAAGTCCGTCATCGACGTTTTCGTAGATCAACAGACCAAGTGTGTCCCCGGGGTTGATCGTATCTGAACCAAGCACGCCCGCGTTTAAGAACGCTTGAGAGAATCCGAGAACGGGTTGCACGGACGTGGCCCGAGTAACCCTACTATTGACGGACACGATGAAGGCGTCGCCTTGTTGCTGAACGGACCCTGCAAAAATCTCTTTCTTACCGGGACCGGAGCGCGGCAAGCCGCAGGCAACGACAACCGCCGCAACCAACACGAAGGACGCAAATCGGGCGCCCTTTTTAGATAGGATAGACACTGCGTGAGCTCCTCGTTGGGAAACTGCCTCAAGTTTTTCTTTCAACCGTATAGAATCGTGGTGAAAAAGAAAGACCTTCGATCAATTGATCACGTGTAACTGTTGCCGTGGCGTCGCAGTGCCTGAGGTTAACGCATCATACGGATCTTCCGGCGTAAGCATCATATCGACAACTTGGCGCAGCAACTGACGTCTGCCACGTGCCGAATAAAAGCCGCCCGGAATCTGTGAAGTTTCAAGAAGATAGTGTCTGTAGTCACGATAAGCTTTGCTGTCAGGTCGCGTGGGTGTCGTGAAAAACTCTGCCAGTGATTGTGTGGAAACGAATTCTGGCTTGTTGTAGACCGCGTCACCAAACACTTTCAGCGGAAATCCGCGCCATAATACCTGTTGCGCTGCGGTTGAGTTCACCGTGACGGCGCTGCGTGCCGTGTTGAGAAGTTGGGCGAGTTTCCCTCCGCGGACATAATGAACGCGCGCCGCGACGCCCTTCTCCCGCGAAATCCTTCTAATTTCGCGTCGTAGCGGAACGCGTCCATCCTCAAGAGGGTGGGCCTTTAGCACGAGATGATGATGACTTGGCGCACCTTTGGCAAATCCTTCGATGGTAAGGTCCAGGAATTCCGTCATGGTGCTAAACGGCGAATGCATCTGAAAGCTGGAATCATGCTCCAGTTGAAGCAAACACAGATGATAGGGAAACCCGCCATGTTTGATGCGCAACGTAGCGCCTGCGCGTTGCAACCAAGTAAATGGCATGGTCAGCAATCGCTTCACATAGAGCCGGAACTCTTTGGTCACAGGAATCGCGCGATGCGGCTTGAAGTTTCGGTATTTCCAATTCCGCAGAAAGACAAAATAATGATAGAGCGCCCCGTAGAAAACATGCTGGCGCATATCTCCCCAACGGGCGGGCGCGTCGGGTAGGTCCAAATCCATCCCGTCGAGTGCGTTCCGCATGTCCTGAACAGACATGTGCATCAGACGTGAATTGCCATTGGTTCCACCACGCTCATAGGTGACCCAGTATGGGCGCAAGTACCCTTCTTCGAACACATGGACTGTCAAACCAAGCGTATTGGCAATCTCGATAGCCTGAGCGTGAATGGGCCGCGTATCGCCATAGAGGACAATGTCGGTCGCACCCTTTTCTGATACCAGTGCACGAAAACGGTCCGGCCATGTGTCTTGCGGGTCGGTGAACGGAATGTAGGTTTTGTTAGAGAACCAGAACGCGTCATCGCCTTTGTTAAAACCGACGCGCCAGACATTACCTCCGGCCGTCTGAAGCATTTTGCCCAGACGATAGAAGAACGGCCCGTGAGGACCTTGTAAAAACAGGAAGGTTCTTCCCTGTTGAGACATCACACTCATTCCCTGCTGACTGCGATTGCGGACAGCTAACACATCGATGCCAGTGGCACCAAACTCAAGCTTGACGCTACGACAAAATTTCGGCGTCAATATGGCACGGGGTTGCTCGCTTGCAGCATATCCTCCGCCACGTTAGGTCCAGTCTTGCATCAACTGAGGTAAATTTCATGTTTACGGGCATCGTCACCGATATCGGTCAAATCATAGAGCTTGAGCAACGCGGTGATCTGCGCGCTCGGATCAAATGTTCCTATGATACGGACGGAATAGACATTGGGGCGTCTATTGCCTGTGATGGATGCTGCCTGACAGTGGTCACGCTTGGTGAGGACTGGTTTGACGTTGAAATCTCCGCAGAAAGCGTTTCGAAAACGAACCTTGAGGATTGGCGCGAGGGTTCACGTGTGAACCTCGAACGGGCTTTAAAGGTCGGGGACGAGTTGGGCGGACATATCGTTTCAGGACATGTTGACGGTGTCGCCGTGATTTCCGCGATGATCGACGAAGGCGACAGCACGCGTGTTACGCTTGAGGCACCAGATGCTCTGGCGCGTTTTATTGCCCCAAAAGGTTCCGTGGCTCTCAATGGAACATCGCTGACGGTAAACGAGGTGGATAGAACGCGTTTCGGGATCAACTTTATTCCGCATACCAAGTCAGTCACGAATTGGGGCGACGCGAAGGTTGGAGATCGGATCAATCTCGAAATCGACACGCTTGCGCGTTATGTTGCACGCTTGCAAGATTGGGCATGACAATGCTTGGTCATAACAACGGTCCCACCATGGAGGCCGGATATGGTTGGCGAAAGCAATGCTGGACCAAAGCACGGAGAGACTTGCTGCCGACCTTGCCTATTGAGGTGCTCCGCACCCGGGTGAAACGGGCGAAAGCACTTGGATTGCCGTATAAGACCTACGCGTCAGTGCGTGCAGCGTCTGGCCACGACGTTGTTGGCTTTCTTTTCTCGAACAACGCACTTCGTGTGTTGAGGCCGGGCCAAATCGCCCCTGAATTGCGTGTGACGCGGCTTTTCCATGTCGCAGCAAAGTTGACAGCGCTCGCCCATCGACCCGTAGACCCTTTGGAAGTGCAAGACCAATTTGCGCAGCATGGCATCGACCTTAGATGCGCGTTTGCCCCTCATTTTTCGGATAGCTGGTCGAAGATCGCAGAAGATGTGCTGGTGCCTATACGCGCCGCCGGACTGCCCAAGGATGGCGTGCTTGTCGTAGGCGAAACGTCTGACGAAAGAGACTGGTCTGCAGCCGCTAAGCTGGCTGGCTTCCTGAAGGCAGAGCAGTTTTTTGGTGCGCAACCCTAAGATCGCCTAATTTTCTTCAAATTCAGCAGCCATGATGCGGTCATCAAGGAGAGTGCTGATGAAATACCTCGCATTGATTGCAGCTTTGATGGCGCCACTGCCCTCATATGCCGGGCAGCCGATAAGCTTGTCTATGGCGAATTGTGGTGGCCTGCTTCTTGGGATTGCCGACTTTCTTGAAGACCCAGATAGCCGTGAATTTGCTATTCAATCCAGTGCAGTTTGGGCTGCAGCAGCAACAACAGAAGCTGGCCGAGACATGACACCAGAGCTCAATGAAACGGCGCAGGAATGGCGCGACCGCGGATGGAGCGTTGCCTTCAGTGAAGACTTCCGCGATTGGACCAGCTATTGCCGCGCATTGGCCAAACACCGCCAAATCAAATTCCCTCCTCGCCCATAAGAGCGTGGCGTTGCCCTTTCCAAGACACTGGAAAGGCACTATCTGCCATGGCAGCAAAGGACGCTGACCATGACTGACTATTCCGACGCAATTTCACCGATCGAAGACATTCTCGATGACGCTCGCAACGGGCGGATGTTTATTCTCGTTGATCATGAAGATCGCGAAAATGAAGGCGATCTGGTCATCCCTGCTCAAATGGCGACGCCTGAAGCGATTAACTTTATGGCCAAGCACGGGCGGGGCTTGATCTGTTTGACACTCACAAGCGACAGAATTGATGCGTTGGGTCTCCCGCTGATGGCCTCTTGCAACTCTTCGAGGCATGAAACGGCGTTTACGATTTCTATCGAGGCGCGTGAAGGTGTGACGACGGGGATATCAGCGCATGATCGTGCCCGCACTGTTGCTGTCGCAATTGATGCTTCCAAAACCGCGTCGGACATCGCAACGCCGGGCCATATTTTCCCGCTCCGCTCGCGGGACGGCGGCGTTTTGGTACGGGCGGGACATACCGAAGCCGCTGTGGATGTGTCGCGTTTGGCGGGATTGAACCCGTCAGGCGTAATCTGTGAGATCATGAACGAAGACGGCACCATGTCTCGTTTGCCTGACCTCGTAAGTTTCGCGCAGTTGCATGGACTAAAAATTGGTACCATCAGCGATTTGATCGCGTATCGCCGACGCCACGACAATCTTGTCAAAGAGGTCACGCAGCAAGCGGTGACGTCCGAGTTTGGTGGTGATTGGATGATGCGTGTCTTCACCGATGAAACCCAAGGCGCCGAACATATTGCGCTTACCATGGGTGATCTGAACGATGATGCACCTGTTCTGACCCGGATGCATGCGCTGAACCCTATCGAAGATGTGCTGGGCTTGGGGCCATCCCCCGCTGATGAGCTTCGATGTGCCATGGCGGCAATCGCCTCCGAGGGAAGGGGGGCGGTGGTGTTGTTGCGCGACACGACCATGAAACTGGTGACGGATGGGGAGGTGTCCCCTCAAACGCTGCGCCAATACGGGCTTGGGGCGCAGATCTTGGCAGCGTTGGGATTGAGCAAGCTTGAGCTATTGACGAACAGCCCCTCACCAAGGGTTGTGGGGCTTGATGCCTATGGGCTTGAGATTACTGGTACACGCAATATTCCGATGGAGGGCGCATAGATGGCCGGACATGAAACCCATCACGTGATGGAAACGCCAAAGATGGACAAGCCCACGAAGCTGCTGATCGTCGTTTCACCCTATTACAAAGACATTGCGGATAATCTGGTGGCGGGTGCCGTGGCCGAATGTGAGGCTGCGGGGGCGGAGCATGAGATTGTCGAGATGCCGGGCGCGCTGGAAATTCCGCCCGCGATCCGCATTGCAGATCGGCAGGGCGACTACGATGGCTACGTCGCGCTGGGCTGCATCATTCGCGGAGAGACGACGCACTACGATACCGTCTGTAATGACAGCTCCCGCGGGTTGATGTTGTTGGGGCTTCAAGGATGTAACATCGGCAATGGTATCCTGACGGTTGAGGATAGGAAGCAAGCGGAAGTCCGAGCTGATCCCAAGGATCAAAATAAAGGTGGGGGTGCCGCGGCTGCGGCCTTGCATCTGATCGCGATGCAGCGCACATACGGCGCGAAATCGCGCGGGTTGGGGTTCCGGCCGGGCGGTAAGGATATTGAAGACGATGGAAGCTTCCAGATCGCATGACCCTCTCTAAAGACCAAAAACGCGCGATGCGCTCTGCGGCGCGGCTTTATGCTGTGCAGGCTTTGTTTCAGATGGAGCATTCCAGCCAGTCGATTGACGCTGTGCGCGCCGAATTTGAAGACCACCGCTTTGGCGCGGTCTATGAAGGCGAGGAGATGATCGAGGGGGATGTCGATACATTTCGCGGGCTTATTGAAGGCGCCGTGACAGAGCAGCGCGCGATTGATCAGATGGCGGATCGGGCGATCGTTGAGACTTGGAAGATTGATCGGATTGATCCGACATTGCGCGCCCTTTTTCGCGCGGCCGGGGCTGAACTGGTCGCCAAGAAGACGCCGCCCAAGGTTGTGATCGTTGAGTTTGTGGACGTTGCGAAGGCATTTTTTCCTGACGGAAAAGAGCCTAAATTTGTGAATGCCGTTCTTGATCATATGGCCCGAGACGCGCAGCCTGAGGCCTTCTGACGGTATTCCCCGCGCGCGGGGAATTTCTTAACATACTGATCTTATTGTGCTTTTGAAAATACGCCGCTCGTCCCGCGCGCTGGGAGAAACGCGAGGATGGGTGAGGGCCGATTTCGTGTCACCATCTTATCGACCCCCCGCGTGTTTTGTCGCCAATTGCTTTATACGTGGTGGCTTTCGACGAATTTTTTGTAGTCGTCGATCAGGTGTTCCAGCTCGTCCAACTCAATGTTGAAGTCGTGGAATATCTCGTATTTCTGCTCCATAGTCAGCGCTTCGCCCGCCAGCAGCTTCACCAAGTTGCTTTTGATGACGAACCAACGGTCGAGGATTATGTCGAGGTCTTTTTTGATCGTCTCGTTAGGGGCCGCCATAATACCGAGGGAGGGCATTCCATCGCGAAGAGCCACGAGTGATTTCTCGTAAAAGCCCATTGTCTTCTCAAGATCGGCGCGGCCGATTTCGGCGTGATATCCTGTCCAAATCTCGCAGGCATCTTTTGCCATTTTCTGCGTGAGCATGCGTTGACGGCCCGCAATTGTGATCAACATTGCTTGGGCTTGCGTGATTTCGAATGGATCGGAATACTGACCGGAAATGTCGGCCGCCAGCACTTGAGCTTTTTCAAGCAAGGACAGGTTGTGATCGTCGATGACATGCGCATTTTCGACATCGTGTCCGTCGTTCAGCACCGATTCAACAGCGGAATGCGTTTCTTGCCACTCCTCAGACAGCGCATCTAGGTCATGAAGTGTTCTTTTCCGTTTCTCAGGTCCAACGATATGCAGCCGTTCGTTCCCGTCGCGCAAAGCCTCGAGAATGATGTCCGTCTCATGCATGGCCTCTTCCAGATGCTCGTGGCTTTCTTCGATAGCGACGCCAGACGTCAACGCGCAGGATGCGGCTGCGACACGTTGGGTCAGCATAGTAAGACGGTCAGCATAACGGATGCGGTCTGCGCCATCAGACTCGATACCGGCGACGAACGCGTCTTTTTCATGAAGCGAAGCCAGAATGTCCTCAGCTTTTTTTCTGTCTGCTAAGGCGTTGCCTGCGGAAGATACTGAAAAGATTCCGGCGATGATTGTTGTGCCAATAAGTGTAAAAGCGTTCATGGGACCCTCGTAACGTAACAAATAGTTTACACCCAAATAACCGCGCAAGTTGACAGTCTCTTGAAAAGGACATGTCAAACTTTTGAAAATTTTGTGGCAAATGCCGGACAACCCCTTCGATATCTTTTTTCACCAATTGCACCCCCGTACCAAATCTGGGGTATGAGGGCGGTGAACGCTTCCGGCTAGGTCTCTTTCAACATTTGGGAGAGACACCGTGACCACTGCAGATTTATTCGCCTACCTCGTTTTACTGACCACCATGACATTGGCACCGGGACCTTTGCTGGCCATGACCATTGCCCGCACTTTGGGGCGCGATGTGTCAGGAGCTGCGTCTTTTGGCCTTGGGGTTGCGGTTGGAAATGTCGTTTTGATCGGTGCAATCTGGGCGGGGTTCGGTGCTTGGATGTCTTCCATGCCGACATTCATGGATTACGCAAAATATCTGGGCGTGGCTTACTTGATGTGGGTCGCGCTCGAGCTGTGGTTCAAAAGCTGCGAGATGGAGGGGGTTGCAAACAAAGGATCAAACGGGCGTGGGGCCGCGATTGCGGGCATGTTTTCCTGCTTTATTTCGCCCCACTACATGATGCTTTACATGCTGCTTCTGCCGCGCCTTATTGATCTGAATGCGGCCAGCACGGCGACAGTTGGCGGGCTGACCGTTGTCACCTTCGCCGTGCTTGCAATGTGTTATGCCGCTGTGATCTTTCTGGCGGACCGCTGCCGCGCGTTTTTGGTGAACCCGACCAAAGCGCAAATGCTCAATCGGGCTCTGTCTTTCGTGGTCGCGGGATGCGGTGTTTGGATGGTGGGTGCTTAACTGAGGCAGTTCACGGTTTTGATTGAGGCGCGGCTGGTGGTGTCAAAGACCCCATTATGCTGCGTTTCGCCCGTTTTGAGGGTCAGGGTGGCGCCTGCAATCTCGCTGTTATCGACGCGGATTTGACCAAGTGCGCTTTTTACCAACGTGTCATCCACATCAATTGTGAAGGCTACGGATTGTTGCGGGGGCAGACCGGTTAGGGTCAATGTGATCTGTGTGTCGCCGTCCGAGACTTTCGAGACCTTCGCCAAGCTACCAGCCCCAGCCACTGTTTGATAGGGTTGGAACACCTCCACCCCTGCGCCGCTGCCTGTCGTGTCAAAAATCAAACCCGCAGCGCTGCCCGCAAGGTCAAGCGTCAGCGTGGTCGGTCCCAGATCGCAGGTCGATGTGTTGGTGAAGGTGAAGCGGTCTTTCGGTGCGCCTTCAATGAATTGGGCGTCCAAACCGGCAAAGGCGGGCGTTGCGGTCAGGGCGATCAAGGTTGTCAGGGTCTTCATACGTGGCTTCCATCTGTTGGTCGTGCCACTCTTAAACGGATCAGTCCGTGGTTTCCGTCGCCATATTATACTCGGTCAATTGGGCGGGGAGGAGGACGTAGATCTCATCGGGCGGCGTTACGAGTGCATGGCGCATGATCAGAGGATCTACGCCCATATCGTTGAGATAGGCCATCACCTCGCCCTGTCCACGT
The DNA here is from genome assembly GCA_947494435.1 of uncultured Litoreibacter sp. Lineage (GTDB taxonomy): Bacteria > Pseudomonadota > Alphaproteobacteria > Rhodobacterales > Rhodobacteraceae > Litoreibacter. The sequence continues at coordinate 107,810 of CANLUY010000002.1, forward strand.
TGGATGTCCTCTACGGCCAAGAAGGCGGGCAGGGCGGAATTGGTGCCGAAGTAATGTTGGTGCACGCCGACTTGTGCGTCATCATGGATAGTGCGCTCTGTTCCGGCGGCCAACACGTATGGACAGGCGGACAGGCAGATGTCATTTGCGCCCATCAGCGTGTTGTAGTCTTGGTCCCTGAGATGGCGGCCGATGGTGAGCGCATCGCGCACAGAACCGCCTGGGGAGTTCAGTCGGATACGGGTGAGGGGCTGCGGATTTGCGTCCAGATAGTCTTTGAACCGCTCCGCGTCGCCGTCTTTGATCTGGCCCGTGAGGGACAGGGTCTCGCCCTTGATGTCGAAGGACAGGCGATTGGGCATGTCGCCGGTGGACCGGTAGGGGCGGTTCGGATTGCCTTCGTCGGCTTGCCTGAGCGGCGTGTCCCGCGGCGCATAGCGGCGGGTTTGATCCCCGGGCAAAACCGGCGTGTCGAAGCGGGGTTGCGTGGAGGGCCATGCGATATGCGGGATCGCGCGGAACAGGTCATTGCCCATCAGGAATAGCGCGATGCCAAGCTGGATCGCCAGAACCGCCTTGATTGCGGTTTTGGCGGTGAACCTGCTTTGGGTCGCGTTTGCCTGCCGTGCAGCCCGCTTTTGGGCGCGCTTCTGCGCGCGTGTTGGCGGCAATGTGGGGATGTCGGTGGTAGTGCTCACGCTTGTTTGTCCGGCTTCACTTCGGTCGGTATCGGTTTGATTTCGGTGGGCTTTTGCGCGGGCGGTGGCGTCCAAGTTTCGCTGCGATGCAGGGAGGCTTCTACATCTTGCACGGCATTGAGGGCGGCGCGCAGTTCGGCCAGTGTCAGGGTGTCTTCAACGCCCACACGGGCTTTGCCGGAGCGGATCGCAGCTTGCGTGATCGCAAGGATGAAGACGAGGACGGCTGGCAGGAGGTCGATGGCGATGGCGCCGGCCCAGCTTGGCACGAAGTTTTCCGCGTATCTGATCACCGCGTCGGCGGTGGAGATTGGCGTGTAGATCGTGTCGGAGGGCGGATCCATTGCGATAACGCCTTCCGCGGCGATCCTGAGCGTGTCGGCGCGTTGGCCCAAAAGTTGCAGGACGGAGGAGATGGTGGATTGCTGGCCTGCACGCGTCTCTGCGGTGCGCCCGTCCAGTTCAGGGAGGATCACGGAAGCGGACAAGTCCTGCGCGGCGCGGGCCACAAGCGGTGCGACGGAGAGCTGTCTGAGCTGGGTGATAACGCCCGCGAGGCGCACGGCTTCCTCGGAGAATTGTACGGAGCGGGCTTCAATTGGGCCCGGTTCGACAGTGAGGGAGCGCATGCGACTGAGGATGGCGTTGCCTTCCGCGAAGGCTGCGTTGACGAGGGGCTGTTGGGAGGCGATTTGTGCTTCGAGGCTGGCGAGTTCATCGGACTTTTGTCTCAGCACGCGGAACACGGCGCCGCGGCCTGCGAGGCCGGACAGATCGCCTGTGGCTTCTTGTTCGGACAGGTCTTCAAAAGATTGGCGGACGCGGGCGACGTCACGGCCGAGGCCTTGAGCGGAGACGGCAATCTCGTTGGAGCGTTCGAGGGCGGATTGGTAATCTTGGACGGTGCGCGCGAGGTGTTGTTCGACGGCGGCGGCACCCGCGAGGGCAGCGGCGTTGAGCCAGCTGGACATCGCGATGATCGCGGCGGACCCCAGTAACATGGAGACGAAGAGGCCGATCCGTGCGCCCACGGTGCGCACGGCTGGCAAAAGGCGCATGAGGTAGGACCAGAAGACGAAGATGCCGACGGAAACGGCAATGGAATAACTGATGGCGGCGAAGAAGCTGAGCGCGCCATTGTCATCGAGCAGCGAAGACACGCCGAGATATGTATAGATGCCGGAGGCAACAGCGAGGACGCCAAGTGCGGCGGCTGTGAAGCTATCAAGCCATGAGACATGGCCTTCCAGTTCTTTTGCGTATCGCAGGCCCTGTGCTTCCGCGCGGGTAAGTTTGTTGTCGTCCATCAGGCTCGCTCCCATAACCAAGTGCTAATATGGGGCGTCGGTTGGGATATGACCAGTTATGACTGCGTTAACACGGGATCGTTACGCAGCATCGCGGCCTGTGGTTGTGCCTGACAGAACGGATGTCAGGTCTGCTTCGGGCATGGGTTTGTGGTAGAAATACCCTTGCGCATATTTGCAGCCCAATTGGTGCAGGGTCTGCACGTCGTCGCTTGTTTCCAGCCCCTCCGCGATAATGTCGACATTCAGTTCCTTGCCGAGCGTCAGCAGCATACGCACAATTCCGCGCGATACAGGGTTTTCAAAAGCATCCCCTGCAAAGGCACGATCAATTTTGAGCGTCGTAAGGGGGAGGGATTTGAGGTAGGCGAGGTTAGAATATCCGGTTCCAAAATCATCAACGGATATGCCGCAGCCCAGATCGCGAATGCGTTTCAGGTTGCGGTCAGCGGTCTCAAAGTCGCCGATCAAAGACGTCTCCGTCACTTCAAGCTTGATATGGCACGGATCAAGTTCGTTGAGATCAATGATGTGGAGCAGCATATCGGCAAAGTTGGGCCGGCAAATATCATCACCTGATATGTTGACGGAGGCGAAAAGGGTGTCGGGCGTCCCCTTGATGGCCTGCATGCGCTTCAGGGCTGCGGCTGTTTCGATCAAGGCATAATCTGTCAGCTTGCTTACCGCGCCCATGTCTTCGGCGCATTGAATGAACTTGTCGGGGGGAACGAAACCGCGTGTTGGATGAACCCAGCGCATAAGGGCCTCAAATCCGACGATACTGGCGTCTTCTATAGCGACGATAGGTTGGTACACCATGAAGAATTCTTCGTTCTCAATGCCTTTGATAACGTCCAATTCAAATTTGAAACGGTCGATCAATTCCTCAGCATCGCGTAAATTGCTTTGAGCAAGCGGGACGATGTCTGTATTTTCTTTTTGGGACTGCTCAGACAATTTGCCAGTAAATGAAATGGATGTGTCAACACATGCGCGCAGGATCGGGTCGAGCCTGTCGAAGCGGTTCAAAATTTGGTCTGCTGATATCCGAAAAAATGTGCAATCTGTCGTGGCCTCTACAGTCACAGTGCGGGGTTGACCGGTCAGGACTGACAGCTCCCCCACGATTGAGCCGGGGCCGCGGCGTTCAACGTCAATCCGTTTGCCGCCGATATGGGTGTAAAGGATGATCTCGCCCGAGACGATAATGAAACCGGAATCATGCGCGTCGCCTTGCCTGTAAAGCGTATCCCCTTGGGCTAAATTGATTTCAATGACTGACGTCATGGACCACGCGGTTATCTGGTTGAGCAACACAATTCTGACCTGGTGACCCTAAGCCAAGATTTCGGACCTATTCCTTAACAACCCGATCCAACTTACGGACAATTTGCCGTAAATCAGGGACGTTTGCGGTGTGTCTGGGCTGAAAGTGCGGCTTCGAAGTCAGGTTGGGACATGTTCTCCGCGAGGGCTCTGGCCATGAACTCTGCTTGGCTTTCGGGGATTAGACCACCGACCGGAGGGTCGCTGTCGAGGTTGGTTGGGAACGCGTATCCTTCTGCCGCTGCCGCGATCACCGCATGCGGATCGTCTGTGCCTTGCAAAACCGGGTAAAGCGCGCGGCACATGGCGTCGCGGTCCACGGCTTCAATGGAACGACCAAACGGGGAGCCGACTTGCAGCAGGTTCGCCATACGAAATTTATCCGTCGTGGTGTTGGTTCCAGCGCCGTGCATGACGGCGGGATTGAAGAACACGGCGTCGCCTTTTTCGAGGGGAAGTTGGGTTCTGTTCTGGATGAAATACTCTTGGAATTCAGGTCGTTGGAAGGCGACATAACCTTCGAGCATTTGGTGGGAGTAGGGAAGATATAGCGTTGGGCCCGTTTCCAGCGGCATGTCGCAATGGGCGATTGCCCCTTGCAGCGTCAGGAGCGGTGACAAGGCGTGGACTTGTGCAGGGTAGGTGGCGACGCGCTCTGGCGGCATAAAGCCCAGATGATAGTCGCGGTGCGCAGTTTGTGCGGCCCCGCCGGGGTTCACGCGATTGACCTGTGCCGTTAGCTGATAGCCTTGGCCGAGCCACGCGCGGCAAGGCAAGTCCACAGCAGGTGTGTTGAAGTAAGCGGCGAAGTTTGCGGGGTCTTTGAGGCAGTGTTTTTGCGCGGCGTTCCAGACGCGATCATTGGCACCGGGTTTGGCGAAATGATCGCCGCCGCCTGTGCCACGTTCGTTTTCGATCATTTGCTCAAACAGGGCGGTCGCTGCATCAATGATGCTATGGTCGGGGATCGCGCCTTTGATGGCGACGATGCCGGGGCCTGTGTCGAAGACGCGGTTCAGCTCCGTCATCAGGTCTTTCGGGTCTGCGGCGTGAAACGTCGTGCCCTGATAGATGACGGTGTTTTGCTCAATGTGAGAGGCGAGCGGATAATCGGCTGCGTCCGTCTCCCGTTCAACCAATGCTTTCAGATCGTCGAGCGTGCCTGACGTTTCGGAAAGCCAGACAGGCGCATGGGTGGTTTTGAGCATAGGGGACCCCTCCGTTCGTCACGGAGGGTAGCTTAGCTGCAAAACGGCGCGATGCTAGTCTTCTATTGCTTTGATCATATCGACACGTGTCGCATGTCTGCCGCCGCCGAATTCCGTGCTGAGGAAGGCTTCTGCGATCTCAAGCGCCAAGCCTTGGCCTATGACGCGTGCGCCCATGGCCAGCATATTCGCGTCGTTATGTTCGCGGATCATTTTGGCTGAGAATGTGTCCGAGCAGACGCCGCAGCGGATGCCTTTGACCTTGTTGGCAGCCATCATGATGCCCTGTCCGGTGCCGCAGACAATGATGCCGAGCTGGTTTTCACCAGAGGCCACGCTGCGCGCGGCGGCTTCGCCATGTTTGGGGTAATGCGTGCTTTCGGTCGTGGTCGGGCCGATATCGGTGACGGTCCAGCCGAGCGTTTCGGCGTGTTTGGCGAGCGCTTGACGCAGCTCGATCGCGGCGTGGTCGCTGGAGAGGACGAGGGTTTTGGTCATGGTCTGTTGGCCCATATAGTGGCGGCAGGGCCGCAATTGCTTAGGTGACGGAACCGCCGCAAGGGTCGAAGAACTTATTCCCGCAGACCTGTATATACAGGTGGGTGCCAGGTAACTGAACCAGGGTCCAGACAGAGCCAGCTCCCGAGGAATTGCTTAAGGCCACCAGAATGTAGTCTTCATGTGTGACACAGAGGGCAGAACCGTCACCCTTGCAGATAGGGGGCGGGGGCGCGTCTGGCAAGGTGTGCTATGATGTGAGCGGAGGATTTGAGATGGTGTCAGAAAACAAGACAAGGCCTGGGCCTGCGGACGTGGCGGCATTCGTGGCAGGTGTCAGCCATGATGTGCGGCGCGGTGATGCGGAAGTGTTGTTGGAGCTGTTTGCGCGGGTGACAGGGTGGGAGCCTCAGATGTGGGGGCCGTCCATCGTGGGGTATGGCCGCTATGAGTACAAATATGCGAGCGGGCGTGAGGGGGAGTTCATGATCACGGGGTTCAGTCCGCGCGCGTCTTATACGAGCTTGTATATCATGCCCGGCTATCAGGATATGAGCGCCGAGCTGGCGCGGTTGGGCAAGCACAAGGCGGGGAAATCTTGTATCAATATCAATAAGCTGGCGGATGTTGATCTGAATGTGGTTGAAGAGATTGTGCGCAACGGCATCGCCAATATGAAGGCGAATTACGTGACCTTCGACCGCTAGGGCCGAAGGTCTGTTGGGCTAGTCCGCATGGGCATCAGCGCGCATGCGGGCGAGGTGGTCGTCCCAGCCTTTGTCGAGCGCCAGCGTGAGGCCGAAGGCGTCCGCCCCTTGGGGCAGGCCGATATGTTGGAGGGAGAGGCGCGTACCGCCGGGAACCTCCTCCAGTTGCCATGTCACGGTGCTGGTGGCGTCCCCCATGGGCGTGATGGTGAAGGTGTATTCGAGCAGATCATGCGGTTGGCAGGCGGTGACCTTGCCCCACATCAGCTTGTCGCCGCTTTCCGTGCCGTACATGGCGTAATCTTTGCCGCCTTCCAGCGGTTCCTGGGGCTTGTGAAACCAAATGCCAAGCTTGTCAGGGTCGGTCAGATAGGCCCAGACGGTTTCCTTGTCGGCTTTGAGGAAGATGGATTTCTGGATGATCGTGTCAGTCATTCTTTTGGTCCTTTTCGATGGCAGATTTCAGGTCAGAGAGGCGGTCATCCCAGAAGGCGTCGAAGTAGGAGAACCAGTCGAAGATGAGGGCGAAGCCGTCTTTGTTGAGCGTGTTGATCTTCTCACGCCCGCGGGCTTTGACGGTGATCAGACCGCCGTCGCTGAGCACGGTGAGATGCTTTTTGACTGCCGCGCGCGTCATGTCGAAATTTTGCGCCACTTGGGCGATGGTCATGTCCTGACTTGCCAAATGACGCAGGATGTCGCGGCGGGTGGGGTCCGCGAGGGCGCGAAATGTGTTTTGTTCAGCGTGGGGCATAGCGTGTCTTTAATGTGATACTATTTGGTATCGCTTATTTATGAAACCGAATGGTATCATGTCAAGCATGTTTCCGGGTCTTGATTTTTGTTTACGTTTTGTTCACTCTTGCCCCATGCCTGATGATGTTTCCCCTTCCGTCCACACTCAGCCTGGCCAGTTATTGGCACGAGGCGTGTGTCGTCATATGGCGAGCCATGATTTCGTGTGTATCGAAGAGTTTACGCCAGAACGTGGCAAGCGGGTGGATGTGATGGCTTTGGGACCAAAGGGCGAGTTATGGGTGGTGGAGTGCAAATCTTCTCGCGCGGATTTTCAAACGGATTGTAAGTGGGAAGGCTATCTTGAGTGGTGTGACCGGTATTTCTGGGCCGTGGACGAGCTGTTTCCGACAGAGCTTTTGCCGGAGGAAACCGGGTTGATCATTGCGGATGCCTACGATGCGGAGATCATTCGGATGGCGCCCGAAGACAAACTGGCTGCGGCGCGGCGCAAGGTTCTGACTGCGAAATTCGCGCGCCACGCTGGGCGGCGGTTGCAGGGATTGCGGGATCCGGATTTCGTCCAGCCGTTTTGGTAAAGTAAAGGGGCGCCTTGCAGCGCGCGCGATGTTTTGGCGTTCTTGAAAGAGCCTTGCTCTGCCGCCACGCGGGCACCTCTCTCTGCATATTTTTGGCAGAAAGAAACCTGAGACGGATTTGGGCTTAGTTTAGCCTTTTGCGACGGCGCGTGCGCGGGCAGCTGCGGCTTTTATTTCTTCTGCTATTTCATCGGCTTCGTCGGGGTCGAAATCGAAGGGAAGGTCAATATTTTCGCCTTGGACATAGAGGCGGACCATACCTTGATCAGTGGGACCGATCTGCAGGTTTGCGGCGATGTCGTTTTCTGAATTAATGCCCATGATGCGGTCTCCTGACGTGGTGACGGTTAGCTAGCGTCAAGGGGCGGGGCTGGCAAGGCTTGGTGTCTTGTGGAAGAGTTGGCGCATGGCGCGTGACGATATTCATTTGAAACGGTTTGAGGCGAGCGATGCCGCGTGGATCGCGGAGCGGCACGGGGCGCTCTATGCGGAGCATGACGGGTTTGATGAGAGTTTCGAGCCGCTTGTGGCCTCGATTCTGGCTGATTTTGTTGAGGGACATGATACGGCCCGCGAGCGCGGCTGGGTGGCGTGGTCAGATGGCGCGCGGGTTGGCAGTATTTTCTGTGTGAAGCTGGATGCAGACACGGCCAAGTTACGTTTGTTTTTGCTTGAACCCGCGATGCGCGGGCGTGGGCTTGGGCAGCGTTTGTTGAATAGGTGCATGGGGTTTGCGCGGGATGTGGGGTATGCGCGCATGACGCTTTGGACCCATGAAAGTCACCGCGCGGCCTGTGCGCTTTATGCGCGTAATGGTTTCACATGTGTCTCGTCAAAACCTGTGCATTCCTTCGGGCAGGATTTGGTGGAACAGACATGGACAACAGCCCTTTAGGGGTCTTGCAATCGGAGACGGGCTTGGCTAAGTCACCCATGTGTGCCGCCTTAGCTCAGTTGGTTAGAGCACTGGTTTGTGGAACCAGGGGTCCTCCGTTCAAGCCGGAGAGGCGGTACCATCCCCCCTTATTTGACGTCGATCGTTTGGGTTAGCTCGCTTGTCACGCGATCGAAGATCAGGATTTGGTTATCCGTTGTGACGACGGCGTACCAATCTGGTGTGGTTGTGAAGGCTTGCGCGGTGCCGCCATCTGGTAGTGTGATCTTGTCAGGGATTGCGAGAGTTTGGGCCGGCTGCTGAACGCGGATGACAACCAGCGTGATGAGGATTAGAAGGCCACCAATCATCACAGCGGTGAGGGTCGTCACGAGGCGACGCAGAAATTTTAGATTTGCGGGCTCTGGCAGGGCCTTTTCGGGATCATCTATGTCAGACACTGTTCTCTCCGTCGAAATTTCGGCCAACCCGGACAAGCGGCTTGATAAGGCATTGGCGCGCGACGTGCCAGTGGAGGCGAACTTGTCGCGATCTAGGCTTGCGAAACTGCTGGTTGAGGGTGCTGTGTCTTTGAACGGACGGGTTGTGACTGATCAGAAAGCGCGAGTGGCTGAGGGCGAGGTCTATGAAATCCGCGTGCCTGTGGCGGTGGATTTGGATGCGTTGCCTGAGGACATTGCGCTGGAGGTGGTGTTTGAGGATGACGCGCTGATCGTGGTCAATAAGCCTGCGGGGATGGTGGTGCATCCGGCACCTGGTTCGCCTTCGGGGACGTTGGTCAATGCGCTGCTGCATCATTGCGCTGATAGCCTGTCAGGTATTGGCGGTGCGAAGCGGCCGGGGATTGTGCACCGGATCGACAAGGATACGTCGGGGCTGTTGGTCGTGGCCAAGTCAGATGAGGCGCATCACGGGCTGGCGCGGCAGTTTGAGAAGCACACGGTTGAGCGGCATTACCGCGCTTTGGCCTACGGGATGCCGGATGCGGCCGATCCACGGTTGCGGGGCATGGCTGGGGTGGATTTCGAGGCGTCGAACTTGCTGCGGGTGAATGCCAACTTGGCGCGGCATAAGACGGATCGGCAGCGGCAGGCTGTGGTGAAAAATACAGGCCGTCATGCGATTACGCGGGCGCGGGTGGTTGAGGGCTATGGCACGCCTCCGGTGGTGTCTTTGCTGGATTGCTGGTTGGAGACGGGGAGGACGCATCAGATCCGGGTGCATATGGCCTATTGCGGGCATTCGCTGATCGGCGATCCGGTCTATGGTGGGCGGCGGAAAATTGCGAAAAATGCGCTGTCAGAGGCTGCAATCGCGGCGATTGGCGCATTTCCGCGTCAGGCTTTGCATGCGGCAACTTTAGGATTTATTCATCCTGTTTCTGGTGAGAAACTGAGTTTCGAAGCGGATTTCCCCGCAGATTTTTCTGAATTGATTGAACGGCTTACCTAGCGTCAGCACATATATGTGAGCCGTCGTAACATATACTTGCAACGGAAACCCAGCGCTCCCACGTTTAAGAAAACATTAAGATGCACAGGTTATGTGCGCGGTGAAATCTTGAAATTGAACTGATCTGTTCATATTTCTTAATCAACGAAGAAACTGACCTCTAAGGGGGGCAACGACATGGCTAATTACGCAAATCTTCCCGCACCAAGCCCGGAGCAGGGCCTGAACCGTTATATGCAAGAAATTCGGAAATTCCCGATGCTGGAACCCGAAGAAGAGTACATGCTGGCGAAGCGCTGGGTTGAAGAAGAAGACACAGAAGCGGCGCATAAGATGGTGACATCTCACCTGCGTCTCGCGGCCAAGATTGCTATGGGCTATCGCGGCTATGGCTTGCCGACGGCTGAGGTGATTTCCGAGGCGAATGTCGGCTTGATGCAGGCCGTGAAGAAGTTTGACCCTGAGAAGGGGTTCCGCCTCGCGACCTACGCGATGTGGTGGATCCGCGCGTCTATCCAGGAATATGTCCTGCGCTCTTGGTCGATGGTGAAATTGGGCACGACGTCTGCTCAGAAGAAATTGTTCTTTAACCTGCGCAAAGCAAAGAACCGGATCGGCGCGCTGGAAGAGGGTGATTTGCGTCCGGAGAACGTGGCGAAAATCGCTTCTGATTTGAATGTGACCGAAGATGAAGTGATCTCCATGAACCGGCGGATGTCTGGTGGGGATGCGTCTTTGAACGCCGTGATCTCTGCTGACGGCGAAGGAGCCACACAGTGGCAGGATTGGCTCGAAGATGAGGATGCGGATCAGGCATCGGACTATGAGGCCAAGGATGAGCTGGAAAGCCGTCGTGAATTGTTGGCTGAGGCCATGGGTGTGCTGAATGATCGGGAGAAAGACATCCTGATGCAGCGCCGCTTGGAAGAGAAGGCAGTGACGTTGGAAGAGCTTTCGGGTCAGTACGACGTCAGCCGTGAGCGTATCCGCCAGATCGAAGTTCGCGCGTTTGAAAAGTTGCAAAAGCGGATGCGGGAACTGGCGGCTGAAAAAGGCATGCTCGCCACAGCTTAGGCAGGTAAGGCCTGAATTCGGCCCTAACTCGGTCATGAAAACTTGAAATGCGTAGCAGAGGGATCTGCTGCGCATTTTGTTTATTTGGTGGATCGGGAGAAGGGATTTGGAATGACGAAGAAACATCCTGCCGACGCGATTCAGGAGTTGTTGAAGACCAAAATTACATCGGGAAATATGACGTCGCTGACAGATAGTGCTGATCTGGTTGAGGGCATAAACGACATTTTGCATGACCCCGCCTTGGTCGAGGCTTTGGCCGGTCTAGAGGGCGAACAAGCTGCCGCGTTGCAGGAAGCGATGACGCATGCCGTGAAGATGGAGGCGTTAACCAAGCAGATGGTCGAGGCGGAGGAGGCTGGTGACGTTGCGGCGATGGAAAGCTTGCTTGCCGAGTTTCAGAACTTGTCAGGCGCCGAGTCTATCAAGCCGGAGGTCTATCCCGCGCCATATGATGCAATCCAAGATGCAATTGATGACGGTGACCTTTCCGCATTAAAGGAAGCGTTGTCGGAGAAGCCCGATCTGAACAAACCTCTTGGCAAATATGAGAGCGTTCCACTTGCATGGGCGATGACGAGCTTCGGTGAGAAGCGGTTGGAGATTGCGCGGATGCTCCTCGAACATGGGGCGGACGCGGCATTTGCAACATCTGAAGGCTACACAGCGCTGCACTCTCTGGTCGATAGTCCGGATCGAGAGGACACGGTTGCGTTGATCGACCTGTTGCTCGCAAAAGGTGCGCCGATTGAAGCTTTGCAGACCTATGAATGGACACCTCTTTTGGCTGCTGTGATGGAAGGGACGCCCTTGGTCATGGAGGCATTGCTGTCCCGCGGTGCCAATGTGCATGCACGCTTCACACAAGCCTCAATGCCGGTTTTTTCGCGCGGGTGCACTGCTATGATGGTTGCAGCGGCGGAACCCGACAAGATCAGGCTTTTGCTTGCATATGGCGCCGATCCGGCAGGGTCGCATGACGATGGACGGGGCTTTAACGCCTATGCGGATGACATCGCGACGGAGGTCGGTTATGACCCGCATAGTCAGGACTACAGATTCCGGGTCGAAGAAAGTCGGGCGTTGATCAACGCTGCTCGGTTGAACTAGGCGCTACATCTGCCTAGCCTGCGCCGATGGCACAGCAGAAAGAGGCGGATATGGAACCGGTCAATTGGGGCATTTTGGGCGCAGCGAAATTCGCGCGGGAGCATATGGCACCGGCGATCCATGCCGCCAAGGGCGCAAGGTTGGCAGGGATCGCATCTCGGTCCGGTGATATCTCCGGTTTTCAAGCTTTCGCACCGGATGCACAGGGCTTTGAAAGCTATGATGCTTTGTTGGCCTCCCCTGAGATAGACGCGGTCTACATCCCGCTGCCCAACACTTTGCATGTCGAGTGGGCGTTGAAAGCGATGGACGCGGGTAAACATGTGCTCGTCGAAAAACCTCTGGCAATGAAAGCGGATGAATTCGACGCGGTGATCGCTAAACGTGACCAGACCGGGCTGCTTTGCGCTGAGGCCTATATGATCATTCACCACCCGCAATGGCAGCGCGCGCGGGAGATTGTGCAGTCCGGCGGCATCGGTAAGTTGCGCCATGTCAGTGCGCAGTTTTGTTACAACAACGCTTCTGATCCGGGAAATATCCGAAATAAACCCGAAACGGGCGGCGGTGGCATTCCGGATATCGGGGTCTATACGTTTGGCTCAACACGCTTTGTGACGGGTCAGGAGCCTGTTGATATCGACGCACATATTACGTGGGAAAACGGTGTCGACGTGAAAGCAGAGGTCAACGCGCAGTTTGACGGGTTTAGCTATCAGTCGATGGTGTCGATGCGGCTGGCGAATTATCAGGAAGTGCTTTTTCTGGGGGACGCCGGTCATGTAAAGCTGACCGCGCCATTCAATCCTTTGGTCTATGGTGGGGCGGTTCTTTACCACGGTGACGCCGCGGGCAACATTACGGCTGAGAAGTTTCCCGGTGCCAACCACTACGTTCTGCAGGTTGAGGCGTTCGGCCGGTCGGTTCGCACTGGCGAGGCCTATCCTGCAACACTGGAATTTGCCAAAGGAACGCAAGCGATGATCGACCGGGTTTTTGAGGCAGCCGGTTAGAGGCCCAGTTCGGCGCGCAGCTTCTTGGTCAGCTTCTCCACCGCCATATCGTATGACGCTTTAATATGGTTTTTCAGCTCTTCATCAGACAGCCCGGGTTCAGCATAATGCTGGACCCATTTCATGCCTCTTGAGGCAAGATAGGGCGCAGGTCTGATCCCCGGCATATCCGGCAGAATTTCCCATCCCATGTCGGAGACTTTGAAGGTAAATGCCGGTGCGTCATCCGCCCAACCACAGACCGCAAAGAGCTTGCCGCCGACCTTCCACACATCTGAATTGCCCCACTGCACGATATGTGTCGTGGCTTTGAGCGAGGCGCAGTAGGAGTTGAAGTCTTCGCGGGTCATGGTCGGTCTATTCAAGCGCGGTTTGCTGCGAGAGGAAAGCGGAATGTCAGCAGTGAGCCCTTAGCAGACATGAGTCAACATGTGGCAACGACGCGCCTCTCGTCGACCAGACAAAGCTCCACATGCAATGTGAATTCAGTGTTTCCGCAATAGGATGTTGAAGCTGTCCTGAAGCTCTCTCATGTTCTCGGTAGCGATATCCTCGGTAGCCGCTAACATGGCTTCATAGAGCTCTGAACGCACACCAACACCGGTGAATTCATCCAGCATTCTCAGAAAAGTACCGCGATGCTGAGGACTGTTTGCAATCCGAGACAAAAGAATACCAAGCCAATCTTTGGAGCCGATCTTTTGTGAATAAATGCCGCTCAAAAGCTCCTTAAAATAGACTTTGGTGTCGAAGCTTTCGATTGCGTGCAGTACAGACCAGAATGCTTCTTCGTATGCGAACCCGTCGCGGAAGATACCAAGCAATGGTTGGATGATATCTGGGTCCTTGAGCGCGTATAAGTCTTCGAGCAACTCGTCGAAGCGTCTTATATCAAATTCTTTGCGGTCGAGTTCGGCATTCATTTGGGCAATGTAGTCAATAATGCTTGTCACGTGTTCCTCCTCATTCGAGGACCAAGACGTACTCAATAGCGCTCGATCGGCAAGGTCTGCTCCGTCACGCAGATTGTGAATTCCGTTCGTTCGAGTTTTTGCACTTGCAGCGAATGGCGGCTCTCACGGGCCGCGCCGCAGCATCTTGACCCAATGGTGAAGGTCCGCAATGGGCCGTCCTCAAACTAGCGTGGGGTAGGGCGGGCAACCGATGCTGCGCCTGCTCCGATGGCCGCTTTGAGCCCAAAGTCTCGAATGCTGCGTTTTAACCAAATTGCTGCAAAGCAAAGAAAAGCCGACGTTGGAGCCAACCATACAATCGCAAATTGGAACTTGCCTAAGATCGTAGCGTGGGCGATTCGCCAACCGTCTTGGGCGGAGGATTTGAAGTATTTTCGAGGCCGTGCCTGCCTCCAAAAGTGTAGACTAGCTTGTTCTAATTGACCCGCGGACTTGAGATTCATCCACTGTTAAGCCTGCCCGGTCGGGCAGTGCTAAATTGTATTGAAGGGGATTCGATTGCGAGATTAGTTGTCCGTGCCGGAATACGGCAAGCCGATGCGCGCGCAGACGGATGGCTTCGATCTTATCTTTCGCCTGGAGAATCACGAAATGCGCATCGCATCCTTTGGACAGGCCATACCCCTCCAGGCCCATGATCTCAGCTGAATTGCCGGTGACCGCGTCAAAGCACCAGCCCATATCAGCGCGGCCGGAGAGTTGTCCCACATGCAGCCCCATGAATGCCACGTCCAACATGTCCGCCTTGCCCAGTGAATACCACGGGTCCATCACGCAGTCGGAGCCAAAGCCAACCATGATCCCGGCGTCGCGCAGCTCGCGCACCCGGGTTTGGCCGCGCCGTTTGGGATATGTGTCGTGCCGGCCTTGCAACATGATGTTGATCAGCGGGTTGGGGATAGCGTGAACACCAGCCTCAACCATCAGCGGGATCAGCTTGGAGACATAGTAGTTGTCCATGGAGTGCATCGAGGTCAGGTGCGATCCCGCCACGCGGCCCTGCAGCCCAAGACGTTGTGTTTCATAGGCCAGCGTTTCGATGTGGCGGCTGTGGGGGTCATCGCTTTCATCGCAATGCATGTCGACCATCAGCCCGCGTTTTTCGGCGATTTCACACAACAGGCGTACGCTTTCGGCGCCATCCACCATGGTCCGTTCGAAATGCGGGATGCCGCCGACCACATCCACACCCATATCGAGCGCACGTATTGTGTTGTTCATCGCAGTTGGGTCGCGCAGAACGCCGTCTTGCGGAAACGCCACGAGTTGCAGGTCAAGGTAGTCTTTGACCTTCTCGCGCACCTCCAGCAGCGCTTGCACGCCTTTCAATTCGTCATCGCAAGTATCCACATGGCTGCGGATCGCGCCGATACCCTTGGTAACCGCCAGATCGCAATAGCGCATCGCGCGTTCGACGATATCATCGACGGACTGGATCGGTTTCAACTCACCCCACAGCGCAATGCCTTCGAGCAATGTGCCAGACACATTCATGCGTGGCGTACCCAGTGACAGCGTCGCGTCCATGTGGAAATGCGGATCGACAAAAGGTGGGGACACAAGGTTTCCGCCTGCATCCACTGTCTCTTTCGCCTCGGCCGTGATCCCCGCCTCTACTGCGGCGATTTTGCCATCCTTACAGCCAATATCGACGCCGGATTGTCCGTCACTCGTAGTCGCGTTTTTGACGATCAGATCGAACATGGAATCCCCTTTTTGTGGTGCATCATCGTTGCCCCTTGAACCAAGGGGTCAGCAGGGCGCGTGGATAGTCGGCAGACCGCGCCGCGATGACAAGGGCGATGATGGACAGAATATAAGGTGCCATCAGGAAAACTTGCCCTGGCACCAACGCGCCCATTTCAGTTTGCAGCCGCACTTGCAGTGCGTCGAAAGCGCCAAACAAAAGCGCACCCAGCAGGGCCTTGCCCGGTCGCCAGCTGGCAAAGATCACCAGCGCAATGCAAACCCAACCGCGCCCGTTGACCATGCCAAAGAAGAAGGCGTCAAAAGCGCTCATCGTCAGGAACGCGCCCCCAAGCGCCATCAAGGCGGACCCAGCCACAATAGCGCCCATGCGCAGGCTATAGACAGACAAACCCTGCGCATCCACACTGTCGGGATTGTCACCCACGGCCTTGATCGCCACGCCAAGCGCAGTGCGGTTCATCACATACCAGACCAGTGCAACCATCAGCAGCGCCAGCCATGTCAGTGCAGTTTGCTGGAACAGGACCGAGCCAATGAAGGGCAAGTCTGACAGGATAGGGATATCAAGCGCGCGAAACGGTTCGATGCGCGGCGGTGAAGACACATCAGGCAAAGCGGTCCGATATGTGTAGTAACTGACCGAGTTCGCAAACAGCGTGATCCCAAGGCCAGAGACGTGTTGGGACAGGCCCAAGGGCACCGTCAGTATGGCATGCAGTAGCCCAAAGAACGCGCCAGCCAAAGCCGCTACCAAAACGCCACCCCAAAGTCCAGCGCCCAGCCAAACAGCCATCCATCCGCACATCGCACCGACGACAAAGATGCCTTCGATCCCGAGGTTCAAGACACCGGCACGCTCGCAGATTAGCGCGCCGAGTACGCCAAAGATCAGGGGCGTCGCAATGCGCAATGACGCAGCCCAGAAGCTGTCGGTCATCAGAATGTTCAGAAGGTCCATCATGCTGTGGCCCCCTTGGTGCGCAAGATGCGGTACTTGGCCAGAAACCCGCCAACCAAGACGCAGAGCAGTGACATGGAAACAACCAGATCGGCAAGAAAAGACGATACGCCCATGGCGCGGCTCATACTGTCAGCACCAACGAAGACTGACGCGATAAAGAGGGCCGCGATTACAACACCAACTGGCGACAAGCCCGCCAGCATCGCAACGACGATCCCCGTGTAGCCAAACCCGGGGGAAAGATCAGCCGTCAGATACCCCTTTAGCCCGGCCACTTCGGACACACCCGCGAGCCCTGCCAGCGCGCCAGAGATCGCTGCTACGCCAAACAAGGAGCGGCGCACATTGATGCCTGCGTGCCGGGCTGCAGCCGCATTTTCACCAACCGCCCGCAATTTGAACCCCCAGACGGACCGCGCCAACATGAACTGCGCAATGGCTGCCAGGACAAGCGCAAGGATCAGCCCTGAATGCACCCGCATTCTGTCCATCAGTGGCGGCAGCATGCCCTGGTCCAGTACCGGTGCCGATTGCGGCCACCCCAATCCCATGGGGTCTTGTAGTGGGCCTTCAAGCATCATCTGAAGAAAGATCAGAATGGTGAAGTTCAGCAGCAAGGTCGTTACAACTTCATCTGCGCCAAAGCGCACTTTCAGATAGGTCGGTGCCATCATTCCTGCAGCCCCGGCTGCTGCGCCCAGGACGATGATCAGCGGCAATAGCAGGAGGCCAGAAATGTCGAGCACCCCAGACCCAATGGCGACCGCTGCCATAGCGCCTAGATAAAGCTGTCCTTCGGCCCCGATATTCCAAAGCTTGGCGCGAAACGCCAAAGCGGCAGCTAGCCCGGTGAATATCAACGGCGTTGCGCGCGTCAGCATTTCGGACACGGCAAAGACCGATCCAAAAACACCTTTGATCATCTCGCCATAGGCGGTGATCGGGTTTGCCCCGGCGGCCAGCAAGGGAATGGCCGCAAAGGCGAGTGAGATGACAGCCGAAAGGATAGGAATACCAAAGGCAAACGCGCGGGACGGGTTTTCGCGCGGCTCAATACGGATCATGCCGGTTCTCCTGCCATCATGAGGCCGATTAGCTCACGGTCATGGTTGACAGCCTCAACAAGATTTCCATCGCGGATCACCACGATCCGGTCAGCAAGGCCCAGAATTTCGTCAAGATCTTCCGAGATCAGAACAACGCCTGCACCGCGCTCGCGGGCTTCCAACAAGCGCCGACCGACCTCTGCCGCAGCGCCCATATCAAGGCCGCGCGTGGGTTGGTTTGCAAGGATGAGCCGGGGGGAGCGTTCAAAAACACGCGCGAGGATCAGCTTTTGAATATTCCCGCCTGAAAGTAATCTGGATGCCGCCGTCACGCCAGGGCCGCGCACGTCATAGGCCTTGGCAAGCCTTTCGGCATTGGTCTGAATGGCGTCACGCTTTAGCAATCCGCGTGTTTGAATGGCCGGGTCATCAAGCCGTTCGATCACCATGTTTTCCGCAACGCTCATCGCGCCGACGATGCCTTCGTGATGGCGGTCTTCGGGGATGCGCCCGATACCCGCTTTGACCATCGCGCCCGGGCTTGGTTTCGGCACGTCTTGCCCGTCCACCGATATCGTCCCAAAGCTCGGTTGCGCGAGCCCGGAAATCACATTGGCCAGCCCGCTTTGTCCGTTGCCGGAGATGCCAGCGATGCCAAGAATTTCGTGGGCGTTTACTGTCAGATTGATGGCGTTGAGCGTATCGCGCTTAGCACGGCCTTCCACCGATACGTTCGACAGCTTCAGCACAGGCGCGCCGGGGGCCATGTCGCTGCGGGCCACCTTGGGTGTATCCGCCCCGACCATCATGCGCGCGATGACTTTTTCATCCGCGTCTTTGGTGGCCATCTCGCCAACTTTTTTACCGTGGCGCAGAACAGCGATGCGGTCGGAAAACGCCAGAACCTCGCGCAGTTTGTGGCTGATGAAGATAACCGACAACCCGTCCTTGGTCATCGCCTTTATGTTGGCAAACAGCGTGTCCGCCTCTTGCGGCGTCAAAACCGCCGTCGGCTCATCCAGTACCAGAATACGCGCATCCCGGTACAACGCTTTCAAAATCTCTACCCGCTGGCGTTCCCCGACCGAAAGCCGACCCACAGGGACGTTTAGGGGCGAGCTAAGCCCGCTGCGTTCAATAATGCCTTCGATCTTGGCGCGTGCTGAGCGCCGGTCACGTTTCAGGGCCAAAAGCGGTTCAGACCCCAAGGTGATATTGTCCAGCGCATTGATATTTTCAGCCAGCGCAAAATGCTGATGCACCATGCCGACCCCTGCGGCTAGTGCGGCTTGGGGGTGGCCCAAAGGTAAGGGATGCAACGTGCCGTTTTCATCGGCAACTTCAACGGTGCCTGCATCCGGCAAGTAATGTCCAAACAGCATGTTCATCAGCGTGGTTTTGCCCGCGCCGTTTTCACCCAAAAGCGCCAGCACTTCACCTTTTTCAAGGGTCAAGCTGACATCATCATTTGCAACCACCGAGCCGAAGCGTTTGCTGAGCCCAGTGAGCCTGAGAGCAGTGGATTGTGTCATGGAAAGGTCGGGCTGGCGCCGCCGCCAGCCCATGTGTCTTTAATTGTCAGATACAGGGCGCGCGTCGTTCACGTTGACGCGGAACAGGCCGCCCAGAATCTCGGCTTCACGTTCTCTGACCGAAGCCGCTGTTTCTGCCGCAACAAGACCTTCGTCCATCACCAGCGATCCACCGCCATACGCCATAAAGCTGTACTGGCCATAGTCCGACGCTTCGAAAGTGCCGCCTGCAACGTTGGACACGGCCTTGTCGATGGTCGCTTCCATGTGCCACAGGGCAGAGGCCATGATGGTTCCGGGATAGTCGCCAGAGGTGTCGATGACGTTGCCGATGGCTTTCACGCCACGTTCGACCGCTGCGTCGGACACTCCGAAGCGCTCCGCATACATCACGTCCGCACCTGCATCCATCATCGCAAATGCGCTTTCTTTTGCTTTCGGCGGATCGTACCAGCTGTCGATGAAGTTCACCATGAACTTCACATCCGGGTTTACTTCGCGCGCGCCATCCATGAAGGCATGCATCAATCTGTTCACTTCAGGGATCGCATATCCGCCAACCATCCCAATCAGGTTGGACTCGGTCGCTGCACCGGCAACCATGCCGGACAGATAGGACGGTTCGTGAATCCAGTTGTCAAAGACGGAAAAATTCGGCGCGACCGGACCAAAGGACGAGCCCATCAGGAACGCTGTCTCGGGGTAATCCGTCGCCACTTTGCGCGCGGCGCGCTCAAGTCCGAACACTTCACCGACAATCAATTGTTGGCCTTGCTCTGCATATTCGCGCATCACGCGTTCATAATCGGTGTTGGCGACATTTTCCGAAAACACATAATCGATATCGCCGCGCTCGGCAGCGGTATTTAGCGCCTTGTGAATGCGACTGATCCACTGCTGTTCGACGGGCAATGTATAGATCGCGGCAACCTTCAACTTTTCTGCGGCAGCGGACCCGGCCGCCAATAGGGTCGATCCCGCGACCATGGCGGCGAGCAGTGCTCTTTTTGTTAGCGATATTCTTGACATGTCATCCTCTCCTGTTCGGCATTTTGTATGTCGATTTTTTCACAGTAGTCGTCGCGCCAGTTGACTGGCGAAGCGTCCTTGCATCCCATCAGGGTTCCTTATTGCGGGTGAATTCCGTGTTCCTTGGCAGTGTCTTCGGCCCCCATCCCAATGCCACACGCGTGAATGCTGAAAAGATTCAGCTGCCCGGTCAAGAATTTTCTGCACGATCGTGCAGAAAGTTTCCAAGTCCGATAGGATTTGTTAGTTTGTTCGGCATCAGAAGTTCAAACAGGACCTTTCTCGGCCAAACGCACCTTTCAAAGGATTAAATCGGCGTGAACAAGCAAAGCGGCGGAATACAGATCCGACATCGCGAAGAAACAAGGGCGCAAATTCAGCAGGCCGCTGAACGTGTCTTTGCCGACTTTGGTTATGTTGGTGCGTCATTCAGCCGGATTGCCACCGAAGCTGGTCTGCCGAAATCCAACATCGTCTATTATTATCAGACCAAAGAAAAACTGTACCGGAATGTGGTCGAGAACATCTTCAATGTCTGGCGTGAAGCCGCGGATGTCCTGTCGCCGGAACGCGATCCGATAACTGCTTTGGGCGACTATATCGAAACCAAGCTGGAATTGGCCCGAACGCGCCCCTATGGCTCCAAGGTCTGGGCAAACGAAATCATCCAGCGCGCGCCCGTCGTGCAAGATTACCTGGAGGGCGAACTGCGCCAATGGACCGATGATCGAATAGCAGTGATCGAATACTGGATCGCTCAAAAGCAGATTAGGCCCGTCAGCGCACGGCATTTGCTTTACGCAATCTGGGCGACCACGCAGCACTATGCTGACTTCACACACCAGATCAGAACATTGAATGATGATCTGGAACTGACAAATCAGCAGTGGGAAGATACGAAACGCTCGCTTCGAGAGATTTTGCTGGAAGGCGTAAAACTCTGATCTGGTCGACATCTTCAAATTGGCGGTTCGGGTGATCGCGCCTGTTACAAAGGGGTTCGTCCAGTCCAACAGCAACGTAACCTAATATCAGATTGCACGGAATCCCTGATCGAGTGTCACGGGTCGGCATCCTTGCAGCCGTTGAAAACGGCCGTTTTAAGCGCCAAGAACGCCACTGTCTTTGATCTAATACTCCATCAAGGAGACATTGGTGGGGCGACGCTCAAAGTCCGCAACGTCCCGCGATGCAGTCATCGGACAACCCTTTGACCTCGCGACCGCAGCGAACGGCAGCAATGCGGGCTGCGAATGCAGAAACTTGAAGGTAGATCGAAAGTCCGCAAAGGGCCGTCCTTGCTCAGTGTTGCATCCCGGACCAAATGAATGCCGCGATGCATCTGAGTTCCGCTAGGAGCCCAAAATGACAGATGCTGCACGGCGGACGAATGGCTGCTTGGTGGCATAATCATGCATCATCTTTGACGGCCTCACCATCCAAAAACTCCTCTCGGAGCCAATCCTCAAACAGCAAGACCACTGATCGTTTTGAACGCTTTGATTTAGGCCGCATGAGGTAATGCGCGCTTGGTGTGGGAACGTCTGTGCCAATGATCGAGACGCGCGCGCCCGTCGCATTTGCCATTTCAACCAAACGCCTGAGAACAACTGCGTATCCGCCTCCATTCGCGGCCAGCTCAATCGCGGCTGTCATTGTATCAACATAAAGTTCGTCTGCTCCCGTCGACAAAGCAAGATCATGGGCTGCCAAGTATCTGACCCAGTCAGCTTCCTGCCCCAAAATGCGTATGAAGGGACCTTTCAACAATTGGTCAAGACTAAGGGCCGTTTTGTCCAAGTGCACAGCCCCAATCGGGACCATTACATCATCAGACAAACGTTCTGACGCTGCATCAGTCCAATCCCCTCTGCCAACGCGCAGTTCCACATCGACGTGGTCAAACCCTGTCGTATCTGTCCAGATGTTAGACACGAGACGGATATCGATGTCAGGGTAGGCCAGCTTGAACTTGGGCAGCCGTGGTGCCAACCAAAGAGCGGAGGTCGAGATCGGCGCTTTGACGGTGATGGTCTCGTTGCGGGTTGCGCCAAACAGGCTGGTCGTGGCAACGTCGATGTCCGCCAAAGCCTGCCTGACTGTCGAAACATAGGCCTGCCCGATATCGGTCAAAGAGAGATGGCGTGCCTTGCGGTGAAACAGGCGGCTTCCCAATTGTTCCTCCAAAGTTCGAACATGAAGGCTCACGGCTGTTTGGGTAAGACCCAACTCAGTTGCGGCTGCGGTGAAGTTCAGATGGCGTGAGGCCGCTTCGAACGTGCGCAGCCATGTCAGGTTAATCTGTTTTGCGAACACAGCTTATCACCAAAAATTCTTGCTTATAAAATCCCTTTTTAGTCGCTTTTACTTTTCCTGCAAGTCGTAGAAACCTCAACCTATCAAAATACCCCTTTGTTCAGGAAACCACCCTATGCCTATGTCTCAGCTCGACACCTTCGCAATTGAGCAGCCCCTTATTCCCACGGCCGCAAATGACAACCCCAGTGGCTTTGTTGCGGCTTTGGGTGATCAGCCGATTGAAGGCGGATTTGATCCGGTCTTTGGTGATGTGACTTGGCAAACACTGATTTCAAGTGACAAAACACAGTCGAACGGCGTGGTTCTGGGTGTCGCCACTTTTCCTGCCAATGGCGTCTTGCACCTGCATCGCCATACACCACCCGAATTTTACTTTGGCCTCACAGGTTCGGGGACCGTCATGCTGGATGGGCAACCCGTCGAAATTGTTCCTGGGTTGGCCATTTTTATCCCTTCCGATGCGGAACATGGTGTAACTGCCGGACCGACCGGTTTGACCTTTGCTTACGGGTTTGGCGAAGACGCCTTTTCAGAGATCGAGTACAGATTTTCAGCTGTGCAGTAACCAACAGCGGAGATTCATAGGTACTTCATCAAAGTCTGTTTCGTCCCGCAGAGCGTACATAGCCCGATTACTCCTCCATAGCCTCCAACTCGTCGATCATGCCAGAGATCATAGACAAGCCTTTGTCCCAGAACTTCGGGTCGCTGGCATCCAGTCCGAAGGGTGCCAGAAGCTCTTTGTGGTGTTTGGAACCGCCCGCTTTGAGCATGTCGAAATACTTGTCTTGGAAGTCGCCCTCGCCTTCCTCGTAGACAGCGTAAAGTGCGTTTACCAAGCCGTCGCCGAAGGCGTAGGCGTAGACGTAGAAGGGGGAGTGGACGAAGTGGGGGATGTAGGCCCAGAAGGTCTCGTACCCGTCCATATATTCGAATGCAGGGCCGAGGCTTTCGGCCTGCACGGACATCCACAGCGCGTTGATATCGTCTGGGGTCAGCTCGCCGTTTGAGCGGGCATCGTGGAGCTTGCATTCGAAATCGTAGAAGGCGATCTGGCGCACGACGGTGTTGATCATATCCTCGACCTTGCCCGCGAGCATGACTTTGCGCTGCTCTTGCGTCTCGGCCCTGTCGAGCATTTTGCGGAAGGTGAGCATTTCGCCGAAGACGGAGGCGGTCTCAGCCAGTGTCAGGGGGGTGGAGGACAAGAGTTCGCCTTGGCCAGCGGCCAGGACCTGGTGAACGCCGTGGCCCAGCTCATGCGCTAAGGTCATGACATCACGGGGTTTTCCGAGGTAGTTCAGCATGACATAGGGGTGGACGTCGGTGACGGTCGGATGCGCGAAGGCGCCGGGGGCTTTGCCGGGTTTGACGGCGGCATCGATCCAGCCATCGGTGAAGAAGGGCTTGGCGATCTCTGCCATTTCAGGCGCGAAATCGGCATAGGCTTCCATAACGGTGCTTTGCGCCTTGTCCCAGTCGACCAGCGTCGGGTCTTCCATCGGCAGCGGCGCGTTGCGGTCCCAGACCTGCATCACGTCGAGGTCCAGCCATTTGCGCTTCAGCTCATAATAGCGGTGCGAGAGCTTCGGGTAGGCGGCGACCACGGCGTTGCGGAGCGCTTCGACCACTTCAGGTTCGACATGGTTCGAAAGATGGCGTCCGGTTTGCGGCGTGGGCATGCCGCGCCAGCGGTCTTCGATCTCTTTCTCTTTCGCCAGCGTATTGTGCACGCGGGAGAAGAGTTTGACGTTTTTGCCGAAAACATTGGCCAGCTCGCGCGCGCCTTTTTCGCGTTGATCACGGTTGGGGTCGGTGAGCAGGTTGAGCGTGCTTTCGATATTCATCTCTTCGCCGTCAATCTCGAAGGTCAGACCGGCGATCGTTTCGTCAAACAGGCGGTTCCACGCCGCAGATCCGACGGTGGATTGATCGTGCAGGAATTTCTCCAGCTCATCTGACAACTGATAGGGTTTCATCGCGCGCAGACGCTCGAAGACTGGTTTGTAGCGGCCGAGGTCGGCGTTTTCCTCAAGCCAGCCGTCCAGCACGTCATCGTCGATCCGGTTCAGTTCCAGCGAGAAGAAGACCAGCGGCGTTGTGTAAGTGGTGATCTTGTCCTGCGCGTTCGCCATGAATTGCGCGCGTTCGGCATCGGTGGTGTTCTGGTAGTAGCGCAGGCCCGCAAAGGACATGATGCGGCCCGCGATCAGGTCGATCTTTTCGTAGCGCAGAACACACTCGAGCATGCCGTCCGCACCCAGACCGGCCATGTTGCCTTCGTAGTCCTTGGCGAAATCGGCACAGGCTGTTTCCAACCAGTCCATATCGCGCTTGAGCTCTTTGGCGTCTTCGCCTGCATAAAGATCGCTCAGGTCCCATTCCGGCAAATCGCCAAGCCCCCCTGATGCGTCATGCGCGTCGCGCAAAATGGCAGGGGCGGTCGGGCGAAATGGGGTGTGCATGAAAGCGTCCTTTGCAATGTGCTGTTGGGTGGCAACCTAGGCGTGGTGCAAGGCAGTCTCAAGGCACACGTATAAAAAACAACAACTCGTGGAAAATTCCGACGTAGATGTTATCGACAAAGGTTTATCTGAGGGTGGGGGCTGCGTTTTCCAATGTGAAATCCTCGGTATGGACGATAATCCCGTCGTTGTCCGCGAGAACGATCCCGTATGCGCCGGGTTCAGCCACAGAATGCGCGCTGCCAGCTTCGCCCAACAACATCGGCATTTGATCGCAGGTGCTTTTGAAGATCGTGAAAGACAGCCCTTTCGCTCGGCCAGAGATTGTCCGGTGGATATGTCCGCAAAGCAGATGAACCTCGCCCGCATATTTGGTCAGCCGGTCGTATAGGGCATCCGGGTTTTGCAAAGCGATCCGGTCCATGCCGGTGAAGCCTGTGGCAAAAGGCGGATGGTGCAAGGCCACGATAATCTGACGCCCATTCGCCCATGCCAGCGCCTGATCGAGCCACGCTAGCCGCTGCACACAAAGCGCACCAGCATGATGCGGGCCAGTTGGGGGATCCAACGTGTCGAGCGTGAAAAGACAGGTGTCCCCGAGATCAATCATCTGTTGGATAAACCCATCGGACGTGACGTCTGTTTGCGGGAACTGGCGCAGGAATACAGCGCGATTGTCATGGTTGCCCATCATGAAACTTATGGGAATATCAATGTCTTGTAACAGCTTCGCAAGTTGGGCGTATTGCGCGCTGCGTCCCTCATGCGCCAGATCGCCCAGCAGAATGATCCTGTCCGCATCTGGATGGGTGCTGATCGCATGAGCCAGCCCCGCGCGGAACCGGTCATAGGGATCAAGGCCGATGATCGTCTCGCCTTGGTTGACAAGGTGGATGTCAGAGAAAATCAGGAGTTTTTTGGGTCGGTTTTCCATAGCGCGCCCGCCGTGATGCATTTGCACCGACTCTTGTGACAGAATTCTTGTTTGGCAACCTGCAAGTGTTGCAGAGCGCTGATTATGCAGACCCGTCGGCGTCAGATGTGTCGCGGGCCCTTGGAAACGTCTGCGTGCCGGAAAACTCTGGAAGCCAAGCTTCACGGTGGATTGTCCAGCATTCGTAAGTTGGTTCTAACTGGCTGGGCGTGTCCAAGGCCGCGAGGTGAATTTCGGTCTCATTGCCTGTGCGCGCAAAAACAGAACTTCCGCAGGAGGGACAGAAATGTCGCCCGCGGTAGTCGTTTGTCTGGCCGGCTATCATGACGGCATGCTCAGGAAAAATCGCCGCCGCATAGAAGAGGGCGCCGTGGTGCTTACGGCAGTCCATGCAGTGGCACAGTCCCACCCGAAGCGGAGCGCCTTGCGCTTCAAATCTCACGTCTCCACATGCGCAGCCTCCAGTGAATTTTTCGATGGCGACCTGCTCCTTCTCGGGATGCATTAGGGACAGCCCCCTTTTGAGATTACTCCAACTCGATCAGCAGGTCCTTGGCATCAATCTGGCCGCCCGGTGTCACGTGAACGGCGGCGATTGTTGCGTCGCGTTCTGCGTGAATGCCGGTTTCCATCTTCATGGCTTCAATGGTCAGGAGCAGATCGCCTTCCTTGACATCCGTGCCAACTTTCGCAGCAACCGTAGCAACTACGCCGGGCATCGGCGCGCCGATGTGGTTGGGGTTTCCGACCTCGGCCTTTGGCATCTTGGCGATCACTGCGGCGGCTTTGCGATCTGGAACGCGGATCACGCGGGGCTGGCCGTTGAGTTCAAAAAAGACCTTTGCTTCGCCGTCATCATTGGTGGCCGCGCGGGCCTGCATACGCAGCTCGAATGTTTTGCCGGGATCAATTTCGACGCTGATTTCCTCACCCGGTTCCATTCCGTAGAAGAAGGTGTGCGTGGGCAGGGTCCGAACGGGGCCGTACATCTCATGGCGTGTTTGGTAATCGGTGAAGACTTTCGGATACATCAGGTAGCCATTGAGGTCTTCATTGTCGATTTCCTTGCCGTCGAGCATCTCGGAGACTTCTTTGCGGACAGCTTCGAGATCGACGGCGGCCAGTTCCTCGCCGGGCCGCTTCGTTGATGGCTTCTCGCCTTTGAGGATTTTCTTCTGAATGGCTTTTGGCCAGCCACCCGGCGGTTGTCCGAGCGAGCCGCGCATCATGTCGACGACGCTTTCGGGGAAGGCCACATCGGTCTTGGGGTCCTCGACCTCATCGCGGGTCAGACCTTGGGAGACCATCATCAAGGCCATGTCACCAACGACTTTGGACGATGGTGTCACTTTGACGATATCGCCGAACATCTGGTTCACATCCGCATAGGTTTGCGCGACCTCGTGCCAGCGTTCTTCCAAGCCGACGGAGCGGGCTTGCGCCTTGAGGTTGGTAAACTGTCCACCGGGCATTTCATGCAGATAGACTTCCGATGCGGGGGCCTGCATGCCGGATTCAAAGGCTGCGTATTGGCCACGCACGGCTTCCCAATAGTCAGAGATTTGGCGCACGGTTTTGATGTCGAGGCCTGTGTCACGCTCTGTGTTGGCGAGGACTTCGACGACCGAGCCTAGCGTGGCTTGGCTGGTGTTTCCTGACAGCGCGTCCATGGCGCAATCGACTGCATCAACACCTGCTGCGGAAGCCGCGACGATGGTGGCAACGGCAGTGCCTGCCGTATCATGCGTGTGGAAGTGGATCGGGAGGCCGACTTCTTCCTTTAGGGCTTTGACAAGGATCGTGGCTGAAGCAGGTTTAAGCAAACCGGCCATGTCTTTGAGGCCGAGGATATGCGCGCCTGCGGCTTTAAGCTCTTTGCCCATATCGACGTAGTATTTCAGGTCGTATTTCGCGCGCTCTGGGTTCAGAAGGTCGCCTGTATAGCAGATCGTGCCTTCGCAAATCTTGCCGCTTTCGACAACGGCATCCATCGCGACACGCATGTTTTCAACCCAGTTGAGGCTGTCAAACACACGGAAGACATCGACGCCGGTCTCCGCCGCTTGGCGGACGAATTCCTGTACGACATTATCGGGATAGTTGGTGTAGCCGACGCCATTTGAGGCACGCAGAAGCATTTGGGTGAGCAGATTCGGCATTGCCTTACGCAGATCGCGCAAGCGCTGCCACGGGCATTCCTGCAAGAAGCGATAGGCCACATCGAACGTCGCGCCCCCCCAACACTCCATAGAGAAGAGTTGCGGCATGTTGGAGGCATAAGTCGGCGCCACGCGGATCATGTCGATCGACCGCATACGGGTGGCAAGCAAAGACTGGTGCCCGTCGCGCATTGTGGTGTCTGTGATCAGCAGTTGTTTTTGCTCCGACATCCAATCTGCGACCGCTTGGGGCCCGTGATCTTCGAGGATATTGCGTGTGCCATAGGCCGGATCGCCAACAGGCTCTGGTGCTTTCGGAGTACGAACCTCGGAAGGTGCCGCGCGGCCTTCCGTTTCCGGATGGCCGTTGACGGTGATGTCGGCGATGTAAGTCAAAATTTTGGTTGCGCGGTCACGGCGTTTCTTGAAGTCGAACAGCTCTGGCGTCTCGTCGATGAACTTCGTGTGGTATTCGTAATTCAAGAAGGTCGGGTGCTTCAGCAGGTTTTCGACAAAGGCGATGTTTGTGCTGACGCCACGGATGCGGAATTCGCGCAAGGCACGGTCCATGCGCGCAATCGCGGCCTCGGGTGTCGGAGCCCATGCGGTGACTTTTTCCAAAAGCGAGTCGTAATAGCGGGTGATCACCGCGCCGGAATAGGCCGTGCCGCCATCGAGCCGGATGCCCATGCCGGTCGCGCCGCGATAAGCGGTGATGCGGCCGTAGTCGGGAATGAAGTTGTTCTGTGGGTCTTCCGTTGTCACGCGGCATTGCAGCGCGTGTCCGTCGAGCTTGACGTCGTATTGGGAGGCCGTTCCGGTGGCTTCAACGAGGCTTTTGCCCTCGGCAATGAGGATTTGTGCGCGGACGATGTCGATGCCGGTGACTTCTTCCGTCACGGTATGCTCGACCTGAACACGAGGATTCACTTCGATGAAGTAGAATTCGCCGGAATCCATATCCATTAGGAATTCGACCGTGCCGGCGCATTCGTAATTCACATGTTCGCAGATTTTCTTACCCAAAGCGCAGATTTGTTCGCGCTGTGTGCCTGAGAGATACGGGGCAGGGGCGCGCTCCACGACCTTTTGGTTGCGGCGCTGAACGGAGCAATCGCGTTCCCACAGGTGGTAAATCTGACCATGCGTGTCGCCGAGGATTTGCACCTCAACATGGCGCGCGCGCAAGATCATCTTCTCAAGATAGCCCTCACCATTGCCGAACGCGGCTTCCGCTTCGCGGCGGCCCTCAAGGACTTTTTCTTCCAGCTCATCTTCCGACAAGATAGGACGCATGCCGCGCCCGCCGCCGCCCCAGGAAGCCTTGAGCATAAGCGGATAGCCGACTGCATTGGCCTCTTTTTTGATGGCAGCCATATCATCGCCAAGCACGTCGGTGGCTGGAATGACGGGAACGCCTGCCTCAATCGCGACTTTACGAGCCGACGCTTTGTCGCCGAGTTTGCGCATTGTGGCGGCCTTTGGGCCGATGAAAGTGATGCCGTTGGCTTCGCAGGCGTCCACGAATTCGGGGTTTTCCGACAGCAGGCCATAGCCCGGGTGGATCGCATCCGCGCCGGACATTTTCGCGACGCGGATGATCTCTTCAATCGACAGATAGGCCGCGACGGGACCAAGACCCTCGCCGATGCGGTAGGCTTCATCGGCTTTGAAGCGGTGCAAGCCCAGCTTGTCTTCTTCCGCAAAAACGGCGACCGTTTTCTTTCCCATCTCGTTGGCAGCGCGCATTACGCGGATAGCAATCTCGCCCCTGTTTGCAATGAGAATTTTCTTGAAATCGGCCATGGCAGTCTTCCCCGTCTTGGTCGGTTATTGTGCAGTTGCGGCATTCTTTAAGCGGGAATTGCCCTGTCGTAAACTAGTTACAATTGGGTATGGCCCGATCCAACTGTCCTGCGCGCATATTTTCTAAAGCTCCTCGAAGGGGTTTGCCCCCTTTGCCACACGCGCGAATGCCCAGCGTATCCGCGTCAAAAGACGCTAAAGGAGGCGGTGGGCAAGCTCTGGCAGAGTTTTGGTGCCAAGCTGGCCCATATTCGCCTCCATATCCTTACGTAGCAAATCGGCCAAATGGGCGGGGCCTTCTGCCCCAATCGCGCCCAATGCATAATGCCAGGCGCGACCCAACATCACGAAATCAGCGCCCAATGCGAGTGCGCGCAGAATATCAAGGCCGCCTTCGACGCCGCTGTCAAAGACAACGGGAAGCGTCGTCGCGTTGCGCACCTGTTTGAGCGTATCAATAGCGCCTTGTGCGCCGTCGAACTGCCGTCCCGCATGGTTGGATACCCAAAGCGCGTCAACGCCTTCATCTTGGAGCCGCGCCGCATCATCGGCTTGTGTCACCCCTTTGATGATCAGCGGTCCCGTCCAAGCCTCGCGCAAGCGTCTGAGATAATCCCAGTCAGGCGAGGTTCTGAGCAGGTAGCCGATATGTTCGGTGGAGGGCAGCTGGCCTTTGAAGTCGGAGTATTTGTCGAGCGTTTTCATTCGTGGCATGCCGGTTTGCCGGATGCCGTTGAGCCAAGTTGGGCATTGTGCTGCTTGCATTGCGAGACGGGGCGTCAGCTTTGGGGGCTGGGTCAGCCCGCCGCGTGTTTGCCGCTCGCGACGGCTGGCGACAGGGACGTCGACCGTCAGGATCAGCGCGTTGAACCCAGCGGCCCGCGCGCGGGAGATCATGTCATCGCGGATCGCCTCATCGCGGGGCGGGTACATTTGATACCATGCGTGCTCGCCCAGATGCGGCGCGACGTCTTCGGGCGTTTGCGTAGCGACAGTGGACATGGCGTAGGGAATGCCGAGGTCTTGGGCGGCGGTTGCCAGCATCTGTTCTGCGCCGGGCCAGATCAGACCGGACATGCCAACGGGCGCGATGCCAAAGGGCAAGGGAAAGCCGCGGCCTAGGAACGTTGTGGTTAGGTCGGGTTTGAATTCCCCATGCAGAATGGAGGTCTTGAACAGGATTTGGTCCAGTGCCGTGCGATTGCGCATGGCCGTTCTCTCGTCACCCGTGGCGCTGTCGAGATATTCCCACACGAAATGCGGGATGCGTTTGCGGGCGGCGTCTCTCAGGTCCGAGACCGCCGGATATCTGCTGTGTAAGTCCATGGCATCGTTTGTTCTTTGTATCGCGCGGCTTGTCCACAGAAAGCTGCGGAACAAAAATAGAACACCTCTTTCCCTATTGCCCGCTTCACGCTATCTTTACGCGCATGAGCAGCTCAGATGATTTCGACGCCTTCGAGGCGGCCTCCAACGTTCCCTTGTCCCAACGTGCCTTCGGTGCGGCCATGGCCTCGCGTGCGACGCCCTATTTGGACGGGTTAAACGACGCTCAACGCGCAGCCGTTGAAACCTTGGACGGGCCGGTTTTGATGTTGGCGGGTGCGGGCACCGGTAAGACCCGTGCGCTGACGTCGCGGATTGCGCATTTGCTGACGACGGGATCAGCGCGACCGAACGAGATTTTGGCGGTGACGTTTACCAACAAAGCCGCGCGGGAGATGAAAGAGCGTGTGGGGCGCTTATTAGGGGAAGCTGTTGAGGGTGTGCCGTGGTTGGGTACATTCCATTCGATCTGTGTGAAGCTCTTGCGGCGGCATGCTGAACTTGTTGGGCTGAAGTCGAATTTCACAATTCTCGATACCGATGATCAACTGCGATTGCTCAAGCAATTGATCACGGCGGAAGGTATTGATGACAAGCGTTGGCCTGCACGTCAGCTCGCCGGGTTGATCGACCAATGGAAAAACCGGGCGTGGACACCTGAAAGCCTACCTGCATCAGAAGGCGGAGCCTACAACAATCGCGGTGGTGAGTTTTATGCGGCCTATCAACAACGGTTGAAGACGCTGAACGCGGTCGATTTTGGTGACTTGTTGTTGCACATGGTCACGATCTTTCAGCAACATGAGGACGTGCTCGCGCAGTATCAGCGTTGGTTCAAATACATCCTTGTCGATGAGTATCAGGATACGAACGTCGCGCAGTATTTGTGGCTGCGTCTGTTGGCGGCTGGGCACAAGAATATTTGCTGTGTAGGCGATGATGACCAGTCAATCTACGGCTGGCGTGGTGCCGAGGTCGGCAACATTTTGCGGTTCGAAAAGGACTTTGAAGGCGCAAAAATTGTCAAATTGGAACAAAACTACCGTTCGACGGAGCATATACTGGGTGCCGCAGCCGGTGTGATATCAGCGAATAAAGGAAGGCTCGGCAAGACACTTTATACCGAGGCTGAGGGCGGCGAGAAGGTCCGCCTGATCGGCCATTGGGACGGCGATGAAGAAGCGCGTTGGGTCGGTGACGAGTTGGAAGCGATGCAAGTCGGCACGCGCGGCATGGAGCCGATGTCATTGAATGACATGGCGATCCTTGTGCGTGCTTCGCATCAGATGCGTGCCTTCGAAGACAGGTTCCTGACCATTGGGTTGCCCTACCGCGTGATCGGTGGCCCCCGGTTCTATGAGCGGATGGAAATTCGCGATGCGATGGCCTATTTCAGGCTCGCTGTCTCGACCGATGATGATCTGGCGTTCGAGCGGATCGTGAACACACCGAAGCGCGGCCTCGGCGATAAAGCGCAGCAGAAAATCCAGATGGCGGCACGTAGCAATGGTGTCAGCTTGCACGAAGGCGCACGGATTTTGCTGATGACCAAGGGGCTGGGCGGCAAGGGCGCGGTGGAGCTTCAGAAACTTGTCGACGGGATTGACCGCTGGTCGGCGCAGGTGCGCGGTGAGGCGGACACGCATATCGAGACGGCGGAGATGATTTTGGAGGAGTCCGGCTACACCGAGATGTGGCAGAACGATAAGACGCCGGAGGGGCCGGGGCGGCTGGAGAACCTTAAGGAGCTGATCAAGGCGCTGGACGGGTTTGAGAACCTTCAGGGGTTCCTCGAACATATCTCTCTCGTGATGGACAATGATACTGAGAACGCGGGCGAGCAGGTCTCGATCATGACGCTGCACGGGGCCAAGGGGCTGGAGTTTCCGGCGGTGTTCCTGCCGGGCTGGGAGGACGGATTGTTTCCGTCGCAACGCTCGATGGATGAGAGCGGGTTGAAGGGGTTGGAGGAAGAACGCAGGCTGGCTTACGTGGGCATCACGCGGGCGGAGACGCTGTGCACGATCTCTTTTGCGGGCAACCGTCGGGTCTATGGGCAGTGGCAGTCGCAGCTGCCGTCGCGGTTCATTGATGAGCTGCCGGAAGAGCATGTTGAGGTGCTGACGCCGCCGGGATTGTATGGCCATCAGGGGGGCATGATGAACCAAGCGAGCCCTGAGTTGCAGGCGATGCAGGGCAGTGATTTGCATGACAAAGCGGCCTCGGCGAATGTTTATAATTCACCGGGATGGCGGCGGCTTCAGGACCGACAATCCCAGCGCGGGATGAGCCAGCCGAGGGAGAGCAAGAATATGGTGATTGATGCGCAGGCCGTGTCGTCTTTCACCGCAGGGGACCGCGTGTTTCATCAGAAGTTTGGCTACGGGACCATCGTCGGATTAGAGGGTGATAAGCTGGATATCGAGTTCGATAAGGCTGGGGCCAAGAAGGTTGTGGGCAAGTTTGTAGTAGCGGCTGAATCGGCCGGAGATGTGCCTTTCTAGCTGCCGCCCCGCGTGCGGGGAATTTTATAAATATCTGATATTAAACAATATTGTGCGTTATTGGTATTTGGCAGAAAGTGTGGTGATCAAAGACTGCCGTTGATACCCCGAAAGGCGGACACCCTACTTTTGCTCTTTGGGCGGGGCATAGGGTTCGGTGATCTCTGGACCCGCAGGCCTAAGTTCAACATGCCGGACGGTATGCATCATGGCGACGCCTGAGCTATCCATTGTTAACTTTGAGCGAACCGCACCGATGAGGGCGCAAACGAGCGATACAACCATCACGATCAATCCGGGACCGGAATCGCTAACTGTAAATTCAATACCCCAAAATTTTCCGGTCGCGGCAGCGTCTGAGGCCAACCCAAGTTGATACAATTGTAACCCTACAAACCCAAAGAATGCTGCGAGCAAAATCCATGCCAGCTTTCCTAAGAAATGCAGGAAAGCGATAAAGTTAGGGTTCAATCCGTTCATGTAGCTTGTGTCGGCCATAATACCCTCAGTCGAAAAAGTTGCGTTATCTTGCTGAAAAATTGATGTGTTCAAAGTCGTATATGCGTGAAATCTAAATTGGCCGCGTTTGCTCGGTTCTAAGGGGATTTGTTTCTTTTCCTGCCGAGGCCCAATAGGAAAAATGCACCAATGGATAAGAACCAGAACCCCGCCGGTAATGGAACTGCACTGACCGGCACTAAACTGGTCTCAAAGATAAAGCTATAGGTTGCCTGCACTGTATCAATTCCTACACCGCTGCCACTTCCGATAATGTCTGTCCACGCGACGCCAAGATCGATTGATTGACCTGAGACAGGAAGGTCAAACCCCGTCAATGTCCCGACAACACTATTGCCGGCGCCAATTCCGACATTTGGCATTTCATAGATTGGCAGACCGAAGATGCTGGAACTGCCATTCAAGCTGAAAGCAAAGCTGTCCAGCCTGAGAGCGGCTGAGATAGAAACGGCAAATCTGTCCGATACGTCGCCTGCAAAAGCGACGCAGCCCAAGCTGCCTGATGGAAGAGTGCTGTATGTACAAGATCCAAGAAGGCTTCCTGATAGTGTTGTTACCCCTTCGCGCAGTTCAAAAACTGTCTGCCCGGTAGACGTTGGACCAAAATCACCGATATCCGCCTCGTTGATAACGGTTGCTTGGGCCGGAGCAGCCATTGACGCGACCAGTGTTAAGGCGAGTACGGCCTGTACCAAACCTGACTGAGCCAAGCGAAATAACTTTGGCCGGTGGCAGAATGACATGGATATAATTTTTGAATTTGAAACTGAATTTCCCATCAGGCGCTCCGAAAGCTGAATTCTACGATGTGCTTCCGATATCGTTATCACGCAGCAAGATAGTCCGTCTGTCCCCGATCCCGGGGACAAGACATCACACAATTGCGCGGATTTGCTCCAGCCAGCTGCGCAACGCCGTCTTGTTTGCCAATCTCATCTGAACGCAAAGACGGTCGATATGGGTTTCTACGGTACTTGATGTAATCCCTAATCTGTTGGCGATTTCTGATGTTGGCATGCCTTCCAGAACCAATTTTCCGACCTCGATTTGGCGTGACGTCGCCCCGAAAACTGTTTTGATGAGTTGCCAAAGATTTGGAGCATCTCTGTCGAATTGTAAGAGTATCAAGAGGGAGGAATTATGATCGTTCCAGCGTCCAATCTCGCCAACCTGCATCCGTACGCGGATCGCGAGTATCGGGGTATTTGGCGCGTCCAAAAGGACAAAAGTATCGTCCACGACCGTCTTTATATTCCGTGCTGCATGGAGTTGGAGGGCCGGCGTGCCGTTCGAAGACAAGAGCGTCTCAGCTACGGAATTCATTTTTGCAATTTGACCGGTTTCAGTTTGTACCACCAATCCCAATCCCAATCCGAGCGTCGAGAGTGCATCCCAGAGCGACCGGTTTTCGCGCTCTGCCAAGGCCATACGGCAAGTGATTTCGAATGCTGGAGCTAGAAAGCGGTGCAAGTCTGTTGTCAGCTCAAGTGCTGATGAGGTGACGGGGTGACCTGATGTGGGTCCTAGGACGGAGAGAAGACCGCCATATTCACCGTCCCAGAACAAATTCATCGCGAACTTCTTGGTCAGCCCCATTGGATGGATCAGATCGCGGGCAATAGGAATTTGGTCCCACTTACTTTTGTCGATGATTTTCTCCCAATTTTCAGCACGTCCTAGGGGTGCTTGCCGAAATACATTCAGTGCCAAGTTGTCTTCAGAATGGGCGTAGTCACGCAAAAAGGTCGCGATACGATCTTCATCTATGCCCCAAGAAAAGAATGGCCCTGTAAGGTTGGCTTTGCTTTGGCCAGACAGAGCGATAGCCGTTTGCCCTGTTGCAGTGGCGATACGACGTAATATTTCTGGCCAGCGCGTGGGGTTGAGTGCTGCGTCAAATAGATCGACCGCGGGAATTGATGGGTTGTCCAGTTCCATTTCTCATCTCTTTGCCGGTTGGTCTTTCATAAAGTCTACATGGAGGCTGGGTAGTCGCAAAGGTGGACATGGCCTTTGTTAAGCGACGCGCTGGCGTTGAGAGTGAGCCCCGATTTTCTTGCATAAAACAAGGTAGACTATCGGGAATGCGCGGTGTGCTAATCAGTTGTTTCGATCCACGGACGCGCCTCAATGCGTGGTGGCTGTCGCCACACCGATCGCGCCGACGCCGATGAGGCTGAGGGCCCATGCGATGTCGAGGTTGAACCATGTTTTCGACAGGAATTTCAGGCCGAGCCAGAAATACATGCCTGCGGCGAGGAGGCCTCCGGCGAGCATCATGGCGGCTGTGTGTGCGGTGGCGACAGTGAAAGCGGTTTTGATGTTGTCGCTCATCAGGGAGGCTGCGGCTTGGTGGCCGGTGTCTAACTCGCTGACCGCGCAGATGCCCAGATAGATGGGGACGAGCATCAGGCCCGCACCATGCGCGAGGGCGGCGAGGAAGGACCAGAGGCCCAGTTGGGTGGGTTTGACGCGGGCGAGGAAGCGCGGGTGGCGGCGGTTCCAGAGAAGGTAGAGGCCCAGCGCGATGACCATGAGGCCCGCGCCGATGCGGATTTGGCTTTCCCATTCGATCAACGTGATCATCACGGTGAAGGGTAACAGGATCGCGGTCATGGCGATGAAATGGCCGATGGAGAGGGCTGCGAGGGCGCGCAGGAGGGCGGAGGGTTTCTGCTCGAACAGCGCGGCTGAGACGGCAAGGGGCCATCCCATGCCGGGGTTCACACCGTGGTAGAGCCCGGAGAAGATGACGGCCCCCCAGAGGGCCGCCAAGGATGTTGGGTCAGACAGCACCTAGACGTTGGGGTAGCAGAAGCTATCCGTGGAGCAGTCTCCGCCTTCCAGCCGGATCTGGTGGGATCGCAGGCCCTTGGGGAAGTCGACATAGAAGTCTTTGTCTAGGTGGAAGCCGTTCTCGTCGTTGTTGGCCATGACCATCTGGCCGCCTTCGTCGTCGGGATAGAACTGGTCGTCCCATGAGGAATAGAGCGAGTTGGTCCAGTAGACGCGTTTGCCGTCGCGGCTGATTTCCACCATTTGCGGGCCGTAGACGAAAGGTTTGCCGTTCGGGTGGGCTGCGCCTTTGGCGATGCCGCCGACCTCGACCTTGCCTGCAAGCACGGGGTTCATCGGGTCGGAGACGTCATATTGGTGCATCTCGCCCAAGCCCCAGCAGGCGACGTAGAGGTATTTATCGTCGAGGCTGAGGTCGATGTCAGTGACCAGCGGCGGCACGGCGCCGAAGCCTTTGAGAAGCTCGGGCAGGTTGTCTGCATCTTCGGGACGCGGGTCGATGGTTATGGTTTTCTTGGCCTGCCATTTGCCGTCATCATCGCGCCACCATGTGAAGATCGCGCCTTGCAGGTTGGTGGTGTCGACCACGACGCCGCAAAAGCCGTAGGATTTGGCGGGGTCGTGGGCGGGGCGGATTTCGAGGGCCATCTGGTAGTTTTCTCCAAAGTCGATGGTCTGGACATTCTTGCGCTTGCGCAGGTCCCAGAAATGGATGGAGTGGCCGTACTTGTTTGACAATAGGTCTTCGGGAACGACGCCGTTTTCGAACTGCGGGGGCAGGCCCCACTCGCTGCTGACCATGTAGTCTTGTGGCAGGTTCCACCAGAAATCATAATGCTTGTCTTGCGGACCGCGATCCATCTCGTAACGGCCGATGATCTCGAAGGTTTCGCAATCCATGATGAAGATACCGGGCGGGCCGTCAGTACCATCTTCACCGCCGCCTCCCAATGTGGACACATAGATGCCCTCCGGGCCGCAATGGATTGTGTGTGGGCGGGAATAGCCGGTTTTGGCGAAGACTTCTTCGGGTTCGATGGTCTTATGGATCTTGGCTTTCAACGGGTCTTTGACGTCGATGATGTAGATCCGGGACGAGCGAATGCCCGGCACGATCAAGTAGCGGCGTTCAAGGAAGGCGTGGCCTGTGAGCGGCGACAGGGCGGAGGAGCAGGCGTTCCAGCCGAAATGGTGAAACTCGTCGCCTTTGTTGGGCACGATCACCTGATGCACGATCTCGCCATAGGTCTTGGATTTTGGGTTCACATCGACCACGGCGATGCCGTCGGATTGCGAGCCATCGGGGCTGAGCATGACGGTAAACGCGTAGTTTTCAGTCGGCGCGGCCATGGCGAGTTGCGGCGTGGCGTGAAACGTTGGGTCTGGTCTTAAGTTCATTGAATGCATCCTCCCAGTTGCATCGCGGATGACAGTCCAGAGGGGGTCTTGGTCCTCCCGAGACCAGCCGCAAATTTTGAAGGGATACCGAGAAAATTGGCAGCCGGTATCCGTTGCCTTTTAAATGTAAGACAATTGAATGGGAGAAAATTTACGAATGCAAGAAAATTTTTTGCAGTCTGTTCGCACCTTTGGGCGATTGGCGGAATGTTGTTCTGATTGGCGGCGTATCGCTACGCCTGTTTGTCGCTGTTCAAAATCGCGGCCATCTGGTCTTGAAGCTCTGCTTCCCACGTTTCGGCCATCTCGCGGACCGCGGCCATGTAGGTTTCGTTCTCCATGGCGGGAATGTCGGGGTCGTAATGCTGGGCCAAAGCGAGCATGGATTTGCGATCCATTTGGTTGAACGCTTCTTTCATTGCTTCGGCTTTCTCGGCTGGGACGCCTAAGGATTGCAGGGCGAAGCGGCCCATGCGCAGGGAGCTGTCATAGGTGTCGCGGATGATCTCGCGGCAACCGGCTTGATAGAGATCATAGACATGCTGACGGTCCACAGCGCGGGCCACGACCTTGAGATCGGGATATGTGGCGATTGCATATTTCACCATCTGCGTGATCTGTTCTTTGCCGTCGATGGCCACAACCAGCAGCTTGGCGTCAGCAATGCCTGCGGAGTGTAACAAGTCGGGGCGTGTGGCGTCGCCGTAATAGGCTTTGAAGCCGAATTTTGCGAGCATTTCGAGTTGTTTGGAACTGTAGTCGATAACGGTCGGTGCATGACCAGCGCCCTTCATCATGCGATTGATGATGCCGCCCACGCGGCCATGGCCGGCGATGATAATGTGGCTTTGCTGGTCGATCTCATCTGCGTCACGGTCGTGATCGGCGTCGTGTTTTGGCGCAATGACCTTGTCATAAAAAATGAACAGCGCTGGGGTCAGCAGCATCGACAGTGCTACGACGAGGAGAAGGAGGTCAGCAATGTCGGTTGGGATGACGCCATTCGCGACCGTGAAGGACAAAAGCACGAAGCCGAATTCCCCTGCTTGGGCTAGGCCGAGAGCGAAGAGCCATTTGTTTGCGCCTTTGAGTTTGAAGGCGAAAGCGAGGATCAACAGGACGACCGCTTTGAAGGCCATCAGGCCGATGGTGAGCCCAAGGATGGTAAAAAGGTTTTCGCTAAGAAGACCGAAATTGATCCCCGCACCGACGGTCATGAAAAATAGGCCGAGCAGTAGCCCTTTGAACGGGTCGATGTCGGATTCAAGCTCGTGGCGGTACTCGCTATTGGCCAGCACGACGCCTGCGAGGAACGTGCCGAGTGCGGGGGAAAGGCCAACAAGCGACATCAAAAGCGCTATTCCGATGACCATCATCAGGGCTGTTGCGGTAAAGAGTTCGCGCAGCTCTGCTGCGGCAATGAAGCGGAAGATCGGGCCGGTCAGAAAGTTGCCGCCAAGAATAACAGCGGCGATTGCGCCCAAGGTGACGAGCGTTGTTTGCCAGCCGGAGAGACCGTCAACGAGGCTCATTTGTTCGCCGTGA
This sequence comes from uncultured Litoreibacter sp., assembly GCA_947494435.1. Lineage (GTDB taxonomy): Bacteria > Pseudomonadota > Alphaproteobacteria > Rhodobacterales > Rhodobacteraceae > Litoreibacter. Next base: position 147,455 of record CANLUY010000002.1, read on the forward strand.
TCGCCTTCTGCTCCGTGGCCGTCGCTGGCGTGACTTGCGACATCCATCAACTCGGGGATCGCGAGCAGGGGGATCAGGGCGAGCATCGGGATGACGGCGATGTCTTGGAAGAGGAGGACAGAGAAGCTTGATTGCCCGCCATCGCTTTTCATCAGGCCCTTTTCCTGCAGTGTTTGCAGGACAATTGCGGTGGATGACAGGGCCAAAACGAGGCCGATAGCGAGCGCGATGGTCCAAAGTTGGCCGAACAGCATGGCTACGCCCGTCACGCCGAGGGTGGTGAGGCCGACTTGGCCGCCTCCTAGCCCAAGAAGTTTCGCGCGCATGGACCAAAGGAGTTTGGGTTCCAGCTCAAGCCCCACGAGGAACAGCATCATCACGACGCCAAACTCGGCGAAGTGCTGGATGGAGATCACATCGACATGCAGCACCGAAAGGATCGGGCTGATCACGATGCCTGCGATCAGGTAGCCCAAGACAGAGCCAAGGCCGAAGCGCGAAGCAATCGGCACGGCGATGACGCCGGCAATCAGGAAGATGAAAGCGAGGAGGAGGAAGTCTGTCATGGCGGAGCCCCTGCGAGTTTCGGTCAGCCTAGGGGCGTGCGCGCCGGATTGCTAGGTGATGAGCACCGGATAGAGTGATGCCATGAGCAAGGCCGCCATGGTCCAGTTGAAGGCGCGCAGGCGTTTGGGGTTCGTCAGAACGCGGCGCAATTGCTGACCGATCAGCGTCCATGTGCTGACGGCAGGGCCATTCACCAAACCGAACATTCCCGCGACGGCAGCGACGGCCAGAACGGAGGTGCCCAGCGAGTAGACGGTGACGGCGGTCAGGGCCATGGCCCAGGCTTTTGGGTTGATCCATTGGAAGGCGGCGGCTTGCAGGAAGGTCATCGGCGTGCCTGCGGCTTCGCCTTCTTTCGGCGGGGCGGAGTTGGCAATTTTCCACGCGAGCCACGCCATGTAAATCACGCTGAGCACTTTCAGGACTGTGTGGAGGATCGGGTAAGCATCGAAGACTTGTGCAAGGCCGAGACCCACGAGGAAGACCATCAGAGTGAAGCCCAGCGCGATGCCAAGCATATGGGGAATTGTACGCGCAAATCCGAAATTCGCGCCTGAGGCCATGAGCATCAGATTGTTCGGCCCCGGCGTGATGGAGGAGACGAATGCGAAGCCTGCGAGGCCTATGAGGATATCGGTATTCATAAGCGCAACGCTATGCGAGGGGTTGCGCAGTTTGGTTGCGTAGTTACGGTGTATCGCGAAAATTGTGCAATTTGGCGGCGTGATGGATCAGATAAACGAGAAAATATTGCGTGAACTGTCGCGTGACGGGCGGCTCAGTAACATCGAGCTATCAGATCGCGTCGGGTTGTCCCCGTCGGCCTGTTTACGGCGGGTGCAGGATTTGGAAAAGCGCGGCGTCATCAAAGGCTACCGCGCGGTTCTGGATCGCGACAAGATGGGGGCCGGGTTCGTGGCTTATATTGCGGTCGGGCTATCGGACCATTCGAAAGCCTCTCAGGAAGCGTTCGAGCGCTCCATTGGGCGGGCGCGGGAGGTGCGGGAGTGTCACAACATCACTGGAACTGTGGAATACATGCTCCGCGTCGAATGCGCGGACTTACCCAGCTATAAGCACTTTCATACGGAGATTTTGGGCGTGCTGCCGCAGGTGAGTTCAATCACCAGCTATATTGTCATGGGCTCGCCCAAGGACGAGCGGGCGTGAATGTGCTTTAGGGCGATGTCACACAACCTTGAATTGCCGAGCTGCGTTTTCGCGCTAAGACCTTACGGTATCACAACAGGAAAGGTCATCTCATGAAACTCACTCGCCGCCAAACACTGATGGCAGGAGCCGCGCTGCCGCTGGCCTCGGTCCCGACCATGGTTGCCGCTGATGGGCATGCCGCAACGTCTCTGCCGACGCATCGCGACTTCACACTTGGTGATTTCAAGGTGACGACCCTTCTGGTGGGAAGCCGCAGCGTGCCGGAGCCGCATAAGATCTTCGGGTTGAATGTGGATGACAAGACTTTTGAAGATGTCAGTACGGCCAACTTCCTGCCGACCGACGCCGCGCAATTCTTCTTTACACCGACCGTCGTCAATACAGGCAGCGAAGTGATCTTGTTCGATACGGGCCTGAACGCGGAGGGCACGACCAAAGCGCTGAGCGCTGCGGGCTATGCGACATCGGACATCACGCATGTCGTCGTCACCCATATGCACGGTGATCACATTGGTGGCTTGATGGATGGCGAGGGCAACGAAACATTCTCGGGCGCTGCATATGTTACGGGTCAGGTCGAGTTTGATGCTTGGGCAAAGGCCGAAAATGACGGGTTCGAGGGCAAAGTGCGCCCGTTGGCGGAGAAGTTCAGCTTTATCGGTGGCGGCGATGATGTGCGTTCGGGCATCACAGCCGTTGAAAGCTTCGGTCACACACCCGGACATCTGACATATATGTTGGAAAGCGGTGGCAAGCAGTTGCTGTTGATGGCCGATACCGCGAACCACTATGTCTGGTCTGTTGCTTATCCTGAGTGGGAGGTGCGGTTTGACATGGACAAAGCCGCCGCTGCAGCGACCCGCAAAAAGCTGATGGATATGGCGGCAACTGACCGCTTCCCTGTTATCGGATATCACATGCCATTCCCCGGCCTGGGCTTCATTGAGACCCGCGGTGAAGGGGGTTATCGCTATGTGCCCCACAGCTATCAGTTGATCTAATTGAACAGCTTTGACCTGCAACGTGCAGGTCAACAAACGATGATGCCGTCCCTTTCCGATTTCGGAAAGTGGGCGGCTTTTTTGCTTCCGAGACGAGCGAACTTTATGGCTGGGCAAAACCAAACGATGTCGGGGGAGTGAGCAAAGCTAAGATCACCTACATGCTTGTCTGAGAAGATGTAGGACAGTGGGGCGGACTGCATCTCTCACAGAAGGTGCTGTCGCGACGATTTGAATTTACTCTGTCGTCCAACACCAGCGTTCCAGAAAGTCTACCGTAAATTCGTACAGGCACCGTGAAGCAACTCTGTTTCGCCAGTGCCCTATACCTGCCTATCGGTGGTGCTTATTTTCTTGAACGATAACCGAGCAATCCGATGCTACCCAGACCAAAAACTAGAAATAACACCGATGCTGGCAATGGAACTGGCGTGGGGTTTTCATTATTTCGGATAACCGAAAAATTTCGAACAAAACTGTCCCAGGTGGCGTAGCCTTCGCCAGCACGGAATTCGAAGGTTGGTGCGCCACCAAACACAGAGAGTGTTACTTTGTCTCCAACTGCGGTGCCACCTTTCATCGAAAAGTCACCCCATGAACCTGAACCATCTCCGGCCCCGAGCGTGAAATCGCTCCCGCCTAAGGTTCCAAAAGCTCCTGTGCATGAATATGTGCCAATGGTGCACATGTTTAACGGTCCAGAACTTCCGTCAAATTCTGCAGTTACTGAAACCTCATCTCCAACAGTGAATCGTTCGTCTGGCTTCGTTATGCCCCAAGTGTCATCTTCGACGTTAAGGAATTCGCCCTCAGCTTGAAGGTCGAAGTCCGCATTGTATGTCGACACGTCCGTAAAGCCGATTGAATCTAGTCGCAGCACAACGTCCAAGGTGCTGATTGATGCAGCTGAAGATGCGCCAGCAAGGGTGCAACACGTAAGCGTTGTGAAAAATCTAAGCATGCCAAGTTAATCGCTAGTTGAAATAAAGGATTGTTAGTAACTGGTTAAGCTATGTTTGGGGGCGTTTCGAGTCAAACGTCCGCCGTGCAATAACACGGCGTTTTTCCGCGCATCTTGCCTGCTAGATACGTAACAGCGCGGTTGTCAGTGTGTCGCCCAGCGTCCACGAAAGCCGCCGTTTAATGGCCAAGATGTGCCCTTCGTTGATTGATCAATACCTTCTTCGCCTTTCAGGCGGATGCTAAGGTGCGCGCCGCGACGCATCCGGGAATCAACGGACAGAGACATTTAAGGCATAAAAAACGGTGGTGCCGGGAGGAGGTGGCACCACCGTTCTTATTGTTACGATCTAACCTCAGGGAGGAGGTTGGGTTAGACCGTTAGGTGCGTCGCGGCCCTCGGGAGGAGGTGAGGGGTGGCGTCGCAGGTCTTGCGGTGGGGCATCAATCGGGAGGAAATCGGACCCAGCGCAAATCTCAATTAGGCAGTGTAGGCTGCCTCATAAGCGACACGCTTGATTTCAGAGCGGTGAATGCCCAGATCAGCGAGTTCGCGGCCCGACAGAGCGTTCAATTCGTTGAACGTTGTGCGGTATGTTTGTGCACGACGGCTGCGCTCGCCCAATTCGGCGAAGAAGCCACGGATGCGGTCAGCAAGGCCGACATTGATTGTAGAAGTATAAGACATTTACTCGTCCTCTTTCGGTTGTGCTGGCGTGGCGGGCGGTCCCGGGTGCCAGCGGGTATCGTTCTGTTGTGATCAATATGTAGGACAATGCTGCGATGCCGCAAGAGGGTTGTCTGCAATGCTGCTATGCAGCAATTGCATGGCTTAAGTAACTGTTTTTGTTTGTTAACATCACATAAATTTTACCGCTTGATCAGCGAATTCCTGCCGGATTTGTCATCATTTCGCCATCAGTATGTGCGGTCGGCGGAAACTGTCGCATGAGAAGGGCGCAAATGGGGCTTGTGCTTTATCCGTGCGCCCTACAGTTAAGCGTCAGGGCTAAATTAGGGGCAGTTTTATGTCAGCGACAAAAGAGCAAGTTCTCGCCGCACTTCGGAGTTTGGGTCTGCCTGACGGCGGTGATCTCGTCTCCCGCGATATGATCAGAGCGTTGGAGGTTGAGGGCGGGGCGGTTCGATTCGTCATTGAAGTGTCTCCGGATCTGGCCCCGAAATTCTCTGGCGTGCGCGATGCGGCGCAGGCCGTTGTGTCCCGTGTTGAAGGGGTGGAGAGTGTTTCTGCCGTTTTGACCGCCCATGGACCTGCCGCGTCACCAGCACCTGCGGGCGCGCCACCATCTTTGAAAGTGGGGGGGCACCCGAAACCTCAGGCGGAGCCCACGAAACCATCGGGCGTTGACCGGATCGTGGCGATTGCGTCTGGCAAGGGTGGCGTCGGGAAATCTACCTTGTCCTCTAACCTTGCCGTGGCTTTGGCCAAGCAGGGGCGGAAGGTCGGATTGTTGGACGCGGATATTTATGGTCCGTCCCAGCCGCGGATGATGGGCGTGTCGGAGCGGCCGAAATCACCCGATGGCAAAACAATCATTCCACTGCATGCGCATGGCGTGACCATGATGAGCATTGGTCTGATGATGGACCCGGATAAAGCGGTGGTTTGGCGTGGGCCAATGCTGATGGGCGCGTTGCAGCAGATGATGGGGCAGGTCGAGTGGGGCGAGCTGGATATCCTGCTGGTCGATCTGCCGCCAGGGACGGGGGATGTGCAACTGACGCTATGCACCAAGACGCAGATGACCGGCGCGATTGTTGTTTCCACCCCGCAAGACGTGGCGCTGCTGGATGCACGCAAGGCGCTGGATATGTTCAAGACGCTGCATACGCCGGTGCTGGGGCTGGTCGAAAACATGTCCCACTATATATGTCCCACCTGCGGGACAGAGGCGCATATCTTCGGTCATGGCGGTGTGAAGGACGAGGCGGACAAGCTGGGCTTGCCATTCCTAGGTGAGATCCCATTGGAGCTGGATATCCGGTTGGCCGGAGATGGCGGCACGCCGATTGCGGCGGGCGACGGGCCGTTGTCGGATGCCTATGCGGTGCTCGCCAAGCGCTTGGTCGATGGCGGGATGGCCTAGCGTAAGGTCTTTGCCAGCCGTGCGATGCCTTCGTTGATGGTTTCGGGGCTGGGGAGTGAAAAGTTCAGCCGGATGCTGTTGGCCCCTGAGCCGTCTGCAAAGAATGCTCCGCCGGGCACGAAGGCGACTTTCTGGGTTTTGATAGCTTGTGTAAGAAGCTGCGCGCCGTCGATGCCTTTCGGTAAGGTCAGCCAGATGAACATGCCGCCTTCGGGTCGCGTCCACTCGATCCCCTCAGGCATATGCGTTTCAAGCGCTGTCAGCATGGCGTCGCGCCTTTCACGGTAGCTGGTGCGCAATTTTGCGACGTGTTCGTCAAAGATACGGCTGGCGACGTGGTGCATCACCATTTGATTGATCGTGGGCGATTGCAGGTCGGAGGCTTGTTTGATCAGCTCCAACCGCTCAATCGCGGGGCGGGCGGCGCAGACCCAGCCGACACGCAGACCGGGAGTGAGGGTTTTTGAGAAACTGCCGCAGTAGAGTGTGCGCGTGTTTTCGATGCTACCATGGCGTTCAATGTCCAGCGCAAGGATTGGGGGAATGGCCGTGCCGTCGAACCGCAGGGCCTGATAGGCGGCGTCTTCTATTATAGCGATGTCCATGCGCTCTGCTTGGTTGAGGACCGCTAAGCGTTCACTCAGATCCAGCGTGCGGCCGGTGGGGTTCGCGAAATCGACAGAGGTATAGGCGAATTTCACATGGCCGCCTTGGGCCTTGGCGGTCTCTATATAAGAAGTGTCATCGCGATTGGCTTTGGGGTCGAGCCGGTCATAGGCTGGCTCATAGGCATTGAAAGCGCCCAAAGCGCCGAGGTATGTGGGCCAACTGACCAGCGCCGTGTCGTTGGGGGACAGGAAGAGTTTGCCCAGATAGTCGAGCGCTTGTTGCGAGCCTGACGTGATCAGGATGTTGTCCGTCGTGCAAGGGATGCCGATCTTGGCCATTTCGCCCACGATCCATTCGCGCAGGGGCAGGTATCCGGCGGAGGTCGAGTATTGTAATGCGCGGCTCGCATGTGCGGGTGAGAGCATGTCGGCATAGGCCTGTTGAAACGCTTCTGCTGGAAACAAGGTAGGGTCGGGGATACCGCCCGCGAAGGAGATGATGTCGGGCTGATCTAGCAACTTCAGCAGTTCGCGGATTTCCGAGGCTTTCATCCGCGACGCGCGGCTGGCGAGTATGTCTTCGAGTTGCATTTCGTGTCCTCCCGTCGCGGAGGATGCCGTGTTCGCAATTTAAGTCAATAATACTGACCTTATTGTAACCTTATGTGATCACCTGGCGGTATTTGGCGCATGGCTTGTGGATAACCTTGAATCGCCGCCCGAAATGTCTCATTTCACGGGAAATGGCATGGGATCACATGGGACGATCCTGAAATTTCGCCGCATTTTGTCAGTTTTGTGGGAAAATATGGGAAAAACTTCAAAAAAATTTTGCACTATATGTAGTGGCTGACTGACTGCCCACCACACTCACGGCCAATTGAGCTATCGTTACAGGGTGTGTTTGAGGTTTTCGGGCCACAGGTCACCATGTTGGCCCATATTTTTCCATTGCTTCCCATGAAGTGGCATGGCACAAAGTTTCCAGACGATGAGGACGGGCCAAAAAAACAAGGGGCACTCAAGAACCCCAAAGGCGACCAAAAGGTTTCATACAGGCACCCTTTCACATCGTACGACGCTGAACCCTGCGCGAGCAGACATCCCCCCAGGTGGCGCGGGTTTGGCATATCCCCAAGTGGGAACACGCGGCGGATTGATCAGTGGCAGCAGATCAATCCGCCGTTTCCATTTCTACAGCATGGCTTGGGGCGGACGGGACATAAGGGGTCACTTTAGTGGCACAACGGTTCAGAGGCGAAAGCGTCCACAAGGTGGATGGCAAGGGCAGGGTGTCTATCCCCGCCCAGTTTCGTCGTGTGATCGAGGCCGGTGATCCCAAATGGGCCGAGGGCTTGGCCCCTTTCGTCACTATTGTTTACGGCGGCAAGCAGCGCGATTTCCTTGAGGCTTATACCGAGGAAGCGATTGCAGATGTGGATGCACGCATCGAACGGCTGCCGCGCGGATCAAAGCAACGCCGCGCGATGGAGCACTTCTTTAATGGTCAATCGCTGCGCATGCAGATTGATGACACGGGCCGTTTGGTTCTGAGCCAGAAGCTGCGCGATAAGATCGGGATTTCGAACGAGGCCTATTTCTTAGGGTCTGGCGATACATTCCAAATCTGGTCGCCAGATGGGTTCGAAGACAAGAATGCTGACATTGAAGAGTTCCTCGATAGTTTTGGCGATGATTTTGATCCTCTGACCTTGCTGGAAGGCACTGACGCGCCTGCCGCTGACGCGGGGGAGTAGGGATGAGTGCAGCCGTGCGCGAGCCTCACTCTGATGCACCGCACCTGCCGGTTCTTATTGATACGATTTTGGACCACGTGGATGCCTCCGGCGTTTGGCTGGACGGCACTTTCGGGGCTGGCGGGTATACGCAGGCGTTTCTGGAGGCCGGGTCTGATTGCGTGATCGGTGTGGATCGGGACCCGATGGTGTTCGAGATGGCGTCCTCATGGGCTGCGGATTTCGGGGACCGGTTGAAGCTGGTCGAAGGCACGTTTTCTGAGTTGGACGCTTTGGCCGGTTGTGAGCTGGACGGGGTTGTTCTGGACCTTGGTGTTTCGTCTATGCAGTTGGATCAAGCAGAGCGCGGGTTTTCGTTTCTGCGTGATGGGCCGCTGGATATGCGGATGGGGCAGGACGGTGTGTCTGCCGCTGATTTGGTCAATGAGGCCAGCGAGGCTTTGCTGGCCGATATTCTGTTTCAATATGGCGAGGAACGGGCATCGCGGCGGATCGCCAAGGCAATCATCGCGGCACGACCTATGGTGACGACGGCGCAATTGGCGGATGTGGTTGCGGGCTGCCTGCCGAAATCCAAGCCGGGGCAAAGCCATCCGGCGACCCGTAGTTTTCAGGCGATCCGAATTGCCGTGAATGATGAATTTGGTCAATTGATCAAGGGCTTGGAAGCCGCAGAGCGCGCGTTGAAGCCCGGTGGGTTTTTAGCGGTTGTGAGCTTTCATTCGCTTGAGGATCGCGTGGTGAAGAAATTCATGGCGTCACGGGCAGGGGCGACGGGTGGTGGCTCGCGCTACGCGCCTGAGGTCGCGCAGGACGCGCCGACTTTTACGCTGACGCCGCGCCGTGCCATTGCGGCGGATAAGGATGAGCTGGCGCGCAATCCGCGCTCCCGCTCCGCGAAATTGCGGGTCGCGACACGGACGGAGGCGCCTGCGCGGGCCTCTGATCGCGCGGGGCTTGGGTTGCCGAAATTGGTTGGGAAAGGTTTGCTGTAATGCGTGGTTTGTTGTTCGGCCTGTTTGCATTGGTGGTCATGGGGCTGGCCTATTGGTCCTATTCCGAGAATTACAAAACACGTGACAGCTTGCGCACGGCGCAGAGCCTGCAGCGTGAGATTGGTTCGTCGCGGGAAACCCTCGCCGTTTTGCAGGCCGAATGGGCCTATCTGAACCGGCCAGAGCGTTTGGCGGACTTGGCTGATCTGAATTTTGAGCGCTTGCAGTTGTTGCCGATCACAGCGGCGCAGTTTGGGACGGTGACGCAAGTGTCCTTTCCGCCAGCGACTTTTGATATTGAAGAACTGACAGGCTCTATTGAGGTGCGTGGGCAGATCGACGATGAAACCTCCCCCGATGGAGATTACCCGTAATGCGTACTCCTTTACGTCCTCTTGCCCGCATCCTGCCTGCGCGTCTGCGCGGCGAAAATACCGACCGCATTGAAGCGGAGAATATCCGTCAACGGCATGAAGAGATGCGAGATCGCGCCCGTGTACGTGCGGAGTCGCGTTTGCTGTTTGTCGCTGTGTTGTTCCTCGCAGGCTTTACGATTGTCGGGACACGCATGACGGTTCTGGCCTCTTCTGAGGCTGTTGAGCCGCAGGCGTCGGCCTCTTCAGCGCGGATCGTAGCACAGCGCGCCAATATCGTGGATCGCAACGGGCGGGTGTTGGCGACGAACCTGATCACAAACTCGCTTTATGCGCAGCCACAGCAGATGATCGAGCCCGAGCGCGCGGTTAAAGAGCTCGTGGACATCTTCCCCGACCTTGACGCGAAGCGCTTGCTGAAAGACTTCACTGGGGAGCGTAAGTTCCTGTGGGTGAAGAAGAAAATTAGCCCCGAGCAACAGCAGGCGGTGCATGAGATCGGCGAACCCGGTCTGCTGTTTGGTCCTCGTGAGATGCGGCTTTACCCTAATGGCAAACTGGCGGCGCACATCCTTGGTGGCGCTTCTTTCGGGCGCGAAGGCGTGCATTCGGCGGAAGTCATCGGCACAGCAGGCGTTGAGAAAGCATTTGACGACTACTTGCGTGATCCTGCGTTGGAAGGCGCGCCACTGCAGTTGTCGATTGATATGACGATCCAATCCGCGATGCGCCGTGTGCTTTACGGCGGCATGAAGCTGATGAATGCCAAGGGCGCTACGGCGATCTTGATGAAGGTTGATACGGGGGAAATCGTCTCCATGGTGTCGCTGCCGGACTTTGATCCGAACACGCGCCCACGGGTGCTGACGGAGGGCGATGCGTCTGACAGTCCCTTGTTCAACCGCGCAGTGCAGGGTGTGTATGAGCTTGGCTCGACGTTCAAGATTTTCGCGGCAGCGCAAGCGATCGAATTGGGCTTGGTCAACCCGAACACAATGCTTGATACAAAAGGCCCAATGCGTTGGGGGCGTTATAAAATTCGCGATTTCCATGACTATGGGAAGACGTTGAGTGTCACGGATGTGATCGTGAAGTCTTCCAACATCGGAACTGCGCGTATGGCGCTCAATATTGGAGCCAAGCGGCAGAAGGAGTTTCTGCAAGGTCTTGGCTTCTTTGATCCTACTCCGGTGGAATTGGTCGAAGCTCCGGGTGCGAAGCCACTGTTGCCGCCGAAATGGTCTGATATCTCAACCATGACGATTTCCTACGGTCACGGAATGGCAGCCAGCCCGCTGCATTTGGCTTCGGCCTACGCAACGGTTGTAGGGGGCGGAACCTTGGTGAAGCCCACATTGATCAAAGCGCGTGGCGTGACCAAAGGCCCGCGCGTGATGTCGGAGAAAACATCCGCCATGGCACGCTCCATGCTGCATCAGGTCGTTGAGCGCGGCACGGCGTCGTTTGCGAAAGGCACGGGCTACGCGGTGGGTGGCAAGACTGGCACGGCGGATAAGCCCAAGACGCGAGGCGGCGGCTATTACAAGGATAAGGTGATTGCGACCTTTGCATCGGCCTTCCCGATGAATGATCCTGAATACGTGTTGATCGTGACGTTGGATGAGCCGTCTGAGAACTCCGGTAAGGAACCGCGCCGCACGGCTGGGTGGACGGCTGTGCCGGTGGCGGCTGAAATCATTAAGCGCACTGCGCCGCTTTTGGGGCTAAGACCGATTGAAACCGGTCCCCAAACGGGAGTAACTACTGTCAAATACTAACGCGCAAACGCGAAGGGCAGGGCAGTATGACACAACGCAAAGACCGGTCGAACGCCCGCTTGAGTGAGCTGGGTCTGACCGCCATAAGTGGCGATGCAGAGATCACTGGCCTGTCCGTTGACAGTCGCGATGTTAAGCCCGGACATTTGTTTGCAGCTTTGCCCGGCTCTGCTGTTCATGGGGCCGAGTTCATCAAATATGCGCTGCGCATGGAGGCAGCAGCTGTGCTGACTGATCCTGCTGGCGCAGAGATCGCAGCGGATGAGTTGGCGGGGTCTGAGGTGGCTTTGGTCGTGACAGAAGACCCAAGGCAAGCCTTGTCTTATGCAAGCGCGCTGTGGTTCGGGGCCCAGCCTGGCACGATGGTTGCGGTGACCGGCACAAATGGCAAAACCTCTGTTGCCAACTTTACCCGTCAGATTTGGATGGAGATGGGGTTGGCTGGGGTTAATCTTGGCACGACGGGCGTTGAGGGGGCATATGCCGCCCCAATGACGCACACCACGCCGGAACCGATTACATTGCATCGTCTGCTGGCCGAGATGGCGGCAGAGGGCGTAACCCATGCCGCGATGGAAGCGTCATCGCATGGGTTGGAACAGCGCCGCTTGGACGGCGTGCAATTGATGGCGGCGGGGTTCACGAACTTCACGCAAGATCACCTCGACTACCATGCGACCTTTCAGGAGTATTTCGACGCAAAAGCGGGTTTGTTCCGTCGCGTGTTGCCGCAAGATGGTGTCGCTGTGATCAATATGGATGATCCGCGCGGACGGGATATGGCCTCTGCTGCCAAAAAACGCGGGCATCATGTGCTGCGCGTGGGCTCTGGTGAGGGTTGCGAATTGCAATTGTTAGGGCAGCGGTTTGACGCGACAGGGCAGGAACTACGCTTTGCCTATGGCGGGGACGTTCATCAGGCGCGGCTGGAATTGATCGGGGGTTTTCAGGCGTCGAACGTACTGCTTGCGGCTGGCTTGGCGATTGGGTGTGGAGCCAAACCCTCAGACGTGTTTCAGACCTTACCGATGCTGACAACCGTGCGCGGGCGGATGGAGAAAGCCGCGACGCGTGATAACGGCGCGGCGGTCTTTGTGGATTATGCGCATACACCAGATGCGTTGAGTACGGCGCTGCAAGCCATGCGCCCGCATGTTATGGGACGTTTGATCGTTGTGTTTGGTGCGGGCGGTGATCGTGATACGGGCAAGCGCCCTTTGATGGGGGCGGCGGCGCGCGATCATGCAGATGTGGTGTTCGTGACAGATGACAACCCGCGCTCAGAAGAGCCTGCGAGAATTCGTGCGGCGATTATGGACGCTGTGCCAGAGGCCACGGAAGTGGGCGACAGGGCCGAGGCCATCTTGCGCGGCGTCGATGCGTTGGGTCCGGGCGATACGCTTTTGATCGCGGGCAAAGGCCATGAGACGGGGCAAACCGTCGGCGACGATGTTTTGCCCTTCGATGATGTGGAACAAGCAAGCGTTGCGGTCGCCGCTTTGGATGGGAGGCTCTGATATGGCCCTTTGGACATCGGCAGAGGCGGTCGCGGCGACAGGTGGGCAGACCCAAAGTGAGTGGAGCGTGGATGGCGTCTCCATCGATACGCGGACGATTGAAAAGGGTGACTTGTTTGTTGCCTTGAAAGATGTGCGCGACGGGCATGATTTTGTCGCGCAAGCGCTGGAGGCAGGGGCGTCTGCGGCATTGGTCTCTCGGGTGCCGGACGGTGTGTCAGAGGACGCGCCGCTTTTAATTGTCGATGACGTATTGAATGGCTTAGAGGCATTGGGCCGTGCGGCACGGTCGCGGACCGATGCGAAAGTCATCGGTGTGACGGGCTCTGTCGGGAAAACGTCCACGAAAGAAATGTTGCGGACCTGTTTGGGTGCGCAGGCGCGGGTTCATGCGGCTGAGAAAAGCTACAACAATCATTGGGGCGTGCCGCTGACCTTGGCGCGGCTGCCGCGTGACAGTGAGTTTGCGGTCATCGAGATCGGGATGAATCATCCCGGTGAAATCTCGCCGCTTGCGCAGATGGCTGATCTTGATGTGGCGCTGATTACAATCGTGGCTCCAGCCCATCTTGAAGCGTTTGAAAGCATTGAGGGGATCGCCGGAGAGAAAGCCGCGATATTCGACGGACTTCGGGACGATGGCGTGGCGATTGTGAACGGCGATTTGGACGTGTCGGCCTTGCTGATGTCACTTGCGCCAAAGGGGTGTCTGCAATTCGGGGAAAGTGCCGCTTGTGACTGGCAGTTGCTGGAAGCAGACCAAGGGGCAGAGAGCACCGTGTGCCGTGCATCTTACCTTGATGAAAAGGTGCTGTATAAGCTGGCGTCTCCGGGAAAACACTTTGCAATGAATGGTTTGGCGGCCTTAGCTGCCTGTGTGGCTGCGGGCGCTGATCTTGGTCAATCGGTGATCGCATTGGGGCAATGGCAGCCGCCACAAGGGCGGGGGCGCAGACATTTTGTGCAGGTTGATGAGATGCACCCAGAGATAGGCATTGATCTGTTCGATGATGCCTACAACGCCAATCCGGCCTCGGTCGGAGCGGCGTTGAATGTTGTCTCCGTCATTGATCCGCCGGAGGCGGGCGGGCGCCGTGTTGTGATCCTTGGGGATATGAAAGAGCTGGGGCAGACCGAGGCAGCTTTGCACGCGGATTTGGCTGGGCTGGATGCTGTCGCAGAGATTGACGTCGTCCATTGCGTGGGCCCTTTGATGAAGCATCTGCATGATGCACTGCCCGAGGCCAAACGCGGCCTGTGGGCGGAACGCTCTGACGAGCTGGCGGCTGTTCCAAACCAGCTTGTTCAGGCAGGTGACGTGGTGATGGCAAAGGGATCTTTGTCGATGAAAATGGCACTGATCGTTGACGCCATCACAAATTTGGGCCAATCCGTTGAGTCAAAAGACAGGGGACACCGCTAGATGTTGTATTGGCTGACCGCTTTTTCGGATGGCGGGGATTTCTTCAACCTGTTTCGCTATATCACCTTCCGCGCAGGCGGTGCGTTCTTCACAGCGCTGATCTTTGGCTTCATTTTCGGGCGACCGCTGATCAACCTGCTCAAGCGCAAGCAGCGCAATGGTCAACCCATTCGCGATGACGGGCCAGAAAGCCATCTGCTGACGAAGCAAGGCACGCCGACCATGGGGGGCGTGCTCATCCTCGGTGCGTTGGTCCTGTCGACTTTGCTGTGGGCACGATTGGACAATGGCTTTGTCTGGATCGTGCTCTTCGTCACCATTGGGTATGGGATGATCGGCTTTGTCGATGACTACGCAAAGGTGACATCGAACAGCCATGGCGGGATTTCCGCGAAGTCGCGCTTGATCATGGGGTTCATTTTGGCTGCTGTTGCAGGCTATTGGGCCACGCAGATGCATCCAGAAGAGTTAGTGAACCAGCTGGCGTTGCCTGTGTTCAAGGACACGTTGGTCAACCTCGGCTTTATGTTCATCCCCTTCGCCATGTTTGTGATCGTAGGGGCCGCGAATTCCGTAAACCTGACGGACGGTTTGGACGGTCTTGCGATCATGCCGGTGATGATCGCAGCGGGGTCTTTGGGCGTGATCGCCTATGCGGTGGGGCGCGTAGATTTCACGGAGTATTTGGGTGTGCATTACGTGCCGGGAACCGGGGAGTTGCTGATCTTCGTTGCTGGTATCATCGGCGGCGGTTTGGGATTTTTGTGGTATAATGCGCCGCCTGCAGCTGTGTTCATGGGCGACACCGGCTCTTTGGCTTTGGGGGGTGCGCTGGGTACGATCGCCGTATTGGCCAAGCATGAACTGGTTATGGGCATCATCGGCGGCTTGTTTGTGGTGGAGACGCTGAGCGTCATCATTCAGGTGCTTTACTACAAAAAGACCGGCAAGCGCGTGTTCCTTATGGCGCCAATCCACCATCATTTTGAGAAAAAGGGCTGGGCTGAGCCGCAGATCGTGATCCGGTTCTGGATCATCTCTCTGATCCTCGCGATGATCGGGTTGGCCACGCTGAAAATCAGATGATCCCTGTTCTTGGCTATTCCGGCGCGCGTGTTGCGGTTCTTGGACTTGGCCGCTCCGGCCTGTCTGCTGCGCGTGCATTGCGGGAGGGTGGGGCTGAGCCACTCGTTTGGGATGACAATGCAGATGCGCGCAAGCGCGCGGAGGCCGAAGGGTTTACACCCGTTGACTTAAGCAAAAACCGGGTCTTTGACGGCGTGTCGGCGCTGATCGTCTCACCCGGTATTCCGCATCTGTACCCCGCACCTAATCGGACCATCGCTGCCGCTTGGGCCGCGGGTGTTGCGGTCGATAATGACATATCGTTGTTCTTCCAATCCTTTGCGACGCAGGATTGGGAGGGGTTTGACCAGATGCCAAAGGTCATCGCGGTGACGGGCTCGAACGGCAAATCGACAACCTCTGCGTTGATCCATCACATTCTCGAAGAGGTAAACCGGCCCACGCAATTGGCAGGCAATATCGGACGCGGTGTTTTGGATTTGGAACCGGCGATTGATGGCGAAGTGATTGTGCTGGAACTGAGTTCTTATCAAACGGATTTGGCCCGAAATCTGACGCCAGATGTGGGCGTTTTCACCAATCTCAGCCCTGATCATCTGGACAGGCACGGTGGCTATGGCGGGTACTTCGCAGCAAAACGTCGTCTGTTTGCCGAGGGTGGTCCGGATCGTGCGATCATTGGTGTTGATGAGGTTGAGGGGCAGTATCTGGCCAATCAGCTTTCAGGTGGCAACGGTGATGATCGTGTCATCCGCATCTCCTCCGGCACCAAGTTGAGCGGGCCAGGGTGGCATGTCTTTTCCAAGAAGGGCTTTCTGGCGGAATGGCGCAAGGGGCGGCAGGTTGCCAATATAGATTTGCGTCAGGTCGCGGGGTTGCCTGGAGCGCATAACCACCAAAACGCCTGTGCCGCCTATGCGGCCTGTCGGACATTGGGACTGGCCCCAAAGGTGATCGAGGCTGCGTTTCATAGTTTTGGCGGGTTACCCCACCGCTCACAACGTATTGCGGAGAAAGATGGTGTGAGCTTCGTCAATGACAGCAAAGCTACGAATGTCGACAGCGCCGCGAAAGCACTACAGGCGTTCAATAATATCCGTTGGATTTGCGGCGGGCTTGAGAAAGAGGGCGGGCTTGATGGCCTGCTGGATCATCTCTCAGACGTGCGTAAGGCTTACGTGATTGGCCGCGAAGCTGGCGCATTTGCGTTGCAGCTAGGTGATTTGCCGCATGAGATCTGCGGAACGATGGAGGCGGCTGTGGCCAAAGCGGCTGAAGACGCGGAACCCGGCGATACGGTTTTGTTAGCTCCGGCAGCGGCGAGCTTCGATCAATATGATAGCTTTGAAAAGCGCGGCGATGATTTCGCGGCGCAAGTTGGCAAAGTCACGGGTCAGGTCGAGTAGGCGGCCTCTCGCTCGGCCTCTGTGAGGCGATAGGGTTTTGCGACGCTTCGCCCGGTGGTCGCATCGAAAAACGGTGTGTCTTTCCATTTTCCATTTATCCGGGATAAAGCAGCGTTGCGCATCGTGCGAAAGGCGAACCGCGCGAGGCTCCCCGTGGGCTCGGACACAGGCGAAAGAGCCTGTTCCTTTTTGTAGCGAAACTGGATGGGGCCGATTGAGCTGGTGTCGCTTTTCATATTTGCCACCATGAAGCCGACAAAGGACATTTTCGGCGTGCCCAACGTGTTGCAGAGCGGCGTGTTGCAGCAATTTACATACCACCGGTAGAGGCCTTTTTCGGCAAGCTGGAGAACTGCCAGGTGCTCCGCGCCGCTTTGTATTTCGACTTGGAATGGTTGGGTTTGGTAAAGCTCCGTCCCGCCTTTTTCGTCCAAGACGCGATCTGTTTGACCAAGATGGCGGATGAACGCCTGACAATCGGTGCAGTAGCATATTGCGTGGTTGCCAGTCTTTTCGGACGCGCCATGAATGACCGCTGTGAAGCTTCCGCAAGTGCAAGCGAGGGAGATGTCTTGGGGCATCGGCGTTCCTTTCACGTCTCGTATCCACGCTAATAAACCATTTGGACGCGTCGATTACCAAAGAAATAGGCGTTTGGGCGCAAACTGACACTGGATTGCGGAAAGATTATTCGCTACCATTATCGTATAGATCCGAAAAATCGGACACCGGGTAACCGGATATGAGGCAGTAATGGCGGTATTCTCATGACTGAGATGGTGTATGGCACCGTAACGGCGCGCGTGGGCGAGCCTATTCTTCCCAAATGGTGGCGGACGGTTGATCGTTGGTCGATGGCTTGCGTCTTTGCTCTGTGCGGTATTGGTTTGCTGCTTGGGCTGGCGGCGTCCCCGCCATTGGCCGCAAAGAACGGGTTGGACCCGTTCCACTATGTCTCCAAACAAGCGGTTTTCGCCTGTCTTGCCATGACGGTTATGGTTGTCATTTCGATGATGTCGACCAATCTCGTGCGGCGGCTCGCGGTGTTGATGTTCTTCATCACCTTTGCCGCTCTGGCGATGTTGCCTGTTCTTGGAACGGATTTTGGGAAGGGTGCGACACGCTGGTATTCGCTTGGCTTTGCGTCCGTGCAGCCATCGGAGTTTCTGAAGCCCGTTTTCATCGTCTTCTCTGCTTGGCTCATCGCCGCAAGTTCCGAGATTAATGGCCCTCCGGGCAAAACCTTTTCATTCGCTTTGACCTGCGTGGTGGTTGGTTTCTTGGCACTGCAGCCTGATTTTGGCCAAGCCTGTCTGATCCTGTTCGGCTGGGGTGTCGTTTACTTCGTTGCCGGTGCGCCGTTGACTCTGTTGATCGGGATGGCCGGTGCGGTCGTGGCTGCCGGTGTCAGCGCGTATAATATGTCGGAACATTTTGCGCGCCGCATTGATGGGTTCTTGTCTGCGGATGTCGACCCCACGACGCAGCTTGGTTACGCGACAAACGCGATCCGTGAGGGCGGGTTCTTTGGTGTCGGGGTCGGTGAAGGGTCTGTCAAATGGTCACTTCCCGACGCGCATACAGATTTCATAATTGCCGTGGCGGCTGAAGAATATGGGCTGGTTTTGGTGATCGCAATCATCGCGCTTTATGCGATTTTCACTATTCGGTCGTTGCATCGTCTGATGAAGGAACGTGATCCATTTATCCGTTTGGCGGGCACAGGTCTCGCGGCAATGTTCGCGATGCAGGCCATTATCAATATGGGCGTGGCTGTCCGGTTGCTGCCTGCGAAGGGTATGACATTGCCGTTTGTCTCCAACGGTGGCTCGTCGCTTGTTGCAGGCGCCATTGCGGTGGGCATGCTTCTGGCCTTCACGCGCAGCAGGCCGCAGGGCGACATGCGCGATATCATGATCCAGCGAGGCCGCGGGTGAGCGCGCCGCTGCTCGTCATTGCCGCAGGTGGCACAGGCGGGCATATGTTCCCGGCTCAAGCCCTGGCGGAGGCGATGCTGGCCAAAGGCTGGCGCGTAAAGCTGACGACTGATGCGCGCGGCGCGCGCTATGTTGGTGGGTTCCCGGATGCGGTTGTGATCGAAGAGTTGAAGTCCGCGACTTTCGCGCGTGGCGGTTTGGTCGGCAAACTCACTGCGCCTTTCAAGCTTGGAACGGGTGTGCTGTCAGCGATGATGGCGTTTCGCCGGGACCGGCCTGCGGTTGTTGTGGGATTTGGTGGGTACCCGTCTTTTCCTGCGATTGCAGCCGCTTGGCTGATGAAGCTGCCGCGTATGTTGCATGAACAAAACGGTGTGCTTGGCCGTGTCAATCAAGCCTTTGCGACCCGTGTCGACAAGATTGCGTGTGGCACGTGGCCGACGGAGATGCCAGAAGGGATCGAGGGCGTTTACACAGGAAATCCGGTGCGCGCAGCCATTTTGGATCGTGCAGGCGCCGCCTATATTCCGCCCGGTGACTATCCGATGAGTATCGTGGTCATTGGCGGCAGTCAGGGCGCGCGGATTTTGTCGGAGGTGGTGCCCAAAGCGATTGCGCTATTGCCCGAGGCGATACAGGCAAATTTACGTGTCGCCCATCAAGCGCGCGATGAAGACGCTGAGAAGGCGGAAGCGGTCTATGCTCAAGCCGGGATTTCTGCAGAAGTAGAGCCGTTTTTCAATGATATTCCAAGCCGGTTTTCTGAGGCGCAACTGGTGATCTCACGCTCCGGCGCGTCGACGGTCGCGGATTTGTCGGTGATTGGACGGCCGTCGATTCTCGTTCCGTTGGCTGCAGCAATCCGCGATGAGCAGACCGCAAACGCGCGCGGATTGGTAGAAGCTGGCGCCGCGATCATGATGCCTGAAAGCACCTTTACGCCTGAGGCTTTGGCCGAACAAATTCTGTCGATCCTTACGCAAGATCAAGCTGCACTTCAGATGGCAAATGCGGCATTGAGCGTCGGACGACCTGATGCAACCGAAGCGCTGGTGGCGCTCACCGAGATCCTTAACGAGAAGAACAGTATATGAATGCTGCAGCAACAAAATTGCCTTTGGAATTGGGCGCGATCCATTTCGTTGGCATAGGCGGGATTGGCATGTCCGGAATTGCCGAGGTGCTATTGAACCATGGCTACAAGGTGCAGGGTTCCGACCTGAAAGCGTCTAAAATTACGGATAGACTGAAAGAGCTTGGCGCGACAATTTTTGAGGGCCAGCGGGCTGAGAATTTGGAGCATGCCGATGTGGTTGTGATCTCCTCCGCGATCAAGCCTGGCAATGCAGAACTTGACGCTGCGCGCGCGCAAGGTCTGCCTGTGGTCCGGCGGGCTGAGATGCTGGCCGAACTGATGCGGCTGAAATCGAACATCGCCGTTGGTGGCACGCATGGCAAGACCACGACGACAACGATGGTTGCAGCGCTGTTGGATGCCGGTGGCATTGATCCGACGGTGATCAATGGCGGGATCATCCATGCGTATGGCTCAAATGCGCGGGTCGGCCAAGGCGAATGGATGGTCGTTGAAGCCGACGAGAGTGACGGGACGTTTAACCGCCTGCCTGCGACAATTGCGATCGTCACGAATATCGACCCTGAGCATATGGAGCATTGGGGCGATTTCGACACGCTGCGTCAGGGGTTCTTGGACTTTGTGTCTAACATTCCCTTTTACGGTTTGGCTGTCTGCTGCACTGACCACCCAGAGGTTCAAGCGCTGGTCGGCAAGATTAGTGACCGGCGTGTGGTGACCTTTGGCTTTAACGCGCAGGCCGATGTGCGGGCCGTGAACCTAAGCTACAAGGCGGGTGTCGCCTATTTCGATATCGCGCTGCAAAATGATGAGATGGTGATCGAGGGCTGTTCGCTGCCGATGCCGGGGGATCATAACGTCTCCAACGCTTTGTCCGCTGTTGCCGTCGCGCGGCATCTGGGCATGAAAGCCGAAGAGATCAAAGAGGCTTTGGCGAATTTTGGTGGTGTGAACCGCCGCTTTACGAAGGTCGGCGAAGTCGATGGTGTCACGATCATCGACGACTATGGCCACCATCCGGTCGAGATCGCCGCTGTCCTGAAAGCTGCCCGTCAAGCGACCGAAGGTCGTGTGATCGCCGTCCACCAACCGCACCGTTTCACGCGGCTGCATGATCTGTTCGAAGATTTTTGCAGTTGCTTCAATGACGCTGACGTTGTGGGCATCACTGATATCTTTGCCGCTGGTGAAGATCCGATTGAGGGGGCAGGACGCGATGATCTTGTGTCAGGCCTGATCCGTCATGGGCATAGGCATACGCGCATTGTCGAGGGCGAAGATGATCTGGTGCGCCTTGTTCGAGAACAGGCGAAGCCCGGTGATATGGTCGTATGTCTTGGGGCAGGGACGATCAGTGCTTGGGCCAATGCTTTGCCTGAAAGGCTAACGGCATGAGCGCGGAATTTACTAAAACTTGCTTCATCCAAAGACTTTATAAAATCGGCCAAAGGTGCGAAAAGCCTGACTTTCTTTGGGGTATCGCCCTGTGCAGAATGGAAATGTTCGATTCTGGGGATTTCGGAACACTATGAGTGCATCACTTATCATTGCAGCCGTGTGGGCGCTGGCCGCGACGGTCGTCGCGCTTTTGCCCATGCGCTACCAATATGTTCCGGGTTTCAGCTTGCTGTTGGCCGCTCCATTGGTGATTGCCTTTATCGGGTATCAGCATGGCGTATGGGTCGCTCTTCTCGGGCTTGCGGCGTTTGCGTCGATGTTCCGCAATCCACTGATTTACTTCTACCGCAAGTTTAAAGGTGAGACGCCAGAGGTCCCGCGATGAGTTGGTCTTTGGTTCTCGCACTGGTCTGGCTGATCGCGGCAAATATGCTTGCGATGATCCCTTCACGCGACAATCACTGGCGGCGCGCTTATGTGCTGATCGCGATTGGTATTCCGTTGCTTGGCTGGCTGACATGGGAAAACGGTCCGTGGATCGGGCTTGCAGCGCTGGCCGCTGGTGTGTCAGTTTTACGCTGGCCGGTGCGTTACTTGGGGCGGTGGATCAGTCAAAAGCTCGGTCTGGCCAAGCCCGTACCGCCAGCGGAGTAAGCCCTGCGCGCAATCGAACCTAGGAGTGGTAATGCCGTCATGAGTACGCAATTGCCGGACGTGCGCGGCACGCTGACCCCCGACAGAGAGCTCGCTGATTTGACATGGCTGCGCGTTGGCGGCCCTGCCTTGGCTCTGTTTCAACCTGCCGATGTGGATGATCTGGCCTCTTTCCTGAAAAGCTATGCAGGCGATGTATTCCCAATGGGTGTCGGCTCTAACCTGATTATCCGCGATGGCGGTCTTGATGCCGTGGTGATCCGGCTTGGCCGTGGGTTCAACGGCTTTTCCACCGACGGAAATCGCGTCACTTGCGGGCCCGCCTTGCTGGACGCGCACGCTGCGCGCAAAGCGGCCGATGCGGGTCTTGATCTAACGTTTCTGCGTACCATTCCCGGCGCGATTGGTGGGGCCGTCGCGATGAATGCCGGGTGCTATGGCAGCTACATGGCAGATGTGTTTGTGGAAGCGACAGCGATCTTGCGCTCCGGAGAAACGGTCACGCTTAACAAGAGCGATCTGAACTTCCGCTATCGCCAGTCGGACCTGCCAGTTGGCGCTGTGTTGGTCGAAGTGGTAATGGACGCGCCCTCAGGCGATCCGGCAGAATTGCATGCCCGAATGGAAGATCAACTGGCCAAACGCGATGCAACGCAACCGACAAAGGATCGCACGGCGGGCTCCACCTTCCGAAACCCGGCTGGTTTTTCTTCCACCGGCAAAGCAGATGATACGCATGAGTTGAAGGCGTGGAAGGTCATCGATGAAGCGGGACTACGCGGTGAAACACTTGGCGGCGCGCAGATGAGTGAGAAACACCCCAATTTTCTGATCAACACTGGCACGGCCACAGCCGCTGACCTTGAAGATTTGGGAGAGTTGGTGAGGAAAAAGGTTTTCCAGAACAGTGGAATAGAGTTACAATGGGAGGTGCTTCGGGTTGGAAATCGAACATCCTGAGGTAACGCACAAGATGTAGTGGTCGCAAAGGCTGCACATACAAAAACAAGGCCCATTAACGGGTCGGCGGTAAAAATGAGGCGGATATGTCGAGCAGGGCATTCCGTAAAGTAGTGGTTTTGATGGGCGGACCCTCGGCTGAGCGCGAGGTTTCTCTGTCCACTGGGCGTGAATGCGCCGCTGCATTACGGGAAGAAGGCTATGAGGTTGTTGAACTGGACGCAGGTCCAGACCTCGCCATGCGTCTTGCAGAGATTTCTCCTGATTGCGTTTTCAATGCGCTCCACGGTCGTTGGGGTGAGGACGGGTGCGTGCAAGGGATGCTGGAATGGATGGGCATTCCTTATACGCATTCCGGTGTTCTGGCTTCCTCGCTGGCCATTGACAAAGAGCGGACCAAAGACATTTACCGCGCGCATGGATTGCCGGTTTGTGAAAGCACTCTGGCGTCCAAGGCTGATGTGATGGCCTCCCATGTTATGCCGATGCCTTACGTGGTGAAGCCCTATAACGAGGGCTCTTCCGTTGGTGTGTATCT
Organism: uncultured Litoreibacter sp.; assembly: GCA_947494435.1. Taxonomy (GTDB): domain Bacteria; phylum Pseudomonadota; class Alphaproteobacteria; order Rhodobacterales; family Rhodobacteraceae; genus Litoreibacter. The sequence goes on from CANLUY010000002.1 coordinate 170,791, forward strand.
CGTAGCGGAGGGTGCGAATGCGCCGCCGAAACTTGCCGATGACATGCCTGAGATCGTGATGGTTGAAGCCTTCGCGCCGGGGCGTGAATTGACCGTCTCGGTTATGGGTGACCGGGCGCTAGAGATCACCGATATCTATTCCGACGGCTGGTATGATTATGAGGCGAAATATACCGAAGGTGGATCGCGCCATGTCGTGCCTGCCGAGGTGCCTGCAAACATTCGCGAGATGTGTTTCGAATATGCGGTCACTGCACATAATGCGCTGGGGTGCCGTGGTGTGACGCGCACGGATTTTCGGTGGGACGAGAGCAAGGGAGCTGATGGGCTGATCTTGCTTGAGACTAATACGCAACCGGGCATGACCGGTACATCGCTGACGCCGGAGCAGGCGGGCAAGGTCGGGATCAGCATGGGCGCGCTATGCTCTTGGATCGTGGAGGATGCTTCATGTGGCCGTTAAGAGGTAAAGCCGCGTCGACGCTCAAGCGTGATCCAGCGCCAAGCCGGATGGCCTACCGGATGGAGCGGCTTTGGCTACGCCCCGGTTTCCGTCGCTTCGTGCGCGTTGGCGTGCCGCTTGGATGTTTCATTACACTGGGTGTTTGGTATTTTGGCGACGAGCGTCGCCAGCAAGCGATTGTTGATCAAGTGGCTGAGATGCGTTCCTCCATCGAGACGCGGCCTGAATTTATGGTCAAGGGCATGGCGATTGACGGGGCGTCGACGACGCTTGCGGGGCATGTGCGCGAAGTCATGCCTGTGGATTTGCCGATATCCAGCTTTGATCTGGATTTGGAAGCTATGCGCAAACAGGTCGAAAGTCTGGACGCGGTCAAGAAAGTTGAAGTGCGCGTCAAGGCGGGCGGCCTTTTGCAGGTCAATATCGAGGAGCGCGTGCCCGCAATCATCTGGCGCGGGCCGGACGGGTTGGAGCTACTTGATGCGGGTGGGCACCGTGTTGCGGCGCTTGGGTCCAGGCTGGAACGCAGCGACTTGCCGCTGATCGCGGGCGAGGGCGCGAATGCGGCTGTGCCGGAGGCGCTTGCATTGTTTAAGACGGCTGAGCCTATCAAGGGACGTCTGACAGGCATGGTGCGCATGGCGGAGATGCGCTGGGACGTGGTGCTGGATCGTGGGCAGCGGATCATGCTTCCGCAGAACGGCGCAGGTCCCGCGTTGGACCGCGTGATTGCACTTAACGAGGCACAAGAATTGCTGTCACGCGATGTGGCGCGGGTGGATATTCGCAACGCGAAGCGCCCGACATTGCGATTGACAGAAGGCGCGATGGATGAACTCCGCGCGCTGAAGGGCTTTGAGATCAAAGGGAACACAGAATGACCGATCTTTATCAAACTCAACGGGCAATGCGGAACAAACGACAGGCTGCGATGCAGCGGGGCGTGATTGCTGTGCTTGATGTGGGCTCGTCGAAGATCGCTTGTTTTGTTTTGCGCTTTGACGGGCCGGAACGGTTCCGCGACAGCGATGGGATCGGGACGATGGCGGGGCAGTCGGCGTTTCGTGTGATTGGTGCTGCGACGACCCGCTCTCGTGGGGTGCGTTTTGGTGAGATCGAGACGATGCACGAAACAGAGCGCGCTATTCGCACTGCCGTGCAGGCCGCACAGAAGATGGCGAATGTTCGGGTTGATCACGTCATTGCGTGTTTCGCTGGTGCCAAGCCACGCTCTTACGGTTTGACAGGTCAGGTTGAGTTGCATGATGGGCAAGTGACAGATAATTGCGTGGCGCGAGTGCTAAGCAGTTGTGATCTGCCGGAATACGGGCAGGACCGTGAGGTGCTTCATGCGCAGCCTGTGAACTTTGCGGTGGATCATCGCTCGGGTCTTGGGGATCCCAGAGGGCAGGCGGGGAATGCGCTGTCGACGGACCTGCATATGCTGACCGTGGACCGGTCCCCGATTGAGAACCTTTTATATTGCATCAAGCGCTGTGATCTGGATGTCGCGGGTATTGCGTCGTCTTCCTATGCTGCAGGCATCTCCTCGCTGGTTGAGGATGAGCAAGAGCTGGGGGCGGCTTGTATTGATCTGGGTGGTGGTTCGACTGGGATTTCGATCTTCATCAAGAAACACATGATCTATGCCGATACAGTTCGGATGGGGGGCGATCATGTGACGTCTGATATCTCCCAAGGCTTGCAGGTTCCGATGCCGACGGCGGAGCGGATCAAGACGTTTTATGGTGGCGTTGTTGCGACCGGGATGGATGATCGGGAGATGATTGATCTGTCGTCGGATACAGGCGACTGGGAGCATGATCGGCGGACGGTGTCTCGGGCGGAAGTTATTGGCGTGATGCGGCCTCGGATGGAAGAGATTTTGGAGGAGGTTCGCGCGCGTTTGGATGCGGCTGGGTTTGAGCATCTTCCGAGCCAGCGGATCGTCCTGACCGGCGGCGCTTCGCAGCTTCCTGGGTTGGACGGGTTGGCTACGAAAATTCTGGGTCAGCAGGTTCGGCTGGGCCGTCCTTTGCGGGTGCAGGGCTTGCCTCAATCGGTGACCGGCCCCTCTTTCGCGGCGGCTGTAGGGACCTGTTTGTTTGCGGCGCATCCTCAGGATGAGTGGTGGGATTTTGATGTGCCCGTCGATAGCTATCCCGCGCGGTCTTTGAAGCGTGCTGTGAAGTGGTTTAAGGACAATTGGTGATCCCCCGCATGCGGGGATTCTGACAAGGTGTTGAATTTGCTGGATAAAGCAATTTCTTAGGCATTTGTTAATCATGAGAAATCAGCGCCCGTGTGATGCCGCTCCGGTGGGGCGGTTTTCTTCGTTCTGCCAAAGACATGTACCATTTTCTTCACCGGAAATTTGACCTTTCGCAGCGCGCGTGTTTCAGTTGAGCCTCGCGGTCAGATGGGACTGAGACATTTACAGACGTGGAGTGCCGATGCGGACGACAAATCGCGACCAGATCCCAGCACATGACCTGCCCGCTTTTCTGACGTCTGATGATATTGACGCCCTCAACACCGGAACCCATCCTGCACCGTTTGACGTTCTGGGTCCGCATAAATCCAAAAACAAGCGCTGGATCGCGACGTTTCAACCTGATGCGGTGGAGGTCGTGGCTAAGGTGGGTGCGAAGGAGACGGAATTGCACCGGCTTGGCGGGGATGTGTTTGCAGCCCCTGTTCCGGGGAAAGCCTATGAGCTGACCATGCACTACGCCGATGGCCAGACTTATACGACACGGGACCCGTTTGCCTTTGATCCGGTCCTGACCGAGTTTGATCAATATCTGGTAGGTGAGGGGACCCATAAGGAATTGTGGAGGGTGCTGGGCGCCCACGTGACCACGCATCAAAAAGCCAAGGGCGTACATTTCGCCGTCTGGGCGCCGAATGCGCGGCGGGTCAGTGTGGTTGGTGATTTCAACACTTGGGACGGGCGCAGACATCCGATGCGGCCTGCGGGTCAGACCGGTGTGTGGGAAGTGTTCCTGCCCGGTGTTGAGGACGGGGCCTTGTATAAATACGAGGTGGTCGGAGCGGATGGCGCTATTGCTTTGAAAGCTGACCCCGTGGGCTTTGGCTCCCAGCATCCGCCCGAGAAAGCGTCCATCGTTCGCGATATTTCGGGTTATGGCTGGAAAGATGCGGATTGGATGAAATCACGGGCGGCACGGGCAGATCGCACGCAACCGATGTCGATCTACGAGGTGCATCTGGGATCATGGCGCAGACGCTATGACGATGGGGGCCGACCGCTAAGTTACAAAGAACTGGCGCGCGATCTTGTGGCTTACGTGAAATACATGGGGTTCACCCATATCGAATTGCTGCCCGTCTCGGAATTTCCGTTTGACGGGTCTTGGGGCTATCAGCCTGTGGGGCTGTTTGCGCCGACGATCCGGTTCGGCCCGCCGCATGAGTTTCGCGATTTCGTTGAGGCTGCACATGCCGCCGAGATTGGTGTGTTGTTGGACTGGGTGCCGGGGCATTTTCCAACCGATGCTCATGGACCTGCAAAGTTTGATGGCACGGCGCTTTATGAACATGCCGATCCGCGCGAAGGGTTTCATCAAGACTGGAATACGCTGATCTATAATTACGGGCGGCGTGAGGTGAAAAACTACCTCGTGTCCAATGCGCTTTATTGGATGGAGGAGTATCATCTGGATGGGCTGCGCGTGGATGCTGTCGCCTCCATGCTGTATCGCGATTATTCGCGCAAAGATGGTGAGTGGGTGCCAAACAAAGATGGCGGGCGCGAAAACTACGAAGCGATTGCCTTTCTGCAGGAGATGAACACGGCTGTTTACGGCGCCGATCCGAGTGTCATCACGGTGGCGGAAGAAAGCACGTCTTTCCCTGCGGTGTCGCAACCTGTTCATGCCGGTGGGCTCGGCTTTGGTTTTAAGTGGAACATGGGGTGGATGAACGACACGCTGCGTTACATGGAAAAAGACCCGATCTACCGTCAGCACGATCACCATTTGATGACCTTTCCGATTGATTGGGCCTTCACGGAGAACTTCATATTGCCGATCAGCCATGACGAGGTGGTGCATGGCAAAGGCTCCATGATTGAGAAGATGCCCGGCACGGAATGGGAGAAATTCGGGAACTTGCGGGCGTATTACGCGTTTATGTGGATGCAACCGGGGAAAAAACTGCTGTTTATGGGGTGTGAATTTGCACAACCTGAAGAGTGGAACCACAATGCAGAACTGAATTGGGGTGCCGCTGAGGAGCCTGCGCGCAAAGGGGTTCAGCAGCTGATCCGCGATTTGAATGCGCTTTACCGTGAGACACCGGCGCTGCATGTGAAAGACTGTCTGACGGACGGGTTTGGCTGGCTGAACAACGATCCGAGCCAATCCACCATTGGGTTTGCGCGTTATGGCAATGACGGCGATGCGCCGGTTGTTGTGATGTGCAATTTCACCCCTGTCGAGCGGCCGGGTTTCCGTGTCGGCGTGCCTGCGCCCGGTGCTTGGGCCGAGGTGCTCAACACGGATGCGGCTGTGTATGGCGGTGACAATCGGGGCAATCTGGGCGCTGTCCGCACGGAGGAGATTGAGGCGGATGGGCATGGGCAATCGGTGGTTCTGACCTTGCCGCCTTTGTCGGTGATCGTCTTGCGTCACGGCCATGACAGTTAACTGAAACACGAATGGGAGGACCGAAATATGCCAACGAAACGTCTGACGCAACGATCCATGGTCTTTGTGCTGGCTGGTGGCCGCGGAAGCCGCTTGAAAGAGCTGACGGACCGACGCGTGAAACCTGCGGTTCCCTTCGGCGGTAAGGGCCGCATTATTGATTTCGCTTTATCTAACGCGACCAATTCTGGCATCCGGAAGATGGCGATCGCGACGCAGTATAAGGCGCATAGCTTGATCCGCCATTTGCAGCGCGGGTGGAATTTCTTCGCGCCAGAGCGGAACGAGTTTCTGGATGTGTTGCCTGCCTCGCAACGTGGCGGGACGGAAAGCTGGTACAAAGGTACGGCGGATGCTGTGACGCAAAATATTGATATCGTTGACAGTTATGACGTGGATTACGTCATCATTCTGGCGGGCGATCACATCTATAAGATGGATTACGAGATCATGCTGCGCCAGCATGTTGAGACAAAGGCCGATGTAACGGTCGGGTGTCTGACTGTGCCGCGCAAAGAGGCCTCGGCCTTTGGGGTGATGGATACGGATAACACGGGCAAGATCACCAGTTTCCTTGAAAAACCGGCTGATCCGCCCGGCACGCCGGAAGATCCTGAGAAGGCTTTGGCCTCCATGGGGATTTACGTGTTCAACTGGACATTCCTGCGCGAATTGCTGTTGAAGGACGCGGATGATCCGAACTCCACCAATGATTTCGGCAATGATCTGATCCCCGACATTGTGGCGCATGGCAAGGCGATGGCGCACCGGTTTGACGAAAGCTGTGTGCGGGAAGAGGGGGCTCCGGCCTATTGGAAGGATGTGGGCACGGTGGATGCGTTCTGGCAGGCGCATATTGATCTGACGAACTTTACGCCGGACCTTGATCTGTGGAGCCGCAACTGGCCGATCTGGACTTATAACGAAAGCGTGCCGCCTGCGAAATTCATTCATGACGAGCGGGACCGGAGGGGGATGGCGATCTCCTCCATGGTGTCGGGGGGCTGCGTGATTTCGGGGACGGAGGTGCGCAACTCGGTGTTGTTTACGAATGTGCATACCAATTCCTATGCGGTGCTGGATCATGCGGTGTTGCTGCCGAAAGTGGTGGTACACCGCTCTGCGCGGCTGAGGCAGGTTGTGGTCGATGGTGGCGTGGTGATCCCGGAAGGTCTGGTCGTGGGGGAGGACCCGGCGGATGACGCGAAATTCTTCCGCGTGACGGAGCGTGGGACGACATTGATCACGCAAGAGATGCTCGACAAGCGAGCCGCCAGCTTATGACGAAGGTCCTGTTTGTCGTGTCCGAATGCGCCCCGTTGATTAAGACGGGCGGGCTGGCGGATGTGGCGGGGGCGTTGCCGCAGGCTTTGGGGGCGTTGGGCTGTGAGGTGCGCACGCTGTTACCGGGCTACCGCGCGATTATGGGGGCGCTTGGCAAGACCAAGGTTGTTGAGACGTATGACGGGCTGTTCGGCGGGCCTGCGAAATTGCGGGCGTGTCAGGTCGGTGGGCTTGACTTGTTGGTGCTGGATGCGCCGCATCTGTATGACCGCGACGGGGGCATTTACGGCGATGCGGCGGGGCAGGACTGGCCGGACAATCCTGAGCGGTTCGCGGCGCTGTCTTATGTGGCGGCTGCGATCGCGGATAAGGGTGCGGGTAAATGGAAGCCCGAGATCGTGCATGGGCATGATTGGCAGGCGGGGCTGACGCCGGAGTACCTGCATGCGTTGGATGTGGATGTGCCGTTTGTGTTCACGATCCACAACATTGCATTTCACGGCAATGCCAGTGCGGAGCGGTTGAAAACGCTAAGGCTGGACCCGGATCGCTTCACGGCGGATCATTTTGAATTCTGGGGCCAAATCTCTGCGCTGAAGGCGGCGCTGGCGGGGGCTTCGAAGATTACAACTGTTTCGCAAACTTATGCGCGTGAATTGCTGACGCCGGAGTTCGGGATCGGCATGGATGGCATCTTGCGTGCACGTGGCGCCAATCTGGTGGGGATCGTGAACGGGATAGACGAGGGTGTCTGGAACCCTGAAACGGACCCCAACATCAAGACCTATAAAACGGCGAGCGGGAAGGCCGCGAATAAGACCGCTTTGCGAAAGACATTCGGGCTTGGGAAAGCGGATGGACCGCTTTGTGTGCTTGTGTCCCGATTGACGGAGCAGAAGGGCGTCGACCTGTTGCTGCATGCGCTGCCGGAATTGCTTGATCGCGGCGGTCAACTGGCGCTCTTGGGATCGGGCGCACCTGAATTGGAGGTTGCTTTGTCGCAGGCTGCGCGGGCGCATCCGAATGTGGCGGTCAAGATCGGGTATGACGAGGCGCTGTCCCATCAGATGATGGCGGGTGGCGATGCAATCTTGGTGCCGTCGCGGTTTGAGCCTTGCGGTCTGACGCAGCTTTACGGGTTGCGCTATGGCACTTTGCCTTTGGTGGCGCTGACCGGTGGTCTAGCGGATACGGTGATCAATGCCTCCCCCGCCGCTTTGGCCAGTGGCGTGGCCACGGGGGTGCAATTCAATCCGATCACAGCGCAATCGCTGGGCCATGCGTTCGGGCAGCTCTGTGATTTGTTTGCGCAACCGGCGGTGTGGAAGAAGATGCAGCGCAATGCGATGAAACAGGCTGTTGGCTGGGATGCGTCCGCTGTGAAGTACAAAGAGATTTACGACCAATTGAGGCCGACAGACAGGTGACAGCGATGCGTGGGCCTATTCAACCGGGCCGTCCTTATCCACTTGGGGCGACGCTTGAAGGCGACGGCGTGAATTTCGCTGTCTTCTCGCGCAATGCGACGAAAGTAATGCTGTGCCTGTTTGATGAGGCGGGGCGTGAGGTTGAGATTATCACATTGCCCGAACGCGAAGGTCATGTGTGGCACGGGTTTTTGCCAGGTCTGACAGCGGGTCAGCAATACGGATATCGCATGGACGGGCCATATACCCCGCGGCGGGGGCATCGGTTCAACCCGTTCAAGCTGCTGATTGACCCCTATGCCAAGCAGTTAACCGGACATCCGGTGTGGAATGACGCGCTTTTTGGCTACAAGGCGGGTCACAAGGACAAAGACCTAAGTTTTGATAAGACCGATAGCGCGCCTTACATGCCGCGCTGCATTGTGACCGACCCGCGTTTCGCGTGGAGTGACGATGACCGGCCCCATCACGACTTGGAAAATTCGGTTATCTACGAGGCGCATGTCAAAGGTCTGACGGCGGGACGCCGCGATATTGCCAATGCCGGGACCTATCTTGCGATGGCCTCTGATCCGATTTTGGAACATCTCAATCAGCTTGGTGTCACGGCGGTGGAATTGCTGCCAGTGCAGGCGTTTTTGAACGACAAGTTCCTGATTGATCGGGGGCTGACGAATTACTGGGGCTATATGACCCACGGCTTCTTCGCCCCTGATCCGCGCTATATGCAAGGCGCTGATATTGCTGAGTTTCAGCAGATGGTGCAGCGGTTCCATTCTGCTGGGATCGAGGTCATTTTAGATGTGGTGTACAACCACACGGCTGAGGGCAGCCAATTGGGGCCGACCTTGATGTTCCGCGGGCTTGATAACGCAAGCTATTACAGGCTGGCGGATGACCCGCGTTTCTATATCGACGATGCGGGTTGCGGAAATACGTTGGATTTCGAGAACCCGTTTGTGATCCGGCTTGTGATGGACAGTCTGCGCTATTGGGTGGAGGTCATGCATGTGGACGGGTTCCGCTTTGATTTGTGCTCTGCCCTTGGGCGAACGCGTCATGGGTTTGAGCGGGACGGGCCGTTCTTCCGTGCTGTCGGGCAAGATCCTGTATTGCAGAAGGTGAAGCTGATCGCGGAACCTTGGGACATTGGACCGGGCGGTTACCAGTTGGGCGCGTATCCTGCGCCGTTTGCCGAGTGGAACGACAAGTTTCGCGATGACACGCGCAGTTTCTGGCGCGGGGATCAGGGGAAAGTGTCTGCGATGGCCGCGCGGCTTGCAGGCTCTGCCGAGTTTTTCGACCATGACGGGCGGGCGGCAACGTCCTCGCTTAACTTTTTGACCGCGCATGACGGGTTCACGCTGCACGATACGGTCAGCTATGCGACCAAGCACAATCTGGCCAATGAGGAAGGCAACCGCGACGGGCATTCCAATAATCACTCGGATAATATGGGCGTCGAAGGCCCTACAGACGATCCTGAGATCATGGCCGCACGGGTGCGGCGCAAGCGCAATATGATTGCGACGCTGATGCTGAGCCAAGGCACACCGATGCTGCTTGCGGGTGACGAGTTGAGCAATTCGCAAGGCGGCAACAACAACGCCTATTGTCAGGACAATGAGATCGGCTGGGTCACTTGGCCCGAAAAGGGCGATCCGTTCTTCGATTTCTGCCAGCAGGCGATTGCGTTCCGGCGGATGCATCCCTTGTTGCGTCAAACGCGGTTTCTGCATTCGCGGCCACGGTTGGTGGATGGTGCGCCGGATTTGTTTTGGCGCAGGGCCAATGGCAAGCCGATGCGGCAGGCGGATTGGGACAATCCTGACCTCGACATCTTGATTGCTGAGATGCGGATGGCCTCCGGTGCGCCGGAATATGTGCAGCGTGAAGGCGCGCTGCTGGTTGTGCTCAATCGTGGGGGCGCGGTGGAGATCACGCCTCCGGCGCTGCCTTCGGGAGGGGCGTGGGTGCGACGGTTCGATACCAGTCAGGACGATGCCATCAAAGTGACCGCGGGCACGCATGTGGCGGCGGATGCCGTTGTCGTATTTTCACATGAGGCCGTACCTTAGGGGGCGGAGCGGCCCACCAACGTATTTATCCGGGAGGAGACGGACCATGCCGATGCAGACAGTACGCACAGACCCTATCGAGGGCCAGAAACCCGGCACCAGCGGCCTACGCAAGAAGACTGCCGTGTTCAAGCGGCCGCATTTTCTTGAGAATTATGTGCAGTCGATCTTTGACGGGATTGGCGGTGTTGGCGGGCGTACGCTGGTTGTGGGTGGCGACGGGCGGTACTTTAACGATGACGCGATCCAGATCATTTTGCGCATGGCCGCGGCCAATGGAGCGGCGAGGTGCATCGTTGGGCGAGGCGGCATTATGTCGACGCCTGCGGTGTCCCATCTGATCCGGTTGAGGCAGGCACATGGCGGGTTGATCCTATCGGCCAGTCACAATCCCGGCGGGCCGGAGGCGGATTTCGGACTAAAATATAATGGGCCCAACGGTGGTCCTGCGACGGAGGCCGTCACCGACAAGATTTATCAGCGCACGCAGCAAATCACGATTTACCGGATCACCGCTTCGGGCGGGGTCGATATCGACACGCTGGGTCTGCATGACCATCAAGGCATGGAGGTCGAGATCGTCGATCCGGTGGCAGATTATGTGGCTTTGATGGAGCGGCTGTTTGACTTCGACAAGATCGCAGCGTTGTTCGCGGGCGGGTTCACGATGCGATTTGATGCGATGCATGCTGTGACGGGCCCCTATGCGCGCGCCATTCTCGAAGAGCGTCTGGGGGCTGCGGAAGGGACTGTGGTGAACGGTGTGCCGAGTGCGGATTTCGGCGGGGGGCATCCTGATCCGAACCCGATTTGGGCGAAGGGTCTGATGGATGTGATGTATGGCGCTGAGGCGCTTGATTTCGGAGCGGCCTCAGATGGGGATGGAGACCGGAATATGATCGTGGGCAAAGGTTGCTATGTGACGCCGTCGGACAGTCTGGCGCTGCTGACGGCCAAGGCGCATCTGGCGCCTGCATATAAGGGCGGCTTGGCAGGGGTTGCGCGCTCCATGCCGACCTCGCGCGCGGTGGACCATGTGGCGGAGAAGCTGGGCATTGGTTGTTTTGAAACGCCGACTGGGTGGAAGTTCTTCGGTAACCTGCTTGATGCCGGGAAAGTCACGTTATGCGGTGAGGAAAGCGCCGGAACAGGGTCGGACCATGTGCGGGAAAAAGACGGGCTTTGGGCGGTGTTGTTATGGCTGAACATTCTGGCAGAGAGCCAGAAATCTGTAGCGGACCTGCTGGCTGATCTGTGGGCGGAACATGGGCGATGTTATTATTCGCGCCACGACTATGAGGATGTCGAGGCGGAGAAAGCCTACGCGATGATGGACGGGCTGCGTGCAAAACTCCCCTCCCTCGCGGGCTCGGAGGCGGGCAAGTTGAGCGTCGAGATGGCGGATGAGTTCGCCTATCATGATCCCGTCGATGGCTCGCATTCGGCGGGGCAGGGCATCCGGGTCGCCTTCACCAATGGCGCGCGGGCTGTGTTTCGGCTGTCGGGGACGGGTACCGAAGGGGCCACGATCCGACTTTATCTGGAGCAGATGGAAACCGACCCTGACAAACTGGCGATGCAACCGGAGGAGGCGCTGGCTGATATCCGGGAGGCGGCGATGCAGTTGTCGGATCTGACGGCGATGACGGGGCGCGAGGCCCCTGATGTGATCACCTGAGGGAAAACCATAGGCCCATTCGCGGCTTGGCCTTTTTATATTGGTAAAGATATGGCAACACCCGACTGCTATCTGGCGGGCGTTGGGGCATGCCCGCGCTGTGACATAGGGAAGTGTCTGAATGAATGTGGTGAATGATCTGTCCGGCGAAGCTCTGCGCGCGCGCGTCACGCAGCATCTGACCTATACTCTTGGTAAGGATAAGTCTCATGCGAGCCTTTATGACTGGCGTATGGCTGTCAGCTACAGCGTGCGCGATATCCTGATCGAGCCTTGGTTCGAGGCGACGCGCAAGACCTATGAGGCGCAAGGCAAACGCGTCTATTACCTGTCGATGGAATTTCTGATCGGGCGCATTTTGGAAGATGCGATGGTCAATCTTGGCCTGCGCGACGCGATGGAAGAGATGCTGGAAGCAGAGGACATCGCATTGGCGGATGTCATCGAGGACGAGCCTGACGCGGCCTTGGGAAATGGCGGTCTTGGCCGTTTGGCGGCATGTTTTCTGGAAAGCATGTCAACGCTGGCTTGCCCCGCCTATGGCTATGGTATCCGCTACGAGCATGGGTTGTTTCGCCAGAAATTTGAGGGTGGCAGGCAAGTTGAGCATCCTGAGGATTGGCTGAACCAGCCGCATCCTTGGGAGTTTGAGCGCCCCGAAGCCCGTTACACGATCCCGTTCAAAGGCCACGTGGATGGCACAGCTTGGTATCCGGCAGAGACGGTTTTTGCACGCGCTTATGACATGCCGGTCATTGGCTGGCAGGGCAAATGGGCCAATACGTTGCGCCTGTGGGGCGCGCATCCAACAGAGTTGTTTGATCTTGAACAGTTTAACTCCGGCGATCACACCGCTGCTGCTGCGCCTGAAGCGTTGGCGCGGACATTGTCGCGTGTGCTTTATCCCGAGGACACGACCGACAACGGCAAAGAATTGCGGTTGAAACAGGAGTATTTTCTAACCTCAGCCGCCTTGCAGGACATCTTGCGCCGGTTCCTGAGCGAGTACGATGATCTGAGTTTGCTGCCCGAAAAGGTGGCGATCCAGATGAATGACACCCATCCCGCGCTGGCGGGGCCGGAGTTGATCCGGCTTTTGACCGATGTGCATGGGCTGGCATGGGATGAGGCAAAGCGGCTGGCGCAGGGCTGTTTGAACTACACCAACCACACGTTGTTACCTGAGGCGTTGGAGGCGTGGTCGACATGGTTGATGGGGCGGGTCTTGCCGCGCCATATGCAGATTATCGAACGGATTGACGCCGAACACCAAGCGTTGAGCGGTTGCACGCCGGACTTGGCGATTGTGCGGCATGATCAAGTGCATATGGGCACGTTGGCTTTTGTAATGGCGTCGCATGTGAACGGCGTCTCGGCGCTGCATACACAGCTGATGCAGGAGACGGTTTTTGCGGGCCTGAGCAAGCTTTACCCGAACCGGATTATCAACCAGACCAATGGTGTGACACCGCGCCGTTGGTTGCGGTTGTCGAACCCCGCCTTGTCGAGAGTGTTGCACGACACGATTGGCGCAGGGTGGGAGCGCGATTTGGACCGTTTGGCTGACCTTGGCACGCATGAGGCGGACGCGAGCGTGCGCGACGCGGTCGGCGCTGCGAAACGCGAGAATAAGGTGGCGCTGTCAAACTGGTCGGCAGAGCATTTGGGCGTGACGCTTGATCCGGACGCGATGTTCGATGTGCAGATCAAACGTATGCACGAATATAAACGCCAGTTGATGAATATTCTTGAGACGGTCGCCCGCTGGTCGGAGATACGAGCCAATCCGCAAGGCAATTGGACACCTCGGGTCAAGATTTTCGGGGGCAAAGCTGCGCCGGGCTATTTCTTTGCCAAGGATGTGATCCGGTTCATCAATGATGTGGCGCATGTCATCAATAATGACCCGGTGACGGGTGATCTTTTAAAGGTGATTTATCCGGCGAATTACAATGTCTCCATGGCGCAGCGGTTGATCCCTGCGGCTGATTTGTCGGAACAAATCTCGACCGCTGGCAAAGAAGCCTCTGGCACGGGCAATATGAAATTTACGATGAACGGCGCGCTGACGGTTGGCACGTTGGATGGGGCGAATGTTGAGATCCGCGAACATGTGGGGGAAGAGAATTTCTTTTTGTTCGGAATGACGGCTGACGAGGCGCAAAAGCGTGCGCAGATGTCCGATCACGCGCGTCGTGCGATCCTTGCGAGCCAAGCCATGCAGGATGTTTTGCAATTGAGTGTGGAGGGGCGGTTCAGCCCCGATGACACCGACCGCTATAACGGGTTGGTCGATACGATGTGGCAGCATGACCCGTTTCTGGTGGCGTCAGATTTTGACAGCTACCGTGCGGTGCAGGCGGAGGTGGACACAGCTTTTCAGGACCGTGACCACTGGAACAGGCTGGCGCTGCGCAACATCGCCGGATCGGGCTTCTTGTCGTCGGATCGCACGATAAAAAGCTACATGCGCGATATTTGGGACGCGAAGAGCCTTCTTTGATCGTTTAGCCCGTGCTGACGGTGATTTTTGCTGTGTGGTCGAGGTAGGCGAAGCCGTTGCCCTCTAGCGTCAGAGTGCTGCCTTCGAGCGTTGCCGCGTTGGCATAGGAAAGCGTGGCCGCGCCTTTGATCGTTAACTGTTTTCGGTCAAGGCGGAGGTTGAAGAGGCAGGTGATCGTCTCGTCTTTTGCGGTGCGCGTGAAGCCCAGAATGGGTTCGGGCAAGCGCAGGAAGGTAGTCGTGCCTGTGCTAAGCGCTGGGCTGGCTTTGCGGCGGGCGATGGTGTCTTTGTAGAAGGTCAGAATGCTGTCTGGTCCCTGCTGGTCAACGGCTTTGGCGGCTTGGGGTGGTTTGACGGGCAACCACGGTGTTCCCTCTGAGAAGCCTGCATTCGGCGCGTCTTTTTCCCAGACCATCGGGGTGCGGCATCCATCGCGGCCTTTGACGGCTGGCCAGTAGCGAATAGCAGGTGGGTCGGTGAGTTCTTCGAAGACCAGCTCCGTCTCTGTCTGGCCGAGTTCCTCGCCTTGATAGATGCCGATTGTGCCCTCAAACGCCATCAGCATGGCGCAGGTCAGGCGGGCCATTGCGTCTTCAGAGGTGGCGTAGTCGGCCCAACGGCTGACTTGGCGCGGGACGTCGTGATTTGAGAAAGACCAATAGGGGTGCCCGTCTGGCGCGCCGCGCTGAAAGCCTTGGATGCAGTTTTGGAAATGCTCGGCTGAGAAATCGGGACCGAGCATTGCGAAGCTGTAGGCCATGTGCAGGCGGGACGTGCCTTTGGTGTACTCGCCCATGATCTCGATGGATTTGTGGCCCATCTCGCCGACTTCGCCGACCATCATGATGTCTTCATATTGGTCCGTCAGGCTGCGCAGACGTTCGAGGAAGCTCAGGTTTTCAGGCCGGGTCTTGTTGTAGATGTTGTTCTGCATTCCATAGAGGTCGGTTGCCATGACCTGCGGCTTGGCTTGGGCCGGAGGGTTGGAGCGCAGCTTTTGGTCGTGGAAGTAGTAGTTGACCGTATCAAGGCGGAAGCCGTCCAGCCCGCGGTCGAGCCAAAACTTACAAGTTTCAAGGATCGCATCAACGACATCGGGGTTGTGGAAATTCAGATCGGGTTGGGAGGCGAGGAAGTTGTGGAGGTAATATTGCCCACGGCCGGGATCGAACTCCCATGCGGGGCCGCCGAAATGGCTGTGCCAGTTGGTTGGCGGCGCGCCATCGGGCAGGGGGTCGGCCCACACGTACCAGTCTGCTTTGTCATTGTCGCGGCTGACGCGGGACTGTTTGAACCACTCGTGTTGATCGGAGGTGTGGGACAAGACCTGATCAACGATCAGTTTCAGACCCTTGTCATGGGCGGTTTGGATCAGCCGGTCAAAGGCATCGAGATCGCCAAACAGCGGATCGACTGCGAGGTAATCAGAGACGTCATAGCCCATATCCGCTTGCGGGGAGGCGAAGATCGGGGACAGCCAGATGCAATCCACGCCAAGGGCTGCGATATGGTCCAAGCGGCGGGTGATGCCGTCCAGATCGCCGACACCGTCGCCGTCATCGTCCTGATAGGACCGGGGATAGACCTGATAGATTACAGCGCTGCGCCACCATTCGTTCATGCATGATCCTTTCGACATTCGTCACCCTAGCAGTCGACGCCTCAAAGAAAAGCAGGTCTTGTTGTCACGTGGCCGGAGAGATGGTAGTTATCCCCAACAACACAGGCGCAAAGCGCCGATAGGCCGAGCAGTTGGCCCTGCAAGCAGACGAATTCGCCTCGCGGCTTTGCGCGGGAGGTGGCTTTTTTCGTGTGTTCTCTATGGGGTAAAGGGCTACTGGCCCCTATAATTTGAGTGATTTGGCAAGATACCGCCGAAAGCACGCAAGTTTTCCCCAGATTTTGTGGCATAAATGCCTTTTTTCGCGTGACCTCAGGGGCGACTCTGGCTAGGGTCTTCGACAAAGAGGCAAAACGATAAGGGCGAAACGCCCAATTTCTTGGTGCACAGTACAAACAGGCGGACACAACCCATGACACTCAACCTTCGGATTCCCGAGCAACCAGAATTGAAGCCACGTATCACTGTTTTCGGTGTTGGCGGCGCAGGCGGCAACGCTGTGAACAACATGATCGAGAAAGAGCTTGATGGTGTTGAATTCGTAACGGCCAATACAGATGCACAAGCGTTGCAGCATTCGAAGGCTCCGTCGAAAATCCAGATGGGCGTGAAAGTCACTGAAGGTCTGGGCGCGGGTGCACGCCCGTCGGTCGGCGCGTCCGCTGCCGAAGAAACCATTGAAGAAATTGTCGACCATCTGGCCGGCGCGCACATGTGCTTTATCACCGCCGGCATGGGTGGCGGAACGGGCACAGGGGCTGCGCCAATCATCGCGCAAGCGGCGCGGGAGCTGGGTGTTCTGACTGTTGGTGTTGTCACCAAGCCGTTCCAGTTCGAGGGCGGCAAACGCATGAAGCAAGCCGATGAAGGCATTGATGAGCTTCAAAAAGTTGTCGACACACTGATTATCATTCCGAACCAGAACCTGTTCCGTCTGGCCAATGAAAAGACGACCTTTACCGAGGCGTTTTCCATGGCGGATGACGTGCTGTATCAAGGCGTCAAAGGTGTGACCGATTTGATGGTCCGTCCTGGCTTGATTAACCTCGACTTCGCTGATGTTCGCGCCGTTATGGACGAGATGGGCAAAGCGATGATGGGGACAGGCGAGGCAGAGGGCGAAGATCGCGCGATCCAAGCTGCAGAAAAAGCCATCGCCAACCCGCTGCTGGACGAGATTTCCCTGCGTGGCGCCAAAGGTGTGCTGATCAACATCACTGGCGCACATGACCTGACCTTGTTCGAACTGGACGAAGCGGCCAACCGTATTCGCGAAGAAGTCGACCCAGAAGCCAACATCATTGTCGGCTCCACGCTGGATACAACAATGGAAGGCGCGATGCGCGTGTCTGTTGTGGCAACGGGCATCGAGGCATCGGAAGAGTTGCTGGCACAGCCAGTGCCGCGCCGGTCTTTGGCGGCCCCATTGTCGCAAGAGCGTGTGGCTGAACCCGCGCCTGTTGCGGCTGCCGCCCCTGCATCCGTCGCGGTTGCTATGACACCAGTGGAAACACCTGCCGCACACGCGCCGCAAGAAGAGCCTTCTTTGTTTGAAGGTATTTCTGAGGCACCAGCGGCTGAGCGGATTGCAGATGATGGTCTGCCAGAGCCGGTTTATCAACCTGCGCCTGAGCCTGCTGTTGCACCTGTTGAGCAAGCTGCATTCGCACCTCGTCAGGCAGAGCCGGGCACACCGACACCCGAAGCGATGGAACGGCTGCGCGCGGCGGTTTCTCGTACACCGACATTGGAGCCAGCACCTGTTGAGCGCCAGCCTGTTGCGGAAGAAAAGCCACGTTTTGGCATCAACTCTTTGATTGGTCGCATGACCGGTGGGGCAGGCGAAGAGGGTCAGCAAGCTGTCCGTCGTCAGCCGCAGGTTAATACAATCGAGCCTTCCGCAGAGGTTGATCCTGAGCAGGAAAAGATCGAAATTCCAGCGTTTTTGAGACGCCAAGCGAATTAAGTCACACCAAATGACGTAACGTTGAAGGCTGGGGTAACCCAGCCTTTTTCGTTTGTTTTCAGGTATTTGAAAATTTGGGTCAGAAATTATGACAGAATGAAGCCGTTTGTTGCAAACGGTCATAAAGAGTGAGTTGAGGCAGCGCAGTGCAATGCCTATTTTCAGCTCATCAGGAACTGGGGGGTTCTTGATACGTTAAGTATATGCGTGAAACTAGAAATCTGCCGCTTCTTTTGGAGGCTCTAACGTGCAAGCAACTTTGATCTCTGATGTCACCTTTGAAGGTGTCGGATTGCATTCCGGCGTCTCTACGAAGATGACCGTCCGCCCTGCAGGCACCGATCATGGTATCTGGTTTAAGCGTGTTGACGTGACTGACGCTGATCCGATGATCCCGGCGCTGTACCATGTGGTCGAGCACAAACCATTGTGCACCCGCATCGTGAATGCCGCTGGCGTCGAAGTAACAACCATCGAACACATCATGGCCGCCTTGGCAGGCTGCGGCGTGCGCAACGCATTGATCGAGATTGACGGACCAGAAGTTCCGATTATGGACGGCTGTGCCGCCGATTTTGTGCGCGCAATTGTTGACACAGGCATCGAGGCGCAAGACGCGCCGCTTTATGCAATCGAAGTTCTGAAGATCGTGACGGTTGAGCATGAGGATGGCGCGATTGCGACACTCTCTCCTGCTGGGTCCTTGGAGATTGATTTCCGCATCGCGTTTCAGGACAGCGCCATTGGTGAGCAGTCCAAACATTTGAACATGGCGAACGGAACGTTCGTACGCGAGTTGTCCGATAGCCGGACGTTCTGCCGTAAATCCGACATCGACATGATGCATGCCAACGGGCTTGCGCTTGGCGGTACTTATGAGAACGCGGTTGTCGTAGACGGAGATGACGTGTTGAGCCCGGGTGGCTTGCGCCATGCCGACGAGGCCGTGCGCCACAAGATGCTGGACGCTTTGGGCGATCTGGCGTTGGCTGGCGCGCCTATTCTGGGCCGCTATACAGGTGTCAAAGCAGGTCACGCGATGACCAACGAGGTGTTACGCAAGCTGTTTGCAACACCCGGTGCCTACCGGCTTGTGCCATGCTCTGTCGATCAGTTGCGGCGTTTGCCGGGTGTTGGTGTGAAGCCGCGCGACTTGGCTCTGGTGGCCTAAATTTCGCAGTTGGCGGTTTTACTTTGCAAAAACCTCACCAAAGACGTTTTGCCCGCGAAAGACATGTGTTAAGCCTTGTTCAAAGTGCTGCATCCTCGCGTAACGAGG
The DNA here is from genome assembly GCA_947494435.1 of uncultured Litoreibacter sp. Lineage (GTDB taxonomy): Bacteria > Pseudomonadota > Alphaproteobacteria > Rhodobacterales > Rhodobacteraceae > Litoreibacter. The sequence goes on from CANLUY010000002.1 coordinate 189,760, forward strand.
GCGGCCAAAGTGCAGGGTTGGCGGGCTGATATGCCGAACAGGTCATTCTTAAATACGGTCCTTGTGATCTCGCTTGCGGCAGGCTTGTCCGCGTGCGGCGCGCGCGATGGTCAGCGCAGTGGATTTCTTGGCGGGTTCTTCCGGTCAAACCAAGAAGCGCCGCTGGAGAATTTCGCGCCGGAAGAGATTTTCCGCCGTGGTGAAGCCGCGCTGGAAGCCGGTGATCCGGATGAGGCTGTGCGCCTGTTTGGTGAGGTTGAGCGGCTCTATCCATACTCGGAATGGGCCAAGCGCGCGTTGATCATGACGGCGTTCACCTATCATTCTGACAAGGAATATGAGAGCTCCCGCGCGGCGGCGCAGCGCTTCCTTGATTTTTATCCAGCAGATGAAGACGCGCCATATGCGCAATATTTGCTGGCGATCAGCTATTATGATCAGATCGACCAAGTTGGGCGCGATCAGGGTATTACGTTCCAAGCGTTGCAGGCTTTGCGGACGGTGATTGAGCGTTATCCAGATACGGATTATGCGCGCTCGTCTGTTTTGAAATTTGATCTCGCTTTTGACCATCTCGCCGGCAAAGAGATGGAGATCGGGCGTTATTACCTCAAGCGCGGTCATTACCCGGCTGCGATCAACAGGTTCCGTGTTGTGGTGGAGGAATTCCAGACGACGACACATACCGCCGAAGCCTTGCACCGTTTGGTAGAAAGCTACCTGTCCTTGGGCCTGACGGATGAGGCGCAAACGGCTGCGGCGATCTTGGGCTATAACTACCAGTCCAACGAGTTTTATCAGGACAGCTTTGATCTGTTGGCGGGCCGTGGACTGAAACCTGCGCCGAAGGGCACAGGTTGGCTGGTTGATATTTACCGGCAGGTGATCCGCGGCAAGTGGCTGTAAGGCCTCCCGTGTGGGCGGTGTAACATGCTGCGATCTTTAGACATTCGCGACATGCTGATCATTGATCGGCTTTTGCTTGAGTTTCAACCCGGCCTTAATGTGCTGACGGGCGAGACGGGTGCAGGTAAGTCGATCCTTTTGGATTCATTAGGTTTTGTTCTTGGCTGGCGCGGTCGCGCCGAGCTGGTGCGCGCAGGTGCAGAGAAGGGCGAGGTTGAGGCCTCGTTCGATTTACCAAGGGGCCACGCCGCGCGCGGGGTGCTGGAAGAGGCCGGTTTCGAGGACACAGACGAGCTGATCCTACGGCGGGTCAATTATCCTGACGGGCGCAAGCAAGCTTGGGTCAATGACAGGCGGGCCTCTGGTGAGGTGTTGCGCGCTTTGTCAGACGCTTTGGTGGAATTGCATGGCCAGCATGATGATCGCGGATTGTTGAATCCGAAGGAACACCGCGCGTTGCTGGATCAATTTGCAGGTGTTGATCTCGGGCCGGTCCAAGCGGCATGGGCGGAGATGTCTCGGGCGCGCAAGGCATTGAAAGCCGCTGAAAAGGCATTGGCGGAGGTGAAGGCCGAAGAAGACTTCCTGAGGCATGCCGTGGATGAGTTGGAAAGTCTTGATCCACAGTCGGGGCAAGAGGCGGAATTGGATGCACAGCGCCGGCAGATGCAGGCGGGTGAGCGGATACGTGAAGATATTGCGAAAGCATTACAAGGGCTTGGACCGTCTGGCGCAGAAGGCATGATGGGTGATGCCGTGCGTTGGTTGGACGGTGTGGCTGACAAGGCGGATGGTCAACTCGACGCGCCGCTTGCCGCGTTGGAGCGGGCGATGACGGAACTTGGCGACGCTCATCAGGGTGTTGAAGAGGCTCTGCAAGCCGTGTCTTTTGATCCCTATGAGTTGGAGCGATGCGAAGAGCGTTTATTCGCCATTCGCGGCTTGGCGCGGAAACATGATGTGTTGCCCGATGATTTGACTGCGTTGAGTGAGAGCTTTCGGGCGCGTCTTGATGCGTTGGATGGCGGAGCGCGCGAAATCGCTGGACTGGAACAAGCGTTGTCGGATGCAGAGGTGGCATTTGGCGCAGAGGCAGATGCCTTGCATGAGGCGCGGGTGGCGGCTGCGGCGCGGCTTGATACCGCCATGATGGCGGAACTGGCGCCTCTCAAGATGGAACGCGCCGTTTTTAATACAGAAATCAGTGATGACGGATTTGGCCCTGAAGGCCGCGATATGGTCGCCTTCACGGTCGCGACCAATCCCGGAACGCCTGCGGGTCCTTTGAATAAGATCGCGTCGGGTGGGGAGTTGTCACGGTTCCTATTGGCGTTGAAAGTCTGTCTGAGCAGCACGTCAGGCGATGTCACCATGATCTTTGACGAGATTGATCGTGGTGTAGGCGGGGCCACGGCAGATGCGGTAGGGCGGCGACTGGCCTCCCTCGCGGACGGGTCGCAAATTTTGGTGGTGACGCATTCCCCGCAAGTGGCCGCGTTGGGCGGGCATCACTGGCGGGTTGAGAAATCCGTGAAGGATGATGTGACATTGTCGACTGTTGTGCCGCTTGATCGTGGCGCGCGTGTGGATGAAATCGCGCGGATGGTATCAGGTGACACGGTGACGGACGCGGCACGAGAGGCTGCGCGAGCCTTGCTTGGTGGCTAGCGTCGGTCTTTGAGTGTTTTTGTCAAAAAGATGCCGCAAGGTCTCAGTTGATTTGAACCATCTTGCCGGGGTTCAGGATGTTTTGCGGATCAAAGCTGCGTTTGATATCGCCCATAACAGACCACGCGTCACCGTGTTCCCGAGCCATGTATTTCATTTTTCCCATGCCGACACCATGTTCGCCAGTGACAGTGCCGCCCATTTCCAAGGCGCGATCAACCATGCGATCGGCGAGGCGCTTTGCTTCGGTTAATTCATCGGGGTTGTCGGGGTCCATCATCAAGATCGCATGGAAATTGCCGTCGCCCACATGGCCCAAGATGGGTCCGTGCAGCGGGCTGTCTGCGATGTCGGCTTGGGTTTGGGTGACGGCGTCTGCAAGTTTTGAGATCGGCACGCAGATGTCTGTGGACATGGCAGTCGCACCCTTGCGGGAGGCAAGGATAGCGTAATAGCCGTCATGACGTAATTGCCAGAGCGCGTTGCGGTCTTCGGTTTTCGTGGCCCATTTGAAATCAGAGCCACCGTGATCGCTCACCAATTCGCCGAACCGTTCTGATTGCTCGGCCACTGCAGCGTCTGACCCGTGGAATTCAACAAGAAGGTGGGGCTGTGCGGGCATGTCGCCGCCGGAATAGGCGTTAAAGGCGAGGGCGGTTGCGGCGTCAACGAACTCGATCCGGGCCATAGGAATGCCCATCTGGATCGTCATCATCACGCAATTGACGGCGGAGTGCATGTCCGGGAAGGCGCAAATGCCCGCTGAGATGGCCTCCGGCTGGCCTTGCAGCTTAAGCGTCAGTTCTGTGATCAGGCCGAGCGTGCCTTCGGAGCCTACGAATAGATGCGTTAGGTCGTAGCCCGCAGAAGTTTTGCGCGCGCGCGAGCCTGTGCGGATGATACGGCCATCGGCCAGTACGACCTCCAACCCCATGACATTGTCGGCCATCGTCCCGTAGCGCACCGTCGTTGTACCGGATGCACGGGTGGAGGCCATGCCACCTATAGAGGCATTCGCGCCAGGATCGACGGGAAAGAACAGCCCCGTCGCGCGCAGGTCTTCGTTCAACGCCATGCGTGTGATGCCGGGTTGCACGCGGACGTCCATGTCTTCGGGGTTGATCTCAAGGACTTGGTTCATGCGCTGGAAATCAACGGTGACGCCGCCTTTGAGGGCGAGTGCGTGGCCTTCAAGCGAGGTGCCGGTGCCCCAAGGAATGACGGGGCAGTCGTGTTTGGCGCAGATTTTGACGAGATCGCTGACTTCCTGCGTGGTCTCCGGATAGGCGACGGCATCGGGGGGCATGGGGGCGTAGTAGACTTCGGAACGGCCATGAATATCGCGATCGGACTTGGAGACGTTGAGCCTTTCGCCTAAGAGGGTAGAAAGCTCGGTGATGGCTGCGTCGATGGTCATGGTGCGGGCCTTTGGTGAAATGTTGCAATATGTTAGGCCAACCCGGCCTGAAGGGAAAGCGCGAGGCGGAGATGGCCCAGCCCGACAAAACGCCCCCTAAGCCCTCGTTTATTGGCGGGCAAATGGATGACGTTGTGCAGTCCTGCAAGAAGGGCTGGCAGGTTCTGCGCCACCGTGGCCCCTCGCAATTGCAGTTCTGGTTTATCGCCCTTTTGATCGGGATCGCCGCTGGGTTGGCGGCTGTTGGATTCCGGTTGAGCATCGAATGGCTGCAAGGGGTTCTGTATGACGCCAAAGACGTGCGGTCTTTGCAGGAATTTGTCACGGATTTGGAGTGGTACTGGGTCGTTTTGATCCCTGTTGTTGGTGGTTTGATCACGGGCACGGTGCTGCATTTGTTTACGCCTGACGGGCGTGCGCGCTCCGTGGCTGAAGTGATTGAAGGCGCGGCGATGCATAACGGGCGGGTTGAGAAACGCGCAGGGTTGGCTTCTGCCTTTGCGTCTATGATTACGCTGTCCTCTGGTGGATCAACGGGGCGAGAGGGGCCTGTGGTGCACCTTGCCGGCGTCATTTCCAGCTGGGTGTCAGGGTTGATCAAGGCGGACGGCATCACGGGGCGTGATTTATTGGGATGCGCGGTCGCGGCGGCTGTGTCGGCGAGCTTCAACGCGCCGATTGCGGGGGCCTTGTTTGCGTTGGAAGTGATCCTGCGCCATTTCGCCGTGCATGCGTTTGCCCCGATTGTTATCGCGAGTGCAGCGGGAACTGTGATCAGCCGGTTGGAGTTCGGCGACGTCACAGAGTTTGTGTTGCCGGTGGATTCGGTTCTTGATTTCTACGTCGAATTACCTGCGTTTCTGATGCTGGGTCTTCTGTGCGGGCTTGTGGCTGTCGTAATGATGCGGTCCATCTTTTGGGCGGATGATTTGGGGACGGCCTTTCAACAACGAACCGGCCTTCCGCGTTGGTTGCGGCCCGCGGTTGCCGGATTGTTGCTGGGGCTTTTGGCGATCTGGTTTCCGCATATTATCGGCGTTGGTTATGGCACGACCTCGGCAGCATTGACGGGGTCCTTGTTGTTGCATGAGGCGGTGATTTTCACGGCGATTAAAGTCTTTGCGGTTGCGGTCACGATGGCGGGGCGGATGGGGGGAGGTGTGTTTTCTCCCTCCTTGATGGTTGGGGCAATGACGGGTTTGTCTTTCGGAATGATTGCGACCGGCGTTTTTCCGGAGGTCTCAGGCTCTGAAACCTTATACGCGCTTGCAGGAATGGGGGCGGTTGCCGCAGCGGTTTTGGGGGCGCCGATTTCGACCACATTGATTGTGTTTGAATTGACGGGCGACTGGCAAACCGGCTTGGCGGTGATGGTTGCGGTGTCACTGTCCTCCGCGATTTCATCGCAACTGGTGGATCGCTCATACTTCCTAACGCAACTTGAGCGCCGAGGCGTTCATCTTGCCGCGGGACCGCAGGCATATCTTTTGGCGATGTTCAGAGTGGCGAATGTGATGCGCGGCCCGGATGATCCGCGCGCCGCTTCAGAAGAACTGATCTGGGAAGTCATCGAAGAGGGGGTCTTTATCGCGCCGAACGCGACCCTTGAAGATGCGATGCCGCTGTTCGAAGAGACAAACCGCGTTTTCATCCCCGTGGTGACGTTAGGCGAAGAAGGCGAGCCGCCGACGATCCTAGGGGCGTTGTTCCAAGTCGATGCGTTGCGTCAGTATAACCGCGCCCTTGCCGCAACGGCGGCGGAGGAGCATTCCTAGACCGCCTCGAGCGTGACCCGATCCGTGTAGAAGGCGAGATGGCCTTTGATCCGTTCCAACCCTTCTTTGGGGCTCTCATACGACCACGCCGCGTTGGCGATTGGGCCGCTTTTGGCTTGGATCGTGAAATACGTCGCGTCGCCTTTATGAGGGCAGCGGGATGTAAAATCGGTCTGATCAAAGAAGGCCATGGCGAGGTCTTCGCGCGGGACATAAAGAACCGGACCCATTTTGCCTTCATGCAATTCAATCACGTTTGAGCTTTCGCCCAAAACTGCCCCGGCTGCGCGGACAGAATATGTGCCATCGGCTTTTGTCAGTTTGATGTAGTCGGACATGGGCAGCCCCCTTCTTACATGCGGTACGTTTTCAGTAGAGCAGGTACATGACAGATTTACGGCAGGGGAAACAAGGGGGTAGATGTCGCAGGGCTAAAGCGGCGCGGTTGCGGCATCCAGCCAAGCCTTCGTTTTGTCGCTGACATCAAGCCGATTTGCGATTTCCGCATGGTAGCTGTTGATCCAGTCCCGCTCCAGCGGGCTGAGCATCTCTGTGACGATCAGACGACGGTCAATGGGAACCCATGTCAGGTTTTCGAACTGCAACTGATCGCGGTTATCGCCCAGTTTAGGGGCATCTTCGACGACAATCAGGTTCTCAATCCGAATGCCAAAAGCACCCTCGCGGTAGTAGCCGGGCTCGTTGGAGAGGATCATTCCGGGCTTCAGCGGCACCTCCGAGATACGGCTGATGCGTTGCGGACCTTCATGTACAGCGAGGTAAACGCCAACGCCATGGCCTGTGCCGTGATCATAGTCGAGGCCGCGGCGCCACTGTGGGGCGCGGGCAAGCGCATCCAGATCACGCCCCGCCAACCCGCGTGGGAAGCGTGCTTGGCAGATTGCAATCATGCCTTGCAGCACCAGCGTGAAGCACTCGCGTTGTTCTTGTGATGGCGTGCCGATCGCGACGGTGCGGGTGATGTCCGTCGTGCCGTCAATATACTGGCCACCGGAATCGACGACGATTAGCTCACCATCCTGCAGCGTACGGTTGGTCTCATTCGTGACGCGGTAATGCATGATCGCGCCATTCGGGCCGGAGCCTGCGATGGTTTCGAAGCTGATATCACGCAGCATATTCGTCTGTGCGCGGTAGCCTTCCAGTTGCGCGGCGACGTCGATTTCTGTTGTGGTTCCTGGGGCTTGCGCGTCGAGCCATGCGAGGAACTCGACGACCGCATGGGCGTCGCGCATGTGGGCGGTGCGTGTGCCTTCAATCTCGACGGGATTTTTGCAGGCTTTCGACAGGATGCACGGATCGTCAGCATATGCGATCTCCGTTCCGGCGTCGCTCAGCAGCTCTGTGATGCGCAAAGGGGCGCTGCCGGGATCGACGCGGACAGGGCCTTTGAGGGTCGTTAGGTGATTTTCGAAACTGTCAGGCGCATGAACGGTGATCGCGGGGTCTGGGCCAAGATGGGCCACGCGCTCCTCTTCGATGAACAGGTCGACATTCCCATCCTCATGCAGCAGTGCGAAACACTGAACGATAGGATTGCGGGGAATGTCTTGACCGCGAATGTTTAGAAGCCAGCAAATGCTGTCGGGCAGGGTGAGGACGGCAGCTTTGTGGCCCGCTTTTTGCAACAGTGAAGCAGTGTCTGCGCGCTTGTCAGGAGAGCGTTTCCCGCTCAACTCAATCGGGTAAGCTTCAACTTTGGCGTTGGGTTTTGCGGGACGGTCATCCCAAATGCCGTCTATGAAATTTTGTGTCGGGTGCAGGGTAATCTGCGTGCCATCCAGCCCTTTGCGGATGTCGTCGATCTGGGACTTGGTGAACAGCCAAGGATCGAAAGCAATTTTAGAGCTGGTCGTTTGGGCTTTGAGCCAATAGGCAGGTTTGGTTTCGGGCCAGTCTACAGGTGTGAAATGGCCAGTATCGACTTGGTTTTTGACCTGCGTTCGGTAACGGCCATCGACGAAGACACCTGCTATGTCGTTGAGAACGATGCAAAATCCGGCAGATCCCGTAAAGCCAGTGAGCCACGCGAGGCGCGCATCACAGTCGGCCACGTATTCGCCCTGATAGGCGTCTGCGCGCGGCACGATAAAGCCATCAAACCCTGCGGCAGCAAGGGCTGCCCTGAGCGCCTTCAGCCGTGGTGGGCCTTGTTCGGGGGAGCTACTTGCGTCGAAGGTTTGAAACATTATCCAGCCCTTTTCATGCCCATCACACGTGCGCGCGCCCTTGGATCTCTGTCAAAGAGCGCTGCGAGTTGTTCGGTCATTGCGCCAGCCAATTGTTCGACATCTGTAATTGTCACGGCGCGGTCGTAATAGCGTGTGACGTCATGGCCGATGCCAACTGCGATCAGCTCCACAGCTTTGCGTTGTTCTACCATGGCGATCACGTCGCGCAGGTGTTTTTCGAGATAATTCGCGGGGTTAACGGATAACGTTGAGTCGTCCACAGGTGCCCCGTCAGAGATCACCATCAGGATTTTGCGGCTCTCCGGACGGCCAATCATACGTCGATGCGCCCATTCGAGAGCCTCGCCGTCAATGTTCTCCTTTAACAATCCCTCTTTCATCATCAGGCCCAGATTTGGACGGGTCCGGCGCCATGGGGCATCGGCGGATTTATAGATGATGTGACGCAGATCGTTCAAACGGCCCGGCGCTTGCGGACGGTCTTGATTAAGCCAGTTCTCACGGCTTTGCCCGCCTTTCCACGCGCGAGTCGTGAAGCCGAGGATTTCGGTTTTGACTTGGCAGCGCTCCAAAGTGCGGGCCAGAACATCGGCGCAGATAGCAGCAATGGAGATAGGGCGGCCCCGCATAGAACCGGAATTGTCCAGAAGGAGCGTCACGCAAGTGTCGCGGAACTCCATATCTTTTTCCATCTTGAAGGATAGGGGCGTTGTCGGATTGGCCACGACACGGGCGAGGCGGCCGGCATCCAGAATGCCTTCCTCCAGATCGAATTCCCAAGAGCGGTTTTGTTGGGCCTGCAGACGACGCTGCAGCTTGTTGGCAAGTCGGGAGACCGCGCCTTTCAGCGGCTCAAGCTGCTGGTCCAGATAAGCGCGTAGGCGTTCAAGCTCTGCAGGTTCGGCCAAGTCTTCGGCTTTGATTTCTTCATCAAATTCAGTCGTATAGACGATATAGTTCGCATCTGCCTCGGAATGCGGCGCTGGTGGCGGCGGGTCCATCGGGGCTTCGCCTTCGGGCATTTCCGCCTCGTCGCCCATTTCGGCGTCGGCCATATCGTCCAGTTGAACCGTGGCTTGGGATGCGTCTTGCTGCTCCTCCTGGCTTTGCTCAGGTGAGGCGTCAGCGTCTTCGGAATTGTCTTCTTTGTCAGGGTTGGACTGGTCGTCCTGATCGGCCTGCTCCTCATCATTAGAGGCCTCGTCTTCCTGATCTTCGCTGATGTCGTCTGGATCATCGCCAAGTTGGTCACCGTAGCCAAGATCGTCGATGATCTGGCGCGCGAATTTGGCGAATTGGGCTTGATCGGATAGGACGTCTTGCAGGTTTTCCAGCGTGCCACCTGCAGCGCCTTCGATGAAATCTTTCCATAGATTCATCACGTTATCTGCGGACGCGGGCAGGTCGCGCCCTGTGGCGAGATGCCGGATCAAGTAGCCAGCAGCGACGGAGAGCGGTGCTTGGCCGGGTTCTGTAATGGATCCGTAGCCTTTACGATCCGCTTCAGTTCCAATTTTGGCGTCGATATTGCCGGCTGTGCCCGGCATAGTGCGCGCGCCCATCGCCTCGCACCGCGCCGTTTCCATCGCGTCATACAGATCGCGCGCCATGTTGCCTTGCGGCTCATAGCGGTTTGAGGTTTGCGGATTGTGGAACCGACGGCGCAGCGCGTAGGCATCGGCTGTGCCGCGCGCCAGTAAAACCTCGTCTTTCGTCATGCGGCGCGTGACTTGCGGCAAGCGCACCTGCTCGTTCGTCATGCCCGGCGGGTCAACCGAATAGCTGACGCCCAGATCGGGATCATTGGCCAGCGTTTTGGTCGCCTCGGCCAAGGCTTTTTTGAACGGATCAGCGGGATTGTCGTTTTTTGTCATGGGGCACGTCGCGGCAAGAGTTGTCCGCGCAACCTAGGCCGAAACCGGGTGGAATGCCATGGCAAAGAGAACCGTTCGCGCGACCAAGCGCCGCAATTCCTTGCGATGAAATGCCCTTATTCAGCGGGCAGGGGATCCGCTTCGAAGGTAATCTGTGCGACGGGATCCACTTCAAACGGCTCATCGACCAAGGCGTTAAAATCATCGAGGGCTTCTAGTCCGGGGACAGGCTTTCCGCTCTCGTCAATAAAAGCGAGGCGCGGTCGGTAGGTTTTGCCACCCAAAACGATTTCACCTTCATCAAGAATATAGCTGAGTTCAGTGACAATGCCTGCAACATTAGCTTTCGCCAAATCGTCGCCCATTGCGTCAGCAAACATCGGCAAAAGGCTTTGGGCGATCAGATATGGCGCTGCGGAAGCCAAATCCATATGTTCCGCTTCATAGCCTTCCGGCAGCTCAGCGCCTACGATCATCTTCATGCCCAATCCCTTTCCAAAAGCGTGCAGTGGTCTGTCTGCACACGTGCTTGCCGATCCAATTCGGCTAAATTGGGGCATAGTTTTGATAAAATTGAACTGTTGAGGGGGAAAGGGTGGCAGAGGGTAAGGTGGTGAGGATGTGTCCGCTGCCGCAGCTTTCTACCAGCCTCCGGTGCTTTTGATCACCTCACCGCGCCACGTTACCGCAATTTCCTCGTCCCATGCGGTTTGGGTCATTGAAGTGATCTTGATGACGCCGCCATATTGCGTGGACCAACGCGACCAAAACCTTGGGAGCCAGCCGTCCGACCCTCGGTAGGAATAAACACAGCAGTCCGGAGTCTGTGCGATACGAGTTGCTGCAACGGTTGTGGGCACGTTGCCCGCATACGAAACTGCTGCAACTTTTGCCTTCGCGACATCCACAGGCAGGTACTCGGCGCGAGTAACCCAGCCGATGATTGTTATCCCTGATACGGCAAGAACAGCCCAGTTTTTACCCCAGGCTGACAGACGCTGCACTCTCCGGCAGTTCTTCATCGAAGCAGCGTTGATAGAACTCGGCGACAGTTTCGCGCTCCAGCTCGTCACATTTGTTCAGGAAGGACAGGCGGAAAGCGTAGCCGATATCATTGAAGATCAGCGCATTTTGAGCCCATGCGATGACGGTCCGTGGCGACATCAATGTCGACAGATCGCCGTTCATAAACGCCGTGCGCGTCAGGTCGGCAACGGTGACCATCTGGCCCACCGTCTTGCGGCCTTCTTGCGTGTTGTAGAACGGGTTTTTCGCAAGGATGATCGCGGCTTCTGCGTCGTGGCTGAGGTAGTTCAGCGTTGTGACGAGCGACCAACGGTCCATCTGACCTTGGTTGATTTGCTGGGTGCCGTGGTACAGACCGGTTGTGTCCCCCAGACCCACTGTGTTCGCCGTCGCGAAGATGCGGAAGTTGGGGTGCGGTTCGATGACCTTGTTCTGGTCGAGGAGCGTCAGTTTGCCATCTACCTCAAGAACACGCTGGATCACGAACATAACATCAGCGCGGCCTGCATCGTATTCGTCGAACACGATGGCTGTTGGGTTGCGCAGGGCCCAAGGCAGGATGCCTTCTTGGAATTCGGTAACTTGAACGCCGTCTTTCAGCTTGATCGCGTCTTTCCCAATCAGGTCGATCCGTGAGATGTGGCTGTCGAGGTTGACGCGCACGCAAGGCCAGTTCAGGCGGGAGGCGACTTGTTCGATATGGGTCGATTTACCCGTGCCGTGGTAGCCTTGGATCATGACGCGGCGGTTATGTGTGAAGCCTGCAAGGATCGCGAGTGTTGTGTCGCGGTCAAACTTATAGGTGCTGTCCAGTTCTGGCACGCGATCTGTGCGGTCGGCAAAGCCTTTGACCTTCAGGTCGCTGTCGATACCAAATACTTCACGGACCGAAATGTCCTCGGTCGGTTTTGCGCTCAAATCAATACTGCCGTCAGCCATGTCATCGTCCTTTTGGTGTCTTGCCGGAAATGCCCGAAATGGCGAGGGAGGGCAAGGGGAAGGGCCATGACAATATGACGCTGGACCTATGGAAGGTTGATTTTGGCCTGTGCGATGATGACGCGCCGCTGCTGCGGGCTTGCCAAATGCAGACGGGATGCAGTCTAAGTCAGTTTTTGAGAGGCCTTCTGTTGGATTTCGCCGGTGCCCAAAGACATAAAAAACATCCTGCTCCTGTCGATTGAAGACCTGAATGACTGGATTGAGCCGTTGGGCGGCCATCCGGATGCCTATACGCCCAATCTCAACCGTTTGGCTGCACGTGGGACATGTTTCCACAATACGTTTACGCCTGCGCCAGCGTGTTCCCCTGCGCGAACAGCGACCTTGTTTGGTCAGGCGCCATGGCGCACGGGGATTTATGATAATGCCCAGTCATGGGCGATGGCCTATCCGCCGCATCAAAACCTGTCGATCGTAGGGCAGGCGCGTCAAGCCGGGTGGCAGACTATTGGCGCAGGTAAGGTGTTTCATCTGGGTGCGTCTGGCATGGATATGTCGGACTGGGATCAGATGATTTATGAGCGTCCGGAAACGTATCAGATGAAATCCGAGGCAGTGAAGCGTGGTCTGCTGGAGCGGCGTGAGGATTTTGGAATGCTCAACCAGCCGAAGCTGAAAGTGCAGGATATCCGGTTCTGCAATCAGATGATGGAGAAGATGGTGGCGGGTGCGGAGGGCCAATTTTGGGCGCATGGTATTTATCGCCCGCATTTGCCGTTCATCGTGCCGAACAGGTTCTTCAAACACATCCCGGAAGATGTCGCCATGCCACCCTCTTTCGGCAACCGAGTGTTTGATCCCTTTGATGAGACAGAACTGCAGGCTTTGCCAGCACATGCGCGGGCAATGTCGCAGCGCGGAACGGGGAAAATTCTCGAAGAAACAGGGGAATATACGACGTTCTTACGCGCTTATCTGGCGAGTATTGCGTTTGCGGATTTTCTGGTCGGGCGGCTGTTCGATCACCTCGATGCCACGGGTTTGGCTGAGACGACGCTTGTTGTATTGTGGTCGGATCATGGCTGGCAGTTGGGCGAAAAGCTGGCGTTTCGCAAGTTTGCGCTGTGGGAGCGCGCGTTGAGAGTGCCGTTGATGATGTCGGGGCCTGGGGTGCCGCAAGGGCGTTGCGATACGCCGGTCTCACTGCTCGACATCTATCCTACGTTACTTGAGGTTTTGGATAGGTCTTCGCCGCATCCTTTGGATGGGCAATCCCTTTGGCCGGTGTTGCAGGGCGAAGAAGGGCGGGGTTATGCGATCTCTGCGTTCAACTGCCCTGATGGGGACGAGCCGCGTTTGTCTGTTTCAGTCCGAAATCGTGCGCATCGCCTGATCCACTATTTCGATGGGACGGGTGAACTATATGATCATCGCGTCGACCCATACGAACGGAACACTCTGGTCGACCCCAAGACGTTATTGGCGGAGCAAGATTTGCCCGACACCGTCACGCAGATGATGGATGCATTTCCTGAATTCGCGACGCCGCGTAGCAGAGCGGACCTGCCACGCGACTTAGATACGCTCTATCAGGCGGGTTAATCGCCGAAGTTGCGGCTGTCTTTCAGCTGATCCCACGCCCAGACCACTTGTTGCAACTGATCTTCATCGGCGCGGTTGCCGCCGTTCATATCGGGGTGCAGCACTTTGATGAGCGATTTGTAAAGCTTACGCAGGTCTTTCTTGGTCATCTTTGGATCGCCATCGAGAATCTCAAGCGCCTGACGCTCGGTCGGGGGTAGTTTGCGCCCACCGCCGCCGGGATTGCGGCCAGGGTTGCGTGTCGCGTTTTCGCCCAGAACGGCCATCGGATCGTCGACACCAAGACGGGACCACGCGCGTTGCTCTTCGCCCTTTTTCATCGGTTTTGTCGGACGCTCCCAGACCTTGTCCGAGGACATCTGACGTTCCATCTCTTCTTGCGTATGCGTTTCGAAGAAATTCCATTTCAGGTTGTATTCGCGGGCATGCGCTTTGCAGAACCAATAGAAATCGTCCAACACATCCGGGCTTTTGGGCGCACGATACTGGCCTGCTTCTTCACAATCGGGCGCTTCGCATTGGCGTTGAGAGGTCTCCACAGCACCTGACATGCCGCGACGCCCTTTGGCGCGCTTTTTCTTGTCGGTGGAAACTTTGATATCGAACTCAAACGGGTCAAATGGAGCGCGCGCCATGAACATGCCTTTCGCAATTAGAGGAGAGAGTTTAGGGTTTTTCGCAGCAAGGTGAAGAGGCAAATGGATAAATCATGGGAATAGTTTCGCAAATTGAGCAGAATCTCGCGGACGCCTTTGCGCCTAGCGCGCTGGACGTTGTCGATGACAGCGAAGCCCACCGTGGGCATGCGGGGTTTCAAGAAGGCGGGGAGAGCCACTTTAACGTGCGCATCGTGTCCGATGCGTTCAAAGGAATGTCTCGTTTGCAGCGTCATAGAGCGGTGCACGCAGCTATTGGTCCAGAAATAATCGGACGTATTCACGCGTTGGCTTTGGACATTTCAGACGGCAGTTAGATCACTCGGCGGCGACTGTCTCGCGCTTTTCATGCACGTCGTTTGCCCATTCCTGTACTGCTTCTTCTTCGTGAGCCGTGTAAGTTTCTTCAACTATTTCAGCTGGTTCTTCGACGTGCTCTGGTTCTGGAACCGGAAGAGCAAGCGTTTCAGCTGCGATCTGTGTCTCTGCCTGTACTTCTTCTAGCGGACGACGGAACACCAGCATGGAATGATATTTGACGGTCTTGCCCGTCAGACCTTGGCGCTCTTCGCAAGGTAGCGTGTCGGCGCGTAAGTATTCCCAGCCGTTGGTGCCCATCTCATTCATGAGATCGCTCATGGCGTTCGCAAATTTCGCAGGGCCGCCGCGGACGCCTTTCCCCGATTTTCCTTTGCGTGGCGCCGGAATTGCGCGGTACTCGAATGCTGACATAACCCAAAATCCCCAAATGCAGGGTTGAGAATTAGCACCGCTCGGCGGGGCGATCAAGATCCAGTGATCGCTTCGCCTTCTTCTGATGCACCAATGCGATAGCGGGCTAGTCGATTGACGGACAGCCCGTGCCGCCGATGCCATCACCGGAGGTGCAGGCTTCCTCAGTCGGGCGTTTTGCGGCGGGTGCCTCATAAGATGGTTCTTCAATGACGGGCTCAGCAAGCACCAGATCGTCTTCGACGCGCGGCGCACAAGCCGCGAGCAGGGCGAGACCGATGATTGGGGCGAGGCGGCGGAGGTGGATCATGGCGGTCAGCTTTCGTCAGAGGTCGGATAAAAATAGGCTCCAGCTCTGAACCTATGTGCGCCACTTTGACCGGGCAATGATTTCATATTGCTCGCCCTTTTTGAGAGCTGTTCGAACAAGGCCATCTGCCCTGCGCTATGCTCCGCCCGCAACTCTTCGATTTGGCTTACCGTCAGCCCTGTATAATGAACCGCGCGTTCGAAATGAGGGGGCAAGTGACCCAAGACATTATCTGTTGCGCTTGAGATGTGATCACCAAGGTTGTG
Organism: uncultured Litoreibacter sp.; assembly: GCA_947494435.1. Lineage (GTDB taxonomy): Bacteria > Pseudomonadota > Alphaproteobacteria > Rhodobacterales > Rhodobacteraceae > Litoreibacter. The sequence continues at coordinate 205,147 of CANLUY010000002.1, forward strand.
GGTCAGATAGGCCAGTTGATCCTCTGACCCCGCCAAAGGCTGATAGGATGTGTGTTCAAGCGTGATCCGGTCTTCTGTTTGAGAGACGGTTCCCGCCGCGAGGAGTGTATCGAGCATTGTACGGGGGTGGACATCCCGACGTACCGCGCGTGCCAGCGTCTCAAATGAGGGTTCTGGACCATTCTTGGGAAGTGCTTTGTCTGCATAAATCGGATTGGTCTGCCAAAGTGCTACAAGTGTTGCGAGGTGATTGGGGCGCTCCTCCTGCGGGTCAGCTGCACGCAGACGGACGATGTCGCGACGCTGCAATCCTGTCATGACAGACAAACGACTATCGGTGATCTTTCCTTCCGTCTGATCGCTTGCCGCAGCAACGTAATGCGTTTTGAGGCGCTCCACCAAATCAGGAAATAGGACGCCTTGTGCCACCATCAGGCGTGCGAAGGGCGCAAGGAGAGTATCGAGCATATATAACATGATGTGCAATATGCACATTTTTATTGACGAAGGCAAGTAAATTACAATATGTGTATTTTGCACATATTTAGGAGTTACCAGATGAGAACCCGTATTTTAGCCCTCGCGACCACAACAGTTTTAACAGCCTGCGCAGGTGGATCAGACTTTAGAACGGCAGATGAGTTAGTGCTCGCAGAACCTGTGGTAGAAGAGGCGATCGCGCTGGAAAGCCCAGCGGAAGTCGCTGCGATCAGTAAGCGGATCCCTTCAACAGGCACGGCCCGCCCGCGGCGTGGTGTTTTGACGGCGGGCGACATTGATGACGGTTTGAATATCGCGGCGTTCAACCGTTACCAATCGCGCACGGCACGGGCAGAAAGGCTGCCGGGCATCAATCTGTCCAAACCGGTCTTGGCGCGGGTCCAGACATTTGATGGCGCCCCCGCTGCAGGGGTTCGGATCACACTCCGGCGCAAGGGGTCAGATGAGCCTTTTTATTCCGGTTATTCAGGCGTGGACGGGCTGGTCACAGTGTTTCCCGGCGCGTTCGGACATGGCGCGCGAGGCCCTGTCGAGATGCGCGCGTTTCCAGAAGGTCAGGGGCACCCCGTGGTCAAGGTGCTGTCCCCGAACGGTGTGCGTCACACGGTTGAAGTGCCCAGCAAAGCGGCTTGGTCCCCCGATTTTCTTGATCTGGCCTTCGTGGTCGACACAACGGGAAGCATGGGCGATGAGCTTGCCTGGCTCACAAAAGAACTGAAATCCATCATACGCCAAGCCAAACGCGCAGCCCCCGGCGTTGATATCCGTTACGGATTGGTTGTGTATCGGGACAAAGGCGATGACTACGTTGTGCGCAACTACGGCTTCACAAAGCGCCAATCAGAGATACAAGGCTGGCTGCGGGCGCAATCCGCGCAAGGCGGAGGGGACTATCCCGAAGCGGCAGCGCAAGCCTTAACAGCCGGTGCCAAGTTGAACTGGCGTCGCGGTAAGGGTGAACGGTTGATGTTTCATATTGCCGATGCGCCACCACATAAACGGGATGCGCGTGCCTATTTGGACGCGGCACGCGCAGCCGCAGCGAAGGGTGTGCAGGTCTTTGGGCTCGGCGCGAGCGGCGTCGGCCCGCAATCAGAGTTGCTTATGCGGCAAGCTGCCATCGTGTCCAATGGGCGCTACTTGTTCCTGACAGATGATAGCGGTGTAGGCTACGGCCATGCAGAGCCGACGTTCTCCTGCTATCAAGTCAGCCGGCTGAATGACCTGATGGTGCGGGTGCTGAAATCAGAGCTTTCGGGCCGACGCGTTGAAGCGAAGCCAAGTCAAATAATCCGACGGGTCGGCACATATCAGCGGGGTGTTTGCCGGAATTGAGCGGGGTTTTGCGCAAGCCTCTGCAGCGCCGCACAAGGGGGGCTGCACCAGCACACAGAACTAAACTGAACGGTTCAAAAACTTGAGGCTGACGTTCAAGTTTCCCCGGCGGAAGCCTCATATATCAGTGTCATGAAAGCGAAGGTGCCTCCCAATCTTCGTTCATCCCTACTGGAGAGGATATTGATATGAAACAGTTTTTAATCCCCGTATTTGTTCTCGCAATGGTTGCCCCAGTCTTCGCAGATGCAGAAGACTTTGGTGAAAAGATGCTGGAGCGCAACGGCTCTAACGCCTCCGCTGCGACATTGGCGATGGCCGCTGACAAGCTGAGCGGTGATACGCTGGATGAGAAATTGATGGTCGGTGACAACGCCGTAGTGACACGCAACAGCGGCGCTATCTCCATCGGTCACCAGCGTTTGGCAACAGAAATGGGCGTGAACGCCAGTGACTATTCTGTCGCTGAACTGGCGAAGATGTATATCGGCGAATACGACTGATTTGGACATCTGACCTAAGGTCCGATCAAAGCCGGCGGGGGTGACCTCGCCGGTTTTTTCGTGAAACTGTCAGGTTCGAAGCGCGGAGCGGTATTTGCCGGGCGTCCGACCATGCGCCTTGCGGAACACGCGCGAAAAATGTGCTTGGTCCGCGAAACCACAACGAATTGCAATCTCTCCCAACGATAACTGGCCGTCATGCAAGAAGATCAACGCGGCCCGCAAACGTGCCTCCTTGACGAATGCCATTGGCGATTGGCCGGTGCGTTGTTTGAACTTTCGGGCGAAAGTCGCTTCACTCATACCGACCAGTTCGGCCAGTCCAGCGGGCGTTATTTTCGCGTCCAGCCGCGCCTCGATATGGCTTAGAATTGTCGCGTAATCGTCCAGATCAAACCCACCCGTAGCGTTTTCATCATACGTTCCGTAGCGGCGGACAAGCGTGACTAGAAACACGCGGGCGAGGGCATCAAATAGGATGTCCGCACCGATATCGTCTTGTTGTGTTGCGCTGTGCAGCTGCGCTGCTGCACCTGCTAGATCAGGATCACTGACCACAACTTCACTGTCGATCGTGTTGCCTGTCAGGATCAAGCGCATGTCCAGTTCGATAAACCTGCGTAATGCGTCGGGTTCGAGGCGGATCAAGATGATTTTCGCGGGATCAAGCCATTCCCAAACAGTGTGTGACTTGTGTGGGGCTAGCGCGATATCGCCTTTGTTGAGCGTAAACTGACGTGCGTCCCCGTCACGAGTGACAATAACGCGAAGAGGGGCGTCCTGAACAGGAATGACCAGACAATGATGCTGGTCGGTCTCGGCACGCTTTCGACCGGGCCCGCCTGCGCAATAGTCTAGCGTCAATGCACCTCGCGCAGCCACGTTTACTGCTTTCGGCATATCTGAAGATGCCAGTCGTCCCATGTTTGTCTTGTCCTCGTTTCAACCCTAATTGGTCATTCGGAACATTCTTTGCGTCACTCCACCTTCAAACGGTTGACCTTGCGCATTCCGTCGAAAGAAAAGTGAACTAAATCGTTCAATTGTTATCAAAAGATGGGGAGTAGATATTGAACTTCAAGCGCACGGCGTTTGATTGGCGGGAATTCTCTTGTTTGAGCAATGGCATGAACGAAAAAAAGCCGCATCAACGGGATGCGGCCCTCTTTTTGTTTAATTGCTAGGACTTGCGCTTAGCCGTTGAGCTTCTTGGCAACAAGTTGGTTGACCGCTTTGGGGTTCGCCTTGCCGCCGGTTGCTTTCATGACTTGTCCGACAAACCAGCCTGCAAGCTTTGGGTTTTCTTTTGCTTTGGCGACCTGGTCTGGGTTGGCTGCAATAATTTCATCAACTGCCGCTTCAATCGCGCCAGTATCAGTCACTTGCTTCATTCCGCGTGCTTCCACGATCTCTGCCGGATCGCCACCTTCTGTATAGACGATCTCGAACAGGTCTTTGGCGATCTTGCCGGAGATGGCATCTGAGGTGATCAAATCGATGATACCACCGAGCTGTTCCGGTGTGACAGGACTTTGCGTGATGGATTTGTCATCATCTTTCTTGAGACGCCCGAACAATTCGTTGATCACCCAATTGGCGGCCAGCTTGCCATCGCGACCTTCGGCCACTTGTTCGAAATAGGCGGCATTGGTGGTATCGGCGGTCAGAACGGCGGCATCGTATTCGCTGAGGCCAAAATCACTTATGAAGCGCAGGCGTTTCTCATCAGGCAGTTCGGGAAGTTTCGATGCAAGATCATCAACCCAATCCTGTTCAATTTCCAGCGGCAACAGGTCGGGGCAGGGGAAGTAGCGGTAGTCATGCGCTTCTTCTTTCGAGCGCATGGAACGTGTTTCACCTTTATCAGGATCGTAGAGACGCGTTTCCTGCTCGACCTCGCCGCCAGCTTCAACGATGGCAATTTGGCGTTTGGCCTCAACTTCAATCGCTTGTTGGATGAAGCGAAGAGAGTTCATGTTCTTAATCTCGCAACGTGTTCCGAGATGGGAGAAGTCTTGCGTCCCCATGTATTTTTCATAGGCACCGGGCAAGCAGATAGACACGTTCACATCTGCGCGCAGGTTGCCGTTTTGCATATTGCCGTCACAAGTGCCGAGATAGCGCATGATTTGACGCAGTTTAGAAACATAAGCGGCGGCTTCTTCGGGGCCTCGGATGTCGGGACGGGAGACGATTTCCATCAGCGCGACGCCGGTTCGGTTTAGGTCGACAAAGGACATTGCCGGATCCATGTCGTGAATGGATTTGCCTGCGTCTTGTTCAAGGTGAATGCGTTCAATACGGACGGTGCGCGCAATGCCCGGTTCCATATCCACATGCACTTCGCCCTCTCCGACGATCGGGTGGTAGAGCTGCGAAATCTGATAACCCTGCGGCAGGTCAGGGTAGAAGTAGTTTTTGCGGTCAAACGCGGAATAGAGATTGATATCTGCCTTCAAGCCTAAGCCTGTCCGGACGGCTTGGGCGACGCATTCCTCGTTAATGACGGGCAGCATGCCGGGCATACCTGCATCGACGAAGGCCACGTTGGAATTCGGCTCCGCGCCGAATTGCGTCGAGGCTCCCGAAAAGAGCTTCGCGTTGGTGGCGACTTGGGCGTGTACTTCGAGGCCAATCACCAACTCCCAGTCGTGTTTTGCACCAGCGATCACTTTGGGTTTCGGGGTCTCATAGGTCAGGTCAAGCACGGCGGCACCTCTCGGAATGGGCTATGGTGCTGGATTAGCCAAAAGCCGCGACGGCTGCAATGTCATCATGCATGCGGTTCGGGATTGTTGTCGGTCGCAAGGTTGTGCGGCGGAACAGCTATATCCCAATTTCCGCAATAATAATCGGAAAACCGGCGATTTGTTGCGTGAAGCGGATCAGTACGCCTTGTTTTCGACAAACTTGTTGCCCGAAATTGCGTCTTCTGCAATGCCCTTTGGGTATGCGCTGCCACGCACTTATATTTGCCGTCTCAATGATTGCACTTCCGCTGTTTGCGGAGACGTCTTCTACCTCAGGGTTGGAAGCGCATCAGCCTCTTCCAAAGATAGATATTCGCGCGCCATCACCTGACGATGTCCGCCCCGTTCAAAGAGCAAGCTATTTGCCGCGCGCGAAATGGGATTTCCGGGCCGAGGGGCACCTGTGGACGCGGGCGACTTTGTCGGCGCTCAATGGGCATGGAAAGCCGTTGATAGATCTGGTTCCTGAAGACATTCAGACGTGGTGTCCGGCCTATGCCTCCAACGGGCCAGAGAAACGTGCGGCGTTTTGGAATGGGTTGATCTCAGCTTTGGTGAAGCATGAAAGCACATTCAGACCGCGTGCTGTTGGCGGTGGGGGGCGTTGGTTTGGACTGACGCAGATTTTGCCGGGGACGGCGCGTGGGTATAAGTGCCGTGTCGGGACGGGGGCTGCGTTGAAGCATGGCCCGTCTAACTTAAGCTGCGCGGTCCGTATTATGGCGACCACAGTGACGCGGGATGGGGTTGTTGCTTTGAAGAACGGCCGTCTGGCAGGGATTGCTGCCGACTGGGGCCCGATGACGAAGCGCGCTAAGCGCGCCGAGATGGCGCGCTATACGCGGGATCAGAAATATTGCCGTCTTCTGTCAGCGGTCCGACCAATTGAGCGGCCAGCGCATATTACGGCTGTCCTGCACTCGACTTCTAACCAGCAGGACTAGCGTCCGCCCGAGACATCAACCGACGTACCTGTGATGTAGCTTGCGCCTTCGCCCAAGAGATAAAGGATCGCGTGGGCGCATTCTTCTGCATCACCAGCGCGCTTCATCGGCACCATGTGGGAGAGGTCATCGCAACGGTCCGGCAGGCCGCCTTTGCCGTGGATCGCCGTCTCGATCAGGCCGGGGCGGATCGCGACGACACGGATGCCTTCTGCGGCGACCTCGTCGCTGAGCCCTTTTGTGAAGATATCAATGCCTGCTTTGGTTGCCGCATAGTCGACGTACTGATTTGCGGAGCCCAACCGGGCTGCAGCGGAGCCAGTATTGACGATCACACCGCCTTCGCCGCCGTAGCTTTTGGACATCCTCAGGACGGCCTCTTTGGCGACCAGAATGGGGGCGATCAGATTAACGTCAACCATGCGGCGGAGGCGTTCGTAGGACATCTCATCGACGCGTTGGGGGTGATCGACGATGCCTGCATTGTTTACGAGCGCATCGAGCTGAGGGAAGGCTGCGTCGAACTCGGTGAAGATCCGCCGGATATCTTCTGGCTTGGCCACATCCCCTTGGAACATATGCGTGATCGCGCCTTCTTGTTCGCACATTTGCGCGACGAGCTGAGCGCCTTTGAGGTCGGAGTTATAATGGATGCCGATGTCATAGCCATGTTTGGATGCGAGGACCGCCGTGGCGGCGCCGATGCCGGAGCTGGCGCCGGTGATGAGGATGGACTTTTTGCGAGCCATGAGGTGTTCCTAGTTGGTCTTGGAGGCGGTCTGGAGGTCGTCCAGCGCGGATTTCTGTATGTCTTTTATGACGGTTTTCATCCTGCGGCGCGAGGGCCTTGAAGTGAGAAGTGATGGGCTTGAAGCCTTGGGTGTTCTGATCATCCGAGTTTGGCGGATTTATGGCGTCGTCTGCACAACCGTGATTTCCCCCGCATGCGGGGGATTTTATAAGGGTCTGAAAACAAACAGATTCCCATTCTGTTCACCAAATTTTAATCCAAGACCTTACGGCAAGGCGGCAAGTGCTTCACGGGCGAGCGCTTCGACCTCGGTAGCGGCGGGGCCGCGTTTGGCGATCTCGGAGGCGCCGAGGCCTTTGCCAAGGGCTTCAGCATAGACGATACGGTTGGCGAGGGAGGCTTGGGCCAAGGCCGCGTCAATTGTTGCGGCTTCTTCGGCGATTTCGGTGCCGAGCCGCGTGCCGGAGCGGGTGCGTGTGAGCACGAGCATGGCGGGTGTGTCCTCGCGGCGGGCAAGATCAAGGACGCTTTCAGTGGCCCAGAGATCGACATGGCTGGTGGCCACGGGAACGAGGGTCAGAGCGGCTTTGCGCAGTGCAGGGCGCAGATCGCTATCGGCTTTGGGCGGGGTGTCGACAAGAACAATGTCATGATCAGACAGCAGTTTGCCGACCTCATATTCAACGCCCCATGCGGAGGAGGTTGAGAAGGTCATGCCGGGATCTTCCATCAATCCGGCACGCGTCATGAACCACCGCCCCAAGCTGCCTTGTGGATCGGTGTCGATAATCGCGACGGTTTTGCCAAGCTGGGACAGTCCGACAGCAAGGTTTGCCGTCAACGTGGTCTTGCCACTGCCGCCTTTTTGCTGCGCTATTGTGATTGCTTGTCCGGCCATTTCACACCCCATGAGTCGGCTTTTGCTGCAATGCAGCATAGCCGGATCCAGCCCCGATTGCACGGGGTGATTTCTAGGGGCTTTCCGGCTTCAGCTGCATTTCCCTTACACCAATTCCGCGTCGGTCATGATCTCGACCAGCGAGGGGCCATTGGTGGCGAGCGCTTTGGAGAGCGCGGCCTCAATCTCTGTTGTTTTGGTGACTTTTGCGCCATGCCCGCCGCAGAGTTTTGCAAAGGCGGAGAAAGAGGGGTTTTGCAGCTGCGTTTCCCAAACGGGCCATTCGCCGGAGCGCTGTTCCTTGGAAATTTTGCCAAGCTCGCCGTTGTGCAGAAGGACATGGGTGATGTTCATGCCGTATTTCACGGCGGTGGTGAATTCCATCGGGTATTGTCCAAATCCGCCGTCGCCCGAGATTGAAATGACTTTGCGTCCGCGCAGATCGTCCACATCCTGCGTTGCCGCCCATGCGCCCATCGCGGCGGGAAAACCGAAGCCGATAGAGCCGAGATAGCCTGACATCAAAACGCGTTGATTGCCTTTGGTTTCAAGGTAACGGCCAAAGGAATAGGTGTTATTGCCCACATCCACGGCAAAGATTGCATCCTCTGGTGCCAGCTTGCCCAAAGCATCAAAAATGGCGAAGGAGTGGATGCCTTTGCCGTGTTCCTCGGCGAGCCTGCGGTGTTTTTCATCGCGCCACATATCCCAGCGGCCTGCGAGTTCGCTGACTTGGTCATCGGCCTCCGCATTGCGTTTGAAGCCGGGTCCAGCGGCTTTGCAGAACGCGCCGATCTCGCCCCAGACGGGGATTTTGACCTTGCCGAATTTGCCCAATTGCATCCGGTCATAATCCACTTGGATCATGTTGCGCTTGGGGCTGATACCGGTGTGGTTTGAGAAGCTTGCACCAAGGACAATGATTGTATCGGCCAGCGTCATGAACCAACTGGCAATCGGTGTGCCGGAACGCCCCAAGACGCCGCCTGCATTGGGATGAGTGTCGGGGATCAGACCTTTGGCTTTGAAAGTCGTCAGCACAGGTGCGCCGATCTTCTCGGCGAAGGCGATGATGTCGTCACGCGCGCCGTAAGCGCCGTGGCCCACGATGATAACAGGGCGTTTTGCGGCATTGATCATCTCAACAGAAGCGTCGATGTCCGATTGTGCAGGCGTCACCTGATATCCTGCGACACGGCCTGCGGGCGTGGCCGCCTTCTTGGTGGAGGGCAGGGTTTGCACGTCATCGGGAAAGATCAGATGTGCTACGTCTTGTTCGACCACGGCGGTTTTGCAGGCCAGCGTCATCAGCTCCGCATGTTTGGAGGTGCTGAGCACGGTTTGGGAGAATTTCGTGACGGCCTGAAAAGCAGAACTGAGGTCGATATCTTGGAACGCGCCGGGGCCGAAGACCTGCGTTTGCACTTGACCCGTCAAAGCCAAAACGGGGGCACGATCAACTTTTGCGTCCCATAGGCCAGTGAGCAGATTGGTCGCGCCGGGGCCTGCAATGGTCAGACAGGCGGCGGGCTTGCCGGTCAGTTTGCCATAGGCGGAGGCTGCGAATGCGGCGGCGCCTTCGTGACGGATGCCGTAATATTTCAGTTTCTGATCAATCACAGACAGGCGGATCGAATCCGACAGGCCAAGGTTGGAGTGCCCGACCATGCCAAAGACAGATTGCACGCCCCAGTTTGTCATCGTCTCGACCATGACATCGGTGACGGTGCGCACGCGCTCGGGTTCGGCCTCGATCCCTACGAAAATCTCTTCGCAGCGTATATCGACCGGGAACATCTTCTGGCCGTGGTCTTTCACGCCGCCGCCGGGCGGTTTGCCGGTCAGCGGATCAAAGTCCCAGCCATGCCACGGGCAACGGATCCAGCAGGCATCCTCCACGCCTTTTTCGATTGTCCCTTCGCCAAGGGGGCCGCGCTGGTGGGGGCAGTGGTTGTCCATTGCGGCCCATTGGCCGTCAAAATGCACAAGGCAGATGGAGGTGGTGCGCGCAGTGACGGTTTTGACGCGGCCTTCGGGCAGGTCACTGACCTCGGCGACTTTGATCCAGTCGATTGTGTCTGTGCTCATGGTTCAGGTCCTTCCTTGCAGGCCGCCAAAGGCGACGCCGGACAATTCTGCCATGTCCTTTTTCCAGGTCGTCAGATCGCTTTGGTTGAATTGTGACAGATGCGTATGCCCGCAGGCGCGCGCCATGACTTGCATCAATTCCACCGAGGCGTCGAAGAAATTCGTCAGCCGCTCAGCGGATTTGTCGACGATGATGCGGCTGGCGAGGTGCGGTTTTTGCGAGGCGATGCCGACGGGGCAATTGTTGGTGTGGCAGGCGCGCATGGCGAGGCAGCCGATGGCCTGCATGGCGGAGTTGGACAGCGCGACAGCATCCGCGCCCATGGCGAGCGCTTTGATGAAATCGGCAGGCGTGCGCAGCCCGCCGGTGATGACGAGCGTGATGTGGCCCGCGTTGCGCGCGTCAAGATGTGCGCGGGCGCGGGCGAGGGCCGGAATGGTCGGGACGGAGATATGATCGCGGAAGATTGTGGGCGCCGCCCCTGTTCCGCCGCCGCGCCCGTCGAGGATGATGTAGTCGACCCCGATCTGCAGGGCTGCGTCGATGTCCGCCTCGATATGCTGGGCGGAAAGTTTGTAGCCGATGGGGATGCCGCCGGTTTTCTCCCGCACCTCGTCGGCGAAGGCTTTGATTTGTTCCGTGTCGGTCCATTCGGGGAAGCGGGAGGGGGAGATGGCGGGCGTTCCGGGTTCCAGATCGCGCACCTCCGCGATCTTGCCGTTGACCTTGTTACCGGGCAGGTGGCCGCCGGTGCCGGTTTTGGCCCCTTGGCCGCCTTTGAAGTGGAAGGCTTGTACCTTTGCGAGCTTGTCCCAGCTGAAGCCGAAGCGCCCGGAGGCGAGTTCGTAGAAATAGCGGCTGTTGGCTTGTTGCTCCTCGGGCAGCATGCCGCCTTCGCCGGAGCAAATGCCGGTGCCTGCGTCCTCTGCGCCTTTGGCGAGGGCGAGTTTGGCGGGCTCGGATAAGGCGCCGAAGCTCATGTCGGAGACGAAGAGCGGGATTTTCAGCTTGAGGGGCTTTGAGGCGTTCGGTCCGATGATGACTTCTGTGCCGACGGGGGCGTCTTCCAACAGCGGCGGGTGGGCGAGTTGGGCGGTCAGCAGTTGGATGTCGTCCCATTTGGGCAGCTGATCGCTTGGCACGCCCATCGACTCGACGATGCCGTGATGGCCGGTTCTGGTCAGGCCGCTGCGGGCGTAGGTGTGGATCTCGCGGGTGTGGGGCTCTTCGGTGGTGCCGTGGCTGGGATCGGCGTAGAGGCCGAGATAGGCTTTGCGGAAGTAGGGCTGTGGGTTTTTGAGCGCCCATGCGTTGATCTCATCTTCGTCGACCAGAACGTCATCGCCTTCGATCCATGCTTTGAATTTCGGCAGCTTTTCGGCGTTGTTGTAGGAGGAGACGCCGCTGTCGAGCCGGTAGTCCCAATCATGCACGCCGCAGATCAGGTTTTTGCCGCGCACGAAGCCGTCAGACATGAGCGCGCCACGGTGCAGGCAGCGTCCGTAGAAGACCGAAACCTCGTCATCAATTCGGACGACCACCAAGTCGACTTCTCCCACAAGCGCATAGGTTGGATCGCGATCTTTGAGGGTGCTGAGCTTGGCTACTGCGGTGGATGTCATCGCTTGGCTGTCCTTGATATTAGTGGCTGTCGGTCTCGCTGCTGGTTTTGGCTTTGATCCAGCCAAGAATGAATTCGAGCAGGCTTAGCGCAAGGAATGCGCCGATGCCGAAGATGATGTAGCGGTATTCGAAGAAGACGGTGCGGCGAAAGATATTCAACTCTCCATAGCCGAACCATAGGCCAGCGGCCGCGGCGAGCGCGATGGCGATGCTTAGCACGCGCAGGATCATTTGATCACCTTGATCGTCTCAGGCGCTATTTTGAAGACAAGCATATCGCCGTGGCGTTCGACATCGCCTTCGACCTCAACGAAGATCGCGGTGTAATCGAGAACCGCGTCGGTGATCGCGCGGCCCTCGGGGCCGGACATGAGCAGGAATTCACTTCCATCAATCTCCCCTGCCGAGACAAAGACAGGGGCGACGCCGCCCAGAAGGCACAGCGATGCACAGGCGCGGTGGGCCAATCCAGTGCCAGGGCGCATGGCCCCGTTGAGGCATTTGCCGTCACAGATTTCACCTTGGACAGACCAGCGACCGAGCTGTTCGACATCCACTTCAAGGCTTTGGGCCTGATCTTCGGCCGCTTTGAGACCGCGCCTGCCATTGCGAAGCTGCATGCCTTTCAAAGAGCCGCGATCAAGCCGGATGCCTGCGGCCTCTACTACCTGACCGTCGAGACCTTCTGCCTGTTCAAATGCTCCGCGTTTGCCGTTGCCGGACAGAAGGATCGTATCGCCCGGTGCAAATTGCGGGCTCTCGATCACATGCAGGATCGGGTAGGGGTTGTTTTGCAAAATGCCGGTTGCTTGAACTTGCCCCATGAATGCGCCGCTGCCCGTATCGGTCTGGGTGGAGGATGTCGCATAAGAGATCACAACAAAGCCGACGATCAGGACGGCGGCGAAGCTTGCCAAGAAATGACGTAAAGCTTTTGGGACTTTGCCCCAGCCTACAAAGAACGGCTCCACTGGTTTTGTCATTCTATGTGACCTCATATTCAATGGGTTCTACATCTGTGCCGGGCTGGTTGGCCTTGCGGTCGATATAGAGAAACCCGTCTTCGAGTTTCATGTTGTAGGTCGGGATCATTTCCGTGAAGGGCGCGGGTGATCTGCCGTTGCGGGCCTTGTAGCTGAACCCGTGCCACGGGCAGGTGACACAGCCATAGACGATCTTGCCTTCGCCGAGCGGGCCGCCCTGATGCGCGCAAGCATTGGAAACGGCCGAGAAGGACGATCCGGTGCGGAATATTGCGACGCGTTCGTCTTTGGAAAGCGGCACGATGGCGGCGCGTTTGTCTTCGATGTCTTGCGGGCGGCAGGCTTTGACCCAGTCGATCTGCGCGGCGTTTACCTTCCGCTCTTTCAGATAGGCCGCCAAATGTAAGCCTGCGACAAGCAGCGCGCTGCCAATAAACAAAACGCCAAAGACCGGGTTTCTGCTGTCTTGGAAATAGCCCAAAGCCACATGCGCCACGACCAGCGCATAGGCGGGGTAAATCAGCAGGTGCAGGGTTTTCCAAACCGGTGCAGACAGAAAGGCCAGCCAGAAATCATGGCTGGTGGCTGAAAGGATCGCGAGAAGCATCAAAGCTGCAATGCCCAATATCTCTATCGGGAAGCCCAGGATTTGCCCAAAGCCAATGGTGCTTTCAAACAGCGCTGTGAGCGGCGGTTGGCCGGAAAATGCAAAATACCACCCGAGCACGTAGGTGGCGTGTGTGAAGGCCACAAGCGAGGTCAGGACGCCGAAATGACGGCGGTTATAGAGAACGGGCAGGAAGCGTTTGTCGAGCCGTGCCAATGGGCCGATGCACAAGATCACAGTGAGCATCCAAAGCGCGCAGGTGCCAAAAGCGCGCATGCGCAACGTGGCGTTGTCGAGCGGGCGTTCGAGCCCTGCTGCAGGCGTACCGATTTCGATATAGGTGGCGATGTAGCCCACGACCATCGCCACGAGCACCGCGTTATAGAGCCATTTGTTCTTGTTCCATTGAACAGGGACGTATTTGACGCTCATTGCGGGGCCTCTATCAGAACGGGTGGCTCTAGCGCTGTCGGGTCTTGGCGAACGACGAGTGCGGTCACCAAGATCACCGGGATGACGATGATGAAGGTCAGTTGCACGCGTTCCTGCCGGATGCGCGGCATGCGGTGGCGGTCGAGCTTTTCTTCGCCTTTGTGCAAGACCCACCAGCGCCACAGCACCAGTGGCCAGATCAGAAGAACGCCGGGAATAAGAAGCGGGCGGAAGATCCATGCATCTTGCGCGTTCTCATCAATGCGTCCCAAGCCGAACAGCAAAAACACGACGGCAATGGCCGCGCCAATATAGAGATAGATCATGCCGAGCATGAGAAGGCTCATCTGCGCCCCTCCGGTTGGGGGGGTATCATGGCCGGTTCACAGATGCTGGCCCCCATCAATGCAAAGCAATTGGCCGGTGACGGCGTGGGCGTCCAGCAGGAAGTGCATCGCGTGCACGATATCTTCGGCATCTGCGCCGCGCTGAAGCGGTGCGCCTTGGCGGTGTTCAGCGAATTGGGCATCGGATTGCTCTGCGCCTTGCAGGGTTGATCCCGGTCCGATGCCGTTGACGCGGATATGCGGCCCGAGCGCGCGGGCGCTGGTTTGTGTCAGGGTCCACAGGCCGGTCTTGGCGAGCGTGTAGGTCATGTAGTGTTCGGTCAGTTTGCGCACGCGTTGGTCGATCATATTGATGACGCAGGCATTGGCGCGTTTCTCGCCATTGGGTTGCGTGCTGGCGTTGGGGGCTTGGTTTGCGAACTCTTGCGTCAGGGCCAGTGGGGCGCGCAGGTTCGAGTCTATGTTCATGTCCCAACTGGTGTCAGACGCGCTTTTTATGGTGTCGTATTTAAAGATCGAGGCGCAGTTGATCAGCACGTCGAGGTCTTGGCCCAACCCGTCGCGGGCGCGGGTGACGAGGGCCTTCGTGGCCTCTTTGTCGAGCAGGTTGGCTTGGAGGGGGACGCATTTCACGCCAAGGGCGCGGATCTCTTGGGCGGTTTGCTCTGCCTCTTGCGTGTTGGAGTTGTAGTGCAGGGCGACATCAATGCCGCGCTCGGCCAGTCCGAGCGCCATTGCGCGGCCAAGTCTTGCTGCGGCGCCTGTGACCAGCGCGGCCTTGTAGGAATTTTGCGCACCCGGTCGGGTCGAAAAAGAACCGGTCAATTGCTGCGCCTTTCTGTTGTGGCCGTGCCGCCTTTACGTTGGGTCTATCGCATGCTGATCGGTCAATGCGAGGGGCAGAAAGGCCAGAATAATGGGCTGACTGACCCATGCATAAAACGTGGGGGCGTCTGAGTCTATGAAACTGTGGGGATCGGCACGGGGGTGCCCTCCGCAGGGGCGGATGGTGTGTCGGCCTGTTCTGGGTGTTTTTGGATCAGGCGGCTTTGCGCTGCTTGCGGCGGATCACCGCGAAAAGCCCTGCGCCAGCGACCAGCAAAGGCAGCGAGGCGGGCAGGGGGACGGCTGCTAGGCCGACAGCGGTGTCGTCAATGGAGAAGCCGTCATTTGTCAGGCGTGTGCCGCCGGAAGCGGAGAAGTTTGTGAGCTCAACAGTCAGGCTGGACATGGCGGTGCCGAGGATGATTTCGACCAGCGATGTGTTGCCATCTGACAACCTGCGGCCAACGCGTTGCTCTGCCGAGATGCCGTCAGCCGTGACGCGCAGGAAGGAGAATTCGGACGCGTCGGTCAGGGTGAAGACGATCGTGTCGAACATGCTGCCGGTGCTGACATCCCAAGAGATGCCATGTGTGTCATTGCTGTCGAGGAAGAAAGACCCGCCGGATGTCGTGTTGACGCGACCGAAGACGTTGCCGTCGCGGATCGCGACGTTGCGGCCTGTGTTGCCGCTCAGGCCTTTGACTGTGCCGCCTGAGCCGGTGCCGCCGACGGTTTCAAAAGTTCCGACATCTGTCGGGAGGGCGGTGCCGAATGCGATCTCGCGCTCGGGGCCTGCCATCTCGAAGTCTTCGCTGGCGAAGTTGGATAGGCCAGCGACCGCGCTGCCATACGCGCCGGAGGTGTATTCGTTGATGCTGATAGTGGTGGCTATGGCTGCGTTGCTGAACGCCAGTACCGTCGCGAGAACCGCGATGGAAAGAGGCTTCAATCGAATACTATTTATATACCACACCATAACTGAAGTTACCAAAGCCTGACCGGCCGATATATGGCCGATCTGGAAACAACCGGTCCTGAATTCGAAACAAAGGTTTGGCGAGGTAGGACGGGGCCACGGCGGTGACCCCGTCCAATTGCCTCAGGTTTTCTTGCGTTTTGAAACGATGCCAAATCCAATGAGACCGGTCAGCAAGAATGGCAGGCCTGCGGGCAACGGTACGGCAGAGACGTCATCGCTGAACGTCATTTCGATTTGTAAATCGCGGGATTGGCCGCCGAAGTTTGAAGCCCATGCTTGGTCCAGATAGCGATTCACGTTTGAGTAATGGAAGGCGCCATCGGCGTAATTGTCATTGTCAAAGTCATAGCCCCAACGGCCATTGCCTACGCCGTCATCGTGGCGGAATGAAAAGAGGTACGTTTCGCCTTCGGTCAAAGACCAGCCGCCGGTTCTGACAATGACGGGTTCTAAGACTGGCGAGCGGTCCAAAGTACCGGTTGTGCTGTAAAGAGCTGCGCCATTCACTTTGTTTGTGGTGTCATTGAAGCTGAACAGCTCAAAAATCAGGCCCTGCGCTTCGCTGAATGCGCGGCCCTGAAGAACCACGCGGTCCAGTACGTTGTGGGCGCCTGCAATGAAGCTTTGGCCGTAGGTCTCATGGCCGGCAAATGAGCCGACTTCGTCCGGGCCGGGAGTGGAGATTGTAGCGGCACCCGCCGGTAGGGCGAATGCGAAGGCGAGGGCGGTGAGAGCTGCGTTTGCG
The DNA here is from genome assembly GCA_947494435.1 of uncultured Litoreibacter sp. Classification (GTDB taxonomy): domain Bacteria; phylum Pseudomonadota; class Alphaproteobacteria; order Rhodobacterales; family Rhodobacteraceae; genus Litoreibacter. Next base: position 221,459 of record CANLUY010000002.1, read on the forward strand.
GCTTTGGTGGCGATGCGCGTCATGAGAAAGTTCCTCGTTCCATTTAACAAATAAACCCCAGACGCAGGACGGCCGTGGCTTAGGGCATGGAATAGGAAAACTGCCCACAAGGGTGGGTTACGTATTCTGTACGATGAGCGCGCGCCGCCATGCTTATCCTAAGATGCGGGTCACCATCTCAGACGTGTCGCGGCTAAGGCCTTCGGTGGTTTTGATCCGTGTCAGGGCTTCGCGCATCATGGCTTGGCGGTCGGCGTCATAGCGTTTCCACGTCTCGAACACGGTGGACATGCGCGCGGTGGTTTGCGGGTTCATCTTGTCGAGTGCGATCAGCGCGTCGGCCATGACTTTGTAGCCAATGCCCGACGGGTCGTGGAAGCCCGCTGCATTGCCGCCGAGCGAGCCGAAGACGGCGCGGAAGCGGTTAGGGTTAGTCATGGTGAAATCCGGATGCTCCGTCAGGGCCTGTGCTTTCGGGCCTGCGGTGTCCATTTTGGCATGCAAGACCTGCATTGCGAACCATTTGTCGATCACGAGGCGGTCGTCTTTCCATTGCTCATAGAAAGCTTGGTTTTGGTCCTCGCCGACCTCTTCGCGGAGCAGGCAATTCAGGGCGGAGATCTGCTGGGTCATGTTATCCGCGCTGTCATATTGCTTGGCCGCCTGAGCGCCGCCGTCAAGACAACTGATCAGGCCCAGCGCAGTATTTCCCCAGCTGCGTTTCGCCGCGTCTTCGGCCACGGGGCGGTAGGGACCGTCGACCAGCATTTCGGCGTAGATGCGGGGCAGCATGTCTTGCGTGGCTTGGGCCACAGATTGCATCAGGCTGCGTGCAGTCAGGTAGATTTTTGTAGGATCAGGCGTGATGCCGCCATCAAACAGCGCCTGTTGGATGTCGTCATTTGATGGGCCACGGAAGGCCAATGCCTTGAAGTCAGGGCTGAGCGTGTCGTCGCGGGCGACCTTGATCAGCGCGTCGAGATAGGCCTGATCCGGCGCGCAATCTTCCGTGACCATGCGGATCATGACGTCGCGCGCCAAGGCGCGGCCTGCTTCCCATTTGTTGAACGGGTCGGTGTCGTGGGCCAGAAGGAAAGCACGCTCTGCGTTGGTCTGGTCGCGCTCCAGAATGATCGGGGCTGAGAAGCCGCGGTTGATGGAGGGGATAGGTTTTGCGTCAAGGCCGGTGAAGCGGAATTTGTGAACCTCATCCGTCACTTCGCAGATTTTCGTGGGGTGGGTTTCTTGGCCCGCCTCGTTCAGGAGGCCCACGGCGATGGGGATCACCTTGGGATCTTTGGTGGCTTGGCCCGGTGTGGGCGGCGTGCTTTGCGTGAAGGTCAGCGTGTAGGTGCCATCTTGGAAGCTTTCCTCGGCTTTGACGCGCGGGGTGCCCGCTTGTTGGTACCAGAGTTTGAACTGGGTGAGGTCGCGGCCCGTCGCGTCTTCAAAACATGTCAGCCAGTCTTCGATCGTGCAGGCTTCGCCGTCATGGCGGGTGAAGTAGAGGTCGCAGCCTTTGTAATATACCTCGTCGCCAATCAGGGTTTTCAGCATGCCGATGACTTCGGCGCCTTTCTCATAAACGGTGGCGGTGTAGAAATTGTTGATCTCCACAAAGCTTTCGGGGCGCACAGGGTGGGCCAGCGGGCCGTTGTCTTCGCGGAACTGGCGGGCGCGCAGGGCGAGAACGTCGGAGATGCGTTCAACCGCGTGGCCGCGCGTGTCGCCGGAGAATTGCTGATCGCGGAAGACGGTCAGCCCCTCCTTCAGGCACAGCTGGAACCAGTCGCGGCAAGTGATGCGGTTGCCGGTCCAGTTGTGGAAATACTCATGCGCTATGATCGTCTCGATCCGCGCGAAATTGCCGTCGGTGGAGGTGTCGGGAGAGGCCAGAACAGCCGACGAGTTGAAGATGTTCAGCCCCTTGTTTTCCATCGCGCCCATGTTGAAATCATCGACGGCTACGATATTGAAAAGGTCGAGATCGTATTCGCGGCCATAGACATCCTCGTCCCATTTCATCGAGCGTTTCAGGGCGTCCATGCCAAAGGGCGTTTTGTGAAGGTCACCGTCGCGCACATAGATGTTGAGGTCGACCTCGCGGCCTGAGCGGGTGGTGAACCTGTCATGCAGATTGACGAGATCGCCCGCGACCAGCGCAAACAGATAGGCGGGTTTGGGGTGCGGGTCGTGCCACTTGCCATCACCCAGATCGTTGCCGTTGGAGAGTTTGACCGGCTCGCTGCCTTCAATGCTGACGGTAAAGATGGCCATGACATCGGGGCGGTCAGGGTAGTAAGTGATTTTGCGGAAGCCTTCCGCCTCGCATTGGGTGCAGTACATGCCGTTCGACATGTAGAGGCCTTCGAGCGCGGTATTTGTGCTTGGGCTTATCTCAACCTCTGCCTCAAAGACAAACGGCGCATCGGGGGCTTGGGCCGTGAGACCCAGATCGGTGATTTTTGCGTGCGCATCTGCGCCGTCGATGGTGGCGGAGATCAGTGTCAGGTCTTCGCCATGAAGGTAAAACGTCTTGTCTGTTGCCTCAGGATTGGGTCGGAAGGCGATTTTCGACAGGACGCGTGTGGCAGTGGGGTGGAGCTTGAACGTGAGTTCGACCGTGTCCACCAAGTAGGCCGGTGGCGTGTAGTCCTTGAGAAAGATTTCCAAGGGTGCGGTGGGGTTGGCATCTTTCATGGGACGTCCTGTTTGAAAAAAGTTTGGAACCTGAGGCGTTGCGCCGACGTTATGTCGCTGAAGCAAAGCGCGCAACTCACGAGGGCGCGTGGGGGAATACAATTTTTTAAGGAGACGACCATGTCCGCACCTGACACAAATCTGGAAACACAAGAGCGCCGTCACGCCGTCCCATTGAAGGGTATGATGCTGGTTGCGACCTTTGCCGGAGTGCTGCTGGTGGGATTGATTGGTTGGACTTTCTTGCAGGCAGACGAGCCCGAAGGGGCGGCTGTGCAAGTGGATGGCCGGACGGGTGCAGCGGTGAGTGTTGACGAGTAAAAGTTGATGCGCCCTGCGGTGTGACTACATTGTCCAGTATGTCGCAACCGCCGGTCATCCTTTGGTATAAGCGCGATCTTCGGGTCACGGATCACCCCGCTCTGAGCTACGCGCTCGAGCGGGGTGATGCCGTTCTGCCCCTTTATATTGTTGAGCCGGAGTATTGGCAGTTGCCGGACACATCGGGGCGGCAATGGGCGTTCCTGCGCGAAAGCCTTTTGGAATTATCAGAGGCTTTGTCGAGCCTCGGTGCGCCTTTGGTTTTCCGCTCGGGCGATGCGGTTGAGGTTTTGGAGGCGCTTAGGCGTCTGACCGGGGCGGAGCGGATCGTCAGTCATGAGGAAACCGGCAACGCTTGGACCTACGCGCGCGACAAGCGCGTGGCGGAGTGGGCGCGTGTGCAGGGCGTGCATTGGACGGAGCTTGCGCAATCTGGCGTCGGTCGCCGTTTGCAGGGTCGCGACGGCTGGGCAAAGCGGCGTGACGGGTTCATGGCCCGCCCGCAGGTGGACGCGCCTGTGGCGATGCGACCGCATCATGTCGCCTCTGACCCTATTCCTGATCTGGATTCAAACGACAGATGTCCTGAGCGGCAACAAGGGGGGCGTCAGGCCGCTTTGTCCTTGCTCGGCGGGTTTCTGACGGAGCGTGGACAGACCTATCGCAAAGCCATGTCTTCGCCGTTGGAAGGGGAGTGGGCGTGCTCCCGGTTGTCGCCGCATATCGCTTTTGGCACGGTGTCAGTCCGTGAAGCTGCGCAGGCGGCGCGGGCGCGCAAGGCTGAGGTGAAGGGCACCCGCACGGGGTGGCTTGGTGCGATGCGTTCGTTCGAGGCGCGCCTCGCATGGCGCGACCATTTCATGCAGAAGCTTGAAGATGAGCCGGAGATCGAGAGCCGCTGTCTGCATCATGCCTATGAACATCTGCGACCGCGCGAAAGTGACGCGAGCCGCTTGCAGGCTTGGCAAACGGGGCAGACAGGATTGCCGTTTCTGGATGCGTGTATGCGGTTTTGCGCAACGACCGGATGGTTAAATTTCAGGATGCGCGCGATGGTCACGGCGGTCGCGTCCTATCATCTTTGGCTGGACTGGCGCACGCATGGGCCGGTGCTTGCGCGTATGTTCACTGATTACGAGCCGGGTATCCATTGGTCACAGGTGCAGATGCAGTCGGGAACCACGGGCATGAACACGGTGCGGATTTATAACCCTGTAAAACAGGGCCAAGATCAGGACCCGGACGGAGTTTTTACCCGCCGTTGGTGTCCGGAACTCGCGGAAGTGCCGGATATGTATTTGCAAGAACCTTGGCGGTGGGAAGGGGCTGGCCGTATTCTTGGTTGCAGCTACCCTGAGCCGATTGTCGATGTGAAAGAGGCCGCAAAAGCGGCGCGGGATGCCGTGTGGGCTGTGCGCAAAGGGGAGGCGTTTCGGGCGGAGGCTGCACGGATCGTCGACAAACACGCCTCACGAAAAGACCCGCGATTTGTGAATGACCGGACGCCGAAACCCCGCGCGAAGGCACGGGGTAAGCCGCAGACCACCGCGCAACTGAAGTTGGATTTGTGATGGCGAAGATGCGTAAGAAATCGGACCTGCCTTCAAAGACATGTGCCACCTGTGGCAAGCCTTTTGCATGGCGTAAGAAATGGGCCGCTGTCTGGGATGAGGTGCGATATTGCTCCGAGCGATGCCGCAGAGAAAAACGCAATTAGACATCTTCAAATTCTGCGCGAAACTGCCTTTTTGCGAAATTGGTAACTTTAGATGACCAATTTGTTGCGACCGACCTATATGTCCGGTAACTGGTGGGTGTACCACCGCATACGAAGGACCCTGCCATGACACACCGCGTTGCCCGATCCGACCTTCAGGTTGATCCGATCCTGTCCGAGTTCATTGAGAGCCAAGCGCTGGAGGGGACGGGGGTCTCTGCCGAGGCGTTCTGGAGCGCTTTGTCTGATATCGCGCATACGCTTGGTCCAAAGAACAAAGTCCTATTGGACAAGCGCGAAGATATCCAAGCGCAGTTGGATGCATGGCATGTTGAAAACCGCGGCAATTCTCATGACCACGCGGCCTATAAGGCTTTTCTCTATGAGATCGGATATCTTGTGCCTGAGGGTGAGGCGTTTGAGATTGACACAGACAACGTAGATGCTGAGATCGCATCTGTTCCGGGGCCGCAATTGGTCGTGCCAATCACCAATGCCCGCTACGCGCTGAACGCGGCGAATGCGCGTTGGGGATCACTTTATGACGGGTTCTATGGCACCGATGCGATGGGCACGCCCGCGCCAGCGGGCGGCTACGACAAGGGTCGTGGTGCGCGGGTTGTGGCACGTGCGCGGGTGTTCCTTGACGAAGCCTTCCCACTAGATGGCACAAGCCACGCGGATGCGCGGCGTTACGCGGTTCGGGACGGCGCGTTGATGGTTGATGATATGCCCTTAGCTGAGCCTGAGAAATTCGTGGGCTATCGTGGACATCCGAAAGCGCCCGATGCGGTCCTTTTGAAGAATAACGGGTTGCATGTGGAGCTGGTCTTTGACCGGACGCACATGATCGGCTCGCGTGATCAGGCGGGGCTTGCGGATGTTGTGATGGAAAGTGCGGTCTCTGCAATTATGGATTGCGAGGATTCCGTGGCGTGTGTGGATGCGGAAGATAAGGTGCAGGCTTATTCCAACTGGCTTGGCCTGATGCGCGGGGACTTGCAAGAAGAGGTCGAAAAGGGTGGCAAGACGTTCACGCGCGTTCTGAACGCCGACCGTGATTACACCGCGCCGGATGGGAGCGCGTTGTCCGTGAAAGGACGCGCGTTGATGCTGGTGCGCAACGTCGGTCATTTGATGACAAACCCCGCGATTCTGGATCGTTATGGGAACGAGATTTACGAAGGCCTGATGGACGCGATGATCACCACGCTGATCGCGATGCATGATCTCAAGCGTGACGGCGGCAATTCTGTGAAAGGCTCTGTCTATGTCGTGAAGCCCAAGATGCACGGGCCGGAAGAGGTGGCGTTTACAGATGAGATTTTTGATCGGGTTGAGGCGGCTTTGGGATTGCCGAAACACACAGTTAAAATCGGGATCATGGATGAGGAACGCCGCACGACAGTGAACCTCAAGGAATGTATCCGCGCGGCCAAATCGCGCGTGGCGTTCATCAATACCGGATTTCTGGATCGCACGGGCGACGAGATACATACGTCGATGGAGGCCGGGCCGTTTTCGCGCAAAGACTTCATCAAGCGCAAAGCTTGGATCGGCGGTTATGAGAACCGCAATGTCGATATCGGGCTGGAATGCGGCCTGAGTGGGAAAGCGCAGATCGGCAAGGGCATGTGGGCCATGCCGGATCTGATGGCTGCGATGATCGAGCAGAAGATCGAACACCCCAAAGCGGGCGCGAATTGCGCTTGGGTGCCGTCACCAACTGCTGCCACGCTACATGCGCTCCACTACCACAAGGTCGATGTCTTTGCTGTGCAGGCGAAGCTGAAAGCGGGCGGACGCCGCGCGCATGTGGAGACTATTCTGGACATTCCGCTGGCCGCCTACCGCATGTGGAGCGAGGATCAGATCATGCGCGAGGTGGAAAACAACGCGCAGGGGATTTTGGGTTATGTCGTGCGCTGGATCAATCAGGGCGTGGGTTGCTCGAAAGTGCCCGATATCAACAATGTGGGTCTGATGGAGGATCGTGCGACCTGCCGTATTTCCAGCCAGGCTTTGGCGAACTGGCTGCATCATGACGTGGTCGACGCGCAGCAGGTGATGGGCGCGATGCATAAGATGGCGGCTGTGGTGGATGGTCAGAATGCTGACGATCCTGCCTATACGCCGATGGCACCGGGCTTTGACGGGATCGCGTTTCAAGCTGCCTGTGATCTGGTCTTCAAGGGGCGCGTTCAGCCGTCTGGCTATACGGAGCCTGTTTTGCATGCGCGGAGATTGGAACTGAAAGCCGCCGGATGATCGCAATCCAATTTTAACATGCACCGGTTATGTGCACGGCAGCGGCTCGACAAGGTTGTCGCCCCGCGCTTATGTTAGGCGAAATTATGTGAAAGGACGCGCATGTCACGGCCCGTGATCGGCATTATCGGCAATTCTTATCTGATCAATGATGAATATCCGGCCTATGCGGCGGGTCAGATGAATTGTCAGGCGATTGCGGAGGCGACCGGTGCGATCCCGATGATCATCCCAACCAGTCCCGGCTATGCGACCAGCGCCGAGTTGATGGAAGTTTGCGACGGTTTTCTGTTCACAGGCGGGCGGCCCAATGTGCATCCCGAAGAATACGGCGAGCCGGAAACCGAAGCGCATGGGGCGTTCGACCGGGCGCGCGATGCGGTGGCCCTGCCGCTGATCCGCGCCTGCGTCGCGAAAGGCCAGCCGTTTTTCGGTGTTTGCCGTGGCTTTCAGGAGGTGAATGTCGCGATGGGCGGCTCGCTTTATCCCGAAATTCGCGATCTGCCCGGACGCATGAACCACCGGATGCCGCCTGATGGAACGCTGGAAGAAAAGTTCGAACTGCGGCACGTCGTAAAATTCACCCCGAACGGGCCTTTCCACAAAATATTGGGCGATGTTGAAGTGATGACAAACACGCTGCATGGGCAAGGAATTAAAGATCCCGGGGAGCGTGTCGTGATTGATGGCTATGCCCCCGATGGGACGCCGGAAGCGATCTATATCAAAGACGCGCCAGGGTTCTGCCTGTCAGTTCAATGGCATCCCGAATATTGCGCGGCACAGGATCCGGTCTCCAAACCGCTTTTCGCCGCTTTTGGCGAGGCCGCGCGGGCGTGGAAATCCGGCGCGCGTCCGAGTGTCCTGAAAAGCGCCTGACGGGCCCAATTCCGTTTCCTTCCGCCGGGACATATGCACCAGAGTTTGCCCGCGTGGCTGAGACTGTAAGTCTCAAAGAACGCAAAACATGATATGCGCCGAAGGCGCCCGATTGGATCGGCCCGCGATTAGGTTAGCTTGTCAGGATTTCGCTGACTTTCAAGGCGCGCATCTGGTTGCCATCGACTTTCAGCTTGCCAGCCATAACGGCCATGATCGGATTTTGTGACCCGTCCAATATGGCGCGGAAGGTCGCTTCGCTTGCTTTCAGCGTGACATCTGCAGGCTCGTCACTTGCCACTGCACCGTCTTCGGTCAGCACGACAGAGCCGTGATCTTTGATCACCAGTTTCGCAGTGCCTTTAATCGCCCCTTTGGCTTTCGGTGTAAGTGTGTCGATGAATTCGTTGATGACAGCCGGCATGGGACCTCCTGAGTGACGTGCAGGTCAATGTCTGTGTTTTTGCTATTTTCGCAAGTCCAACGTGGCGTCAGTCGAACCCGTACAGCGCGACGGGGGCGTCGACCAGAATGGTCTGCCTATCCGTATCAGAGGTCACCACCCTGTGAAACGCATCGAGCGCCTGACCCGCATCTGGCATCTCAGCATCGGCAAGCATGATGTAGGGGAAGTCGGACCCCCAAAGGCAGCGTTGCGGGTTCGAGGCCACCAGCGCGGCGACCAAGGGATCGGTGTCATGCCATGGCGCGGTGCTGGTTCGATACAGGCCGGACAGTTTCACATATGCGTGCCCCTCCGCCACGAGGTTGGTCATTAACTGGAACCCCGGCTCTGTGGGGCCAGCGGCAACATCGGGCCAGCCAATATGATCAAACACCACGGGGCAGGGGAAGTTGCGGATGTCATCTGCAATCTCTGCCATGTGAGTATTGGCATTGACGAGCATCTGAAGATGCATGTCCCGCGCGGCCAACTCGGGTGCCACGGCTTTTGCTCCGGACCAACTCAGCACGCCGCCATGCACATAATTCAGGCGTATGCCTTTGATCCCGGCAGCGGCCAGAGCGTCAAGTTCTGCAGGCGCTGCGCCGTCTTTGACCAAGCCGATGCCGCGCGCCTCCGGCCCGATGCGGCGGATCGCTTCGAGGGTAACCGCATTGTCAGAGCCGTAGACAATGGAATGAACAACGACGGTGCGCGTGATGCCGAGTGTCGTGCATTGCTGGCGGTAGGCCGCCAGAAAACCGTCCATATTCATCGGCGCGGGGTTTTCCACGCGGGTCGGGGAAAGCGGGAATTCATCTGGGCCTGCGAGCATGTGGATATGGGTATCCACAGCGCCATCTGGGGCTTTTTGTTGCGGGGCTGTGCAGGGACGGGGTGGGGCGCTGGTTGGGATCATGGGGTTTTTAGTTTTTTTGCCAAAAAGAAGCTTAGCCATAGGTCTCTAGCATTTCTTTCAGATCGTCTAGAGTGTTAGCCTCTGCCAAGGGTTTGTCGTGACGCCAGCGAGACATGCGCGGGAAACGCAGGGCGACGCCGGATTTGTGACGGGTCGATTTCTGAATGCCTTCGAACGCAATTTCAAAGACATGTTCCGGCGTGACTTGGCGTACGGGGCCGAATTTTTGCAGCGTGTTTTTCCGGACCCATGCGGTGATTTTGCGAAATTCCGTATCTGTGAGGCCGGAATAGGCTTTGGTAAAAGGGACCAACTCATTGCCGTTCCAAACGGCGAAGGTGAAATCAGTGAACAGGTTCGCGCGGCGTCCCGATCCGGCTTGGGCGTAGATCATTACTGCGTCGATCATCAGCGGATCGACTTTCCATTTCCACCAGTCCCCTTTCTTGCGGCCAGAAAGATATGGGCTGGCGCCCCGTTTGAGCATGAAGCCTTCCGCGTGGCGGTCGCGGGAGGTCTCCCGCAGTTGGGCAAGGGCTGGCCAATCCGCGAAGGGGACGGTGGCGGATAGGCGGATCGGGGCGTCTTTGGGGAGTGCCGCTATCATGGTTTCGAGTTTGGCGCGGCGCGCATCATATGATGTGTCGCGCAGGTCTTGGCCGTCATTCTCAAGAAGGTCATAGGCATAGAGGACCGCAGGCGCGTCTTTTAACAGCTTCTTTGGAACGGTTTTGCGGCCGATGCGGGGCTGCAGCGCATTGAAGGATTGTGGCGTGTCAGTGGCGTGATCCCATGCGAGGATTTCGCCGTCGAAGACGGTGCCGTCGGGCACAAAGTCAGGCAAGGTTGCGAATTCGGGGAACCGATCGGTGATCAGTTCTTCGCCGCGGGACCACAAGAAATGCTGGCCGGTGCGGATCACAAGCTGGCCGCGAATGCCGTCCCATTTCCATTCGGCGCGCCAATCCGCAGCGGGGCCAAGCGCGTCGAGGTCTTCAAGCTGGTAGGCAAGGTAGAACGGGTAGGGTTTTGAGGCGTCTGCTTCTGGATTTTCACTGAGGATCAGGTCGTGAAATGTGGTTTTGTCCGGTGTCCAGTCCCCCATCAGGCGGTGGGCGAGTGTGGACTCTTCGATCTGCGTGGCGCGGGCGAGCGCGCGCGTCATCAGCTTTTGGCTGACGCCAATGCGCAAGCCGCCGGTGATCAGCTTGTTGAACAGGAAGCGTTCAATCGGAGGCAGACTGTCCCATGCGCTGAGGATGATCTGTTTCTTGGTTTCCACATCATGCTGGCCGATGTCGCGGACCACTTCGAGCCATTGGGTGAGGGTCTTGTCGGATGTGCCGGTGGCAGGCGGCAGAACGAGGGCGATGGTTTCCGACAAGTCACCGACGATGGGATAGCATTCCTCAAACAACCAAAGCGGGATGCCCGCTTTTTCTGCCGCCCATTCCCGCAGCAGTGTCGTTGTCACGCCACGTTTCGGGCGCCGGCCAGAGAGCAGCGCTATCGTCCACAGTTTATCTGTATCCGGTGCGGAGGCGAAATAATCTGATAGCGCCGCGACCTTGGCGTTGGTCTTGGTCGTCTGGTCCAATGTCGTGAAAAGCTGGGCAAAGCGGTTCATGGCAGCAGGGCGATCCTTGGGGCAGTCACTCGGCAAGCTCCTGCTCTGGCGCGTCGAGGCTTTCGCCTTCGAACTCCGTCTCTACGATGGCGGCGTCATAGCCCTGTTCTGTCAGCCAACGGGTGAATTGAGTGGTGTATCCGTGGGTGACGAATATTCGTTCCGCACCAGTGGCCTTGATGGCGGTGTTCAACCCCTCCCAATCGGCGTGATCGGACATGATGAAACCGCGATCAGCAGAGCGGCGGCGGCGGACCCCGCGCATGGCCATCCAGCCTGAGGCGAAAGCGGTAGAGGCTTGTCCAAATTTGCGCATCCATGGACCGCCCATGCCGGATGGCGTGGCGATCACCAATGCACCAGCGTGGTCTTTGACATTCGTGTCTTTGGTGACGCGGATCGTGGGGGGCAGCGCGACGCCTTGTGCGCGTAGGACTTCGTTTGTGTTTTCAATCGCGCCATGGGTGAGGATCGGGCCGATAGACGTGTCGACATTGGCAAGAATGCGTTGAGCTTTTCCCAGCGCATAGGCGCCGATGACAGAGAACCGACCCGCGTCTTTGTTGGCTTGCCACCACGCATTCAGGCTTGCGATGACATCCTCTTGGCGGTCCCATTTGAACACGGGCAGCCCGAAGGTGCTTTCCGTGATGAAGGCGTGGCAGGGCACCGGTTCGAACGGCTCAGACAGGCCGTCATCGACGGTTTTGTAGTCACCTGAGGCGACCCAAACCTCGCCCGCGACTTCTATGCGGATTTGAGCGGAGCCCGGCACGTGGCCCGCCGGGTGGAAAGAGACTTTGGCCCCACCGATCTGGCGCTGCTCTGCGTATTTGATCGTCTCGATATTGATGTCACCGAGACGGTGTTTGATGACGGGCGTGGCCGCTTCTGTCGCAAGGTACCGTTGCATGCCCCAACGGGAGTGGTCGGCGTGGCCGTGGCTGATCAGGGCGCGCTCCACTGGTTTCCATGGGTCGATGTAGAAATCACCTGCGGGGCAGTAGATGCCTTGGGGGCGGAATTGCAAAACCATAGCCTATAGTTAGCAGTATTCAGCGCGCTGGCGAGGGCGGAGGCCGGATATTTTTTGGATGCCGAACCGTGTCAGGGGTTTTCTTCTGTTGAGGAGCAAGCCTAGTGTGGCTGCGGTCGAACAGGGAGACAGCGCGATGGGCATTAAAGATTTGAAGGCACGGATGAAAAGCGGCGAGACGCTGGTCTCGACCTTTCTAAAAACACCTTCGGTGGATTTGATTGAGATCCTTTCAGGCTCCGGATTGGATTTCATCATCTTGGATGCGGAACATGCGCCGTTTGACCGGATGCGCCTTGATGCGTGTTTGGCGGTAGGGCGTGCGTTGGATTTTCCGCTTCTTGTGCGGGTGCCTGCGGGAACACCGGATGAGTTGCTGAAGGTGTTGGATGCAGGTGCCGTTGGTGTTGTTGTGCCGCATGTGGACAGCGCAGAAAAGGCGCAAGCAATTGCACGCGGGTCGCGGTTTGGCAAAGGTGGCCGGGGCTATGCGGGCTCTACGCGGTGGGCGGGGTTTGCCACGCGCACGATGCCTGAGGTTTTGGCGCAATCAGTGGAAGAAACGATTGTCATAGCCCAGATCGAGGAACCCGAAGGCGTGGATGCCATCGACGGGATTGCCGGATGCGACGGGATTGACGGTGTGTTTGTCGGTCCAGCCGATCTGAGTGTCGCTATGGGGCAGACGGATATCAACTCTGCCGAGTTGGGGGCTGCTATGAAACGTGTAGGTGAGGCTGCCAAAGAACATGGCGTGGCCTATATCACTTGGGTGCCTGGCGCGGCAAAGGCGCAGGAATGGGCGCAATACGGCTTTACGACCTATGTGGCAGGCTCAGAGCATGCGTGGATGCTTCAAGGTGCGCGCAATGTGGTTTCTGAAATAAAAGGGTGAATTAACCTTAGGTTAATGCAGAGCTATGCGTCTTGCGCATGGCGGGTTTCGAAGTTTGTCGGATGTCGAGGAGGGGGTGCCCGCCTATCTTAGTGCCAAGAGACAAAGACATGCTTTTTGGAGACCCCCAATGGAAAACGATCTGAATACAGTCAACTTTGCTGAAATCGAAGCCCGCGCCCGTTTGATGCGTGCAGAAGCTGCCCGCGACGGTTTCATCAGCTTCCGCAACGCGCTGGCAAATGCGTTTGCTGCTCTGACATTCCGCGGTACAAAAGCGGCCTAAGTCGTACTGGATACCCTATAGAAATATAGAGGTTTGGAGACGTGAAAATCCCGTAACCGCCCTAAAAGCGGTGCGGGATTTTCTTATTTCTGCCTGATTTCCACAGCAAATGGTTAAGCATCTATTAATGTGAGACGCCCTCACAGGGAGATGCGATATGAAATTGGTAAAAACTTTAGGTGCTTTGCTTTTGGCCTGCGGATTGAGCGCATGTGCCAGTAACGGGCCGGTGACGCGTGGCGCAGACAATGCTGTAAAACCGCTGGTTCCTTCTGAGATTTCTGCTCTGAGTGCGCAATGGAATGTCGTCGATGTTCGGATTGACGTCCCTGAAGAGCTGTATGCTTCGGAAGCCAACCGTTATTATCCTTTGGCCGATATTGTCTGGCGTGATGATCCGTATGGCAACCGTCATGCGCAAGTCGCAGCGGTCCTAGATGAAGGTTTGAGCCGCGGCTTGACCCATCTGAAAGGCGATCGTCCTGTCTATTTCGATATCAAGCTGTCCCGCTTTCATTCCCTGACCGAAAAAGCGCGCTATAGCGTTGGTGGTGTTCACAACATCATTTTTGATCTGACAGTTGTCGATGCAAAGACGAATATCCCGCTGCACGGCCCAGTTGAAATTGAGTTGAACCTCAAAGCCTACGGTGGTGCGCGTGCCTTTGAAGCCGAACGTCGCGGTCATACGCAGAAAGTCCGTATTCTATCCCATCTGACAGGGACGATGCGTCGCCAATTCCCGGGCCTTGGACTGCCGCGACAGGCTGCCTCGGATGTTCAAGTCAGTCGCGCCGCATATGACCCACTGACCCCGCCTGACGGGTGGGAGCGTGTGGTCCGCTGATATCAGCGCTTTCGCATAGTCAGAGAAGAGCTTAAGGGGGACGCATGACAGCGTCCCCTTCTTCATTGCCCGCCCGCCCGATTGTTCGCCTCAAGCCGAAAGCGGATGCTCAACGCATCCGACGCGGTGCCCCATGGGTTTATGCGGATGATATCGTCACAGATCGGCGCACGAAGGCGATCTTGCCGGGATCGCTTGCAATCTTGCAGGATGCGGAGCGCGCAGATATCGGCCTTGTTGCCGTCAACGGTTTGTCGAAGATCATGGTGCGGATCTTGTCGACTGCAGTTGATGACGCAGTCGATCAGGCTTGGTTCGAGCGAAGGATCGCGAAGGCTCAGGCTTTGCGTGCGCGCCTTTATGACACGCCGTATTACCGTTTGATCCATGCGGAAGGGGATGGCCTGCCGGGCGTCGTGATTGACAGGTTCGGCGATCTTTGTGTCGTACAGCCAAATGCGGCTTGGGCGGAAGAGCGACTTGATTTTCTGGTTGATGCGTTGATGTCGGTGACGGGTGTGACGCGGGTTTACAAAAGCGCCAGTGGTCGGACGCGGGAACTAGAAGGGCTGGACACAGAAAGCGCCATGATCCGTGGATCGCTGGACGGGCCAATCCCTGTTGAGATGAATGGTGCGACATATATTGCGGATATTGCGGGTGGCCAGAAGACGGGTCTGTTTTACGATCAACGAGCCAATCATGCGTTTGCCGCGTCATTGGCCGAAGGCGCGCGCGTGCTTGATGTCTTCTCTCATGTCGGAGGGTTCGGTCTGGCGGCGCTTGCTGGCGGAGCGGCCTCTGCCTTGGCGGTCGACGGCTCGCAGCCTGCGTTGGATTTGGCGGAGCAGGGGGCCGCGGCTTCTGGCTTCGCGGACCGGTTCGAGACCCGCAAAGGCGATGCGTTCAAGACGATGGAAGCTTTGTTGAATGAAGAGGCCTCTTTTGATCTGGTTGTGGCGGACCCACCAGCCTTCGCGCCGTCTAAGTCTGCGTTGAACAATGGGCTGACGGCCTATTCCCGCGTTGGGTCGATGGCGGCGAAGCTTGTCGCGCCGGGTGGCTATCTGGTGTTGTGTTCCTGTTCACATGCGGCTGATTTGACGAAGTTCCGTCAGGCGTCATTGCGCGGTATCGCACGAGCAGGACGGACGGCTCAATTGATCCATACGGGATTTGCGGGGCCTGATCATCCGATGCACGCGGCGCTGGCCGAAAGCGGATACCTGAAAGCTTTGTTCCTGCGGCTGGATTGATGCGGGCCTGCCTTGACGCTTGTGTCCTATTTCCAACCGTTCTGCGGGAGGTTTTGACGGGTGTCGCGGCTTTGGGCCGGTACCAACCTGTTTGGTCTGAACGGATTCTGGAGGAATGGGCGCGGGCGACGGTGAAGCTGGGGCCGGGGGCAGAGGAGCAGGCGCGCGGCGAGATCGCGGTGTTGAAAGCTCAGTTCCCGAATGCGTCGGTTGCGCCGAAAGCGGGCGACATGGCACGGCTGCATTTACCGGATGAGAATGACATTCATGTGCTGGCGTCCGCGATTGCGGGATCTGCGGATGTGATCGTGACGCTGAACGCCAAGGACTTTCCGCGTCAGGCTTTGGCCTTTGAGGGCGTGAAGCGGCTGAGCCCCGATGAGTTCTTGATGGAACAATGGTTGGAGACGCCATTGGCGGTCGAACAGGTTGTGCGCGAGGTGCACGGCGTTGCGGTGAAGATGATGGGCGAAGACATTGCCCTGCGCGCCTTGATGAAGCGCGCGCGGCTCCCTCGGCTTGGCAAGACACTTAGTTAGAGACGCCCCATTTGGCTTCGTTTTCCTCGATAGCTGCGATCCGCTCTGAAGTTTTGGGGTGGCTCAGCAGCCATGCTGGGGCACTGTTCATGCCAGCCGACAGCTTGTCGAGCTTGTGGAAAAGTGATTTCTGCGGCGCTGTGCCGATGCCAGCTTTCGTAAGTAGCGCGGACGCATAGGCGTCGGCCTCATATTCATCGCGGCGCGACAGTTTCGCTGTGAGCATTGAGATGATGAAACCGGCCAACCAAGGGCCGACGATTGGCACAAAGCGCCCAATGAGCGAGGAAAGAACGACCCGCAGAGCATTCTGGCCGGAGAAGTCGATCATGCGGCGCTTGCTATGGCCCAAAGCCACATGGCCAAGCTCGTGGGCGATGACGGAGGCGAGCTCTTCTGCCGTTACGTCGCCGGCTTTGTACTTGTTGTAGAAACCGCGGGTGATGAAGATGCGTCCATCCGGGGCGGCGAGGCCGTTCACCGGATCAACTTCAAAGATGTTGACCTTGATCTGTGGGACATCAAGCGCGCGCGCCATGTCGCGGTTCATCTGTTCCAAGGTCGGATCAGCAAGACGTGTTGATTTCTGATCCAGCATGCGCCGCGTGTTCCAAGCGGAGAACTTGTACATCAAAAGCCCATAGGCGAGGGCGAGCAGGATGGGGCCGAATTTGAAGATCACCATGAGGGGTATATGGGGCTGGTGGTGGCATTTATCAAATTGAAAGCCTCCCGGCTTGCGTGATGCGTCCTTCGGACAAGGGGCAGATGGTTAGGCGACGCGTCTTTCGGGCCTCGAGTCGCTTCGATTAGCGACGGGATTGCATATTTTTGGCAGGCAGAAGCCTGTGTTTCATCCGTTTCACAGGATGTGAGGCGAATCTCACGGGGGCGTGAGGGAGTGGGCCGAGGTGGAGATATATGTGTGCATAAATACGCAGAAGTTCAGTAATTTTCATAAAAACGTGCATTGAGAGCGATGCTCGCAGGATGCATATTCATCTCATCAAACGGCAACACGCCGCACACACACCGCCCCAGAGGCACACAAAAACTGGAGACCTGAAATGAAAACTGTAATCGCATCCGCCCTCGTCGCCCTGTCTTTCGCTGCACCTGCTGCGGCTGACGTCTCAAACGCTCAAGCCTTCTTCGCGCTGGGCAACGACTCAGCAGCAGAGCGGATCGTTCGTGACACATCCACTGGTGACGTCTTCGCAGCACAAACCATCGGCGCGTTGGCCAACGACTCTGCTGCTGAGCGCCAAGTCTTCGCTGAAGCTGATGTTGCAACACGCAACCCCAGCCTGTTGAACTTCTTCGCACTGAGCAACGACTCTGCTGCTGAACGTCACGCACAATAAGCTCTCGTCTGTCTCCCCCCAGACGGGGCAACGGGCCTTCCGAAAGGAAGGCCCGTTTTCTGTTAGCGGGTGAGCAATCGCATGCCGCGTTCGATACCGTCGAGGGTCATGGAAACCATACGGTCTTTGCCAAAAATCTCTCGGATCATCTGGGTCGATTGCGTGTGACGCCAATAGCGTTCGTCCAATGGATTGATCCAGAGGTTGGACTGCCACTGGTCGCGGGCGCGGGCGAGCCAGACATGGCCCGCTTCGGCGTTCCAGTGTTCATTCGCGCCGCCGGGATAGGCAATCTCATACGGGGACATGGAGGCGTCGCCGACGAAGATGCATTTGTAGTCGGGGCCGTAGGTTCTGAGCAACTCATGCGTGTCGGTTTGTTCTGACCATCGACGTTTGTTGTCGGTCCAAACGCCCTCATAAAGGCAGTTGTGGAAGTAATAGTGTTTGAGATGTTTGAACTCGGACGTAGCGGCTGAGAAGAGTTCTTCAACGATTTTGACATGCGGGTCCATGGAGCCGCCGATGTCCAAGAAAAGCAACACCTTAACGGCGTTGCGGCGTTCAGGCCGGGTCTTGACGTCGAGATAGCCGTTTTCTGCTGTGGCACGGATTGTGCCGTTCAGGTCCAGCTCGTCCGCCGCCCCGTCGCGTGCCCAACGGCGCAGGCGTTTGAGGGCGACTTTGATGTTGCGGGTGCCGAGTTCTGTGGAACCGTCGAGATCGCGAAACTCGCGTTTGTCCCAGACTTTGACAGCGCGTTGGTGGCGGGACTCGCTCTGACCGATGCGCACGCCTTCGGGATTGTAGCCATAGGCCCCGAAAGGGGAGGTGCCAGCAGTGCCAATCCATTTATTGCCGCCTTGGTGGCGTTTTTCTTGTTCTTTCAGGCGTTTTTTGAGTGTTTCCATAAGCTTATCGAAGCCTCCGAGGGCTTCGATCTCGGCGCGTTCTTCTTCGCTGAGGTGTTTTTCAGCGAGCTTTTCGATCCATTCTTGCGGGATGTCGACGGCTTCCAGCATCTCGCCTGTGTCGATATGTTCTAAGCCTTCAAAAGTGGCTGCGAATGCGCGGTCGAAGCGGTCGAGGTGACGCTCGTCTTTGACCATCGTGGTGCGGGCGAAATAGTAGAAGGCGTCAAGATCATAGGTGACAAGCCCTGCACGCAGCCCTTCAAGGAAGGCGAGATACTCGCGCAAGGACACGGGAACTTTGGCGGCGCGCAGGTTTTCGAAAAAGCGCAGGAACATGGCTCAGACCGCTTGGCGGGCCAAAAAGATCGCGATGAACAGACCGATGACGCAAAACAGGATGCCATAGCCTGCAGCGTATTGGCCCATATCTTTTTTATTTCCGCCGCGTTTGCGCACGATGGATGCGCCGATCACGGCGCCGATTGCACCGGTGATAAGAGGGGCCAGAAGCATGCGGGGTTAGCTCCGTCTTGGGGTCAGCGCTTTGATCTCGTTGAGGCGGGCGCGGACGTTGCGATCCGAGCCGAAGCCATAACGCCCCCAGCCCAGCGCGTCCACCCGAACTGCACGTGCCTCGCCCGGTTGGTTCAGCTTGTCGAGGGCTTGGGCTTTGATCATCAACAGTGTGGCCAGAAGGGCCGCGTTCTCGCTGTTGCGTGCCGCAGGGATCGCTTCGTTGGTCATCTTGACGGCTGTTTCATATTGTCCTGATGACAAGGCGAAGGCGGACATTTGGGTCGCAACATGGGCCGCGTGGACGGATGGGCCGTAGAGTTGTTTGTAAAGTGCGCCCGACTGGACGAAGGATTCGATGGCGACCTGCGGCTTTTGACCGAGGGTGACGCGACCTTGCACGAAGAGTGAGAACGCGAGGCGGTTGTCGCGCCATCCCATTGATTGAGCGATGCGCACGGCTTCGGCGGCTTGGCTGGCGCGGCGGCTTGGGGTTGCGCGTGGCGCAAGCGAAGCGGATATCGCGCGGTTCCAGGCTTGCGGTGTGACATCCGCGTTGCGTGAGCGTGAGGCTGATCCGCGCGGGTTCAGGCGCGACATGAGCGACGGCAGGACAGCGGCGGCTTTGCTGCGGGTGATGCCGTTATGGATTTGCGGCGAGTAATATGCGCGCAGGATCAGCATGTCGAAGCCGGTTAGAACGGTGTGGAAATTGTCGTCATTGAAGATCGAATCTGGCAAGCGGTAGAGGTCGTTCAGCGGGCCAAGCGCTTGCGCAACTTCTTCGTGCAGGCAGTCGCGCACTTCCTGCGGTGACACATCGGATGGGATGATGACGGTCGCCTTGGTGCGTTTGGTCAGCTTGGTCCAATCAGTCACGCCGCGATTGCGGTTCTTCTTGAAATCGGCCCAGCCTGAGACATTGGGCACCACGAAACAGGCCGCCTGCGGCACGGCTTTTTGTAATTTGCGCCGTGGGATTGCTTCGATCAAAATTTGCGGGTCTTCGCCGGAGCGCGCGCGCGAGATGTTGATGCCTGCCTCGTTGCGAAGGCGCGACAACAATTGAGCGAGGTCGCGCTCCAAACTCGCGGGGGCGCCACCGGTGACACCGACTTTGATCGGGCCTTCGAATTTCGTCAGATAAGGCAGTTTCCGACCACTTTCCATTTGGAAGGAGAGGTCAAGGAAATCCCGCGTGATTTCTGCGTTCGAGCGAAACACCGGCGCGCCGCGTCGGGCTGAGAAGCTTTTCATCGCAGGCAAGGTGGACACGGTTGATGCGCCACGTTGTGGCACCTCAGAAACGGATGAGGTCGGAGCGGGGGCACAGGCGGCGATCGCGAGCGTGAGGCCCAAAGCGGCGGTCGAGAGAATCGGTTTCATGTAGCAGCGCATCGGGGGGTTATACTCGTTTATATTTAATAAAGGGGGTTTTTTCGCCAATGCGATCATAGAGTTGTCTGGCCGTGTCATTGAAGTCTTGCGTTAGCCAGTAGACATTCGGCGCGCCAGCTTCATCGGCGGCCGCATAGACTGCTTCGATTAGGCCCCGCCCCGCACCTGTGCCGCGCACGGTCGGGTCAACATAGAGGTCTTGCAGATAGCAGACATTTTCGATGCTCCAACCATGGCGATGGTAGATGAAATGGGTCAAGCCAATGGGGCTGCCGTCGTGGAGAGCAAGCAAGCAATGGTAGTCTTGAGGGTCATTGCCGAGCAGGCGCTCGAAATAGGTGTCATATACCGCGGCTGGAACCGTACTTTCATAGAACGTCAGATAAGCGGTCCAAAGCGCGGCCCACTGTGTTTTGTCGTTCCGTTCAAGGGGTCTGATTGTCAGTTGGCCCACGTGGTATTGTTCCCTATCTCGCTCCAGTTGCGTTTAACGCCCCTGATTGGGGCGCATTGAGGCTTCCAATAGGGCAATTTGGGGGCCAATGATGATTCTGGAAAGGGATTGTTGCATAACCTTACGTTAAGTTGCGGGCGTGTGATGTGCCGCAGCGTCAGGCGAGATAGGCCAGTGAAATGAGGCTGAGTGCGCTGGTCCAGATGATGATCGGTGCGATGGCGTCTGAGCGGATTCCATAGAGCAGGGCCAAGGCAAACGGCATCGCGCCTGAAGGACCTGCTGCTGTCAGCGTAAACAGACCGCTCCAGTCATTTTCTGGCAAGATGCGTGACATGCCCAACCAAACCAGAAGCGGAAAGATGATGAGCTTCATTGCTGAGAAGCTCGCAACGATTTTAGTGGGGATCAGAGGGTGGCCGGATAAGATCACGCCGAGGGCAAAAAGGGTCAGAGGGGCTGCGGCAGAACCGGCGAAGCCGAAGGCGGTCAGGACCGGGACGGGGAGTGCCACACCGGATGCGTTCAGGATCAGCCCGGTGAAGATTGAAAGGAGCACCGGATTGAGGGCGATGCGCTTGGCGGTTTCAGCAGCGGGCGCTTTGCCGGTGATCAGTTCCATTGTGACGATGAAGACGGTGAAGGTGACTGAGGCGTCCCAGGCGACGATGGCGGTGATCGGTAAGGCTGCCTCTTCTCCGTAGATCAACGTGGCGATGGGCCAGATATAGAGCAGCGAATTGATGAAAATCATCGCCATGCCAAGGAGGACGGATTCCGCGAGATCACGTTTAAAAAGATAGCGTGCCGCGAAGGTGGCTGATGTAAAGGTAAGTGCTTGGCAGGCGATGTAGATGCCCAAAGCGCCGAAATCAAAGCTGGGCAAGTCGATGCCTGCAATGAGCGGCAAGATCAGTGGGGGCTGGAGGACAAGGAAGGCGATGCGGTTGAGTGTGCGTGCTTCATCATTAAACACAAGTTTGATGCGGCCAAGTGCGAAGCCCAATGCGAGCATCGCAAAGACGGGAAGGATGTTGTGGGTGAGGACTTGGATCATAAGGCGCTTGCTGGAGTGCGCCCCGACTGTCGCTTACGCTCCAGCGCCCCACCCGCCAGCCGCGCTATCTTCATCTTTGGCCACGGGCCATAAATGCGAGACGTTCAAACAGATGGACGTCTTGTTCGTTTTTCAAAAGCGCGCCGTGGAGTTTGGGCAACGCGTTCGCCCCGTCACGCTTAAGGTCCGCCGGATCGAGGTCTTCTGCGAGCAGGAGTTTTAGCCAATCGAGCACTTCTGACGTGGATGGTTTTTTCTTTAGGCCGGGAGTTTCGCGGATTTCAAAAAACTCCGTCAAAGCGGCTTCGAGAAGCGCGGGTTTGATGCCGGGGTGATGGACTTCAACGATCGATTTAAGCGTCTGGGCATCTGGGAATTTGATGTAGTGGAAGAAGCAGCGGCGCAAAAAGGCGTCGGGCAGTTCTTTTTCATTGTTGGAAGTGATGATGACGATGGGGCGATGTTTAGCCGTGATCGTCTCGCCGGTTTCATAGACGTGGAATTCCATCCGGTCGAGTTCTTGCAGCAGATCGTTTGGAAATTCGATATCGGCCTTGTCGACCTCATCGATCAGCAGAACTTTGCGTTCATCCGCTGCAAATGCTTGCCACAGCTTTCCTTTGCGGATGTAATTTTTCACATCATGGACTTTTTCGTCGCCCAATTGGCTGTCGCGCAGGCGGGAGACGGCGTCATACTCATATAAGCCCTGTTGCGCTTTGGTGGTTGATTTGATGTGCCACTCGATCATTTCGAGACCCAATGCGGCTGAGACCTGGCGCGCCAACTCAGTTTTGCCGGTGCCCGGTTCGCCTTTCACCAATAAAGGTCGCTCTAGTGATACTGATGCGTTCACTGCAACAGTCAGATCATCTGTTGCGATATACGTCTCGGTCCCGGTGAATTTCATTGCGCTATCAAGCCCCTGTAAAGCAAAGTTGGCAGTCTTAACTGATCCCTCACTTTCCCTTCATAACGGCCCTTATCTGCGTGACAAGGGCGTCTTCCTTCGCTACATCAGCTCCAGAGGAACTAACGAGCTGCCGCTTGAGTCGATTAGCCATCCTGCAGCGGGTTCATTAAAGGGAGTTTGGGGATGAAAGCAGAAGTATTCCTGCCAGAAGATTACAAGCCGGCTGAAGACGAGCCGTTCATGAATGACCGTCAAACCGAGTATTTTCGTCGTAAGCTGCAGGATTGGAAACAGTCCATTCTGGATGAGACCAGCACCACGATCGAAGGTATGCAGGAAGGCACACGCAACATTCCCGACATCGCTGACCGCGCTTCTGAAGAAACCGACCGCGCGTTGGAGCTTCGGACCCGTGACCGTCAGCGCAAGGTGATCTCGAAGATCGACGCCGCGCTGCGCCGTATAGATGAAGGTGAATATGGCTATTGCGATGATACTGGCGAGCCGATCTCCCTGAAACGTCTAGATGCTCGCCCGATCGCGACACTGAGCCTTGAGGCACAGGAACGCCATGAGCGTCGCGAAAAAGTGCATCGCGACGACTGATCGCGTCGACATTAAATTTTAGAACGCCGGGCCTAGCGCCCGGCGTTTTCTTTTGTAGGGTACGGATCATGTTGAGCTTTGCCGCGGCTGTCTTTTTGCTGATCATCACACCCGGACCGGGCGTCTTGTCTTTGGCAGGAGTCGGTGCGGCCTATGGCTTTCGCGCGGGGCTACGGTATTTCACCGGTCTTTTTATTGGGACGAACCTCGTTGGCGTTGCGGTGGTCACAGGCCTTGCGGCTTTGATCCTTGCAAACCCTGTTATCCGGACCGTCTTGATGGCAGCGTCTACTGCCTATTTGCTTTATATGGCGTTCAAGATTGCCACGGCTGGCAGCAAGATTGGCTTTGTCGCGGCGGAGCGGCAGCCGGGCATACGCGACGGGCTATTGCTGCAAGCGATCAATCCAAAGGCCTATGTCGTCAACACCACCCTGTTTTCTGGCTTTGCCTTCTTGCCTTCAAATTACGCGGCAGAGGTCGCGCTGAAATTTGTCATCATGAATGTGATTTGGGTCAGCTTGCATTTCTTGTGGTTGTGGGTCGGGTCGCAGATCAAAGCGATGAAACTTGCGTCGAGCACGCAAAGGATCATCAATGTCTTTATGGCTTGTGCGATGTTGGCGGTTGTGGGCCTCGCGCTTTGGACGTCGATGTCTGGCTAGATGCCTAGAGGTCCAGATCGACCCAAACGGGTACATGGTCTGAGGGTTTTTCGCGACCGCGGATTTCATAGTCAATCTTGCAGTCGCGCAGCGTGTCAGCGGCTTGCGGGCTGAGCAGCAGGTGATCAATGCGGATCCCGTCGTTGCGGTTCCACGCACCTGCTTGATAATCCCAGAAGGAGAATTGCTCCGGAAGCTGGTTGCGGGCGCGGAACGCGTCCGTAAAGCCCAAGTTCAGAGTTTTGCGAAACGCCGCACGGCTTTCTGGGCGGAACAGAGCATCATCTGCCCAAGCATCGGGGCGTTTGGCGTCTTCGGGTTGTGGAATGATATTGTAGTCACCCGCCATCATTGTCGGAATTTCTTCGGCCAGCAGGTCTTGGGCGCGGACATACATCCGGTCCATCCATGCAAGTTTGTAGTCATATTTAGGACTCGGCGCGGGGTTGCCATTGGGCAGATATAAACCGCAAATCCTGATCGGGCGTTTGTCACCCATGACAAGCGCTTCAATCCAGCGGGCCTGTTCATCACTATCATCACCGGGAAGGCCTCGGCGGACATCTTCGAGGGGGCGTTTGGACAAGATCGCGACACCGTTGAAACTTTTCTGTCCGTGGGTTTCGACATTATAGCCACGTTCTTCGAATATCTCGCGGGGGAAGGCCTCATCGACCGATTTGATCTCTTGCAGGACGGCAACGTCTGGCTGTGCTTCGTCCAGCCAATCTGGCAAGGCGTTGATCCGTGCTTTGATGCCGTTGATGTTGAAGGTCGCGATTTTCATCTGGCATCCCCGCTGATTTGCATTGTGTCAGGTATCGCGCGAAGCCTCAGCTGCCGCAAGCCAAAGCGCATCAATCGCACGCAACTCTGCCGGGTCGAATTGATCTCGGACCTCCCAATACCGCCCCGACGGTACGAAGTAGCTTAAGGCGTTTTCCTTTTCTTTCGCGCGCTGCACCAAATCTGACGGGAAGCTGCGTGGTGCTGCAAGCGTCAACGCGCTTAGGGTTGCGCGCGGGTAGGTCAGCCTGCTTGGCTCAGGCGAAAGATTGACCAGTGCGCAACCTTGTTCCGCCGCGCAGATCTCCATTCGGGCGGCTTTGGCTTCGAGGGATTGCAAGGTTATGTCATCGCGCAACGGGTCTGCGGTGCCTTTGCCGTAAAAATGTGTATCGCCCTGTTTTGCATAGGTCATATCGCACCCTATGAAGGCAATGACCCTTGGTTTGTGGTGGGCGAGGGCCCAATACCCCGCGGTGAATGCCATCGTGCCACCGGCATAAACAAAGCCGCCATATTGGTTCTGCGCTGGTACGTAGTCTTGTGCAGTTACTATGGTTTGGCTGTTTTGCATTTCCACTGGGCGGCGGTCCTGAGGGAAGTCTTCGGGATGGATCAAACTGTCCCAGTCCGGTCGTACAGCGTAGGCATTGTTGATCGCGAGAATATGGTTAAATGCCGAGCGGTCCCAAGCGCGCGCTTCTAATACGGACGGCCCGCTGCCCATGATCAGGATGATACTCATCTGCGTATTCCGGCGAGTTGATTTGTTAACGAGAGTTAATGCGGGGGACAGGAAAGGCGAGTGAGGAGGGCGTATTGTCGCGATAAATTATCCAATGGATCAATATGGTGATAATTTTCCTCTAATTTATGACATTGCCACATTTGCGCCTCATTCCTTTGATCTATAGGCTGCAATAAAAAAGAAAATGACCTGTTTGAGGCAGTGATGAGCAAGTACTTATGGATAATCGGCTTCGCCGGTTTGTCAGCCTGTGGCGTCCCTCCAGGGGAGGAAATTTCCTCCAAGTCCGACTTTAAGCCACTTGGACAAGCTTTCTTTGTTCCCATTGATCCGAATGCTCTTGAGCAATCGGAAGCGTGGGCGGACGTCGTAGAGAGTTATCAATAATACTGATTTGGCCCGCATCGCCGGGCCAAATCATTTTTCCCCTACATCGAAAAAGATGTGCCGCAGCCGCAAGATGAGGTGGCATTAGGGTTTTCGATGATGAAGCGCGCGCCGATCAGCTCTTCAGTGAAATCAATCACCGCATTTTCGAGAAATGGCAGGGATACACTGTCCACGACGACCTTTTCGCCTGCTTTCTCCAAGATCAAATCATCCTCTGCGGGCGTGTCGAGCTTGATCTCGTACTGAAACCCAGAGCATCCACCGCCCTCGACGGCGACGCGTAAGGCTTGACCGTCGCCGGCCGCGCCAATTTCAGCAAGGCGCGCGAAGGCGCGGTCAGTTACTTTGGGCGGTAGGGCAAGTTCCATCGGTTCCACTCTCGTATAAGCGATACATGCAATGTAAGAGGAGAGTGGGACAAGAACAAGAAGAGGCCGCCAAATGAGCCGCGCTATCTATGCGTGCGACCCTGAGGACAGCCGGGGCAGGCTGTATCCTGAGCAAGAGAGCGCGTTTCGCAGCTGTTTTCAGCGCGACCGTGACAGGATTATTCATGCAAGTGCGTTCCGGCGTCTGAAGCACAAGACCCAAGTCTTCATCGAGCATGAAGGGGACTATTTCCGGACACGCCTGACCCATTCGATTGAGGTCGCCCAAGTCGCACGAACAATTGCAGGTGTTCTGGGGTTGAATGTCGAACTGACAGAGGCTGTGGCCTTGGCGCACGATCTTGGACATACGCCTTTCGGCCATACAGGTGAGGAAGCGCTGGATGCGTTGATGGCCCCCTATGGCGGGTTTGATCACAACGCGCAGGCCCTCAAGATCGTGACCTCTCTTGAGCGTCATTATGCGGAGTGGGACGGGTTGAACTTAACCTGGGAAACCCTAGAAGGCATTGCGAAACATAATGGTCCGGTAACGGGTGTGCTGCCCTACGCGCTGTCTGAGTATTCCGCGCGGCACGACTTGGAACTCGGCACTTACGCAAGTGCTGAGGCGCAAGTTGCGGCCTTGGCGGATGACATCGCCTATAACAATCATGATCTTCATGACGGGCTGCGGGCGGAGTTGTTCTCGACGGATGAATTGGCGCAGATGCCACTGCTTGGTCCCTGTTTCGCGAAGGTTGATGCGCACTACCCGAACTTGAATTATTACCGTCGCCGCCATGAGGCGTTGCGCCGGTTCTTTGGGGTCTTGGTCGAGGACGTTATTGCTGTTGCGCAGGCGCGGCTTGATGTGTTGGCACCCACCAGCGTTACCGACATTCGGGCGGCGGGGGATGCAATGGTGCAGTTCTCGCCGGATGTTTGGGAGCAATTGAAAGTGATCCGGAAGTTTCTTTTTGACCGCATGTACCGCGCGCCTGCGGTCGTGGAAATGCGTGTGCAGGTAACCCAAGTCGTCAACGAGTTATTCCCGCTCTTTATGGAAGAGCCCGAGTTGTTACCAAAGCAGTGGCGTAAGGATGTCGAGGAGGCGAAAGGTGAGGTCGAGCTTGCGCGCATCGTCGCCGATTACATTGCCGGGATGACTGATCGTTTTGCTTTGCTGACCCACAAAAGCATGATTGGCGGTGTAAAAGCGGACAGTTATGTGCTGGATCAGCCTTAAAGGCTTGTGTTTTTCAGGCTGTGGGGGTGGACCGCTGGCGCGGGCGTGATACACCGCGCGCAACGTCTTGAGGAATTTCGTAATGAACCTGTTTGCTGATATCCGTACGCTCGTGATCGCGTCTTTGGACGCGATGGTGGCCGAAGGTGCTTTGCCCGATGGCCTGGACTTTGCCAATGTGTCGGTGGAGCCACCACGCGATGCGGCGCACGGGGATATGGCGACCAACGCTGCGATGGTCTTGGCTAAGCCTGCAAAGCAAAAACCACGCGATATTGCGGACAGTTTGGCTGCAAAACTGCAGGATGATCCGCGCATCGCACTTGCAGAGGTGGCGGGTCCGGGCTTTTTGAACTTGAGGCTTGAGACTTCGGTCTGGTCTGGTGTTGTGACAGCTGCACTTCACTCTGGTCAGGATTTCGGTAAATCCGCAATGGGCGCGGGCAAAAAAGTTAATGTTGAGTATGTATCTGCAAACCCGACCGGACCGCTGCATGTTGGCCACACACGAGGCGCTGTCTTTGGTGACGCGCTGGCATCGCTGCTGGCCTATGCAGGGCATGAGGTCACGCGGGAATATTACATCAATGATGGCGGCGCACAGGTCGATGTTTTGGCGCGGTCAGTGTATTTGCGGTATCTTGAAGCGCATGGTCAGGATGTCGCTTTTCCTGACGGCACCTATCCGGGCGATTATCTGATCAAGGTTGGTGAAGCGCTGAAGGCGAAGGTCGGGGACGCTTACCTTGAGAAGGGGGAGCAGTTCTGGCTGGACGACGTGCGTGAATTTGCAACTGAAGCGATGATGGATCTGATCCGCTCGGACTTGGATGCTTTGGGTGTCCGGATGGATACGTTCTATTCCGAAAAGTCGCTCTATGGGACTGGTCAGATTGAGGCCGCGATTGCTGATCTGGACGAGAAGGGCCTGATCTACAGGGGCACGCTTGAGCCGCCAAAGGGCAAGGTACCAGAAGACTGGGAGCCGCGCGAACAGATGCTGTTCCGGTCTACCGCGCATGGCGATGATGTGGATCGGCCTATCCAGAAATCAGATGGGGCGTGGACATATTTCGCGCCGGATATCGCCTATCATTTTGATAAGGTTTCCAGAGGGTTCGACGCGCTTATTGATGTGTTTGGCGCCGATCACGGTGGCTATGTCAAGCGGATGAAGGCGGCTGTGTCGGCTTTGTCCGAGGGCAATGTCCCGCTTGATATCAAGCTGACCCAGTTGGTGAAACTGACCCGCAATGGTGAGCCTTTCAAAATGTCGAAACGGGCCGGGACGTTCGTCACGTTGCGCGATGTTGTCGATGAGGTCGGCTCTGACGTCACGCGGTTTATCATGCTGACGCGGAAGCAGGATGCGCCGCTTGATTTTGATATGGATAAAGTGCTGGAGCAATCGAAAGACAATCCGGTGTTCTATGTGCAATACGCGCACGCGCGGGTCTGCTCCGTTCTGCGCAAGGCGGAGGAGGCGGGTCTTGACGTGTCTGATGCAATACTGGCTGGTACAGACCTAACAGAAAACACGCATGAGGCCGAATTGACCTTGGCGTCAAAGCTGGCTGAATGGCCCCGTCTTGTGGAAATTGCGGCGCGGACAAATGAGCCGCACCGCATCGCATTCTACCTCTATGAGCTGTCAGGCGAGTTCCACGCCTTGTGGAACAGAGGGAATGACACATCTGAATTGCGTTTCCTTCAGGATGATATGGCCGCAGGGTTGCCAAAAATTGCACTCGCACGTGCCACGGCGATTGTTATTTCTGCAGGTCTTGGTATTCTAGGGGTAGTTCCGGCAACTGAGATGCGCTGACGCCAAACGATCAGCCTCCACGTCGGAACTGCGAGCAGAGTTCAAGACAGACCACCCGGGCATCGAATTCGGGGGCGGAGAGGCGACATGGCAGACACTCAATATGACGCATATGGTGCGCATCCTTCAGCCTATCAGGGGCAGGAGCAAGCGGGTCCTCAATTTAGCATAATGGCAAAAGCCATGAGTTTTGTTGGTGCTGCAAGTTCTGTCGCGCTGGTGATTGGTCTTGGTGTCTGGGGGTATCAGCTGACTGTGCGGGACGTCACGGACGTTCCAGTGATCCGGGCTTTAGAGGGTCCTGCACGTATTCAACCTGCGGATCCCGGTGGCCAATTGGCTCAACATCAGGGGCTCGCAGTCAATAAGGTGCAATCAGAAGGGCAGGCTGAGGGTCCGACCCCGCAGGTGATTTTGGCGCCAGAGCCGATTGATTTGACGACAGATGATGTAATCCTCGCCGCACCAGCGGAGGGACAAACGCCCGCCGATGAGGTGGCCGAAGCTGTAGGCACAGTTGTTTCGCTGTCTTTGGAGGAGCAAAATCTGACCGTTGAGGAACAGGCCGAGCTGCTGGCGTCACGGTTGGCCATCGGTGAAGAGCCGTTGGAGCCCATAGAAGATGAAACTGGCGAGGCGCAAATCACGTTGGCGCGGGCGGAAATCCCAGCACTTGATCCGTCTATTCCCGGTGTGAAGCGGTCTCAACGCCCAGCGCAGCGCCCGAAGGTCAATCTGGCCAGTTTGCAGCAGCAAGCGGCTATCGCCGCGGCTGTTGATTCCGTCTTGGGATCGGCTGAGGTGAAGCCGGAGCAGGTTGCTGCGGGCACGCGCCTTGTGCAGCTTGGCGCGTATGATGAACGCGAGCTTGCTGTTGCAGAATGGGACAAGATCGCCGCAAATTTCTCAGAGTATATCGACGGCAAAAAACGCTTGATCCAAGAGGCCAAAAGCGGTGGGCGGACGTTTTACCGGTTGCGTGCAGTTGGATTTGAAGATCTGAACGCGTCCAGACGCTTTTGCGCAGTGCTCGTTGCCGCAAATGCGGCCTGTATTCCTGTTCTCGCACGGTAATATCGGAAAATCACAAGCCTGTCGTTCAGGTGATTTTTAAGGATCTGAGCTAATGACCTCACATTCCATGATTTTCGGATGTGAAGGTCTGACGCTGACACCAGCGGAATATCGCTTTTTTGCAAGCGCGCAACCTTGGGGTTTCATCCTTTTCGCTCGTAATATCGAAGACCGCGCCCAATTGAAGCGTCTGACGAACGATCTTCGAGGCGCTGTTGGATGGAATGCGCCAATTTTGATTGATCAGGAAGGTGGACGTGTTCAGCGGATGCGGGCCCCTGAATGGCGGGAGTATCTACCCGCTTTGGATCAGATGGAGCGGGCTGGCGCTGATGCCGCGCGTGCGATGTATTTGCGCAATCGGTTGATTGCCGAAGAGCTGTATGACGTTGGCATCGACGTAAATTGTGCACCTTTGGCGGATGTGATCTGGCCTGAAAGCCACCCTGTTTTGCGCAATCGCTGCTACGGCTCTGATGTCGACACCGTGGTTGCGATGTGCCGCGAGACGGTCCGCGGATTTTTGGATGGCGGCGTGTTGCCGGTCTTGAAGCATGTTCCGGGCTATGGCCGGGCTGTGGTTGATGGGCATAAGGATTTGCCGACCGTTGATGTTCCACTGGCCGAGCTTGAGGCGTTGGACTTTGCACCCTTCAAACAGTTGAACGATATTAAAATGGGCATGACCGCCCACATCGTTTTCCCTGTTATTGATGATCTGCCGGCGACGACATCCCCGAAAGCGATGCGCATGATCCGAAATGAGATCGGGTTCGATGGGCTCATCATGACCGATGATATCTCAATGGAAGCGCTCAGTGGTACAGTTGCCGAGCGGTCTGCCGCGTCGTTGGCTGCGGGGTGTGATCTCGTTCTTCATTGCAATGGTGAGATGCCCGATATGGAGGCTGTTGCAGATGTTTGCGGCCGGATGGGGGCGAAGGCACAAAGCCGTGCGAAGGCGGCGCTGAAACAGCGCAAAACCCCAATGGAGATTGACATTCCAGAGGTGATTGCCGAACTTGAGCGCCTTATTGGGGACTGAGGCCAAGGCCATGTCAGAGACGGATGTAGAGGCGGACGCTTGGGAAGACCAAGGCGTCGAAGCGCGCTTGGCGGCGGAGGCCCTCATCGTCGATGTGGACGGCTATGAAGGTCCGCTCGATTTGCTGTTAACCTTATCTCGAACTCAGAAAGTCGATCTGCGCAAAATCTCTGTTTTGCAATTGGCAGAGCAGTATTTGGGCTTCATCGAGAAAGCAAAAGAGCTGCGGCTGGAATTGGCAGCAGACTATCTTGTGATGGCCGCGTGGTTGGCTTTTTTGAAGTCACGATTGTTACTGCCGCCCGATCCGACGGAGGAGGGGCCGTCAGGCGAAGAACTTGCGGCGCATTTAGCCTTTCAGCTTGAGCGGTTGGCCGCGATGCGAGAGGCTTCTGCGAAACTGATGGCGCGGGATCAGTTGGGACGTGACTTCTTTGCGCGAGGCATCCCCGAGGACGTAACGCGGGTACGAAAGGTCACCTATACAGCAACGCTTTTGGACCTGATGCAAGCTTACGCGCGGATCAAAACCAAGGATGAGTTCCGGCCCTTTGTCATGGATCGTGAAAAGGTTTTCACGATGGAACAGGCTCTCGACCGAATGCGCGGTTTGATCGGATTTGCGGGGGACTGGTCTGATCTGACGTCTTGGCTGCCGGAAGGTTGGGAAACTGATCCGGTTAAACGCCGCTCAGCAACTGCGGCGACCTTCGCGGCGTCGCTGGAATTGGCGAAGGCGGGACAAATTGAATTGAGACAAGGTGACGTATTTGCACCTATTCAAATCCGGAAGAGGGCCGAGAGTGACAGACGAAGTTGAGACCGAACAGGCGCCCGAAGAAAGCCTGTTCGAAGCCCCGCCAATGGCTGAGCAGGAACGGATGGTGGAAGCCATTCTTTTTGCGTCTGCAGAGCCTATCACGGTGCGCGAACTGACCTCTCGGATGCCGCATGGCTCTGATCCAGCAGAAGCACTGGTCTATTTGCGCAAGCGCTATGAGGGGCGCGGTGTGCATGTCGTCAAAGTCGACGACGCATGGGCGATCCGGACCGCAGGCGATCTGGGGTTTCTTATGCAAAAAGAGACAGTTGAGACGCGTAAGCTAAGTCGTGCCGCGATCGAGACGTTGGCCATTTGCGCCTACCACCAACCTGTGACCCGTGCTGAGATCGAAGAAATTCGAGGTGTCTCTGTTTCCCGCGGGACTGTGGATCAGTTGATTGAAATGGAGTGGGTGCGTTTTGGGCGGCGGCGTATGACGCCAGGTCGGCCGGTCACCTATGTTGTAACACAGCATTTTCTTGACCATTTCGGGCTGGAAAACGCACGCGATCTTCCTGGTCTCAAAGAATTGCGGGCTGCCGGATTGCTCGACAATCGTCCTCCACCCGGCGCTGATGCGTTGCCTGATGATGACGACGAGGATGAAAGTCCAGAAGGCCAAAACGAGCTGTTTGAGGATTAAGGCCTGCGTGCTAAGTCCCGGATAGGGGGCAGGTTAGGAGCAGGCGATGAATCAGATCATCAATATGGCTGTCCGCATGATTATGCGTAAGCTTATTACGTTGGGAATTGATAAAGGCGTCGATGCGATGGCGAAGCGCAATGGCCATAAAGAGGCAGATAGTGCCCAACAGGCTCAAACAGCCGAAAGCACAAAGCGGACAAAGCAATCCATCCGGATGATGCGCCGTCTCGGACGGTTTTAGGACCCTTCGTTAGGCATGGCGGGTCCGCATCTCTCACCTGTCACGCCGGATGTGGCCCAGCGCAGGAACGCTTCACTCAGAGGTATCGCATTGATGGCGGGCGGGATGTTTCTGTTTTCCGCCGTTGATACGCATGCGAAGTTTTTGGCATCGAGCCTGCATCCGGTTCAAATCACATGGTCACGGCAATTAGGATTGCTGTTGGGTGTTTTTATTATCATCGCGATAAAGGGGCGGGGCGTGCTGCGCTCGAAACACCCTTGGTTGCAGATCGGGCGTGGCGCGATGGCCGTGTTCTCCGCCACCTTGTTCATTGCAGGCGTGACCTATGTCCAGTTAGCTGATGCAATCGCAGTGACGTTCGTTGCACCCTTCATCGTGACTTTGCTTGGTGCTGCGATACTGAAGGAAAAAGTTGGTCTCAGGCGGTGGACTGCTGTGACCATTGGTTTTCTTGGGACACTGATTGTCATTCGGCCCGGCTTCGGTGCGGTCCACCCTGCCGTGATCCTCGTTTTGTTGGCGGCGATTGCGTTTGCCTGTCGGCAAATTCTGTCACGGTTCTTGAGCGGTGACGATCCAGTTGAAACCACGTTGGCCTATACAGCCATCACCAGTGTGGTCTTGTTGACCCTTCCATTGCCTTTCGTGTGGAAGACACCTGTTTGGGGCACGGAGGTTCTGTTGTTGGTGACAATGGCGTTGATTGCGGCCTGCGCTGAGACTTTGGTCATCATGGCGCTTGAAGCGGCGGAGGCTGTTGTGGTCGCGCCGGTACATTATTCTATCTTAATCTGGGGCACCTTTTACGGCTGGCTCATCTTCGATCATCTGCCAGATTTCTGGACTGTATTTGGTGCAATGATCATCATCGCGACGGGTATCTATACGCTCAACCGCGAGCGGGTCGTCGCGAAAGAGCGATCAGGCTGACCGGAAGTGCTTGGAAAGCTTCAAGCCCTGTCCTTGGTAGTTCGACTTGATATCAATGCCGTAAAGTTGTTGTGGCACCTCTGACATGTGCTCGTAGACCAAACGCCCAACAACTTGGCCGTGCTCCAGCACAAACGGCGCTTCATGACACCTGACCTCCAGAACGCCACGCGAACCAGTGCCCGCACTACTATGACCGAAGCCCGGATCGAAGAAGCCAGCGTAGTGCACGCGAAACTCACCAACCATCGCGAGATAAGGGGCCATTTCAGCGGCACAATGCGGAGGGATTGTAATCGCTTCACGGCTTACCAGAATATAGAACGCGCCGGGGTCAAGGATAATGCGCCCTTCGCTCGTGTGGACTTCTTCCCAATAGTCGGATGGGGCGTAGTGGTTTAGCTTGCTCAGGTCGATAACACCGGTATGTGGCTTCGCGCGGTATCCAACAAGATCGCCTTGCGCAGGTTTCAGATCGACCGAAAAGCCAAGCCCGTCTGAGATGACCGCGTCGCCTGACACAATTGGCGTCTTAGCGTGTAACGCGCGCAGGTCGTCATCTTCGATGAGCGTTTTGCCAACTCGGAAGATGATTTGGTTCAACATCTGGCCGGTTTTGGCGACGACAGAGAAAGATCGCGGACAAATCTCTGCATAAAGCGGACCAGTGTAGCCGTCTGGCACGCGGTCGAATTCTATTCCATTGTCTGTGATGACGCGCGTCAGCATGTCGAGGCGTCCGATAGACGACTTTGCCGATGCTGCTCCGCTCATACCATGAGGCAGGACTAAGCTTTCTTGGAGTTCGACGACATAGACGCAGCCTTTTTCTAGAACAGCACCCTCTGATAAGTCCATCTGATGCATAGAAAAATCAGCTAGGCGATCTGTGACGGTGTTGCCTTTACCGGCCAAAAACGACGCGCGGACGCGGGTGGCTGTACGTCCTAAACGCAAGTCGAGAGATGCCGGCTGGACTTGACCATTTGCGATCTCAGTTTCAGCCTTGATCTGGCCTGATGCGATCATCGCGGTCATTTGCCGGTCAGACAGAACGCCATTTGGAAACTCAGCCATGGATCACATCCCTTGATACATGAAACGCTCGCGCCGCTTGGGCTACGAGCGTTTGATGATTGGTCGGGCTAGCAGGACTCGAACCTGCGACCTTCCGTCCCCCAGACGGACGCGCTACCAGGCTGCGCCATAGCCCGACGAATGGCCCTTCATACGAGTTTTGAACCGGTACGCAAGGGCCGCAGTTTGATTTTCGCTGGACTGCGATGCGCCTCAAGTGACGTTAGCCCAAGCTTGATGCCATCTTCGCCCGCAATTCGGTCAGCTTCGCAAGCGCGGCTTGTCTGGTAGCGTCCTGACCCGAATGCAGGGCAGTTGATCGTCTGAGCCGTTTCACGTTGTCGGCAAATGTCCTTTGTTGATCGGTCAACGTCACATCAGCAGGATCAGGGTCATCGGGGACGATGGCAGCTTCAACAGGCTCAGCTGCCGGTGTGTCCGCTTCCGTCTCACTATGAACGGTGGGCTGTGGTTCGGGGATCGTAGAAACAGGTTGTGGCTCATCTTGTGATGTATCAGCCGCAAGGGGCTCATCAGCACGATGCACTGTCTCAACATCTTCATCGCTTTCAACGGTCGGGTGCGGTTGCCGCTTGAAAGTGCGTTCTGACGTTTCTTCAGCTTCAGCATCCTGGGTTGGGGCAGCGTCCGGCAGGTCAGGCAGTGGTGTCTCGGCGATGGCTTGCTCGTCAACAGGTGCATCTTGGTCAAACAGCGACGCTGTCACAGGTTCTGGTTCAACGTCCTGCTCGGCGGGTGCAGATTGCGCTTCTGTTGAGGTGTCAACTTCTGGTTCAGTTTGAGCGGTCGCCTCGTCTGAGGCGCTCATCCCGGACAGGTCATCCCGTTCAGGGGTCATGGGCACGACGTTATCGCCGCCGGTTTCATTCTCTTCGATATGGACGAAGGGGGCTTCACCCTCGGGAATGTCTTCCGCTTGCTTTGTGCTTTGTTGGTCTGGTTGGCGTGCCTCTTGGCGGGCCTGACGGCGGGCGCGGCGGGCTTGGCGACGGGCAGCGCCTTCTTCTTCGGTCGGCATATCGAGAGCTGGTGACAGCTCGGATACGGCTTTGACCCCGTCTTCCTTCAGCATTTTTTGCACGCCGCGTATGGTGAGGCCGTCGTCGTGTAGAAGCGTCTTGATGCCGCCAATTAACCTCATATCCGCTGGGCGGTAGTAGCGTCGTCCGCCTGCGCGTTTTACGGGTTTGATCTGCGGGAACTTACTTTCCCAAAAGCGCAGCACGTGGGCAGGGATATCCAGCCAGTTCGCAACCTCTGAGATTGTCCGAAACGCGTCGCGCGCTTTTTCTGCCATAAGCCTGCTCTCCGCTTAGGTCGCGCTTAAGATTTGTTGCCGTCTGCGACGCGGTCTTTCATCAGGTGGGACGGACGGAAGGTCAGAACGCGGCGTGGATGAATTGGCACTTCCTCACCTGTTTTCGGATTACGGCCAACACGGGCAGATTTTTCACGCACCGAAAATGTTCCGAATGATGAGATTTTGACCTGTTCGCCACGGACCAACGCGTCGGACATATGTTGCAGCACACTTTCGACCAAATCAGCGGATTCGTTTCGCGACAACCCAACCTCACGGAATACTGCCTCGCTCAAATCCATCCGTGTCAAAGTCTTTGCACTCATGTTGTCCCCCGACTGTTAAATACCTATTTTCCCGCCACGATAGGGCGCGCGTAAATTCAGAGTCAATATCAAGGGCTTGCAACACACCGTTTAAGCATGAAAACGACACTCAGAGGCGCAAAACCACCGCGCCCCAAGCCAAACCGCCGCCAATTGCTTCCATAACGATGACTTGGCCGGGTTTGAATTTGCCTTCTGACTTGGCAACAGACAGTGCCAATGGAATCGATGCAGCGGAGGTATTTCCGTGATCTTGAACCGTCATAACGACACGATCCATCGATACGCCCATCTTCTGAGCCGTCCGCGTGATGATCCGTGAGTTCGCTTGATGCGGGACGATCCAGTCCACATCATCTGAACTCAAACCGGCTTTTTCCAAAGCGGTCTCTGCTGTTTGCGCAAGCTTTTCGACCGCGTGTCGGAACACTTCTTTGCCTTGCATGACCAACACACCGGTTGTCTGGGTGGAGGACACACCACCGTCGACATACAGAAGGTCGCGATATTGCCCATCAGAATTCAGATCAGTCGACAGGATCCCTGCGTCACCGTCGCCGCCTTCAAGCACGACGGCCCCGGCACCATCGCCGAAGAGCACGCAAGTGGTGCGATCTTCCCAATTCATAATGCGGGAGAACGTCTCCGCTCCGATCACCAAGACGCGGTTGGCTTGACCAGAAGTGATAAAGGCATTCGCCGTTGACATTGCGTATACGAAACCAGCGCATACGGCCTGCACGTCAAAGGCAAAGCCTTGTGTGCCCAATGCGCCCTGCACGATTGTACCGACGGAGGGGAAGGTTGTATCGGGGGTCGAGGTTGCAACGACGACTGCATCGATTTGATCGGCACTGAAACCGGCATCCTCTAGGGCGGCATTTGCTGCTTTGATGGCAAGATCGGACGTCAGCTGCCCTTCAGCGGCGAAATGTCTACGTTCAATACCGGAGCGGGACTTAATCCACGCGTCCGTGGTATCGACCATCGTCTCCATCTCGGCGTTTTCTACAACACGATCGGGCAGGTAGTGGCCGACCCCTCGCAGAATGGCTTTGCGTGTCATTTGCTATCCGTGTTGTCGTTGTTGTCCCTGGCCTCTGTGTCATCCTGAGGCTGGTCGTCACCTTGAACCGGGGTTGCAATGGATGCAACCCGAGCGGCAAGTTTCTCAGCAAATCCGGTTTGAGCGAGCGTGAAGCCAAGTTTGATTGCAGCCGCGACGCCAGTTGCATCGGCGGAGCCGTGCGATTTGACCACGGTCCCATTAAGTCCAAGGAAAACGCCACCATTGACCTGACGCGGATCGA
The DNA here is from genome assembly GCA_947494435.1 of uncultured Litoreibacter sp. Classification (GTDB taxonomy): domain Bacteria; phylum Pseudomonadota; class Alphaproteobacteria; order Rhodobacterales; family Rhodobacteraceae; genus Litoreibacter. The sequence goes on from CANLUY010000002.1 coordinate 259,240, forward strand.
TCCGTTTCGACAGGCGTTTCAATGACGGATAAGCCAAGAGAGACGCAATGCGAGACAGCGGTGTATATTTGAAAGCCGCTCTCAAGAGTTCCGATATGAGGGATGCTGTTCCCTCGGCCGTTTTGAGGGCAACGTTGCCGGTGAAGCCATCTGTCACGATCACGTCAACGCGGTCAGACGGGATGTCACCCCCTTCAACGAAACCGACATATTCGAAATCATTCACATCGGCAGCTTGCGCAATAATGTCATGGGCCACCTTAAGTTCAGCACGGCCCTTATGCTCTTCTGTTCCAACATTCAAAAGACCTACGCGAGGGCGTTTTAGGTCGAAACCGTTGCGCGCATAGGACATTCCCATCAACGCGTATTGTAGCAAGTCATCTTGATCCGCACGGATATCCGCGCCCACATCGAGCATGATGTTGAATCCCGACGGATTACGGGAGGGCCAGAGGCAAGCAATCGCGGGGCGGTTCACCCCTTCGACCTTGCGCAACCTGATCATGGAGACGGCCATCAAGGCGCCTGTGTTTCCACAGCTGACGCAGACATCAGCGTCGCCTGAGCGCACACTTTCTATCGCCGACCACATTGACGTCTTTTTGCCGTGCCGCATGACGTGGGAGGGTTTTGCATCCATCGAGACGATTTCGTTTGCGTCTCTGATTTCGCAAATACGTTCGATCTTGCGTTTGGCGATCAAAGGCGCCAGCTCGGATTGTGGTCCGTGAACGATAAAACGGATGTCAGAATTCTTTTCCGCAGACTTAGACATACCGGCGACAATTGCCGCCGGTCCGCGATCTCCGCCCATGGCATCGATCGAAATAACTGTCTTGGATGTGCCCAACGGCTGCCTGCCCGAATTGTCAAACGTCTAGGTGACTGTTGGGCCAGACTATAGCTTAAGCCGCGTCGTCGTCCAGATCGACTTCGTCAACCATCGCAACAACTTCTTTGTCGTCGTAATGGCCGCAAGATGCGCATACGTGATGCGGGCGTTTCAGCTCACCACAGTTAGAACATTCGTTGCGCGAGTCGGCGCTCAGCGCGTCATGTGCGCGGCGGTTGTTGCGGCGCGACTTGGAAACTTTATTCTGCTGGACAGCCATCGTACTCGTCCTCGGGTTTGGGGGAGGGCCCAAGCCCTCGCGTGTCAAATTCGGGTAGGCTTATGAAGCCTGCTTCGGGCAGCGTCTAACGACTCAAATCGCGAGCGTCCAGCGCGTTTTCCGAAGGAAGCGTGCGATATACGCTGAATCTGTACTGTTGCAAGAAAAAACGCAGTTTTTTTGACCCGAAAGCTTCGTGGAATTGGGTTTGGCGAAGAAACTACGTCGCTATGTCTCAGAAGGAAGCGGCGAGCGCTCACCAATTTGCTTGACCTGTGCGCATCTTGGCATTGGTTTTCGAGCGGCTGTCCTTGATGACTTCAGCAGAGTTTTCCATGCGACACATGCTGGCAGAATAGATGAACTAGGGACTTAGCCGTTGCCTTCCATTTTCTTCTTCAGGCTTGCCAAGCTTGCAAAGGGTTTCACCGTTTCTTCATTCAACGGCTCAATACCGGGTTCGGCGTGAACCATTGCACCCAGTTCCGCATCTTCGGCTCGCGGGTATGCAGGGATCGCGAGCGAGAGCGCTTCGGTAACAATCGCTAGAGCATCGATTTCAGCGCCAAGAGGTTCAGAGGTATCATCATCCGGCATTTCTGCTTCAACCTCTGCGGGATCTTGCCAGTCAGCAATAAATTGGCGCAGGACGTCTTCTTCAATGCGTGTTGTCACAGGGTCAAGCGTGACGACACAGGGCTGTATCACTGTTGCGCCCAACTGACCGGACAAAGCCCAATCGGTTTTGCCTACTGCTTTCAGCTGTCCGGAAAAGGTCAGTTTTTTGACTTGGTCGACGCCAAGCTCTTCGGCGAGCTGTTTGCGCAAGGGAGCATCCGCTTTCAACGTGACTTCTGTGGGCCTCTTTTGGGGAAGGTCAGCAACACGAAAGGTCAAGGCTGGTGTTTCTGGCATATCTGATAGCTCCCGCATCTTTCTTGAACAGGCTGGGTTCCTTCTGTAAGCCTACCTTGAGCAAAAGAGCAAGACATGAGGTCGCAGGCATGGCGGTGCAACAGAAACGGGCAAAGACCCAAGCACGCAAGATGATGGTTCCGGCCGTGCTGTGCGCAGCAATGCTTGTGCTAACGGCGTGTGCCACGATTGTTCGTCAACATGGCTACATCCCGCCACAAGAAGACTTGCAAGCAATTCTTGTGGGTGTCGACACGCGGGACAGTGTTGAAGCGTCAATTGGCAAGCCAACGACGTCCGGTGTGCTCCGTGAGGGAAGTTGGTTCTACATTGGATCGAAGGTTCGCCATTTTGGCGCTTTGAAGCCGAAAGAGATTGACCGCCAAGTGCTGGCGATCCGTTTTGATGAAGCGGGCACGGTTCAAAACATTGAACGCTTCGGTCTTGAGCGGGGGCAGGTTGTTGTTTTGTCGCGGCGCGTCACTGAAACGACAGTGCGCGACGTGACTTTCATTCGTCAGCTCATCCGCAATTTCGGTCGGTTAGACGCCGGCGAAGCGTTTGGTGGGTAACATCGCGTTGGGCGCTAAGCTTCTTCTGCGTCAAACGAAAGTGACGCGCCGTTGATACAGTAGCGCAGGCCGGTTGGTTGCGGGCCGTCGGGAAAGACGTGACCTAGATGTCCGTCACACGCATTACAATGGACTTCGGTGCGTTTCATGAACCAGCTGTTATCTTGGCTTTCGCCTACCTGCTCATCCCCGATAGGTGCGTAGAAGCTCGGCCACCCTGTTCCGGAGTCGAATTTGGTTTCCGCGTCAAACAAAGGGGTGCCACATCCTTTGCAGAAATAGGTGCCGGGACCTTTCGGGAAATTGTCATTGCTGAAAGCACGTTCCGTGCCGTGTTTGCGCAGAATTTTATATTCCATATCGTTCAATTGCGCGCGCCACTCTTCGTCGGATTTGATGACTTTGTTGACCATGGCTCTTCCTTTCCCTCTTTGGCAGTCAGATTGCGCCTCTTGAGGCTGGGCCTGCCGACTATGTTAGGTCATAGTTAGGCATGTCATCGCGACTGTCCAACAACCCGTCGCGATTGTGTGAACTGAGATCAAGGGTATGTCTAATGTTACCGTCTCCGATGCGTTTGCAAAAAGGTCGCTATGTTGCGCGCTTTGCGGAGTGTGAGACAGATCTGTCGCAAGCGCTCCGACTACGCGCTGAGTTATTTCGTCCTGGGGGGCAGACGAGCGATAGAGATAAGTTTGACGCGCTCAGCGCGCATATGCTGGTCGAGGACAGCGAAACCGGTGCATTGATGTGCTGCTTTCGGATGATGACTTTTGAGACAGGCAAAGACGCGACAAAAGGGTATTCCGGGCAGTATTATGACCTGACAAAGCTGGCGAACCAACAAGGACCTCTGGTCGAAATTGGCCGGTTTTGCATTGCGAACGGCGCGAATGATCCAGATCTCTTGCGTGTCGCATGGGGAGGCGTAACGCGCTATGTGGATGCTTTAGGCGTAACTCTTTTGTTTGGGTGTTCATCTTTTGCAGAAGCATTGCCTCGTAAGCATCAGGAAACACTTATTTTTCTTAAGGATGAGTGCCTTGCGCCTGTGCATTGGGCACCCGGTTCGAAAGCTGCTGAAGTTTATCATTTTGCGCACCACCTGGCTGACCAATCTTCAAACAGACGCGCGGCTTTAAAAGGCATGCCAACCTTGCTACGGACATATCTGGGGATGGGCGGCTGGGTGAGCGACCATGCGGTCATTGATCGGGATCTCAACACACTTCACGTGTTCACAGGTGTGGAAATCGCATCAATCCCTGCTGCACGCGCGCGCGCGCTGCGTGCTGTGATAGATTAATTTGTTCCTGACTTCGGACTTGAGGGAGGCCTGAAGGTTGCGCCGCGCGACCTTGCGTTGTAGGCGAGGCCATGGCTAGAGCACCCCTTTTACAACTGACCGACATCTCCCTGACCTTTGGCGGAGACCCCGTATTTTCCGACCTTGGACTTATTGTCCAGAAGGGCGACCGCGTGGCGCTTGTTGGGCGAAACGGCTCCGGAAAATCCACGCTCATGAAAGTGATGGGAGCATTAGTTGAACCTGACAGCGGCGCACGGTTTCTCGCGCCGGGTGTAACGACCGGATACATGCAGCAAGAGCCGGATTTGTCCGGATTTGCCACGCTTGGTGACTTCGCATTGAGCGAGATGGACCCGTCCGAGGAATACAAATTATTAAGTGCTGCTGAGGGTTTAAAGCTTAACCTTGAAGCTGATGTCGCAGCTGCTTCTGGCGGCGAACGGCGCCGTGCGGCTTTAGCCAAACTCTTGGCAGAAGCGCCAGAACTTATGCTTCTTGATGAGCCGACAAACCACCTTGATATTGAGGCGATTGCTTGGCTCGAGGATCACCTGTCAACGACACGTGCGGCCTATATCCTGATCTCACACGACCGTGCGTTTCTGCGTGCGTTGACCCGCGCGACACTGTGGATTGATCGCGGCCAAGTCCGTCGCCAAGAGCAGGGATTCGATAAGTTTGAGGAGTGGCGGGACAAGGCGTGGGAAGAAGAGGATCAGCAGCGTCACAAGCTTAATCGCAAGATCAAGGCAGAGGCACGTTGGGCCGTCGAAGGTATCTCTGCACGCCGTAAACGTAATCAGGGGCGTGTGAGAGCCTTGCAGGACCTCAGGGCTGAAAAAGCAAGTCAGATCAAACGCCAAGGGTCTGCTGCTATGGCGCTGGAAGCGGGGCCGAAGTCGGGAAAACAGGTTTTTGTCGTCGATGGCGTTTCAAAGGCGTTTGGTGATAAAACCATCGTTCAGAACTTCTCTCTGAAGGTGAACCGAGGCGATAGAATTGCACTGGTTGGACCCAATGGTGCGGGCAAAACGACCTTGCTCAAACTCATGACAGGTGAGGTGGCACCTGACAGCGGTAGCGTCAAAATTGGAACAAATCTTGAGATGGCGGTATTCGATCAAAATCGTGCGGCCTTAAATCCCGAAGATACGCTTTGGGCGGCGTTGACTGAGGACCCGGCCACGCGTGTACGTGGGATGGGGGATCATATCAGCGTGCGCGGCACTCCCAAGCATGTTGTTGGCTATCTGAAGGACTTTTTGTTTGACGAGGCTCAGGCGCGTGCACAGATCAAGTCACTGTCGGGTGGAGAGAAGGCACGGTTGCTATTGGCGCGGATAATGGCGCGGGAAAGCAATTTGCTGATCCTCGACGAGCCAACGAATGATCTTGATATTGAAACGCTGGATTTGTTGCAGGAGTTGATTTCAGATTACGACGGTACTGTCATTCTCGTCAGTCACGACCGTGACTTCCTTGACCGTGTTGCGTCAACGACTGTCGCTTTGAAGGACGGTAAGGCTACAGTCTATGCCGGTGGTTGGACCGATTACCAAACTCAGGCGGCACAAGGTGGGACTGCTGCGGTTTTGTCTGAAAAGCCTGTGCAATCGCGCCGTGCCAAGGGCAGGGCGGAGGCAGAGGCGCAAAAGGCGGAGGGTTTGTCTTTCACTCAAAAGCATCGCCTTGAAGAGCTTCCCGCAGAGATTGAACGTCTAGAGGCAGAGATTGCCAAGCTGACCGAATTTTTGTCGGACCCCGATCTTTTCACGTCGCAGCGTGCAAAATTTGCGAAAGCCAGTGACGCTTTGGTGGAACGCAATACGGCGCTGCAAGAAGCCGAAGAAGAATGGTTGATGCTGGAGGAGAAATCCAATGCCTGAAGTGACACTAGATCAGATCGAGACCGCGTCTTTTGAGGCTTTGGTCAAACACGGCGCGGCTGAGTGGATCGCGCGCGAAGTTGCTCTGGCTGTCCGTCGGGCCGAGGAAACCGGTAATGTGATCTGCGGGCTCTATTACCTCGAAAGCTATTGCACGCAGCTTGCAAGTGGGCGGGTTTCGGGAACGGTTGATCCCATTGTGACCCGACCGCGGGCGGGAGCGGTGCTGTCTGATGCAAGGTTCGGTTTTGCCCAACCTGCATTCTCCCGTGCGTTTGATACAACTTGCGCGGCGGCGAATGAAAACGGAACGGTGTCCCTCGCCGTTGCGCATGCCCATACCTGCACATCCTTAGGGTTTTTCACTGAACAATTCGCACGCGAGGGTTTGATCGCAATTGGCATGACAAATGCCTCGCCAGTGGTCGCACCGCCTGGTGGCGATACGAAAACGATCGGAACGAACCCGATTGCTATGTCAGTACCTGACAAAAATGGGGGTGTTGGGATGCATTTTGATTTCTCAACTTCGGCTGTTGCCTTGGGCAAGATAACCATGGCGAAGGCTGCCGGTGAAACCATCCCGCTTGGCTGGGCGGTGGACGCCCAAGGTACGGCTACGACCGATCCGGAGGCCGCACTTGGCGGGGCGCTTGTTTCAGCTGGTGGCTATAAAGGCTGGGGGTTCGGGTTGATGGTGGAATTGCTTGCAGCCGGTATGACAGGCTCCGTAAATTCGTTGGATGTCGGTGGATTGAAGCTGCCTGACGGACCACCGCATGGGCTGGGGCAGTTCTACATTGTGATGGACCCGACAACCTATACTGACGCGTTTTATGACAGGTTTGCGCGTGTGGCTGAGGCCGTCGGACCGCAGGAAGGCGCGCGCATTCCCGGAGCGGCTCGTGCTTTGATAGATCGGGTCAACGTACCGGATGCGCTTTGGGATAGTGTCGTCGCTTTGGCCTAGTGACCTGCGATCTGGGTCAGGAACACACCGAACGCCATCACCGCAATACCAGCTGCGCGCGTCAACGTTATGGGCGTCTGATTTGCGCCAAACAGCCCAAAGTGATCAATTGCGGCAGCCGAGATGAGCTGTCCAAGCAAAACAAAGAAAACTGCGTTACCAATGCCGAAATGCGGGGCGATGTACGTGATCGATAACACGTAAAACGCGATCAGGCACCCTGCGAGCAAAAGGTGCTTCGGGGCACCTGCCACTTTTGCAATCGCTTGCGGGCCTGTGACCAAGACGACGGCGAGTGATGTCAGAAATGCCACAACAAACAACACAACCGAGGCCGCTGCTGGCGCCGATATCGTTTTGCCCAAAGACGCATTGAGCGCTGCAAGAATAGGAATTCCAATCCCAGCGGCCAGCATGATCAGGGCGTAGCTTGGTGTAGACATCAGTTACAGGTCCTTTGGTTGCTTCCCTGTCAAACAGTGGCTCAAGCATCCGAAGAAAGAAAGTGCAGAGCGGCTGTGTGTTCATGCGAATAGCCTTTGTATCTGGTCGCGGTAGGATAGCCGTAATCCAAGGAGCAACCTCATGCCAAATGCCTATCATGAAATCGCATTCACATCGGCCGTCAAAGCACTGCAAGAAGACGCGGGTAGCCGTGATATCTATGCAAAATATGAAGCGTCGCCGATGCAAATGAAGACTGAATTCAGCGAAAGCGAGATGAGTTATCTGGCCGAGCGCGACTCCTTTTATATTTCGACTGTGAGTGAGACCGGCTGGCCCTACATGCAGCATCGCGGCGGACCTGCGGGCTTTGTTAATGTGCTGAATGAAAAAGAATTCGGTTGGGCCGAATATTTCGGAAACCGTCAATATATAACAACCGGTAACCTTTGCGGTGATGACCGCGTTTCCTTGTTTTTTATCGACTATGCGACCAAGACGCGGCTAAAAATCTTTGGTCATGCCCGTGTCGTTGATGCTGACAATCCATTGATGACAAAGCTTACTGAAGGGAGCGTAGGGATCACGGTAGAGCGTGGAATGGTCATTAAAGTGGCAAGCTATGAATGGAACTGTCCAAAATACATCACGGAACGCTACACCAAAGTAGAGGTACAACAAGCGCTAGCACAAATGGGCGCGCGCATCGCGGAACTTGAGGCGCAACTTGCTCAAAATGGCTAATAGGTTGCGCGTCCACCCGACAGATCAAACACAGCACCCGTCGTAAAGCTGTTCTCGGCTGAAACAATCCAGGCAATCATGTTTGCGGCTTCCTCGACCTCCAAAAAGCGCTCCCTCGGGATCTTTGAGAGCATAAATTCGATATGCTCTTCACTCATCTGATCAAATATCGGGGTACGTGCCGCTGCAGGCGTGACGCAGTTGATCGCGATGTCGCAGTCTGCGTTCTCTTTACCAGCGGATTTTGTGAAACCGATGACACCGGCTTTCGACGCTGAATAGGCCGATGCATTCGGATTGCCTTCTTTTCCAGCAATGCTCGCGATATTAAGGATCCGTCCATAGTTGCGCGCGCGCATACTGGGCAGCACCGCTTTGTTGGTGTTAAATGTGCCTGTCAGATTTATCGCGACGATCTGCGCCCAAGCGTCCTCAGGGTATTCAGTTATGGGCATGTTTGGCCCCGCCACACCTGCTGAATTCACCAAGATATCAACCGGCCCAAGAGCGGCCTCGGTTGCTGCAAGGGCGGTCTGAACGGAACCCATGTCAGCAATATCGCAACGGGTCGAAAAATCGGCAGCATCACTGTCCTGCATATCCCAGATTGCAACGGTGGCACCGTTTGCTTTCAAGCGATTTACGACGGCTAAGCCAATCCCTTGTGCACCCCCGGTGACGACGGCGGTTTTGCCGGTGAAATCTTGCTGTTTCATGGGATCTTCCTTCAATCGCAGATGCCGGCGAGTTTCACATCTTTCCAAGGCAATACAACCGGTGTTTTTGGAAGGACTGCGCTGAGCTGCTGAATTGGAAACTCTTGTGCAAGCAGCTTTTCGAGGCGTTTTGTCCGAGACGCCTTAGGCGCTAACGTCGCACAGCACACATATTCCGCAGCGATTGCCCCTTGCTGCTCATACCCGTAATCCAGAAATTCAGCAGTATTATCAAGTTCAAATAGATAGGGGTCTGGGCTGGCTTGATGTTCAGCGGCGGCTTTGAACGGGTGGTAACGGGTTCGGCCGCGATGCTGCCATTGCCATGTATGAACAAGCTCATGCGCTAAAAACATTGCAGCGCGTAGGTTAGCCGCACGCGGCCATGCAGCCATGTAGTCACGAGCAAGCGCGTCTGGATTAACTGTGATTTTGTTAAACAGAACCGTCGCGGCAGGTGAACCCGTGTAAAATTCCTCTCCCGGCGGCGGTGGCGGCAAAGTCTTTTCCGCACAGGTTGTCCGTGGTGGGTAGGGAACTGTCGCGGTATAGAGCTTAATCGCCGGATTGCGGATGATGCGTACTTTTGAGGTGTCCAAGCCGTCGCCATGGAAAGCTCTCGCGAAGGCTTCTTCTCCTTCCGATAAGGGACGACCACATGCTGCGACACATAATAGGGATATCAAGGCAACTGATCTCATGCAGAATAGACTGACGCGCGATTTTACTAAGGACAAGCAAGAAACGATCACTGCCTTCGGCTTAGGCTAGGTCTTCTTCTGCTTTAAGACGCGCGACACCTTTGTAGAGAGCTGCGACAATCTCCGCTTCTGTGATGCAAAAGCGCGCTGATGGCGAAATGTCGACTGTCCCGTCTTTCCCTATGGGCGTATGTTCTCCGCCAACTCCACGTACAGCCAGACCAAGCGGTTTGGCAATTTCTTTGACACGTTCTGCAGTGCCATCCGCGGTTAGATTTGGCAGCGGCAAGTGAACCGACGCACGCATCGCTGTTCCAAGATTTGTCGGGCAGGAGGTCACGATGCCGTAGTCTTGCGATTGGGCGAAAGCCAGACCATCAATGGCGGACACGACATCCAAACCATGTTTGAGGCGATCAAATACCCGATTTAGAACGGTGCCGCGCTCCATGCACATAATGCGAAGATGATCTTCCTCCCCGACCCAAATAATGAAGCTGCGGTCTTCAGACACGTAACACCCGCGACCAAATGGCCAGTCAGCTGAAATACCAGCTGCGTTAAGGAAGCGATCATTGCTCATATCTTTGAACATGATGTGGTCATCAATGAGTGCCCGGTAAACATCCTCGCTGATTTGATTGGGGTGGCCGGGTGTAAGGGAGTAATACGCGCCACCGTAAGACGGGTCGGCGGCTAAATGAGCGAAGGCAAGCATCATTTGCGCTTCTAGCTTGATGCGGTCTTCCCGGCGCATTGCGGCTGGCATCGGAAAATTCGCCAGATTGCGTCCTACCCGCACACGCATGGAGAGCGCAGGCAACCCAAGGATCGCAAAATCCAGTTGGTTGTTTTCTGGCATGCCCGTGACGGACGCTAGAGACCAATTGTTTTCGTGCCGTGCGTTCTCACTGACGTCGTGATGAACAGCGAGCGCTTGGGCAAAGAAGGGCCGCAAGTCATCATAGTCATTGGGTTGGCAGGCATAACACCCCATCTCGCTATCGGGGTTTTCAATCCCAGACTTCATACAGTACAGGACGCGCTTTTGAAGGTTTTCCGTCAGGCTTCGAAAGTAATTTGCATCGAAGCACTGGAGGGCAATGTTTTGCGGGTGGTCGGCCGCAAGTGCTGAAATCTGGTCAATTTCGGTTTCGAAAGCCACGACGACATCCCTTCAAACACTTTATCCAGAGCTTACACAGTTCGGTGTGATGCCGATGGCAAGAACGGGGCAGCCGCCATTGCGGCCCGCGTCGAGGCGATAAAGCAGCTTGCCCATCCAGGTCGTGGAAGCTCCAAATTTCTTATAGACGTCGTCGGCGCCTTCGGTGCCGTCCTTGTTGAGGACTTTACCGAGGGTTCTGAGGTATTGGCTATCTAGCGACGTGCCACGGGTCAGGATGATGCCCACGTCAATCGCGCCTGCGTCGTAGAAAGCAGAGAAGGCGGAGAGATCACGGTCATAGGTTTGATCCTTGCTGTTCCATTCCAGATCCAGCGCGACCTTGCCTTTGACAAAGTCGATCCGGTGCCCGTCAAGGAAGCCGTGGCGGGTGTAGTGCGACAGGGTTTTGGAGGGTTGTTTGGCGTGGATCAGGCGGACGTTGAGATCGGCGGAGATGCGGGTTTCTTGCCATGCATCGCTGAACAGCGTGTCGACATAGCTCGCAATCGGGCCTTTGGAGCCGCCGGGGGTGCGGATCATGGTCTTGGTGATGTCGAAATTTTCGAGAGCTGTGGTGAGTTCCGCGAATTGCTCGGGGAAGCCGCCGTTCAGGATGGTGGCGGCGTTTCTATAGCTGAAAATCTCGAACTTCTTGTTCAGCGCATCGGGGAAAAGCTTAGCCACATGTGCGGCGTCGTCGGCGACTTTACCGGCGGAGATTTGGTCGTCGAACAGGTCTTGCATCTCTATTCTGCAGCGACGCCGGAATTGTATTTATAGGTGTCCCATGTGGGTTTGTAATCATCATCGGCCTGATTGCCCCAAACGGTCCATTTCTCGCGCTTGCCGCGCCCGAAGAGTTCCAGATACGGCCCCCACGAACAGCTTTCGATGATGTCATATTGCTCGTCAGGTTTGCGCGAATGTTCGCGCTTGCGGGTGCCGAACAGGTTCACCTGCGTGCGGCCGGGCTGCAGGGTGCGGGCGTTCTTGCCGCGCACGCCGAAGAGCAGGATTTCGGTGACATTGCGGAAATAGAAACCGACGCCACGCCCGTCCGATCCGCCATCTTTGCGGATCTTGTGCCAGATGATGTTGGATTTGTAATTGAACCCCCACGCATCCAGAACCTGTAGCCCCTCTGGTAGCAGGGCGTTCGGGACCCAAAGGTAGCAATGCGCGGTGTCTTCGAGGTGATCGGCGACGGGCAGGTCGCAGATATCCCGCAGCTCCATCGTGGGGTATCTTGCCAGACGTTTGTGTTCGGGCGCGACCTTGCCGGTGCGGTTGGTGAAACGCCAAGGTGGATCAGCCATCACGGTGGCGAATTTCTGTCCGTCGAGGAAACCCGTCAGATCTTTGTTTGCTTCGTTGGACATGGCGCGCCTATGCAGTGAGGTGGGATCATGTAGATCAAATTTGCCGGCGAATCACAAGATTTAGTTAAGGTGATTGTTTGCAATCACCCGTTACGGCAGGGCATCTTCTGGGATGCCCGAGAAGCACGCCCCAGTGGCCAAAGGCGAATACCGGTTTTTCTTTTCACCCCGCGCGGAAGCAAGGGCGAAGCCCGCCGCGCATCGCCGTCACGCCCCCCGGGGCGGCGATATTGTTGATGTAGGTGTAACGTTTGCTCGAGGGGATGTGATTGGCAGCCATAAAGCGATTGCGGCCCAGAGGGAGGATCGCTTCCCCGCGTGACGGCGATGCGCGGCTTGGGTTTGTTTGGTGAGGGTGGTGGGCAGAATTGCATCGCCGCCACTTACTAATTCACTCTGTAAGAGAATTTAATAGTCTGTCTGAGGCGATCTAGGTCGGCAGTATTTTCTTGTTTGTGGATCATTCGATGGCATGTCGGACACAGCACTAAGAAATCGTCAGGAACTTTGTACCGCCTCGTTTCTCCCTCAGCCAATCCACTGATTGGTTTGGAGTGGTGAATGTCTAACGGCGTATGCTGGAGTTTCCCTTGATAGTCGTAGTGAATCGCAGGATCTAGACCGCATCCCTGACATATTGGCGCGGTTACTTTCAGGACCTCTTTTCGAACATTCTCTGAGCGTTCAATCCTTCTTGAAAGAGCATATCTGCGGGTTTCTTCGATATTTTTTGTACCTGATTCCTCTTGCATGATGTCAGTTGGGGTTGACCCGCCTCGGTCGATTAATGCCTCATAGGCATAGATCATGTTTTGCAGGTCTTCATAAAACAATGCCTCGTCAATCGCTCTTGCCTTATACTTCCTACCAAAGGAGTGGCCTGCCATATATCCGGATGGAAGCGAAGCGATTGAACCAAGATCGATAGGCGCGTTTTCAAATTTCTTTGAGTATTCGGGAATACGAAAAGCCATGTCTTGCGCGCGACGCTTAAGAACTTCGCGGCCTCGTTTCTCTCCAAATTCCTGGTAGACCTGCGTGGTGCCTTGGTTCAATGAAAGATAGATATCCTCTGTCTGGGGATTGATGAGATAAACAATATAGAAACCAGTCGTCGCACTTTTTGTGATAAGTGGATCAAAGAACCCTAGCCAGGGGACTGCGGCCCAAACACCGGCCCCCACACTCGCTTTTACCGTCAATGTGAAAGGGAGGTAGATAAGTTGTTTCTTTGCTTCGGTCGCGATGTCATTGCGAACAAAATTGCCTAGTTCATTGTCCGCGAATGGTTTCCCGCGTGCATAGACAAACTCTTTTGCCAAGCGAGCGAGCATTTCATGGAGCATCAATCGCTCCGATAATTCTTCCTTTCGCGTTAAACATCCACATCCTCAACGAACCGGGCGTTCTCCTGAATATACTCGAACCGTAGCTCCGGCTTCTTGCCCATCAACCGCTCGACCAGATCACCGGTCTCGCCGGGGACGTCCTCGTCGACTGTCACGCGTATCAACTGCCGTGTTTTGGGGTTCATCGTGGTCTCTTTGAGGTCCTTGGCGTCCATTTCGCCCAAGCCCTTGAAACGCTGGACGTCGATTTTTCCTTTGCCGCCAAGGCCTTTCTCCATCATCCGGTCTTTCTCTGCGTCATTGGGGACGTAGATGCGGTGGGCGCCTTGGGTGAGGCGGTAGAGGGGCGGGCAGGCGAGGTAGAGGTGGCCTTGGTCGATCAGCGGGCGCATCTGGATGAAGAAGAAGGTCATCAGCAGCGAGGCGATGTGGGCGCCGTCGACATCGGCGTCGGTCATGATGATGATCTTCTCGTAGCGTAGGTCGTCGGCGTTGAATTTTGCGCCCATGCCGCAGCCCAAGGCTTCGCAAAGATCGGAAATCTCGGCATTGGTGGTCAGCTTGTTTGAGGCCGCGCCCAGCACGTTGAGGATTTTGCCTTTGAGCGGCAGAAGCGCTTGGGTTTCGCGGTTGCGCGCGCCTTTGGCGGAGCCGCCGGCGGAGTCGCCCTCCACGATGAACAGCTCCGTGCCTTCGCGGCTCTTGGCTGTGCAGTCGGTGAGCTTGCCGGGCAGGCGGAGTTTCTTGGTGGCGGATTTGCGCGCGGTTTCCTTTTCCTGACGGCGGCGCAGGCGTTCTTCGGCGCGCAGGATCAGGAAGTCGAGGATGGCACCGGCGGATTTTGTGTCGGCGGCGAGCCAGTTGTCGAAATGGTCGCGCACGGCGTTTTCGACCATGCGTTGGGCGTCGACGGTGGCAAGGCGGTCTTTGGTTTGGCCTACGAATTCGGGATCGCGGATGAAGCAGGAGACCAGCGCGCCTGCGCCAGTGGTCAGGTCTTCGCGGGTGATGGTGCCGGCCTTTTTGTTGTTGGTTAGCTCGCCGTAAGCTTTGATGCCCTTGAGGATCGCGGCCCAAAAACCGGCCTCATGCGTGCCGCCTTCGGGGGTGGGCACGGTGTTACAGAAAGACTGCATGAAGCCGTCGCGCGAGGGGGTCCAGTTGATCGCCCATTCGACCTTGCCGGGGGCGTTGAACTTCTCGAATGAGACGGAGCCTGCGAAGGGCTGGTCGGCGTAAGTGGTTGACCCGCCGAGCGTTTGCATGAGGTAGTCGGAGAGGCCGCCGGGGAAACGGAACTTGGCTTCCTTGGGCGTGTTGCCGTCGTCGATGCCGGATTTCCAGCGGATTTCGACGCCGGAGAAGAGGTAGGCTTTGCTTTCGGCCATCTTGTAGAGGACGGCGGGTTTGAGTTTGAGGGGGCCGAAGATCTCCGCGTCAGGGTGGAAGGTGACGGCGGTGCCGCGGCGGTTGGGGGCGGCGCCGATTTTTTCGAGCTTGCCTTGCGGGACACCGCGGGAGAATTCCATGGCGAAGAGTTCTTTATTGCGGGCGACTTCCACGCGCAGATGGTCGGACAGCGCGTTAACGACAGAGGAGCCCACGCCGTGCAGACCGCCGGAGGTCTGGTAGCTGTCGCCGGAGAATTTGCCGCCAGCGTTGAGCGTGCAGAAGATGATTTCCAGCGCAGATTTGGACGGGTCTTTGGGGTGCGGGCCGGTGGGGATACCACGGCCATTATCGCGGATGGAGACGTGGCCACCATCATGCAGTTCGACCTCGATCCACGTGGCGTGCCCGGCGACGGCCTCATCCATGGAGTTGTCGATGATCTCGGCGACCATATGGTGCAGCGCGCGCTCGTCTTTGCCGCCGATATACATGCCGGGGCGCAGGCGGACATGCTCCATATCCTCGAGCACCTCGATAGAGGAGGCGTCATATTGATCGGCGGATTCTGTTTTCAGAAGGTCGGACATGGTTGGCTGCTCTGCTCTTTTGATTGCGGGCAAGTATGCCAGAGGGAGCGGAGCGGGGGAAGAGGCGGCGTGGTTCAAAGGTGTCGTCGAATATGCACATAAGGTAGGTCTTAGGTTATCGAACAATAGTAGCCGCTTCAGAGTAATTCTTTAGTGCCAATGAAATTCTGGAAATTTGTTGTCGTTTCGGTCAACTCCGCTTCCATGTGCGCGATCATGTCCATCGCTGCCGGCTCAATGTGCTTGTTCCAAACGGGTCCATCGTAGAACGCGTCCTTAATTCTTTCGCGCTCTTCCATCGACGTAAATGCCCGAATCCAGTGTACTTTATCTTTGTTTTCTAGATCACGAAGTGGCCCGAATACGAGCATACCGGCATCACACAGAGCTTGCCGGTTGCTTTCTTCAAAAAACTTGATGAACTCTTCGCGTCGACCTGCCTTGATCGTGTAGTGGCGAATTTCCATAATCATCGCTCTGCCCCCAAACTTATCTGGTTAGACTTTCGCCGCGCCGCATTGTTTTTACAAGAAGGGCTCGAAGCGGATATTTGCCTTATTACGGTCCGGGTCTGCCGCCAGTTGACGAAGCTGGCATATTGAAAAGCTGACAGCGTATTTGATCGAGCGCCGTTGTATCGGGGGTTGCAGCTTTATGTCCTGTCGCGTCATGTGAGGCGAAGGTAGTCAAGGAGGAAGCCACCATGTCGGAATGGGTCACATTGGATTGCAACGGTGCGCCGCATTGCAGACATGAGAACGGATTTGCGTGCTATCAGGGCAAGTTCTACCTGTTTGGAGGATGGCGTGTGCAGCCAGTAGACGTTTTTGATCCTGACACGCGGACATGGACGCATGGGGCGCCGCCGCCGATGGAGATCCACCATTTTCAGCCGGTGATTGTGGGTAAGCAGATTTGGCTGCTCGGAACGATGACGGGGGTATTTCCGCGGGAGACGCCGTTGGAGACCGTGTTCATTTACGAGCCTGAAGAAGACCGGTGGTTGGAGGGGCCAGCGATCCCTGAGGGGCGGCGGCGTGGGGCGTCGGGATGTGCGTTGCATAGCGATGGCTGGATATATGTCGTAGGTGGCATTGTGGACGGGCACCACGCGGATACGCAGGCTTGGTTTGATCGCATTAACCCCAAGACGGGCGAATGGCAGGTTTTGCCGGATGCGCCCAACAAGCGCGACCACGCGCCCTGTGCGATCGTGGGCGATAAGCTGTATTTCTTTGGAGGGCGTGAGACCGGACGGCACAATGGGACGGATTATAACCAGTTGTTCTTTGATACGATTGGCGATGTGGACGTTTTTGATTTCGTGTCTGGCGCATGGTCGATCCATGAAGAGCCGTTGCCTATTCAAACCGCTGCGGGTGGAACTGGCGTGTTAGGCGGCAAAATCCATTATGTTGGAGGTGAGGCCGGAAGGGCCGAGGCCTTCACGGAAACGCAGGTATTTTCACCCGAAGCGGGCACATGGTCCATGGGTCCACATTTGAACCGGGCGCGTCATGGCACAAATTGCTGCGTTCATGATGGGAAACTTTGGATTGCTGCGGGCAGCGGTGCACGCGGTGGGGAACCTGAACTCACTTCCATCGAGGTGCTTGTTGTTGATGACGGTTCCCGCAGTTGATCTTGGCCCTTTGGTTTGACTTGAAACATCCCTTCCGCAATGTCGTCGACAGGGTTGGCTCAGGATCGACAGACTGAATCTGGAATATAGCCGCGGAAGCGACTCTTGTCGGAAATCGAGGTTGGGTTGTCGGGTCTCGGGACGCGGTTTCTTGCGTTGAAGCGCTAACTCACATCAGAATACAAACCGATAAAGTGACCAGAAAAATGAAAGATAACCGATTGATAGATGGCGTTGTTGTTAAGAAGCGCATCATTGAAGAGGTCGCAAGATACACGGCAGACAAAAAAGATATGCCACGCCTCGTTTCCATTTTGGTCGGGGATACGCCGGAGGCAGATGTATATGTGCGCAACCAAGTTCGTGGCGCGGAGCAAGCCGGACTGCCATTCGATCAATTGAACTGGCCGTCGGACATTACGCAAAACGAGTGCAAGCAGCGTATTCTTGAGATGAATGATGATCCCACAGTGTTAGGGGTCATCCTTCAAAGACCACTTCCGGCACATATTAACGTCCGGTCTTTGCAATCTGCTATTCACCCTTTGAAGGATGTCGAGGGGATGAACCCCGCGTCCATCGGAAACATTGTGTATTCAGACATTGCTCTGGCTCCTTGTACTGCTGCTGCCAGCGTTGAGTTGGTGAAAGAGACAGGGCTTCCCTTGCAGGGGCTGGAAGTGGTGATGATTGGCCATTCTGAGATTGTTGGAAAACCGGCTGCAATGATGCTTATGGCGGAGGGTTGTACGGTGACGGTTTGTCATCACATGACGCGTTCGGTAGCCATGCATTCGCGGCGTGCTGATGTCGTTGTGGTCGCGGTAGGAAAAGCGCACATGATCGGGCCTGATATGGTTAAACCTGGCGCTGCGGTGATCGATATTGGGATCAACCAAATCGAGACTGAAACGGGGCCGAAAATTGTTGGTGATGTCGACACTGAAGCGGTCAAAGAGGTCGCGTCTTGGATCAGTCCTGTACCCGGCGGTGTCGGGCCCGTGACTGTTGCGATTTTGATGCGTAATGCGATGATCGCGCATCAACGGCAGCTTAGTGCTGGATGGCTTGTTGCTGAGTAAACCTCCTTCGCCAAGCCTAACCGAAATACTTGGCCGCGGCTAACTTGAGTCGGGAAGGTTGCCCTTAATTTCAATGATGCGCCTTGGATATGGCATCTCGATTCCTTCAGCCTTCAAAGCGTTCCAGATAAGAAAAAGGATGTCGGAGGTGTATTTCTTGTCACCGTCATCCAGCCCATTCACCCAAAATTCGCACGCAAAATCAACACCGCTTTCGCCAAAGCCCCGCAGTTCACAGTCTGGCGGGTAGGGCAGTTGCAGCACATCGGGATGGGTAGAGACAGCGGCCTCGACGATATCGGGGACACGGTTGATATCGGTCTCATAAGTGACAGAAAACGGTGCCTCGAAGCGGTTGGCAGACCCTGAATCTGAATAGTTAATGACGCGCGTTGTGATGAAATCCTCGTTCGGCACCACAACCCAACGTCCGTCGAATGTCTCCAAGATTGCGGCGCGTGCCATCATCTTGACGATCTTACCTTGTTCGCCGCCATCAAGTTCGACGTAGTCTCCGACAGTCGCTTGACCTTCCAGAAGGAGGATCACACCAGAAATGAAATTCGATGCGATCTTTTGAAGACCAAAACCCAAACCAACACCGATGGCACCACCCAGAACCGCGAGCGCCGAAAGGTTGATCCCCATAATGTTCATCAGCAGAAGGAAGGCGACACCGAAGATCATGAATTCGACGACCTTGATCGTGAGCGTTCTCAACGATGGACGCATATCCTGTTGGGTCAGGTAGTCCGTCGATTGTTGGTTCGACCAGCCACCTAGCCAAAACAGAATGGATCCCGCAATGACGCCGCGCACGATGGCCATGAGGGAGAAACCGATATTCCCAATCTGGACGCGGGTTTCTTCCAGAAGCACAGAGACGTCATCCAACAGTCCAATCGCGTAAAGCGCGGCGATTGGGAGGAGGATGTATCTTCCAAGCAGTTTCAGGAACGGGATTTGCAAGATATCGCGCACAAAAATTCGAGCTGCGATGAACATGAAGACGCGCTTGCCGAATGCGATGACCTCTCCGGAACCAAAAATCGACCGTGTGACTTGTTCCCCAATGCCCGTCAGCGCAAAAGCGATGAGTGGCAACAGCAATGGCAAAAACATCATTACAAAGCGGCGCGTCTTGGACAGCAACGTTTCGCTGTCATCCGAAGGTGACAGAAAGCGGGAGATGCGCGGTACGATAATTCGGGTGATCAGGACGGCTATAACGTAGGAACCGACCAATACTGCGAATTGTGACCAAGCGGCAGGGGACAAAAGCCAGCCTTTCGCGAGTTCAACGCCTTGCGTCAAAATCTCCAAAGCTTGCCCAACAAACGGGGGGAGCGCTTCCATGTCCATGATATCTTCCTGCCGCCGCACTGATCGCCTTTCTTAGCAAGCTTGGCGGATGGATCAAGTAAAGCTTCTCCGACCCTGAACCTGCGTATTTCCTGCTGAAAAGAGAGACGAAGGGCTGTAAGCCGGACTTGCTGAGGTGCGCGCTCAGGCGTAGGGCTGATGGGATGACATACCCACAACACCTTCGTGCTATTCTGGTATTAGGTCTGCCTTTGATCGGCAGTCACCTCGCACAATTTGCCATACATTTGGTCGATACGGTCATGCTGGGTTGGTATGATGTCACAGCACTTGCAGCATCGGTTCTTGCGACCTCGTTTTTCTTCGTTGTCTTTATCATGGGGTCTGGTTTCGCTTTCGCCGTGATGCCGATGGTCGCTGAAGCCGCCGAACAAGACGACGCACTGCGTATTCGGCGGGTGACGCGAATGGGGATTTGGCTGTCCGTCATCTATGCGGCTGTATTTTTGCCAATGATGATTTGGTCTGCGCCGCTTTTGGAATTGGCGGGCCAAACACCAGAATTGTCTGAACTGGCGCAGCAGTATCTGCGGATCGCCGGGATCGGCTTATGTCCGTCCCTTCTGGTTATGGTACTGAAAAGCTATTTGGCGTCGATGGAGCGAACGCAGGTCGTGTTGTGGATTACGGTGGGGGCAGTGTTCGTCAACACGGTGCTGAATTGGTTACTCATTTTTGGCAATTGGGGCTTGCCCGAATTGGGATTGCGCGGCGCTGCGCTTGCATCTGTGCTGACGCAGGCCGCAACACTAGGTGCGTTGGGGCTTTATGCTGCGAAATCCGAAGGGCTGCGCGAACACAGGTTGTTTCAGCGCATTTGGCGGCCAGACCCGGATGCAATGAAAGAGGTGTTTCGACTTGGCTGGCCGATTGGGCTGACCAATCTTGCAGAATCCGGAATGTTCAGCGCGTCTGCCCTGATCATGGGTTTGATCGGTAAGCTCCCTCTGGCAGCGCATGGCATCGCATTGCAAATTGCCGGTGCCACTTTCATGATCCATATCGGCTTAAGCCAAGCCGTCACGGTAAGAGCAGGACGTGCCTTGGGCAGAGCCGATGTTGAAGGGTTAGGGCGCGGTGCTGTTGCTGGCGTGGGTTTGTCTCTTGCTGTGGTTGCGCTGACAATGATCCTGTTTCTGGGGTTTCCAGAAATCCTGTTGCGCGGTTTTATCGCGCCTGATGAAAGCCAAAAGGATGAAATCTTGCGCATTGGCGCGGCGCTGCTTGCAGTGGCAGCTGTCTTCCAACTGGTTGACGCGGGGCAGGTGATGGCATTGGGAGTTCTGCGTGGAATACAAGACACCCGTATTCCGATGATTATGGCTGCCTTCAGCTACTGGCTTATGGGGATTCCTGCCAGTTACCTTATTGGCATTACAATTG
This sequence comes from uncultured Litoreibacter sp., assembly GCA_947494435.1. Taxonomy (GTDB): domain Bacteria; phylum Pseudomonadota; class Alphaproteobacteria; order Rhodobacterales; family Rhodobacteraceae; genus Litoreibacter. The sequence goes on from CANLUY010000002.1 coordinate 279,977, forward strand.
GTCTTGGCGGTGTAGGTGTCTGGGCGGGGCTTGTCATCGGCCTACTCTTTGCGGCCGTTTTACTTTGGTGGCGTTTCTGGCGGTTATACCTCGAAATGAAGCAGGCTTAGTCCTGCGGCCCCTCGATAATTTCAACCGGCAAGTTCAATCGCGCTGATACTTCATTTGCAAAAGCGTCGAGAGCATGTGGATCGCCATACATATCGCAAAGCGTCATTGTCCGAGCTGCGCGTTCCACTTGCCCCGACGGGCTGTATTTCAAAGTTAGAATGGCCTCTTGGCCGCCGCGTCCTCCGGTGATGCGTGCCAAGCAGACCGCGCGTATCCAAGGGCGCGGTAGAATGTCGATCAGGGTAGGCGTAATCCGCTTGATGAGAGTTTGTTCATTTGCGCTTAGGTAAAGGCCAGTTTCAAATTCGGGCAGCGCGCTTGGCCAATTGTAGGTAAGTGCTCCTACAGCAATCAGCCGTTTCGGCGGCGCGGCTGGCGCGGGTAAAACGCGTGCTGTTTTACAATCCTCAATAAATCGTTGGGGGAGGTTTGTGCGGTACGCTGGTGATATCCAGATCGAGGCTTCTGTCTTCGTTTCGGGGAAAACCTCATGGCGTCTATTGCGACCGGGCGCTTGCGATTGTGGAGGCCAAACTGTGCAACTCAGCGTCGCATGGCCAAACTGCCAGTCACGTGACGCAGTATTGCTTGCCTTTCCAACCGTCCCTTCACCGAAAAGTGGACGCAGTGCCGCAATAGCCTTTGCGTAATTTATTCGGTGGTCGGGCGAGGCTTGTACTACACAAAAAAGCGCGTTTGGTGGTTTCAACAGGTCCGTCTCAGGGCCGAACTGAAACGCCGGAGGATGTGCGAGACCGGGAATGAAATCGAGTTTGCTTTCTAAGGTGCAGATCTCTAGCTGTTCGGACCAAATAGCTGGCTTAGAGCCATAGCGCTCGATCAATTCGATCATCGGCTGTCGAAAGTCGAGGCCACATCTGTCGAGCCGGTCCCAGAGTATTTGCTCCGTTTTGGTGGAAGAGCGGAATTTCGGGAGGCGCAGGCCACGAAGGGATTTAAGCGGGAGCATCGTGGTAATATGCGCTTAAAGAGCAGTCTTTGCCAAGCTTGCGGTTAAGTCATCAACGGCTTGTCGAAATGACATTCCGTTTTGTCGAACTTTATTCTCGATCTTTAAGAAGACGGTCGGCCTTTTTGCGTACCAGAACTGACCGCAAGTCATGCATGGCGAGCAGCAAACCGTCCGTCACGTCTTCTAGTTGCTCTTCATCGGCGCGGGTTTGGGCCCAATGCGTTGTCAGGTTCAGGTAGTCAATCGCACGGTATATGTCATCAAGGTCGCGCGTCGCCATTACCGCAAGCCGCTCATCCGCCCAGTCCTGGATAACCTCTAGCTCGTCGCTTGTGAGTTCGTGATCTCCGTGCGGTTTAATCTGGCCGTTCTTGATATTAACGACTGCAATTTCTGACATGTCGATACGGCGCTGTCTGTTTTCGGTATCAACACGAAAAACAGTTGCGCCGTTTTCCCGCACGCGGAAATAGAATTCAGGAAGTTCGCCTGCCATGTCTGCTCAGGTGCCTGTGACGTTCACGTTACGCGTTGCTAACACAGGTTCATGCCATCCGTGAACAGGGATTTATCAACTTGTTTTCACCCTTATAGTCATCGTGCTGCAGTCGCATACACGGTTGTCTCAAATGTGTTGGCTCAAGCGGCCAGGACGGAGGTTTCCGCGGCCTTCAGATTTGAGTCCAAGTCAGGGTTGTGATGCCGAACTATGTTCAACTGGTTTTTCGACTTTTTGAACGTGTCCAGACGCGCCTTCGCATGTTTTACAGGATGGCATGGCAAAGCCGGTTGGAAATCTGTCTTTCCGGTGACCCTCATGCCCAATGCGCTGCCGATCTCCCTTCTTTGTTGGGGAGAGAGACTATTCGCGATCTCGGGACCAAGCAGAAGCGTTTCCGATACAACGCCGTTTGCCGCGATAAGTTGATGTGTATCACACAAAATATGGTGCCACGTGATGTCCCGCTTTCCGGTCATGTACCGGATTTTGGGCATCTGCGTCAGCGCTTTAGCTGGAACCAGACAAGGCATTTCGAATGCGTCTAGGAGTTGGTTCGCCCCCCCCGCAACGACGCGGTGTTGGCCTGAGACGATTAGGTCTTCACTGGGACAAGATCGCCCGAGAGCATGTTTCTTGATCAGAATTGGTTTGTTCTGTTTAGGGACAAGACCTAACGGTTCGTGCCCCTTCCAAACCCAACGGATCGTGTGTGTGACCCCCGCTTCTGAAACCACTTCATCGCCGACCCTCAGCGTTTCGATTTTCCGGTCTCCGTAAGGCGTTTTGATCAGTGTACCGGGTGCGTAGCAGGCCGGGATCGTGCCAGAATTTGGGTTGCTTTGATTATAGTATGTGCTGCCGCGATCATCCGACTGCATGGATTGACCAACGGCCGTTATGTTTCCGGAGTCTGTGCTGGTTTGACCTGCAGCTGGGCCGTTGGTAGCTGAAACCGTATTCCCTTCCCAAGAGACGAACTGAACAACATTGCCGTTGTCGTCCACGAGAGCAATTGCATCATCGGGGTAGAAATTACCCATTTCGTCTGATGTCGTAAAACCGCTGATGGAGTCGTCGAGCACATATACGTCTTGGCCGTCCATTGTTCCTTGAAACGAACCAAGACTAAAATTGGCGTATTGCTCACCATTGGACATATAAAATGCCAAGGAATAGCCGGATGGGTCTGTTCCAGTTGGAAGCGCGACTTCTACGAACTCTTCACTGGACGTTCCGTAGTATTTGAATTCTGAGATATAACCTGACACGTGACACCCGTTAAGCGGAAGGTGTCACTCTCTAGCTGTGTGCCGATAAACGGGTCCTAAACGTCTCCGGAAAGTTGCTTAGGCTTTTAGTAAAATGCGTCCGTTACTCCTTGCCGTCCCGCCCATTCATTTCAAGCGGGACGGGCAGGGTCACGAAGATAGCATTGCCTTAGGTCAGGCCGGCGCAAAAGTTTTGAATACGCGTGCAGGCTTCCTTCAGGTTCTCATCTGATGTCGCGTAGCTGACGCGAAAATTGGGGCTTAGACCAAAGGCAGCCCCAAAGACGACAGCGACGCCTTGCTCTTCCAACAACGCCGTCGCGAAGGTTTCGTCGTCAGTGATCTTTGTCCCGCCTGATGATGTCTTTCCAATACATTCCGCGACCGATGGATATACATAGAATGCACCCTCAGGTGTCGGGCAAGAAATCCCCTCTGCAGCGTTCAGCATTTCGACAACCATGTTACGACGACGAACAAAAATTTCATTGTTGGGAGCGAGAAACTCTTGTGTGCCATTCAGGGCTTCTACTGCGGCCCATTGTGAGACCGAGCACGGGTTCGATGTCGATTGAGATTGCACTTTACGCATCGCAGAGATGAGTTTTTCTGGTCCACACGCATAACCAATGCGCCAACCGGTCATCGCGTATGCTTTAGAAACGCCGTTGCAGGTCAAGGTGCGATCATAAAGCTGTGGCTCAATTTCCGCAGGTGTACAAAACTCGAAGCCATCATAGGCAAGGTGTTCGTACATATCGTCCGTCATGATCCAGACATGCGGGTGGCGCAACAATACGTCTGTCAGCTCTTTGAGCTCCGCGCGGCTGTATCCCACGCCAGTTGGGTTAGATGGCGAATTGAAGATAAACCACTTGGTTTTGTCGGTGATTGCCGCTTCCAGCTGGTCGGCTGTAAGTTTGAAATTCGTCTGGATGGAGGCTTCAGCGACCACAGGTGTGCCGCCAGCGAGCAGAACCATGTCAGGATAAGACACCCAGTAGGGGGCTGGGATCACCACTTCGTCCCCCTCATTCAATGTGGCCATGAACGCGTTATACAGAGTTTGCTTGCCACCGGTCCCGACAGAGACTTGTGCGGCTGAGTAATCCAAACCGTGATCGCGTTTCATTTTTGCGCAGATCGCTTCCTTGAGTTCCGGAATGCCATCAGGTGCAGTGTATTTAGTCTTACCCGCTGCGATCGCCGCGACAGCGGCGTCTTTAATATTTTGAGGTGTGTCGAAGTCCGGCTCACCGGCCCCAAGTCCAATGACGTCTTTGCCAGCCCGTTTTAACTCAGCGGCTTTTTGCGTTACCGCAATGGTTGGCGATGGTTTAACGCGTGCGAGAGTTTCGGAAAGGAAGGACATGTGACGCCTCGTCAGGTTGCATAGAAACACTAGGGCTTTTAGGGGTGAGCCGGGTTGCACACAAGCATCGAAATGGAGACCAGAATGGACGACCATCACGATCAACAAGACGAAGAGTATTTTGGCAATGACGCTTCGACCTTCGGGGATCGCGTCACGGCGGCGCGCGAAGCTTTGGGCCTGAGTGAGGAGCTCTTTGCACGCAAGCTCGGTGTGAAGCTGAAAACCGTACGCGCATGGGAGCAGGACTTGAGTGAACCGCGCGCCAACAAGCTTCAAATGATGGCTGGGATGATGAATGTCTCGATCATGTGGTTGCTCACCGGCGAAGGTGAAGGTGTTACGATGGAAGACGACCGCGCCTTACCTGCGGATATGGCAGAGCTGCTCGTCGACCTGAGACGATCGAAAACCGAGATGCGGCGGATGGCTGATCGCATGGGCCGCATGGAGAAGCGACTTCAAACTATGTTGGATGATGTATAGATGCGTGAAGAACCCCGCCACGACGAACCCCGTGCGCTCCGGATCAAGCGCCTCAAGCTGCGGTCAATGCGTCGTGGGATCAAGGAAATGGACTTGATCCTCGGCAGCTTTGCGCGATCCGGTCTTGACCAGCTTAGTGATGATGATCTTGCGCTTTATGATGAGATGCTGAGTGAGAACGATCATGACATGTACGCTTGGGCGTCGGGTCAGGTTGGGGCACCAGAAAAGTTCGCAGAATTGATGAGCCATGTTGTGACAACGGGCGGCGCTTTGCGGAGTTAACTGTTTTATAACGAAAAATTTTCTCAAACCTGTTGTTCGTTTAACCGATTATTCAGCCCTGCGGCCTACTCAAGCTTCAAAGAGCAGTTAAGCCACGGAGCAAATGATGAGTATTCAGCAAAGGTTCATGCAAACAGATGCGCATGATTTTATGGCAGGTTATCTTGAAAGCCTCGCCTTGGTAGAACGACTTCACCGACTTCTGCTGGATGTGATCAAAGATGAATTTGAACGGTTGAGCCTGTTGGATATCAACGCGGTGCAAGCTCTGTTGCTGTTCAATATCTCCGACAACGAAGTGACAGCCGGCGAGCTAAAGTCGCGTGGATATTACCAAGGCTCCAATGTCTCCTACAACCTCAAGAAACTGGTAGAGATGGGGTATATGCACCATCAACGCTGTGAGATTGATCGCCGCTCAGTGCGTGTCCGGTTGACGCCAAAAGGACGTGAGGTGCGGGATCACGTGCAAGACTTGTTCTCCCGACATGCCGAAGGCATGGAAAAAAGCGGTCTGTTAGGGAGCACCGGCATAGAGGAGATTAACGGATCTCTACGTCGGATGGAGCGGTACTGGAGCGATCAAATCCGCTACATCTACTGATTACAGGCCCTTCTGGCATCATGACGTACCGGCCTGATCATGCGCCTTTAGTAGATAAAAGTTAGAAAACCGCGGAGCTAGACTTCGCGGTTTTCTACTTTCTCAAGCTGTCTTTTAGTCGACTTCGCCCGCCAAACCATGAAAGCGACAAGGCCAAAAAGCAGGAACAAAGACAGGCCGTATGCCGAAAGAACGGCGTCTTGGTATTTACCGAGTTCTGGCATTCTTAGCTTTCTGCATGCAAGTTTTGCTGATTTGAAGTCTCGCGCCTCATCTCGCGATTTTGAAGCGCCTTCAGGCGTCGCGCACGAATTTCTGTGCGCGTACCAAGCAACAGAAGGGCGATAAAGAGAAAAACGAAGCCTGCCATGCTTATTGCGAGCGGTATGAAGAAGACGTCTGAGATGGATCGACCGCCTGTCGCAACGGGAACGGAGGTGCCCTGATGCAAGCCTTGGTTCCAGAAATTCACGGCGTAACGGCTCAGTAAAGCAAAGACTGAGCCGACAAGACATAGGACGGATGTGAGGTCCGCTGCCACGTCTTGGGTTTCAATAGCTTGCCACAAAGCGATGTAGCCTAGGTAAAACAGGAATAGGATCAGGAACGAGGTCAGCCTTGGGTCCCATGCCCAGTAGGTTCCCCACATCGGTTGTCCCCAAATCGCTCCGGTCAGAAGTGCAATCACCGTCATTACGAGCCCTAGCGGTGCTGCTGCTTTCGCGGCAAGCGCTGAGACGTGATGGCGTCTGATCAACCAGATCAAGGACGCTACCAGCATCATCAACCAGCCGTTTATAGCCATTAGCGCCGATGGGACATGAAGATAGATGATCTTCACAGTGGAGCCCTGTCGAAAGTCGTCCGGTGTAAAGAAAAAGCCCCAGATCAGCCCGGTTGCGACGCACACGGTTGCGAGCACACTGAAAAGCGGCAACATCCAGCCGGATGTTTTCATGAACTGTGTGGGGTTTGCGTATTTCCAGATCGACATAGGCTCTATCTATGGCAGCATCAGACAGGCTGCAATGCTGCCCAAGGCCGCACACGCGGAAGTCATCGTAAGTTCATCCTAAGTGCAGCAGACGTTGCGAATGGTAGTAACGCGACGCAACCAGCAGAGATACCTGCCATCAGGAGGAGGGGTGTCGTTGCATCCAGCCCTTCAGCACCACGGCGCGCTGCGTCTGCGCCAAACAACAGCGTTGGCATATAGAGGGGCAAAACGAGCAGAGAGATTAACAGCCCACCTCGTTTCAAACCGACGGTGAGTGCAGCACCAAAAGTGCCAATCACAGACAGCGCAGGTGTGCCGAGTGCCAGACCGCATACCAGCCAAAACACTGCATCCTGCGGTATATTCATCAACTGGCCCAAGGGCGCAGCGCCAAGTGTTAAAGGCAGACCTGTTGTCAGCCAATGTGCCAACGATTTGATTGTCGCGACGCCCTCCAGCGGCAGTGGGGATGTGGCGAGCAGGTCGAGTGTTCCGTCTTCGAAGTCTAGTTGAAAAATGCGATCAAGTGACAAGAGGCAGGCCAGCAGCGCGCCTACCCACAAGATACCGGGCGCGATGCGGGCCAGGAGGTCCGGGTTGGGTCCGACGCCAAAGGGCACCAGAATGCAAAGGATCAAGAAGAACGCGAGGCCAAGCCCAAACCCACCGCCAGCACGTATGGCCAACACAAGGTCACGACGTAGCAAGGCAATCATAAGAAGGCCTCGTCCAAAAATGGATCAGTCTCAACGGTCTCTTCGGCTTGAAATGTGCCAATATCGAGAACAGCAGCGTTGTGGAGGCCAAGCTCAATATGTGTTGCGATAATCGCTGTACCGCCAGCCGACAGGTGGGTCTCGACCGCTCTTGCGAATTGCGAGACCGCATGTGCATCTAAGGATACCGTTGGTTCATCCATCACCCAGATCGCGCGTCTCGTCAAAACCATCCGCGCAAGAGACAAGCGCCGTTTTTGCCCAGCGGACAAGAATTGTGTTTTGCGGTCGAGGAGCGATTTCAGATCAAATGCCCCGACGGCAGGCATTATGTCAGCTGCACCGTAGACCTTGCCCCAGAATTCAAGCGTCTCTGCGACACTCATTTGAGATTTTAACCCGTCGGCATGGGCACTGTAAGCCACATCGTCTGGTGAAAATGAAAGAGCACCAGTGATCGGCGGTGTAAGTCCGGCGAGACATCGCAAAAGGGTCGTCTTTCCCGCTCCATTCGCGCCACGTAAAATCAATGCCCGACCAGATTTTACATGAAACGAAACATTCGACAGAACAGTTCTGTCGCCCCGGGAACATGATACATTTTCTATTTTGACGTCCATTCCGAACCGCTTAGCCGATTGGTTGAAGGCAGGGAAGGGGGGGCAGCGTCGGACGTCTTAATCATAACTTGTGTTCAATTGGCTCTGTTAGTTCGGCGAGGAACCTTGATCCGCCAGTCGCGTTGACGGTACATCAACGCTATAATTTGTCAGTGCCACATCCCAAAAGGAAAGCAGCCCATGACCGTTACAGTCGGACACGATACGTCAAAAACCCGCAAAAAGCTGAAAGTTGGCGATAAGTCTTATGCCTTCTATTCCATCAAGGCTGCAGAGGATGCAGGACTTGGCGACTTTTCCAGATTGCCCGCCGCACTGAAGGTCGTGTTGGAAAACATGCTTCGCTTCGAAGATGGCAAGACAGTACATGTCGACGACATCAAGGCCTTTGCTGACTGGGGTAAGGCTGGCGGTAAAAACCCGAAGGAAATCGCCTATCGCCCCGCACGTGTCTTGATGCAGGATTTCACCGGCGTGCCAGCAGTGGTTGATCTCGCAGCAATGCGTGATGGTCTGGTGGCTTTGGGCGGCGATGCAGAGAAAATCAATCCGCTTAATCCCGTGGACTTAGTCATTGACCACTCCGTTATGATTGACGAGTTCGGCAATCCGCGCGCGTTCCAGATGAATGTCGACCGCGAATATGAGCGCAACATGGAGCGCTATACCTTCCTGAAATGGGGCCAGTCCGCGTTTAACAATTTCCGTGTTGTGCCGCCTGGCACAGGAATTTGCCACCAAGTGAACCTTGAATATCTGGCGAAGACGGTGTGGTCCGACACTGACCAGAATGGCGAGATGGTAGCTTACCCGGATACGCTTGTGGGCACCGACAGCCACACAACGATGGTCAACGGCGCAGCCGTGCTGGGTTGGGGCGTTGGTGGGATTGAGGCGGAAGCCGCGATGCTGGGCCAACCGATCTCTATGCTGATTCCGGAAGTCATTGGATTTGAACTAACCGGTGCGATGGTCGAAGGCACGACAGGGACAGACCTTGTGTTGAAAGTCGTTGAAATGCTGCGCGCTAAAGGCGTTGTCGGCAAATTTGTTGAATTCTATGGTGCAGGGCTCGATGGCCTGCCGTTGGCAGATCGTGCGACGATTGCAAACATGGCGCCCGAATATGGCGCAACTTGTGGGTTCTTCCCAATTGATGGAGAGACACTTCGCTACCTTACCAATACCGGTCGAGATGAGGAAACGATTGCGCTCGTTGAAGCCTATGCAAAAGAAAACGGTTTCTGGCGGGACGCGAATTATAGCCCGATCTATACCGACACTTTGAGCCTCGACATGGGGACGATTGTACCGGCGATTTCTGGTCCAAAACGCCCACAGGATTTTGTCGCCCTGACAGAAGGTGGCAGCGCATTCCGTCGTGAAATGGAAGAAACGTTCAAACGCCCGATGGGCAAAGAGGTGAGTGTTGCTGGCGAAGATTACACAATGGAGAGCGGCAAGGTCGTGATCGCTTCAATCACGTCCTGTACCAACACATCAAACCCTTACGTGATGATCGGAGCTGGCCTAGTCGCGCGCAAAGCCCGGGCGCTTGGTTTGAACCGTAAGCCTTGGGTGAAAACGTCTCTGGCGCCGGGTTCGCAAGTGGTGTCGGCTTATCTCGAGGCTGCAGAGCTGCAAGATGACTTGGACGCGATTGGATTTAACCTTGTGGGATATGGGTGCACGACCTGTATCGGAAACTCCGGCCCGATCCAAAAAGAGATCTCAGACGCGATTGCTGAAGGCGATCTGGTGGCAACGTCTGTGTTGTCGGGCAATCGGAATTTTGAGGGCAGGATCAGCCCGGATGTGCGGGCCAACTATCTGGCTTCACCACCACTGGTCGTGGCATATGCATTGGCAGGCACGTTGGATATCAACCTTGCTGAGGATGCAATTGGCACCGACAAAGACGGGAACGACGTTTTCCTGAAAGATATCTGGCCGACCTCTCAAGAAGTCGCTGAATTGGTCGAGCGAACTGTGACACGCAAAGCATTCATGGAAAAATATGCGGAAGTCTTTACAGGTGACGAGAAATGGCAGGGTGTCGAGACAACTGATAGTTTGACCTATGACTGGCCTGCGACTTCGACATATGTGCGAAATCCCCCATACTTTCAGGGCATGTCCCCTGAACCCGGTGTAATCGCCGATGTCAAAGGTGCAAAAGTGCTGGCGTTGTTAGGTGATATGATCACAACGGATCACATCTCACCCGCTGGTGCGTTCAAGGAGTCTACGCCCGCAGGTCAATATTTGATCGACCGTCAGGTTGCACCACGCGAGTTCAACTCTTACGGATCGCGTCGCGGTAATCATGAAATTATGATGCGCGGAACCTTTGCCAACATCCGGATCAAGAATGAAATGCTAGATGGCGTCGAAGGGGGGTATACTAAGGGTCCAGATGGTGAGCAAACTTCCATCTTTGACGCGGCCATGGCTCACCAAGCGAATGGCACGCCTTTGGTCATCTTCGGAGGGGAGCAGTACGGGGCAGGGTCGTCACGAGATTGGGCAGCGAAAGGCACTGCACTTCTGGGTGTGAAAGCCGTCATTGCGGAGAGCTTTGAGCGGATCCACCGTTCCAATCTCGTTGGGATGGGCGTTATTCCATTTGAATTCACTGATGGAGATAGCCGCGACTCGCTGGGCCTTACAGGCGACGAGACGGTCGATATTACAGGGCTAGAGGGTGATCTGAAGCCGCTTAGCGAGGTGCCCTGCAAGATCACCATGGCGGATGGCACTGTTAAAGAAATTTCCCTGAAATGTCGGATCGATACTGCAATCGAGAAAGAATACATCGAACACGGTGGCGTTCTTCATTACGTTCTGCGCGATCTGGCTGCAGCTTAACTCTCACTTTCTAGCCAGCTTCAAGAGCCTCCGGTTGCCGCCGGAGGCTTTTTGCGTATTGTTAACCCTCTAACGGCACGAGGGGGCGCTGGAGCATACGCAATGAAGGGTTTTCCCGATCTACCACCAATCTGGCTGGTGTTATTCTTGGTTCTGAATTGGGCAATGGCATCAGCTGTACCCGGTTTTTACGTGGGCCCATTCACCACCGGTCTGAGCTGGGGATTTATCGGTTTGGGTTTGGCGGTCATCGGATGGTCTGCCTTTTGGTTCTGGAAGCGAAAGACCACGATTGAACCGCATCACATGCCCGAAAAATTGATCAATGAGGGACCATTTCGACTATCAAGAAATCCAATTTATTTGGCGATGGTAATAATTCTGATGGGAGCAATCTTTGGAAGGGGTCAGCCTATCAATTTGATATTGCTTCCAGTTTTTGTCGTGGTGCTTTCTATGCGCTTTGTCATTCCCGAGGAAGTCAGCCTTAAGAAAGCATTCGGTGCAACAGCCGAGGAGTATTTTGCTAAAACACGACGCTGGATATGACAAATGCTCGCAAAGGTTTGATTGGTAAAGGCAAGCTTGGCTCGCTAGTTGATAGCGGACCACTCAAAAGGAAGAGTTCATGCGTAGAATTTTAGTCGCGGCATCTGCCTTGTTTTTAGGAATGAGCCCGATCCAATCGGCCTCCGCTGATGTCGTGGTCGAGCTTTTTACGTCTCAAGGATGCTCGTCCTGCCCGCCCGCTGACAAACTGCTTGGCGAATTGGCAAAGCGAGATGATGTAATCGCGCTGTCACTGCATGTTGATTACTGGGATTACCTCGGCTGGAAAGATCAGTTTGCTAATCCTGCCTTCACGCAACGGCAAAGAGGCTATGCCGCACACTCTGGGTCTTCGATGATCTATACGCCACAGATGATTGTTGGCGGCGTTGATAGCGTCGTCGGGACCCGGAGCATGGAATTGGCCGACGCCATTAACAAACACTTGTCCCAGAAGCCTTCCGTACAAATGGAAGCAAAACGATCCGGCAATGTGATTACGGTGCGCGCAGAAACAAAATCACAACGACGCATGGTTGTACAACTTGTACAATACTCACCGAAAGAGACTGTTTCGATCAAACGCGGCGAGCTTGCAGGTCACCAATTAACGTATCACAACGTGGTGCGGGGCTGGACAAAGATCGCAGATTGGGACGGTAACACCCCGCTAAGTTTTGATACAAAGACTGCAAGCGATACGCCCGCCGTCATTATTATCCAGGATGGTATCTCCGGCCCGATTTTGGCGGCCCAGAAAGTTAACTAACCACGTCCCATTGATGCTCGGAGGTCTGCTTGCTCAGGTTTCCAGCGCCGGTGTATCCAAAACCACTGATCCATGTGTTTTCGGGCCAAGGCTTCGAGTGAATTGTTCAGTGCCTGGGTCATTTCCTCTGGCGTGCTATGTGCGATTGGCGCTTCACATACGACTTCGAAGTCCAGACCGTTAGGCTGACGAATTCCGTAGGTTGGAACGACAAGCGCGTCATACTTCAGAGCGAGTTCTGCTGCGGACAGCGCAGTCGGTGCTGTTTTGCCAAAGAACGTCAGATTGGCCCCGTCAAACATATATTGGTCAATAAGGAAGCCCCCCATATTTCCGGCGCGCAAGAACTTGATCAGGCCTGACAGGCCACGTCTGCTACGTGGAAAGACTGGGGTTCCTATTTTGCTGATTGCCGCGACATAGTGTTCATTGAAATAGGCGTTATTCATCTGGCGGTAGAGTGCGCCGACGTTAAACCCCTTTGCAATGAGCGCCGCCCTTGGGGCGTCATAGTTCCCAAAATGGCCCGTGACCAAAACGACGGGGCGCTTATTCTTATGCGCGTCTTCCAGCGCCACGACACCAGGACCAGTAAGCGGCGCATCGACAAAGCGATCAGTGAACCCTTTGCCAGAATAGATTTCGATCAATGTACGGCCAGCATTGTCTGGGACAGCATGCATCAAGCGACGAACTTCTTCATCTGGCAGATCAGGGCAGACATAGGCAAGATTGTCTTTCACCCGTTTGGAGTAGCCCGCCAGCGGGGCCACTATTCGTGAGACGATCCAACCGGCCATTGGTACGCGGAATTTGTAGGGAACAAGCATCGCTAAGCCGATCACCAAACGAATGGCTATGTTTGAGATGAACTCGACGGGGCCTTTGCGTCCGCCTGCTGTTTCGCCTAGTGCCATTTGTGGATGGGCTTTCGTGCCGTTTCAACTTTTCCGACATAAGAGGGTCGGTGGACGATCACAAGCTCACGAGGCTGGAAGGGGTAGGCCCGTCCCGATCATTGCGTCGCGTGTGACGAGCTCCGCCAACTGCTCTTGGCTCCAACCATCTGTACCGGCTGGCCGCGCGGGGAGAACGATGTACCTCATATCAGCCGTGCTGTCGTGCACGCGGCAAGCCACGTTTTCAGGCAAGTTTACCCCAAACTCGGCCAGCACCTTACGGGGCTCTTTTACTGTGCGTGAACGGTACTCACGCGTTTTGTACCAGTCTGGTGGCAAACCGAGAAGATTGCGTGGGTAGCAACTGCACAACGTACAAACGATAACATTATGCACGTCATCTGTGTTCTCGACAGCGACAAGGTTCATGGGGCCAATGTCGAATCCCATTTCTTTCGTGGCTTTGGCTCCATCTTCAAGCAATGCGGCCTTGAAGTCAGGTTCATCCCATGCACGAGCAACAACTTTCGCTCCATTTGTGGGGGTGCGAGCGTCCATCGCGTCAATCTGAGCATTGATTTCTGTAGACGTGACTTCGCCTTTCTCAATCAGCAGTTCGCGAATGGCGATTTCCATGGTCTGCCAGTAGGTCAGCGCTTCATCGTTGTCTTGCCGGTAGGGATGACCAGACGGGGAGAGGTGATCGTGGTCGTGATGATCATGGGGCATAACTCAAACCTCGATCCAATGTTCGTAGATTTCTGCGTCGAGCGTGTCATGCGGGTTTTCCGCGTTACCGCCCCAAAGTTCTTCCATCGTGAAGCGTACGCGATAAAGCTGCTTCTTGGATGCGGGTAAGCAATAGGCGCGCTGTTCGGGGTTCTCATATGGACCCAACGCCCGTTCAATCACGCCGGACTTGCCACGCAGATATTTTGGTGTCCGAACATGGCCGGGTGGTGACATGTCGCGGATAGTAACTGGGAGACCGGGCTCAAGCATCTTGAGCAGATCCATACGTATCTCCCCGTGCTTTAACCTCTTCCATCTTGGCGCCCAACTCCTCCAAGGAGTAGACACCTGCTTCGATTAGGTTCTGGTTTACGGAAGCGACCCACCGCTCATAGTAGGTCATTTCTTCAAATGCTTGCTCGCCCATGTCTTCGAGGCAGCGCCGCAAGCCGTCAACGGTAAAGTGCCCACGCGCAGAGCCCAAGATCATAAGCGCATCGACACGCTTTTCCCATAAGGCAAAGTCATGTTGGTCGTTGGGCACGGGACCAGCGGCATCGCCGCCCATATCGTGCCATCTGTGATCTGGTGATTTGCTCATTATGTCAGGCTAGGATGCTGAATTCTGAGACGCAAGCATCTCTAACTGGCTGCGCAATTGCTCCATGGGATATCCTGCGTTTTCCATAGCAGCTAAAATGTCATCGACGGGCATAGAGTTGGCTTGGGACAAAGCCCACAACACCGCTGATCGCGTCCCAGATGCACAATATGCCAGAACTTTTCCGTCTGCGCGCTGGTCGTCGATCATCTCCATTGAAAGTTGTCCGCCTGTCATGGGGTTGTCCGTCCAGCCCAAGCCGGCTTCCATTGCTGCCTTGCCAATGTTTTCGGGAGAATCCTCGGGTGCACTTTCAAAAGCGGGGCGATTGCAGATGATGTGGGTGAAGCCTTGCTCTTTCAATAGCGCTACGTCGTCTGAACGAATTTGTGGGGCAACGGCGAAATCGGAAGAAAGTGGGCGAATATCCATGGTCATTGGATAACTTTTGTAACGGCGTTTGTCACGTATGGTTGTAAGCTCATTGCAAACGCCATGGCGACAAAAAATATCCATGATGACCCGCCACCAAACCCCAATGATGCCATGGCAGGACCGGGGCAGAGGCCGGATAACCCCCAGCCAATGCCGAAGAGAATCGACCCAATCGCTAGACTCGATGTGATGTCAGGGTCTGGTCGCTGTGGAAAGGCATCGCCAAATCGTGGTGTGGCTTTCTGCCGAGACAATTGCCATGCGATGGCCATTGGTAAAATCGCGCCTCCCATGACAAAGGCGAGTGTGGGGTCCCATGCTCCCGTCAAATCAAGCCAACCTTGAACTTTTTTCGTGTTGGTCATCCCACTGAGCAGAAGACCCATACCAAAGACGCCACCGACGCAAAACGATACCAATCCGCGCATCAGATTAACCCTAGAAGATGACGACCCACGTAGACGCACAGAACCCCAGCGCTGACATAGATTGCGGTTGCAATAATGCCCCTTACGGACAATCGGGAAATTCCACAGACTCCATGTCCCGATGTGCATCCGTTGGCCAGTCTGGTACCAAATCCTACGCAGAGCCCGGCAATAATCAAGACGGCGGTGTTCGATATGAGATGTGTGTCAGGTGCCCCCACAACAAGATGCCAGATGAAGGGAACTCCGACCAAACCAGAGAGAAAAAATAATGCCTCGATGCGCGACTTGCCTTGGGTTGAGCGGTCGAGCACGCCACTAAGAAGGCCAGATGCTCCCATTATTTTGCCGTTGAGCAATAAGTAGGCGGCTGCAGCGGTCCCTATCAACAACCCGCCGACTAGTCCCCAAATCCAATCTAAAGGCATTATGGTCCTTCCTCTTTTGCGACTTTCCCGTGCCTGCTCGGTTGGCGGACAATGTATGCATTGTCTCAATTTTAGGCATTTCTTGTCTTATTGGTTAATATGAGTGCATTTTCCTATCGGCGGTCCATGCGTTGTGATAAGTTTCTAACGCAGCCAACTTATTTCTGGGAGGACGTCGTGACCCTTAACGGCCATGAAGACCTAAGCACTATTCTAGATACTCTTATTGAAGACCCTAAAAAGCTTGACGATGTAAAGGATATCCTTTGGCGCAAGCTGAATGAGACGAAAACGCAGTCAAGAAAACACATCAGACCAGCCCGAGCGGTTGCCGATGATGAAGACTACTTTGACAACGTTCCTGTTTGACGCGTAACCCAGCCTTCTACATTTTTTCTTGCGTATATTGACGCAACTCTGCCCGCGCAACCTGTCTGCGGTGGACCGCATCCGGTCCATCGGCAAGTCTCAACGTCCGCAGATGCGCCCATTGTCGCGCAAGCGGGGTGTCCTGGCTGATCCCTTGCGCGCCGTACATCTGGACAGCCTGATCTGTAATCTCCAGCGCAATGCGTGGCGCTTCAACTTTGATCTGGCTAATCCATGGCGCTGCGGCGCGCGCATCTCCCTGATCCATCATCCAGGCGGCTTTAAGGCACAGAAGACGTGCCTGCTCGATTTGCATGCGGGCATTGGCGATGTAGTCGAAATTGCCCCCGAGTTGTGCCAATGACTTACCGAATGCTTCGCGAGACAATGCGCGGCGACACATCAATTCCAATGCGCGTTCCGCCATGCCGATTGCACGCATACAATGGTGAATGCGGCCGGGTCCCAGTCGGCCCTGAGCAATTTCAAACCCTCGCCCTTCGCCAAGCAACATGTTCTCTGCTGGCACACGGACGTCGGTGAACCGGATATGCATGTGCCCGTGCGGGGCCTCGTCATCCCCGTACACTTGCATCGCGCGCAGTTTCTCAATGCCGGGCGTATCGGATGGCACTACAATCATAGAGTGCTGTTGATGCTTCGGTCCGTCTTGCGCCGTGCGCACCATTACAATGTAGACCGCGCAACGTGGATCACCGGCACCAGTGGCCCACCACTTTTCGCCGTTCAGAACGTATTGGTCACCGTCGCGAACACAGCTCAAAGATATATTCGTTGCGTCGGAAGAAGCGACCTGTGGCTCTGTCATCAGATAAGCAGATCGAATTTTCCCTTCGAGTAGTGGATTGAGCCATTGCGACCGCATCTGAGGTGATCCGTATTTTTCAAACACCGCCATATTGCCGGTGTCAGGCGCATTGCAATTGAACGTCTCAGGGCCAAGATGCGCTTTGCCCATTTCTTCAGCCAAATAGGCGTATTCAACCGTTGACAACTGATGACCTGTTTCAGATGACCACAGGTTCCATAGGCCAAGGTCTTTCGCTTTGGATTTCAGGCCTTCAAGGATATCGACTTGTTTTTCAGTAAGTTCCCAGCGATCGCCAACCTCAACTTCCGCGAAGTATTGCTCCTCCATCGGCGCGATTTCATCACGAACCATTGCGATGACGGCATCGCGAATGGGGTGGAGACGGTCAGTGGGGCCGAGGTTCATGACAGCAGGATCCTTCATTGGTTTCATGCAGCCTATGGGGGAGGGAGCGCTTGTCAATCAGCCAGACGCGCGTAAAGGTACGCTATGGGTTCTACGACCGAAATTACGCTTGATGTTTTGCGGCCTTATTTGCGTGATGCAACGCCTTGGTTGGGATCACTCAAAGAGATCACCAAATTTGCAACCGGTCAGTCCAACCCGACTTACAAGTTGACGACGGATACGGCGTCTTACGTTCTACGTTCAAAGCCACCGGGGCCGTTGCTGAAGTCGGCTCATATGGTGGAGCGCGAGTTTCGGGTCATGGCTGCGTTGTATAGTAGCGATGTGCCGGTGCCACGCATGATCCATCTCGCAAATGATGACGCATCTCCGATCGGACGCGCGTTCTTCATCATGGAGATGATGGAGGGCAGGATTTTCTGGGATCCATCCATACCGGAAGTCTCTAAAGCTGCACGTGCTGAGCTTTACGATCAGATGAATATGACGCTGGCGTCGCTTCACAACCTCGATCTGGAAGCTGCGGGATTGCACGATTTTGGCAAACCCGGAAATTATTTCGACCGCCAGACAGACAGGTGGTCGCGGCAATACCTCGCCTCAAAAGTCACAGACAATGCAGATATGGACAGACTGATGGACTGGCTGGCCGCGAATATGCCGGCAGATGATGGCCAAGTGGCTTTGGTTCATGGCGACTATCGGCTCGACAACATGATCTTCGCACCAGAAACCTCTGAAGTGATTGCGCTTTTGGACTGGGAACTGAGTACGCTCGGACACCCTTTCGCAGATCTAGCCTATCAATGCATGCAATGGCGTCTTCCTTATGAAGGCGGAATGCGCGGCCTTGGCGGGCTGGATCGGAACGCTTTGGGCATCCCGTCTGAGCAAGAATATGTCGCATCTTACTGTTCTCGCAGAGGCATCAAGCAACCAGAAAACTGGCCATTCTATTTGGCCTTTTCTTTCTTTCGGCTCGCCGCAATATTGGAGGGCGTGGTACGGCGTGCCTTAGATGGCAATGCCTCCAATCCGCAAACCGCTCGCAGCTACGCGGCGGCAATTCCCCTTTTGGCGGCGGAGGCAGTCGAGATTATTAATGGAACAAGGCCATGAAACATCCAGTCCGGCTTGAGCGTCAAAGCGGTGTCGCAGTTATTGCAATCGACAATCCACCAGTAAATGCGCTTTCAACTGCGGTGAGACGGGGCATTCTTGGTGCGCTTGAGGCTTGTCTGTCAGACGAGAGAATTACGGCGATCGTTCTGGCGGCGAATGGCCGTACGTTTCCAGCGGGCGCAGATATTTCAGAGTTTGGACAACCCCTGCAACAACCCGGGCTGCCGGACCTGTGCGATCTTATTGAAGCGTCAGACAAACCAGTCATTGCGGCCCTTCACGGCACGACATTGGGCGGCGGGTTAGAACTGGCTATGGCCGCACATTACCGCGTTGCACATGAAGACACTCAACTGGGGCTGCCGGAGATCAACTTAGGCATACTACCGGGCGCCGGCGGCACTCAACGCACGCCGCGATTGGTGGGTGTAGATGCGGCGCTCGACCTGATGTTGAGTGGAAAGCCTATATCCGCGCAAAAGGCGCTGGAAATCAGGTTGATCGATGGTGTGGTCGGTGACGATTTACGTGAAACCGTCAAGGCGCTGGCGGCTGACACCGATGAGACGAAACCAACACGTGACCGTCGGGATTGTTTGGCAGACGGGGCGCATTACATGTCCCGCGTGTCAGAAAGACGGCGCCAGAATGATCACCGATTTGCGGCAAAGAAGATCATTGACTGCGTTGAATCCGCATTGCTTTTGCCCTTCGATGTTGGCATCGAGGTAGAGCGCGACGCGTTTTCCGAATGTTTAGCGTCACGAGCCTCCGCTGGCTTACGGCACGCTTTTTTCGCTGAACGCCGTGCACCGAAATTTCCTGAATTGAAGCAAGCCAGTGCAAGACAGGTCGACCGTGTGGGTGTCATCGGCGGTGGGCTGATGGGGTCTGGAATTGTCATCGCCTGTTTGAGTGCGGGGTTGCCTGTAACACTCGTCGAGGAGGGTGAGACGGGCGTGAACGCTGCCCTTGACCGTATCGGTGAGCACTACAAACGTGCGGTCTCAACCGGTCGAATGACACAAGGTCAAGGGACCAGCGCGCTCAATTATTTGAACCTGACCACTGAGATTGATGCGCTCCGCGATGCGGATGTGATCATTGAGGCCTTGCCTGAAGATATGGTTCTGAAGGAAGCCGTGTTTGCCAAGCTGGGGCGTTTGGCCAAGTCTGGCGCAGTCTTGGCAAGCAATACGTCTTATCAGAATGTCAAAGACCTTGCCGATGCGGCCGGCCGCAAGACGGACGTCGTTGCCATGCATTTCTTTGCCCCTGCACACCGGATGAAGCTCGTCGAAATTGGCGTGACAGAGGATACCGATGCTACTGCTGTCGTCACCGCGCATTCTTTGGCCAAAGCGTTGGGAAAAATCCCTGTGCGCGCAACAGCGCAACCGGCATTGCTTGGCAATCGAATTCTTCAAGGCTACCGTAAAGTTGCGGACAGGTTGTTACTGTCAGGTGCGACACCCGCTCAAATCGACACGGCTATGCGGGACTTTGGGATGCCGCTTGGTCCTTACGAAGCACAAGACCTAAGCGGTCTAGACGTTTCTTGGGCCTTGCGGCGCAGAAATACCGACTGGCCCGCACCGCTTGACTTGGAGCTTGCGGACCGGATGTGTGAAGCAGGGTGGACCGGACAGAAGGCAGGGCAGGGATACTATGTCTATCCGGATGGGCGAAGAACCGGGGAACCGAACCCCGATATGCTCAAAATGCTTGCAGATGAGCGTGCGGACAAAGAACGAAGTGTTTTCGCATTTACGGGGCAAGACATCCGCGACAGGTTGCTTTGTTCGATGATTAACACCGGCGCACAGCTTCTGGAAGAGGGCGTGGCGTCCTGCGCATCAGACATTGATGTTGTTATGCTTCATGGATTTGGGTTTCCGCGAGAGAAGGGTGGCCCCATGCATCAAGCCGATGCGCTTACACCTCATCACGTCGCGCGTCTTATTGAAGGGCTGGCTGAAGTCGATCCAGACCTTTGGTCACTCTCTCCGCTGTTGTCAAAGCTTGCAACCGAGAGACAAAAATTCGAGCAGCTTTGAGGCTCATGCAAAAAATTAGTCTTGCAAAGACGCGTTGGGATTGCCAACCTACGGGCAGCTGCTGCGAGAATACGTATTCATAACCTAAGAACTGCGAATTTCAGCGGCAAAAGAGATGTCGGGCTAGGGATGTTTCCAAGGGCCTAATACACAGGGAGAAGAACATGAAACACTTCAAAACAGCGCTAATGAGCGGTGTGGCTGTTGCAGCCTTCGCGACGGCAGCGATGGCTGATGGTCACGGATGCAAAGTCACCGATGGGCGTGTCAGCATTATCGGGAATGAATTCCCGGCCATTCAAACAGTTGGTGCCGGAGCTCAGGCTTGTGCGGGTGACAACGTGACGGTCGAGAGCAACTTGACCGCCGATCACCAGAAGATCAACCTCGCTGGTATGCAGGGCAACCCTGCTGAATACACGACAGCAATCATTGCGAACTCTTCTATCGTTGCGTTGATGAACAATGACGTGATCCGTCCATTGGACGATCTGATCGCAAAGCACGGTGGCGATCTGCAGAAAACTCAGATCATTACGATCAATGGAAAAGCAATGGCTGTCGCATTCATGGCCAACGCGCAGCACCTCGTCTACCGCGCGGACCTCTTGAAAGAAGCTGGTCTTGAAGTGCCAACGTCCTATGAAGACATGCTGTCTGCAGCCAAAATGCTGCGCGAAAAAGGCCTGTCCGAGAACCCTGTCGGCGGCGCATACAAAGCTGGTTGGAACCTTGCGCAGGAATTCAACAACATGTTCTTGGGGTATGGCGGTCAGCACTTTAAGGACGGCTCTGCCGAGCCAATGGTCAATTCTGAGGCTGGCGTAAAAGCGCTCGAAATGATGAAGTCGCTGTCAGAATACATGAATCCTGACTTCCTGACACATGACTCCAACGTCACGAATGGTGAATTCCGTGCAGGCAACGTCGCACTGATGAACATGTGGGGCTCCCGCGCCGCCACAATGACGGATGCAGATGGTGTCCCTCAGGAGGTTATTGATGGTTTCGCAATCGCTGGCCCGATGACTGTTGGTGGTGGCTCAGTTCCGGCTACAACACTGTGGTGGGATGGCTGGACTGTCGCGAAAAACATCAGTGACGCTGATGCGGAAGCGACGTTCCTTGCGATGATGAACGGTATCAATCCAGACCGTATCCTCAGCGATGACGAGACTGCAAAGCAAGCCGTTTGGTTGCTTGAAGGGTATGAGCCGACCCCATCTGCGGAAGGTGTTTTTGCGGCGGCCCAAAGTGGTGCGATCCCTTACCCAATGCTGCCATACATGGGTCTGATGCACACAGCCCTTGGTGCTGAACTGACAGACTTCATGCAGGGCAAAGAAAGCGCAGAGCAAGCGCTGGGTGACGTAGAAGCGGCTTACCGTGCAGCTGCAAAAGAGAACGGCTTCCTGCAATAATCTGCAGAGCTTAAAAAAGCTGGAGGGCGGTTTGCCCGCCCTTCAGCCAAATGCCCGAGACGCTGAATTATGCTGCGTGACGGAGCAACGGGGGACATTCCATGAAACATAGAACCTTCTTCTGGTTCTTTCTGCCGACCGGGCTGGCGATGTTGGTGTTTATCGCTTTTCCCATCGTTTCAGTTTTGATGCAGTCGGTCTTCTTGCCGCATGAGGCAGTGCTCATTGAGACCGAAAACTGTGGACCCTTTGGCTGTAAAGTCGAAACGGCAATCGACCAGGAAGCCACGAATAAGCTGCGTGAAGCGGCCCCACTTGGCCGGTTTGCTGGTCTGGAGATTTACAAAGATCGTGGGCATTTGGCATTTTCCGAGGTTGGCGAAGCTTGGCGGACAACCGACAGCCTTGGTGCGTTCTTTAGTGAACTTGGCGACCTACCATTTTACCGCGCAATGGCATTTACACTGACCTACACCTTCGTTTGTACACCACTTCTGATCGCACTCGGATTTGCAGTCGCCGTAGGTGTCAACTCTTTGAACCAAAGGCTGAAAGGGTTGGTCATCTTCTTCTCTTTGTTGCCGATGATTGTCACGCCACTGGTAGGGTCGCTGATCTTGTTTTGGATGATCGATAGCAGGGGGGTCTTGGGCAATTTCATCTCGTACCTCGCCAACGATCCAAGCTTGAGCCTTAAAGCGTCTACTCCGCTGATGTGGATATCGCTCATTATCTACGGGATTTGGTCCTCTGCACCCTTCGCGTTTGTCGTGTTCTATGCAGGGCTGCAAACGGTGCCTCAAGATACGCTTGAATCCGCACAGATTGATGGTGCGACGCGCTGGCAACGCATTCGGTATGTTGTGATCCCGCACCTGATGCCGCTCGTCACTTTCGTCGCGCTCATTCAACTCATGGACAATTTCAGGGTGTTTGAGCCCATCGTAGGTTTCAATGCGGAAGCGCATGCAACCTCACTTAGCTGGATCATCTTCAACGATCTCAGCGGAGAAACGCAGCAGCTATCAGCTGCCGCAACAACATCTGTTCTGACCATATTAGGCGTTGCTGTTCTGCTCTCGCCGGTCCTCGTGCGCACTTGGCGCGACTTCAAAGGAGGGCATTAATATGAGTTCGATTTCTCAGCGGAGGCCACTTGGCCTGCAGATATTTCTTGCTGCCTTTATTGTCATTTGGCTGATCTGCGCAGCATTCCCGTTTCTTTGGACGCTTTGGGGAAGCTTTAAGGTTGAGCTTGATTTCTTCTCCGTCAACGACTGGACGGATGCTCTGACCGGTGATCGAACTAAGGCAACGCATGGAAGCGCGTTCACTGCGGCTGGGTATAAAGGCGCGTGGATCCAAGAAGAGTTCTGGCGCAACGTGATCAACACCTTTGTCGTTTGCCTTTTTGTTGTGACTACGTCGCTGACGATCGGAACGCTTGGTGGTTACGCGCTTTCGCGATCCGGATACAAATATGTCTTCTGGCTCTTAATCATTGCGCTCATGTTTCGCGCGCTGCCGCAGATCACTCTGGTCTCAGGTTATTTGCCGGTCTTCTTCGACTGGAACATTTGGGGGTTCCTCCCGACCGCGATTATCGTGCTTGTTGCGATCAACCAACCTTTTACCTTGTGGATGCTTCATTCGTTCTTTGAATCCATTCCAAAGGATTTGGACGAGTCCGCAAAAGTCGATGGATGCACGCAGTTTCAGGCCTTCCGGCACGTCATTATTCCAGTGATGTGGCCGGGCGTGATTACAACGGGGCTGTTCTCTTTCTTGCTGGCCTATAACGACTTTGTGGTCACCGCGCTGGTTTTGCAGGAAAGCAACCGTACCATGATCCCAGCCATTGCGGCTTTCCTTGGTACGACGCAAACAGAAGGTAACGTTATGTTTGCCGTTGCCGCCGTTGTTTCCGCCACTGCACCTCTTTTCGTTATGGTGCTCTTCTTCCAACGTCAAATTGTCAGCGGCCTGACCGCAGGCGCCGTGAAAGGCTGATCCCATGGCAGAAATCAAACTCAAAAACGTCAATAAGCGCTGGGGCAGCTTTGTCGGGGTCAAAGATTTCGATCTTACGATACCGGATAAGGAATTTCTTGTGCTGCTAGGCCCATCTGGCTGCGGGAAAACCACAACCATGCGCATGATCGCAGGGCTCGAAGACCCGACCGAAGGTGAGATCTGGATAGGGGATCGTATCGTCAATGATATCGAACCCAAGGACCGCGATATCTCGATGGTGTTTCAGTCTTACGGTCTTTATCCGAACATGACGGTTTATGAGAACATTCGGTTCCCTTTGAAGGTGCGTAAAGTACCGGAAGCGGATCATCATGAGCGCGTGATGCGGGCCTCCGCTATGGTAGAGCTAGACGATTTTCTTGATCGCAAACCTGCGGCTCTGTCCGGCGGTCAGCGTCAACGTGTTGCGCTGGCACGCGCGATTGTCCGAAAGGCAGAAGTGTTCCTGATGGACGAACCGCTGTCAAACCTTGATGCAAAGTTGCGCGTCTCTACACGAGCGCAGATTAAGAACCTCAGCCACGAGTTGCAGGCGACGACCATTTACGTGACCCATGACCAGATCGAAGCAATGACCTTGGCGGACCGCGTTGTCGTGATGGAGAAGGGGATTGTGCAGCAGGTCGGCACACCGACAGACATCTATGACAACCCGGCCAATACATTCGTTGCAAGCTTTATCGGTAACCCCGCGATGAACCTTGTAGACGGGACCCTTTCAGGCGGCACATTCACAGCAGCTAATATTGAGATCAAGGGCCTGACAGGGCCAGATGGTCCAGTGACCTTAGGGTTCCGTGCAGAAGATGCATCCGTCGCAGCCGGTCCTGCCGAGTTGGGCGCGCCGGTTTACTCAATGGAACTTCTGGGCGATGCGACAATGATCACAGTGCGGTCGGGAAGTGCTATGCTTGCGGTCAAGGCTGACAAGGAATTCCGAGCTGAAATCGGAGATAGTTTCAGTGCAAACGTTCCCGCATCAATTTGTCATCTCTTTGATAAGACAACAGGCGCACGGCTCTAAGAACGCTATGAATTTGCGTCAGGCCACGACGGCTGATCATGAAGGGATATGGGACTTGTTACGCCCTGTTTTCCGTCTTGGTGAAACCTATGGCGTCCCGCGAGATATCACACAGCAAGCCGCGCTGAAGATGTGGTGTGAGCTTCCGGCGGCGACCTACGTCGCTGAGGCGGATGGCAGGCTATTGGGCACTTATTACATCAAGACCAATGCTGCAGGCGGAGGGTCGCATGTTTGTAATTGTGGCTATGTGACGGATGAAGCCGCACGTGGTCGAGGTATTGCCGGTCAGATGTGTCGACACTCACAACAAGTTGCACAACAACTTGGGTACAAAGCCATGCAATTCAATTTGGTTCTGTCGTCAAATATCGGTGCAATCGCGCTTTGGCATAAGCTTCAGTTCGAAACGGTCGGAATATTACCCAAAGTGTTTGATCATCCAGCGCAAGGTCTTGTGGATGCGCATGTGATGTACAAGTGGTTGGCGGATTAACTCAGCAAGATCCCCGCGACCACCATCATGAGGCCAATGGCTGACAAAAACAGCGCGCCCATATTCAGTGGAACGGTTGCCTGCATTACAGCGCGAAGGTCATCATCAGACAGTCCCGCTTTTCGGGCTTTCGCAATACGCACAATACATACCATCAAAAGGACCAAGCCGATCATCGTGATGATTGCCCCTGCTGGGATCAGATATGCCATGAAAGCGGGTCCTTACATTTTGGTCTGCTTAGACCGATATTCGACGCTTGAAGCCCGCGCCGTGCGCCTATATCTCATGAGGCCTATTTGATTTCAAGGAAGGCGCAGAACCAATGTCCGATACCTCTGTAGTAGACACAACCTATCGCGTCACCGCCGACGAATTGCGCCAATTCGTAGAACGCTACGAGCGCCTTGAAATGGAAAAGAAAGACATTGCAGATCAACAAAAAGAAGTGATGGCAGAGGCAAAAGGCCGTGGTTACGACACCAAGGTATTGCGCAAAGTCGTGGCTCTTCGCAAACGTGATCCACAAGATATCTCTGAGGAAGAAGCTGTGCTTGACCTCTACAAAGAGGCGCTTGGAATGTAGTGCTCCTAGGGAGCGATGAACGTCACGCCTGGAATGTCTCCGATCAACGCGACGTCCGCGTCATATTGCGTGGAAAGATGATCAACGTATTCTTCCGTCCATCCCGGGACATCAATCTCTTCTTCCAAAGCGTCTTCCATCGCGAACTTGTCAAGGAAAGCGGAAACGATTCGTCGACGTTGCATCTCGTTCTGGGGAGGGTGCGACTGTAAATAAGACTGCATCCGAACGAGACCGGTTTTTGTCATGATCTCTCCTAAAAAGTCGTCACGACCGTCGAGCAGAGTAAACTCATCATGGCCGCTCATGCGTTTTAGGATGTCATGCCAAATCAGCGGGGTATCCTCGTTACACCAAACGGTGACGGGCGCATCTGGCACGGCTTGACGCAAGCGTGCGATCATATCGGACCAGCGCAGCAACGCTGGGTCCGACCCCTCAATAAACTTTGCAAAGTCCGGTTCTTTCGCGCGACCAAACGCAGCTGGAATAAAGGTGGCGGGGTTGCGTAGTCCCACAAAAAACTCAACCTGTGAACTGGCGAACAGGTCTCTGAGACGAGGGGCACGTTTCGGCACCATTGTGTAAAGCTCGTTATTCTCAACCGCTCGTCCCGGAACGCCCAAAAAACTATCGTGACTTAAAAAGATGCGTACAGCGTCATCATCATCGACCAGGGCATCCAGCAGGGTTTGTTGCATTTCCTCAGGCGCACTATCGCCTTGAAGAACCTGCAATGCTTCGCGAATGACAGGGCGGTAGCGACCAGTTTCTGGGATGACTATACCTTCTTCAGCCAATTTATCGGAGTTTTGCAAAAGGCACTTCAATAGCCGATCTTCATCAGTGCAATGGACACCAAGGTGAAGGGCAATTTGCATAAGGTCGTTTCTCCGGTTTGGGCTCAGGCATTGGCCTTTGCCACTTATATACAGATCGCTGAACGGGCATAGCGCTATTCCGATCTACCACTTGTACCCTAATCTAAACACCATTTCGTTGTTTACTGTTGGCCTACAAATTGCAGATCCTTGAACAAACTGTTGCCACATTGATGCATATTAACTGGCGCCGAGGGGCAGATCACTTTTGCCCAGAAAAGGTTAATTTTTGGCTGAGGGGCCAATGGGCAGGTTTGAAATGAAACAGTCGGCAATCACATACAGTTTTGTGATCCCCTTCATGAATGAAGAAGCCGTCTTACCGATGTTGTTTGAGCGACTGACAGCGTTGCTTGATGATATTGATGGTCCAAGTGAAGTTTTGCTTGTCGATGATGGCAGTAAAGATAGGGGCGCGGTTCTCGCTGCGGAACAGGCCCAGCGCGATCCACGCTTCAATCTCATCAGGCTCAGCCGCAACTTTGGCCACCAGATTGCTGTGACAGCTGGTCTAGACGCCGTGCAAGGTCAGGCCGTGATTATCATGGATGCCGATCTTCAAGATCCGCCCGAACTTGTTCACGAAATGATTGCGAAATGGCGCGACGGCTACCAGATCATTCATGCCCAACGCCGTCGTCGCGATGGCGAGACGTGGTTTAAGCGGGCCTCAGCCAAGATTTTCTATCGCGGACTATCCAAGCTATCTTCTGTTGATATTCCACAAGACGTCGGTGATTTCAGGTTGGTCAGCGGCGAAGTCGTCCGTGCCATCCAAGCGATGCCAGAGCGGGACCGCT
The DNA here is from genome assembly GCA_947494435.1 of uncultured Litoreibacter sp. Lineage (GTDB taxonomy): Bacteria > Pseudomonadota > Alphaproteobacteria > Rhodobacterales > Rhodobacteraceae > Litoreibacter. Next base: position 307,650 of record CANLUY010000002.1, read on the forward strand.
TCCTTCGCGGTATGTTTGCTTGGGTTGGCTTCCGCCAAACCTTCGTTCAATTTGATCGCCCGGAACGCGCAGCGGGCGAGACGAAATACCCGCTTCGCAAAATGCTGCGCCTCGCATCTGACGGGGTGATTGGATTTTCAGACGCACCATTAAGGATGGCGTTGTGGATTGGCTCACTGGTCTCACTTGGCGCTATTGCATACGGAATTTACATCAGCTTGCTCGCACTCTTCACGGATGGCCTTGTGCAAGGTTGGGCGTCCACAGTTGTCATCTTGGCGTTCTTGTCTGGCGTGAACCTTTTGATCAGCGGCGTGATCGGTCTTTACGTGGGTCGTATCCATGCTGAGGCAAAACAACGTCCACTCTATATCGTTTCTGAAAAAGTAAGTGCCGCTGGTATCGGACGGATCAGTCAACCTAACGAGGTCGCATATGCCCAGGGATGAATTCGACGCGTATCGCGACAACTATGTTGAAACTGTTGAGCAATCGATCAACTTCTCCGGTTTGTCACACGATTTCTTTCAACAGTCGAAAGCGCTCATGCTGCAAGACATCTTGGAGCAGCGTCTAAGTAAACACCCAGCGAAAAGACTGTTGGACGTCGGGTGCGGAGTAGGTGCCTTGCACCCTTACATTGCTCCGATGTTTGACCACGTTCATGGCGTTGATGTTTCGGTGGAAAGCATCGACCGTGCCCGTTTGGACAATCCAGCACAAAGCTATGACAGCTATGATGGCATCAGGTTGCCTTTTGAAAACGACAGCTTTGACATGACGCTTGCGATTTGCGTCATGCACCATGTGCCGACAGAGCAATGGACGAACTTCATGTCCGAGATAGCGCGCGTCGTGACACCAGGTGGTGTTGTTTGTCTGATCGAGCACAATCCAATTAATCCCGCAACGCGCCTGTCCGTTGCGCGATGCCCTTTTGATGCCGACGCAGTCTTACTAGGTGGCAAAGACATGCGCCGCCGGATGCGCGCCGCTAATCTTGAAAACGTGGCCACGAAGAACTTCGTCTTCTTCCCTTCAAACAGGCCCGCAATACGCGCATTGGAAAAGAGACTCCACTGGTTACCGTTGGGCGCACAATACGCAGCCGTAGGCCAAGTGAAATAGTCATGCCCTTGCAGCTAGATCAGATTATCCGTTTTTGCGGAGTAGGGGGCGTCGCATCGGCACTCTACTTTCTATTTGCAACATGCTTAAATGCGGCATTCGGTTTGGCGGCGACACCTGCGTCTGTCTTGGCCTATTTTGGTGCTGCAGTCTTTGCCTTCAACGCACATAGACGGATCACATTCCGCGGGTCCGACAACGTGACAGCGGAACTAATCAAATTCGGGATGGCCACAGGCATTGGTTTGGGCCTCGCCTTGTTGATCCCTCTGGCGCTTACCGCCTTTGCTCCGGTTGTCTCATTCCTTGCTGTCTTGGTAATCGTACCAAGCTGCTCTTTCCTCATGATGAAATTCTTTGTGTTCGCCCAATGATACGTGACCTTTCCTTCCCGTTCCTGTTCTTGGTCCTCGCAGCGTTCATGTTGTTTGGCACTCAGCTTAGCCATGACGTCAGCTGGTATCTGATCTCAACCAGATGGTGGCTCAACGGCGTCCCTGTTTATCAGGAAATCCTGGAGCTGAACCCGCCATTGGCGTTCTATCTAACTGTGCCCCCTGTCTGGATGGCAGAGCGTTTTGGTCTGTCTGACACACTGACCTATCAAGCATATGTGTTTTTTCTGAGCTTTATGTCGCTCCTTATGACGCAGCGCATTATGAGCGGGGATCGATCGCTACCTGATTGGATGCGCATTGGTTTTCTGACCTCTGCAGCATTGGCGCTGGTCATTGTCCCGATGGGCGACTTCGGACAAAGAGAGCATCTTTTTGTCATTTTCCTTCTGCCTTATCTGGCATTGGTCCTCGTCAACTACAGGGCGTCAAAATCTCAACGGCTGTTGATAGCGGTTTGGGCGACGTTTGGCATCGCGCTCAAACACTACTTTGTATTGATCCCGCTGGTGCTGCTGATCCATCGTCTGATTGTGGAGCGTTCGTTCAAACCGATCCTTCGCATTGAATATACGGTCCCAGCTTTGCTCTTGATCCTCTATGTCGCGGCATGCTTCATTTTTCACCCAGCATATTTTGCTGATGTGATCCCGCTTACATTCCAAGTGTATGGAGCTTACGATATTCGATTCGCAGTCGTCTTGGCGCAAATTGGTTTGACAGGCGCCGCGCTTTTGGGATTGTTGCTCCTCAAACTTTTAAATGGCGGAGGAACACAAAAGACGACGTCTCTGCTTCTCGTTGTTTTCGCCGCTTTGGCCATCTACCTTATCCAATCCAAAGGATGGCAGTATCATCGTATTCCGTTCGCCGTTTGTAGCACGCTAGCGTTAAGTTGGGCTGCTTTGGAGTTTGCGCGGTTGAGACAGCATTGGTGGCCATTTGTCCCGGCAGTATTGGCGTTGGGACTCTTCTTGGTTCCGGTCATCAACCATGGCCCCTATCGCAATGCGACTTTCTATCATGTTGCGCAGCATTTCACTTGCCCAGCCGGGGCACGGACTGTTCAGGTTTTCAGCGCAAAGGTCTCTCATAGTTTTCCAATGGCGAATTATGCACAAGCCGAGCCGTCCAACCGAGCGCCAGCGCTTTGGCTATTTCCCGGCGCTGCTCGCCTGTTAGAGCAAACGTCCGATCCGGTGATGCAGCAGCAATATCAAGCCACACTTGATCAGGCTCGCGATCTCGCACTTGAAGACTTTTTCCGCACCAATCCACAGCTAGTTGTCGTGGATACAAGAGCAGACAAAACTTACTTCAATGGTGCAAAGTTCGAGTATCTCGACTTTTTCACAGAGGTGCCCGCCTTTTCGGACGCATGGAATAAGTATGAACTGGTCGGTAAAGTCTACGACTTAGAAATCTACCGACGCCCAGGATGCGACGTGTAATCTTGCTTCCTGATTTCAAGTCGCAGGGAGCCAAAATATTCCCTGAATTTTTCAACTTTCCAGACTTGCGTTGCGATTTTTCAAGCGCTATACGACGCAAACTTAGGGCGCTATGCGGTCTAGGTTTATCGTAGAATGAAGCCAAGCTAAGTTCTACGATTGCCCCTATAGCTCAGCTGGTAGAGCAACTGATTTGTAATCAGTAGGTCCGCGGTTCGAGTCCGTGTGGGGGCACCATCTTACCTACATCGGCAAAATCGAAGACAGCATTGCCACCCTCTTTTTGAGTGCTCGTATGTCTTCTTAGCAGTCGAACAGTGTATCTGCCGATCCATACCAGTCTCAACGCTAGTTTGGACAGTTTGGCCTATTTTGGATAGTTCAAAACACTGATCGTGTCCCAGATCCGACTGTTGAGTTCAGAAAGACGGCTGATGGTTTCTTCAACTTCTGTAAGAGCGGCGTTGTCAATTTGGGTGGCTTTGCCTACTTTTATGTCGCGTTTGCGGTCCGCGATGCGCATCAGAATAGCGCTTGCCGCGCCGCTTTCAGGATCAAATGCGTAGATTGAGTGATTGTATTGATTGCGCAGTTTGGACAGCTTCAGCATCTCACGGGTAAGCTTGAGAACCGCCTCTCGCTCCGCATCTTCGACGCTGTCCATCTTTGCCAATCGCTCGACAAGGTCTACGCGCGCGCGCATAGTGTTAAGTGTGAGGAAAATCACAACTGCCGTATCTTTGGTTGTCTTGGACAGTCCTGCAATGAAATGGATCAGCAAGCTTTCAGTATTTGTCCATGTGTAGTTCAGCCGCCCCAGCAACAGCAGAAGCCGCTCGAAGCTCTCGTTGCTCTTTTCAGCCATTGACTGCGCTTGCTGTCGACGCCCGATGCGTGGCCAAGGATGCGTGGTACCAAGCGGAGGCAGCGGTCCGGTTGCTGACGCCGAGCTTGCGGATGATATTGTGAATATGCAGCTTAACTGTATGTTCAGAGATCGAAAGATCGCTGGCAATGATCTTGTTTTGCTTGCCTTGGGATGCCGCAGAGAGCACCTCATATTCCCGCGCAGTAAGTGTTTCGTCATCAAAGCGCGTTTCCGACGTTTCCAGATCGTGCTGCTCTGTGCTTCCGACGACCTCAGGGGCCTTTTGCTGTTTCTGTGTGGCGAGTAACTCCGGCGGCAAATAATCTTCGCCGCAGATCAATAAACCAGTGATTGCCAGCCATGCATCCAACGGACGATCCATGGGCAGGAAGCCGACCGGAAGAATTTCTGTGCCGGGTCGCATAGCGTCAAATGTGCGTTTTACGACCGTTTCGTCGCTGTAAGAGAGGACCATCCGTGCGCCATTACACGCACGGCGAAGGAGATGAATGTCGTCGCCGAATTGATCTGCAAAGCTTTGCTCAAAAATGACAAGAGCGATGTTGTCATGGACCTGCGCAAAAAGATGCAAGTCCGGAAGCCCGCTCAGTCGCATCGAATTGAGATGTGGAAATTCTGCCGCAATGGCCCGGATCGTTTGATCCGAGAATGCCAATGTGCTCCCGATGAATAATACTGACGGAAGCCCCATTGTGGCTGTTTGAATGGAGGGATTGGGGATCTGCGATTTAGATTTTTGATACATTTCTAATAACTCACTAATACTGCGGTCGGGTTTTGTCTGCGACCTATATAGTCTGATGAATAATATTACAGACGACAGCACATGATACCTCAAGACGATCTATTCTCAAAATATCCCTTAGGTTAGTGAGCTTTCCCAATTTGCCCGTTAGGTTTAACTCGCTATAATAGTTTATTAATCAGTAAGTTATCTGATCCGTTCATTTCGAGGCCGACCTGATCGAACGGTTGGGCTACCGGTTAGATCGTTGGGTTATCGTCAAGGTTTTGCCCTCATTTTGCCCAATTTTTTAAGCGATTCGACAAAAAGAGCGGCAGATAAAAAAACGTGATCGTTAATTTCCTCTTAATTTACAAAGACAAGCGCAGATATAGCCGTTTTATCAACTTCCTGAATACCCCAAGCTTTGTGACGCTAGGGCACACAAGAGATGTCTTGGTATCGCCGATTTGTACGGCGTTGAGAGATCACTTGCCGCTGTTTGTGTATTAACAGCAGGTTTCCAGCTCTGCGTATTTGGAGCTTACATCGGTCGCAATATTCCGTGACGCTGTTCGGGGGCCTGCCAAGTCTGGGAGGACTCTGCGACGCGATAGGTTTGCCTGATGCACGTGGTATGTCGGGATAGAGTTCTCGTCTCTGACCGCCACACACTTCACCGAAAAATTAACTGAAACGCGCTGCGTAGATTGCTCGCTTTGTAGATGAGTGGCGAGAGTTGGGTGGCGCTCACAGGGAATATAAATATGTCACAACGCAATAATAGCGGAATCATTAACAACGGTATGGTTTCCTTTGATGACGGCGATGCCTCGGCAACAGCTGATGCGACCTCGTCCAGCCAAGGTTCAAACGAGAACCTCAATGGCAACGACAATGGAAATATCAACGGCAATCAGAATGGCAACGAGAATGCCAACGGAAACGAAAACGCCAACTCCTCTGAAAATGGCAATGCCAACGATAATGGCAATACCAATGGAAACGAGAACGGCAATACGAACGCCAATTCTTCCCAAAACGGAAATCAGAACTCGAACGCGTCTACGAATGCAAACGGTAACGAAAACACCAATTCGAGCAATTCTGAAAATTCCAACGGGAATGAGAATAGCAACGAAAACACAAGCGATGTTTCAAGCGACAACTCTAACACCAATGAAAACGAGTCTGTTTCCGAAACTACCGTAGACGTTGAAAGCGATACGTCGGTTGAAGTTGATGTTTCGCTTGATCTTGATGGCTATGAGCCAACAGATGATGACTTTGGTGATTTTGATCTGGAAGGGTCAACGACTGGGGACATCATGTTTGCCGATGGCGATCTGGATTATGATCCCGGCAATGATCTGAGCCTCGGCGACATACTGGGCGAAAGCCTCGGTGGCGAAGGGAATGACGCGGGCGTCGTGAACATTCAGACCAATGACCTGAACGATTCCGATACACTTGAGAACGCTCAAGTCACGAACGAAGGCTCATTCGTTCAGTCCGGTAATGCGTCAGGTGGCACAGCAACAGCCGAAGACGGCATTGATGTGAATTCCGACGGTGCAGCTGGTGGCGGTCATGCTTTTGCCAACGGTGGAGCAGCATTGGGTGGTTTGGCCCAAGGCGGCAATTCGCAAGCGTCTGGTGGCGATAGTGGAGAGACAGGATCAACCGATGCGACCTCCGGCGATGGCGGCGCGACAGGTTCTGCTGATGGCGAAGGCCACGACTCTGATAGCGGCAGCGTAGATGCCACAAGCGATGGTGATGGTGGCCGTGCTGGCGACAACGACTCCAGTAATGGCGGCTCCAGCAACTCGACCAATGGCAACACTTCGGCGCAAGGCCAAGGTGGTGCTGGTGGGGCTGCAGATGGTGACAACACATCTGATGCGAACTCCGATGCGACGTCCGAGTCTGACGATGACGGTGGCAATGCAGGCAATGCTGATGCGGCTGCTGATCAGGCGTCTGATGCTAACTCTAACTCTGACACAGATGCGACCGGTGACGGTGGATATGCTGACAGTGATGGTAGCGCGGACAATACATCCGAAAGCAATTCCGGGTCTGAGGCCACTGCAGGTGATGCTGGCGATATCGACGGCGACGTAGATGCTGACAGCAACTCCGACACCAACAGCGACGCTGACGCTGACGGTGGTCGTGGTGGTGACACAATGGCCGATGCTGCTGGCAACGGTGCTGGAAACAGCAACGCGGATGCTGCTGGCACAGGTGGTGACACCGGAAATGCCGATGGCGATTCCAGCGGCATGGCTGACTCTGCCTCTGCAGGAAATGCAAATGGTGGAGATGGTGGCGATATTGACGGTGACGTTGATGTCGATGGCAATTCTGACACTGACAGCACAAGCCAAGGTGGCAACAGCAACGGTGGCACAGCCAACCAGAACGCAACTGGCAATGCAGATGCGAATGGATCGGGTGGTGATGCCGGTAACGCTGGTGACAGCGGCAACGCCAATGGCGACGCAACAGGTAACTCTGATGCAGCGACAGATGGTGACGCAACTGGTGGTGCCGGAGGCGCAATTGACGGCAACGTAACCGCCGACAGCAACTCTGATACCAACAGTGATGCAGATGGTGGCTACGGCGACAGCGGTGATACATCGCAAGACGCTGCTGGCAACGGCAATGGCAACGCAAATGGTGGCGATGCTGGCGATGCAGGCCGTGCTGGTGATGCTGATGGTGACTCGACCGGCAACGGTATGGCCTCCACAAACAGCGACTCTGATGGCGGAAATGGTGGCGATATCGACGGTAACGTTGAAACCGACAGCAACTCCGACACAGATAGCGACAGCGATGGCGCAAGCGGTAATGGTGGTGACACCGACAACGATGCTAATGGTAACGGTCAAGGCGCAACTATTGATGCAGCCGTCGCCGGAACTGGTGCTGGTGGTAACTCTGGCGATGCTGGGAACGCTGGCAACGGTGGCGCAGGTGCTGCATCAGGCGACAGCGGAAACGCGGGCGATGGTGGCGCAGGTGGCAACGGTCAAGCAGGCGGTGCAAGCGGCTCGACTGGTGACGCTGGTGCTGGCGGTGCTGGCGATGCTGGTGGCGCTGGTGGCGCAGGCGGAACAACTGGTGCCGGTGGTGCCGGTGGCGCAGGCGGAGCCGGTGGTGCTGGTGGCGAAGGTGGCAGTGCGGGCGCGATAGGCGTCGGTGTTGGCGGCCTTGGTCTTGGCCTCGGTGGCGCAGCCGCTGACAATGACGGCGACGGTGGTGCTGGTGGTGCCGGTGCAGGTGCTGGTGCAGGCGGAACGTCTGGCAATGCAGCTGCGGCAGGTGCTGGTGGTGCTGGTGGTGCTGGCGCAGACGGTGGTGCTTCAGGCGCGTCCGGAGCTGGCGGTGCCGGTGGAGCAGGTGGCGCAGGTGATGCCGGTGGCAGCACAGGTGCAACTGGTGCCGGTGGCGCAGGTGCTGCTGGTGGAGCCGCAGGTGACTCTGGTGCCGGTGGCGCTGGTGGTTCGTCCAATGCGACCTCTGGTACAGCTGACAACGATGTCTCAGGTGACGCGACAACTGCTGGTGCAGCTGGCGACGGCACAGGTGGCAACGGCATGTCAGACGACGACGCAACCGCCGCAGCCACAGGTTCGACTGACTCCGAGTCAGGTGCCGGTGCTGCAGGTATGAGCGACGACGACGCGGACGCCAGTGGTGACGCATCCAACGACAACGATGGTGGCGCTGGTGGCGCAGCCAACGGTGACGCTGGCATGGGTGACAACGACGTCTCGGGTGATGCAGCCAATACGGGTGCAAACTCAGGCGCCGCATCTGGTGGGGCAGGTAGCACTGATGACGACGCTACTGCCGCTGCAACCGGATCCACTGACTCAGAATCTGGTGCGGGGGCCGCTGGCTCTTCGGACAATGATGCTGATGCAAGTGGTGACGCCAACACCGACAACGACAGTGGTGCCGGTGGCGCTGCGAGCGGTGCAGGTGGCATGACAGACAGCGATGCGTCTGGCGATGCAACCACAGGTGCTGCCAATGCTGGCGACGCAACCGGTGGTGCAGGCACTTCGGATGACGATGCTTCGGTCAATGGCACCGGTGGCACAGACTCCGAAAGCGGTGCTGGAGCTGCAGGGTCTGCAGACAATGATGCAACCGCGACAGGCTCTGGCAGTTCCCAGAACCAGTCAGGCGCATCTGGTGCAGGCACTGGCACAACAGGGATGATCGACAACGATGTCTCTGGTGATGCAACAGCTGATGGCACTGGTGGTGCAGGAGCCGCAGGTACAGCGTCGACAGACGATGATGCCACTGCTGCTGCTACGGCAAGCTCCGACTCCGAGTCCGGAAACGGTGGTGCCGCAGATGCCATGAACGATGCTGATGTTGATGGTGCAGCCAACGGAATGTCCGATGCAGCCGGGGGAGACGCCAATGGCGATGCTACCTCGACTGACACGAACACCTCCGACGGTATGGCCGACGCTGATGCGACAAGTGGTGCAGGTGGAGCGACAAACTCCGACACCGACTCCACATCGTCCGCTGACGCAACCGGAACCACCGACAATGATGGTGGCTACGGTGGCATGGCAGACATTGCGGCTGAAGCTCTGGCTGAATCGATGTCCGATAACGACACTGACGTCTCGACAGGCGCTGGTGGCGGAACCGACAACGATGCCACTTCATCCAGCGAGATTGCAGCAAGCGGCAATGTGGCAGCAGCCTCTGGCGCCGGTGGCGCAAGCGGCGCAGCAACGGCGGCGTCCGGCGCATCAGGTGATGCAATGGGTGGTGCCTCCAACGGTGGTGCAGCCACTGGCGGTGCAGTCGAAGGCGGCATGGGTGGCTCGGCCACCAATGGCGACGGCGGCGCAGGCGGTAACGCTGGCTCATGGGGCTCTGGCAATGGGGACGACGGTTATGTGACCGGCGAATCCTATGCCTCTGCGGCGGCTCAGGTGGACGTTGCGGCGTTCAACCAGTCGATCGTCATGGGTGCCAACGTACTGGGCAACACAGTCGACATGAATGTCGTCGGTGGATCGTTCAGCTCCAACTACGTCGGCGACGACAGCGAAAGCTAAGACGCTCAAGAAACACCGTCAGGGGCGGGCTTTACTGCCCCTGACACACAACAAGGACAAACATGACTGGAATAAAGCGCACAAAACCAAAGACTTTGATTTTCTGATTTCCCGTTTTTCGAGTGACAAGGTGCCCAATGGCCATTGACCAAACAACAGAGTCCATCGCTCATTTCATCGGGCTTTTTGCGCTCGCCATAGAAAAGATGGTTCTTCGAGAACAATATGACGAATTTCGCGCGGCGCAGAAGGCCGCGGACGAGCTAGAGGCTATTGAGGCTGATCCGTTTAAGATCAACTCCGGCTACCGTCTCAAAGACTACGACCCCGACCTGAACTATCGTCCACCTTCAAGCGCGTTGCCCGCGACCGATGAGGCAACAGCCGCTGCACTGGTTCTGCCTGACGTAGATGTCTCAAATAGTCCGTTGGTTAGTCCGGTGGTCACCGCAGTCGCGGACGGCGCCGCATCGAATGCGGCGACTATAGTCTTTAATTACACCCTTCCAATTCCAAGCTCGATTGTGGCCGTCACAGTTCAATTGGCAAATCTGTCGGACAATGACTCGTTCGGGCAAGGCACAGCTGAAATGTTCGTAGCGCCCGTTGCTTTCAGTCTGGTTCTGTCAGTGCTGACTGATATTTCAGATGCGATTAGCGGCTTTCAGATCCCGCAGCTTCCCGAGACCGAAGACGGCGTTCAGGATTTCGCTCTTGCCGCCTTAGAGCAGGTGCAACAGGCCATCACGACCGAGCCCGAGCTGGTAGAAGGGGCGACAGTTGCTGTGATTTCAGGCGATGCGACGTTTGGCATAACCATCAACGGCGAAGCAGCAGAAGAAGTGCCAACTTTCGATGACCTTCTGCCCGAATTCCTCAAGCCGGAGGAAACCACCGACAGCGAAGACGTCGCAACCGCCAGCTCTGGGCTGAACGGGGCCGCGTCAAATTCTGACGGCGTTGACAGCGAATTGGCCAATACGGTCGAAGATCCATCGCAAGAGGTTGCTGAAGCCGAGCCGCTTGAACATGATTTCAGCAAGGATTTTGATGAAAGCCCGAACGACCAATGGAAGGTCGATGAAGGGCATGAAATCGTCGCAGGCGCGAACACACAGGTCAACGAAGTCCAAGTGGCCAGCAGCTGGCTCGATGCGACTGTTATCGCGGTAAAAGGCGATGTGATCAAAATTGATGCGATAAGTCAGGTAAACGTCTTTGCGGGACAAGATGTTGTAAATGGCGTGGTGTCCGAAGCGACCTCTACCGCGTTAAATGTTGTTGAGATCATTCAAATCTCGTCAGAAGAACCAGCGGTTGAAGCGCTCGACGATGATGATGAGTTTGGCACAACACAAGACCTGACCACGCATGAAACGGCATCATCTCAGGCAACCTTTCAAACCTCTACGACAGTTGTCCATGCGCCTGAAGAAGAGCTGACGGAACCTGTTGAAGATGCATCACCTGTTTACGAAGGCCTGCCAACCGATGCGGTTGTGGTCCGTGTAGAAGGGGACGTCACGCAGATCAATTGGACGGTACAGGACAGCTTTATCACGGATAACGACTCTGCAAATGTCACGATTTCAGCCAGTGCGACTTATCTCGGCCTAGGTGACAACACGGTTGCAAATCAGGCGCTGCTAACTGAGTCTGGCTTTAATTATGACCTAATCCTCGTCGGTGGGGATTTGATTGATCTCACCATGATCACCCAAACCAACGTAATGCTTGATGGCGGTCGTCTTGATACAGACTTTGTTGAAGAACAAGTCGACGTCTCCTCCGGTGAAAACCTGCAATACAATTCGGTCGCGCTGAACACGGTCGGCATCGACACAGAAGCGGAGCTGGAGGACAGCTTTGTGCAGACGCTCGATGCATTAGAAGACGGCGCCGAAGATGTCGGCTCTGAGGTCCAAAGCAGTGACCATTTTGACGGCGTGGAACTGTTGCGCGTGCTCTATATCGAAGGCGATTACATCTCGATCAATGTGGCTGACCAAACCAACACGCTGAGCGATGTCGATCAAGTCAACGTGGCCCAAGCTGCTGTTGATGCCGCAGAAAGCCTTGAGGGTTTGGCAGAAGATATCTCGGCCGACACGCAAGCCGAAATCTCAGTCATCATGGGATCGAATGCGCAAGGTAATATCGCATCTATCCAAGAGTTTGGGACTGATTCAATCATCATGGCGGGAGGGGACTACTATTCAGAAGCACTTATCCATCAGGCAGACCTTATTGATACTGATGCAATACCGACAGGCGTCGAGGTTGCAGCATTAGCCAATGAGGCGGTCGCATTTCTGGCCGATGATCTGTTGGATGCAAATGCTATGTCGGCAGACATTATTTCTGGCGCACATAGCACAATTATCGAAACGGCGGGTCAATCCGACGTCATGCAAACCGTACTGTCTTAGGGGGCTGGGACGGTTTTGAGGACTATCACTAAATGAAAGACTACATCGACGCCCCCGTATTTCAGCGCTCGCCTGTGCGGCGCATAATGAGTAGCGATCTGCCCCGACAAGGGCTGCTAATTTTGAGTAAAGCGCAACGCATCAATCTCCCATTAGGAGAAGAAATGACACGTTCGAATGCACCTTTGGCGGAATTTTCCCGCGCTATAAAAGGCGGCAAGTTGTCTGACGGTAAGCCAACTACGGGACAGGCCGCAGACGACAGTGTCTTGCCGGACAAATTGCAACAATTAGAAAAGACCGATCCACAACCTCAGGACATGCCGAAGTGCGACAAGGCTGAAGCCGAAACTGCGAAGGCAAACGACCGACCGCCAGAAGATACACCGTCAGCTAAGAGAGCCGCGCCTACAGTCAAAGCAGATGCTGGTGGCAAGTCGTTTGAGAGCGCTGGCCCAATCATCGAAGCAGATACCGGTCCGATCCAAAAGAAAGAAGAGAAGCCAAACGCAGGTGGCGGCGGTGGCGGCAAGTTTCACAAGCGCCTTGGGTCTGAGGATTATGGACGCAGCCTAAAGCTGGGCATCGCGGCCGTGCGCAGGAACCTGATAATGGTCATGTTTCTGACCTGCGCCACGAATATCCTGATCCTAGCAATCCCGATCTACCTTTTTCAAATCTCTGACCGAGTTTTGACCAGCCGGTCGATCGATACGTTGATCATGCTGACAGCAGTTATCGTCGGCGCGGTCGTTATGCAGGCCGTATTTGATGCGATCAGGCGGTTCATCTTGATGCGGACGGCTGTCGAGGTTGCGGTCCAGCTGGGGTCACCCATCTTGAGCGCAGCATCGCATGCCTCGCTTCACGGCACGGGGCGGGAATATCAGACCCTTGGTGACTTGCAGCAACTCCGTGGTTTCCTGACCAGCGGGACACTGATTTCGTTCCTCGATGTGCCGTTTGCGCCGATGTTCATCTTTGCGATTTTCTTGGTTCATCCGCATCTGGGCAGTATCGTTTGCGTCGCTTCGCTGCTTTTGATGGTCATTGCCTTGATCAACCAAAAGATGACCGCCAAGCCATTCGCCAAAGCCAACCAAGCGCAGGCTAAAGCCAACCAGCACCTCGACTCCATGGCGCGCAACAGCCAGATCATCAACGCGTTGGCGATGATCCCTGAGGCTGTCATGATTTGGGGGCGCGATACAGCTGCATCTTTGACGGAGCAGGTAAGGGCGCAGGATCGTAATATTATTTCCGCTGCTTTCTCTCGGGTCGTGCGCCTGCTCACACAAGTTGGCATGTTGGGGTGGGGTGCCTATTTGGCCATTGATGGTCAGATCACGGGCGGCATGGTTATCGCAGCCTCCATTATCGCGGGCCGAGCTCTGGCGCCGGTAGAGGGCGCGATTGAAGGTTGGAACGGCTTTCTTTTGTCACGTGCCGCTTATGGTCGGATCGCAACGTTGCTCAAAACCTCCAAATTGCAGTTCGAGAAGCTGCAATTGCCCAAGCCAGAAGGGCGGCTGGACGTTGAACGGCTGCTTTATGTGCCCGGTGGGACCAAGCAGGTCGTATTGAACGGGATCAGTTTCTCGCTAAATCCGGGCGAGTCCCTCGCGGTCATTGGCAATTCCGGCGCAGGAAAAACGACGCTGGGGCGGATGCTGGTGGGCTCGATCCTGCCGACATCGGGAAACGTGCGCCTTGATCTGATGGATCTGCGCAATTGGGACCCGCGCCAGTTTGGCGAGAATATCGGCTACTTGCCTCAGGATGTGCAGCTGTTTCCCGGCACAATAAAGCAGAATATCGCGCGGATGCGTCCTGAGGCGACAGATGCGCAGATCCACAAGGCCGCGATGCTGGCTGACGTGCATGAGATGATCGCCACCCTCCCGCAAGGGTACGAGACGATGGTTGCCGCCGACGGGTCGCCGCTATCTGGTGGTCAGAAACAACGGATTGTCTTGGCACGCGCCTTTTTCGGCAATCCGCGCTTTGTGGTTTTGGACGAGCCAAATTCAAACTTAGACACTCACGGCGACAAGGCTCTTGCACGCGCGATCAAACACGCGCGTGCCGACAAAATCACGGTTGTGGTCATCACCCAGAAGCCTTCGCTTCTGAGTGTGGTCGACAAAATCATGCTGGTTGCCGACGGAAGTGTCGCGATGTTCGGCGAGCGCACCGAGGTCTTGAAACGGCTGGCAGGTAAAAAAGCTGATCCTGCCATAGGGCAGGCGAAGAAGGAGCTTCCGAATGCAACCTGACGAACAAAACCGCTCCGCGATGGAGACCGTTTGGTATTCCGAAGTCCCGCGTTCGGTCACCAAGTTCGCCGTGTTGGGTCTGCTTTTGATGATCATGACGTTCGGCGGGTTTGGTGCATGGGCATTCCGAGCGCCACTAGCTGCAGCCGTCATCGCGCAAGGTAGTTTTGTAGCCACTGGGCGCAACAAGATCGTACAACACCTTGAAGGCGGCATTATTCAAGAGATCGCTGTGCGCGAAGGGGATTTCGTTGAAGCAGGGCAGTTGTTGCTGCGGTTAGATAAGACTGCCTCCTCCGCGAATGAACGGGAGCTGGAAGTGCGTCGAGTGAGACTTGAAGCAACAGAGCAGCGTATTCTGGCGGAATACAATCAGGCCGAGAAACTCGAATTCTCAGAGGAAGTCATGGCCTTCAAAGATGATTTGGAGATTGCATCAATCATCGATGGTCAGGCACTAGCGTTCAAGGTGTCTCAAGGAACCTTGAAGAATGACCTGACGCTCCTTCAACGCAATGTTGAGGCGCTTGATATCAGAAAGCAGGGCTACGAGACCCAATTGGCGTCTCATGAGCTCCAACGCGATATCCTAAGCGAAGACTATGAGGACAAGAAAACGCTCTTTGAAGCGGGTCTCGTCCGTAAATCTGAGATGACTGCGTTGCGCCGCGCTATGGTCGAAGCGGAGGGCCAGATTGGCCGGTTGGAAGCAGAGGTCAGTGAGATTGAACAGATCCAGAAGAAATATGAAACGCAGATTGAAAAGGCACTGGCTGATCACGGGGAGGCGGCTTTGGATGAGTTGCAAGCTGTGCAGTCGGAACTGGAATCTATCCGTGAGAAGTCGCGCAAAGCACAGAATGTGAGTGCGCGATCTGACGTAGTTGCGCCGGTCTCAGGCACGGTCGTACGCTTATATTACCATACCTCTGGGGGGGTTGTTGAAAGTGGGCGTGCGATTGCGGAAATTCTTCCTGCGGATCAACCACTCATTATCGAAGTGCAAATTCCACGCGTCGATATCGATAGTGTAAAAACCGGCCAGCCCTCAACGGTCCGGTTGACGGCTTTGAACCGGCGCACCACGCCAGTACTCGACGGCGAAGTCTTCTACGTCTCCGCCGATGCGATCACAGACAAATCCAATGGCAATGTTCGTGACGTCTACGTTGCACGGGTTTCTCTGACGCCAGAGCAAATACAACGCGTACGCAACTTCTCTCCAACACCGGGAATGCCTGCCGAGATCATGATCCAGACAGAAACACGAACCTTCGCGCAGTACCTTGCGAAGCCTGTCGTCGACAGCATGTCCCGCGCTTTCAGGGAAAAGTAGGGCGCTAGCCCTCTACTTCCGATATATTTGCAAACAGTACGGGACCGTTTGCGCCTTGTTGATGCCAGCCCTTACCAGCAGCGACCTGAAGTTGTGACCAACTGATCGCGTAATCTCTGCAAGCCTCAGCAAGGGCCAGTTCGTTCGAGGCATTAGAGCGTTCCGCATCCAACACGTCGATCAAAGTGATGGCACCACTCGTGTAGCTTTCACGCGACAGCCGCAGCACACGACCAGAAGCATTGGAGGCCTCTTTCAACGCTTTTAACTGAAGACGAAAGTTTGACGCTGAGCTAAGGCTGGTTTGCACGTCCTCAATTGCCAACAATACCGCTGAACGCCAGCCAATTTGGGCCTGCCGCGCTTCAGAGATAGCGATGTTGCGATTGGCTTTCAGGAAGCCGCGGTTCAGCAAGGGAAGCGATAATGTTGGACCAAAGTTCCAGCTGTCCAATGTCCCTTCTGTAACGGCCCCCGTAAGCGTGAGAGACGGGTATAGCTGTGCTTCTGCGACACCTACAGCCGCGGTTGCTGCCGCGAAGTTGCGTTCCGCAAACCTGACATCGGGACGGTTGCGCACAAGGTCAGCCGGGATGCCGACGCCACCGAAGCTATGGGGCAGCGGTTGACCACCGCCTTCGTTCATCATTGCAAGGATCGGTCCAGCGGGTTCCGCCAAAAGCGTTGCAATTTGGAAAATATTGGCTTCGAAATTCGCGCGCAGTGATGGAAGCGCTGCTTTTGCGCTGCTCAATTGCGCACGCGCTTGTTGGACTTCAAGTTCCGTTGCCTCGCCCGCCTTTCGACGAGTATTGACCAGCGACAGGGTTCGCCTACGGCTTTCCACAGTCCGAACTGTGATCCGCGTCGCGGATTGGAAAAAACGTGCCTGAACGTAGGCATTCACAATATCGGCGAGATAGGCGAGGCGTACCGTTCCTGTATCGAACTGAGCTGCCTCGAAATTCGCAACGGCTTGTTCGCGACCGCGTCTGAACCCGCCGAAAAGGTCGAAAACGTAGTTTGCGTTCAGCGACACACTTTTGTTCGTGGTCGCGCCTGCTGCTTCGGTCTCTTGCCGGCGCACCTGACCAGAGGCATTGCCGGTTGTCTGAGCGTTCAGACCGGTACGTCCAAGAGCAGCTTGCGCCGCGCGGATCCGCTCGTAGCTCGCCTCGATGCTCAAGTTCTGTGCAAGACCGCGTTGGATGAGGGCATTCAGCTTTTCGTCTTCTAAACTCTGCCACCACGGTGTCTGCGCCGCATTGACTAAAGCAAAGCTACCACCGTTCACGAAACGTGTCGGGATCTCCGCTGTCGGAGCGACATAGTCCGGCCCCAAAAGAGCGCAGCCTGAAACTGCGAGCCCCGAAATGAGGAGCATTCCTGTAGGTTTTATCATTTTTGTGCTCGTTAATTTTGAGGCGGTTATACCCCAAATGGCTCCATTCCGAGGTCTGGCGGCACTTTAAAGTGAAATCATGTGTTGAAAAAACGACACCACAATTTTGCTTGGAAGTTTCAAAACGTCCTAAATCCAGCACTAAACGAACTTTCCACTGACGCTCATGCAGGCAGCTGCGTCATCGTAAGACGCCATTCGGTCAATTGAAACCGAACGAAGCAGGAGGCGGATGTCCAACTCTAAAGGTTTCAAAACGCAACCTATGGAAGCGCGCTCTCCAGACCTAGACTTTTGGTCCGGATACTACGGTTCCGGTGTTTGGCTGATTAGTCTTTTGGGGGAGCCAGTTGTCAATGAAGCGAACCAAATCCCGGTACTCTTCACTGGAAGGGAGAGAGGGGAGAGCTGCAGCCGGCGGTCTGATGAATGACGTTCAGTTCGGTGCTGGAAATTACATTTATTTCAATAGTTTAACGGCGGGTCATTTGGGGCGAGCACAGTTTCTATGACATCCGATCCATCCTCTGCCCAAAAGCAAGTCCCATTTTCGTGGTTCGGCAAGACGCTTTGGAAATTCACGCCACTGTACATTGAGTTGACGTTTCTTGCGACTTGCATGCGTCTTCTCGGGCTGGTCGAACCCTTTATCCTTCAGGTGATAATCGACCGCATTTTACCGTTCGAGCGTGAAGCCACGTTGATTGTTGTCATGGCAATTTTCGCAGCGGTTACAGTATTCCAAATCGGGTTCAGTATCCTTTCAAGTCTGCTGGGAATGTTGACCGCGAACCGTGTGACGAGAGAGTTGGGTGGCCGTATCTTCGAGCACCTGTTCAAGCTGCCTTATAGTCATTTCCGAAAATGGCCCGTCGGCGAAATGATGGCGCGCATCAGTGAAACAGACACGATCCGTGCGTTTCTTGTCGGAACCACGACCGGCGTTTTCTTAGATCTGCTCTTTGTTACCATTTATCTCGCTGTCCTTTATGCCCTGTCGCCGCTGTTGATGCTGATCGTCCTGTTGTCGCTTCCTATTCAGGCTTTGGTCTATTTCGGGTTCGGGCCTTTTTTGCGACGTCGGTTGCGTGTCCAGTTTGATGCAGGCGCAAAACACCAGTCTCGTATGGTGGAAAATATTTCGGGAATGGCGGCTGTCAAAGCACTGAGTGCAGAGGAAAAGATGCTCGACAGCCTCGACGAGACGTTGCACGCAAATCTGCAAGCGGGCTATCGGGTCGGGAAGCTGAACATCGCCAGCAGCAATATCGTTTATGCCGTAAATCAGGCACTGACAATTTTGATCATTTTTGTAGGCGCCCTTCAGGTCTTCGCAGGGGAGCTTACACTGGGTCAGCTCATTGCCTTCCATCTTATCGCAGAGAAGGTCGCCGCACCCGTCAGCGGCTTTGCCGGTCTCTGGGAGTCGTGGCAAAACATCAAAATCTCGCGACAACGTCTCGGAGATATCTTGACCGTTGATATGGAACCGTTCGGGCAGCTGCCGCTGCTGGACAAAGAACTCAGCTCCGATCTGACGTTTGAAAACATTACCTTCGAATATACTGACGGCGTTCCAATTTTGCAGAGCTTTAGTGCTGTAGCAGCGGCTAATTCGCTCACGCTTGTTATTGGGCCATCTGGTATCGGTAAAAGCACCTTTGGTCGACTGGCATCTGGTATCGAGAGTCCAAACAACGGACGCATTCTTCTGGGTGGCGCTGACATCGCCGCACACGAGCCGCATGACGTGCGCACCAAGATCGCCTATGTCCCGCAAGAGCCTTACCTCTTTTCCGGCACCATCGCTGATAATCTCCGGATCGGAACTGACCGCGTGACGGATACAGAACTTTGGGCAGCCCTCAAAGTTGCGGCGGCTGATCTGATGGTTGAACGTCTTCCCAACGGGCTCGACACCGATGTGGGGGAACGTGGCGCAGCCCTGTCTGGCGGACAACGTCAGCGGATCGCATTGGCCCGCTCATTGCTGCACAACCCGAAAGTTCTTGTTTTAGACGAACCAACAAGCGCATTGGACGGGGTAGCCCAAGCGCAAATGGTGGATGAGATTGAGAGGTTGCGCGGGCACATGACGGTTATCGTGATTACACATAGGCCGGATGTCTTCGCTAAAGCAGATCAGGTCATTGATTTTGAGGCCTTGAGATGAGCCAAACCGACCCCCACGAAGCCGTGGCATCCCCAACGCTTCATGCAACCGCGCTGTTTACGATGAGCGTCTTTGTTGCCTGTTTGGTGATGTCTTTTGTGTTTAAGGTCGAGATCGTTGCAAAAGGTATCGGTAAAGTCGTTCCGGTTGGCCGCGTACAAGTTGTCCAACCCGAATTCAAAGGTCAGATCGTGGCGATCCATGTGCAAAACGGGGCCGAGGTTACTAAAGGCGCGCTGCTGATAGAGTTGGACCGCACAAATGATCAGGCCGAGGTCAACACACTGACGTCAGAGCGATCACGACTTGAAAGCGAACGGCATCGCATTGAAACAGTCGTGTCGATGTTGGCCCAGACTTCGAAGCTGTCTCAAGAAGGTATTCAGGCCCAAGTTGCAGGCTTCAGAAGTCTAGGGCAGGCACAAGACGCCTATCACAAGGAGCAAGCAAATCTGCTTGCTGCTGAACTTGAAGAACTGTCCAATAGGCTCGCCCAGATTGACGCTCGCATTGAAGCAAACCGGCGGTCTGAGGCCGTCACGCGTGCCGGCATCGCTCGTGCTGAAAGCGCGATTGTCACGCAGCAGGAACGTTTGAGTATCGCGAAGGAGCTTTTGGAGAAAGGCACCGCGAGCCGGGCGAGCTATCTTGACGTTTTGGACGGTTTCAACCGCCTCGCGAAAGACCGTGAGATTTTCCAGAAGGAATTAGAACAGAAATCCTCTCAAGAGCTTACATATCAAAACGAAAAATCAGGTGTCGTGTCTGGTCTGCGCAGTCGGTTGCTGACGCGGAAAACTCAGCTGGACGCGCGACTGTACGAGATTGACGAGCAACTCGTGGCCAGCCAGCGGCGGCTCAAGAACACCCGATTGCGGTCACCTGTCGAGGGCGTCATTGACCAGCTCTCAGTCCACACAATCGGCGGCATCGTTGACGCCGGTCAGGAACTTATGCGTGTTGTTCCCAAAGATCAGAGTTATGAGATAGAGGCAATCTTTCCCAATTCGGATGTCGGGTTCCTCGCGGCGGGACAACAGGCAAACATAAAGCTCGACGCATTCCCGGCAGAACGTTTTGGGGCCCTCAAAGGTGTAATCAACAACGTCTCCGCCGACGCCGTGGAAATCGAGCCGAACGCCTTCGGGTTTATGGTGCGTGTCAAACCTGAAGCGCCCTATTTGTTGACCCAGACGGCCCAATATCCATTGCATCCGGGCATGACTTCAATCGTCGACGCCATAACCGGAGAACGCCGCATCATCAGCTATTTTTTCGCGCCAATTCTCAAAGTGGTTCAGGAAAGTATGGGGGAGCGGTAGAGAGAGAAAATTACGTGATATCTCTATGACGAAGTAACGAAGGGTACTTCAAGTCGGTCATTCGATCTTGAAAATACGAGAAAAAATAAAGCGGAACCCGTCTGCTACCAAAAAGAAAATGAGAATCGAAAACAAAGCGATGTTAAGAGATACGCCAAAAAGATACATGACGATGTAACTCGATACCGGGATGCTAAGACCAATTGGTAGCCAGTACTTCCAACTTTTTCTTTCGGACATATCTGGGCCTATCATTTTTGGTGATGAAGATGTTTTGCTTTGCAAAAGCCGGCTATTTGGTGGGACGGAATTGCCCCACCAAACGTAGTTAAGTTATCGTGGACCACCGTAGTCATGACCAGGTGTTCGACCGTAAGCGGCAAATGCTCTTTCTCCTGATCCGTCGGAGCTAAAATCGACATTGGCCATTTCATCGACCGCTTGGCCAATTGGTGCGCCAACTGCGGTGCCGACTACCCCGCCGTATTTACCCAGCCCTACTCGGCCTCCAACGAATGAACCAACAATTCCGCCAAATACCCCTCCGACGTTTCGGCCGTTAATGCCACCTCCCGGGTTGCTTGTGGAAACATTTCCACCAGGGCCACGACTGTCGCTGCCATTCTCTCCACCACCACCGGCGTCGCCGCCATAGCTCACTGTCCCGTAAAGATCATTTTTTGACATACATGTGTTCCTCTAACACTCGGTGGGCTTTGTGTGTTAAGCACCCACCATTGCTGTTTGCCGGATACCTCATCCGGCGGCTCAATTGGCGGTAGGGTGGTCTAGACCCTGCCGCCGCCTTTACAGGGCATTTCCGCTTTGGATCGGCCCCATAATCTTGGTTTGCGAAACTGATCTTTAGTATCGCCAGAAATAACTTACAGACATCGTTGGACTTTCGAGGGCGTAGACCTGATGGAACCATCCGGCTGGCTGCACTAGCAACTCGCCGGGATGCAGAACGACGGACAATTCTTTAGCCTCTCTGGCTTTGGGAAATGCGTCGTAATTGGGTCGGTTTGGGTTGAACCAGCAAGTTTGGTAATAGCTGTGAGCCTTTTTGGGATAGACGCAATCCGCCTGATCAGCTGAATACAATTCCAGCCTTTTGCGGCCCATTACCTGAAATAAAAAGCCTGTTGTTGGATCGCAGTGTAGGCCGGTTGCGGGACTTTCAGTTGAAACGGAACCAAGCCAAAGCTGGGCGGGAATGAAGTCTTCTCGATCAAAAAACATAGGGCCAAAATCATCCCACATTTCTTCTGGCATTACCGCCCCTTCGGTATAGGCTTTGTCGCGGTTGGGATTATTCTCGAGCTCTGGGTTTCGCTCGAATTCTTTCATCTGCGCGCCCAGTTCGCGCATCGTGATCTGTTCGTCAGCGGACCGAATACAAACCACACACTCCCCGTATTTTTCGACCAGCCGCTCCACGGTCCAGTCCTTGCACGGTGGTGATGGTTCCAGTCCGGTGATAATCGCCGGTATGCCGTCCTCGATCACTTCAAGAAGCTGATGCTGCGTCGGAAGATGAAGACGCGCTACCTCAGTTAGGTTTTTGTGCCCTTTTTGTTTGTGCAGCGCGCGGATGCTTGAAAATTTTTCGACGGTTTCGTTGGACGGGCGTACGCAGGACATTCCGAGATGGAATGCAAGGTTCAGATCGCCCTCAAGCTTCAACGTGCCAAGGATTTCAGGGCTGCGCCAATCTAGGACTTCGTAGTTACGAAACACCGTCTCAAGCGTCGATACGGGAAAGGTCATCTTTGTATTATGCGGACGGCCATCGACAGGTCGAACGATCTCAAGGGTTTCGCCGAAGACAGCCAAGAAGCCGAGTTCCGGGTGATCTTCGACCACGACCAGCACAGTCCCCTTATCATTATATGGATTTTCAAAACCACCTTTGATCAAGTGGATCAACCCATCGACGATTTCAGATGCTGATCCGAATTCTTTTTGGGGATAGGCCACATTCATGACGCGACTCTCGTCTCGAGCATTCTTTCAGATGTTCGGCAATTGGGGCGGTGCCACCTGTTGATCCGGCGCACTGAGCCATCAAGATTGCGCCGCATGCTGGAGGCAAACTCCACATCTGGGAATACGTTGTCCATCATGTCGCGCACGTAGTGTCTCAACCCACCGTAGGGTGACACCCAATCGTTCATAAACATCCTGTCGCCGCAACACCATTCGGATTGCTTGAGGCCGCGACCGGTCGCGTGCAGGTCTTGTTCAACGTCTTCGTTGATCCAAGCCCAAGTGACCATTGCCGTCGGAAGCCCTCTATCTGTCAGATAAAAGCGCACTTGCTGAGCCCAAATGGCGGGCAAAATTTCGCTCCGGAAGTAATCACCAAGCTTGTATTGCCGATGATATGGGGATTGGGCCAGCAGTTCGAGGGCGAAGCCAACGCTGGAGTAATTGTCCATTTTTACCATGCCATTTGTCCCTTACGCGCACTTCGTTCATGAACGGCCAAGGCCGATGTCACGTCCGGTAAGCGGGCGCGGAGGCTGCGTTGTACTGTAAGATGATCCCCAAAGGGCGCGGCTTGCCTTGTAATCTCGATCTGGTCGGGTTGGTCTTTCGATACATTCCAGGTGGCGTATCCAATGGGTTTGTTTTCATCCCCGATCACGACGTATAGGGAGTTGGACTTCATATGTTTGAGCAGCCCCTCGAAATATTCCTTGATGGGTTTCTCGGAATGTCCATGCCAGTAATCCAGATCGAGATAGGCCATCATTCCCAGCGTGCGGTATGCTTCGACAGCGGGGTATTTGGGGTCTTTCTCGGGTATTTCAGGAAAGTTATTCTTCATGATTTTCCTTTTCTCTGCGAATTGAACCGCATCTACGCAATCCGCAACTGACCACGTTCCCTGAAACACTGCGGACAGCTTCTGACGATCCGCGTGTTGAAATAGCAAACTGGCCAAAACTCGCGCGCAGGGGTAATTATGGCGGTAGTCGTAGGGTGTCTTTGGGTCGATAAGTGCGGCCTTCAATGCCAATGCGTCGCGTCCCAGATACGTCGAATTCTGTCGCTGCCATTCTTGATGAACGTCAAAAGCGGACAACTGATCTGCCTCGTTGAGATAACTCACCAAAGCCAATTCACCCAGAAAGGCTGCGACCTCGCGGATCATTGGAGGAATGAATTCCTGCGTGCGGGCAATCAGTTGTGTCGCATGTGAGAACTCATGGGCGACGTCCAAAAAGCTTGACGCATCGCCTCGGAAATTCAGGTGAATGGTAGGGGCAATCCGCCAACCGTTGTCGATGACGTGCGGCCGTTCTACCGGCTCAAGCTTCACTTCGCACCTGCGTCCGGTATTGGTAATTGCGTCTGCTAAATCGGGAAAAGACACAGCCATAGCATCTGAAGCGAGTTTCCATGCGGCCTTTGCGGATACGCTAATGTTGTGGCGCTCGCTTGAATTACCCGACTGACCTTTTCTTCCTGTGGCACCCGCCTGCATATCCAGAATCGATAAAACGGCGCGGGCAGACATTTTGTGCAGATCCAGCCAATCGCGAACTGTGTGGCCAGATTTTGTCGAGGAGGCGGTGCGCTCAAATCCGTTTGCCGCCGCATTCGCTTGCGACGTTACGTGGTCAGGATTGTAACTTCTCTTCGTCGCCACGGCAGTCCTCCCAACACCCGGAATGAAGGCCGCTCCATTGGCAGCGCATCAGTCCGGATTTGTTGGGATCAGCGTATCGCGGGCATTACGGCTTCCAAAGGTTGTGTTTTGAAACCATATTCCCAAGTGGTATTCAGCGGCTCTCCGGCTTGCCAATTCCGCACTGGAATGAGGTTCAGACGGGTTGCCTTGGCGACGGCTGCCATTTTCGAGTTGACGGCCAGCTTGCGCATAACGGTGCGCCGCGTCTTAGTGACGGCTTGCTCCGACTTGCCCCAGGCATAGGCGATTTCCTTGGTCTCAAGCCCGACGGAGGACAACCGAAGGAATTCTACTTGCCGATCTGTTAATTCGATGTCGTCGCAGCGAGCCCGTTTCTCCGCCCTGAGGTAAGCAAGGTGCGTTTGGGTCGCGGCAATCGAAAGCGCCCAACCGTTACGGTCCAAAAAGGCCTCGAACTCGGCTTTCGTCAATCCGGTGCCGAAGCTCATGCCCCCCTTTTCGCCTTCGCAAGAGCTGCGAAGCGACATCGCAAATCCGGACCGCCACCCAAGTTCAGCGGCCTTCTGAGTCACCAATTCATGCTCCAACGTCAACGCGCCTGCTTTGCGTATGTCTGCGTTGAACTCGATCCCCAACGTCAGAGATGTCAGATTCGTCAGTGTAAACGAACGGACGAAGGACAGGTGTTGGCAGTCGTTTCTGCGCTCTGTCCATTCTCTCCATTCTGCTGGAAGATTGGAGATCATGACAAATCCGTTGTCCGAATTTTTGACATCTGACCACAACCCATAGGTCACATAGGTGACCCCCATTTCGGTGCAGTATTCCAAAAAGTTTTCCCAAATCTCCTCTGGTGTTTTGGCGTCATCAAGCTGACTGAGATATCTTTGCAATGACAATGGTCCTATTTGTTCAAATGGGGTCAGATCATCATTCGTAATTTTCGTGGCAGGTAGCGCCGTCATAAAATTCATCCCTTAGATGGCGTGTGCGAACGTTGGTCGCAAAACGTAAAAATGTGCCTGCTCAAACAGAGAGCAGCCTTATGGCTGGTAAGACTGCCCCCCGTCTGGAAGGCCGACTTTTAGTCTAAAATCCGATAATTCCCCTGCCAAAATTCTACGCATAGGGCTCAACTGTTCACAAGCAGATTTGGGACGTTTGAAATTTTTTTGGTTAAGCCGTATGTTCCGGCGTCTTCAAAGAAGACGTCTCACACAATCTGTTCGAGTAGGGCACGCGTGTTTTCGCGGGTCATTTCGATGGGATTGCCACCTGTGCTGGGGTCAATCAAAGCGCCATCCACGATGCGGTCAACATCAGGATTTTCTATACCTAGTTCGCCCAATGACGTTGGGATGCCAAGCGAAGAATTCAGATCGTCGACGTAGGAGCAAAAGCCATCGAAGCCGCCACTAATGCCGAGATAGCTTGCGGCTCGCGCCATAAGATCTTCAATGGCTGGTCTATTGAATTGTAAGACCGCGGGCATACAGACCGCGTTGGTTGTCCCGTGATGTGTGTGATATATCGCGCCGATTGGATGCGAAAGCGCGTGGATCGCGCCGAGGCCTTTCTGAAATGCCGTGGCCCCCATCGCGGCGGCGGACATCATATGGGCACGCGCTTCTAGATCTGACCCTTCTTCATACGCGCGGGGCAGATAGTCCTTTACAAGCCGCATGCCTTCCAGCGCCATACCTTGGCTCATCGGGTGATAATGCGGTGAACAATAGGCCTCAACGCAATGGGCAAAAGCATCCAAGCCTGTGCCCGCCGTAATAAATTTTGGCATACCGACTGTTAATTCCGGATCGCAAATCACGACAGATGGCAGGAATTTCGGGTGAAAGATTATTTTCTTCTGCTCTGTGACGGAGTTGGTGATGACAGAGGCTCTACCGACTTCTGAACCTGTGCCGGCAGTGGTCGGCACCGCAACGATAGGTGCGATTGCGTCGGCGTCAGCGCGGGTCCACCAATCGCCGATATCCTCAAAATCCCAAAGCGGCCGAGTTTGACCCGCAAGGAAGGCCACCAACTTTCCGAGGTCCAGACCAGAACCACCGCCAAAGGCGACAACCCCGTCATGGCCGCCGTCTTTGAAGGCTTTAACACCGGCTTCAGCGTTCTTTTCATTGGGGTTCGGATCGACATCCGCAAAAATTGCGCGGCCATGACCAGCCTGATCAAGTAGGTCCAAAGTGCGGGTGGTGATCTCCATATCGGCGAGGCCGCGATCTGTGATCAGAAGAGGGTTCTTGATGCCAGCAGTGGTGCAAGCGTCAGCGATCTCTGAAATCCGACCTGCACCAAAACGAATGGAGGTAGGGTAGGACCAGTTTGCGTTGATCGTCATAGCTCAGGCTTTCTTTAGGTGGTAGGATTTGGGACGCGTCAGATTGTGATACCCAATGACGGACAACCCGCCGCCGCGTCCGGTGTCTTTGCAACCGGTCCAGCATAAACCGGGATCAAGATAGTCTGCGCGGTTCACAAACACGGTCCCCGTTTCAATCCGATCTGCGATGGCTTCCGCGCGTCCCATGTCCTGCGTCCACAGGGATGCGGTCAGGCCAAACGAACTATCGTTCATTAATTCAATGGCTTCCGCATCGTCTTTCACAGGCATAATGCCCACCACCGGGCCGAAGCTTTCCTCGCGCATCACACGCATGTCGTGGGTCACATTGGTGAGAATTTGCGGCATCAGGTAAGCGCCACCATCCTGTGGGAAATCGCTCGGGTTGATATGCGCTTTGGCTCCGGCCGCGATTGCCTCAGCCGTTTGTGCACGGACCTCATCCGCAAACCGGACATGTGCCATCGGTCCGAGTGTTGTTTCTGAATTCAGCGGATTTCCAAGAACATAGTCATTTACGATAGAAACGGCCTTATCGACGAAAGCCTCAAATAACGGCTCGATCACATAAATTCGCTCGATCCCGCAACAACATTGCCCCGAATTGAACATTGCCCCGTCGATTAATGTATCAACGGCAGCTTCAAGACTAGCATCGCTCATCACGTAGCCGGGGTCTTTGCCACCAAGTTCCAAACCCATTCCGGTAAATGTACCGGCAGCGGCTGTCTCCATCGCTTTGCCGCCGCCAACAGACCCAGTGAAATTGACGAAGTCAAAGGCCCGCGATGCAATCAGGCTGGATGTCGTGTTGTGATCAAGGAAGACATTCTGAAAAACATCCTCAGGAATGCCAGCACGGTGGAAAGCCTGTGCCATCCGTTCCCCGACCAGTGGGGTTTGCGAAGCGTGTTTCAGTATAACTACGTTGCCCGCGATAAGGGCAGGGGCCACAGAATTGATCGCAGTCATATACGGATAATTCCAAGGTGCTACAACGAAAACAACCCCATGCGGCACGCGTTTAATAACACGTCGAAATGTGTCGCTGTCTTCGACCACGATAGGCGCGAGAGCCTCCTTCGCAATATCCGCCATGTAGCTAGCGCGCTCATTGAAGCCGCCGAATTCACCGCCATAGCGAACGGGGCGGCCCATTTGATAGGCAAGCTCCGGCACGATCTCGTCGTTCATCGCACCGACAGCGGTGACACCTGCTTGCACCAGCGCGATACGCTCTTCCAAGGGGCGTGCGGCCCATATTTTCTGTGCAGCTTTCGCACGGCTGACTGCGTCCTGCGCAGCGTCTGCGTCAAGCGTTTCACGGGTTGCATAGATGGAGCCGTCAATCGGCGAGATACATGTGATCATGATTTCTCAAAGCCCCGCGCAATTTCCCAGTCGGTGACGGCAATGTCGTATTGTTCCTGCTCCCATTCGGCGGCGCGGGTGTAGTGCGTGACCACATCATCGCCCATTGCCTCGCGCAGCATATCAGAGCCACGCAAGGTTTCGGTGGCCTCCCGCAGGGTTGTCGGGATATCTTGCGCGCCTTCGTTTTGGTAAATGTCGCCCATGGTTGGTTTCGGCAAAGGCAGCTTGTCCTGCATGCCTTTTATCCCGGCGGCCAGCATCGCCGATTGCGCCAGATACGGGTTCAGATCCGCGCCACCGATGCGGCACTCGACACGCACGGCTTTCGTGTCTTCGCCGACGAGGCGGAAACCAGCAGTGCGGTTGTCGATGGACCAGACCGTTTTTGTGGGCGCGAATGTGCCTTTTGAGAAGCGCTTGTAGCTGTTGATATTCGGGGCGAGGAAATAGGTGATCTCGGGCGCGTATTTGATAAGGCCCGCCATGTAATGCCCCATCAGTTCAGACATCCCATGATCGCGGGATGCGTCATGGAAAACGGGCGCATCGCCTCTCCAAAGCGATTGGTGGACATGGGTGGCAGAGCCGACATGGCTACCGCTCCATTTTGCCATGAAGCTTGCGGCATGTCCGTGCTGCCAGGCGATTTCCTTGGTGGCGTGTTTGGCAATCGTATGGTGATCGGCACAGTCCAAAGCCGCTCCATAACGGATGTTCAGCTCTTCCTGACCGCATTCCGCTTCGCCCTTTGTATTTTCAACGGGGATACCTGCGCCAAAGAGGTGATTGCGCAGCGGGCGCATGATCGCTTCCTCTTTTGTGGTCTGAAGCATACTGTAATCTTCGTTATAGCCAGAGATCGGGGCTAGATCCTGATAGCCACCCCGGCGGATATCGTCGTATCCCTTCTCGAAGAGAAAGAACTCCAGCTCGGTCGCCATCTTGGCTTCAAGCCCCATCTCAGCCAGACGCGTAACTTGCTTTTGCAGCATCGCTCGGGGGGAGTGTGGGACAGGTGCATGAGTATGATGATCAATGACATCGCACAGGACCATTGCCGTGCCTTCAAGCCATGGAACAGGGCGGATAGTCTCTAGGTCCGGCTTCATGATGTAGTCGCCGTAGCCCGCAGCCCAACTGGTCGCCTTATACCCATCGGGGTTGGCCATTTCGAGGTCCGTAGCGAGCAGATAATTGCAGCAATGGGTCTCTTCGAAACTGTGTTCGATGAAGTTAACTGCATGAAAGCGCTTGCCCATCAGGCGGCCTTGCATGTCGACGATGCAAGCCAACACGGTATCAATGGAGCCGTCGCCTACAGCATTTCTCAATTCATCAAGGGTCATCAGGCCGGGCATGTTGTGCGTCCTCTGGAGGTGGTTCGGGGCCGCTTCACACGGCCCCGAAAGATCATCATCCGTAACGGTAGGGGCGTCCAGCCTTAACCATATCGGCGTTGTATTTCTTGAAGATATCGACCACGCGGCGTTTGGTCTCGGACTCGGCCGCGATCTCTTCCCAGAATTCCAGCGCGGCGGCTTCAACCGTGGCCCATTCTTCGTCTGGGATCGTCGTCAGTTCAAGCTTGGTTCCGTTAACGCGCAGGTTGGCCTCTCCGCCCCAATACCACCATTGGCGATAGTAGTGTGATTGGTCACAGCAGACGCGGAACAGCGTTTGCAGATCTTCGGGCAGTTCATTCCAACGTTCCATATTGGCAAAGAACGATCCTGCCCAAGCGCCGGAGATGTTGTTGGTCAGGAAGTAGTTGGTCACATCAGCCCAGCCAACCGTATAGTCCTCGGTGATGCCAGACCATGCGATGCCATCCAGCTCCCCGGTTTGTACGGCCACTTCGATATCTTCCCAAGGCAGGTTCACTGGCACGACGCCGAACTGGGTCAGGAAGCGGCCTGCGGTTGGGAAGGTGAAGATGCGTTTGCCCTTCATATCTTCGAGCGAGCGGATCGGGTCCTTTGTGGCGAAGTGACACGGATCCCAAGCACCGGCAGAGATGTGTTTGACGCCGACCGCCGAGTATTCCTCGTCCCAAATCTCATTCAGGCCGTATTGATTGAACAGCACCGGCACGTCGAGGGAGTAGCGCGAACCAAACGGGAAGTAGCCGCCAAACACTGTGACCTCAGTCGGGGAAGCCATGGAGTCGTCATCCGATTGAACCGCATCGATTGTGCCGCGCTGCATGGCCTGAAACAGCTCGCCCGTGGGGACCAGCTGATCTGCAAAAAACAGCTCGATCTGCATCCGGTCGCCAGCGATTTTGTTGAACATCTCAATGGCTGGCACGATCACTTCAGCGGCTAAAGCGGCACCGGCATAGGTCTGCATCCGCCATTTGATCGTGTTTTGCGCGAGCGCAGGCGTGGCCAATGCGGCGGCCGGAGCGACAGCGGCTCCTTGGATAAATCTACGTCTTGTTGTCATGTCTTCTCTCCTTATTGGTTAGGCTCCATTGGCGGAGTTCTTCAAATTAATTTCCGTAAACGAGGTTGGGCAGCCAAAGCGCGAGCTGCGGAAAGATCATCACGAGCGCAAGCGCACCAGCCATGACCAAAACGAATGGTCCGATGGATCGGTAGATGTCTTGGATAGAGATTTCCGGCGGCGCCATGGCGCGCATCAAGAACAGGTTATAGCCAAATGGCGGAGTCATATAGGCGATCTGGCAGGTAATCGTGTAGAGGATGCCGTACCAAACCAGATCAAACCCGAGCGCGCCGACAAGTGGCACATAAAGCGGTGCGACGATGACCAGCATAGCGGTGTCGTCAAGGAAGGTGCCCATCAGAATGAAGCTCAGCTGCATCAGGATGAGGATAGCCCATGGGTTCAGGTTCAGCCGCTCGGTAAACAGGCTTTCGATGGCCTTGACCGCGCCGAGACCGTCAAAGACGGCACCAAAGGCGAGGGCAGCGAGGATGATCCACATAAACATGCAGGTGATGCCCAATGTATTTCGGACGGAGTTCTCGAAAACTTCTTTTGTCATCCGGCCTTTCAAAACGGCGGCAGTGAAGGCGGCCAACGCGCCGATGGCGGAACTTTCGACAAGCGATGTCCAGCCATTGACGAAAGGCACCATCATCACTGCGAAGATAATGACCGGCAAAAGCCCAGCCCGCAGCAGGCGCAGTTTTTCGGTACGGGGAATGTCACGTTCTTCCGCGCTGAGCACGGGCCCGAGGCTCGGGTTGTTGCGACATCGGATCGCAATATAGAGGACAAACATCGCAGCCATCATCAGGCCCGGCACCACGCCCGCGAGCCAAAGCTGCCCCACCGGTTGGCGCGCAATCATGGCGTAAAGAACCAGCACGACCGAAGGCGGGACTAAGATCCCAAGGGAGGAACCAGCCTGTATCACACCGGTGACCATACGCTTGTCATAGCCGCGTTTGAGCAATTCAGGCAGAGCGATAGTGGCTCCGATAGCCATGCCTGCCACGCTCAAACCGTTCATGGCAGAGATCAGGACCATCAACCCGATGGTGCCAATGGCCAGCCCGCCTTGCAGGCCGCCCATCCAGACATGGAACATCTTGTAAAGATCATCCGCTATTTTGCTTTCGGATAGGATGTAACCCATAAAAATGAACATCGGCAGGGTTAGAAGCGGATACCATTTCATCAGCTTCATCGCGGCTGAGAAACCGATATCAAACCCGCCGCGATCCCCCCAAAGCAGAAGGGCGGCAACCACGGCGATAAAGCCAATTGCACCGAAGACGCGCTGGCCTGTGAGCAGCATCAGCATCATAGACGAGAACATCAAGGTGGCGATCAGCTCGTAAGACATCAGACGGCCTCACCTTGAATACGCAGGACGTCTTTGAGTAGCTCCGAGATGCATTGCAGCAGCATCAGGAACATGCCCAGCACCATCACGGCTTTGACTGGCCACATATAGGGACGCCACGCGGACGATGAGCGCTCCATGCGCCCGGCCTCTTCTGTGCCGATGAGAATGCCGCCCAGATAGGAAAAAGGCTCGCTGCCCCAATAACCCAACGAATAGGCCGTAGAGGAGACTGCACCATAAAGCAGAACGCAAAGGTAAAAGATCAGCAGCAATACGGTGAAAAGATCGAACCATGCTTTTTTACGCACCGACCAATTGCCATAGAGCAGATCCATGCGCACATTTGAGCCGAGCTGGATCGAATAGGGCCCGCCAAGGATGTAATAGGCGACCATTGTGAACTGAGCCATCTCAAGCGTCCAAAGGGTCGGCAGAAAGAAGGTTTTGCTGATCGAGGACCACAGCAGAATGCCCATAAGGACAAAGATGCCATACATGACGACGCGGCCAATCCGGTGATTTGTTGCGTCAACCGCGCGGATGTAGCCGCGTATCACCCGCTGCATTCTTGATCTCCTGACAGACCGGTCTTGCAGATTGCATCTCTCAGCCACGCTGCCAGCATACCCGCGATTTGGCCTTGGTTACGGTCGCTCCCGATCAGGTCATTCCTGATTTCCAACATGACGTTTAAGTATCCATGCGGAAGAGCGTGTTCTTTGAGCGTATGTGTGACGCCATGGTTCGCGTCATAGGGCTGATTACGTTTCACGTTCGCCCTTGTATGAAAGGAAGCGCAGCCAAGCATCGCGTCTGCCAGCCGTGCGTCTTCATCATGCAAGACACCGATTTCAACGGGGCGGGGTGCGCCATAAAAAACCGGTGTAAAGCTGTGAATGGTAACGATCACTGGTTGAGATGTTTGTCCGATCTGGCGGGCCAGACAATTCCGAAATGGCGTGTAATACCGCGCAACGCGGTCGGCGCGATCAGAAGCGCTCAGGCTGGAATTGCCCGGAATGTCAAAGATTTCACTGCGCACTGGCATTGCGTCATCCGCTTCCGGAGGCCGGTTAACGTCATAGACAAGCCGCGATATGTTGCTCGCGACGAGTGCAGCGTCGAGTTTTTGCGAAAGGTGGCTGGCAACACCATATGCACCGGGGTCCCACGCAATATGCGTTTTTAAGTGCTCTGCTTGCAGTCCAAGATTGTCAAATTCGGGGGGGATGAAATTGGACGCATGTTCACAGACAAGCACAATATCGGAGCCATCCCCGGCGTTCACCGTGTGGACAATCGCGTCAGATACATTCGCATCTTTTTGTGACATCATACCCCCGTACTCCGACAGGCTGCTTGTGAGGGTGGGTTTCTGTCAACATGTTTTTGGTAAATTTATAACAGAAGCTATCATTTTGTTAATTTTTCGATCAAAATAGAGGCGATATGTCAGACCTAGACCTCACAATTTCGGATCGCATTCAGCATAAGTTGGATGACCTCACCCGCGCCGAGCGACAATTGGCGCATTCCATCTTGGAAAATTACCCCGCATCTGGTCTTGGTCCGCTGAGCGCGCTCGCGAAAGGGGCCAATGTATCTGTGCCGACAGTGGCACGGATGGTGCAGAAGCTCGGTTTCAAAGGATATCCGGAATTTCAGTCCGAGCTGCGCGAAGAGTTGAAGGCGAAAGTTAAGAACCCCATTGCGAAACACGACACTTGGGCCGAACGGGCGCCGTCCGAGCATTTGCTAAACAGGTTCACAGATGCGGTCATCGACAACATCCGACACACTTTGGGACAGATCGAACCAGAGCTCTTCGACAAAGCCTGTGCGATGGCAGCCGATCCGGAGCGTCATCTTTACATCGTCGGCGGACGCATCACGCACACGCTTGCGGAATATCTATTCCTGCACATGCAAGCCATCCGGCCACAACTGACCCACATACAATCAACCTCCAATGCGTGGCCCCACTATCTGTTGGATGTAAACCAAGACGACGTGTTCATCATTTTCGACATGCGTCGATATGAGAATAACACTTTGAAGCTCGCAGAGATTGCACATGAGAAGGGGGCCAAGATCGTTTTGTTCACAGATCAGTGGCGATCGCCTGTGCATCAGTTGGCCGATATCAGTTTCAGTAGTCGGATCGTGGCCCCGTCCGCTTGGGATTCCGCTGCAACGCCGTTGTTATTGGTGGAAACAATGATCTCTACAGTTCAAAACCTTACTTGGGGCGATACGAAAGATCGGATGGAAGCGCTGGAAGACATGTTTGATCAGACCAAGCTATTCCGGAAATTCACCTGACGTTTGGCCGCATATAGCTCAGCATTGCAAAGGCCAGAACTGCCCAAAAAATGGATAGCTGAATAACCAATCCGAAGCTGAAGAACTGAGCAACGAATC
This sequence comes from uncultured Litoreibacter sp., assembly GCA_947494435.1. Taxonomy (GTDB): domain Bacteria; phylum Pseudomonadota; class Alphaproteobacteria; order Rhodobacterales; family Rhodobacteraceae; genus Litoreibacter. The sequence goes on from CANLUY010000002.1 coordinate 341,921, forward strand.
CCATCAGCAAGTTTGCCAACAAACCGCCCAGAAACAGGCTGTTCATATAAAGCGACGTGGCTCGGGCGATGCGTCCCTTCGAGAAGTCTTGCAGGTAGGTCAGTCCGACCGCGGCGAACAGACCATAATATAGGCCCTCCATCGCAGCTCCTATCCAGAGATGCGCCATTGTGGTGACCTGAGACAAAACCACAAATGCACCAATTGCCAGCAGCGCCGCTAAACGCAGTGCATTCCGAGCACCAAGATACGACATGATGCGGGGGGCCAAAAGAATGGCTGCAATCTCTACTGCGGTTTTAATGGAAAACGAAACGCCCGCCGCGTAGGTCGGCAAACCAGCCTCACGGATGTAAAAAAGAGGCAGGGCGCTCATCGTCATTGTATGAGCGAGGGCGAACGCAAGACAGATGCCAGCAGCAAACCAGAGCTCGAAGTTTTGAGGCTTTTTACCGCTCACCTCAAGCGGCTCGGAAGACTCGCCGCTGCCCGCGAACTGTTTTGGCATGGCAATCCACCAAAGCCCGCCCCAAAGGAAGCAAAGGCCAAGAGCAAATCCAAAAACCGCAGGCGCATCAGCGACGCTGGCGATGTAGAAACTGCCTGCTGGAGCCAACATCCATCCCAGCGACGTCATTGCGCGCAAATAGGAGTTGTAGCGCGGAACATCGAGACCTTCACGCTCGGCCAGAAGTCGACCGAAGCTGTACATTGTGCTGACAGAGGCGTTTGAAATTGCAAAGCAAGGCGACGCAAAAAACACCAATAAGGTATAATTCGGCACAACAAGGATCGACGTGACCGCCAGACCGAATGCCGCGATGGAGCATAAGATCAATGGTGCGATAGCGACACCTGCATCTATCCATTCGCCATATTGGCGGTTGACCAAAAGTGTCAGGGTCAAGGTTATCCCCACATAGGGGCTGATCATCCAAGGGTCTTTGCCGAGCGTTTCGACGATATAGACCCCCATGTAGGGGATTACGGATGCGTTGCAGATGACGCCGGTCAGCAGTAAGGCCAAAGCCGCTATGGCTTGACCGTTTATACGTCGGTCAGAACGCATTTTTCTCATCCGCGAGGGCCTGAAAGAACCACCGTTGAAAGATCATTACCAACACCAAGGGCGGTAGGATTGATAACACAATCAACGCCATGCCGGGCCCACTTTCCTGACCGATCAAACGAATGCCGCGGACGAGTGTGTAGCGTGTTTCATCCGTGCTTATCATCAAGGGCCACAGATACTGGTTCCACCCCGTCATGAAGGTCACGACGAAGATTGCCCCGCCCCGCTTCCACGAGAGGGGGAGGATGAAGTCGACAAAGAACTTGACGGGACCAGCCCCGTCCAATTTGGCGGCTTCCAAATATTCGTTTGGAAAGCTCAGGAATAGTTGACGAAAAAACAGTGTGCCCAATGCGACGGCAAGCGCTGGCAAGACCATGCCTAAGTGGGTGTTGATAAGCCCCAAAGCATCCGTGACCAGAAAAGTCGTGATGAACCGGCTTTCCAGAGGAAGCAATAAGGTAGCTAAGGTCAGCCAAAACAGAAAAGCAGCGGCTTTCATCCGAAAATAGACGATTGCGTACGCAGCGCATAAGGAGACTAGTGTTGTCAGGCCCGCGATGCCCAGCGCAATGATGAGGGAATTTTTCATCATATCCAATGCGGTGATCTGGTCCGTGAAGCCCGCTTGAAGAGTTAAGACTTGGGTATAGTTCTTCGCTGCTTCGTTACCGGGAAGCAGCTGCAAGCCCTGACTGACCAAAAGCGATGTTTGATGCGTTGAAGACGCAACGATTATCAAGATCGGAAGTATCAGAAACGCAACGCCCGCAAGCAGGATCAGATGGTTTCCCACGTCACGCAGCTGAACTTTTTGCATAGGGTTATGCCTTGAAGGCGGCCTCAGAAATGGCGAGCAATTCATCGTAAATTTCAGGCGAGCCTGCGATTACGCGGCCTCCACGCTCAAGCATATCTGCCACACTTTGTCGCTCAATAATGCCACCAGCTTCAGCAATTAGCATTTGGCCCGCGAGACAGTCCCAAGCGTTCATATGAGGCTCAGCATAGCCAATGAGGCGACCCGCCGCGACGTAGGACAACATCAGACCGCCAGAAGCATTGCGAAAGAAAATCCCACCGCGCGCTGACAGCTCGGCAATTAAGTCGGCCGCCATATGCGTAGCGGTGCGCCCGTTCATTCCAACGCCTACACTGCCTTCATTGAGGCCACTCGTGCGGGCGACGTTTAGCTTGGTGTCATTCACATATGCGCCTTCGCCCAGCGCTCCCCAGAACATCTCATCCGTTGAGGGTTCGTAAATCGCTCCAAGCTGGGTTTTTTCATCTTTCACGCAGGCCAAGATCACGCACCATTGAGGTATCCCGGTCACGAAGTTCGCGGTGCCATCAATCGGATCGATGACCCATGTCCAACCGCTGGAAGAGGGCACGCTTGCATGCTCTTCACCGATGATCCCATCCTCGGGAAAGGTGTCAGCCAATCGTGCACGGACGAATGTTTCAACTTCCAGATCTGCATTTGACACGACGTCTTGCGCGCCTTTTGACTTAATATCCAAGGCAGAGATGTCTTTGAAGAAGTCCAAAGCCATCTTTCCGGCATCGCGTGCAATAGCTTTTGCGGCGCTCAGCCGGTCAGAGGTCATATCAAACGCTCGCCCGTATCCTTGCGGAAGACAAATGCCGTGGCGGGATCAAAGCTGAGTTGCAAACTCTCATCGAGAGAAGGCAGCATTTCCTTGCCTCCCTTCAGGCAAATTTCCAACTCGTCACCGTCTTCGTTTTTCGCGCCTTTAAGCGCACCGTAAACGAGGTTTTCGCCGCCGTGTTGCTCAACGAGATCGACGCGCAGGCCGAATTGACCAGCCGTGTTATGTGTCAGTACATCGGGACGCACGCCCAGCACCAAGTCGGTATTTTCGGGCAAGTTAGTGAAGCCGGCCAATTTCAAATCGCCATTGTTGAGCGTTTTGCCGTCATATGTCACCGGGATCAAATTTATCTGTGGCGCGCCAATGAATGAAGCCACGAACAAAGTTTTTGGATCGGAATACAGCTCCATCGGAGCCCCCATTTGTTCCACCATTCCTTCGTTGATGACCGCGAGCCGGTCGGCCAGCGTCATCGCCTCGGTCTGATCATGCGTCACATAAATGGAGGTGACATCCATACGGCGTTGAAGCTTCTTGATTTCAATCCGCATTTGCACCCGTAGCTTGGCGTCTAGATTTGAGAGCGGTTCGTCAAACAAGAAAACTTGCGGGTTGCGCACGATCGCACGACCCATCGCCACACGTTGGCGTTGACCACCAGACAACTGGTTAGGTTGGCGATCAAGGAAGGCATCAATCTTGAGCATCTTTGCGGCGTCATTGACGCGCTTATCGATCTCAGTCTTGTTCATCTTCCGGTTCTTCAAGCCGTAAGACATGTTTCCACGTACCGACATATGCGGGTAAAGCGCGTAGTTTTGAAAAACCATCGCCACATCGCGTTCGGACGGGGACACATCGTTGATGACCCGCTCGCCAATGCTGATCTCACCGCTCGTTATGCTTTCCAACCCTGCAACCATACGCAGCAGCGTTGACTTACCGCAGCCGGAAGGGCCAACGAAAACGATCATCTCCCCGGATTTGATATCCATATCCACGCCGCGGATAGCTTCGGCCCCGTTTGGGTAGGTTTTACGGACGGATTTTAGAGTAACACCCGACATTATTTCTCACTTTCGACAAGGCCCTTAACGAACCAATTTTGGAAGACAAGGACCACGAGTACCGGCGGCAGGGTTGCCAGAATGGTCAGCGCGAAGGCTTTTTGGAATTGTGGCAACTCCCCGCCTTCGTTCAGGACTTGGTAGATTTGTTTGATGCCGATCACCAAAGTGTAGTTCTCTTCTTTGGTGGTCATGATCAACGGCCAGAGATACTGGTTCCAGCCAACAACGAACATGATGATCAGGATGGCGGCGATCATGGTTTTTGACAGCGGAACGAGGATGTCGATGAAGAACCCCCATGACGTCGCCCCATCCAACCGCGCGGCTTCCAGTAACTCATCCGGCACAGATCGGAAAAACTGACGGAAGAAGAACGTCCCCGTGGCCGATGCAATCAGCGGAACGATCAGTCCGGTGTAGGTATCCAAAAGCCCCATATTGGCCACGACTTCGTAGGAGGGAATGATACGGACTTCCAAAGGCAGCAGCAGTGTCATGAAAATGATCCAGAACAACGGCACCGCAAGGCGGAAGCGGAAATAGACAATGGCATAGGCGGCCAGCATCGAGATGACGACTTTACCGACTGCGAAGCCAACGCCGAGGATCAAGCTGTTTTTCAGCATCTGCGTGGCGGTGACTTTTTTCATCACCCCACCTTCAACAAAGAGCACTTCATTATAGGTCTCGAAGAAATGCCCGCCCGGCAAAATCTGTAATCCTTCACGCAGGATCGTTTCTGGTGCATGGGTCGATGTGGCGAAGGCAACCCAGACCGGCAGCGTCATAAACAGCGCGCCGCAAATCAGGATCAGATGCGTGGTGATGGAGGAGCGGTTCATTAGTAATGCACCTTCTTCTCAATGAATCGGAATTGGATGACAGTCAGTGCGAGAACCATCACCATCAACACCACCGATTGCGCCGAAGACCCGCCGATATCTGCGCCACGGAAACCATCCTGAAACACCTTGAAGACGAGTGTTGTCGTGGCCCCACCGGGTGCACCTTGGGTCGTCGTGTCAATGATCCCGAAGGTTTCAAAGAACGCATAGGTGATATTGATCACCATTAAAAAGAAGGTCGTTGGTGCAAGTAACGGGAAGGTGATCGTCCAGAACCTGCGGGTGGAGCTGTTGCAGTCCATCATAGCAGCCTCATTGACCGATTTGGGGATGCCTTGCAGTCCCGACAGGAAAAAGATGAAGTTCACGCTGACCTGTTTCCAGACAGAAATCAGGATCACAACGAAACTTGCGTCCACCGGGTCAAGCTTGTGATCAAAATCAAACCCAACTGCGTTCATGAAGCCGTACAGGTCGCCGATCAGCGGGTTAAACATCAAATTCCCCATGAGGCCTGCGACGGGCGGGGCGATAGCATAGGCCCACATAAGAAGCGTTTTATAGGTGCTCGCGCCTTGGATAACCTCGTTGGCTTTCACAGCCAAAAGCAGCGCCAGCCCCAGCGACAGAAACGTCACCAGCGTCGAGAAGATGATTGTAAAGCCCGCGGCTTGTAGCCAAGCACCGGAAAAGATCGTGTCTGAATAGTTGCGGAACCAAACGAATTGCGAAGACAGGCCAAAGGCGTCTTCAAGCAGGAATGATTGGTAAATTGCTTGCGCGGCGGGCCACAAAAAGAAGATCACAATAATGATGATCTGCGGTGCCACAAACAGATAGGGGATCGGGCTGTGCTCGTATTGAACGCGCTTCATATCTAAGAACTTTCAGGGGGGTCTTTGGGATGTGGCCAGCGAGATGACCCCGCTGGCCACGAAGTGTTTAGTTCATGCTTGCGTTGAAGCGATCGAGCAGCGCGTTGCTCTCTTCTTCCATCGCAACAAACGCATCTTCGACGGAAGATGCGCCGGAGAAGATGTTGTCATATTGCTTGTACATCGCTTCGCGGATTTGCACGTAGAAGCCAAGGCGGTAGCCTTTGGTCCACTCCCCGGCGCGTTGTGTAAGCTGTGTGATGCCAACTTCGGCGTCCGGTGTGCTTTCATAGTAGCCATCCGATTTTGCCAGCTCGTAAGCCGCATTGGTGATCGGAACGTATCCGGTTTCTTTGTGCCAGAAGTACTGCATTTCAGGGCTGGTCAAGAAGGCCATGAAGTCCGCAACGCCTGCGTTTTCTTCATCCGGTTTTCCGGCCATTGCAAACAAAGCCGCACCACCGATGAATGTGCCGTAGGGCTCATCCGTGATGGATTTCCAATAAGGCAGTTCAGCGGCTCCAAATTCGAACTCAGCCGATTTCGCCAGACCACCGAAAGAGCCGGAAGAACCCAGCCACATAGCAGTTTTCTGTTGGACAAAGGCGTCCTGGTTGTCACCCCAGCCACGACCGTAGAAACCGTAATAACCTGCGTCCAGCCATTCCTTGACCTTACCCCAGTGCATTTTCATGTGGTCGTTGTTGTAGAGGATTTCTACATCCGTGCTGTCATATCCGTTATTGCCGGTCGCCAGTTGCAGGTTGTGGCGAGAGTGGAAGTTCTCAGAAAAAATCCAAGGGCTGTGGCTTTGCGCAAGCGCCTGATAGCCGGCCTCTTTGATTTTTGGTGCCATCGCTTCGAACTCTTCCCAAGTTGCAGGAGGTGTGTCGATGCCAGCTTTGGCGAGGATGTCTTTATTGTAGTACAACAATGGTGTGGAAGAGTTGAACGGCATGCCGATCATGTTGCCATCGCTATCGGCATAGAAATTCCGAACGCCCTCAATGTAGTCTTCGGCATTGAAATCGGACATCAGCTCGGCCACAGGGATCGTCGCGCCCTTCGCGTTGATGATAGTTGCAGCGCCTGCATCAAAAATCTGAATAATATTGGGTTGCTGCTTCGCGCGGAAGGCCGCAATGCCCGCTGTCATCGTGTCCTCATAGCCGCCTTTGTAGGTTGGTACGAGGTTATACGTGTCTTGGCTTTCGTTGTATTTTGTCGCGATCTCTTCGACCACTTCGCCAAGGCGACCGCCCATAGCGTGCCAAAATTGAATGTCAGTCGCGGAGATGGCAGGCCCCGCAGCCGTCAAAAGCCCTGCGGTCAGCAGTGGTAAAAGTCTCATCGTAGTGCCCCTTTCTAGGATCGTCATGTATTCACAACTCGGTCAGGTAAGGGGGCAAAGTAACTGCTTCATGACAGTCTACCGGAATCCCGATCCCCCTTCGGAATTCAATGAGCATTGGCCGTGAAATGCGCCCTGTCAACCTTCACGGACAGAAATTCGGTTGCGCTAACGTGAGTTATTGAGACTGATTCCGGCCAATGGTAACCAGTCACTGATTGGAATGCATTTGGCTGAACGTACAATCGAAACTCTATCAAAAACAAAGCGTTGCCCGACCAATAGATCAATAAAATAATGCGTGTCAGTGTCGAATTCGACGCTGAGTGGTAGGCCATATGCAAGGCTCACATGTGGCCGGAATGGGGGTTCATCCTCGCTCAAGAGAGTCTCAAAAATTGAACTGCGTCGAGCCGCCAAATCAGGGGATAGCTGCACATCCAAGAACACTGACATGAAGTGGTTCTCTGTCCGCGACAAATGAGTTGCAGCCGCTTCAACCGGACCGACGGAGGCGAATGCCGTTCGGCAAACCGACAACGTTTCTAAGGGGGTAAATGGCAGATCACCTAGAAGTGTGACATGCGCCGCGAACTTGGGTGTTTTGAAGCGACCAGACAGATGACAAATGGCCTCGTCTAGCAGCTCTGCACTTTCGGCATTGGGAACCAGCCAAATTGAATGAAGCTCGGCTTCACCCAAGCTGCGGCTCATTCATCCAAGGAGCCATGAATCGCGAACTGGTCCAGACCGGCCTCTCGTTGTTCGATGATACGGTAGCTTTCTTTGACACCCGCTTCGGTCAACTCTCGTGTGACGGTCAGCACTGTGTTTGGATCTTGCTCATCACATAGCTCAGCCATTTGCCGAAGTTCTTCTTTGGCAGCAGGTCGTGCAGCCTCAAGTGAGGGGGCCCCGTAGATTTCGACAAAATGCGAGGCCAAAGCCACGATCAACGCGTCCATCTCATGCGGCTCTATCTGTGTCACCGCAACAAAGGTGACCCTGCCGAATGTTTCTGCGCCTAGCCACCCGTTCGTGAACGCTTGGCGCGCCTTTCCGCGCAGGTCTGCGTTCGACCAGTTGGAGAATTCGAAACCACCCGATATACACCATTCCCCTGTACGAGCGGGGGAATGAAAGACGTTCATATCACTTTCGTCAAAATGGATCGCACGCGCCAGTTTCATATCAATCACCCTCCAACAGATGGGTCAGCGGGACCAAGTGTGTTGTCTCGTCATCGCGGATCAAAATACCAAACCGTTCGTCCACACCCAAATAGGTGCCGGTATATCCAGCGACCGAGATGTCTTCTCCGATGCCGTGTGCGAGGCCTCGCCAGTCTTTGTGAAGGACTGCGACACCGTCATCCGTCCAGGTATTAATCCCAACCAGAGAGTGTTTGACCCATGCTTCCAGCAGCGCCACTGCATTCACGTCGGCGCAGCCTTCTGCGTAGAGTGCCGTTTGATCTGGTGTCTCGCCGGGATTATCGCTTTCCGGCCAAAGCGGGACTTCGAGACCGATGATCAGCCAGTCCGGTTCGTGTTCCGGTTTGTCGTCGGACGCCGCTATACGCAGTCGGCCACAATTTGCCCCATTGACCCGAATGCCACCTGCCCAGTCGAGATGTACCGCCACTTCCGGTGGCGCAAGTGCGCCAAGCGCATTCTGAAACCCAACACCACAAAGCGGCATCATCGCCGCGGCATCGCGAAGGGCGACGTCCGGAGTAAAGACCATCGCGCCCCGCAGCGTGTTTGCACTTACATTATGGACGACCAACCCCGCATCACAGCCTTTGACGGCTTCAGCGCGCGCTTTGTCAAAGGGGTCGATCTGACCTTCCACAGCTAAGCCGCTAAATAAGGGCGGGAAGCTGGGGATGGTCATGCTTTGCCAGCCTCAATGAGCGCTTTGGCGACTGTCCGGAAGCCTTGTGCCTGTGCAGAGTCCGGTTTTGACACGACAATTGGCGCCCCTCCGTCCGCAGCAAGACGAATGTCTAGGTGCAGGGGAATTTCAGCCAAGAGAGGTACGCCGAGTTTTTCCGCTTCTGACACGACACCACCATGGCCAAACACATGTTCTTCATGTCCACATTGCGAACAAATATGAGTACTCATATTTTCGATCATGCCAAGGATGGGCGTGCCCATCTGATTAAACATGTCGATCCCTTTGCGCGCGTCAAGCAAGGCGACGTCTTGCGGGGTCGATACGATGACGGCACCATCAAGATGCGCTTTTTGCGCCAATGTCATTTGTACGTCACCAGTGCCTGGAGGTAGGTCTACGATAAGCACATCAAGCGCGCCCCACTGCACCTGCATCATCATCTGTTGCAACGCGCCCATCAACATCGGCCCCCGCCAGACGACCGCTTGGTCCTCATTGGTCATCAGCCCGATCGACATCATCGTCACGCCATAATTGCGCATTGGCAGGATCAACTTGCCATCAGGGCTTTGCGGTCTGCCGGAAACGCCTAACATGCGTGGTTGAGATGGCCCGTAGACATCCGCATCAAGCATTCCAACGCGCCGTCCTTCGGCGGCCAACGCGCAGGCAAGGTTGGACGCTACAGTTGATTTACCAACGCCGCCTTTGCCCGAAGCAATCGCAATAATCCGGTCAACGTCCGGTATTTTCTCGGGCCCCGTAGGTTCGGCCGCCCGGCTTGGCTTCAGATCTGGTGGCGGCGTTGGTTTGCTGTGAGCCGTCATCACAATCGAAACCGATGCTGCACCAAGCGCGGTCAGTGCGGCCTCCGCCTGTTCCTTTATCGGTATGTACGGCTCGGGGGAGGCGACCTCCATCACAAAGCGGACAGCACCATCTTCAACATTCAAAGCGCGCACGAGCCCTGCTTCGACAAGGTCTTTTCCGTCTGGAGCCTTCACACCTTTCAGGCAAGCCAGAACGTCCTCTCGGTTCAAAGCCACTTATGCGCCTTCAATCTTGCCGGTGACGATGTGTTCAAGGTCTACACCCTCGATTGTAAGAACCATTTTGGCCTCATAAGTTTTGCCAGAGGTGTCAGCATTGCGCATGGCTTCCTCAATCGCTTGTTGCGAGGTTACCCCCACCTGTTTGAGGAATTTCCGCATCGACATATTAAAATCGTCGCTCATAGCACTCGTGTCCCTTCGGCTTGAAAAAGTTGACGCACTGACCCTAGCGCCCCTAGTCTGACATGCAACCAGACGCTTCAGGGAATGGTTGGTATGTTCAAGAAACTCTGTATTTGCTTTTCGATGCTGGCCTTGCCTGCGTCGGCGCAAGACAAAGCGTTTACCCTCGACGCACCAGAAACCCTGATTGAGACTGGGCTCCTGAAACATATCCTGCCACGTTTTTCGCTGAAAACCGGGATCAGGATTACCGTGCAAAGCGGCGATGGTGACGCGCGTTTTGGCCCGGCAGGCACACCGGTTTTTCGCAATGGGGATAATGTCTGGTTCTTCGACGCCCCGTCTGAGCCAGACATAGAGGCGTTCCTGACATGGCTTCAATCGGATGTAGGCAAGCGGACGATAGACACGTTTGCACCGGACGGAACGGCACTGTTCAGCTCCGATGTGTCGGTGAAAGCAACGGTAAAAACTGCTATTTTGAGTGGCGATAAAGCAATCGGTGAGAAGGTCAGCTTGTCGCGATGCGGCAGATGTCATGTCATCAACGAGACAAATCGAATGAACGCGATCGGGTCTTCGCCGTCTTTTGCACTCCTGCGGAGTTTCTCTGACTGGCAAGAACGGTTTGAGACCTTTTTCCTGCTCAAGCCGCACCCCGCGTTTACGCAAGTCGAAGATGTCACCGAGCCTTTCGCCGAACATCTTCCGTCGCCGATTGCGCCCGTTGAAGTGACTTTGGAGGAAATTGAGGCGATCACAGCTTACGTCGGTTCGATTGCGCCTGCCGATCTGGGCGCACCAATCAAGTCTCAATAGTGTCCTGCTCAATGGTCTTTTCTTTTTGAGAAATAGTCCTCAGAGGTTCTCACCCGTGGCCGCTCGCCGCCCTGGAAGGGGTTATCAGTTGAATGAAACTGAGCTTGAACGCGACAGTTGTCACACATCTGGATCATCTTGGCAGCTTCAGATGAGGCAAACATAGAATGCGTTCCAGCCAGCTTGTCCATGATCTTGTCGACTGTAGATTGCACTCCGAATAGGGCACCACATTCAATACAAGCAGCCGGTTCCTCTTCATGCAAAACCGTTTGCGCCAAAGCATCATCTGTCAGCGTAAGTTGCGGCTTCAGTGTGATCGCATTCTCGGGACAGATATTGCTGCAAAGGCCGCATTGCAGGCACGCATCTTCTTGAAAGCGCAACTGAGGTTTGTCAGCGTTGTCACCCAGTGCACCCGATGGGCAAAGCGAAACGCATGAAAGGCACAAAGTACAGGCCTCTGTATCCACGACAACAGCCCCGTAAGGCGCATCCTTGGGTAAAGTCAGAGTGTCCGTATCTGGGTACAGTGCTTTAGCTGCCAACCGGGTCACTTGGCGACGCGACCCGATAGGCAATACAGGTTCGGTTACGTGCACAGGTTGGGTGGGCGGATCGTAAAGCAACTCGCCCAACTGCTCAGGATCGGCAAGATCAATTACTGTCAAAGCATCCTCGCCAGCTATTGCGCGGGCAAGAGGGATTTCGCGATTTAGTCCGTCCCGTTCTGTTTTTGGGGATAGCAGAATGAGAACCTCAACAAACCCGCTGGCAAAGGCGCTAAGCGCTTCGGCGTGACCAAATCCCGCCAATGCCTCAACCTCCAGCGGGATGACGTTATCCGGCAGGCCGCGACCAAAACGGGCCAGCAGTGAGATCATCTCCCGACCGTGTGTTGCGTCGTGAACCAATAGTCTTGGAGCGTCGCCACCAGCTTTGCGATAGGTCGACGCAAGAGTTGTGATGCGACGGAACAGTGTGTCCACTGGTGGCGCATCGTAGCTGATTGCACCAGACGGACAAACAGCAGCACATGACCCGCAGCCTGCACAAACCATCGGATCAATCGCCACATGCTCTCCAGCCGACGTGATAGCTCCGGTTGGACAGATATTGATGCAGTTTGAACAAGCAGGCTGTTCCGCGCGGCTATGTGCGCAAAGGCTTTCCTGAAGATTTACATAAAGCGGCTTCTCAAACGTCCCAACAAGTTGTGACGCCGTCAACACCGCCTTTGCCACAGAAGGGGCGTGACTAGGGTCCGCCCGCAAATAGCCTTCACGTTTCTCTGGGGCAGGGACCAACGGATCACCGCCGCTAAAATCCAAAACAATATCGCATTCAGAGACCGCCCCATTTTGTGCCTCACTTAGCAAAAATGCGCCACGACCGCCGGGGATGACTTGCTGCAATTTGTCGAATTTCGCGGAAAACCCGCCCAGCGCGCCCGACAGATTTCTCAGGTGTCCGATGATGCAGTCGAACCGTCGATCCGTCGGAATATCTTCACCACTTGAAAGCAAAACTGTCACTGCAAGTGTATCGCAGAGGTCCGATGCGGCCCTAATGGCCGCTTCGCCACCAATTATCAAGCAGGTCCCGTTTGATATGACATCTACGGATTTGCCAAGCGGCGCAGGCAATACAGCTTCGGCGACAAGGGCTGACATCTTGGCCGTTGGTGATCCTTCCCCCCAACCCGCTCGGTCGCGAATATCGACAAAGGCCGGTGGGTCGCAGTCAAGCTCGTCCGCCAATTGTTCGAACCGTTGCCGTTCCTGTTGGCACGCAAAAATTACATCTCCGCCCGCGATCTCTGTGGCGGTTTGTTCAATTTCGCCAACGCAAAGATTGGTATAGACTTTGGAGCAGGACAGGCCGCTTGCTGCCGAAATGCGCTTTGCATCAACGGCCTGACTTCCAAGGCAATCACATAGAACCAGCTTTTTGGTCATCGAAACTCCCTGCATTCAAGCGTGTATTTTCGGCCGTAAGTGTACGTTCAGATTGGCAGGCTATTCGTGATTCCCCCCTTAGGTAAACCTCAATCGCAACCATTCGTGGGCGTTGATGTGATTGCTGCAAGTGCGAGGGTCTTTGTCCTGATCGGCGACAAAAAATACAAGATGCGTGGTAGGCCAGCATCCAAAGGCTCAAACGCGATACAATCCCATGCCGCGGCGCAGCATCATGAAAAGTGAAGACCGAAAAGCGCAAAAAAGACTTTGAGATTGTCGTTTGGTCATACAAACTTCTTTCAGCCAAGGGACAACAGTGGGGGTGACACGTCATCAGCACCGATACATCCATAGCAATGCAACTGGGGATTGTGATCCGCCGGGTGCCCGGCGTGACACGCTGGGCGCAGCATGTTTGGAAAGCTGTAGCCGTGTTGCCGGGCGCCGCTGATGCGCAATGGAAAGAGTTGCGCCGCGACGGAGATGCAATCGAATTTCACGCGGCCACAGTTCCGCTAGAACTTTTTCGCACGGACACCGAAGGCTATCTGCATGGCCTGTCAGCAAAAACGCCGAGTATATATGTTGTGATGCGTGAAGCTGAAGATGACCAACCTCTTGAAATCGTGCTTGCAACCGCATCGCCTTACGAAGCTCAGGATTACGCGGATACGGGCGAAGAACTGGTAGAGAAGGTGCCGATGCCAGATGGATTGGTGGCGTGGATACGGGATTATATCGAAGCCCATCATGAAGATGAGGTCTTTATCAAACGCCGAAGGGATAAGAAGCGCATTGACCTGAAAGAAGACGGTATTGGCGACGCGCGTATCCGTCAGGTCGCGGATGTTTACCGCGCACCGCGTCGCAAGGAGCCAGTGCATTGAGTGGTGAGCAGAATTTCTGGTCCCGCCGCAAGGCAGGGGTGGCTGCTGAAGCCGAAGCAGAGCTGGCTGCGGTAGAAGCGCAAGCTCTGGCTCAAGAGCATAGGGCGCTAGAAGAAAAGACCGATGAAGAGCTGTTGGTCGAGCTGGATTTGCCAGACCCTGACAGTTTGAAAATGGGCGATGATTTCACTGCATTCATGTCAAAAGCCGTCCCTGATCGTTTGCGCCGCCGTGCGTTGCGCACGCTCTGGCGGACAAACCCGGTATTGGCCAATGTCGATATGCTTGTCGATTACGGCGAGGATTTCACCGACAAAGCGATGGTCATCGAAAATATGCAAACCGCGTATCAGGTGGGCAAAGGCATGTTGAAACATGTCGAGGAAATGGCCCGCCAAGCGGAAGAAGGTGAAAACCCGCCAGAACCAGAGCTGGAAGAGGTCGTCGAAGAGGATGAAGAGATCCTGATGGCGGATGCTGAAGAACCCGAACACGTTGAAGATTTCACTGAGGTGGAGATTGAAGGGGAGCCAAGTTTCGAGGCTCCAACTCCGCGTCGTATGACATTCAGAGTTGAGGAGACAGCGTGAGCGCTGCAGAAGATATCAAAGTTGCCTCCGAGGATCGCCTGCGGGCTGACCTTTATAATTTCCTTGGTCTAACCCTGTCAGGTCCACCAGATCAATTATTGCTGGATCAATGCGTCGGATTGTCAGGTGACAACAGCGAATTGGGTAATGCTATCAACGGCCTATCTCGCGTGGCCAAGGCGTCGAAGCCGAAGAAAGTCGAAAGCGAGTTCAACGCGCTGTTCATCGGTTTAGGACGCGGCGAGTTGCTGCCATATGCCAGCTACTACTTGACTGGGTTCCTGAACGAAAAACCGCTCGCAACGCTACGCTCTGACATGGCCGCACGCGGGATGACACGGGCGCCGAACGTCTATGAGCCCGAGGACAATATTGCCTCGCTCATGGAAATGATGGGCGGGATGATCGTGGGGCGTTTTGGCGCGCCAGCTGACCTCGACGACCAAAAGGTCTTTTTCAACAAACATATCGCCCCATGGGCGGGACATTTCTTTGCCGATCTGGAGGCCGCCAAGAATTCGGTCCTCTATGCCTCGCTTGGCAGCGTGGGCAAGGCATTCATGGAGATTGAGCGCGAAGCGTTCAGAATGACAGCGGGCTAGCTACCCGCGCACAACCGGCGGGGATGCCCGCCATCAACAGGGAAGGGAGACATCCCAATGACCAAGAAGAGCGAAGGCGCAAGTCGCCGCGATTTTCTGAAACTGGCCGGAACCACCGCGCCGGTCGCCGCAGTGGCACTCGCCACCGGCACTACAGAGGCTGAGGCAAGACCTGCAGACCTTTCGTCCGACAAGATGCAGGACACCGCGCATACACGCGCCTACCTCGACAGCGCCCGCTTCTAGGACGCCGTTATAGACGACCCTGAGACGACTGGTTGCGTGACGCCCGACTGTCAAAGGTTTCAAAATAACCAAGCAAGCGAGGGGATTGCCCCAAGCACGCAAGGGAGGAAAAACATGTTAAGGAAAAAGACCAACGGGGTTGCGCGACGCCCCCAGCGGACCGGTATCCTATCTGATATTGCCGAAAAATCTGTAGATCGCCGCTCATTCTTACGCGGCAGCGGTTTGGCCATTGGGGGCCTTGCCGCGATTTCAGCGACGGGTGGCGCGGTCACCCAAGCCACTGCGCAAACCGCCGCCGATGGCGCGGTTGAGCTTGTCAAATCCGTCTGCACGCACTGCTCGGTCGGCTGTACTGTCGTGGCAGAAGTCAGCAACGGCGTCTGGACAGGGCAGGAGCCTGGCTGGGACAGTCCGTTCAACCTTGGCGCACATTGCGCGAAAGGTGCTGCGGTTCGTGAGCACGCCCATGGTGAACGTCGGCTGAAGTACCCGATGAAGAAAGAGGGTGGAGAGTGGAAGCGCATCAGCTGGGAACAGGCGATCGACGAGATCGGCGACGGCATGATGAATATCCGCGAGGAAAGCGGACCGGACTCGGTCTATTGGCTCGGCTCCGCAAAGCACAATAACGAACAGGCCTATCTGTTCCGCAAGTTTGCCGCTTACTGGGGGACAAATAACGTCGACCACCAAGCGCGGATTTGTCACTCCACCACCGTGGCCGGCGTAGCCAACACATGGGGCTACGGCGCCATGACCAATAGCTACAATGACATCCACAACTCCAAAGCGATCTTCATCATCGGCGGCAACCCCGCCGAGGCGCATCCAGTTTCCCTGCTGCACCTGTTGCGGGCGAAAGAGCAGAACAATGCGCCAGTGATCGTATGTGACCCGCGCTTCACGCGGACGGCGGCCCATGCTGATGAGTATGTGCGCTTCCGTCCGGGCACGGACGTCGCTTTGGTTTGGGGTATCCTCTACCATATCTTTGAGAACGGTTGGGAGGACAAAGAGTTCATCCGCACCCGTGTTTGGGGCATGGATCAGATCAAGGAAGAAGTGGCCAAGTGGACCCCTGAAGAAGTCGAGCGCGTCACGGGCGCGCCGGGCTCCCAGCTCAAGCGCGTTGCGCGGACGATGGCGAATAACCGTCCGGGCACCGTGATCTGGTGCATGGGTGGCACGCAGCATACCAACGGCAACAACAACACACGCGCCTATTGCGTGCTGCAGTTGGCGCTGGGCAACATGGGCACATCCGGCGGCGGGACCAACATCTTCCGTGGCCACGATAACGTGCAAGGTGCAACTGACCTTGGCGTTCTGTCCCACACGCTTCCCGGCTACTACGGTCTATCCGCAGGCTCATGGGCGCACTGGGCCCGTGTCTGGGGTGAGGACAACGACTGGCTGAAAGGCCAGTTCGCGATGACCAAAGACGCGGATGGCAAAGACAAGTCGCTACAACAGCTCACCGGTATTCCGGTGTCACGCTGGATCGACGGTGTGCTTGAAGACCCTGATAATATGGACAACCCGAACAAGGTGCGCGCCATGGTGCTTTGGGGGCATGCGCCGAACTCTCAGACCCGGATGAAGGAAATGAAAACGGCGATGGAGCAGTTGGATATGCTGGTCGTCGTTGATCCATATCCAACCGTCTCTGCTGTGTTGCATGACAGAACGGATGGCGTTTACTTGCTACCGGCCTGTACACAGTTCGAAACCCGTGGCTCTGTCACCGCATCGAACCGCTCGATCCAATGGCGCGACAAGGTCGTTGAGCCGCTGTTCGAGAGCCTGCCGGACGAAGTCATCATGGCCAAATTCGCCAACAAGTTCGGCTGGGCGGATCGCTTCTTCCGCAATATCGAAATGGAAGATGCAGAAACGCCAAATGTGGAAAGCATCACGCGGGAGTTCAACGCAGGGATGTGGACGGTCGGCTACACGGGGCAAAGCCCGGAGCGGATCAAGAAGCACATGGCCAACCAGCACACGTTTGATAGAACGACGCTGCAAGCGATTGGCGGGCCCGCTGATGGCGACTATTACGGGATGCCGTGGCCTTGCTGGGGCACGCCTGAGATGAACCATCCAGGCACGCCAAACCTCTATGACATGTCCAAACGTGTCTCTGAAGGTGGTCTTACGTTCCGTGCGCGCTTCGGCGTTGAGCGGGACGGGGACAATCTGTTGGCAGAAGGTGTCGCCTCGTTGGATTCGGATATCCAGGATGGATATCCGGAGTTTACTTACCAAATGCTCAAAGACTTGGGTTGGCATACTGAGTTAACGCCAGATGAACGTGCCTATATTGCCAAAGCTGCGAGCGTCGGTGGGTTCGAGGATTACACCAAAGAAGTGGGTGAGGCAGGCATGTCGCCGTTCCCGTCGGACTACGACGACAAGGTCGCCAAGGTGAATTGGAAAACTGACCTCTCAGGCGGTATCCAGCGAGTTGCCATCGCGCATGAGATGGCACCATTCGGCAACGCCAAGGCGCGTGCCGTCGTGTGGACCTTCCCTGATCCGGTTCCGGTTCACCGCGAGCCGCTTTATACGAACCGCCGCGACCTTGTGGCTGACTACCCGACCTATGAGGACCGGAAGTTCTACAGACTTCCGACCATGTATGCCTCCATCCAGAAACAGGACTTCAGTAAGGATTATCCCATGATCCTGACATCCGGTCGTCTGGTTGAATACGAGGGTGGCGGTGATGAGACCCGGTCGAACCCATGGCTGGCTGAGCTTCAGCAAGACATGTTTGTGGAGATTAACACCCGCGATGCCAACAATCTGGGCGTCAGAGATGGCGAACAGGTTTGGGTGGAAGGCCCCGAAGGCGGCAAGGTCAAAGTCATGGCCATGGTTACTGAGCGGGTGGGTGAGGGCGTTGCCTTCATGCCGTTCCACTTCGGTGGGCATTTCGAAGGCGCGGACCTGCGGGACAAATACCCCGATGGGGCCGATCCGTACGTGCTGGGCGAAAGTACCAACACCGCGCAGACCTATGGCTACGATTCAGTGACCCAGATGCAAGAGACGAAAGCCACTCTTTGCAAAATCTGGACAGCATAAGGGAGAATGAGAGATGGCAAGAGCTAAGTTTCTCGTAGACGCTGAACGCTGCATCGAATGCAACGCCTGCGTCACCGCGTGTAAGAACGAGCATGAAGTGCCTTGGGGCATCAACCGCCGGAAAGTCGTCACGATCAATGACGGCTCTCCCGGGGAACGGTCGATTTCCGTGGCCTGTATGCATTGTTCCGATGCGCCTTGTATGGCGGTCTGCCCCGTGGACTGCTTCTACCAGAATGAGGAAGGGGTGGTTCTCCACTCCAAAGACCTCTGCATTGGCTGTGGATATTGCTTCTACGCGTGCCCCTTCGGCGCGCCGCAATTCCCGCAGGCAGCTAACTTTGGATCGCGCGGCAAGATGGACAAATGTACCTTCTGCGCCGGTGGTCCAGAGGAAAACCACTCCACAGCCGAGTTCGCCAAATATGGCCGCAACCGGATCGCGGAAGGCAAATTGCCGATCTGCGCCGAGATGTGTGCTACTAAGGCGCTGCTGGCTGGCGATGGCGACATCGTGTCGGGCATTTACCGCGAGCGCGTCGTTGCCCGCGGCTTCGGCTCTGGCGCATGGGGCTGGGGATCAGCTTACGGTCGCCAAGAGGGTTAATTCCTTTGGTAGAAAGTCAATTCGCGCGCCCTCAATCGATGATTGGGGGCGCGTTCTACGTTTGGCCCGATAGTTTCTTGAGTGCAGCCATTGCGTCTTCTTCCCTTCCGTCGGGAACGAAGAGGTGATCGTGGTAAAACCCGGAAACCGGATTCACACCCATGTCATGGCGTGCCAATTCTGTTGTGATCTTGGCGAGGAAGCCGACAGCATCCAAGGCCGAGTGAACATTTAGCGTGATCATTTTGCAAGGAAACTCATAGTCCAACCCCTGCGCTTCCGCCTCTTCTTTGCGTAATATCAGCGTTGTGCCTTCGGCCTCCTGAAAAGACATGCGCGGGGTCAAGTCCGCTGGAACGTCCTCCTGACGGCAGGTCGCAAAAACATATACCCCGTCGATAAGTTCTGCTGACATCGTTGCGATTAATGCATCGAGATTGGTTTCGCCGTTCACACTATTATCCTCGTGCCGTCAGTGGTCTGTGTTCGTTTTGTAATGTATCGGCTGAATTATTCCAGCTAAGATAATCCGCCCCAAAATCCTTCCCTAACGTCACATGCTACGCTAGTCTTTTCCTACAGCCTAAAAAGCGGTGTTGGGAGGAAGTCATGCACTATGTTCGCATTATTCTAGGTATTTTTGCAGTGCTTGCGTCTGTGAATTTCGCCTCGGCACAAGAAACCTCACAACCTGATCGCAGTGCCACTGGAGGGGCGCAAACGCTTGAAGACATCATGGCGCGCCAGCGTGGCGAGCAGGTTGATAACTCTTTCCGCAGCGATGCGACCGGTGACCCGGACAGTGCCGCAGGTATCGCCCAACAGCTAGGTACACTTGGCGGTGCCTCCGACCCTGAGTTATGGCGTGCTTTGCGCTTTGGATCGGCGAAGATCACAGCGACGAATTCCGGTCCTGCCGCAACAACGCTTATCCAAGATGGTGGCATGAAGTGGCTGCAATTTCGCGAAGGTCCGTTAATCAAATATGGCGGTGGGTTGCTCCTGGCCACTCTCGGCCTTCTGGCCATTTTTCTATTATTGCGCGGTCGGATCAGAATTGATGGCGAAAAGACCGGGAATAAGATTGAGCGGTTCAAAGCTTTCGAACGCTTTGGTCATTGGGTTTTGGCTGGGTCGTTCATATTGCTTGGCATTACGGGGCTCGTCTCCCTCATGGGGCGCAAGTTTCTAATTCCGGCTTTCGGGCATGAAGCCTTTTCTACCGTCGCGATTGCGTCGAAATGGATCCACAACAATGTTTCTTGGGCCTTTATGCTTGCATTGGTGATGATATTCGTAATGTGGGTCATGCATAATCTCCCAAGCCGAACAGATATCAATTGGCTGCTCAAAGGCGGTGGGATTTTTGGGGGTGGGCATCCGCCAGCCAAAAAGTTCAATGCTGGGCAAAAGCTGATTTTCTGGTCAGTGATCGTCTTGGGTTCTTCCATATCCGTCTCAGGGCTCGCACTTTTGTTTCCTTTTGAAATCAATCTCTTCGCGCCAACTTTTGCCAAACTCAACAGCATTGGCCTGCCGGGCTTGATCGGCATTGCGGAACTCCCCACAACACTCGCACCGCATGAAGAGATGCAGTATTCGCAGCTATGGCATGCGATTGTGAGCTTCGTTCTGATGGCCATTATCTTCGCACATATTTATATCGGTTCAGTTGGGATGGAGGGGGCCTATGATGCCATGGGCTCCGGCGAGGTTGAGGAGCAGTGGGCGCGCGAGCATCATTCGCTTTGGGTTGAAGAGCTGAAGGCAAAAGAAGGTGCGACCCCTAAAGGCGCAACGCCTGCGGAATAAATGCTGCGTGCGCTGCTCATAGCGCTTTGTTTGACTGCACCAGTTGCGGCGCAAGACTTTTTTACGCTCAAAGGGCATGGCGGCCCGATTATGGATATCGCTGTCTCGCCATCCGGACAAATCGCAACGGCAAGTTTTGATAACTCTGTCGGGGTTTGGGATGGTGCAACACCGAAGTGGTTTGAAGGCCATCGGGCGGCTGTAAACACAGTGACGTTTGGGCGCGACCAAGTTCCGATCTCTTCAGGTGATGATTTTATTGTCCGTGTCTGGACAGATATACCGTCTGGTTTCATTCTTGGGGAGCACCAAGCGAAAGTTATGGACCTCGCTTGGTCTGAGCAAGCAGGGATGGTGGCGTCGGCGAGTTGGGACCACACAATCGGTCTGTGGCCCTTATCGAAACAAGCTGGCTCGACAGATAGCATCGCGCCCAACGGCGACGGCAGTTTTCTGCAAGGCCACAAAAAAGGAGTAAATGACGTTGCTTTTGCGGCCGATGGTACACGGCTTTACTCCGCATCGGTTGACGGGACAATCCGCCTCTGGGACGTGTCGAATGCAAAATACCTGCGAACTCTAGTGAAGCATGGATTTGGAATTAACACGCTCGTTTTGAATGAGGAGCAGGGATGGCTCGCCTATGGGAGCCTTGATGGTGGTACCCGGATGGTTGACCTAGAAACGAGTAAACCGATTGCGGATTTCACCCTTGGTCGTCGACCCATTTTGGCGATGGCTTATCACGAAGACACTGCGCAGCTTGCCGTTGGTGATGGGGAAGGGTTCATCATGATCATCGACACGAAAGCGCGCAAAATCACCCGTGATTTTCGTGCCACCAAACGCGGGCCTATTTGGGCTTTGGCTTTTTCGTCGGATGGTTTGAATATCCACGCCGGTGGGATCGAAGACATCATGTACTCGTGGCCGGTGGAGTCGCTGACAGAACATGGGCAAATGTCTGGCGAAACCCGCAGCTTTCTCGAAGACCCAGACAAATTGCCCAATGGAGAGCGGCAATTCAAACGCAAGTGCTCCATTTGCCATACGGTCACGGAAGGCAGCGCCCGAAAAGCGGGACCAAGCTTGCATCAGCTTTTCGGACGCAAAGCGGGGACAGTCGAAGACTACAGCTATTCGGAAATTCTCACGGATTCAGAAATTGTCTGGTCAGCGGCCACAATCAATGATTTGTTTGATGAAGGACCCGACCACTATATTCCGGGAACGAAAATGCCGATGCAACGTATCGTCAAACAGACAGATCGCGATGATCTCATCGCGTATCTACGCAGCGCAACTGCGGTAGGAGGGGAGTGACATGAAAGCAATGCTCAGCGCGTTCGTTGCGATCGCTGTTATCGCAGTAGGATCAAATTTGATTTTGCAAGATGCAGGCTTCTCCTCCCAAGATCGCGCCACAGGCCAAGCCGTCAGGCTGGACGATTAGCAGGCGCGCATCTTTTCATGAATGACATTTGGTCCGGTATAGAGGCAGCCTTCTGGCTGGTCATCACACTTGATGCGGATTTAGTGGACATCACCTTACGCTCGCTTCAGGTAAGCCTGACAGCCCTCATCATAGCCTCCGCAATTGCTTTGCCATTTGGGACGTGGCTCGCTATTCGCAGGTTCAGGTTTCGCCGGGCAGTGATCGCAACGCTGAATGCGTTGATGGGGCTGCCGCCGGTTGTTGTGGGGCTCATCGTCTATCTGCTTCTCAGCCGCTCTGGTCCGTTTGGCGTGCTGGGGCTGCTGTTCACACCGACCGCGATGATAATTGCGCAGGTGATTATTATCACTCCCTTGATTGCCTCGATCACCCATCAAGCGATGCGAGAGCTTTGGGCAGAGTACCACGACTTGTTAATCTCGTTGAACACCAGCAAATCGCAACGCATTGCAACGCTGATTTGGGATGGACGCCGCACGCTGTTAACGGCAGCTCTTGCAGGGTTTGGCCGCGCGATTGGCGAAGTCGGCGCCATTATGATCGTCGGTGGGAATATCGACAACGCGACCCGTGTGCTGACAACTGCGATTGCCCTTGAAACAGGAAAAGGTGATTTTGCCTTAGCGTTAGGGCTGGGCTTCGTTCTAATCGCGCTCGCACTACTAGTGAACTTCGCGATCCATGCGCTCTCCCGCACGGAACGGGAGGGGCGCTGGTGAGCATGGCGGTCTCCCTTCACGACGTCGCTGTCAGGCGGCGCGGAAAATCCATCCTCGGGCCGATCACGACGGATATGGCTGGGACAGGGTTCACGATAATCCTCGGCCCAAACGGATCTGGTAAGACAACATTCCTGAAGGTTCTGCATGGTGTTGAGCGGATTTCTGATGGTGCGTTGGAATGGTCTATTCCTGAGACTGAAGCGCGGCAGGCCCAGGCTTATGTTTTTCAAAGTCCGATCATGTTGCGTAGGTCTGTGGCTGCTAATCTTGCGTATCCGCTGCAATTGGAAAAACTGGGCAAACCCGCCATCGCCAAAAGGGTCTCTGAATGGGCGCAACGAATTGGATTATCTGATGCGCTTGATCGCCCCGCGACGCGTCTGTCCGGCGGTGAGAAGCAAAAGTTGGCCATCGGTCGCGCTTTGATACGGCAGCCCAAAGTCTTGTTTCTTGATGAACCGTGCGCAAACCTTGATGGCCGGGCCACCCGCGAAATCGAAGCCTTACTGCTTGACGCCAACCAGCGCGGAACGCGCATCATCATGAGCACGCATAACCTGGGGCAAGCAAAGCGCCTTGCAACAGATGTCCTGTTTCTCTTGAATGGTCGTATTCACGAGCGCGGAGATGCGGATGTGTTTTTCGCAAAGCCATCGGGTGAAGAGAGTGCTGCATTTCTCAAGGGAGATATCGTCGAATGATCCGTGTTTTTGCAGTTCTTGTGGCTCTTTGGGGGAGTAGTTTGCAAGCGGAAACGATGAAGCTGGCGGTGACCACAAGTTTCCATAACTCGGGCCTCTCGGAAGTTCTGCTCCCTGCCATCAAAGCTGATATCGGCCTCGATGTGCAACTGCTGGTTGTTGGGACGGGTCAAGCTTTACGCTTGGGGCAAGCCGGGGATGTTGATGCGATCCTTGTGCATTCGAAAAGCGCAGAGGAGGCGTTTATCGCCGATGGGTACGGGCCGTATCGGCGTGAAATAATGTACAATGATTTTGTCTTTATCGGACCGCAGGATGATCCTGCAGGGGTTTCAAAATCTGGCAACGCCATTGATGTGTTGACGCGCATTTTTAGCGCGTCATCCCGTTTTGTCAGTAGGGGCGATGAGAGCGGTACCCACCAAAAAGAGCTGGCACTTTGGGCGGATGCTGACCTCGATCCGAACGAGTTTGGACGATGGTACAATGCAGTCGGGGCTGGCATGGGGGCAAGCTTGAACACGGCCTCTGGGCTGAACGCCTATATCATGTCGGATCGCGCGAGTTGGTTGAACTTCGGCAACAAGGGCGCGCTTTCGCTGCTGTATTCAGGCGATCCGGTTCTGTTCAACCAATACGCTTACCTTCCTGTAAGCTCGACGCGCCATGCCCATGTGAATGTCGATGCCTCCGAAGCGTTGGAGGCATGGATGACAAGTGCAGCGGCACAAAAGCTGATCGACGGCTATACCATCAATGGTGAAACACTGTTTATTTTTAACGCTAAGCCCGACTGATCAAGCTGTCGTCTCGACGTGCTCTTTGTCTTCTTCAGGCGTGTCGAGCGTAGACCAAGTATCATCGCGCGGTGGTGCTGGTGGTTGATCACACGCTCTGCGGTGAATATGCACTTTGGCCATGAAGTTTGCCGAAATTGGCGCTGTCACGAAGAGGAACGCCATAATCAACAGCTCATGCATCGAGCCTTCACCATAGACGTAGGAATTGATCATGGAGGCCAAAAGCATCGCACCTACACCGATCGTTCCAACTTTTGTCGGGGCGTGGAGGCGGGTCATGCCGTCCGGAAGTTTTATGAGGCCAATCGCGCCAACCAATGTGAAAATTGCACCGACGATAAGAAGGGCCGCGATTGCGAAGGTGAGAATAAGATCAACAGTCATTCGATGATATCTCCCCGGAGAACGAAGCGAGCATAGGCGACGGTGGAGACGAAGCCTAACATTGCGATAATCAGCGATACCTCGAAATAAATTCGCGTGCCTTGTGCCATCCCAAGCAACACAACGAGACCGATCGCATTTACAACCATTGTATCAAGGGCAAGGATCCTGTCGCCGGTGTCCGGACCGATCACGAGGCGGACCATCGCCATGATTTGGGAGATTGCAGTGATGATGAAAGCGACGATCAGCGCATATCCCATCAGGTCTTCGGCGAGTGTCATACGAAAATCTCCTTCAGGCGGGCTTCATAACGCTGCTTGATTTCGTCGCGCACGGCATCGGGATCATCTGTATGCAGAGCGTGGACAAGAAGGCTGTGCCCCGCGTCTGACAAATCCGCTGAGACCGTACCGGGCGTCAGCGTGATGGTCCCCGCAAGGATCGAGATAGCTTCTGGCTGGCGCAGATCCAACGGCACAACGACCCAAGCAGGCCGCAACTTAGAATTTGGGACAGTCAGAACGATCCAAGCGACCTGAATGTTGGCAACGATGATGTCCCACATCACGATAAGTGTGTAGCTCAACATCTTTCCAAGATGGAATCCGCGCGGCCGGTCCGGCCACCAAGCAGACGTCGCCCAAGGGATGATCACCCCAAGAATGATACCAAAGACCACCATGCCAGCCGAAATTTCATTCTGCAGCAACGTCCAGACGACTGTTAAGATCAATGTTAGAACGGGGTGAGGGAACAGCTTGTGAAAGGCTCTGCTCATGTCAATTCCCCTCCTTCGGCTTGCTGAGTTTTCCGGGCGTGTCCACCACCGTTGATATGTAGGGCTCTGGCGCAAACAGTTGCTTCGACATTGCTGTCATATACCCATGTGCCTGCCCGGCAAAAGCTGTGTAGGCGACAAGCAGCGCGATCAGACCGCCAACTGCGGCGTAAGACAAAGCGGATGGCGGATCAGGCAGCGGGTTGTCTTCGGCCCGCTCAATGCTTTGGGCTTTCCAAAACACAATACTGCCTGCCCGCGCAAAACCGACGACGCTTATCAGGCTTGAGATCAAAATCGTTGCCCAGACCCAAACTGCGAGAGGGGAGGCGAAACCAGCATCCAAGATCAGCAGCTTGCCTATGAATCCTGACAACGGTGGCAAACCTGTCATGGCAATTGCGGCGACGAAGAAAAGCCCCGCTGTCAGGCTCGCGCCTGCAACTGGTGCCATGGACGTTAGGTGTAGATTGGGGCGCCCTGACCGAACCAAATCGGAAATCAGGAACAAAGCCGCTGCCGCAAACGTCGAATGAATGATGTAGTACAGTGCAGCGGCAATGCCTTCCGGTGTGAAGAGCGAGATCGAGACCATGACCATACCCATCGAGCCAATGACGGCGAATGCAACCAAGCGGTCTAGTTTTTTCGCCGCGAGGACCCCGATCATCCCGATGGCCAACGACACCAGCGCGGCGGGCAGAAGCCAGAGACCGAACAGTCCGGATGTTGCCTCAAGGTCTGGTGGGAAGATCATCGTGTAGACGCGGATAATCGCGTAAGCGCCGACTTTCGTCATAATAGCAAACAAAGCCGCCACTGGGGCAGGGGCCTCCGCATAGCTTGAGGGTAGCCAGAAGTGCAAAGGAACGACTGCCGCTTTGATCGCAAAGACCAGAAGCAGAAGAACTGCCGCAATCCGAATACCAACAGTGGCGTCGGCTGAAGTCAGCTCAGCGCGGTTTGCAAGGTCCGCCATGTTCAGCGTGCCCGTCTCCGCATAGATCGCACCGAGGGCAAAGAGGAATAGGGTCGAGCCCAAAAGGTTGAACAACACGTATTGAACACCCGCGCGCAGTCTCGCGTTGCCGCCCGCGTGGATCATGAGGCCGTAGGAGGCGATGAGCAGGACCTCAAAGAACACAAACAGATTGAACAAGTCACCTGTCAGGAAGGCACCACAGATGCCCATGATTTGGAATTGGAACAAAGCATGGAAATGGCGCCCGCGCTCGTCCCACCTAGAGCCGATCGCGTATAGAAGGACAAACAAAGCGAGCACTGCGGTCAACAAGACCATCATGGTTGACAGCCTGTCGCCTACAATCACGATGCCAAACGGTGCGGCCCAATCGCCTAGCTGATAAAGGATAACCGTGCCGTCAGAAGCTTGCCATGCTAACCCGGTTGCGACCGTAATCAGTGCCAAGATCCCAGCAACCGACAGCACCCGTTGGATGCCAATGTGATAGCGGGCAGCCAGAACGATAAATGGTGCCAGTAGTGCGGGCAACAGAACGGGTGCGATGATCCAATGGCTCATGTCGCGTCCTCCGTCTCAGAAGGTTCGACCTTTGGATCATCCACGTGATCGTCGTTGGAACCCAAGTAGGAACCCAGCGCGATCATCACGACAACAGCTGTCATTCCGAAGGAGATCACGATGGCCGTCAATACCAACGCTTGGGGCAGCGGGTCGGAGTAAGTCGTGACATCCTTTTGCAAAATCGGTGAAGCGCCGATTGTGATCCGGCCGGACGTGAACAAGAAAATGTTCACTGCGTAGGTCAGAAGCGAAACACCGAGGATCACCGGAAAGCTCCGTAAGCGCAGAACGAGGTAAATCCCGGCAGCAGTCAAAATGCCGATGGCTGAGGCGATCAGAAATTCCATGTCACACCTCCCCCTTTTGGCCAATTGGTTCGGGTTCTGGCGGGTCATCACGCGACGGGTCGATGTCAAAGGCATGTTCGTTCTCGACCGTCTTGTCGCGCCGCGCGAGACGGGAGAAGCTCTCAAGCGACAACATGACAGCACCTACAACGGCAAGGAACACGCCAAGGTCGAACGCGGCCGCCGTCGCTAATTCGAATTCCTGGAACGGAGGGATGCGGACATAGGTGAAATCGGATGTCAGGAATGGCTTGCCGACGAACCATGATCCGATGCCAGTCAGACCGGCCACCAACACGCCCGCACCAATGACACCATGATAAGGGTAGCGCAGGCGCGCAGATGCCCAGCTAAATCCGCTTGCCATATACTGCATCACAACCCCGATGGACACGATCAGACCGGCGATGAACCCTCCACCGGGTTCATTATGTCCGCGAAGGAAGATGTAGAAGCCCACCATCATGACAACAGGCATCATAACGCGGGTCAGTACGACCATCATCATCGGGTGTTGATTACCTGCGCGTGGCTGATCGGGTTTACGGTTCAGCAATTTCGCACGCACACTGCTCGACAAAAGGGTTTCCGTCAGGGCGTAAATTAAAAGCGCTGCAATCCCCAGAACGATGATTTCGCCGTATGTGTCAAAACCACGGAAATCGACAAGGATGACATTCACCACGTTGGTCCCACCGCCGCCTTTGTATGAATTCGCAAGATGGAATTCGGAGATCGGCGTCGTCACAGCCTCGCGCAGCATATAATGATAGGCGAGGGCGAATGTTGCGAGCCCCCCGGTTACTGCGACAACCACATCGCGCATCCGGCGCAGAACCGTGCTTTCGACAGGTGTTCGGTTCGGAAGGAAGTTCAGCGCAAGCAGCATCAATATGATTGTGACAACTTCGACGGTAATCTGTGTCATCGCCAGATCCGGTGCGCTGACGAAAACGAACCCGATAGACACCATTAACCCGACGATCCCGATCAAGACCAGAGAAAGCAAGCGATTGCGATGGAGGAAGGCCATGCCCAATGTGGCGGCCACAAGCATCAGCCACCCTGCGATCGCGACCGGTCCAGCAGGTTGAAGTGTGCGTGTGGCTTCGCCAACAGCGCCTGTGGTCCATGCGTGATATCCAGCAGCTATCACGGTCACGACCATTATGGCTGCATATCTAGAAAACGCACCGTTATGGACCGTGTGAATAATGGACTGCCCCAGTTTGACGATGGCTTCGATCAAGCCCTCAAAGATCACTTTTGCTTCGGGTCTCGGGGTCGCATCCCACATGCGCAGCAATGGCTTGAACATCGCGAGAACGATTGCCCCGCCGACAACAGCAGCGATTGACATGTAGAGTGCCGGAACCAGACCGTGCCAAATTTTGAAATAGGCTTTTGGCACCTCGGCAGCCGTTCCCAGCAATGATTTTGTCACCAACTTTACAAAAGGCTCGGCCAAGAATGGTGCAACGCCGATGGCCACGACCAAAACGACCAGTACAGCAGGCGGGAGCCACAATCCTTTTGGCGGGTCATGCGGCTTTGCGGGGTAGTCATCTCGTACGGGGCCAAAGAACACGTGACCGATCAACCGGAAGCAATAAGCCGCGGAGAAAAGGGAGCCGACAACTGCCAGTGTTGGGACGAGCCAAGGCGTGTTGAATAAGACAGTATGATTTGCTTCTTCCAGCATCATCTCTTTTGACAAGAAGCCGTTCAGCAGCGGAATACCCGCCATGGACAAGGCGGCAAGTGTCGCGATCACAAATGTGACTGGCATCAATGTCCGTAACCCGCCCAACTGTCGGATGTCGCGCGTATGAGCTTCGTGGTCGATAATCCCAGCCGACATAAAGAGGGCGGCTTTGAACGTCGCGTGGTTGAGGATGTGGAAAACCGCAGCCATTGCGCCAAAAGGTGTTCCAGTGCCCAGAAGCATGGTGATCAGCCCAAGATGGCTCACCGTTGAAAATGCGAGGAGCGCTTTCAGGTCATGCTTAAACAGCGCGATGATTGCACCAAGCACCATCGTAATAAGACCGGCCGTTGTCACGATCACAAACCACTCGGTCGTGCCGGATAGAACCGGCCACATACGCGCCATCAAGAAGATACCCGCCTTCACCATCGTTGCGGAATGCAAATAGGCTGAAACAGGCGTCGGCGCTGCCATAGCGTGAGGCAGCCAGAAGTGGAACGGGAACTGTGCTGACTTCGTGAAACAGCCAAGCAGGATCAGGATCAAAGCCGGTAGGTACAGCGGGCTGTCTTGGATCAACTCGCGGCTCTGGAGGATTACGCTTAGATCATAACTGCCTACGATGTTGCCGAGGATGAGCATCCCACCGACCATAGCCAGACCGCCCATACCGGTCACCGTCAGCGCCATGCGCGCGCCTTGACGTCCAGCGGGCAGGTGCTTCCAATACCCGATTAGAAGGAATGAAGAGAGGGATGTAAGTTCCCAGAAGATAAGCAAAAGAAGGATATTGTCGCTCATCACAATGCCGACCATCGCCCCTTGGAAGAGTAGAAGGTAAGTAAAGAACTCTCCCATATTGTCTTCGCGTGCGAGGTAGGATCGCGCGTATGCGATGATCAAAAGTCCGATGCCTAAGATCAGCAGAGCAAAGAAAAAACCCAACCCATCCAGCATCAAGGTGAAATTCAGCCCAAGCGTGGGGATCCAGTCCGCACGGGCCGTCACCAGCTCGCCAGCCATAACAGCGGGAAGGTTTGTCAAAAGGCCGATAAAGGCGGCCAAAGTGACGGTGAAAGTGACCCCCGCGCAGGCCTGACGCCCTGCGGAATTCATCAAGCCGGGAAGCAATGCGCCCAGAAAGGGTAGGGCGACGACAAGGAAGAGGGACACGCGAACTCCTGATCAAATGGCTTGAGGTAACCCTCTATCTGGTTCAGAATCTGTTCATTCTCAAGTGAAACCGTCACTTTGGGTTGCACAAAGATGCGGATTATAGTGTCGCAGGGTCAAGTGTCTGACCTGATACCAACCGAACCCACCGATGAGAGCTGCGGTAAACTGGGCAACAGCTATGCACAAACAGAGGCTGGAAACTCTGCCTTGTGCCTTCCATAATCAAGCCATTCCGGCAAAGGCACTGTCCTCATGATCCTCCGCATAGGTCTTGCACTGGCGATCGCCGCCTCGGGCGTTGCGGTTTTCCTACTTTTGAATTTACCGCTCCCTTGGCTGTTGGGGCCGATGTTTGCATGTCTGATTGCGGCACTTGGTGGGCTGAAGCTTAAGGGCCCTGTATTTCTAGGCGATGCGATGCGAACAGTCTTGGGTGTGGCTGTTGGCGCATCTATTACACCTGACGTGGTTGCGCGCCTGCCTGACATGGCTGTCTCTATCGCACTTATTCCGCCGTTCATTTTGCTCATTGGGCTCGTCGGGTATCCGTACTTCCGGCGGGTCTGTGGTTTTGATAACGCGACAAGCTATTATGGTGCGATGCCCGGTGGTTTGCAGGATATGCTGGTCTTCGGAGAAGAAGCGGGTGGCAACGTACGACACCTGTCTTTGATCCATGCAACCAGGGTTTTGATCGTTGTTTCAGCTTTGCCGCTTGTTTTGACCTATGTGCTTGGTCGCTCGCTTGATCTGCCGATTGGCGCGCCTGCCGCACAGCTTCCGTTCCATGAGTTGGCACTGATGGTTGCCATTGCCTTGTTTGGTTGGTGGGCGGCGAAGCGGGTAGGCTTGTTTGGTGCTTCAATACTTGGCCCAATGATTTTGGCGGCGATTGCGAGCCTGACAGGGCTCATTCATTCACGCCCGCCCATGGAGGCGATTCTCGCCGCACAATTCTTCATCGGGCTGAGTGTGGGTGTGAAATACGTTGGCATCACGTGGTCTGAATTGCGTCGCGTTGTTGTCGCGGCGGTTGGATACACAGTGCTGATTGGCGTTCTGGCAGTTGTCTTCGCCGAAGGCGTCGTTCTGTTAGGGCTTGCGCCGCAAGCCGAAGCTTTGCTTGCGTTTTCTCCGGGTGGGCAAGCTGAAATGACGGTTCTGGCTATCGTCGCAGGTGCCGATATCGCCTATGTCGTGACGCATCATCTGACGCGGATTGTAGTGGTGATCATCGGGGCGCCCGTCATGCAAAAATGGCTCCGCTAAATGAGTCTTGTTTTGTGTGCGAACGTATACTAGCGTCCGCTGCATCACGTCGGGAGAACCAGTTTGACTGGTGCCGAAGGAGCAACCGCCCCGGAAACTCTCAGGCCAAAGGACCGCCGTGATGACGACGACACTCTGGAGAGAGATGCGTGTCACGCATCCGCCGAAGGGATAGCGATCTCAGGCGAAAGGACAGAGGGGGCATCACGCGCAAGCCCAGCTTGCGTCCCTGTGGTGCCGCTTGATTTTCCGATGAAATCTTGCAGGCTTTGAAGAAGGCTGACCGGCTGATGTCTGAACTCAAAAAGACCCCGCTGCACGCATTGCATTTGGAGCTTGGCGCAAAGATGGTGCCCTTCGCGGGCTATGATATGCCAGTGCAATACGACCTTGGCGTCATGAAGGAACACCAGCACACGCGTGAAAAGGCCGGCCTATTTGACGTCAGCCATATGGGTCAGGTTATTGTACAAGGCGCGTCATACGAGGCTGCCGCCCTTGGGCTCGAGAGATTGATACCAGCCGACATACTTGGCTTGACGGAGAACCGGCAGCGGTACGGCTTTTTCACCAATGAATCCGGTGGGATTGAAGACGACCTAATGTTTGCAAACCGAGGCGATCATATTTTTGTGGTCGTCAACGCCGCATGCAAAGAGGCGGACATTGCGCATTTGAAAGCGGCACTTGAATCCGTGCTCAGCGTTACGGAGATCACGGACCGTGCTTTGATCGCCTTGCAAGGGCCTGCATCAGAGCATGTATTGGCCAGCTTCGATGACAGGGCTGCGGATATGCGCTTCATGGATGTCGCCACGCTTGATCTGAACGGGACTGAGGCATGGGTGTCTCGGTCCGGGTATACTGGCGAGGATGGATATGAGATTTCCTTGCCGCAAGACGCCGTTGAAGGTTTCGCCCGTGCGTTACTGGCGCATGATGGCGTCGAAGCCATCGGCCTCGGAGCACGGGATTCCCTGCGCCTTGAAGCGGGCTTATGTCTATACGGTCAAGATATGGACGGCGAACTAAATCCGGTTGAAGCGTCGCTGTCATGGGCCATCCAGAAGGTCCGCCGCACAGGTGGCGCGCGGGCGGGGGGCTTTCCTGGGGCAGACGTCATTTTGCCAGCGCTTGAACGCGGCCCTCACAGACACCGTGTTGGTTTGTTGCCTGAAGGTCGTGCCCCGATGCGGCAAGGCGTGCCTTTATTTGAGGCTGAGGAAGGTGGCAGCCAGATTGGATTTGTCACATCAGGCGGGTTTGGGCCGACCATTGGCGCACCTGTCGCGATGGGCATTGTCGCGGACAGTCTGCACATACCTGGCACGCGTCTTTATGGCGAATTGCGAGGCAAGCGCTTGCCACTGACGGTCGCCAAAATGCCGTTCACACCAGCAAACTTCAAAAGATAAGCAAGAGGGAGAAGAAGAATGAAATTCACGGAAGAGCATGAGTGGCTCCGAGAAGAGGGCGAGTTGATCATCGTTGGCATTACAGAGCACGCAGCAACCCAACTAGGTGACATTGTGTTCGTGGAACTGCCTGACGTCGGCGATACGGTGTCGAAAGATGATGAAGTGGTTGTCATCGAAAGCGTCAAAGCCGCGTCTGACATTCTGGCTCCGCTTGATGGCGAGATTGTCGAGGTCAACGAAGCGTTGGCCGACGCGCCTGCGACTGTCAATGAAGACGCGATGGAGGGCGGCTGGTTCTTCAAAATAAAGCCATCTGACCTCAGCCCGATGGACGACTATTTGGACGAGGCGGCTTACAAAAAGCTGATCGGCTGATGGCCGTTGTGCGCATCGTTGCCGACCTTCCGGCCTCTGATCCCGGCAAGACAGCTGCGTGGTATGCCGCGCTGCTGGGCTTGGATGTGAAGATGGATATGGGATGGATCGTCACATTAGGCGCAGAGGCACATGCCCCGATCCAAATAAGCATCGCAAGCGAAGGTGGGGCCGGAACGCCGGTCCCGCATCTGTCCATTGAAGTCGACAATTTGGATGCTGTGCATGCCAAAGCGGCCGAGATGGGCGTGGACATCACCTATCCCCTGACCACCGAGCCTTGGGGCGTGCGCCGGTTTTTCGTCGCTGATCCAGAAGGTCGTATCCTCAACATTCTTTCTCACACCGACTAGCCACTCGGAGCCCGCCATGAGTTTCACACCCACCGACTATCTGCCCTATGATTTCGCCAACCGCCGCCATATCGGCCCGTCCCCTCAGGAAATGGCGGAGATGTTGCAGGTCGTCGGTGCCAAATCCCTCGATGCCTTGATCGACGACACGGTGCCCAAGATGATCCGGCAGAAGCAGCCACTCGATTTCGGCAAGGCCAAGTCTGAGCGTGAATTGCTGCACCACATGAAGATCACTGCCGAGAAGAACAAAGTGCTGACCTCGCTCATTGGGCAGGGCTATCACGGCACAGTCACACCGCCCGCGATCCAGCGCAATATCCTTGAAAATCCCGCATGGTATACGGCCTATACGCCTTATCAGCCTGAGATTTCGCAAGGCCGTCTTGAGGCGTTGTTGAACTTCCAAACGATGGTCTCCGACCTTACCGGACTTGAGATCGCCAATGCCTCCTTGCTGGATGAAGCCACAGCCTGTGCCGAAGCGATGACTATGGCGCAGCGTGTCGGCAAGTCCAAAGCTCAAGGCTTCTTCATCGACGAGAATTGCCACCCGCAAAACATCGCCGTCATGAAAACTCGCGCGGCCCCTCTGGGGATCGAGATCACCGTGGGCAACCCCGACGACTTGGACGCAAGCCAAGTGTTCGGCGCGATCTTCCAGTATCCCGGCACGCACGGCCATATCAGCGATTTCACGGATGTCATCGCCAAGCTGCATGAACAGAAAGCCATCGGCATTATCTCGGCGGACCCGCTGTCGCTGACGCTTCTGAAAGAACCCGGCGCGATGGGCGCGGATATCGCCGTCGGCACCACGCAGCGCTTCGGCGTGCCTGTGGGGTATGGCGGCCCGCACGCCGCCTATATGGCAACGAAAGCCAACTACGCACGTAACATGCCGGGTCGCATCGTGGGCGTCTCCATCGACAGCCATGGTAACCGCGCCTACCGGCTGTCCTTGCAAACGCGCGAGCAGCATATCCGTCGTGAGAAAGCCACGTCGAATGTCTGCACCGCACAAGCCTTGCTTGCAGTGATGGCCGGCTTCTATGCAGTATTCCATGGGCCTGAAGGTCTCAAAGCGATTGCCCAGCGAATTCATCGCAAAACCGGTCGCCTTGCCGAAGGGCTAAAACAAGCAGGCTTCGATGTCCGTCCCGCGAGCTATTTCGACACAATCACCGTAGATGTCGGCCCGCTACAAGCTGCCGTAATGAAGTCTGCGGTCGACGAGGGCATAAACCTGCGCAAAGTGGGCGACACTAAGCTTGGCATCACATTGGACGAGCGCACCCGTCCCGAGACCATTGAAGCCGTCTGGCGCGCCTTTGGTATCACCCGCGAAGACAAGGACTATACTCCGCATTACCACATGCCGGAGAAGCTGATACGCACATCCGATTTCCTAACTCACCCCGTTTTCCACATGAACCGGGCGGAGACGGAGATGATGCGCTACATGCGTCGCCTCGCGGATCGTGACCTTGCGCTGGATCGCGCCATGATCCCGCTGGGCTCTTGCACGATGAAGCTGAATTCCGCGGCTGAGATGATGCCCGTGACATGGGATGAATTCTCGCTCCTGCACCCGTTCGTGCCGAAAGACCAAGCGGCGGGGTATACGGAAATGATCGAGGATCTCTCCGCCAAACTGTGCGATGTCACCGGCTATGACGCGATCTCCATGCAGCCAAACTCCGGAGCGCAGGGCGAATATGCGGGGCTTTTGACGATTGCGGCCTATCACCGGGCGAAAGGCCAAGGCCATCGCAACATCTGCCTGATCCCCATGAGCGCGCATGGCACCAATCCGGCCTCCGCGCAAATGGTGGGCTGGAAGGTTGTACCCGTTAAATCGGCTGAGAATGGCGATATCGACCTTGAGGATTTCAAAGCCAAAGCAACCGAGCATGCCGAGAGCCTTGCGGGCTGCATGATCACATATCCCTCCACCCATGGCGTGTTTGAAGAGACCGTGATCGAAGTATGCAAGATCACCCATGAAAATGGCGGGCAGGTCTATATTGACGGCGCCAACATGAACGCGATGGTAGGTCTGTCGCGCCCCGGCGATCTTGGCGGTGATGTCAGCCATCTGAACCTGCACAAGACCTTCTGCATCCCGCATGGTGGCGGTGGCCCTGGCATGGGACCCATTGGCGTCAAAGCACATCTGACAGCACACCTACCAGGTGATCCGAACTCGGGCGAGGGCGCAGTTAGTGCTGCACCCTACGGGTCCCCGTCGCTTTTGCCGATCTCGTGGGCCTATTGCCTGATGATGGGCGGAGAAGGGCTGA
Source organism: uncultured Litoreibacter sp. (assembly GCA_947494435.1). Lineage (GTDB taxonomy): Bacteria > Pseudomonadota > Alphaproteobacteria > Rhodobacterales > Rhodobacteraceae > Litoreibacter. The sequence goes on from CANLUY010000002.1 coordinate 377,840, forward strand.
CGCAAGCCACACGCGTTGCGATCCTAAACGCTAACTACATTGCGAAGCGCCTCGAGGGCGCGTTCGACGTGCTCTATAAAGGACCGTCAGGTCGCGTCGCGCATGAGTGCATTATCGACACGCGGCCTTTCAACGAGATCATGCATATCACTGTCGATGACATTGCCAAGCGGCTCAGCGATTGTGGCTTCCACGCGCCGACCATGTCATGGCCTGTCGCAGGCACGTTGATGGTGGAGCCGACGGAGTCGGAAACGAAAGCTGAATTGGACCGGTTTTGTGACGCCATGCTAGGCATCCGCGAAGAAATTCGCGCGATTGAGCGCGGCGATATGGACCCAGAAAACAACCCATTGAAAAATGCACCGCACACGATGGAAGACCTCGTCAAAGAGTGGGATCGTCCCTATACGCGCGAGACCGGGTGTTTTCCTGCAGGTGCGTTTCGGGTCGACAAATACTGGCCACCAGTGAACCGCGTGGACAATGTCTGGGGGGATCGAAACTTGACCTGCACCTGTCCGCCGATGAGCGATTACGCCGAGGCCGCAGAGTAAAGCCGCATTAGATCCTTACGAAAACGAGAAAGTGCGGCAGGTGGAAACGCATTGCCGCGCCTTACTTTTGTGCGTTTTGAAAGCGTCTCCCTACCTATAAATGGGTAACGCTCAGAAATGTAACAAAAATTGGACAGTTGTGTGTGTCATTAATAAATTACATATTTGATATGTGGTGCTGCTTGCCGGGACTATCCCTTTTTGCAGCCCATATTTCTCGTTGGTAGGGGGTCAGACTGGACCATTTCTCTTCCAGCACAACAGCAAGGATACGGAGGGACTTTTATGTCTTCAAATGATCCTGACAAGGTTTGGCCAACTGGTCTGAACCTGCGTGAAGCCGAAGAGCTTCACAGCTACCTCATCGACGGCACGCGCGTCTTTGGTGGGATTGCACTCCTAGCTCACATTCTCGTCGCTATTTCGACGCCGTGGCTAGGGTAGGGAGGTTACACAATGAACAACGCTAAAATGTGGCTCGTCGTGAAACCAACCGTCGGTGTTCCATTGTTCCTGTCAGGCGTGGCTGTCGGGTCTTTTGCGGTCCACGTGGCCGTATTGTCGAACACCACTTGGGTATCGGACTTCCTTTCCGGTCAAGAGCTTGGTTCAGGGGACGCATCCGCCTCGTTGATCATCGACGAGACAGACGCCAACACGGCCAAGGCATCCTACGCCCTTCCGAAAACGGATGGCGCACAGGAAATTCTGGTGACTATGCCAGACGGAACCCAAAGACGGGCTGTCCTTCAGCCTCCGGGAGAATCTCTCTAGCCGAGAGGACCTCCAAGAACTCGCCGATCCCAATCAGGGGCCGGTTCGTCGGGTGCCGTTTTATGCGGCACAGCTAGCCAAGGGACGGCTCCCGACAAACATTTCAGGACGGCTCGCAATCGCGATGTCCGTACCATGAAGGCGCATACGATGTTGAACTATCGAAAATTTGCCATTGGCAAACTGGCGCAAATTGGTCCCCGTTATCTGCCCTTTGCAGACGTGGCCTCTGAAGATGTGCCGCTCTCGCGCCTTCTTCGCCTCTCTCTGTTTCAAGTCACGGTCGGTATGGCTTTGGTGCTGCTCGTCGGCACGCTGAACCGCGTGATGATTGTGGAGCTGGACGTTCCTGCCGCCCTTGTGGGCATCATGATTTCCCTGCCTCTGCTCTTCGCCCCGTTTCGCACACTGATCGGGTTCAAGTCCGATACATTCTCGTCGGCCTTCGGGTGGCGGCGCGTGCCGTTCATCTGGAAAGGCACCATGCTGCAGTTTGGCGGCTTCGCGATCATGCCATTCGCCTTGCTGGTTCTGTCGGGCTATGGCGACGCCGTCGATGCGCCGCGTTGGATCGGCTACGGCTCTGCCGCTCTGGCGTTTCTGCTGGTGGGCGCAGGTGTGCACATGGTGCAGACCGTGGGGCTGGCACTGGCCACCGATCTGGTGCCCGAGGAAGACCAACCCAATGTGGTGGGACTGATGTATGTGATGCTGTTAGTCGGAATGATCGTCAGCGCGTTCATCTTCGGTGCCCTGCTCGAAAACTACACGCCCGGCCGCCTGATCCAATGTATCCAAGGGGCTGCGGTCGTGACCATCGTGCTCAACGCTGCAGCGATGTGGAAGCAAGAGGGACGCAACCGCGAACGCGCAATGGCGAGCCTTGAAAACAGACCAAAACCGCAATTTGCCGATAGCTGGCAGCAATTTATTGCGGGGCAAGGCGCGATGCGCCTGCTTGTGGTGATTGCATTCGGCACGCTGGGCTTTGGCATGGCGGATGTCTTGCTCGAACCTTACGGCGGACAGGTTCTGAACATGTCTGTCGCGCAAACAACGAAATTGACCGCTGTGTTGGCGGCAGGAAGCCTTGTTGGCTTCGCACTTGCCTCCCGGGTGCTGAGTCGGGGGGCAAGCCCTGTGAACATGTCTTTCTATGGGGCGCTTGTCGGTCTGCCTGCTTTCGCGGCAATTATTGCATCTGCGCAAGTTGATGCCCCGATGCTTTTTGTCGGCGCGACGCTGGCGGCTGGTTTTGGGGCGGGGCTGTTTGGCCATGGCACACTGACAGCCACGATGCGCAACGCGCCTAAAGATCAAATTGGTTTGAGCCTTGGTGCCTGGGGCGCTGTGCAAGCCACGTCGGCGGGTATTGGCGTCGCGATGGGCGGGATCATTCGTGATATCGTCGTATCACTTCCCGGTGCTGCGACTTTTGCACCCGAAACCGCGTACACCCCCGTTTTCGTGCTTGAGATCATCTGCCTGCTCGCAGCTTTGATCGCACTTTATCCGCTCATGAGAAAAATAACTCGAACTCGACCACTTCAAACCTATCTTCAATCGAAACGAACATAGGTACAGACAGCAAAATATGCCGGTGCGGCGCACCGGCCAGCATAGACTGGAGGACCCATGACAACAGTGATCACACGGCTTTACGCCGACGCAAAAACAGCGAATGCCGCAATGTCCGATCTGCAAGCCGCGGGACTTCGCGACGATATGGTCGATATGATCGGTGCAGGGTCCGATGCGGCAGATGAAATGGCCGCCGCGCGGGTTCCGGATGATGCAGCTGCGAAATATGCTGAAAAGCTGAAGGGCACCGCGAGCCTAGTCGTGGCACGCGTCCCACTCATGCCGCCTGGTGCTGCGATGGCCGCGATGGCGATTGTGGACGGCCACGACTCAGTGAATGCCGGCGTTGCAAACCAGAATGCTTATATCCGAGAGCAGACCGATTACTCGCTGTTTAAGCCGAGACTGAAGCATGGCCACATCATTGGTCATGATCTGACGCCCGGCTACAGTGAGCGCTACGGCCTTGTTACCGAAGCCTTTGGCCTGCGCCACCTCAAGCCGCACCGAACGAAACGGTCGGCGATTGAAGGCGGCGGTTTCAAGTCTGGTCTGTTCTGGCCGATGCCGCTGCTGAAAAAGAAGGAAGGCTCTAACTCGGCGATCTCCGGTGGCGCGCATATGTCAAAATTCTTCTGGCCAATGCCGCTCATCTCACGGCGTCAGGCCTCGGCAAAAGTCAGCTAGGAGATCACAGAACTAAGCGAAGAGCCGCCTTTCAAAGAGGCGGCTTTTTCTGTTTTTAGGCGGTTTGGAATCATGTCAATCATATCCTGCTTTCTGTTTTTCTCGTCAGGAGAAAATTAACGTTCTGATAAATAATGTTAAAATTCTACTAAAGTTTTAGTTTGACAGAATTGTGATCTGCTGCCTAACGTAATGGCAGTCGGCAAAAACCGGCTCACAGAAAAATTTAGGGAGGAGACAAGATGCGCAAGTATCTGCTCTCCGCAGTAGCGGCATCTGCCGTGATTGCGGGGCATGGAACTGCTTTTGCCGACGCGGCAGCAGCTCAGAAATGGATTGATTCCGAATTCCAACCATCGACGCTCAGCAAAGACGAGCAAATGTCCGAGATGCAGTGGTTTATTGACGCCGCGCAGCCTTACGCGGGGATGGAGATCAACGTCCTCTCAGAGGGTATTCCAACTCACGGCTACGAGTCTGAAGTTCTAACCAAAGCTTTTGAGGAAATCACTGGCATCAAGGTCAACCACCAGATCCTCGGTGAGGGCGAAGTGGTGCAGGCTGTGCAAACACAGATGCAAACCAAGCGGAACCTCTATGATGGCTACGTGAACGACAGTGACTTGATCGGTACCCACTCGCGCCTGCAGTTGGCTTATAACCTGACCGACCAGATGGCGGGTGACTGGGCAGGGACCACGTCGCCCACACTGGACCTTGAAGACTTTATGGGTAGCCAGTTCACGACCGGCCCTGATGGTGATCTGTATCAATTGCCAGACCAGCAATTCGCAAACCTGTATTGGTTCCGCAAAGACTGGTTTGACGATGAAGCGAACAAAGCCGCATTTAAGGAAAAATACGGTTATGATCTCGGTGTTCCTGTCAACTGGTCCGCCTATGAGGACATCGCGGAGTTCTTCTCCAAAGATGTGAAAGAAGTCGATGGCATCGAAATTTACGGCCACATGGACTACGGCAAACGCGCGCCTGATCTTGGGTGGCGTATGACCGACGCGTGGCTGTCGATGGCGGGCACTGGCTCCAAAGGCGAGCCGAACGGTGTTCCAATCGACGAATGGGGCATCCGCATGGAAGCCGGCTCTTGCAACCCAGCGGGCGCCTCCGTCTCTCGCGGTGGTGCAGCCAATGGTCCAGCAGCGGTCTACGCGATCCGCAAATGGGATGAATGGCTGCGCAACTATGCACCTCCAGGTGCGGCATCCTATGACTTCTATCAGTCCTTGCCTGCTTTGGCGCAGGGCAACGTGGCCCAGCAAATCTTCTGGTACACTGCCTTTACCGCCGACATGGTGAAGCCGAAATCTGAAGGCAACAACACGGTCGATGATGACGGCAATCCATTATGGCGCATGGCACCGTCACCGCATGGTCCATATTGGGAAGAAGGCCAGAAGGTCGGCTACCAAGATGTGGGTTCCTGGACATTCCTGAAATCCACACCGTCTGATCGTGCGCAAGCGGCCTGGCTCTATGCCCAGTTCGTGACCTCCAAAACGGTCGACGTGAAGAAGTCCCATGTGGGTCTGACCTTCATCCGTGACAGCACAGTCAACCATGACAGCTTCACGGAACGCGCACCAAAACTGGGTGGTCTGGTGGAATTCTACCGCTCCCCCGACCGCGTCGCATGGTCGCCAACCGGCATCAACGTGCCTGACTATCCGAAGCTCGCTCAAATCTGGTGGCAGCAAATCGGTGACGTGAACTCCGGTGCGTTCACACCACAGCAAGCGATGGACCGTCTGGCTGAAGAAATGGACATCACCATGGCACGGATGCAGGCAGCTGACGAAGCGGCCAATGTCTACGGCGGCTGCGGCCCACGCCTGAACGAGGAAAAAGACGCCTCCGAATGGCTCGGCAAAGGTGGCGCGAAGGCCAAACTGGACAACGAAAAACCACAAGGCGAGACCGTCAACTACGACGAACTTGTGGCTCGCTGGAACCAGTAAGCTCCCCGTCGGCCCTGTGTGTGAGTGCGCAGGGCCGACATTTGGCCGGGGTCTCTTCCGAGCTCCGGCCCTTTAAGACCCTCCGCACAAGCAGGACGACCCAATGACCGTTGAGCTCAAACAAGCCAGCAAAGTGACCCGCGGGATCACCCATATCAAACCGACATCCCTCGTGCTGGAAACCGGCCATTTCAATGTGCTGCTGGGCCAGACCGGATCGGGCAAAACCTCCCTGATCAAGTTGATGGCGGGGCTGGACCAATTGGCCTCTGGCCAGATTTTCATGGACGGCGTCGATGTCTCGAAACTGTCCACCCAGAAACGCAACATCTCTCTCGTGCATCAGTTCTTCGTGAACTATCCGCAGATGACGGTCTATGACAACATTGCCTCCCCCTTGAAGGTCGCAGGCATGGTCAAGTCCGAAATCGAGGGTCGGGTAGAAGAAGCCGCGAAGATCCTACAGTTAGAACCCATGCTCAAGCGCCGCCCGCAAGAGCTGTCCGGCGGCCAACAACAACGCTGCGCGCTGGCCCGCGCCATTGCTAAGGAAAGCCGTGCTGTTTTTCTGGACGAGCCGCTGGCGAACCTCGATTACAAACTCCGCGAAGAACTGCGCGAACAATTGCCCGAACTTTTCGCGGGCAGGGGCGCCGTCGTGGTCTACGCCACCTCCGAGCCCGAAGAGGCGCTGCTTTTAGGCGGCAAAACCGCGCTGATGGATGATGGGGTTGTCACGCAATTCGGCACGACTGCAGACATCTACCGCAAGCCTGAGAACCTGACCGCCGCGCGTGTGTTCAGCGATCCGCCGATCAACTCCGCCGAGATCGTCAAAGCAGGCTCGCAAGCGCGCCTGAAAACCGGTGTCACATGGAACATGGCGGGCCCTGCCGCTGATCTGCCCGATGGCGTCTACACTGTCGCTGTCCGCCCGCATCACGTCACACCCGTTGCTGCCACATCAAAAGACGTGGCGCTCAACGGCACGGTGCAGGTGACCGAGCTTTCCGGCTCCGAATCCAGCGCGCATTTCCAGATGGGCGAGGATGGCTGGGTCTCGCTCGCCCACGGCGTGCATCCCTATGAGATCGGTGAAGAGCACGCGTTCTACATGGACGCATCACGCTGTTTCTACTTCGCCCCTGACGGAAGGCTCGTCGCGTAATGGCCAAGATCACCCTGAAAAACCTGCGCCATTCCTACCTGCCGCACCCCAAAGGCGCGGAGGATTTCGCGCTGAAGGAAATCGACCTCGACTGGCAAGACGGCGGCGCCTATGCGCTGCTTGGGCCCTCGGGCTGCGGCAAGTCCACACTGCTCAACATCATCTCCGGCCTGTTGCACCCGTCCGAGGGCCGCATCCTGTTCGACGACAAAGATGTGACCGACCTGCCGCCAGACCAACGCAACATCGCGCAAGTCTTCCAGTTCCCGGTGATCTACGACACGATGACCGTCTACGACAATCTGGCCTTCCCCCTGCGCAATCGCGGCGTCGCCGCCGCCCGCGTTGACGAGCGTGTCCGCGAGATTGCGGAGATGCTGGAAGTGACTGAGATGCTCGGCACCCGCGCCTCGCATCTGTCTCCTGATAACAAGCAGAAGATTTCCATGGGCAGGGGTCTTGTGCGCGACGACGTGAATGTCGTGATGTTTGACGAGCCACTGACGGTGATCGACCCGCACCTGAAATGGAAACTCCGCTCCAAGCTGAAAGAGCTGCATCAGCGCGTCAAAGCGACGATGATCTACGTCACCCACGACCAGACCGAAGCCTTAACCTTCGCCGACCAAGTTGTCGTCATGCAAGAGGGTGAAGTCGTCCAAATCGGTACACCCGTCGAGCTGTTCGAGCGTCCGCAACACACATTCGTCGGCCACTTCATCGGCTCGCCGGGTATGAATGTCCTCGACGCGTCTGAAGCAAATGGCAAAGTTAGCTTTGAGGGGCAAGCCATTGCTGTTGAAGGGAAAGTGACGGGGCAGGGTGGTGCGACCCAAGTCGGCATCCGCCCTGAATTCGTTTCCCTCAGCAACGCAGGGCTTGAGGCCCGCGTTCGTAAGGTTTCTGACATCGGAAGACACTCAGTGGTCGAGGCTATGGTCGGCGACACCTCCGTCAAAGCCGTTGTCGAAGGCGACGCCCCAACCCAAGGCGAGGCTGTGCATCTGGCCTTCCGCCAAGACCAAACCCGCCTCTACCGTGACGGCTGGATCGCAACGGAGGCAAGCGCATGAAAACCGAAAACCAAAAAGCGTGGTTCTTCGTGCTGCCGGTGCTTTTGCTGGTCGCCTTCAACGCGCTGATCCCGATCATGACGGTGGTCAACTACTCCGTCCAGGAAACCTTCGGCGACAACCTGTTCTTCTGGGAAGGCCTCGGCTGGTTCGAACAAATCCTGCGTTCAGATCGCTTCCACGCAGCGCTTGGACGTCAATTTCTGTTCACTTTCCTGATCCTCATCATCGAGGTCCCGCTGGGCATCATCATCGCGCTGTCAATGCCCAAGAAGGGCATTTGGGTGCCGGTCTGCCTCGTCACCATGGCGCTGCCCATGCTCATCCCATGGAACGTCGTAGGCGCGATGTGGAACATCTTCACGCTGCCCGATATCGGCTTGCTGGGTTACTTCATCAATAACACGCTCGGCATCGAATATAACATGACCCGCAGCCCCGTGGCCGCTTGGGTGACCATCATCACGATGGATGTCTGGCACTGGACCTCGCTGGTTGTACTGCTCAGCTATGCAGGCCTCGTCTCCATCCCTGACGCGTACTATCAAGCCGCCAAAATCGACGGGGCGAGCCCTTGGAAAGTCTTCCGCTACATCCAGCTGCCCAAGATGAAAACCGTGCTGACCATCGCGATCCTTCTCAGGTTCATGGACAGCTTCAACATCTACACAGAGCCCTTCGTGCTGACGGGTGGCGGACCGGGCAACTCGACCACTTTGCTGTCGATTGACCTTGTCAAAATCGCCCTCGGCCAGTTCGACCTTGGCCCTGCCGCGGCGATGAGCCTGATCTACTTCGCGATCACGCTTCTGGTCTCATGGCTCTTCTACACTCTTATGACCAAGGACGACGCGAAATGAGCAAAAGGTCCATCATTCCAATCCTCTACATCTTGTTCCTGATGCTGCCGATCTATTGGCTGGTTGCGATGAGCTTCAAGACCACGAACGAGATCCTCTCAGGCTTCAGCCTGTTCCCTCAGACCTTCACGCTGGAGAATTACAAAGTCATCTTCACCGACCCAAGCTGGTACTGGGGCTATATCAACTCGATCATCTACGTCTCGCTCAACACCGTAATCTCGATCACCGTCGCCCTGCCAGCTGCCTATGCGTTCTCCCGCTACAGCTTCCTCGGGGACAAGACACTGTTCTTCTGGCTGCTCACCAACCGCATGGCCCCGGCAGCCGTTTTCGCGCTGCCCTTCTTCCAGCTCTACTCCTCCGTCGGGCTGTTCGACACACACCTCGCCGTGGCGCTTGCGCATTGCCTGTTCAACATCCCGCTCGCGGTCTGGATCCTCGAAGGTTTTATGGGTGGCGTGCCGAAGGAACTGGACGAGACCGCCTATGTCGACGGCTACTCCTTCCCGCGCTTCTTCGTGACGATCTTCTTGCCCACGATCAAAGCCGGGGTTGGCGTCGCGGCCTTCTTCTGCTTCATGTTCTCATGGGTCGAATTGCTGCTGGCCAAAACGCTCACCGCCGTCGCCGCTAAGCCCATCGCGGCCACCATGACCAAAACGGCATCTTCCGCAGGCTACGAACTCGGCCTGCTCGCCGCCGCCGGAACGCTGACCATCATCCCCGGCGCAATTGTCATTTACTTTGTACGAAACTACATCGCCAAAGGCTTCGCTTTGGGGAGGGTGTAACATGCTCAGCTGGATGGCCTGGACCTGGCCCACGGGTCTGTTCTTCATCGGTCTCTTCACCGCCATGGCAATCATCACCGTGATCGAGATCAAAAAACCCGGGACATCTGAGCGCAAAGGCGCTTTGGGCCTCACTACAACGCGGGGCGACCGGCTGTTCCTGACCATGCTGGGCTCTGCCTATATTTTCCTCGCATGGCTCGGCCTGATGGGGGAGCCGCTTTGGTGGCCGCTGGGCATATCACTCGCTTGGGGCGTGTTTTGCTTTTGGAAAGTTTGAGAATCTATTTTGAGAAACGAAAGCTTTAGTATTAACCTCTCCCCCATAACGAGTGGGCGGATACGCGCGATTGGGACGGTATGAGACAAAAGAAGAAAAGTGATCTGCTGACAGAGGTAGAGCTGGAGTTCATGAATGAACTTTGGGCTTTGGGGGAGGGGACCGTGCGGGACGTGCTGGACCAACTGCCGGAAGGCCGCAATCTTGCCTATACCTCTGCCGCCACCATCCTGCGCATTTTGGAACAGAAAGAGTTTGTGACCAGCCGGAAGGATGGCAAACGCCATGTGTTTGTCCCGATGCTGGCCAAAGACGCGTATCAGACCCGCTCACTGAAAGACCTCTCGATGAAGCTGTTTGACGACACGCCTGCCTCCCTCGTGGCGCGGCTGGTCGATGATGCAGATTTGAGCGAAGAGGCGTTGGGGCAAATCCGGGCACTTGTGGATCGGAGGTTGAAAAATGATACCGGGTGACGCTCTTTTAGACGCTTTCCTCAATGCCAATATCCTATTCCTTGTGGCGTTTGCCCTCTGGCGCACCGCCCGTTTCGCGCTGGATCGCACCGGCCTGAAACACGCTTACACAACGCAATTAAAATTGTTGAACACCGTCTTCTTAGTCATTGTATTCTCACCATTTTTGATCGTTGGCCTGACCTCATTGCAAACAGTGATCCTAGGCCAAGGCGTCAACGTGACGCTGTCTGACATGGTCGTCGCCTATTACCTCAATGGCGGGTTCGAGATGAAAGCCAGCGAGTTCGAACGGCTTCTATCCATGCGCGACACGTTCACCACCGATGTCATGCGCGCCGGAAGCTGGGTCGCGCTGTTTGCCATTTCCGCCTTTTTCATCGGGCTGGCCATTGGCACGGTGCGCTTGGTCTTTTCGATGTTTTGCCTGCACAAAATTGTATTCGCTAGTTATGCTTGGCGCAGTTTTGGCCGTGTACATTTGCGGCTTTCTGATCGCACTTTGGTGCCGTTTTCCACCCGCGGGTGGCGCAACTACTATGTCGTGATCCCGTCCCATATGCTGACCAATGCCGAAGAACTCAACGTCTCCGTCGCGCATGAATTCCAGCATCTGCGTCAAGGCGATATTGAATGGGAAATCCTGCTTGAAGCGCTCAAACCCTTCTTCTTTCTCAACCCCGCTTACCATGCATGGAAACGTCAGGTCGAAGATCTGCGTGAGCTTAGCTGTGATCAACAAGTCCTGACCTCTGGCCGGATCGGAATCAAAGCCTATTGCGATACGTTGCTCAGCGTGTGTCAGCAAACCCTGCGCCGCGACCGCACTTTTGTGGTGGCTGTCCCCAAGGTGACGCTGGTCACCGCCGACCGCTCAGCCCTGCGCGACGGCAAGATGAGCTTCCTTGAACAGCGCATCACCACGCTTTTTGATGCGCGCAGCCTGCGCTATCCCAAGCTGGTTTATGCAGCGATGGTGTTGCCTTTACTGGCTGCGGTCATGCTGACGGCCCTGGCCATTCAAAGCCCCGGCGATTGGAGCCATGACCGTCTGATGCTCTCAACGGTGGTGAATCTAGAACGGTTGGATGAGATTAACCGCCTTTCGACCTTCGGTAGGGTCCGCAACTAACGTATACATTAACGACTTGCTCTCGGGCTGAGATCGGAGTTCACTGGCACGAACCAATGCGCCGGAGGCCCCATGTTTGCAGTCACAGTCACCTTCACGATTCCGCTTGAAAAAATGCATGATTTCCTGCCGCTGATGCTGGCAAATGCCCAATCCTCGTTACAGGATGAACCGGGATGCCATCAGTTCGACGTTTGCACAGACCCCGATCAACCCGGACAAGTTTTTCTCTATGAGCTCTATACAGACGAGGCGGCATTCGAAACCCATCAAACAATGCCGCATTACGGCGCCTTTGGCGAAGCGGCAGGCAGCATGATCGAGGATAAAGTCGTCAAGACATTCTCTCAGGTCGCGCAATGAGCAGCTGGGAGGTCTTCGCGGTCAAATACGCCGACCGTAACGCGCGCACGCGTGCCGACAGCTTCATCTTCGATGACAACCACGACGCCCCGCATGCCATGGATTACTTCATGTGGGTTCTACGCCGCGGCGATGAGATCATCCTTGTCGATACAGGCTATGACCAGCCCGAAGCCGACACGCGTGACCGTCCCATCATCCTTGATCCGCGCGAGGCTTTGAAGCCACTGGGAATTAAAGCGGAAGACATCACTCAGCTGATCATCACCCATTTGCATTACGATCATGCAGGGGGGCTGCATCTCTTTCCGAACGCCAAGATCCACCTGCAAGCGGCTGAAATGGCCTACGCTACAGGTCCCTGCATGTGCCACGGCACTCTGCAAATGCCTTTTACCGCTGACCATATCTGCGAAGCCGTCAAACGTGTCTATTCCGGTCGCTGCATCTTCCACGAAGGTGAAGGCGAGGTCGCCGGCGGAGTGACAGTCCATTGCCTTGGCGGTCATTCTAGGGGCTTGCAAGCCGTCCGCGTGCGCACGGAGGCAGGCTGGTTGTGTCTTGCCTCAGATGCCACGCATTACTACGAAAATGTGTTTGAAAAGAAGCCGTTCCCTATCGTCGTTGATATGGAAGACATGCTGCGCGGCTTTGACACGCTGCACACACTCGCCTCAGAACGTTCACTGATCATTCCCGGTCATGACCCTTTGATACGAGAGATGTTCCCGAGCCAACACGCCGATCACATCTTCCGTCTTGATCGTGGTCCAGACCAGTGGACGCTCTGATCTGTTGCGCGTCCCACTAGGCCTGCGTGCGGCGATTTAACTCTGCTCTTACCAAACCATCTTAACCGTCTGTTCACGCTGACGGGCAGGGTGGCCGTGGCGCATTCCCATCACGATTGCACGCCTGCGCCACCGGCGGGCATGAAGAGAGGCAATATGGAACATCACATGGATCACATGTCCCTGCCGATGGTCTTTGGGCTGATCGGCGTCGCTTATCTGTTGGTAAACGTGACGCTGTTTCTGTCAGAGGCATATATCTGGCAGCGAAAAGTGAAACTGAAAGCCAAAGGCAAAACCAGCTTTGGCGAAGATGCCGTTAATGCGGGGCTGGCAATGGCTGCAGCGCATTTGTTTCATGCAGGGTTGATGACGCTGGTGCCAATGACCAACTACGCGTTTATCGCATGGTCTTTGACGCTGACCATTGCTGGGATCACTGGCTACAGCCTTAAACGGGCGACGTATCTCGATAGTTTTTAGGCATAAAATCCTGCGGCGCGTTTTGCGGCACGCCGCAGGAATTTTCAAAACGACTAAAATTTACCATTTGATAAAAAAAGAATCTGTGCCAAGCTGAGAAAAATCCAGCGACCATTCAATTGATGGAGGCACAATGCCGAATAGCCAGATGACACCGGGAGTTGTTCCGGGCCGCGTTTCAGATGATCAGTTGGCAGACAACTTTTCGGACTTGCACGCACCATTCCTGGGACATGAGGCCGCTGTGGCGTCTGACCGATGCTACTTCTGTTACGACGCGCCCTGTGTGATGGCTTGCCCGACCGACATCGACATTCCTTTGTTCATCCGCCAAATCCAGACGGGCACACCCGAGGCTGCTGCAAAAACAATTCTCCAGCAGAATATTCTGGGCGGCATGTGCGCCCGCGTTTGTCCGACGGAAACACTTTGCGAACAAGTTTGCGTTCGTGAAGTAGCTGAAGGCAAACCGGTTGAGATCGGACGTCTTCAGCGCTTCGCCACTGACTCGCTAATGGCAAAAAACTCTCATCCGTTTAAGCGGGCGGAGCCAACTGGCAAAAGGATTGCAGTGGTAGGGGCGGGGCCAGCAGGCTTGGCCTGCGCACATCGTCTGGCGATGCATGGGCACGAGGTCACGCTTTACGATGCGCGGCCTAAGGCAGGCGGTCTGAACGAGTTTGGGATCGCCGCTTACAAGTCGACCGACGATTTCGCCGCGCGCGAAGTGGATTGGCTGATGCAGATCGGCGGTATCACCTTGGAATTGGGCAAAGGTCTTGGCGCTGGTCTATCGCTCGAAACACTACAGAACAACAATGATGCCGTCTTCCTGGGCATCGGTCTGGGCGGCGTGAACTCCCTGCGCGCCGCCGGTGAGGAAAGGGACGGTGTCGGCGACGCCGTCTCTTTCATCGCAGAGCTACGGCAAACGGATGACTTGAGCACATTACCCGTTGGTCGCAACGTCGTTGTCATCGGTGGAGGCATGACCGCGGTGGACGCCGCCGTACAATCCAAGTTGCTCGGCGCGGAAAACGTGACCATCGCTTATCGGCGTGGTCGAGACGGGATGAGCGCCTCACGTTATGAGCAAGACCTCGCGGCCTCTCATGGCGTGAATTTCGTATTTAATGCGCAACCCAAAGAAGTGCATGGAAATGGCACGGCAGCCGAGGTTGAGTTTGAATACACCTCCTCCAAAAATGGCACGCTTAAAGGGACGGGTGAAACCTTCTGCATTAAGGCCGACCAAGTTTTCAAAGCCATTGGGCAAACGCTGGAAGATGCGCCGGATGGCTTAGAGGTTGAGGGTGGCAAGATCGCCGTGAGCGGCGCGGGGCAGACCTCACTGTCTGGCGTCTGGGCTGGGGGCGATTGCGCCACCGGTGGTGATGACTTGACCGTAACGGCCGTCGCTGAAGGCCGAGATGCAGCAGAAGATATTCATTCCGCGTTAATGGCGGCAGGAGGATAGCATGGCAGATCTGACCAGCACGTTTATAGGCATCAAAAGCCCGAACCCTTTCTGGCTCGCGTCCGCACCGCCAACGGACAAAGAGTATAACGTCCGCCGTGCCTTTGAGGCTGGATGGGGCGGTGTTGTCTGGAAAACTCTCGGCGAAGAAGGCCCACCCGTTGTTAACGTCAACGGTCCACGCTATGGGGCAATTTACGGAGCAGACCGGCGTTTGCTTGGACTCAATAATATCGAACTCATTACCGATCGTCCTCTGCAAACCAATCTGCGTGAGATCAAGGCGGTCAAGCGCGACTATCCAGATCGCGCGATGATCGTATCGCTCATGGTGCCCTGTGAGGAACACGCGTGGAAAGCTATTCTGCCCGTGGTTGAAGAAACCGGCGCTGATGGCATTGAGCTGAATTTTGGGTGTCCGCACGGGATGTCTGAACGCGGCATGGGGGCGGCCGTTGGCCAAGTTCCTGAATATATCGAAATGGTCGCGCGCTGGTGCAAACAAAACACCCGCATGCCGGTTATCGTAAAGCTGACGCCGAACATCACCGACATTCGTAAACCAGCGGAGGCAGCAATGCGCGGTGGTGCTGATGCTGTCTCTTTGATCAATACGATCAACTCAATCACGTCTGTAAATCTTGATACAATGAGCCCCGAGCCCTCCATTGACGGAAAAGGGTCTCACGGCGGGTACTGTGGCCCCGCTGTGAAGCCGATTGCGATGTCGATGGTGTCAGAGATTGCGCGAAATCCGGCGACACGAGACCTTCCGATCTCTGGAATTGGTGGTGTGACGACGTGGCGTGATGCGGCAGAGTTTATGTCGCTTGGTTGTGGAAACGTTCAGGTGTGTACGGCGGTCATGACATATGGCTTCAAGATCGTTTCAGAGATGATTTCCGGGCTTTCTGATTGGATGGATGAAAAAGGGCATACGTCTACTGCGGATTTCGTGGGCCAAGCCGTGCCTAACGTGACGGATTGGCAATATTTGAACCTTAACTACGTCGCAAAAGCCAAAATCGACCAAGAGGCCTGTATCTCTTGCGGGCGCTGTTATGCGGCCTGTGAGGATACGTCGCATCAAGCGATTTCAATGTCTGCGGATAGAACGTTTGAAGTGATCGACGCGGAATGCGTGGCATGCAACTTGTGCGTTGATGTTTGCCCGGTTGAGGATTGTATCTCAATGGTGCCGATGGAGCCGGGACAAACCGATCCACGCACGGGTAAGGTCGTCGAAAAGGAATACGCGAATTGGACGACCCACCCGAACAATCCCGGTGCCGTAGCCGCAGAATAGGTATTGGTTTTGGCTTAGGTGCGTCAGACCCGCAGTAGTCGAGTGAACAGCTGCGTCAGGTAAGTCTCCGCGTTGTCGAACGGATCTTCCTTGCCCAAGACAGCGCGGACCTGCACGTCAAAATCGGCGTAATGCTGCGTCAGGGACCAAATCGAAAAGATAAGGTGATGCGGATGCACGTCTGCGATTTTGCCCTCTGCAATCCATTTCCGGATCACAACGCATTTTTCGTCAACAAGTTGCTTCAGACTCCCCGATAGTTCTGTTTCTATTTGAGGCGCGCCTTGGATGATTTCATTCGCAAAAAGCCGGCTTTCTCGCGGGAAATTGCGGCTCATATCCAGTTTGCGCCGGACATACCCAATCAGCTCTTCGACGGGTTCACCATCGGCATCCATTTCATTCAGCGGATCGAGCCATGTTTCCAGCAGAGTCTCCAAAAGCTCGCGGTAGATCGCTTCCTTTGAAGGGAAATAGTAGAGTAAATTTGGCTTTGACAGACCTGCTTCCGTCGCAATCTGATCAACGGTTGAGCCACGGTACCCGAATGTTGAAAATACTTTCAGCGCCGCTGCACGAATGGCGACACGATTGCGTTGTTGAATGCGCGTTTCTGGGCGTTCTGGCTTGGATCCGAATGACATGTTGTTTTCCCAATGCTCAACAAAGTGGCAGCTACTGAAAAATTCGGCAAAAGGCCATCCGTTTTTCTTGACGGATCATGTCCCTCTGATAGCGTATGTTTTACCAGTCGGTCAAATTATGACTGAAGCATACCAACGAACATCTAATGGGGGATGTCATGCCAGCACCAGGCGAAAATCTGAAGATCGACGGAGCGCGCCTTTGGGACAGTCTCATGGAAATGGCAAAAATCGGTCCCGGCATTGCTGGTGGTAACAACCGCCAAACCTTGACCGATGAAGACGGCGAGGGGCGCGCTTTATTTCATAAATGGTGTGAAGCTGCTGGGTGCAACATGGGGCTGGATCAGATGGGCAACATGTTCGCCCGTCGTGAAGGTACGGACCCGGATGCGTTGCCGGTATATGTTGGTTCTCACCTCGATACGCAGCCGACAGGCGGTAAGTATGACGGCGTTCTTGGGGTGCTCGGTGGGTTGGAAATTATCCGCTCACTCAACGATCTGAACATAAAGACCAAACATCCCATTGTTGTCACCAATTTTACGAATGAAGAGGGGACGCGCTACGCGCCGGCCATGCTGTCATCGGGAGTCTTTGCCGGAATTCATACACAAGACTGGGCGTATGGGCGTGAAGATGCGGATGGTAAGAAATTCGGTGATGAGCTGAAACGCATCGGCTGGCGTGGTGAAGAAGAAGTCGGCGCGCGCAAAATGCACGCTTTCTTTGAATTGCACATTGAGCAAGGCCCGATCCTCGAAGCAGAAAACACCGAAGTTGGCGTTGTCACCCACGGTCAGGGCCTCAGTTGGACACAGCTAACGATCACTGGCAAGGACAGCCACACCGGCTCAACGCCTATGCCGATGCGCAAAAACGCGGGCCTCGGGATGGCCCGTATTTTGGATAAGGTTGACCAGATTGCCTTGAGCCACGCGCCGCATGCCGTTGGGGCGGCAGGCCATATCGATGTCTTTCCGAACTCCCGAAATGTGATCCCGGGCAAAGTCGTGTTCACGGTCGATTTCAGATCACCAGAGCTGAGTGTGATTGAAGATATGGAAAGCCGTTTGAAAGTTGAGGCTGAAAAGATCTGCAACGACATGGGGCTTGGCCTAGAAATGGAGAAAGTCGGTGGCTTTGATCCGGTCGCCTTTGATGAAGGCTGTGTGACGGCCGTTCGGCAGGCTGCTGAGCGCTTGGGGTACAGTCATATGAACCTGATTTCCGGTGCTGGTCATGATGCGTGTTGGATCAACCGAGTGGCCCCAACAGCAATGGTGATGTGCCCTTGTGTCGATGGCCTTAGCCATAATGAAGCAGAAGAGATCAGCCCAGAGTGGGCCGCAGCGGGGGCCAACGTCTTGTTTCATGCCGTTGTCGAGACAGCAGAGATTGTCGGGTGATCAGAATTGAACCTACTGGTGCATGCATCACAGCTGTGCCTAAAGTGCCCGCATGTACCAAAGCAATTTATGGATGAAGCTGTGACAAGATGGTTTGGCACGTTTAGGCGGATCGCGGTCAACGGTGTTGGATTGGCCCTTTTGGCTGCGTGTTCGGCCCCTGCGCCACCGATCTCCATCCGGCCGGGCATTGGGCAGGCGGTGAATCTCGATGCAATCCGACCTCCGTCTGGGGCAGGATATCGCTACGCATTGGAAGCGGATGGTGTTGCTTCACCCATTGCACTCCAGCTCAGGTCTCAACGGCGCAGCGCGAAAGTATACGACTACACCGGCAACATGATCATCCAATTGCCTGATGTCCCCGAAACCGCCAATTTGGAAGAAGTCGGCGCGGCTTTGGCGCAAGCGTTGAAACTAGAAGACCTGAATATAGAAATTCGCGGAAATACGCTTCGCTTTCCGGTAAAACTGCGCACTGACAACAGGTTCAGGTCGCTTGCGTCAGACCTGGTTTTAATGCGGAGCAAATACGCACCCCATGATTGCTTTGCTGTGATTGGGACCTGTCGCTACACGGCCTCGCAAGGACAGCGATCCATCGCATTGGTGGCTGAAACATCAGAAAAGAATGGTGTGTGGAAAACCGTCACGAAACCGGACCCCACAAAACGGCAGTCAGGGCAGCCGGGCGGGGCGCAAACACTGATTTATTCCATCGACAGAAACGCGGTCTTGATTGACATGATCTTGTCCCAGACCGATCAGGGGCAGCGCTCCTCCGTCGTGTTTCGTCGACAATAGCCGAACAAAAGAGGAGACGTATCATGAGTAAGGTCATTAAAGGCGGCACGATTGTCACTGCGGATCGTAGCTGGGATGCCGATGTTCTGATCGAAGGCGAAAAGATCGCCATGATTGGCGAAAACTTGAACGGCGACGAAGTCATTGATGCCGAAGGCGCTTATGTCATTCCCGGTGGCATTGACCCGCATACGCACCTTGAAATGCCCTTCATGGGCACGACCGCTGCCGAAACTTTTGAAAGCGGGACCTTTGCCGCTGCTGCTGGTGGCACAACAATGTTGGTTGATTTCTGCCTGCCCGGTGAAGACGGGTCACTGCTCAACGCAATCGATGACTGGGACCGGAAATCCAAAGATCAGATTTGCTGTGATATCTCTTACCACATGGCCATCACCGGTTGGAATGAGACTGTTTTCAACGAGATGCAAGACGTTGTTCAGAAGCGCGGTATCAACACATTCAAACACTTCATGGCCTATAAAGGCGCATTGATGGTTGAAGATGACGAGATGTATGCCTCCTTCAAGCGTTGTGCAGATCTCGGTGCCTTGCCACTCGTTCATGCGGAAAATGGTGACATTGTTCAGGAACTTCAGCAGAAATATATGGCTGAAGGCATCACCGGCCCTGAGGGCCATGCCTATTCGCGCCCGCCCGAAGTGGAGGGGGAAGCTGCCAACCGAGCGATCATGATTGCAGATGCAGCCGGCTGTCCGCTGTATATCGTGCATGTGTCTTGTGAGCAGGCACATGAAGCGATCCGCCGTGCCCGCCAAAAGGGGATGCGCGTCTATGGCGAGCCGCTGATCCAACACCTGACGCTGGATGAGAGTGAATATTTTGATAAAGACTGGCAATACGCGGCGCGCCGCGTCATGTCCCCACCGTTCCGATCTAAAGACCATCAAGCATCGCTCTGGGCGGGGTTGAGTTCAGGCTCTTTGCAAGTTGTGGCCACAGATCACGCCGCTTTTACAGATAAGCAGAAGCAAATGGGGCTCGATAATTTTACTATGATCCCCAACGGCACAGGTGGTCTTGAAGAGCGGATGGCGATGCTGTGGACAATGGGGGTCGAGACAGGGCGCCTCACCCCTGAAGAGTTTGTCGCCGCAACCTCTACGAACATCGCCAAGATCTTAAATATCTACCCGTTGAAAGGTGGAATTGCCGTAGGAGGGGATGCCGACATCGTTGTTTGGGATCCGACCATCAGCAAAAAAGTGTCGGTCTCAACGCAGAAATCTATCATTGATTACAACGTGTTCGATGGCATGACGGTAACGGCGCAGCCCCGATTTACCCTGTCGCGTGGCGATGTGATTTGGGCATATGGGCAGAACTCACAACCTCAACCCGGGCGCGGTAAGTTCATCAACCGTCCACCCTTTGCCAGCAGCGCCAAGGCACTCAGCAAGTGGAAGGCCCTGAACACGCCTCGCAAGATTGAGCGCGACCCTATGAATATCCCGTCTGGTGTCTAAAACTGCATGCGAAGCCTAAACAAAACTGTGGTAAATGCCCTTATTGGGTCAAAGATTTGCCCTAATCCCCTGAAAAATTCCGGCCAACATTGGAATTTTGATGAGGAATTTAATCATGAGTGCACGACTGATTCGACCTATGCTCGTGGTCGCACTGGCCTTCCTGGCTCTCGCAGCCTTGGTCAACGACGTGGCACTGGCCGACGCGATGTTCATCTTTGCAGCATTTTCAATTGGTGGTGTTTGGGCCAAATACAGTCAAGCGGCTCCGACGACGACGCTGTAATACCACCTACGGCGGGGCCTGCTTAGAATGGCCCCAGATACTTCAAACCCCGTGATTAAGGCAGAGGCTCTTGATTTAACATTTCAGACCAATGATGGGCCGGTTCACGCGCTCAAAGACGTGTCCCTTGATATTCACAAGGGCGACTTCGTCAGTTTCATTGGTCCCTCTGGATGTGGCAAGACCACCTTCTTGCGCTGCATCGCTGGTTTGGAGCACCCAACCGGTGGATCGTTGTCGGTCAACGGCATGACACCTGAGGCAGCACGTCAGGCAAGAGCCTATGGATACGTCTTCCAAGCTGCAGGCCTTTACCCATGGCGTACAATCGCGCGTAATATTTCGTTGCCGCTTGAAATCATGGGGTATTCAAAAGCCGATCAGAAACAACGCGTAGAAAGTGTTCTCGACCTCGTCGAGCTATCAGGATTTGGTAGCAAGTTTCCATGGCAACTGTCTGGCGGTATGCAGCAACGCGCGTCAATCGCGCGTGCGTTGTCATTTGATGCGGATATCCTGCTTATGGATGAACCCTTCGGGGCGCTTGATGAGATCGTGCGCGATCACTTGAATGAGCAGTTGCTGGCGCTTTGGGCCAGAACCGAAAAGACAATTGGGTTCGTGACGCACTCTATTCCTGAGGCGGTCTATCTTTCGACAAAGATCGTTGTGATGAGCCCACGCCCTGGTCGTATCGCAGACGTCATTGAAAGCTCGCTACCAAGACAACGACCGCTTGATATCCGCGATAGCAAGGAGTTCATTGATATCGCGCATCGCGTGCGCGAAGGATTGAGGGCAGGGCACGCTGATGATGCATAAGCCAACGTCCGCAATGCGTGGTCAATCTTGATGCGCGCGGTGATCCCTGTTCTGACAGTGATCGCGGCGATTGTTGCGCTTTGGTATGTCGCGGTCGTTCCGATGAACATCAAAGAGACGCTGACACAGCTGGAACGCGGTGGGGCCGAAGTGACGCCCCCGTCTGCTCAAGACCGTCGGGATATGGGGCATATCGCACTGGTCGCTAAAAACAGTTTTGCGGCCAGCGCCACCTTGTCACAGGACAGACCTAGGCTGCCTGCGCCACATCAAGTGGCAAGCGAGCTCTGGGACAGCACGGTTGATAAGAAAGTCACCTCGAAACGTAATCTTGTTTATCACGGGTGGATCACACTATCCGCTACACTGCTTGGCTTCGCCATCGGAACCGGCCTTGGAATACTTCTAGCCGTTGGGATCGTTCATAGTCGTGTGATGGACAAATCGGTTATGCCGTGGGCCATCGTTAGCCAAACTATTCCAATCATCGCATTGGCCCCGATGATCGTAGTGGTTCTGTACTCAGTCGGTCTGCAGGGGCTGTTTCCAAAGGCCGTGATCTCTGCCTATCTTAGCTTCTTTCCGGTTGTCGTCGGAATGGTCAAAGGGTTGCGATCTCCTGATCAGATGCAGCTTGATTTGCTCAAAACTTACAATGCGAATACAAATCAGGGGTTTTGGAAACTGAGGTTACCAGCCTCAATGCCTTACCTCTTTGCGTCTTTGAAAATCGCCGTGGCGGCGGCGATGGTTGGTGCAATTGTGGGCGAGTTGCCCGTGCAAGGCGGTGGCCTTGGCAATCGCATGTTGACCGGAAGTTACTACGGCCAGACTATTCAGATCTGGTCTGCTTTGTTTGCTGCGGCAATTCTTGCGGCGACCCTTGTCGCGGCTATCAGCCTTATTCAACGAGGAACGCTCAAGCGGATGGGGTTGTCATGATGTATCTCATTGCGGCAGTCGTGATTTGGCTCGGTCTTTGGGCTCTGAATGCAAAATTGGCGAATGGACCCAATAGTGACGGTCGAATGATCTCACTCGCTGTTCCTGTTATCTTCGGTCTGACGCTATTGATCCTCTGGGAACTTGCAGTGCGTGGCTTAGAAGTCCCGTTGGTGATACTGCCTCCCCCCAGTTTGATCGCGCAGACATTTGCATCGCAACTGCCGATACTTTGGGCCGACTTCGTGCAGACTTTCATCAAAGGAGCGTTGAGCGGGTATGTCATTGGGTGTGCTGCAGCGTTCATCACCGCGATCCTTGTTGACCGTTACAGGATTCTAAAACTTGGTTTGCTGCCCGTTGGTAATTTCATGGCAGCACTTCCAATCGTGGGGACAGCACCGATCCTCGTGATGTGGTTTGGTTTTGACTGGCACTCAAAAGCGGCTGTTGTCGTGGTCATGGTGTTTTTTCCGATGCTCGTGAACACGGTCGCAGGCTTGTCGGAGACAACATCAATGCAGCGCGACCTGATGCGCACTTACGGGTCTTCCTACATGCAAGGCTTAGTCAAACTGCGTTTACCGGCCGCGATGCCTTTCATTTTCAACGGGCTGAAAATTTCGTCAACGCTGGCATTGGTCGGGGCCATTGTCGCGGAATTCTTTGGCTCACCGACGCTCGGTATGGGCTTTCGTATATCCACGTCTGTGGGCCAACTGGCCCTTGATATGGTCTGGGCGGAGATCGTCAGCGCCGCCTTGGCCGGTTCCTTATTTTACGGCATCATTGCCGCAATAGAGAAGAGGGTGACCTTTTGGCATCCTTCACAACGATAACCAAAATCCAACTGGGGAGACTACACATGAAAAAGCTACTCACATCGGCAGCCATGGCCTTGGCACTGGCCAGCACACCGCAACTCGCGGCTGCAGACGGCCACGCAAACTCGGTCAAACTGCAATTGCAATGGGTCACCCAAGCGCAATTTGCGGGCTACTACGTTGCGCTTGATAAAGGGTTTTACGAGGAAGAAGGCCTCGAGGTTGAAATCCTCGCAGGCGGACCGGATATTGCACCTCCACAGGTTCTTGCAGGCGGCGGCGCAGACGTGATGCTGAACTGGATGCCCTCCGCTTTGGCCGCACGTGAAAAAGGCTTGCCAGTGGTCAATATCGCGCAGCCTTTCAAGTCATCCGGCTTGATGCTGACCTGTTGGAAGGACACGGGCATTACCAGCCCACAGGACTTCAAAGGTAAGACGATTGGCGTTTGGTTCTTCGGCAATGAGTACCCGTTCCTGAGCTGGATGAGCCAAGAAGGTATTCCGACAGATGGTGGTGAAGATGGCGTCACGGTCCTGAAGCAGGGTTTCAACGTTGATCCGCTTTTGCAACGCCAAGCTGATTGCATCTCTACAATGACTTACAATGAATATGGTCAGGTGCTGGACGCAGGCGTCAGCGAGGACGAGCTGGTGACTTTTAAATATGAAGAGCAAGGCGTGGCGACATTAGAAGATGGCATCTATGCGCTGGAAGAAAACCTAGCTGATCCTGTCTTCAAAGACAAAATGGTCCGCTTTGTGCGTGCTTCCATGAAAGGTTGGAAATACGCGGAATCCAACCCAGATGAGGCCGCAGGTATTGTGTTGGATAACGATGAAACTGGGGCCCAAACAGAAGCGCATCAGGTGCGTATGATGGGCGAGATCGCAAAGCTGACAGCGGGATCGAACGGTGCACTTGATGAAGCTGACTTCAATCGCACCGTTGCAACTCTGCTTGCTGGGGGGTCTGATCCGGTGATTACGAAAGAGCCCGAAGGGGCTTGGACGTCTGAGATTACCGATGCTGCGCTGAACTAAGCTTGCGTCTTGATCAAAAAGAAAGCGCGCCCTCAATAGCGCGCGCTTTTGCATTGTCTGATCTATTTGGCTTTGTTTCGGCGGCGCGCTGCGAAGCCGAATGCCAACATCCCGGCACCCAGCAGCGGTAAACTGGCCGGCACCGGCACTGGTGTCACATTGAACGAAATATTGTCGAACCCGGCCGAGCCGTTTTGGTCCAGCTGACCTGACGCAATGTCATCAATGTCCAAGTAGAACGAAGTGATCCCTGCGCCGGTGATCGTCAGGAATTCAGCACCAGTGTTGTTCTGGAAACTCGATGTACCGACTACCGCATTGTTGCTGTCAAACGCTGTGAGTGTAATGACGTCGGTATCAAATCTGTTCACGTCCCCTGCGCCAATTTGAAGGAAGTCGACGGCGCTTGCAAAAAAGCCGGCGACATCATCGCCTTGGAAGTTGACTGGGCTTGGAGCGAACGCAACGATGCCTTGCGTCGCGGGCGGGTTCTGTAAAAACCCACGATCATCAAAGCCGATATCGCGGTCCAGTGTAAGCCCGCCGCCAATGTCTGTTCCAGCGACGACACGATCACCTCTCGAGAAGCTCTCGAAATCAATTGTGACGATTGCGGCTTGAGTTGGCGCGGCAACTGAGATCGCGCTTGCGGCAACTGCAGTCTTTATTGTCAGTAACACTTTTTACTTCCTCTCATATTAGACGGGAGAAGACCCCATCAGGTACGGAACGCACTGGCTGCTGAGAAAGTTTCACAAACTGTTAGGTTTTTTCGTCGTAAGGCCTTCGCTTACGGTGCTGAGGGCAAGCGTTAGAGGAGGACCGCGTGCCTATGAACAGGGGCCGCATTTTCTCTCAGAATGTCAAAAATGCTGGGTCGGTCTACTACCCCTGGTGCATCATGATCTGTTTCCAGATCGCAACCTCGTCAAACAGAGTAAATTCATGGCGTAATCCGTTTGGACCAAATTCCGCTTGCGTCATACCCATCACATGCAACGTGGCGCCAGTAGGTGTGCCAAACATTCCATAGCCGTCATGTTTGCCGGTCAGCGACCAACGAAGTGCCGCGCGCGGTGGCATCATCGGATCGTCTCGTCCGATGACGTGATGGATCTCAAACTTCGCAGAAGGAAAAGCGGCCCGAAGTGGCAACCATGCTCGGTCTGCTCCTTGATGCGAAATGCTGTCACGTGCCCCGGGGTGGTGGATGTGGCACGCGCGATCATATTCAGCTGGGATGACCGCAAAGTCTTTGTCCATAATACGTGACAGAATATCGCTTAGCCGCTGTCCCCATTCATTGTCGTTGCCTTTTGACGTGTAACCGCCATTCACGTCCTGATCCGGTGTAAACGGCCGCACGCAGGCCTCCGGCCCGCCTTCGCGTTCAATCATCTTCCTTGTGAACTTCTTCACATCTTTACCAAGCTGTTTCACAATCCCGGATACATCACGGATCAGCCATTCGTCGTAGATCGCGTTGTCTTTCGCTGCACAATCGGCAATCGCGCGGATCACGAAACGTTTGCCTGTCGGTTTGCCAAAAGAGCCATGGCCGAGATGAGTTCCGGTGGTCAAAATACGGTGCGATGAAAGAAAGCCGCTTTCCTCATCGCCCGACCAGATGACGTCCTCACCCATTAACTCCCGATCAGGGAATTCCGCTAAAGTGGCCATGGTGCCGTCGATGACATTTTGGTTTCCCGTCACAAGACCGGAAGGGAACCGCATCGGCAAATCCTTTGCGTAATAATGGTGCAATGTCGCGAGACCGCGATCTTCCCAAATCTCGCGGGTGATCTTCAAGATATAGTCTGGCAGGTCTTTGAACTCGTTTGAGAAGCCTCTCATTCGCTCCATCCCTTTGGTATACGTGCGGACCGCCTGATGATCAGTGGCCCGTCGATTTCAACTTGTTTTGGGGTTAGGTCTTTGCCTTCGATCTGCGCGATCAACTGGTCGACCACTGCATCAACCATCCGGTTTGCAGGTTGACGGACTGTTGTCAGCTCAAAGCTGGGCCAGGCGGACATAGCAACGTCATCATACCCAACAATTGAAACATCTGTGCCAATCTCGATATCAAGCTCTGTTTGAAGCGTTTCGATGACTGAAAAGGCCATATGGTCGTTTCCAACAAAAATAGCATCAGGCGTTCTGGAGGTTGCGAACAAACTGCGCGTCGCCGCAGCTGCGGCCTCGCGCGAGAAGAGGCCGTCCACAACTGTCGGAGCAGAATGCCCATGCTCCGCCATCACTTCAAGAAATCCTGCGCATCGATCATAGCCCGTCGATGCGCCTTGCCAGCCAGAAATATGGGCGATCCGCTGATGTTGTCCCGCGATCAAAAACTCCGCCACTTTTCGTCCGCCCTGATGGTTGGCAGAAGTCACGGAACTGATCGTTTGGTCACTGTGCCCGCGGTTAAAGAGGATAAGCGGCACACCTTCTTCCAACAAACGCTCTGTCAAAGCTGATGACGCCGATACAGAGGCGAGGATTATGCCATCCACTTGATGATCAAGCAGATCATGCACAACACCATCGACATCACTTGCATGGTTAGCCGCCATGAAAATCATGATGTTATAGCCGCGCTCTTTCAGCGTCCGGCTCATCTTCTCTAGAGCCTCGGTGTAGAAGGGATTATCGAGATAGGCGACGATCAAACCGATTGTCATCGACTGACCTGTAATCAATGAACGTGCCAAGGTATTGGGGCGGTAGCCGAGATCATGTGCCGCATTCCGCACTTTCTCTTCCAAAGCGGCGGAGACTTTCACACCCGGCGTGAACACTCGACTGACTGTGGGTTGGCTGACCCCGGCCGCACGCGCGACATCTTGGCTGGTGACCTTAGGTGGCATGTCAGGGGCGTCTCGCTTTGTTGAACTCTCGCAGTCGTGCGAAAACATCGACGCCGATCTGCCGGTATAGGTCAAGTATATCAACAAGAACCCAGTTCTCGCGGATCAAATCATTCTCAATGCGCCAAAAATCCAAAGAGCGGAGTTCTACAGCTTTGCCCGCTGGCGCGATGCCCATCCAGCCATCGCCTGTGAGTGAAAGTTTCATATCTGGCCACCCTGTTACGGCGACATAGTTGCCTTCTGCAAAGAAGTGGTAGTCAATCCCATCGAGGTCCTGTCCACGGTCGGGCATTCCGTTGAGAAACGGAATTTGGTGCCAGTTGCGAAATCCCTTGATTCCACGCGCCGTTCCTATCCCGGCGGGGCCATACCATGACATGCGGGGGTGCCAGAAGCGCTCCAGTTGCATCACTTCGGGGTCACCTTGGGACGGGTGTTTCCCCAAATGATCTAGCATGTCCCCAACGATCTTTAATGACTTTTCGGAACATTCCTGATCGTGCGGGCCAAGCCCGTCTTGCGTTGCGGGGGAGGGGGTTAGCCATTCTCGTCCTAAAGAAGGGGCCATTGGCCAAGCGCCCGCCTGCATCATCAACTCTGGGATGTCCCAGATCATCTGCATTTCGACGACTTGGTTGTCCTCAATGCGATAATATTCGTGAAATCGCATATGGGCCTGATGACCCGTCGGTGGGATGTCGAGAAAAGACTTTTCGAAACTGCCCGTGAAATATCCACCACAGCCGATCCAGCGGGCACCTTGCGCCGTCATTCCGTCCACAACAATCCAGTCACGGCGTTCCAGATCCGGGAAAGCTTCGTAAAGCAGTGCGAGAGTTGCCGCGTAATAGGCATCCGGACCAACAACATCCCCAAACGGATGGCACAGATGCAAATCTGCGTCTGGTTGCATCACGCCCGCCAAAGCGATCTTTACCGCCTTAGGGTCGAAATCATACATCGCCGCACGCAGCTCGTTGATCAAACCGCGTGCTTTGTTGGTGTCGGGGTTGTTCACTTACTCAGCCGCATCCTTGTACGGAGCAGGGCCACCATAAGGCACGTTCAACCCACCATAGCGGCGCACGCGCAGGTTCGCTTGCTCAGCATGACCGACAAACCCTTCCAGCAAGCAGAGACGGGAGCAATATGCGCCAATATCAGCTGCAGCTTGGTCCGTGGTGACCTTTTGATAACTATGGGTTTTGAGATATTTCCCAACCCATAGACCGCCGGTATACCGGCCTGCCTTCTTGGTTGGCAGCGTATGGTTTGTCCCAATGACCTTGTCGCCATTCGCTACATTTGTGCGAGGGCCTAGGAACAAAGCCCCATAGCATGTCATTTTTTCAAGGAACCAGTCGTCGCGGTCTGTCATTACTTGCACATGTTCCGAAGCGATATCGTCGGCCACTTCAAGCATTTCTTCATATGTGTCGCACAGGATGATCTCACCGTAATCCTCCCAGGATTTCGACGCTGTATCTGCGGTAGGGATGATCTTCAAAATGCGCTCAATTTCCGACATCGTATTGTCCGCCAGTTTCCGCGAATTTGTTACCAACACAGCTGGCGAATTATATCCGTGTTCCGCTTGCCCCAGCAAATCAGTGGCGCATAGCTCGCCGTCCACCGTGTCATCCGCGATCACCATGGTTTCTGTCGGGCCGGCAAACAGATCAATTCCAACGCGGCCGAACAGTTGTCGTTTGGCTTCGGCCACAAAAGCGTTGCCAGGACCGACAAGCATGTGAACAGGGTCAATCGTCTCCGTGCCGAGGGCCATCGCCCCGATCCCTTGAATGCCGCCAAGTACGTAAATTTCATGTGCACCACCAAGATGCATCGCTGCAATTACCGCCGGGTTCGGTTCGCCTTTGAACGGTGGCGTGCACGCAATGATGCGTGGAACGCCAGCGACAGACGCCGTTGCCACTGACATATGGGCAGAGGCGACCATAGGAAATTTGCCACCGGGTACGTAACAGCCGACAGACTGAACGGGAATGTTTTTGTGGCCGAGGATCACCCCCGGCATCGGTTCAACTTCTATGTCCAGCATCGAGTCGCGTTGCGCCTGCGCAAAGGCGCGGACCTGCTCTTGTGCGAATTTAATGTCGGCCATGTCGCGATCAGAGACTTTGGCCATCAGAGCCTCGATATCTGCTTCGGACAGTTTGAAGCTGTCAGGCGTGTAATTGTCGAATTTAGCAGATAACTCGCGCACTGCCGTGTCACCGCGCGCATCGATGTCCTTCAATGTGGCTTCCACGACTTGGCGCACCTGAGCGTCATCATCTTGCCGATCTGCTTCTGATTTCCCGCGTTTTAGATATTCGATGGCCATGACTGTTTCCTCCACTACGGTGCCTGACGATAAGTTTTAGCAGGTGTGAATACGTATTCAAGTTTATTCAGGAGAGTTGTTGATGTCGCGACAGAGAGCGCAAACCCGCGTCGAAATGACGTGCAGTGCTGCCCGTAACCAACGAAGTTGTGACTGTCGCAGGGCAACGGGTCGCACCACAAGAACTTGACCTTCGCCACACGCTTAGCTCATTACAAACCTATGCAATTTAGGTATAACCCATGATCCCTGAACTTGGCCAATTTGCCCTCGCGCTCGCATTGATGGCCGCGTTGGTGCAGTCTCTTTTGCCAATTATTGGTGCGACAAGAGGCGATCGCACATGGATGGAAAGCGCGCAAACGACGGCAGTTGTTCAAGCTCTGCTCGTTGCATTTGCTTTCGGTGCACTGATGCACGCTTATATCATCAGTGACTTCACTGTTTTGAATGTGGTTGAGAATTCCCATTCCTTGAAGCCGATGCTTTACAAAGTAGCCGGGACATGGGGAAACCACGAAGGTTCCTTGCTGCTTTGGGTGCTCATATTGGCACTTTTCGGTGCCGCAGTCGCGGTTTTCGCGTCAAACATACCACTCGCGTTGAAAGCACGCACGCTCTCAGTACAGGCTTGGATCTCGGTCGGGTTTCTGAGCTTTCTCATTCTGACATCAAATCCGTTTGAGCGCGTGTTCCCACCTCCGCTTGATGGACAGGACTTGAATCCGCTGCTTCAGGACTTTGGCCTCGCGATCCATCCACCGCTTCTTTACATCGGATATGTCGGTTTCTCGATTGTGTTTTCGTTTGCGGTCGCCGCTCTGATCGAAGGGCGCGTGGATCCGGCTTGGGCGCGCTGGGTTAGACCGTGGACGCTTGCTGCATGGACCTCGCTCACTGGAGGCATCGCCCTTGGATCCTGGTGGGCTTATTACGAGCTTGGGTGGGGCGGCTGGTGGTTCTGGGACCCTGTCGAAAACGTCTCTTTCATGCCGTGGCTCGCCGGCACTGCGCTGCTGCACTCCGCAATTGTGACGGAGAAAAGAGACACGTTCAAAGCGTGGACCATTCTTTTGGCGATCCTCACCTTCTCTTTGTCCTTGCTCGGGACGTTCATCGTCCGGTCGGGTTTGTTGACATCTGTGCACGCGTTCGCCGTTGATCCGGAACGAGGTGTCTATATCCTAGGGCTCTTAGCGGTCTCTATTCTTGGCTCGCTTGCGTTGTTTGCTTGGCGTGCCCCGGCGATGGAAAGCGGGGGGCTTTTTGCGCCGATCTCGCGAGAAGCTGGGTTGTTGATCAACAACCTTTTGATTGCGACGGCCTGCGCGACTGTTCTGTTTGGAACCCTCTATCCATTGTTTCTTGAGGCCATCACCAACGAGAAAATCTCGGTCGGACCACCGTTCTTCAATGCGTCTTTCATACCGATCACACTGCCGTTGATTATCGTCATGGGCATCGGTCCGCATCTCAGTTGGAAACGTGCGGATTTGCCGGGCGTTCTTGCGCGATTGAAGTGGTTGGCCGTCATTGTGTTGCTAGCGACGCTTGTCATCTTGTGGATTGCAAATGGGGGGCCATTGCTGGCCGTTATCTCAATGGGGATCGCGGTTTGGCTGATTGGCGCGACGCTTCAGGATTGGGCAAGACGGGCAAAGCTGTTCCAACCCGGAGCTTGGGCACGGATCAGGCGCCAACCCCGTGCAAGCCATGGTATGACGATGGCTCATTTGGGGCTGGGTGTGCTGATGATGGGCGCGATTGGGTCGAGTGCTTGGAAAAGTGACACGGTTGCCTTTGCCGAGAAAGGAACGATTGTTCCGATCGCTGGCTTCGAGATCATTTTTGAGGGCATTGAGCAGGTGCGGGGGCCGAACTACATCGCTCAGGTCGCAAGCCTGAAGGTCACTCAGGATGGTGAGTACATCACAAACCTCTATCCAGAGCGCCGTGTTTACCCAGTTGCGGGAAGTACCACGACTGAAAGTGATATTCGGCAGACATTGGCAGGTGATCTTTACGTCTCCATCGCCGAACCGGCTTCTGAGGATGCTGCGGGTCTGTGGACGCTGCGGTTGATTTACGAACCGTTGGTCAACTTTCTTTGGATCGGGTCCGTCATGCTGGTTCTAGGAGGGGCACTGTCACTGTCAGATCGACGGTTGCGGGTCGGTGCGCCACGCCGCGCCGTTCCTACAAACGCAACGCCAGCAGAGTAATCCATTGAAACGTGTCCTCTTTCTTTTGCCGCTTGTTTTGGCTGTCGTGATTGGCGGCTTTGCGCTTTGGGGTTTGTCCGGCGGACGTGACCCGGCACAGATTCCGTCTGCGCTGATCTCCAAGCCGGTGCCTGATGTGACGCTACCGCCAATTGAAGGGATCGCTACCCCGGGTCTCAGCAAGGCTGACTTGCAAGGGCAAGGGCTGACTTTGGTGAACGTCTTCGCAAGTTGGTGTGGACCATGTCGTGCCGAGCATCCAATTCTGACGCGCATGACCGCGGAGCAAGACCTGCGCATTGTTGCGATCAACTACAAAGACAAACCGGAAGCAGCGGTCGCTTGGCTTGAAGAGTTGGGCAATCCCTATGAGTTGATCGGATCAGACTACTCTGGGCGTGGTGGGATTGAGTGGGGCGTCACTGGCGTCCCTGAAACATTTATCGTCAGCAATGACGGGATCGTTCTCTATCGCTTCCCTGGGCCCGTTGTTGGAGACGGACAAAGACGGTTCCAAGACGCGCTTGATGCGGCGAGGGCTGCAGAATGAAGCGTATTCTGTTGAGCCTCATCCTTCTTGCGTCACCGGTGTTTGCCGTTGAGCCTGATGAAGTGCTCGATGATCCGGTTCTCGAAGAACGTGCGCGCGTGATCAGTGCCGAAGTGCGGTGCGTCGTGTGCCAGAACGAACCCATTGATAGCTCAAACGCGGGCGTTGCGCGTGACTTGCGCATTATCATTCGGGAGCGTCTTGTGGCGGGCGACACTAACGAAGAGGTGTTTGAATATCTCGTGCTGCGTTACGGTGACTTCGTCTTGTTCAATCCGCCATGGAAACCCTCAACCTACGCGCTTTGGTTGGGGCCATTCGTGATACTGATTTTTGGGTTTGGCGCGGTGGTTCTCACGCTGACGCGAAAAAAAGCAGTGCCTGCCGCCACGCTTTCGGCTGCAGAACAGGAAGAGCTCGAAAAGCTTCGGAGTGATAGATCATGATCTGGGCTGTTGCTGCGATTATGGCTTTGTCCGTTGCCGTTGGTCTGCTGTGGCCATTAGGCTCGAAGGCGAGCGTAAGATCAGGCCGTGTTTCAAAGACAATGGCGATCTACGAAGACCAATTATCAGAAGTCGAGCGCGATCAAGAGCGTGGATTGATCACCGCAAGTGAAGCACAAGCAGCGCAGGTTGAGATCAAGCGCCGGATGCTTGGCGCCGGTGAGGATGAAGCGCCGGTCGCTGAGCGCTCTGGTAAAGGTGGTATTATCGCCAGCGCGCTGTTTGTCCCAGTTGCAGCCTTCGCGCTCTACACCCAAATCGGTGCGCCAAATGTGCCGACCGTGCCCTTTGCTGAGCGTGCAGACGAACAACGCGACGCAGCCCAGTTGCAAACCCTACTTGGGGAGTTGAAGTCAAGATTGGAATCTGATCCGGAGGGTGGTGAGACGCGCGGTTGGACATTGCTGGCGACGACATTGATGAACCAAAACCGCTACAGTGAAGCTGCTGATGCATTTTCGAAATTGATTGATCGCGATGACGCGACATCCGCTACGTTTTCGCAATATGCTGAAGCGTTGATTTTAGCTGAGAACGGCACTGTTACACCGCTAGCAGGTCGGATTATTGCGAAGTCTGCAGAACTCGATCCGACCAATCCTGCGGCGACCTACTATAGCGCGATAGAACAAGATCAGGCAGGTAACTCCGCTCAGGCGCGCGCGTTGTTGCTGGATAGGATCGCAGAAGAGGGGCAGCCAGCCCCTTGGATGCCGACTTTCCTAACCCTTGCTAATAATATTGGGACGCAATTGGGGGAAGAGCCAGTCACGTTGCCGGAGTTTGAGACCCCCTCGGGTCCGAAACAAGATGACATTGAAGCGGCGTCCGAGATGTCGGAAGAGGATCGTGAAGCCTTCATCCGGACGATGGTCGACGGACTGGAAGAACGCCTTCAAGATGAGCCGGAGAACCTTGATGGCTGGCTTCAGCTTGCACGGTCTTTGATGGTTCTGGGCGAACAAGATCGCGCGTTGGCAGCGCTCAAGTCGGCGCAACCTCTGGTGTCAAACCTTCCGGCAGATGATCCGCGGCGTCTGACGGTTGAAACCGGTTTGGCGCAGTTAGGATTCGACTAGCCATCAGCGTCTTCGAACGCCTTACTGACGATCGCAGAGGTCAGAAGTTCAGGAAGAGGGATACCGTTCGGCGCAGTCGGTCCGTAGACGATATTGAACGGAATACCAAATCGCCCGTTAGCCTTTAGATAGCTCAGAATTGTTTCATCTGGGCGTGTCCAATCGCCTCGCATCGCAACAACATCGTCTTGGGTCAACAGGTCAGCGACGGGTGACCGATCCAATACAAGAGCCTTGTTCGCTTTGCAGCTCAGGCACCAATCAGCTGTGACATCTACAAATACTGTCTTGCCTTCCGCAACCAGCGTAGAAATGTCGTCCGGTCCAAAGGCAACCCAGCCTGCGTCAGTAGAAACCGCCGGTGCGGTCGGTCTTGTGATAGCGGCAGGCAGGCCTAGTGCGATGCCAAGGGTGGCTGCGACCAATGCAATTCTTGTTTTTCCTGAGCGCAAGATTGCAAGAACAAGAACGGCTCCAACCAAACAAGCTGCGGTCAAGGCCATTGCAAATGGACCGATGACGCCCGAGATCACGGAAAGCAACCATATCGCAGTTGCGATCAGTAATGCCCCCATCACCCATTTCAACTGGTTCATCCAAGCGCCGGGTTTGGGCAACAGACCCACTGAACTTGGCCAGATCGCGACAAGTATGTAGGGCAAAGCCAAGCCCAGTCCCAAAGCTGTGAAAATCACCATTGTCTGAACGCTAGATCCAGCTAGCGCGAAAGTGACTGCGGTTCCCAAGAAGGGTGCTGAACAAGGTGTTGCCAACACGGCAGCAAGTGCACCAATCGAAAAGTCACCCAAAAGGCTCCCGTTGGTGCCGGTGCCTGCAAGCTTTGTATTCATCGACTGCGGCAAAGAGATCTCAAAAAGGCCGAACAGATTTGCGGCAAATAGCGTGATGATCGCTGTAATCGTGATCAGGAAATAGGGATTCTGAAATTGGATACCCCAACCAATTGCCCCGCCTCCGGCCCGAATGCCCAGAAGTATTGAAGCCAAGACCCACATGAATGCCAGCACACCAAGTGCAGACATCAAAAACCCTGTGCGCACGCGGGCAGGGCTTTGGTCCGCTGCTTTCAGTACAGAAGCAAATTTTATGGTTAGAACCGGCAGGACGCAGGGCATGAAGTTCAAAATTACACCACCGACGAAAGCCAGAAGAAAGAACCATCCGAGATTGGAAGCCGTGCCGCTATCCGTCTCAACGATGCCGCCGAGCTCTGGTACAAAAGCGGCAGCACGTGTTTGATCTGTGACAACCAATTCGAGCGGAGGCGGATCAGCAGGTGCGCCGAGGATTTCAAAGCTGACGGTTGCAGATTTTCCACCCTCGTTCAGCGCGATCTTAGGTGGTCCGAAGGCCCCATCGAGCCCTAGGTCAGGAATGACACTTAAACCGTTAAAAGGCGCTTCTGATCGCAGCGCGATGGCAAGTCGTGCTGCATCCAAGTCAAGCGAGGTTGCTTCTATCTTGATGTCACTCACTGCTCCATCGACCGGAAGAGTATTGACGGCGTCAGCAATCAACGCGCCGGAAGACCGATCAATGGCATTGCCTGGCGGAAGGACGACTGTCAGCTCAAATATTTCCGGAACGCAAAGCTCTGCACACACCAACAGGTTGAACGTCCCTTTCGCCACAAGCGTTTCGCCGGGCGTCTCCATTTGGAGTTTAATCGGGAACGTGACCGCATGCTCATAGCCATAATTTTCAATCTCAAAAGCAGAGAACCGTTTTGGAGCAGGCCACATGAGCGTGCTGTCTTTAAGATTTGCAGAACCTGTCCAGTCAATCTCTACAGGATATCCCACGGCACCGGGAGAGCGCCAATAGGTCTTCCAACCGTCTGCCAATTCAACATGTAACGCGGCAGAGATACTCTCCGCACCGGTCGCGACACCGTTTTCGGCGGTGATTAAACGTGCTGTAATCCGCTCGCTGACATAGGCGGGCGAACTGGCAGCCATAGCAGTCACACTCATCAAAATGAGTGCCGCAAAACCCAGACAAATTTGACGAAGCAGGACCATATTAGCTTTCATGAGCGCACGCGTTGCCTCACTTGGGCGAGGACACGGAACAAGGTCAATCAACAAGCTTGTGAAAGCAAGTGGAAGGCCACAACATCACTGGCCTGTGATCGTCGTCGGTTTGACAATCACGTGACTGGACCGCACTGTCGCCCGATTGATGTGTTCAACGACCCCAAGGATATCAAGATGTATCGGACGACGCTCGCCGCAGCGACTGCCCTCGCGCTGACATTGCCGCTTCAGGCGCAGCAGATGAACGAAGCGGAACTGAAAGAGTTAATTCTGAACACTATTCGCGACAATCCTGAGATCGTGATGGAAGCCATTGAAACGCTTCAAGAACGACAAGCGCTCGCAGAGGCTGCAGCTGCGTCGCAGGCCCTTGAAACTCAGCAGGCCGCGTTGACCAACGACCCCAACGCTCCTGTCTTGGGGAACCCGGACGGGGACATCACGATTGTGGAGTTCTTTGACTATAATTGCGGATATTGTCGCCGCGTATTCCCGGCGGTCAAAGAGCTAGTCGCCACAGATGGCAATATTCGTGTTGTAATGCGCGAATGGCCAATTCTAGGCGAGGAAAGTGTGTTCGCCGCACGAGCCGCTTTGGCGTCACGGAAACAAGGTAAATACGAAGAGTTTCATAACGCATTGATGGGTAATGCCGGTCGGGCGTCGCAGGCAAATGTTCTGAGCATCGCTGACGAGTTAGGTATGGATATCGACCAGCTTCGCGCTGATATGGAGAGTGCGGAAGTAGAGGCCCACATCGCCACCAGCCGACAATTGACGCAAGCGCTCGGGCTCAATGGAACCCCTGCATTTGTCTTCGGTGATCAGCTTGTGCCCGGTGCTATTGAACTCGAACAGATGAAAGAGCTAGTTTCTTCTCTGCGCGGTTAAGCGTTCACGATCAGGTCGCTGATTTCTTTGACTTTCGCGTCAAGCAGGGCGCGGTCTCCTTTAGCCTCAACGTTTAGGCGCAAGACTGGTTCGGTGTTTGATTGCCGCAAATTCACGCGCCACTCACCCATATCAAGTGAGACACCATCAAGGCGATCCACGTCCTTCGCTTGAGGGACATATGCTGCCTCAAAAGCGTCAATTGCAGGTTGTTTGTCATCGAGCTTGAAGTTGATCTCACCGGAGGACGGGAAGCGCGCTTGCATGTCAGCGACAAGTGCGGACAGCGGTTGGCCAGTCCGGCACATATGCTCAGCCACCAGCAACCAAGGGATCATACCGCTGTCGCAATACATGAAGTCACGGAAATAGTGGTGCGCGGACATCTCGCCACCATAGACGGCGTCGACCTCCCGCATTTTTGCCTTGATATGTGAGTGCCCAGATTGGGACGCGACCGCCTCGCCGCCGCCAGCTTCTACAAGGTCAAGCAGAGCCCAAATGACCCTCGGGTCATGAATAATTTTCGCTCCAGGATTTTTGGGTAAAAAGGCGGAAGCGAGAAGCCCAACAACATACTCGCCATCAATGAATGTGCCTGTTTCATCAAAGAAGAAACAGCGATCAAAATCACCGTCCCAAGCCACGCCGATATCAGCGCCCTCGGCGCGTACGCGATCTGCTGTTTGCGCACGGTTTTCCTCAAGGAGTGGGTTAGGAATACCGTTCGGGAAAGCACTGTCTGGTGTGTGATTGTGCCGAATGAACTCAAACGGTGCGCCAGCTGCTGCAAGTTTTTCTGCAATAACGTCAAAGGTCGGGCCCGCCACCCCGTTGCCCGCGTTAACAACAATTTTTAATGGTTTTAGTGCACCGATGTCGCCAAACCCGACAACGCAATCGGCATATGCATCGCGTGGATTGCGTACTTCCAGGGCACCGCGCTGCTTTGCAGGACCAAAGTCATTCTTTGTCGCAAGCGCGTTGATGTCGCCTAAACCGTCAAGGGCAGAGATCGGGCGCGAGCCTGACCGAACCATCTTGATACCGTTGTAATCAATCGGATTGTGGGAGGCGGTTACCATCAATCCACCGTCTGCGGAGTAGTGGCTCGTCGCAAAATAGACCTCTTCGGTCCCACATAGGCCGATGTCGATGACATTGACGCCTTCGTCGCGCAAACCCTCGCTTAAGGCGTTCGCAAGTTCGGGGGAGGTTGGGCGTATGTCGTACCCAATCACAACTGATGCGGGCGTCATAGCAACAGCAAAGCCACGCCCGATCCGATACGCGATATCGGTGTTCAACTCGTCGCCCAATTTGCCGCGTACGTCGTAGCTTTTGAAACAGGTCAGCATTGTCACTCGTCCTCAGTTTATTTTCGCACTGAGTACTAGGTCTCGGGCGCCCACCCAAGTGTTTCTTTGATATGAAATCTGTGAAACTAGTTTCGATCGTCAGGAAGCATATCCTTTAACCGGAAATATGCGATCCTTTCCACTTGGCGGCAGGCTTCGTCAAATTCGGCTTCGCTTGTGTTTGCAATCCGCGCCTGGAACGCTTCCAATATCGAAGATTTGGTGTGGTCTCGAACCGCAATTATGAAGGGGAATCCATGTTTTACGGTGTATTCTTCATTCAATTCTGTGAAAGTTGTGCGCTCTTGATCTGTCAGCGCGTCTAACCCTGCAGAGGATTGCTCTGCCGTGCTCTCTGACGTCAATTGCTTGGCAGCTGCAAGCTTACCCGCCAGGTCCGGATGGGCATCAAGCACATCAAGGCGCTTAGGTGCCGGTGCTGCGCGAAAGGCCCTGACCATTGCGGCGTGTAAACCATTCGCGCAGTCATGAGCCGGCCCAAGCTCAAGTTTATAAGCGTCTTCTGCGACCCAAGGCGAGTGCTCAAAGATACTGCCGTAAAGGTTTACGAAAGTCGTTTTGTCCATCATCGAAGGTCGTGTGAGCGGCGTAGGTGGATGGGCAGCGGCCCAATGATCGGCGATTTGCTCGCGCGTCGCAAACCAGACACCGTCGTGGCCATTTGCATATTCAAGGAAACGCTTCAACGCTTGCACACGACCAGGGCGACCGACCAAGCGGCAATGTAAACCGACTGACATCATCTTAGCGGCACCTTCAACCCCCTCTGCATACAAAGCATCAAACGTATCGCGCAGGTAGGATTCAAACTGATCGCCTGAGTTGAACCCTTGTGGGGTCGCAAATCGCATATCGTTGCAATCCAATGTGTAAGGGACGACCAATTGATCTTCGCCGTCGAACCTTACCCAATATGGCAAATCATCTGCGTAACTATCGGCGCAATAGGCGAACCCGCCATCTTCCGCGACCAGTCGCATGGTGTTTTCGGAGCAGCGCCCAGTATACCAACCGCGCGGTCGGCTGCCTGTGATCTCAGTGTGCAATGCGATTGCCTGTTTTAGGTGGTCGCGCTCTTCTTCTTCGGTGAAGTCCTTATATTCAATCCACTTCAAGCCGTGGCTCGCAATTTCCCAACCGGCATCTTGCATGGCCATCACTTGTTCGGGACTGCGCGCCAATGAGGTTGCGACGCCGTACACCGTGATTGGTAGGTCTTTCAAAAGGCGATGAAGACGCCAGAAACCAGCGCGTGCACCGTACTCGTAAATTGATTCCATGTTCCAATGACGCTGGGCGTCCCATGCCGATGCACCGACGATTTCGGACAGGAAAGCTTCAGAAGCTTTATCCCCATGCAGGATATTGTTTTCCCCGCCTTCTTCATAATTGAGCACAATCTGAATGGCGATCTTCGCGCCGCCCGGCCACATTGGGTCTGGGGTAAGTCGGCCGTAGCCGCGCATGTCTCTTGGATATCTGGTCATAGCCTAAGCATTAGGCAAAACCGGCCGATGGGCCAAGTCTTAAGCGATGCGCGTCCGCAGAGAGACCTTCAAAAATGTCAGAATAAACAAAGCTGTCAAAATAAGAACAATTGTTGGGGCAGGGGCTGAATCTATGAAGAAGCTTAGGTAAATACCTGAAAAACTTGAAAAGACAGCCACTACGACGGAGACGCATAGCATTTGTCCAAACCGTCTTGTGATCAGGAAGGCAATCGCGCCTGGTCCCACTAAAAATGCGATGGCAAGGATGATCCCAACTGCGGTCAACGCGGCGACAACGGTCAAAGAAATAACCGCGAGTAAGCCAAAGTGGAGCAATCGAATGTTGAGGCCCAACGCGCGAGCCTGTTGTTCGTCAAAAGCATGCAGCAGAAGGTCTCTCCAAAACAGCAACAACAGGCCAGTGACTATGATGGCAATTGTGCCTGTTAGCCAAAGATCAGAAGGCCCCACGCCAAGCATGTTGCCAAAGAGGATGTGATCAAGATGCACGTCACTTTCGATCTTGGTGTAGAGCACAATTCCCAAACCAAACATGGAAGAGAAGACGACACCCATCACCGTGTCGCGTTTCACGCGGGAATTCTCGTCAATCCAGCCTGTTAGAAGCGCGCAGACCATGCCCGCCACAAATGCACCAATGAGCAGGGGGATGCCGATGACGTAGGCCAAAACGACGCCCGGTAGGACTGCATGGCTTATGGCATCTCCCATCAAGGACCAGCCTTTGAGCACAAGAAAGCATGACAACAGAGCGGCGGGGACAGATAGCATGATCGAAATGAGAAATGCGTCCTGCATGAAGCGAAATTGGAAAGGCAACATAAGCTCTTCCACTAGACCGTCTCCGCTGCGCGCCTGCGGGTCGCAAGCATTCCGTGTTTTGGGGCGAAGAAGAAGGCGAGACCGAATATCAGGGCTTGCAGGCAGACGATCACTCCGCCCGTCGCACCATCAAGGAAGTAGCTGATATACGCTCCAACAAAGGACGTCGCCGCGCCAATCGTAACCGAGACAACAAGCAGGCGCGGAAAGCGATCCGTGAGTAGATAGGCCGTCGCACCGGGCGTCACGACCATCGCTATCACAAGAAACGCGCCAACGGTTTGTAAGGCGGCAACTG
Source organism: uncultured Litoreibacter sp. (assembly GCA_947494435.1). GTDB lineage: Bacteria > Pseudomonadota > Alphaproteobacteria > Rhodobacterales > Rhodobacteraceae > Litoreibacter. The sequence goes on from CANLUY010000002.1 coordinate 418,414, forward strand.
TGCTGGCGCTGAGTAAGACAAAGAACAACAGCTTAAGGCGTTCGGGGTTTAACCCAATTGACCGCGCGTGGTTTTCGTCGAAGAAAGTCACCATAAGGTCTTTCCATTTCGCCAAAAGGATTGCGAGCGACACGACGCCTATGATGACCAATTGCACAATGTCAGACGGTGAAATGGCGAGGATGTTGCCTAGAATAATGGTCTGAATATTTATTGATGTCGGCGACAATGACACCATGAATAGGCCCAGCCCAAAAAAGCTGGTAAAAATCAGGCCAATAATTGTGTCCTCTTTCAAGCCAGTGCGTTGGTTCAAAAACAACATCGCTGCTCCTGCCAAGCCACCAGCAAAGAAGGCACCAAGTGAGAAGGGCAAGCCGAGCAAATAAGCGCCCGCGACGCCGGGGACGATAGAGTGGGACAGAGCATCCCCGATCAACGACCATCCTTTGAGCATGAGATATGCTGACAGAAATGCGCATACACCGCCAACCAACGCTGAGACCCACATGGCATTGACCATGTAGCTGTAGGTAAAGGGCTCAAGCAGGCTAGTCATCTGCCTTTTCCTTATCCTCGTCATGGTGGTCGTAGATCACGAATGGGCGTTCATCATCTGAGATCACAGTAAGACGACGTGTGTCCTCGTCATCCTCGTGCAAGTCTGCGCCCTGCATCACGAAGTGACGCAGAACACCGCCAAAGGCCAACTCGAGATTATCGCGCGTAAATATTTCCTCGGTTCGTCCATATGCGAGAACCGTCCCTTTGATCAGGATCGTGCGATCACAAAACTCAGGAACTGATCCGAGGTTGTGGGTGGAGACCAACATCACCCGACCTTCCTCACGCATTTCGCGCAAGAGCTTGATGATCTCATCCTCGGTTTGGACATCAACGCCAGTAAACGGCTCGTCAAGCAAAATGACACGACTGTCTTGTGCCAAAGCACGCGCAAGGAAAACCCGTTTCTTTTGACCGCCAGACAGCTCACCAATTTGACGTTTGCGAAAGTCCGACATACCGACACGGTCCAGCGCCTTTTCAACCGCGCGGTGGTCGGCAGGCTTTGGCAGACGTAGAAAACCCATATGACCATAGCGGCCCATCATGACGACATCCTCGACAAGCACGGGAAACGACCAGTCAACTTCTTCAGCTTGGGGCACGTAGGCCACGACATTAGATTTAAGTGCGTCACCGACCGTGCCGCCAAGAACTGTGATGTCGCCGGTTGCGGTGGGGACAAATCCCATGATCGCCTTGAAAAGTGTAGATTTTCCCGAGCCGTTCACACCAACGAGCGCGGCAATTGTTCCCGTCGGCAGCTCAAAGGAGGCATCGCGCAGGGCGGTGTGCCCGTTGCGATAGGTGACTGTGATGCCTTGGGCGCAAAGGCCGGTTCCATTCACTCTGTCAGGCCTTTTGCCACGATGCTGACGGTTTCACGCAATAGGTCGATATATGTCGGTACAGGTCCGTCGGCTGCGCTGAGACTGTCAACGTAAAGGGCGCCGCCATATCTAGCGCCTGTTTCTCGTGCGACCTGTTCGGCGGGTGCGGATGAGACTGTGGACTCGGAAAAAACGACCGGAATGTTGTTCTCTCTGACCGTATCTATGACTGCGCGCACCTGACTTGGTGTGCCTTGTTGATCAGCATTGATTGGCCATAGGTAGAGTTCTTTCAAGCCAAGGTCACGCGCGAGGTAGGAAAACGCACCTTCCGACGTGACCAACCAACGATCCTCTTCAGGAACGGCTTTAATTGCATCTTTTAAAGGGCTGAGAACGCTCAATATCTCTTGTTTATAGGTTTCAGCATTTGCGAGATAAACATCAGCGTTTTTCGGATTATTGTCGGCAAAAGCTTTCGCGATATTGTCGACATAGATCACTGCGGCGTTAACAGACATCCATGCATGAGGGTTGGGCTTGCCGCTATAGGGGCCTTTTGCAATACCCATAGGTTCCACCCCGTCGGAAACGACCGCAGATGGGACATCGCGTAGATTTCGAAAGAACTGCTCGAACCACAATTCTAGGTTGAGCCCGTTCCACAAAACCAAATCTGCATCCTGGGCTTTGAGGATGTCGCGAGGTGTCGGGGCATAGTTATGAATCTCGGCACCGGGTTTTGTGATGCTTTCGACTGTCGCGACATCACCGGCAACATTTCGGGCCATGTCCGCAATCACTGTGAAGGTGGTGACAGCTTTGAATTTGTCGTCAGCAAAGGCGGGTACGGCTACAAGAAGCGATACGGCAAACAGCAGATGTTTCATAACAATCCCATATTGAGTGCATCAGCAGTCAATATGAGAATCATTCGCAAGAAGTCAAGCTAGTTGAGAGTCGTTCGCAACAAGGTGATTTGCTACCCGTTCTCTTCGCGGTCGATCAGCTGGTTCCGCGTGAATTGCTTCGGAATTTTACCAGCGACCCCTCTTTCAAAGTCGGGGTCTTGTGGAAGACATCCGATTCCGCAGAGCTGTTTGACCAAACCGCGCTCTGGCAGGATTATCCAGAAACGTCCCCCGGGAGTGGACACAAATCCGATCACGCCCTCGTCGCTATCTGCATCAAAGTCATCAACCGATGGGACTTCTGCGTCAGCTTCGTAATCGTAGGATCCATGTGTGTGATAGGATGCGAGCACTTCAATATCATTGCTACGGAAATTGCGTGGAAGGCAGCTGTCTTGGCGACCTTTGCGAGGTCTCGTTACAACGAGACTTCCAGCAGAGTTTCGGCCAATCATGCCGCAATATTCACGGTTTGCGCTAAAAGAGTTGTTCTGAATACCTGCGAGGGTCACTCTTGCCGCTTCGATTAGTTTTGCGTCTTGGGCCTGCGCGGGCAATGCCCCCATCATTAGAGTGGCGATGGCGGCAACGTATTTTAGTGTCATGAAATCCTCGGGGTCTGCTCGGTTAGGTTTATTAATCGAAACTCTATTCGGGACCGGCGAACTCTGTCAAAACACAGATGATGTGCGCACGAAAAAAGAGGTTGAAATGACAGATTATGTGATCACCCCGCCAAGCAGGCCGAGCCTTCGCGTCCACGACAGTACGCAGCGCTTCCCGATCCGCAGAGTTTTCTGTGTCGGGCGCAACTATGAGGCGCATATCCGCGAGTTGGGCAATGACACCCGAGAGTTGCCAGTCTTCTTCATGAAACCAGCCGATGCTGTCTTCGACCCAGCTCAAATCATGCCGTTTCCGAAAGCTACGGATGATCTGCATCACGAAGTTGAACTGGTTGTCGCGCTTGGACAGGGAGGCAGCCACCTATCACCGGATGAGGCCTTGAAGACGGTTTGGGGCGCATCCGTCGGGATAGATCTAACACGTCGTGATGTTCAAGCCGTTGCGAAATCCAAAGGATTGCCATGGGATATGGCCAAAGGATTTGACGATTCTGCCCCCATCGCACAGCTTGTAAAGTTGCAGGACGTGAAAAGCCTGACGAACGGCTCAATTTGGTTGAACGTGAATGGAGATGTGAGACAAAGCGGTGATCTGGCTGAAATGATCTGGCCCGTCGCAGACTGCATCGCACACCTTTCCAATTTGGTAGAACTTGCTGCTGGCGACTTAATCATGACTGGGACACCTGCCGGTGTGTCTCAACTCAAGCCCGGCGATGTCGTCACTGCGGGCGTTGACGGGTTGCCGAGCCTGACGCTGCGGGTCGCCACTTAACGTCTGTACAAAATCGGGAACCAGTCTTCGCGCAGCTTTTGCCCCTCCGTCATATCGTGACCTGGGAAGGGTGGCGATGTCGGACCGGGGCGTTCGGTATAGCGCGCGTCGTCGCCCACGAGACGCAAAGAAAACGCGCGTCGTCGATCCGCAGCCTCATTTCCTCGTGCGCCGTGTAAGACATTGAAATTGAATGCCACAGCGTCACCAGGCTCCATCTGATATTCGCGAATGTCCATGCCTTCCGCATCGGGATCAGGAACGGGCATATAGTCATCAGGATTTGGGTAGAATGACGATTCAGAAAGCCAGCGTGTTGGCAATACGGGTTTTTCCCAAAGATGAGACCCCGCAACGCAGCGCAGAGAGGCTTCACGTACCGGGTCAAGAGGCACCCAGAAGGAGACGTTTTGTTGACCGCTCACAAAATAATACGGCCCGTCACTGTGCCATGGCGTGGGTTTCGACGTGCCGGGTTCTTTGACGAGAATGTGGTCGTGAAACAGCTGCGTTGTGTTTGACCGCATCAAGTCGGCAGCAACCTCTGCAGCCGGACCTTGGCGAATAACCTCTTCGAATGCGCCGATCCTTTGCCAATTGCAGTAATCATCAAAAAAGCGACCCACTTCGCCATCTTTGAGGTTCTCAGCCGCATATGGCCCGGGGTTAGCCATGTTTGCTTCTACCCCCGCCTTCATTGTCTCAATGTAGTCTCGAAACAAACCCTTTATCAGTACGACACCGTCCTCTTGGAAAGCATCTATATCAGCCTGCGTGATGAGTGGATGTGGCATCGTCTTTTACCTTGTCTACGTTGGCTGCAGATTAGGCAGCAATGCGTTGTGTTCAAGGGCTCTCTTTAATTGGCTGCAGTCAAGTGTTAGGTGCCCGGTATGAGTAGGACGCCAGCACAAAAGGCGGCGCGGCTTTCTGTTGCGCCGATGATGGATTGGACGGATCGACATTGTCGATTTTTCCATCGCCAGATGAGTGCGCGCAGTTTGCTCTATACAGAAATGGTGACGGCGCCAGCTTTGGTGCGTGGTGGTGCTCTGCACTTGCTAGAGTACTCAGACGCTGAACATCCCGTGGCACTTCAGCTTGGTGGGTCTGACCCGAAAGAGCTTGCCGAAGCTGCAAAAATCGGTGCCGATCACGGATATGACGAAATCAATCTAAACGTAGGATGCCCGTCGGATAGGGTTCAGTCCGGGTGCTTTGGCGCTGTACTGATGGAGCAGCCTGCCTTGGTTGCGGAGTGTGTCGCGGCAATGATCCGCGCTCAGCCAGTCGAGGTTACCGTGAAGTGCCGTATCGGGGTCGATGATCAAGACGCGTCGGAGGTGCTGCCTGACTTTTTGCAGCGCATTTCTGACGCAGGCGTCACGCGGGTCTCTATTCATGCACGGAAGGCTTGGCTGAAGGGATTAAGCCCGAAGGAAAACCGCGACATTCCTCCCTTAGATTATCCTCTGGTTCATAAGATGAAGGACCAGTTCGCTGGGATGCATGTATCTACCAATGGTGGACTGGCGACCCTAGATGCGGCGGAGCTACAATTAGATCATCTTGATGGCGTTATGATTGGGCGGGCGGCATATCATCAGCCTTGGGATATTCTTGGCGACGCAGATCGCCGGCTCTTTGGGGCACAGAACCCGCTTGGGGAACCCGCAGATGCAGCACGCGCGATGTTGCCTTATATTGAAGCACACATGTCCGCAGGTGGCCGATTGCATCAAGTGACCCGGCATATGCTTGGGTTGTTTGCGGGCAAACCCGGTGCACGTGGGTGGCGGCGCACCCTGTCTGAGGGCGCACCGAAGAAAGGCGCAGGGCCGGAACTGGTCTTAGAGGCTCTGAGTTGTGTCGAAACGCAGGTTCACGCAGCGCAATGAAGGCGAGGGACGCTTTCGAGACAGTTGGTTGGTGCCGTTTTGGACGCGACCCGAAATTATTGAACTGGGTGGATACGGTTTTCGATGCAGCGGTGGAAACAACGCAAGACCCAGAGATGATTGCTGAGTGGCTGCGATGTGGGGATACGTGGTTTGCAGGCGTGAACGCCCTGCCAAATGATCCAAAAGGGAAAGTCGCTGACGGCCCTGCGCTGAGCGGGATGGCTGTTAATTTCATTGAAGAATTGTTTGGTCCTTTGAAGCTCGATCCAGCGCAAATCTCTGTAATCTATCCGGGCTATCCTAGACCCATGGAAGAGGAGACCCCCGCCGCGTTTCGGTTTCGTCAGGATCGTGATGCTGCACATGTTGATGGATTGTTGCCCATAGGTGCTGAGCGCAGGCGGCATTTGCAGGAGCCGCACAGCTATGTTTTGGGCGTGCCGCTAACGTCCACGAGCGAAGGGGCAAGCCCATTGGTCGTTTGGGAGGGTAGCCATCAGATAATGCGCCGCGCCTTCCGATCAGCGCTTCACGCTTTACCACCAATGGACTGGTCGGACGTTGATTTGACGGACACATACCAAGAGGCACGTCGCAAATGCTTTGCGGAATGCCGGCGGGTCGTCGTGCATGCGCAACCCGGTGAAGCTTATTTGATCCACCGACTGGCTCTACACGGCGTTGCAAAATGGGAAGAGGGAGCGGTCGCACCGCCCGAAGGGCGCATGATTGCGTATTTCAGGCCGGAACTGGACGATATTGCTAGCTGGATAGTGTGATCCAAAGGAGTTTCCTGGTGCACCCTCATGATGCCTTGCTTGTCTTTCGCTGTTAGCGCTTCAGACGTGCCGCGCGGCCACCGCGCCGCTGCTGTAGTCGGCTTGCACGAGATGGGAGTTCTTTGATGAGGTCTGAGCGTTCCGCATTCGACATTCCTGACCATGCACCAATCTCGTCAATTGTGCGCAGGCACCCAGTGCAAATCCGCTCTGTCGGGTGCACGACGCAGATTTTGATGCAGGGGCTTTCGACCTCGTCGCGTTTCCAAAGATCGTCCATCAAAATCCCTGCCTGATATGGTGTATGCGGTCTAGCGCGCCTTGTAGGATAAACCCAGCGGCGACGTGATCAATGACCTCGCCGCGACGTTTTCGTGACGTATCCGCCTCAAGCAGGGCGCGCTCGGCGGCGACAGTTGAAAGACGCTCGTCCCAATAGACGATCGGCAGCGCGGTCAGGCGCGATAGATTGCGGGCAAATGCCTGCGTAGATTGTACCCGTGGCCCGTCGGAGCCATCCATGTTCAAAGGGAGACCCAAAACAAGACCGCCAATTTGGCGCTTGTCCGTGAGGGCGAGAAGGGCTTCAGCGTCTTTGGTGAATTTTGTCCGCTTAATAGTTTCCAAAGGCGTTGCAACAGTTTGCATAAGATCACTGACTGCGACGCCGATTGTTTTGGTACCCAGATCAAGCCCGGCTAACGGTGCCATCGCGCCAGTGGCCTGCGCAAAATCTGAAATATCTTCGAAAATTTCGCCCAAAATCCATCACCCCTTGTTGCCGTCACCTAGTCATGCACGCAAAGCCTTGTCCAGTGGGTGCCATCGTTAAAATCCGACCGCTGCGCGCTTGCATGTCGCATGTTGGATCTGTTGTGTCGCGCGGACAGGACCGCTTTTATGTAACCTGTCGCAAAACGCTTAAATCGACCTCTGCCGGGACCCGTCTCTATGAAACGCTACTCTGCCTTTGCTATTGCCCGTGAGGCCACTCGTTATCATCAGGGGTGGGAGAGGGCATGGGCGTCGCCAGACCCCAAGAAACGCTATGATGCAATCATCATCGGCGCAGGTGGTCATGGTTTGGCCTCAGCGTATTACCTTGGCAAAAACTTTGGAATCACCAACGTCGCAGTGATCGAAAAAGGCTGGTTGGGTGGCGGTAATACGGGGCGCAATACGACAATCATCCGCTCCAACTATCTTCAAGACCCGTCTGCTGCGATCTATGAAAAAGCTCGGTCTCTCTATGAGACGATGAGCCAGGACTTGAATTACAATGTCATGTTCTCCCCGCGTGGTGTGATCATGCTGGCGCAGACCCATCACGAAGTGAGGGGCTATCAGCGCACCGCACATGCCAATGCGTTGCAGGGGGTGACGACCGAATGGATTAACTCTGCGCGTGTCAAAGAATTGTGCCCGATCATGAACATCGAGGGGCCACGATATCCGGTGCTGGGCGGCTTGTGGCAGGCGCGCGGAGGCACAGCGCGCCATGATGCCGTCGCTTGGGGATATGCACGGGCATGCTCAGATATGGGCATGGATATCTTGCAGAAATGCGAAGTCACGGGCGTCATGTCTGAAGGCGGGAAAGTCAAAGGTGTGGCAACTTCACGGGGTGACATACTCTGCGACAAGCTCGGCATCGTTGTTGCGGGTAATTCGGGTCATGTCGCTGAGATGGCCGGTTTCCGGTTGCCGCTGGAATCGGTAGCGCTTCAGGCTTTGGTGTCTGAACCGATCAAACCCTGCATGGATATCGTAGTCATGGCAAACACAGTCCATGGCTATCTATCGCAATCCGACAAAGGCGAGATGGTGATCGGCGGCGGGACGGACAGCTACAACAACTACACGCAACGAGGCTCTTTCCATCATGTGGAAGAAACCGTGCGCGCGCTGATTGAGACCTTTCCAATCCTGTCGCGCCTAAAGATGCTGCGCCAATGGGGTGGGATCGTTGATGTAACGGGAGATCGCTCACCGATTTTGTCAAAAACTCCGCTGGAGGGATGTTTCATCAACTGTGGCTGGGGCACCGGTGGATTTAAGGCGATCCCTGGATCCGGTTGGGGCTTTGCAGAGCTTATGGCGAAGGGCTACTCACCACTGACGTCAGAGTTCGGCCTCGATAGATTCAAAGAAGGTCGTTTTATCGACGAGTCTGTTGCTGCCGGGGTCGCGCATTAACATGGCAGTGCTCTTAGAAATCCGTTCCGGAACTGTATTACATCCGGCTGCTCTGGCTGTCGCAAAAGAAAATTGGAACCAAGTTGTCGCTGCAGACGTTTCCCTGTTGAAAACGAATACAAAAGGAGACGTCACATGGCACATGCCGACAACACAACAGACCGCACACATACAACAACCACAACGACGACCAACAGTGGCAATACTGGAATGGGGTTCGTTATTGGGGCACTCGTCGTTGTCGTCGGTATCATGGCATATTTCATGCTTGCTGGCGGCCAAGCCGGTGGTGGCGATGACCTCAACATTACGATCGAAGGTGCAGGCGCTGCTGTTGAAGGCGCTGCCGAGGCCGTCGAAGGCGCCGCAGCTTCTGCCGAAGGAAACTAACCGTTCAGATACGCCTTGCGTATCAAACAAGGCCGCGTTCCCGCATTTTGCGTCCGGGTGCGCGGTCTTTTGCTGTCAAAATGCTTCTGATTTGGCCGAAACAGGCCCAAATTGGGCGGGGTTTTCCGCCTATGTTGAGGGCCCGAGCGGCGTGTCGGATTGTGGTGTTGCCAAACAGGAGAAAACACCATGTCTGACTATACAACAAATGATGAAGGCTTGGGCGGTAAAGCTCTGGTCGTTGCTGCAGTACTCATTGGCCTCTTTATTCTGGCACTTGCCTTTATGGGCACCAGTGATGCGCCAAACCTACCTGCCGGCTTGGTTGACCCAGCCGCAACTGAAGGAGCGACCCCAGCGGTTGATCCAAACGCGCTTCCAGCTACGGAATAGCGCCCACCCACCACTCACTTCCCTTTATCCAAGTGGCAGTCGCAGCAATGCGGCTGCCATTTTGCGTGTTGAAAAGGTCCTGACATGCTGATCCTTCAATGTCCTTATTGCGGTATCAACGCTGACGAAACCGAACTTGCAGCTGGCGGACAGGCGCATATCAAGCGTGAAACCGTCGGGTCAGACGACAATGCTTTTGAGGATTACCTGTTTCGTAGGGTGAACCCAAAGGGCGTGCATTTCGAACGCTGGCGTCATGCGAATGGGTGCGGCAAGTGGTTCCACGCTGCCCGCTGCACGATGACGCTTGAGGTTTTTGGCACCTATAAAGCGCAAACGTTTGAACCTCCGCAAAACATCAAAGACGCTATCTCTGCCAAGCGGCCGGGATGGAAATGGGGAGATTTCTCATGAGTTCAAGATTGTCTTCCGGCGGCAGATTGCTGGACCGCAGTACTTCTGTCGCTTTTGAATTCAACGGTCGTAAGTTGAAAGGCTATGCAGGCGACACACTGGCTTCTGCTCTGTTGGGCAATGATCAGATGCTTGTTGGACGGTCCTTCAAATATCACCGCCCGCGTGGAATTGTTGCAGCCGGGCCGGAAGAGCCCAACGCGCTGATGAACCTTGGGAAGGGTGGGCATTTCGAACCAAACGCGCGTGCTACCACCACAGAGATTTTTCCCGGCCTCACAGCGCAATCGCAAAACCACTGGCCCTCGCTTGAAATGGATGTGGGTGTTTTGAACAACTACGCGTCACGCTTCATGCCAGCTGGATTTTACTACAAAACATTCATCCATCCGCGCGCTGCTTGGAAACACTTGTTTGAGCCGTTCATTCGAAAGGCTGCAGGTTTGGGCAAGGCACCCAAAGATCGCGACGCAGATACTTACGAGCACTTTTACAGCTTCGTAGATGTACTGGTTGTCGGTGGCGGCATTGCAGGACTTCAGGCGGCAAAAAACGCTGGTGAAGCAGGTCTAAAGGTCCTTTTGCTTGAGCAAACCCCGCACTGGGGCGGCCGGGCGCCGGTGGACGGTGCAATCATAGACGGACAGCCTGCAGAGATATGGATCAGCAGCACGGTCCAAGCCCTTGAAAATATGCCAAATGTCACTTTACGCACCCGAACCATGGGGGCTGGGGTTTATGATCATGGCTATGCGCTTGGCTATGAGCGGTTAACGGACCATTTGGCCCCATCAACCGCACCGAGACACAGGCTTTGGCGGATCCGAACGAAACAAATTATCACCGCGACCGGAGCACTGGAGCGGCCGTTATCGTTTGCGGGCAATGACATTCCTGGTGTGATGCTTGCGGCGTCCGTCCGTGACTACATTGTGAATCACGGTGTTTCCGCCGGTGACCGGACAGTCATTGTGACCAATAACGACGACGCATATCGCACGGCGCTTGTTTTGAAAGACGCAGGGCTTGATGTCCCAATGGTGATTGATGCGCGCCCGGACGGCGGTGGCCCTCTTATGGACGCTTGCAAAGAAAAAGGCATTCGGGTCGAAACCGGTAAAGCAATTGCAAAAGTCAAAGGTGGCAAACGCGTACAAGGGATCGTGCTTTGTTCCCAAGCGGGCGCTGGCGGGATGCTGGAAGAGGTTGCGTGCGACGCAGTGGCAATGTCTGGTGGCTGGTCACCTGTGGTGCATTTATGGTCCCACTGTGGTGGCAAACTCAACTGGGATGACAAGACCGCCTGTTTCCGACCTGATCACACACGCCCACCGCTTGGCGCTACGGGTGAAGGGTTCGTCACAGTTGCAGGAAGCGCGGATGGCGAACAAAGCTCAGGCGATTGTCTGAGCAACGCTGTGATGCGTACGAATGACGTGATTGAGGCGCTGGGGGCGAGCCCGCAGAGCACGACAGCGCCTCAAGCTGATACGGAACCAATGGCTGCGATGGCTGCAGTTTGGAAGATGCCACAAGGGGCAGGGTATGAGCTGCGTTCAAAAATGTGGCTAGACTACCAGAACGATGTGAAAGTGTCTGATGTCCAGCTTGCAGCTCAAGAAGGTTTTGAAAGTGTTGAGCACACGAAGCGGTACACGACGCTTGGTATGGCTACGGATCAAGGTAAGTTAAGCAATATCAATGGGTTGGCGATCCTAGCTGATAGCTTGAATGCTGATATTCCGCAGGTCGGCACCACAACATTCCGCCCTCCGTACCATCCGATTTCTTTAGGTGCGATAGCGGGTGAGGCAAGCCGCGAGATTTTTCAGCCGATTGACAAGACGCCACTGCATGAATGGGGCGAAGCAAATGGTGCATATTGGGAACCAGTCGGCCATTGGCGGCGCGCCTATTGTTACCAAAAACCGGGCGAAAGCATCGAGGACGCGGTCAACCGTGAGGTTAAAGCGGTCCGCGACAGCCTAGGATTACTCGATGCTTCGACACTTGGAAAAATCATCGTCAAAGGGCCGGATGCAGGCAAGTTTCTTGACATGATGTACACCAACTTGATGTCGACCCTGAAGCCAGGGAAGTGTCGCTATGGCTTGATGTGTACGGAGAACGGGTTTCTGACGGATGACGGTGTGGTTGCCCGCATCGACGACGACACTTGGCTTTGTCATACAACAACGGGCGGAGCCTCCCGGATCCACGGGCATATGGAAGAGTGGCTGCAGACTGAATGGTGGGATTGGAAAGTCTATACGGCAAATGTGACAGAGCAATTCGCGCAAGTTGCAGTTGTTGGCCCAAACGCCCGCAAGGTGCTGGAAAAGCTTGGAGGCATGGACGTTTCAAAAGACGCGCTCGGCTTTATGGAGTGGAAAGAGGGGAAGATTGGCGGCTTCGATGCGAGGGTCTTCCGCATCTCATTCTCCGGTGAGCTATCCTACGAGATTGCGGTGCCCGCAAGTCAGGGTCGCGCGTTTTGGGACGCTCTGTGGGACGCTGGCCAGGAGTTTAACGTCACGCCCTATGGTACTGAATGCCTTCATGTTTTACGCGCTGAAAAAGGTTTTATCATGATTGGCGATGAAACTGATGGTACTGTCATTCCGCAAGACCTTGGGCTGAACTGGGCCTTGTCGAAAAAGAAAGAGGATTATTTAGGCAAGCGTGCCCAACAACGCGATCACATGACTGATCCCAATCGCTGGAAATTGGTTGGTTTGGAAAGCATTGATGGCTCGGTGATCCCGGATGGCGCGTATGCTGTCGGCACAGGTTTGAATGAAAATGGGCAGCGCAACACAGAAGGGCGCATCACGTCCACATACTACTCCGCCAATTTGAATAAAGGGATCGCTATGGGGTTGATCCTTAACGGTCCTGATCGAATGGGGGACGTAATCACATTTCCAAAGATCGATGGCTCTGAGGTGAAAGCCAAGATAGTTGATCCGGTCTTCTATGACAAAGACGGAGAAAAGCAAAATGTCTAACGCTGTCAGTGCATTGCAAGGCGTATCTCATGCAGGATACATCGATGTGGAAGAGATGGGGCTTCGGGGAATGGTCACGCTTAGGGGTGATCTGACATCGGCGAATGTGAAGATCGCTGTGAAGACGGTATTTGGCGTGTCCGTTCCGGACGTTACCAAATGCGCCTTGCAAGGTGAAACTGGCGCTGCATGGATGAGCCCGGATGAGCTACTGCTCTTGTGTCCGCATGAAAGAGCAGAGGAGTTGGTCGCTAGCCTGTCGGAAGCGCTGGCGGGGGAGCATGCCTTGGTCGTGAACGTCTCAGATGCACGTGCAGTGTTCCAGCTGCGGGGCGCTGCTGTCAGAGAGGTCATCGCGAAGCTTGCACCCGTGGACATGTCACCCAATGCGTTTCTGCTCGGTCACTTTCGCAGAAGCCGCATCGCGCAAACTCCTGCTGCGTTTTTCCTGCGTGATGAAACGACGATAGAGCTGATCTGTTTTCGGTCGGTTGCAGGTTACATGTTCGACGTGTTGAAACGGGCATCGAGCCGCGGTTCAGAGGTAAATGCCCTCTAGTATCGGCAGGTTTCCGCCAGCATTCGAAGCGTTTTTTCGCAATATGACGTCGGCCTTGCCTCCTCAGGTCTAATACGCTTGACTGACCGTGTATTGGACATTGCCGAGGAACTTTTTATGAGAAAATTTTGTGCAGCTGCAGTTATGGCGTTTAGCATGGTGGCCTTACCCTCCCAAATCATAGCTCAGACCTATCAATGCAATATCAAGCCTACCGGGAAATATAAACAGAACGCGACGGTGAACTCGAACTTCCGGTTCAGTTTCAATGGTGACAGCGTGAGTGTATCGGACAAATTTATCCGAGCGACGGGGAAGCGGACGGTTCGCGGGAAATTCGATAGAAAAGTGCGTAATGATCTAATTTTTTCTTGGCGCGTAAATGGGGTTCCTCGCAAATTGATGCCTGAAGAATTGACGTGGTATCGACCGGCTGTGGACTACCGCGGTCGCATTGACACGAAAACGCGGCGTGTTCGCGTTACAGCGAATTTCGTCCAACGTTATGGGGGCGGCAGCAGCGGAAGCAACATCCGAGGTGTCGGAAAATGCAAGCGGCTCTGATCGGCCGAAATTTGTCCCTGATGATCTTCTGAGTTCGACGCTGTTTCGCGTCTAGAGTCTTGACGCCGCGATACATCGCGCTCAGTTAGGTTTTGAAACTATCAAATGCAAAATAGGGGGCCCCAATGGCTTTTGAACTTCCAGCACTTCCTTATGCCCATGACGCATTGGCCGATAACGGCATGTCCAAGGAGACTTTGGAATATCACCATGACTTGCACCACAACGCCTATGTCACCAATGGCAACAAAGCGATTGAAGGGACTGAGTGGGCTGGTAAATCTCTCGAAGAGATCATTGTCGGAACATATGATGCGAATGCAGTTGCTCAGAATGGCATTTTTAACAACATTTCTCAACTTTGGAACCATAACCAATTTTGGGAAATGATGGGGCCGGGTAAGTCATCCATTCCATCAGAACTCGAAGCAGCGCTGAAAGACAGTTTTGGTTCTGTAGACGAGTTCAAATCTCAGTTCTCTGCCGCAGGTGCTGGCCAGTTTGGCTCAGGCTGGTGCTGGCTGGTCAAAGACACTGATGGCGCATTGAAAGTCACCAAAACAGAGAACGGCGTAAACCCGCTTTGCTTTGGTCAAACAGCGCTCTTGGGCTGTGACGTGTGGGAACATAGCTACTACATCGACTTCCGGAATAAGCGTCCAGACTACCTGACCAACTTCCTCGATAAATTGGTCAACTGGGAAAACGTCGCATCGCGGATGTAACCTGTTGCGAGATATAATAAACACAAGCCTGCCTGATCCCGATCAGGCAGGCTTTTTTGCGCGACTCAAAAAGTATTGGACGGGAGCGTATCGCGGGATTTCCGTTGCGAGATACGAGATCGAGACCAGCAAGCTTGCGGCTAATGTGAGGCTGAAGATTGCCGTGGTCAGCGACATACATGGCGATACGCGGTTCATGCCACAGCCACGGATTGCGCAAATTGTAGAAATGACGAATGCGCTTGGTCCCGATATAATTCACCTCGGCGGCGACCTGTCAGCTCAGCAAAATTTTGCTATGAGACCCCTTCCGTTGGAGGTCACTATCCAGACTTTGAGCCGTCTACATGCGCCGCTGGGTGCCTTCGCTGTCATGGGCAACCATGACTGGTGGGATGACCGTGCAACACAATCGGGCGATAAAAATGCGCCAGAAGCAACCGAATTACTACGAGAAGCAGGTATCCGGGTTCTGAGTAATCAGTCCCAACAGATCGTTGTCACCGACCACGTTTGGGTATCCGGGCTTGAAAGCCAAATGGCCTTTGAAAAACGGCCGGGTTACCACGAAGGTGCGGATGACCTTAAGAAAACGCTTAGAGACATTCCCAGCGATGCACTATCAATCCTCTTTGCCCACGAGCCTGACATTTTTGCTGAGCTGAACGCGGATGATCCAGTTGATCTAGTTCTGTCTGGGCACACACATGGAGGGCAGGTGCGTGTTTTTGGGCAAACGCCTGTCGTTCCTTCTAAATTTGGCAGCCGCTTCGCTCATGGTTTGTTTCAGGAAAATGGTAAAACCTTAATCGTCTCCGCTGGTTTGGGCTGTTCGAAATATCCGTTGAGGTTTGGGGTCATGCCCGAGATCGTTGAGGTCACCCTTAGAGGCCAAGCATAATCCAAAGAAGATGCCGCGTTCACGCCTTCACACCACACTTTGTTGCAGATTTCTGGCGGAGACGTGATTGGTGGAACGGAAGGGCCTCTGGCAAATGACAATCATCAATGTGGAGAAACTCATATGCGGTATGTCTTAGTTTTAGCTGCTAGCCTTTGGGGGCTCGTTGCACAGGCGCAGGATCTTGAGCCGCGCGATGGTTGGGTTGTAATGCCCACATCAAAATCATTCGACATTCTGGTCAAAGATGTCCGCACGGCCGCAAAAGCAAATAAGATGGGTGTCGTCACCCAAGCGGGTCCTACCAAAGCGGCCAAATCGCGGGGCATCACTATTCCGGGCAACCGGGTCATCGGCATTTTTAACAACCGTTTTGCGGTCCGCATTCTGGAACATTCCACCGCTGCAATGATTGAAGCGCCGATCCGCATATACGTCACAGAAAATGCTGATGAGACCGCAACGCTTTCTTACAAAAAGCCGACCTTCGTTTTTGGACCTTACTTTGAAGGCGCGGATGCTGATTTAAAAGTTGCGGCTGAAGAATTGGATGTGATTTTCCTGTCGATTGCTGACGCCGCTGTGCAATAACCCGCCAAAGCTGAATGAAGGACCCCGACATGACACGTGCCATGCGAGCCGCCGATCTGGTAGCGCAAAGACTCTACGAGGCGGGGTGTCGCCACGCATTCGGCATGCCTGGCGGTGAAGTGCTGACACTCATCGACGCGCTAGAAAAAGCGGGCATCGAGTTCGTTTTGTGCAAGCATGAGAATGCGGCAGGGTTCATGGCAGAGGGTGCACATCACGTAAACGGTGCGCCCGGTATTCTCGTAGCGACTGTTGGGCCCGGAGCGATGAACGGCGTGAACGTCGTTGCGAATGCGCATCAAGATCGTGTGCCGTTGATCGTACTAACCGGGTGTGTCGACGCCGATGAAGCCCTTACCTACACGCATCAGGTGCTAAATCACCGCGCGGTGTTTGAAGAGATCACAAAAGCAACGTTTACGCTGACTGCAGAGGGTGCAGATAATATTGCGGATCGCGCGGTAGGGATTTCGCGCGAAGGCCGGGAAGGACCCGTTCATATTGACGTACCAATCTCTGTTGCCGATGCCAAAGTCGCTCCGAAACCGCAACGCAGGCCAGCCGCTGCGACAGTTGCGCCTGTGGGTAATCAGCTGCAAATTGCACAAGGCTGGCTTTCAGTCGCGCGCCGCCCGGTCATTATCGCTGGGCTGGATGTGCTGAAAGACGAAAGTGCAGACGTTTTGCGTCATTTCGCGGAAAGACGCGGCATTCCGGTTATTACGACCTATAAAGCGAAGGGTGTCATCCCTGAGACCCACGACTTGGCGCTGGGTGGGGCGGGGCTCTCTCCATTGGCTGACAAGCATCTACTACCGTTTGTTCAAGCATCGGACCTCGTGATTTGTGTCGGCTATGACCCGATAGAGATGCGCCCGGGGTGGCGGGACATCTGGAACCCTGCCGAGACCAATGTGATTGATATCTCTGCCGTGCCCAATGACCATTACATGCACCAAGCCACAGTAAATTTTGTTGCAGATACTGGGGCGACACTGCAGGCACTGGATGTAGCTGACACACCAGATGTTTGGACCGGTGGCGAAGTATCTGCTGTCAAAAGGGCGCTATTGACGGCGTTCCCGGCAGATGATGACTGGGGTCCAGCGGCGGTGATTGATCAATGTCGCAGGGATCTGCCAGAAGACACGATTGCCACGGCGGACAGTGGGGCTCATCGGATTCTTCTCAGCCAGATGTGGACCTGTCATGCACCCAAGGGCCTTCTGCAATCCTCCGCTTTGTGCACGATGGGGTGTGCGATCCCGTTGGCGATGGGTGCGAAGTATGCTGATCCATCCCGGACTGTTGTCAGCTTTTCTGGTGACGCTGGCTTTCTGATGGTGGCTGGAGAGCTGAGCACCGCTGCTGAACACGGCCTCAACACAATATTTGTGGTGTTCGTCGATGCTTCGCTGGCGCTTATTGAATTGAAACAGCGGCAGCGCCAAATGGCTAATCGCGGTGTAGATTTTGGACGGCATGACTTTGCTGCGATGGGGCAGGCGTTTGGCGGGAATGGTGTGACCGTGTCCAATCGGGCCGAGTTAAGCGCCGCCTTGACCGCAGCGCAAGAGGCCGACACATTCACAGTTATTGCGGCTGTGATTGACCGCCAAGGCTATGATGGACGTATCTAATGATCCCCAAAGGCGCGCTTGATGGGCTGACCATCCTCGATCTGTCCCGCATTCTAGCTGGGCCAACTTGTACCCAATTGCTTGGGGATTTGGGGGCTGAGGTGATCAAGATC
The DNA here is from genome assembly GCA_947494435.1 of uncultured Litoreibacter sp. Lineage (GTDB taxonomy): Bacteria > Pseudomonadota > Alphaproteobacteria > Rhodobacterales > Rhodobacteraceae > Litoreibacter. Next base: position 436,294 of record CANLUY010000002.1, read on the forward strand.
GAAAATCCAAAATCCGGAGGCGATGATACGCGTGGGTGGGGCCCGCCCTTTGTCGAAGGTGCGGACGGCGAGCAGACAGATCTGAGCGCGTATTTCATGTGCGCCAACCGCAACAAGCTTTCCGTTGCCGTGGATATCGCCACGGAGGAAGGGCAAGAGACCATTCGCGCTCTTGCCGAAACAGCGGACGTGATTATCGAGAATTTCAAACCTGACGGGCTGAAGAAATACGGGCTAGATCACGAGACATTGCTTAAGGCCCATTCGCACCTCATTTACTGCTCGATTTCCGGGTTTGGTCAGACCGGACCGAACCGTGAGAAACCCGGTTACGATCTGATGGCCCAAGGCTTCGGGGGGATCATGTCTCTGACTGGAGAGCCTGAGGGTCAACCGATGAAGGTCGCTGTCGGCATCGCCGACGTGGTTTGCGGACTTTACGCGACGATTGGAATATTATCGGCGTTGCGGCATCGTGATCAGACCGGAGAGGGACAGCACATTGATGTGGCACTTGTCGACAGCTCTATCAGTTGGCTTATAAATGAAGGCGTGGCGCATCTGACAACAGGCAAGCCACGACCTCGCCGTGGGAACGAGCATGCGACGATCGTACCCTATCAGACCTTCAAAACCTCGGACGGCCATGTGCTGATCGCGGTGGGCAATGACAGTCAATACGAACGCTTCTGCGATTTTCTGGGTCGTCCGGATCTAGCTGAAGGTGAGAACGCGAAAAACGCCAATAGGGTCCTAAATAGGGACGCATTGATCGCGGAATATGAAGCCGAAATTGCAAAGCATACAATGGTCGATGTCATTGCAGGGCTTGAAAGCCGCAAAGTGCCTGTTGGACCGGTCAACACGCTCGAGCAGGTTTTCGCAACGGATCAAGTCGCAGCGCGGGACATGAAAATCGAGATGGCCAGAGAAGACGTTGCAGGTGGCAAGGTCGCCTTGATCGGCAACCCGTTGAAGCTGTCGAAGACGCCTGTGACATATCGCCATGCGCCGCCCCGTTTTGGGCAAGACACAGATGTCGTGTTGAATAAGCTGAAAAGTTCCTAACGACTGGCGTGACGCAAGGTTCGAGGTGACAAAACCCCTAAGGAGATTACGTTAACGTCAATCGACCTGTAACGTATCTTTGCAACATTGTCTGTATGGCCTTTCCTCGTCTTCATGCGCGTTATCATCCTGAGATCGCGGTTAAGTTCGCCCTGTTCCCGTATTTGGCGGTGCAGGGAGCATGGCTGCGCAAGCGGGCGCTTGTAATGCCCGAGCCTGCAGGCGCACGTCAGGGCAGGGTGGGGCAAGGCAAACCACTTCGTATGTTTGTTTTGGGCGATAGCTCTGCGGCTGGCGTTGGAACAGATCATCAATCAAAAGCACTTACCGGGCAATTACTGGATAGACTGCAGCGACATTATGACGTCGACTGGATGCTTGACGCCAAAACCGGACGCACAACGCGACAGATGGTGAAACGTCTTTCAAAGATTCCAGCCCGTCAGTTCGATATCGCTGTAACGGCGTTGGGTGTAAATGACATCACGAGACGGGCATCGCGCGAAAACTGGTTGGAAGATACGGAACAAATGCATGATTTGCTGCAAAGCAAATTTGGCGTGAAACACATTTATGTTTCGGGTGTTCCTCGAATTGGTGATTTTCCATTGCTGCCTCCGGTCATGCGCTGGATGCTTGGCAAACAGGGGGAACGTTATGACGCAGGGCTTGCTGAAATGGTCGCGGCGCGTGCCGGTTGTTATCACGTGCCTGCGGACTTGCCGTTGAAGGACGTTATGGCAGAAGATGGATTCCACCCGACTGCACAGGTCTATTCAGAATGGGCGCAAAAGGTCTATGTGCGCATCCTTGTGAATTACCCACCGGAAAAATCACCTGCGTTGATTTCGATTTAGTTATTTGGGTTCACGCGTTGCTGGGAAGAATTTTAACGCGCGTCGAGTTTGTCAGCGCTTTATGGCCTCGTTCATTCGACTTTGCTCTGATTGCAGGCAGTTCGTCATTTTATACCCTTTCGAAACCTAAATCTTGCTGGGCATTGGCAAATTGCCGCCCAAAAAAGCACTGTATTTCAAAAACCTGTTCACTGTTTGCGTGATCCCCCTCACATGTCCGTTATTCAGTGAGGTCAACCGTTTACCGGAGGGCTTGAGCCTCGCTATGCACGTTGTACGGCGCAAGATCGCAAGACACCAGAATCGGAAGACAAATGTATCAAGACGTATTCGGGCAAGACACCAGCCTTAACACCCAAGCTGCAGGCAAAAGCTGGGATCAGACGCTGCTGGCATTTATGGCCCATGGGGCGGCCACCCCGACGCATCTGGTTGCAACGCTCGAAGCGGAACCCAACTTTGCCTTGGGATACGCTGTCAAAGGTATGTTTTATGTCCTGCTAGGTCGCTCCGAATTGCTAGAAACTGCGCGGGAGGCCTTGGGTGTCGCCGAAGCTTCCGCCGCGATGAACCCGGTCACTGCCCGCGAACATCAATTTATCTTTGCGCTGAAAGCGATGTTGGAAGGAAAACCAACGCTCGCCATTGATCACCTTGAAACTGTTCTCACATCGCATCCCGGCGACACGCTGGCGATGAAATTGTCTCATGCGGTCCGGTTTGTGCTCGGCGATGGAGCGGGGATGCGAAAATCCATTGAGGCTGTGATGGGGGCATACGGTCCTGATCACGCAGGTCGTGGATACCTGATGGGTTGCCACGCGTTCACCCTTGAAGAAACAGGTGAATATGCCCGCGCCGAGACCGTTGGCCGGATGGGGTTAGCGATTTCGCCTGACGATGCGTGGGGATTGCACGCAGTCGCGCACGTCTACGACATGACTGCAAACGCGGCAGGTGGTATTAAATGGCTGACCGGCCGCGAAGAAGCTTGGGCACATTGCAACAACTTTCGCTACCACGTCTGGTGGCACAAGGCGCTGATGCATTTGGATTTGGGTGAAGCGGATACCGTCTTGGCGCTATACGACACTGAAATCCGCCAAGACAAAACGGATGATTACCGCGATATCTCAAACGCGACGTCTTTGTTGTCGCGGCTAGAACTTGACGGATTTGATGTCGGTGATCGCTGGGAAGAGCTCGCAGAGCTTTCTGCCTCACGCACTGATGACGGGTCTCTTATTTTTGCGGATCTTCACTACTTGCTCGCCTTGATCGGTGGAGATCGAAAGCAGGCGATTTCTCAGATGTTGGGTCGTATGCATCGTGATGCAAAAGCCAAAGAGCGGGAGATGGACCATCTTATGGAAACGCCTGGGTTATCTGCCGCAGCTGGATTGGAAGCTTTTGGCGAGGCTGATTTCAAAACGGCCTTCCTCAATCTTGCTCGCGCACGCCGCACGATGCAATTGGCAGGGGGATCGCACGCACAGCGTGACGTTTTCGAGCGACTGACAATTGACGCCGGTATTCGTGCTGGATTCTTGGACGAGGCAGAGCGTTTCCTGCGCGAGCGTACTGCAAAACGTGCAGGCAAAGAAGATGGATATGCCGCAGCGCGAATGTCGCTGATTGCAGATGGGCGTGACGCCGCGGGTTGCGCGGACCGCGTCCCTGCGGAATAAGCAGCCCAGAACTGCTGCCGGGATGACTATGGCTGTCACAGATAACACTTACAGCGCCGCTCCGACGGCGGCTGGTGCGACAGGCACGTCGGGGGTCACAACGCGTGATCCGCGTCTCGATTTCTATCGCGGGATCGCGATGTTCATCATCCTGTTTGCGCATACCCCTGGCAACTTCTTCACGTCATGGATACCTGCACGGTGGGGCTTTTCTGACGCAACAGAAATTTTCGTGTTCTGCTCTGGGATGGCGTCTGCTATCGCATTTGGTCGGACATATGATCGGGCAGGATGGACGCTTGGAACAGCCCGCGTAGGCTACCGCGTCTGGCAAGTCTATTGGGCGCATATCGGGATGTTTTTCTTCATCGCGATGATGCTTGCCTTCTGGGACAGCTTTGGCATTTTCGAAAAGCGCTATATCGGTACGCTCAATCTGGTTCCGTTCTTTGATGGGGTCGTCCGCGGCGGCGAAGTCATCTCCTCAACAGCGGCCCAATTGGTCGGCATTTTTACCCTGACCTATGTGCCGAACTATTTCGATATTCTTCCGATGTATATGGTGATCCTCGTGATGATGCCTTTCGTTATGGCGTTGTCAAAGATCAATATCTATCTCATGTTTGCCTGTATCGCGACGGTATGGCTGTTTGCACAAGGCGCGCTTTTAGGGAGTTGGGGAGCTGAGCATTTGGCCATCAACTTTCCAGCAGAGCCGTGGTCAAAGCGTGAATGGTTTTTCAATCCATTCGGATGGCAGTTGGTGTTCTTCACGGGGTTCGCCTTTATGCGAGGCTGGATACCGGCACCTCCCGTAAAGCTATGGTTAATCGCGCTTGCCGCGTTGGTTGTGATTGCCAATATTCCCCTCTCCAACATCGGTGTGAGAGCCGTAAACCGGGAATGGTTCGGTTTGGTTTTGGATGGCAATCCCGTCATCGAATGGCGTGTTGCGAACAAGATGTGGATCACCAAATCTGACTTTGGTCTTTTAAGGTACGTGCATTTTCTGAGCGTCGCCTATTTGGCTTGGGTTGCCGCTGGTGTTGGCGGCCATCGGCTTATTGCGTCAGGTGGCTCGGTGCTGTCTGCGCTATGGGACAAAATCGTGACGATCATCATGAAGGTCGGTCAACAATCGCTGGCTGTATTTGTCTTCTCAATGGTTTTCGCACGTGTCTTGGGCTTTGCCTATGATCAGATTGGCCGTACGACGTTCAGTGTAACAGTCGGCAATCTTATTGGGTGCGCGATGTTGGTCCTGATCGCGTATTTCGTCGCCTATGTAAAAGGGCAACCGTGGAGGGTGAAACCTAAATGAGCCTGTCTCGCCGTGCATTTTTGACAATGCTTGGGGCTGCCGCCGTTGCGGGGCAAGCGCATGCTTTACCAATGTTCAAAGGAACGCCTCAAGCCTTCTCGACCGATTGGCTCAAATCGAAAGCCCGCCGCATGGCGCAAAGTGCTTATCAGCCGATGAAGCAAGTGCCGCAGGCATGGCGGGATCTGACGTATGATCAGTACAAATCCATTTGGTTCAACTCACATAAAGGGCTGTGGACAGACACCAAGCGCCCCTTCCATATGGATTTCTTCCATCCGGGTCTCTATTTTCCACGCCCGATAGAGATCAATATCGTGGAGGGTGGTGAAGCACGGACGCTAGCTTTTGATATCTCTCTTTTTGACAAGACGGATCAGTTTCCTGACCTGCCAATTGATGACACGATGGGATATTCTGGCTTCCGGTTGCGGGCTGAACTGAAAACCCCGGACATCTTTGAAGAATTTCTTGTGTTCCAAGGTGCGAGCTATTTTCGCGCCATTGGAACTGGACAAAATTATGGTTTGTCAGCGCGCGGGTTGGCTCTGAAAACAGGCGATGCGGATGGCGAAGAATTTCCTGAATTTACGCATTTCTACATAGAAGCCCCGGAGCCGGGCGATCGCATGACTAAAGTGCATGCCCTGTTGAACAGCCCATCCGTCACTGGCGCGTATTCATTCGAGATTACACCAGGATTGCCTGCTGAAATGAAGGTGGAGTGCACACTCTTCCCACGCGAAGAGTTGCCGCATGTCGGTATAGCACCGCTTACCTCAATGTTTCTGTTTGACCAGACCAATCGGGCGCGTTTCGATGACTTCCGCTCCGCCGTGCATGACAGCGAAGGCTTGATGGTTTGGAATGGGGCAGGCGAGGTTTTGTGGCGGCCACTTGCCAATCCAAGGGAGTTGGAAGTGTCCAGCTTTGTTGATGATGGTCCGCGCGGGTTTGGCTTGATGCAGCGTGCGCGTGATGTCGAGGACTACGCGGATCTTGAAGCGCATTACCATAACCGCCCGTCTCTTTGGATCACGTCTGACGAGGACTGGGGCAAAGGGGCCGTCACGTTGGTAGAAATCCCTGCCGACAAAGAGATCTATGACAATATCGTCGCATACTGGCGCCCGCGCGAACCAATGGTTCTCGGATCAGAGCAGACGTTTAGTTATACAATGAATTGGGGCGGCGAGCCGCCAAAGCCTCGTGACGTTGCTCAGGTTCTCAATACGAGAATTGGCAAAGGGTATGATAAGAAAGTCCCGTATCAAATCATTGCCATTGATTTTGAGGACCACCCTGAATTTGGGGCAGGCGAAGACTTGCAAGATATCACTCCTTTCATTTCTGCCAATCGCGGTACCGTTTCTGACGGTGTATTACAGCGCAATCCTGGAACTGGCGGGCTTCGACTTGCGTTTAAGTTTGACCCCGGCAAAGCGCGCGGGGCGGAACTGAGGGTGCAATTGGTGAAAAAGGGCACATCATTGACCGAAGTCTGGCTGTATCGGTGGACCGCGTGACCACCTTCATGCCGCCTGAGATGCCTCTTGCGCACCCAAAGCAGAATTTGCGCGCAGCCTATCGTGACGGCCAAGCACCCCCCGTCCTACCATCTCGAACCGTTGTGTTTTGGCGGGCCCTGACATTTGTGCCTGCGATCATAACGACCGTGGCGTTGATCGCGGTTTTTACAGACTTCTTCGCGATGGATGGAATCAACTGGTTTGAAACAGGTTTGATCGCCCTGATTGCAGTAACTTTCTTTTGGATATCGCTGTCGGTCAGCACTGTGACGGTTGGGGTGCTCAACCTGTTACGACGGCCAAGCCCTGCGGAACGTATGGCGGTGCAACCGATGAAGACCGCGTTATTGGTGCCTGTCTATAACGAAGACCCAGGCGATGTCTTTGGAAATGCAGCGGCGATGTTGGGGCAGCTGGATGCGACCGATCATCCGCATGACTATACGCTTTTTATTCTTTCCGATACGCGCGACGAGCAAATCGCCCAAGCGGAGCTGCAGGCATTTGCTACGCTGAACTCTCGAATGAAGCGTGGGCAGATTTACTACAGGCGCAGACCTGACAACATAGACCGTAAAGTCGGTAACCTTGCAGATTGGGTAGAGCATTGGGGCGGCGGGTATACCGCCATGCTTGTTCTCGACGCGGATAGCCTGATGAGTGCGAAAGCCATTGTGGCTCTGACTGATGAACTTTCCTCAGATCCTTCCGCCGGTTTGATCCAGTCCATACCGCAGCTCTTTGGTGCCGATACACTTTTCGGGCGTGTTCAGCAGTTTTCCAACTCGATCTACGGCGCTGCTCTTGCCGAAGGCTTGGCCAAATGGGCGGATCGTGAAGGCAATTATTGGGGCCATAATGCAATCATCCGAACAGCCGCCTTTGCCGCATCTGCAGGTATTCCCAAACTTGATACCTTCCGGTCGAAAGGCGCATTGATCCTCAGCCACGATTTCGTCGAGGCAGGCCTGCTGCGACGGGCCGGGTGGGGCGTACGGTTTTTGCCGCGCATCAAAGGGAGCTACGAAGAAGTACCAGCGAACCTTATTGACTATGTCCGACGTGACAGGCGGTGGTGTCAGGGCAACCTGCAGCACCTCAACATCTTAGGGTCAAAGGGATTTCATACTGTAAGTCGGTTCCACCTTTTCCACGGGGCGATGAGCTATCTATTGTCGCCCGCATGGTTTGCACTGCTTACCGTTTGGGCTGTGATGGGCGTGAGTGCGGAGGAAAATGTCATCCGCTATTTTACTGGTGAAAACCCGCAGGTCGCGTGGCCGGAAATGAGCCATGTAAACAACGTGCTGATCCTGCTCTTTATGTATGGAATGTTGCTTGCGCCGAAATTCTTAGGCGCGACAGCGATCAGCCGCACTGGGCTGTCAATGCGAGATCTGGGCGGACCGTTGCAGTTTTTGGTTAGCTTTGTAACTGAAATCATCACGTCAATCCTGTATGCGCCAATCCTGATGGTTCAGCAGACGATTGCTGTCGCACGGACCTATATGGGTTTCAAAGAGCTCTGGACCCCTCAGGTCCGATCCGGCGGGCGCTATTCATTGTGGACGCATGTAAAGTTTCACGGTGTCGAAACGCTTGTCGGCGTCGCTTTAACTGTTGGGATGTATGAAGGCATCATCACCTTGTGGTTGGCTCCAATCGCCATGAGCCTCGCAGGTGCCGTTCCGCTGTCGATATTGTCAGGTGTAGACCTGACGCGTTTCAAATGGTCAGCGCGCCAGATGGGCACGGCGGAAGTATTCAATGCGCCCGCTATCATTCGCCGCGCGAAGCGTGAACGTCTCCTGATGCATCGTGTGCTCGAAGATGCGGATCGTATCGCTGCGGAGTAATAGAGGAATTCACAGAGCGGCCAGATAACAACGTGTTCGCTTTATTCGAGGCTTTCAAACCAGTCTAGCGCCATGTCAGTCCAGCCTTTCGGAATTCCGTGCGCACCTTGATGCATGACGAATTCCAGCGCTCCGGCCTCGCAGGTCTCCCATTTGCGATGCCAAAAAGGTCCAGACGTGTCGAAACTGTCCGCACGCATCCCCGGGCAGGTGTTGGTCTCACGCCAAATTTGCATTGCGTAGAACACATCACCTTGCTCGATTGTTCCACCGCCGAGTGGGCGTCCCTCCAGTGGGACAGTTTTGTCCTTCCACCCATGGGTGTGCAGAAGCTTCACTGGGCCTTGGCACGCAGCCATGTCCGGATGTGGACGCCAGAAGCTTCCTGCGACGGGGGCAAATGCGGCTGCCAGATCAGGCGCATCGCAGGCCATGTAGCTTGTCATCGAACCACCAATGGAAAACCCGCCAAGCAGAATGCGGGTGGAATCGACCCCGTGGGTTTGCTCTGCATCCGCAATAATCTCACGGACAAAGGCGATTTCGTCACGTTGTTTGGGACGATCAGGATGGAATGACCAACCGGGACCAAAACGTGAGTTAGGACGCTTCAACCCATTTGGACCGATCAGCGCATATCCCCGATCGAGTGCAGCCTTCATTCGCAAGGCACCTTTTCCGGTGCCACCCGCTCCATGCAAAAACAGTAGGGCCGGTGGGTTCTCCACACCCTCCGGCAAGGCAATGTGATATTCCCCGAGCAGCGTCTTGCATGTGTCCTCCGACCCGGCACATCCAGCAAATGCAGCCGTAGAGGCAACCACGCCGAGCACGGCCAGTGTCATTATCTTCATGCTAAGGAGCCTTGTTGAGAGGCAGTCCGCGTTTGATCCAGCCCGGCCCTTTTGCGTTCCCCAACATGCCTTCCGGTACGTCGATGACATTGGTAAATCCGGCTTTGATCAGTTTGTTATTCTCTCGTGCTGACCGGACGCCACGCGCGCAAATCAATGCAAGCGGCGCGTTGAGGTCTCCCCCCGCCAGTTTTGTGAGCTGTTCAACAAAGTCTTTCCTGCGTAAGTCCAGCCGATGAGCAAGCTCTCCTGATCCTGTTTTCGCCCATTCGTCCGGGCGACGAATATCAACCAGAATGATCTTCCCATCTTTCGCCAATTGGTACGCGGTGGGAGGGTCCAGTGTTTCAGCGGCACTTGCTTCTGTGATCACCGAGTAAAACACGTTTCGTCCGCCAGCAGCGTAGAAGCCCGCGCCTGCGACGACCGCTATGCCGCCGCCTATGAACATGCGACGTGAAAGAGTGGAAGCCATCAACTCAGGTCCTTCGTGTATTTGGCAACGATCCCTGCCGCCTGTTGAGGGGTGACGATCGGTGGAACCAAAGTGAGAAATTTGCCGTCCGCATCCAGCAAATAGACAAAGCTGCCATGCGCATAAACTGGACCGAATTCCGGATCGACAAAGACCTCCTCTTTCTCGATTGAGAAGGCATCATATGCGACTTGCAGCTGATCATCGGAGCCGGTCAAGCCGACAAAGTTGGGATGGTGCTCTGCAAGCTTCGGGCCCATGGTTTCCACCGTATCCCGCACGGGATCCACGGTGATCATCACCGGCGTGATATCCATTCCTTGGGCTTCAATTTCGGCAACGACCTCAGCCATCATCGGAAAGACTGCCGAACAAATTTCCTGACAGTTGACGTACCCGAAGAACAGAAGTTGCGGTTTACCATTCGGATCAACTTGTGTGTAGCGCTCGCCGTGTTGGTTGGTCAGCGTGTAATCCCCGCCCAGATCAAAGGGCAGGGGTGTCTCAGCTATCGCAGGTGTCGCCATAGCCAGAGTTGAGATTAAAGCAGCTCGGATCATTGGGTTAGCGCGTATGCGTCCTCGTGGCTAAGGCCCTGACCGAAGTAGCCATCCGCTTCAATGGCGGCATTCACACGGGGGGCGCGCCGAAACCACGGGCCTTTGCCCTTAGCTTCTGGATGTTTCTCCGCCCAGACTTTCGTCCATTTGTTTGCCTTTTCCCAATCCGCGGCACCGGCTTCTTTGATGAACTGGATCAGATAGATGTTCTTGGCACCCGGAATGTCTTCGTCTTCAATCATCAGACCATCGACATCGACTGTTTTTCCGCAATAAGGGTGAAGATCGTAAGCAGCACCGTTAAAAGAAGATTGACGGTTTTTGTTTGGAAAAACCAACTGGTTATCGGCGCTGCGCAATAGTCCCAACTGACGTCCGTCAGCACATGCATTGGCACAATCGCCCGCAACGGTGCATAAGATATCGACAACTTCGGCTTCAAAGGTTGCAGGCACCTCCGCGTACAAATTCCAAGTTTTTGCGTTTGACCCCTCGGAAAAGTCTTGTGCGAAGAGTGGAGTGGCGATCAATGCGCAGACTGCGATCAGGCGTTTCATCATTTCAACCTCACTTCTTTGGTTTTGGGATCGCGAAGCCAGGCACAACGCCATAGTCTTCGTGGTTGAGGTTTGTGATGCCCCGGTCTTCAACGACCTTTTCGACAACAAGATAGTTCAACCCATCGCGCTTATAGAGCATGCCATCAGCAACTATTTCATGGCTGGCCAAGGTCATCTGAGTATCACCTGAAGCAGATTGATCATCCCCTTCGATCTTCAGAACCATATAAACTTCACCGTCTTCACCAAGCAGTCCAACTGGAATCCCACCAGCGGAACACCACAGGGCGCATGTGTGATGCGCGGATCCGACAACTGCATCTGGCCCCCCCATAACGCCCGAGAAATAGCACCACGTGTCGATAATCTCGCCGGTGATTTGTACGCGTTCACCTTCTGCAGCAAGCGCGGGCTGCGCCATAAGCAGGGCGGCCAAGGCCACTTTGAATTTCATTGCGACAGCTCCAGATTGTGATTCCTTTGATGAGCCTAGCGCATATTAGGCCGCGAATGGGATCACATGTTGTTTAAGGCCGCCGTCTGTCGCAACCGATTTGGTCTGACTAAAGCTTAGCTTGCAAATCTGACGTCAGGCTGTCGACATCCGAAACGACGGTCATGAAGTCCAAAATGCTTTCATCTGCAAATTCTTCGTCAACAAAATGTTGTGCTAGAGCGACCAATTTGTCCCAATAGCCGTCTGTATTCAAAAGATAGATGGGCTTGTCATGAAGGCCGAGCTGGCGCCACGTCAGCACCTCGAAGAATTCGTCAAGCGATCCGGCTCCGCCTGGTAGAACGACAATTGCATCGCAGTTCATGAACATGACTTTTTTGCGCTCGTGCATGTTCTCGGTGATGACGAAAGTCGAAAGGTCTCGTTTGCCGACTTCGCGTTCGAAAAGATGTACAGGAATAACGCCGAACACCTCGCCACCTGCGTCTTGGGTCGCACGGGCCACTTCCCCCATCAATCCGACATCACCAGCGCCATACACCAAACGCCAACCGTGTTTGGCAATTGCAGCTCCCATCTCATGCGCTGCTTGTTTGTAAGAAGGTTTTGCGCCGAAACGTGACCCGCAGAACACGCATATGGATTTTGGTTGAGCTTTTGGCATCACAGTCCCGATCATGTGTTTTGCCTTGTGATAAGGGGCCTGATAGTGTCGCGCAAGCGAGCATGCCGGAAGATATGCAAGGCCCTTAGGGAAGGGCCAATTGGGCAAAAGGAAGAGGCGATGAGCGATAAATCGCGCTTTGTGTTGAGTGGGTCGAATGTCGTTTTGGCTGCGGGTGTCATCGCAATCGGCGCCGTGTCTTATGGCGTGTGGATGCAGCAGAGTGACGATCCTGCAACAGCTGAGGTCGCTTCTCCTGATATTGCTAAGCCGACTGAAGTTGTACCATTGGAAGATAGTGAAGCAACCCCGAAGGCTGACCCTCAAACCGCTGCGATTAGTGACGACAAGCCAGTGGTGATTGAAGAGGAAAATGAGCAAGCCAACATATCGGAGCCTACACCTCCGACAGAGCCTGCCACGGAAGAGGTTGCGGTGCTTTCCTCTGATGTGTCGTCTGAAGAAGAGGAAGAAGTCGTCGCCCCTGCTGCTTCTGACGAGAGCGCGACCGACAATACAGACAAATCGACGGAGCCGGAACCGCCGCTCATTCGCGCGCCAAAATTCGACGTTGTGCGGATCGATCCGTTAGGGTCTGCGGTCATTGCTGGTTCGGCTGAGCCGGGCGCGAGCGTCGCATTACTTGTTGATGGCGATCTGATTGCCGATGCCGTGGCTGATCGGAATGGTAAGTTTGTTGCGCTCTTCGATCTGCCGCCATCTGAAACGCCGCGTAGTTTATCTGCCCAGTTGGAGACCGCAGCCGGTGAAACAGTCCTGTCTAACGCGGCTGTTCTGATCGCCCCGGTGAAACCAGCACAAATCGCCGCCGTTGAGCCGCAAGAAACAGCAACTCTGGAGGGCGATGAACCTGAGGCAGAGAGCCCAGTCGTTGAACCAGAAACCTCTGTAGACGTAGCCGAAGCCGAGACTGATGCTGATATTGTGACCGAAGCTGTTGATCCAGAAGAGGTTGTCGTCGCAACGGCACCAGAGGTTGAAGAGCAGACTGTTCAACTTGCCTCTCCAGCGCCGGAAGAAGATGCGGCGCCAGAGAGCCCCGCAATCGTGCTCGCCGATGAGACCGGAGTGAAGGTGCTTCAACCGGCCCCGCGTCCTGCTGTGCCGGAGCAATCTGGGCTAAGCGTGGTGGCCAATCTCGTGATTGATACCATTACCTATGATCAGGAAGGTGAAGTGGCCCTTGCAGGACGAGGCGCGGGCGCAAGCTTCGCACGGGTCTACCTGAACGACAAAGCAATCCAGACGGTCAAAATTGCGCCCGATGGGACTTGGCGCACGCCACTGCCCGATGTCGATGCAGGCGTCTACCGTTTGCGCATTGACGAAGTTACGGCGGAAGGCGACGTGACAAGCCGTGTGGAGACACCATTCCAACGCGAAGAGCCAGAGGTTGCAGCCATATCTATTCAGCGTCCGAATGCGATCACAGTTCAAAAAGGGTTTACGCTGTGGGCTATTGCCAAGGATCGCTTCGGAGAGGGGACCGAATATGTCCGAGTTTACGAGGCAAACCGCGACCTTATTCGTGATCCCGACTTGATCTATCCCGGTCAGGTTTTCGAACTGCCCGAGAACTGAGGCCACACCACTATCCAGCGCCAATTTGAGGAAACGCCCCATTTTGCATTGTGCTAAAGCAATGTTGCATTGCTGGTGGTGTTTTTTCTATCACTCTACCGGCGCAGTGGCAGTCTTGGCTTTGGCTTACGCACTCTGTCCAAGCCGCAAGTCAAGACAATGAAGGATGCCGCGCAAATGGCTGATTTACCACCTGAATAGGTTGGGAGTGCCGTCGCGCCGTCATTTTCTATTCGGGTTTGCTGGTAATCGGGCACATGGCGGACTAGGTAATGGGGTCCGATAAAGAAGCACAAGAAATCTCCCTATGGTCACCGAAGTTTCTGACGCCCGACTGCAGCAAGACTTGCGAAAAGACGGGTGGCGCGTTGTAAAGCGTGTCATTCCGTATCTTTGGCCTGAGGATGAGGCTTGGGTAAAGCGGCGCGTTGTCATTGCACTTGCTTTTTTACTTTTATCCAAAGTCGTTGCCGTGTTGGCTGCGCCGTTATTTGGAGCTGCAACAGACGCACTCGCCGGTGAAGAAGCAAGTCCCGGTTGGATGCTAGGGGCCGGTGCGATTGGAATTACACTTGCGTATGGCGCGTCACGTCTGATCAATGTGGGGTTCCAGCAAATGCGCGATGTCGTTTTCGCGCTCGTCGGCCAACGGGCGTTGCGGATGCTCGCGCTTGAGACGTTCACTCATATTCACCGCCTGTCGATGCGGTATCACATCACTCGGAAAACAGGTGGGTTGAGCCGGATTATCGAGCGCGGTGTGAAAGGTGTCGAATTCCTACTGCGCTTTCTACTCTTCTCGATCGGTCCGCTGATCTTAGAGCTATTGATGATCGCTGTTATTTTGGCGTTTGTCTTTGATATCTGGTACTTGGTCGTCGTTCTTGTCACGCTTGTTCTTTATACGTGGTTCACGTTCGCAGTGACCGAGTGGCGCGTGAAAATGCGCAAGGAGATGAACGATCAGGATACGGATGCCAACCAAAAGGCAATCGATTCCCTGTTGAATTTCGAAACGGTAAAGTACTTCGGTGCCGAAGCGCGGGAGGCCCAGCGCTATGATAGCGCGATGGAAAAATACGTCGCGGCCGCGTTGAAGACGTCTTATTCCTTGGCATTCCTGAACTTCGGACAGTCCGTTCTGATCACCGGTGGTCTGATTGCAGTGATGGTGATGGCGGCAATGGGAGTGCAGGAGGGGACGCTGACGGTCGGCGATTTTGTCATGGTCAACGCCTATATGATCCAGATTGTAACACCCCTTAACTTCCTAGGCACCGTCTATCGGGAGATACGTCAGGCCCTTGTCGATATGTCGGAAATGTTTGAACTGCTTGGCCAGCCTGCTGAGGTTCAAGATAAGGCTGATGCATCGCAGTTAGTCGTCACCAAAGGAGAGGTGGAGCTAAACAATGTCTTTTTCGGCTATGATGCTGCTCGACCTATTCTGAAGGGCGTTTCGTTGAAAGTTCATGCGGGGCAAACCGTCGCCATTGTTGGGCCATCGGGGTCAGGCAAGTCAACGATCGGTCGTCTTCTGTTCCGCTTCTATGACGTAAATGAAGGCGCATTGAAGATCGACGGTCAAGATGTTCGGGATGTGACGCAAGACAGCTTACATGCCCAGATCGGTGTCGTGCCTCAAGACACAGTGCTGTTTAACGATACCGTGCTTTACAATATTGCATATGGGCGTCCCGAGGCGTCGCGCGCAGAGATCGAGCAGGCGGCCAAGGACGCTAAAATCTATGACTTTATTATGGACTTGCCGGACGGGTTTGACACGACGGTTGGGGAGCGCGGACTGAAACTATCAGGCGGCGAGAAACAGCGTGTGGGTATTGCGCGAACCCTTTTGAAGAATCCGCCGATCCTTTTGTTGGACGAGGCGACCTCCGCTTTGGATACAGAGACAGAGGCGGATATTCAGGAAAGCCTGCAAGGTCTGGGCGCCGGTCGGACTGTTTTGACGATCGCGCACCGACTTTCCACAATTGCCAATGCGGATCAGATTGTTGTTTTGGAGAACGGACTGATCGCCGAACGCGGCACTCATGACGAACTGCTTGCAAAAGAAGGCCGGTATTCCGCCCTTTGGCACCGCCAATTGGCAGAAGATGAAGTGCAGGTGGCTTAGGTATCAAACTGCCTAAGAAATGCGCCAAGGCGTGAAAGCCCAGCTTGAAGCGTATCGGTGTGGTTCGCAAAGCCAATCCTCACATATCCTTCCATGTCAAAAGCACTTCCGGGCGTTAGCAGCACGCCGGTTTGCTGAAGCAGCGCGACACATAGATCATGGCTTGGAATGTCCACGTCATACTTCAGCAGGCAGATTGTGGCCGCCTGAGGCTTCTTGAAGGACATACGCGGTTCGTTCGCAATCCAAGTCTCAAGAAGCGCAAGGTTGTTCTGCGTGATCGACCGGCTCCGGTCCAAAATTGCAGACTTTGCTTCCAAGGCGAGTGTCGCGAAATATTCGTCGAGCTTTCCGACGCTGATCGTGTCGTAGTCACGATGAATCATCACACGGGCAATAACCTCCTGCGGTGCCGTCACCCAGCCAAGGCGCAGCCCTGCCAATGAAAATGCTTTGGACATCCCAGCTGTTGAAATCCCGTTCTCGTAGAGATCAACAACTGCAGGACCCATCTGACCGGATTGCTCCGTCCCACGATAAACCTCGTCGCTTAAAATGTAAGCGCCGGAAGGACGGACAACCTCAATCAGCGCCTTGAGCTGCTGAGGGTTCATCAAAGCACCGGTGGGGTTGTTGGGATTGGTAAAAGAGATCAGCTTTGTCTCTGGTCGTATCATTGCACAAAGGTCTTCTAAGTCTGGTAAAAACCCGTTTTCTTCGCGCAATCGCAGATAGGTCACATCTGCGCCGATGCTTTCAGGTATGGAATAGTGCTGCTGATAGCTGGGCAAAACCGCAATCATATGATCGCCGGGCTCAACTACTGCCTTGTATACCAAAGCATTGGCACCAATGGTGCCATGCGTCGTCACGACATTGTCACGGGACTGGTTTTCATAGAGTGCGCAGATTGCATCGCGTAGCCTGTCAGACCCTTCGATTGCACCGTAGGTCATTTTCATCAGTTTTAGCTCACTCATGACATCGTCATTGCGGCCCGATCGGGTCAGCAATTCATCAATGGTCAGCGATGCAACGCAAGTCTCGGCGAGATTGTAGCTACATTTCGTTTCATAGGCGTTCATCCACATCTCGACGCCGAATTCACGGATTTGCATGGATGTCTTCCTTTAGATCACGCTTTGCAGCAGGCGTTCTGCCTCGTCTTGGCAGGGTGTCAGAGCAGCACGATCTTCACCGGGATAAAAACGTGCACGCAATGCAGTGGGCATCGGGTTTGGATCAAGCACATGTACCTTTATCCCGGTGGCACTGCCTTCATCTTGCCAAGAGCGTGCCAACCGCATTTGGGCCGCCTTTGTGAGACCGTATGTTGCGTGAAAGCGTTTGGATTTGACCGGGTCATTGAAGAATACGGCCTGTCCTTGCGCTGCTTTGAGAAGGGGTTCGGTATTCACAATCAAACGCGACGTGGCGCGGATGTTGCCTGCAATCGACTTGTCGAGGTCTTTCTCATCCATATGCCCCGTTGGACAAAGCGGCGGTGCGTGGATTGCCGCATGGACCAAAATGTCGATCTTGCCCCAGCGCTCGAAAATCGAAAGGCAGATTTGCTGTATTGCATGGTCGTTGGTCAAATCAACGGGCACTAGTGTCGCTGCACCGCCCGCTGCCTGAATGCGATCATCAAGGTCTTCCAGTGCACCAGTGGTCCGTGCGAGGGCAATAACGTGATAGTCATGCTGTGCAAGGTATTCCGCGCAAGCGGCGCCGAGGCCACGCGAAGCGCCTGTGACGAGCGCAGTCTTTGTTGTGTCTTTGGTCATAGCAGCGGTGTCTCACCCGAGGCGGTTGCTTGCAAGGGGGCATCGTGAAGGCGCGACACGGCGGCTTTGCACGCCCCGAGTTCCAACCAGCGACATCCGGCACATATCTCATCAAGGTCACCCGGTTTTACATGCTCTTTGATCCTTGCAAGCGCGTCTCCCCAAGTCAGCTGATCCCCAAAAGATATGTCCAGAGCGTTGGAATGGGCCCTGTCCAATCTTGCGATCTTGTCCTGATCCACGCATAGCGCATTGCGGCGCTTGGGGCAGGGGTCGCAGATGTCATCCGTCGTGTCGACGACTTCGATCTTGCAAGATCGGCCTGCTTTCGCGCGGAGTGTGCCCACCACAATTGCTTCCATATTTCGGGTAAACGTATCTGAATAGCCATGGCCTTCGAAGCCAAGGGAACATAGGAAATGATGAGGCCTGAAATGGATCGTTACTGTCATACATCGGGTTTCTCACCCCGTTAGCGCTATTTCAAGTGTGGTTTGCTTGACATCACTTGCTGCACTGCCGAAAAAGACGGGGAAACATACATGTTGAGGGAACAGACATGACATTCATGCAAGCGGCCGTAGGCGCCGATACACTTCTGAAAAAGACGTTGATGGTCGTCGCTGGCTCTATTTTTATCGCGATTGCGGCACAAATGAGCGTGCCATTCTTCCCCGTGCCGTTGACGCTTCAAACGCTTGCGATCCTGATCGTGGGGTTGTCTTTCGGGTCTCGCCTTGGTGCCGCAACCGTAATTGCGTATTTGCTGGAAGGGGCCGCGGGTCTGCCTGTTTTTGCAAATGGCGGTAGCACAGCAGCTTTGGTTGGTCCAACGGCTGGTTTCCTTTATGGCTTCATCGCTTTGGCCTATATTGCAGGCTTGTTTGCGGAGTGGACGAAAAACATCGTTGTCTTGACAGTTGGTGCACTTCTCGCTTCCGCTGCGCTCTACATCCCCGGTGTTGCTTGGCCGATGGCGGTTGCTGAGATGTTTGGCTTTGAGGGCAAATGGGTCGGGTCATCCGCTTCGTCCATTTGGACTTACTGGGTCAGCCCATTCTTGCTCGGTGATGCTGTGAAAGCGGTTCTGGCGGTTGTTGTTGTCACAACCGGCATGAAGGCCTTGCGCAAAGGCTAAGTCCCGCGCGACCGACAAAAATTTTACGCCGCCCTTCTCGGGGCGGCGTTTCTATTTGGTGGAAATATTTTCAGTGTTGGACGCGCTCTGCTTTTACTGCATCGTCGCGAAGATAAGGATCGCGAAAAACACAATCTCAAGGATTGGTATAGAGAGGCCGAAAAAGCGCATAGCTGGTACTGGTCCACTTGGTACTTAGCTAAATGTGACGGAAACAAGGCAAAGCCACAACGGCCGCCGCGGAAACAGACTGTTTCTCTTGCCTATTCGGCGGCCTTCAGCTCGAACCCTTTGGTGATTTGATCGCTCGGTGCGACTGGGTATTCACCGGAAAAACACGCATCGCAATACTGTGGGGATTTGGGGTCACGGCCTTGAGATTCTCCCACGGCACGGTACAAACCATCGAGCGAGATGAATTTGATGCTATCGACGCCAAGATGCTCGCGCATTTCTTCTTCTGACATGGTTGCAGCCAAAAGCTTCTCACGCTGAGGCGTGTCTACGCCATAAAAGCACGGCCAAGCGGTCGGGGGTGACGCAATTCGGAAATGCACTTCTGCCGCGCCTGCGTCCAAGATCATTTCTTTGATTTTGCGTGAGGTTGTCCCCCGGACAACGCTGTCATCCACGAGGATCACACGTTTGCCCTTGATCAGCGCGCGGTTGACGTTGAGCTTCAATCGAACGCCCATATTCCGGATCTGTTCGGTCGGTTCAATAAACGTGCGCCCCATATACTGATTGCGAATGATACCCATCGCATAGGGGATACCGCTTTCAAGGGAGTATCCAATTGCAGCCGGCGTGCCGGAGTCTGGTACGGGGCAGACAATATCTGCATCAACCGGATTCTCTTTCGCCAATTCACGGCCGATATTCTCGCGCGTCTCGTAAACGGACCGACCACCTAAGATGGAGTCAGGCCGTGAAAAATACACATGCTCAAACACGCAGAACCGTGATTTTGCAGGACGGAATGGGAAGTGTGACGCGACACCTGTATCTGTAATGACGACCATTTCGCCAGGTTCGATTTCTCGCACAAACTCCGCACCAATGATATCAAGCGCGCAGGTCTCCGAAGACAAAGCGTAGCCGTCACCAATCTTGCCGAGCACCAATGGCCGCACGCCAAGTGGATCACGAACGCCGATCAACTTTGTCCGCGTCATGGCGACAACGGAAAACGCGCCTTCCACTTTGCGCAGTGCTTCTTCCATCCTGTCAGGGATGTTTCGCCCCATCGAACGGGCCATAAGATGAATGATGCATTCGCTGTCTGACGAGCTTTGGAAAATTGAACCACGCTCGACAAGCTCTTTGCGCAAGGCATCAGCGTTGGTGATGTTGCCATTGTGCGCAATCGCCGCGCCACCCATAGAGAATTCGCCAAAGAAGGGCTGCACATCGCGGATCGCAGTTTGGCCCTTAGAGCCTGCAGTCGAATATCTAACATGCCCAATGGCCAACGGCCCCGGCAGTGTTTCCATGACTTTGTGGGAGGTGAAGTTGTCCCGGACATAGCCAAATCTGCGCGCAGATTGGAACCCTGCATCCGCATCGTGGCTGACAATGCCTCCGGCTTCCTGACCACGATGTTGCAGCGCGTGCAGTCCGAGTGCCACAAAATTCGCCGCATCGGCTACGCCAACAACGCCAAAAATTCCGCATTCTTCTTTGAGTTTGTCGTCATCAAATGGCGTCTCACGCCAATTCTCTTCGTCAACGGGTGTACTCGTGACTTCGCCTGTCGAGGCGTCTGATTGCGACATGGATGGCAGCTCCGAATCCGCGTTACAGCTTTATGACAGTAGATAGGACAGGGCGCAGGGAAAGTCACGCTATGAGTGGGACACAATTGCACCCCATGCCCAATATGTGGCAGGGGACACGCATGACGCGCGTGATCCTCTTTAACAAGCCGTTTAATTGCCTATCCCAGTTCACGGATCAGGGTGTTGAAGGCTCAGAAAGACAAACTTTGTCGGACTTCATCGACGTACCGGGTGTTTATGCTGCAGGACGACTAGACCGCGACAGTGAAGGGTTATTGGTACTCACAGACAATGGGAAGCTACAGGCACGGATCACGCAACCCAGAAACAAAATGACCAAGACATATCTTGTCCAAGTCGAAGGTGTGCCGAACCAGCATGCGCTTGAAGCTCTGCGGAACGGCGTTGTCTTGAAAGACGGCAGAACAAGACCTGCTCAAGCTGAAGAGATTGATGCACCTGACTGGCTTTGGCCAAGAAGCCCACCTGTAAGGTTTCGCAAGACGGTACCGGATAGCTGGATCAAGATCACCATCAGCGAAGGGCGCAACAGGCAGGTCAGACGCATGACTGCTGCCATAGGGCATCCGACATTACGTCTTATTCGTACTGAAATAGGCGAATGGTCGCTCAAGGACCTTCAACCGGGTCAATGGCGGGCCGTTTGAGCGGCGCCTTGCCGGTGAATCCCGCTGCTTAACTTTGCGGACAGAAGTTGCGGTAGTAGACTTCTGCTATGTACCTGAAACGCTTTTCTTCCTAATGCTGCGCGCCATTGGTCAAGCCCATCGCGTTGATGCGCGAGGTGTTCTGCCCCGGCTCGGTATTGCGCCTGCACCGCCTTGGGACGGCTATGCAGGGCAAGTCAGTGAAGCCCTCCACAAGGCGCTAGGCCCAAACCTTCTCAGCGTCGCACTTAGGGGCTCAACGGTCAGGGCGACCGCCGTCATCGGTGTTTCTGATTTGGATTTGGTTGTCGTAACGCAAAGCAAAGTGATGGAAATCGCTGTTCCGCAGATCATTGCGAACCCTGATTTAGAGATTGAGACAGCACTTGCGACCGAAGATGAACTTCTGAGTGACGCGCGCTTTGCGTGGCTCCGGCATAATCTTGCATTTTGTGGCTACACTGTTTGGGGGCATGACTATGTCGGTGACCTTCCTGACCCCAAGCTTGATACGTCAGCTTTTGCCCATGTTAAGGGAGTCGACACGTGGCTTGCACAATGGAGCGCGATGTATACTGAAGCTCCGGATGACAAAGAGCGTCGTGCGATTTGTGCTTGGGTCATGAAGCGGGTAGTGCGCACATTGTTTGAAAGCGTAATGTTTGAAGAGGGCGTATATACGCGTGACATCCATCCATGCGCAGATGTCGCCGCACGATATTATCCTAACCTACGCGCTGAGATCTTCGCCGCTGCAGAGTTGGTCATTTCACCAACCAAAAGTCTGGCAGAGATTGAAGATTTGATCGCCTCACTCACTCCTGCGCTGATCGCAGCCAAAAACGCTTATCTCAAAATGTTAGATGCGGGTATCACACCTAAGGTTGTGCAGGTCTAGCCATTGTCGACTGGAGCCGTTTCCGCGCCGGTTTCTGCGGGGCCGGAACAGTGTGAAATAAGATCCTCGTAGGTGCCAACAATCCAACCGGGGGCATCGGTTGGGATCAGGCCATCAATCGGACCCGACATCTCGCCTACAACGCGGGCTGTGCGGCTGTCATCAATCATTGGGATTGCTTGGTCTGCGACGACGCGGTCATAGATTACGATGGCCACAACAATTAAAAGAACGCCACGCGCGACGCCGAAAAGGAACCCAAGTCCCTGGTCCAACCCACCCAACACGGAGCGTTGTACGGCTCCTGAAAAAATTGGCGTAAAGATGGACACAACGACAAGCGCAATTGCGAAAACAAGAGCGAAAGCCGCAATCGTCGCTGGCTCACACCCTTCAATAAGTGCGTTCAGATATGGAATTTCTTTGGCCAGCGGCACTGCACGCGGCCCAAACATGAATGCAACAATTGCAGCGACCACCCAACCGAGAATGGACAGGCATTCCCGCACGAAGCCGCGCGAGTAGGCCAGCACTGCAGAGATTACGATGACCAGTGCAGCCACCCCATCTACGATTGTGAAACCTTCCATGTCCCGTCTCTCTTTCTTGTGTCACTCACCAAATCTGGCGAATCCTATAGCGCCTCAATCGGCCCCAAATATGTCATTCACAACGGTGACCAGATCATCCGTCATCCGCAGGGTCATGCCATCCACGTCGGGTAGCTTTTTCTGAACCGGCGTTATGGCGGATGCAAAACCAAGTTTTGACGCCTCTTTCAACCGGTTTTCCGCCTGCGTGACGGGTCTTAACGCACCTGACAGGCTAATTTCACCAAAAACCACGGTATCTGCCGGTAAAGCATGGTCTTCTCGGGCGGAAAGTAGCGCACAGGCAACAGCCAGATCAGCAGCGGGTTCATGCACGCGCATGCCACCCGCGACATTCAGGTATACATCAAGGCCGGCAAATGGGATGCCACAGCGGGCTTCCAGCACCGCCAAAATCGTTGCAAGTCGCTGCCCATCAAGGCCGACAACTGTCCTGCGTGCTTGGCTGTGAGGAGAGGGCGAGACGAGCGCTTGTATTTCCGTCAACATCGGGCGCGTGCCCTCAATCCCCGAGAAGACAATGGACCCCGGCGCAGGTTTGTCCCGATCACTGAGGAAAAGGGCGGATGGGTTTTTCACTTCAGTCAAACCTCGGCCCGTCATCTCGAAAACGCCGATCTCGTCAGCGGGTCCAAACCGGTTCTTAACTGCGCGCAGCAGGCGGAACTGATGGCCGCGGTCGCCCTCGAAATAGAGAACGGTGTCGACCATATGTTCGACCACCCGCGGACCCGCGATCGCACCTTCTTTTGTAACGTGGCCCACGATGACTACGGAGCAACCGCGCTTCTTGGCAAAGCTCACCAACTCATGACAGGCAGCGCGGACTTGGCTGACGGAGCCGGGGGCGCTGTCAACATTGTCGGCCCACATTGTTTGGATCGAGTCGATGATAACCAGTTCCGGCTTTTCCGCGTCGAGCGTGGTCAGGATATCGCGTAAGTTGGTCTCGGCTGCCAGTTTGACCGGAGACTCCTCAAGGCCTAGACGTTGTGCGCGCATCCGAATTTGTTGCGCGGCTTCTTCGCCTGAGACATAGACCACATTCATCCCATTACGCGCAAAACGGGCCGCTGCTTGTAGTAGAAGGGTCGATTTGCCAATTCCCGGATCGCCGCCCACGAGGATCGCGGACGCATCCACCAAACCGCCACCGAGTACACGGTCCAATTCGTTTACACCCGAAACAGTACGTTTTGGCGGATTGTCCTTCGTCGATAGATCGGTCAGCTCAATCGCCGTACCGCGTACATTGCCTAGGGATTTTTTGCCCGGTCCGCTCGAAAGCGGCTTTTCTTCAATGATGGAGTTCCAAGCACCACAAGCCTCGCAGCGACCGGACCATTTCGTGTGGGATGCACCACAATCGGTGCAGGTAAAGGAAGGTTGTTTTGCCATATCCGCCTATGTGGCGGAGTTGTGGAAAGGGGGCAAGGGGTCAGAACAGGATGGAGACGCCCGCACCAATGCTGAGGAGCCCCAACACCACTTGGATCAAAGGCAATAGCTTGTTCCATCTTTTGTCCGCTACTACGGCAATCGCCCCGCTGACCGTACCGGTTAGTCCTGCGCAAAGGCTCACGGCAGCAAGGTTCCATGTGATCGCTGCCATAATCAAAATTGTCGAAAGCACGAGAATAACATAGGTCAAACGCAAACGGCCTTGCGTTGTCACCGCACGATAAACGGACCACAGCATTGCTGCAAAAACCAGTGCAGCAAGGACGATGCCAATCAGCAATGGAAACATCAGAGGGGGTTCTCCGTTAAAGATTACGTGTAGCTTGAATGCTCACCTACACAATCTGCCGGACCAAGTTGCGACGCGAAAGCGGCAAAATTTTGAAGTTTGCCAAGGCTCGGAGCCATCGCCTTGTTGGCAAAAGTTCGTATCACAGCTGACTTTTAACATGTTTCGAAGTGCCCTCAGGTTTCGTCATAAATGAGCAATATAAAGAAACCAGAACGCAAGCAGTGAAGGCGTAGAGGCCCCAGCCTGTCTCCAATCTGCCAACGCCGACGCCTTTTGCGATGACGATATAGAGGGCGATTAGGAAAATGTCGGCCATAGCCAACTTTCCCATCAATGTGATCGCAGGTAACAGCTTAGGGGAGGCGAGGCGGAAATGTATTAAGGCCAATCCAATCGTTTTGAGGTACGGCGCCACGAGTGCAAAGAATGTGACAGCGAGGGCCAATATCACATCTTTTTGCCAAAGTGTCTGCAGCCCTGACAGGACAGAAATTTCCGACAGTTTGAAGAAAGGCAATAATCCGGCCTTAAGGAGCGGAGCCGTCCAAGCGACGGGGAATGCCACAAGTAGAGACAGGTTCAGTAAACGTATAAACATCGCAATGACATAGGAACGAGAGGTTAGGTTCGACAAGGCGCGAGGTAGATTTGAGAGCTTGCTTGAACTGTTATTCTCGACAATTGTTCTTTTTGAGCAACTTCTTACGGAAAGTCGAAGAAGATATCTCAACAGCGTCAGCACCACCCAGTCTAATGTTGGACCGGAAAAAGCTTTTCCATCTGCCAAAGGTAGGATCGGCCCACATCAAGATGCAGGCCGATCCTTAATGGTTAATAAGGTACTCGTTAATTACTCGGCCGCCAAATCCTTCTTGGGAAGGGCGACTGGCGAATCTTTTACGTTAGGCGTTTTTGATAACGGAACGACATTTTCCGGCTCTGGGACGAGTTCTGTCGTCATCTCATAGCCAAGCAATGGCAAAAGCTCCGCAAGATCTTCCTCCAACCGCGCCATCTGTGCTTGAACAACACTGTCCTCCACGTGGACTTGCTGTGACCATCGTTTGAGGTCTTTGACTGTGTTTTGAGCCAGAGTGAGGCGGTCGCGATATTGCTCGATCTCTTCTTGTCGCTGTTTCAGAAAGCTGCGGGCGCGGGCGACCTTTTCATCGGAATAAATCTCTGCCAGCTCGCGGGCTTCGGATCCCATCTGTGCAGCGACTTCTAAGACAGACGGCTCAAGCGTCTCCAACGACGGATGGTCGCGCATAAATTGGATGCGTTCGCGAACAGCGTCAAATTCGGACGAAAGAGAGAATTCATTTTCCCTGTCAGCCTTGTGTGCAACCGCATAGGCCCGCGCGACATCGTCCATCGAAATATGGAAATCGCGATGGGACTTCTCAAGCTCAAGGATCCGGCGATTGGAGGGTAGGTAGAAGCACAGAGACAACGCTAAAGCCGCAAAAAAGAGCTGTGCGATCATCCCGGCATAAGGGATCGTCGTCTCGCCGAAGCTTGCAGTGAAGCTCAGCCAAGGTGCCAATCCGACAAGAGCCGCAATCGTGGCGCCAACGGAAATAGTCGAAAACACGACGACTGCTGTAAGCGCTAGTTTTTGCAGAAATTGCTGCAAACGCAGCCAAGTGCGGTGTACACCCGTCATACTTATTCATTCCCCAGCACGCTCATTAACGCTCTGTTAAGATAGGCGAATAACCGCTTGTTTCATAATCGAAATTAGACAGAAATATGGCGAGTTATAACCTAATTTTTCAACAATATGTGGGATAAACCCAGATTGTTTCACTATGCGAAACGAACAATTGAAGGAAGTCTGACGACCAAGCGCTCGATCAAAGTGAGTCGGTGCGATTCTTCTCGGTATTTAAGGATTATACTACGCGCATCCTATCGGATCGCTTCGATCGGACCGTCTGCAGAGCCAGATACGAATTGCGTGAGGTAGGGATCGCCTGAAGCATCCATTTCAGAAACAGGGCCGGCCCACTGGATCACACCATCATGAAGCATTGCGACTTTGTCAGCGATGGTGCGGACAGACGACATGTCATGCGTAATTGTCATGGTCGTTGCGCCCATTTCCACCACGATCTCTCGGATTAGATCGTTAATCACACCTGACATGATGGGATCGAGTCCAGTGGTGGGTTCGTCGAAGAAAATAATCTCTGGCTCTGCCGCAATCGCGCGTGCAAGGCCCACACGTTTCTGCATGCCCCCCGACAACTCAGCCGGATATCGGTCTGCAACGTCTGCCTTCAATCCGACGCGGCGGAGCTTATCAATCGCAATCTCTCGTGCTTCCTCTTTGGGACGTTTGAGGGACCCTCGCATCAAACGGAAGGCCACGTTTTGCCAAACAGATAGGGAGTCGAACAATGCGCCTCCTTGGAACAGCATGCCAAACCGCGCCAGAAACGCGTCACGGTCGCCTTGGGTCGCGTCTTTGCCGTCGACCAGTATTTCGCCGGCGTCTGGCGTGACCAACCCAAGCACGGATTTGATTAAGATGGATTTCCCGGTTCCCGACCCACCAATGACAACCATACTTTCGCCTTTGGGCACATGCAGGTTAATGCCCTTTAGAACATGGTTTGAGCCGAAGGATTTCTTGACATCTTTGAGGCGGATCATGCTGAGAAAAACACCCCTGTAAGGACGAAATTTGCGGCAAGGATCAAGATTGCAGCCGCCTGCACCGACGCTTTTGTCGCGCTGCCTACCCCTTGCGCGCCGCGGCCGGAATTCATGCCGTAGTAGCATCCCATCAAGGCGGCAATCACGCCGAAGACAGCGCCTTTCGCGAGGCTGGACAGGATATCACTGGCTTGCAGGAAGTCGGCCGTGTTCTGTAGGTATGTCGCTTCATTAAATCCCAGTGTCTTGGTCGCGACGAGAAACCCGCCGAAAATTCCGATGATGTCACCGATCCCTGTTAGCAACGGCACGACGATCAAAGCCGCCAGTACGCGCGGGACTGTCAGGTATTTCATTGGATGTGTCGACAGTGTCACCAAGGCGTCGATTTGTTCTGTGACTTTCATCGTCGCGATCTCGGCTGCGATTGACGATGTCACGCGCGCGGCGATCATCAGTCCAACCAGCACGGGGCCAAGCTCGCGGACCATGCCGATTGCAACGATCTGCGGGACGACTGCCTCAGCGTTGAAGCGGGCACCACCGGCGTAGATCTGCAAGGCGAGTGCGCCCCCTGTGAAGATAGTGGTGAGGCCTACGACTGGAAGCGAGAAATATCCGACCTGCAGCAGTTGCTGTCCAAACTCTTTGAAATAGAACGGTGGCCGAATGAGGTGGCTGAGAGTTTGACCCGCAAAAATCGCTATGCGCCCAATGGCTGCCAGAAAAGCGAGGGTTGCAGCGCCGATGGCGGCAAGAAACCTCACTTCGTCACCCTTTTGTATCGCGGACCAAGTGATGTGAGGATTTCATATCCGATAGTGCCTGCGATGGCGGCCAACTGATCGACCGTCTGATGAGGGCCTAGGATTTGTAAAGTCTTGGGCACCTCCTCCAATTCCGTAACATCGACGGTAAGCAGGTCCATGGAAACGCGCCCAGCGAGGGGGCAGGGGACATCACCGGCCCAGAGCGTAGCTTTGCCTGACATCGCTCGGATCAGCCCGTCGGCGTAGCCTGCAGAGAGAGTTGCGATCTTCGTTTCTTTCTCAGCCACGAACGCGCAGCCATAGCCTGCGCTTTCACCTGGCTGAAGGGTTCGTATCTGGATGATGGGAAGATCGACTGTGACCACCGGTTGGGCCGCTTTGAACGGCAGGCCGCCGTAGAGGCCGATGCCGGGGCGGGTGAGGTCGAAGTGATATTCCGCCCCGAGAAGCGTGCCGCCTGTTGCGGCCAGAGAGCGGGGGATGCGCAGGCCAGCAGTCATGGAGAGGAATGCTTTAAGTTGCGCTTCGTTTGCGGGATGATCGGGCTCATCAGCGCAGGCGAGGTGCGACATCACGAGGGTCGCGCCTTCGGCCATCTCAGGGGACCAGTCATAGGCCTCGATCCCGAGGCGGTTCATGCCGCTGTCGATCTGCAGGCCATAGTGATGGCCGGGGAGTGCGGCTTGGTGGCGCGCGATCTGCTCGGGTGAGTTCAGCATCGGTATGAGGTTGAGGTCAGCGATCATCTGGGTGTCGCCGTCCATGTGGCCGGAGAAGACATTGATGATGGGCGCGGGTCCTAAGGCTGCGCGCAGGGCTGCGGCTTCTTCGGTGACGGCCACGAAGAATTGGCGGGCGCCTGCATCGGCCAAAGCTTTGGCGACGCGGCCTGATCCGAGGCCGTAGCCGTCGGCTTTGACCACAGCGGCTGTCTCCGTGGCGGTCATCGCATCTAAAGCCCGCCAGTTGGCTTGCAGCGCGTCGAGATCAATGGTGAGGGTTCCTGTCGCCATGGCTTGGTTTTGACAGGGTTCAGAGCGTGGTCAAGAGGGAAGTTGTGATCCCCCGCGCGCGGGGGATTTGATAAGCCATTGATATTAAATAAGACCCTGAAAATCCCGAGGAATTTAGAAACCCGCCCGCAGAGCTTTATTCTGCGGCGCGGAGGGGTTTCTGGGGCAACTCAGGATCAGTTTTGACGGGGCTGAGAGCATCGAGCTTGTCAGCCACTTTGCGCAGTTTCTCTTTGGCAGCATCAAGTGAGGATTGCGTGGCGTCGGAGACCTGCGCTTTCTTCTCACTTGGCGCTGGCATCTCTTGCGTGGCAATCGCATCGACGACGTCCTCCGGCTCGTCAGGATCAGACCAGAGCAAAACCGGATCTTTCACGCGCGAAGCGGCGCGGCGCAGGATCAGGTCTTGGCGAGATTGCGACTTGCGGCTAGCGAGCGCTGCGAGACCTTTGAGCGAAGCAAAGGCCCCCATGGAAATCCAGACCCGAAGTGCCAGAAGCGCAGGGGTGAAGACCAAGGTCAAAACCGTCGCGATGCCCAGACCGAAGACAACGGCGGTTGCCAGTTGTTTCCACCACAGCGCGGTTGGGCTGTCGATAGAGTAGCCGCCCCCAAAGAAGTCGAGCGAGAGGCCGAACATCATCGGAGCCAGACCTGCCATCGTGGTGATGGTGGTCAAAAGCACGGGGCGGATGCGGTCTTCGGCGGTGCGGATGATCGCCTCAAGACGGGGCATGTATTTGGAATAGTCCTGATAGGTGTCGATCAGAACAATGTTGTTGTTCACCACAATCCCCGCCAGAGCCACGATGCCTGTGCCTGTCATGATGATGGAGAATTTTTGGTCCATCACCAACATACCGATAAGCACACCTGCGGTGGACAGGACCACAGCCAAAAGCACGAGGGTGGCGTTGTAGAAGCTATTGAACTGCGCGAGCAGGATCACAAACATTAGGCCAAGTGAGGCCGCGAAGGCGGAGCCGAGGAAGGCTTGGGATTCTGCCTGCTCCTCTTGGTCGCCCGCCCATTCATAGGTGACGGAGCTTGCAAAAGGCTTCTCTGTTTCGATCCATTCCGCCAGCGTTGCGATCCGCTCATTGGGGTCGATGATTGCGATGTTGTAATCGCCATCTGCGAATTTCTGAGCAAGTGTGCTTTGGCTCACGTCAGGGTTGAGTGTTTGGACAAGAACGAAGCTTTCACCTTCGGCATTGGTGATTGGGCCGTTGGGATCAGCCTTCAACACGGCGACGGGCTTTTCGTTTTCGACCAGCTTGATCAGGCCCGGGGCGGCGTCGGCTTTGACGTCAAAGAAGCGCGATTGGTCGATCCGGTCGATCTGGCCCAGCTTGCGGACCGGGGTTCGCGTGATGAAGTTCGAGAGCGGGATCAGGCCGTTCGGGGTGCGGACCTTGAGGTTGTCGAGTGTCGACAGAACGCGTTCTTCTTCCGGAAGGCGGACGCGGATTTCGATTTCCTCGTCTGAGCTGTCGACGCGCATTGTGTCGAGCAACAAACCACGTGTGACCAGTTGCACCATCGCGCCCACGGTGGCGACATCCGCGCCGTAGCGGCCTGCGGCTTCGACATCGACGTCGATCTGCCAGTCGATGCCGGGCAGGGGCAATGTGTCTTCAATGGTGATCAGCCCTGGCACGGTTTCAAAATGCGCGCGGGCGATATTGGTGGCTTCGCGCAGCTCGTCCCAATTATCGGACTTAATCCGCAAATTGATCGGTTTGCCCGATGCCGGACCACGGTCTTGGCTGAGGATTTCAGTCTTGATACCGGGGATATTGTTCAGCTTGGCTTGCAGTTCGTTCACAACAACGGTGCCTGTATAGCCGGGATCAACGACTTGGCGGTTCACGTCAAACAGACCAAAGACGGAGAACCACGGCTCGCTGATTGTGGGGCGACTGTCCCAGTCGGACAGCTCGATCTGAACTTGGCCGACCGTATCGAGCGGACCTTCTGCACCACCATTATTTGTGTTCAGCCCACCTTGGCCGGAGAACGCAAAGACGGAGACGATGCCGTCAGTGGAAAGTGCCGCCTGTTCAACCTCGGCCACGAGCGCGTCTTTTTCTTGCAAGGACAGGTTGCCGCGCGCTTGGACGTAGATGATGGCTTGCTCGGTCTCGGATTCGACGAAGAACTCCACGCCGTTATTGTTTGCGCCGAAGTAAGAGAAGGTCGTCATCACGAAGAAGATCACGCCTGCGATGACGGCGAGCGGCATGATTGGGTTGCCTGCGATCAGGGCTGTGAAGTGGCCAAACGGGGAGCGGCGATAGCCTGAGCGGATGCGCGCCTGCTGTTTGCGCCATGCGATGGAGCCCATCATGATGGAGGCGAACATGGCCGCGAGGATGAAGCAAATCCCTGTGACGATGGGGGCGGCTGCGCCCATAGCGCCGAGTGGCAGGACGTAATTGGGGTTCAGGATTTGCATGGCTGCGATGAACAGCAGCAGTATGGAGCCCAGCGCAATGGGCGCGCGGATCAGCCATGGGATCGCGCGGGCATTGTCTGACAGGTTGCCAATGGTGCGCGAGATGCGACCGGAGACGCCGCCCATAACAGGCAGGTAGATCAGCGCAACGATCAGGGAGGCGGAGAGGACGAAGATCAGCGTGACGGGCAGCATGCCCATGAATTCACCGGGCACGCCGGGCCAGAAGAGCATTGGCAAGAATGCGCAGAGCGTTGTGGCCGTGGAGGAGATGACTGGCCAGAACATGCGTTTGGCGGCATCTGTATAGGCCTCCATCGGGCCGGCGCCGTCTGAGATGCGTTTGTCGGCATATTCCACCACGACAATCGCGCCATCGACCAGCATGCCCACGGCAAGGATCAGGCCGAACATGACGATGTTCGAGATGGAGATGCCCATCAGGCCCAGAAGGATGAAGCACAGAAGGAAGGAGGTCGGGATCGCAAAGCCCACGAGCAGGGCGGAGCGGGTGCCAAGCGAGGCGAGGACCACGATCATCACCAGCGCAATCGCGGTCAGGACCGATCCTTCAAGCTGTTGGACCATGTTGTTGACGGTTTTCGATTGATCGAGCGTGACGTCGACTTTGATGGCGTCTTGCAGTTCTTGCGGCCAGTTGGCCTGCTCTTT
Organism: uncultured Litoreibacter sp.; assembly: GCA_947494435.1. GTDB lineage: Bacteria > Pseudomonadota > Alphaproteobacteria > Rhodobacterales > Rhodobacteraceae > Litoreibacter. Next base: position 468,129 of record CANLUY010000002.1, read on the forward strand.
CGCGACTTCCTCACGCACCAGCGCGGCGGTGTCGATGATGTTGAAGCCTTTGCGTTTGACGACCTGCAGGGCGATTGTGTCAGTGCCATTGTAGCGCGCGGTGCCTTCGCGATCTTCAAAGGTGAGGCGGATATTGGCAAGTTCGCCCAAGGTGACAACGCGGTCGCCATTGACCTTGATCGGCAGTTCATAGACGTCGCGGGGCTCGTCGAAGGACGAGGGGATTTTGACGGCGAATGAGCCTTGTGCGGTGTCGACTTCGCCTGCGGCGATCAGCAGGTTGTTGTTTGAGACGACGTTGATCAACTCACCTGCGGTGACGTTGTAGGCTTCAAGCGCCAAGGGGTCGATTGTGACCTCGAGCATTTCTTCGCGGTTGCCAGCGATGCCGGCTTCCAAGACGGGAGGCAGGGCTTCAAGTGTGTCCTGCAAGTCTTTGGTCACGCGCGTTAATGTGCGTTCAGGGATGTCACCGGAGAGGGAGACGATGAGGATCGGGAATTCGGAGAAATTGACCTCTTCAACCGTGTATTGTTCGAAGCCGGAGGGGAATTCGCCCTCGGCCTGGCCCATCTTGTCGCGCACATCGGCGAGGATTTGAGTTTTGTCCCAGCCGAATTCGAATTCCATGACGATGTTGGCGTAGTTTTCGGCCGCCGTGCCGCGCAGGGATTTCAGCCCGTCGAGGTCTTGCAGCTTGGCTTCCATCGGTTTGACGAGGAGCTTTTCGCTGTCTTCGGCGGAGATGCCGGGGAAGGGGACGGAGACGACGAGGATCGGGATTTCGATATCGGGCTCGCCCTCTTTGGGGAGGCCCACGTAGGCGAAGCCGCCGATCACCACCGACATCATTATGAAGGCGATGATCATGCGGGCGCGTTCGCCCGCCCAGTCGACGAGGCCGGTCATCCCTTTGCCTCCTGATAGGTGACATCTATGGCGACGCCGTCGATCACGTATTCCTGGCCGGTGACAATGATGTCTGTTTGCGCTTCGAGCCCGTCGACCCAAACGCCGTCGACCGTGTCGCGCAGGATGGTGATGGGCGCGAAGCGGGCTTTGCCGTCGACGGCCAGACGCACGCCGAGCTCTCCGTCATTGTTGAGCGTCATGGAGGAGGCGGGGATCAGGTGGGCGGTTTTGCCCTCGGAGGCGATGATGATTTCTGCGGTCTGACCGTCACGGATCGCCAAATCAGGGTTGGGCACTTGCACTTCGACGCGGAAGGTGCGGGTTTCCATGTCGGCGGAACGGGACAGGAAAGTGACACGGCCCTGCACTTCGCGGCCCGAGACCAAGCGTGCGCCTGCGATGGAGCCGGTTGTGATCTTGCTGACCTCATTTTCAGGCACGAAGCCCACCAGCTTGATGGGATCGAGTTGGATGATTGTGGCGCAAGCGCTGCCGGGCTGCAGAAGCGAGCCAAGTTCAGCGGTATCTGTTTCTAACAGGCCGGAGAAGGGAGCTTTGACGTCCAAGCGGTTGATTTCATTGCGTGCGGACGCGACAGCGGCCTCGGCGGCTTGTACACCAGCCCGGGCGGACTGGATGCCAGCTTTGGCGGCTTGCAAGCCTGCTTTTGCTGTCTCAACCCCTGCGCGGGCTGAGGACACTGCGGCGCGGGTGCCTGCAACGCGCGTGTCGGAGGCAAATCCATCTTGGCTGAGTTTGCGCGCAGCGTTGTCATTGATCAATGCTTCTTCCAACCGTGCTTCGGCTTCGGCAAGTCGCCCTTCGGCTTCAGGCACGCGCGCCTCTGCTTCGGGCAGGCGGGCCGCAGCCTCGGGGACACGTGCTTCGGCTTCCGCGAGTTGCGTCTGACGGGTGCCCGGATCAATTTCGCACATCAACTGATCTTTTTCGACGTAAGCGCCAGCACGCAGGGGTTCTGACTGGACGAGGCCCGATGTCTCTGCGCGGACAACAATTTGACGCGCGGCTTCTGTCCGGCCTCTGAGTAAAACTGCGCTGTCGACTTCTTGGGCTTGGGACTTCATTGCGACGACGGAAACAACACGCGCGGCTTCTTCTTCCGGCTCTTCAGTAACTGTTTCAGCCGCTTCTTCTGCTGGTGTTTCCGTGTCTAGCGGTGCCGATGCTTCGGCCCCGCCTGCAGCAAAGGAGAGCAGTCTGTCTCGCTCGAACACCAAGAAATAAAGGGCAGTTGCCACCAGAATGGACAATATGATTGGCGTCGGTTTCATTTTCTTTGCGTCCTATCAGCGTCTAATTGAGCTTGCGAAATGGAAGCTCAGCAGAAAGTGGTATGATGCTCATACGCTAAACTGTTTAGTTCAGATTACTTTTTTCTTTCAGGCAGTGCAAGGTGCGGCATGCCGCACCATCGCGCGCACGCACACAGAAGTTGTGCGATGCCTCTTGGCAAGGATTGAGCCTTCGGGGTAAGACGCTGCAAAGCTGTGCACAGGGGTGCGTGGCGTCAATTTTGGGTCCTTCATGAGCAATACAGACAGTTTTATCGAAGAAGTCACCGAAGAGGTTCAGCGCGATAAGCTCTTTGCCATTCTGAAGAAGTGGGGCTGGGTTGCTGGATTGGCCGTTGTGCTGGTTGTGGGCGGCGCTGCTTATAACGAATGGCGCAAGGCCCAGGAGCGCGATATGGCGCAAGCCTTTGGCGATCAGTTGCTTGCCGGTCTGGACAAGGATGATGGCGGCGCTGCCTTGGCCGAGATTGAGTTGGGTGATCCGGCGCAAGCTGCGGTTGCAGGTCATCTGGCGGCGGCTGTTGCTTTGGGAAGCGGCGATACGGAAAAAGGTCTGGCCCAGCTTGAAGCGCTCAAAAACAACGGTGAGGTCAGCGCGGTTTATCGTGACCTCGCTGCGTTCAAAGCGGCTTTGGCCTTGCCTGTTGATATGCCGTCCGAAGAAAAGATCGCGGCCTTTGAGGCAGTAACAGGGACATTCCGTTTGCTGGCGCAGGAGCAAATCGCGCATGTTTTGGCGTCCGATGGTGATGTGGATGGCGCGGTTGAGATACTTAGAACGCTTGTGCAGGCGGCTGGCGTGCCGCCGGGTGTACAACGCCGCTCGGCCGAGCTGATCGTCGCTTTGGGCCGCGATGTGGTGGAAGAGAGCTGAAACAGCACTGGAAACGTCGGGTGAGCCTTGCTAGGCTCGCCGAAATAGTCGGGACGAACCGGCAGCGTGCATTGATGAATGCAAAAGCAGGGGGCTGTGAGCAGTGAAATTCTCTACATCGGCAGTTATGGGCCTTTTGATGCTTGGCCTGTCCGCCTGCGCGGAGCGCGAGCTGATCCTTGAAGGTGAGCGGTTTGATATTCGTGAAGATATATCGAAAATAGGTGCAGATGGCGCCGCACCTGCTGCGCGTGCTTTCACGGCACCGGCGCAAGTCAATCACGCCGCTTGGACGCATCGCGGTGGATCAAACACGCATAATGTCGCCCATCCGGCGCTGAACCGGTCGCTGACGCAGATTTTCAGCGTCAACATTGGACAAGGCAATGGCCGCAAGCAGCGTCTGACGGCTGACCCTGTTGTTGCGGGTGGACGTATCTTCACGCTGGATGCCGCAAGCCGTGTGCAAGCCACCGGCAGTGATGGTCAGGTTTTGTGGGCGCGCACATTGGTGCCTGCGTCCGACAAAGAGCGTGATGCATCGGGCGGTGGGCTCGCCTTCGGCGACAATATCGTGTTTGCCGCTACCGGATTTGGCGAGTTGTTTGCGCTGGAGGCCACATCCGGTGCGACGCTGTGGCGTCAGAAGGTTGAAGCGCCCGTCACCTCATCGCCGACCTATGCCGATGGCAAAGTCTATATCATCAGCCGTGACAGCCGCGCGTGGGCGCTGGACAGTAAAACCGGTCGGATTGCATGGCAATTGGCGGGCGCGCCGAGCCTTGCGACATTGACCGGCGGCTCAGGTCCCGTGATCACCGGCCGTGTTGCGGTCTTGCCTTTCGGGTCGGGTGAGTTGGTAGCGGCTTTGAAGAATTCCGGCCTGCGGGTCTGGGGCTCCGCCGTGGCCGGGCAACGCCGCGGGCGGGCCTATGCAAATATCTCTGATATCACCGGGGATCCGGTCTTTGCGGATGGTGTGATTTACGCGGCCAATGCCAGCGGGCGTGTGGTTGCGATCAAGCCATCGTCTGGCGAGCGGATTTGGACTGCCAATGAGGGCGCGTATTCGCCGGTACTGCCTGCGGGCGATTCCGTGTTCATGATCTCCGATCAAGGAGAGTTGCTGCGCCTGGATCGTGAAACCGGCGAGCGGATTTGGGCAGAGCGCTTGCCGTATTTCGTGAAGAAGAAGGTCAAGCGGCGTGAAGCGATTTTCGCCCATTACGGTCCTGTTCTGGCAGGTGGGCGGTTGCTGGTTGCCTCTGATGACGGGTTGATCCGCAGCTATGATCCGGCCACTGGCGCATTGATCGGGACGACGCCGATACGCGGTGGCGCGGCGTCAAACCCTGCGATTGTGAACGGGACGATGTATATTGTCACCGACAAGGGACAACTCGCCGCTTTCCGTTGAGGTGATTTGTCTATAGACGGGCGGCTTCATTACGTAAGTGAGTCTGATGTCTTTTACGCTCGCCATTGTTGGCCGTCCGAATGTCGGCAAATCCACATTGTTCAACCGTCTGGTTGGCAAGCGCTTGGCCTTGGTCGATGACCAACCCGGTGTAACGCGCGATCTGCGCGAGGGCGCTGCGCGTTTGGGGGACCTCAAGTTCACAATTCTCGACACTGCTGGTCTTGAGATGGCGACCGACGAGTCGCTGCAAGGCCGGATGCGGGCGTTGACGGAGCGGGCTGTTGGCATGGCAGATGCCTGTCTGTTTCTGGTCGATGCGCGGGATGGGGTTCTGCCAGCGGATGAGATTTTCGCCGATATCCTGCGTAAGCGGAACGCGCATGTGATCCTCGGGGCCAATAAGGCCGAAGGGAAAGCCGGTGAGGCGGGCATGATGGAGGCGTATTCACTAGGGCTGGGGGAGCCGATTGGTCTTTCTGCCGAGCATGGCGAGGGGATGGCTGATCTGGCGGCGGCGTTACGGCCGTTGATCGAGGCGGCCTCGGAAGTGGCTGTAGATCATGAGCCAGTCGTTGAGGTGGATGTCGAGGAAGACAGCGATGAGGTTGAGGCTTATGTCGCGCCTTCGGCAGGCAAGCCTTTGCAGATTGCGGTGGTCGGGCGTCCGAATGCGGGCAAGTCGACGCTGATCAACAAGATCCTTGGGGAAGAGCGTTTGCTGACGGGGCCTGAGGCGGGGATCACGCGCGATGCGATCTCTGTCATGACGAATTGGGGCGGGGTGCCGACGCGGATTTTCGATACGGCGGGGATGCGCAAGAAGGCCAAGGTGCAAGACAAGCTTGAGAAGCTGTCTGTGTCCGATGGGCTGCGCGCTGTGAAGTTTGCCGAGGTTGTGGTGGTGTTGCTGGATGTGGACATCCCGTTTGAGCAGCAGGACCTGCGGATTGCCGATCTGGCGGAGCGCGAAGGGCGCGCTGTCGTCTTGGCCGTGAATAAGTGGGATCTGGAAGGCGAGAAGCAGGAAAAGCTGCGCGCTTTGAAAGAACAGTTTGGGCGGTTGCTGCCTCAATTGAAAGGCGCGCCGTTGATTACCGTGTCCGCGCTGACGGGGCGCGGGCTGGAGCGGCTGCGTGAGGCTATTCTGGAGGCGCATGAGGTGTGGAACCGGCGCGTGTCCACATCTCAACTCAACCGCTGGCTGGTGGGGATGTTGGAACAACACCCGCCGCCCGCACCACAGGGCAAACGCATCAAACTGCGCTACATGACCCAAGCCAAAGCACGTCCGCCGGGCTTCGTGGTCATGTGCTCGCATCCGGATCTGTTGCCTGCGAGCTATTCACGCTATCTGGTCAACGGGCTGCGCGAGGACTTTGACATGCCCGGCACACCGATCCGGATTTTCTTGCGTTCGCAGGCAGAGGCGAACCCTTACAAGAACCGCAAGAAGGCGGGGCCGTCAAAGCTGCGTAAGCATATTGGCAGCAACCCGAACCGGGGTGAGAGATAACGACGCGCCCATGTTGTTGCAGGGGGCAAAAGCATAGTCTTTTCGATCAGATGCGAATGTCGGCTATGAGCCCTTACCTACATTCGCTGCAAAACGATGAATGTCTGCTATCAATTCGCTGACCGTTCAACATTGGGTCCGGTCGGATCGCTTCGTCGGCGCTTTGCGAGCTCTCGATAGAGTGCCGGTGGAGACACCCCGATCCAATCAGCAACGCGCACCCATCCGCCTTCTTCTAGTAGACCAAAGAGCTCGATGAATGCGTCCAGTCGATCTTTGACCTTTCGCAATCGCATGATTTCAATACGGGCGCGCAGGGTTTGCAGCTCTTTGGCCGTCCGCTCAAAGGCACTTACCGATCGCTGATTTCCCGAGGTATCGCATGCTAGTTGCTTCAGCAGCTCTGCCTTCGGGAGGACCGCAACCGTCGTCGTCAAATCCGCCACTGCATCACAATGATAGTGTTCTGCGAAAAGGGACGCTTCGGCAATCAGATCACCACTACTGGCGCTGTGAAGGGTCAGGAGCCCGCCATCTTGCTAAAAACGTCCTCTCAACTTTGGCTTCCCGACGAAACAGAGTTTCGCCCGCTTTCAACGTTCGTTCCCGTGCGCCGTCGAAGCAATGAAGCCAATGATCTGACATGATTTCTATCATGTTCTTTTTAACGCGAGCTATGCAATGCCTCGGGCTAATTTTGGATCGATCAAGGACTTCAAACATGAGCGCCAAATACTTCGCACTCCTTATGGCTATCCTAGCCGCCATGGTCTCTGCCCAAACGCATGACGGAAACCACGGCTTGACGCCCTCAATCTATGCAGGGGAAGAATCGCGCCTTATCAAATCTCTGTCGGAAGAGGACTTGGAAGAGATCGCGCGTGGCGGTGGATGGGGGCTTGCTCGTGCCGCAGAACTGAACGGCGTTCCGGGTCCGACGCACCTGCTCGAGCTTGCCGACCAAATCGGTTTGTCGGAGCAGCAACGCCAGGCCATTGAAGCGGTCCGGGCTCAGATGCAGGCCGACGCGATCGCTGCAGGGGAGCAGTTCATCGCGGCAGAACAGGCATTGGACGAAGTATTTCAGCGGGGTGTGCCGGATGCCGAGGATCTTCAGCGGCTTGTCACGGAGGCAGGTGTAGCGCGGGCAGACTTGAGGTTGGTTCACCTAAACGCCCATCTGCTGACCCTGCCAATGCTGACAGACACTCAAGTGACTCAATACTCGGTCTTGCGCGGATATTCAGATGATCCGTGTGCCAGTGTTCCAAATGAACATGATCCAGACATGTGGCGCAGACACAATGGGTGCGAAGCCCCTTGATAGGGGCGACACACCCTCGTGACTTGTCAACATAAGATACCCCCGGTAGGTATTGAGCATGTGGCGCTTAATCCTCTCAATCATTCTTGTCGTTACAGTTGCTGGTGCCTCCGCCGCGTCTGTGATGCACGGAATGAACCAAGGACTGGATCACACTGACCACCACATCGAAACGACAGAAAACGATCTGTTGGCTGATGCTGAGGACGCGCTCGCGGCGTGCTGCGACGCCACCAGCGGCATGGGATCAGCATCCTGTTTTGGCGATCTTGTGACCGCATCGGTGATGTTGCCGGTCAACCCCGATGGAAGAACTGCCATTTCGGATCTGTATTCTGACGTCGAATTTGCGAACCGGACCCTCGCGGTCCCAACCGGTCCTCCGAAAGCTTGAACCGCATCGGGCGCATGCCCGCAATTCGTTCAACTTTCACACCAAAGGACCGACAGACATGATCACACGTCGTCACTTCACTGCACTTTCCGCTGCTGCTCTCGCCATGACTGCTCTGCCAGCACGTGCGACTACTCCCATGCATGTTCTCACTTCACCAGGTTGTGGGTGTTGTCACGCATGGGCCGACCTGGCCCGCGCACGCGGCTACGCTGTCACAGTCGAAGAGCTGACAGACCCCGACGCGCAAAAGTCTGAGCGCGGCATTCCGCTTGAGCTGGCATCCTGTCACACCATCGAAGCAGACGGCTACATTTTCGAAGGGCACGTGCCGTTCGAGGCTTTGGAAGCCGTCCTGCAAGATCGTCCAAACATCACAGGGCTTGCAGTTCCAGGGATGCCTATGGGCTCACCCGGTATGGGAGATCACCCGTCCGCTCGCTACGACGTCATCGCTTTTGGCGGTGAGGCCGGACCCGGTACGGTCTACTACCGTGCAGGCACCCCACAGCCATTTAACGTCTAATGCCACGGCGGAAGGCAATTCTGGCGATCGGCGGGCTTGCGCTCGCCGGTTTCGCCGCCGCATTCGCCCTGGCTCAACCGTCCGAAGGCGTAGGGCTTCTGGCACCGGACGACCCTGAGGTGGTTGCCCTGGGCCAAGACATCTATGCGGCTAACTGTGCTGCGTGCCACGGTGCGCGTCTGGAGGGGCAACCGAACTGGCGGATACGCAGCGAGGATGGACTGCTTCCCGCGCCGCCACACGATGCTTCAGGGCACACGTGGCACCACGATGATGAAACGCTCTTTATCCTAACCAAGTATGGGCTGGCCGGACTGATGGAGAACGCTCCCCCGTCTAGTATGCCCGCTTATGAAGGTGTGCTGAGCGACGAAGAGATCATCGCAGTGTTATCTTTCATCAAATCGACCTGGCCCGATGAACTTCGTGAATATCACGATGAACTGAACGCCCAATCCGAATAGAGGAAACCACAAATGATAAAGCAAACCATTTTCGGCCTGGCTGTGGTGTTGGCTCCAACCTTCGCGGCGGCACATTCAAATTCCGAAGCGACAACACCTGCCGACGGTTCTACGGTCACTGAGGTATCGGAGCTTTCGATGCGGTTTGATGATCCGATGCGTATCATCTCGGTCACGCTTACCTCAGCCAACGGTGAAGTTGGAATTGAACGCGAGACCGGTATGGACCCGGCCACAGAATTCCGAGCCACGCCATTGGAAGAGCTTGCACCGGGAAGCTACAGCATCGAATGGCGCGGTATGGCCTCAGACGGGCATCCGATGCAGGGTAGCTACTCTTTCACGGTGGCTGAGTGACCGGTCTGGCCCCCATCGACGGCCTCGCCGTTTTGGCCATCTTGGCCAAATCGATCGGCTATGGCGCAGCATTGCTCGCAATGGGGGGCGTGCTTTTCATGACCGTTTTTGCAACGCGTGCCGAGGCTCCTGCACTTCGCTTAGCGCGACAGCTTGCGGTCGCCGCAGCGCTTGTCGGTTTCGTGGTGCTGGCTTTGCGTTTCGGTGTTCGTGCCGCGCGGATATCTGGAATGGGCTTTGACGGTGCCACTGACCCTATGATGCTCGGTTTTGTTTGGGAAAGCCCGCTTGGAACCGCTGCCATTTGGCGGGGCTTGGGCGAACTTGCGATAGTGGCGGTTCTGGTGCCACGCATTGGGCAATGGATCGCTCTGGCGGGGTCGGGAGCCGTGGCTATATCCTTTGCTCAGGTAGGCCACTCTCTTGGCGAACCGAGGGTCGCCCTCGCTGCCTTGCTGGTTCTGCACCTTCTCGCCGCCGCTTTTTGGGTTGGCGCCCTTGCTCCTTTGCGCCGCGCAGCGCTCTCACCTGTGGGAGCCGATGTACTGCATCATTTTGGGAAGATCGCCGCCTTTGTGGTCGCCGCGTTGATTGTTGCCGGAACGGCGCTCGCGTATCTTCTTTCGGGTTCGTTGGGTGCCTTGTTTGGAACTGCTTATGGCTTCGGGCTGCTTGCCAAAATCGGGATTGTCTCCATGCTACTCGGCCTGGCCGCCCTGAATAAGGTGAGGCTTGTTCCAGCCTTACGGGCCGACGAACCAGGCGCGACACAAGCACTTCGACGTTCAATCTCATGGGAGATGCTGGCCGTCGCACTAGTCCTATTGGCGACAGCAGCTCTTACCAGCGTGACAACACCGCCCATCAATCTTTGACGGCTTATCCGCGCGCCTTGTCGAGCAGTTCGAGCAATTCAGTAAATTTGGCGCGCTGATCTTCGCGGTCCCCCGAGGCAAGCGCATCCTCAATACAATGGGTTGCATGGTCGTCGATCACGAGCTTCTCGACGCCCTTGAGGGCAGCGCGGACCGCCGCAATCTGCGTCAGAACATCGACGCAATAGCGATCTTCTTCCACCATTCGAGCGATCCCGCGGACCTGCCCTTCCAGGCGCTTGAGGCGTTTCAACGTGGCTTCGCGATTTTCGTGCATGAAGATCTTCTCGCATGGTGGCCATCATAAAGTCGAGAGGCCGGGATGCCCAAGGTCATGACCTTGATCTAATACCCTAGGGGGGTATATGGAACTTTATACGCCCACGCAGCGTATTCCTTCTGAAATCGCAATGCTGAGACGGAGAACGAGATGCCAAAGGACACCCGCGATATCGCAGACGTAGATACAAATCCGGCTGAGGCAGCGGTTGGCAAAACGGCAGTGCTTTACCGAATGGCCCTACCAGATCACCTGTGCCCGTCCGGACAAAAGGCGCGGTGGCTTCTCGAACGTCAGGGCTACAACGTCGATGATCGGTTGTTCCGAACACGCGCCGACGTGGACGCCTTCAAGGCCGAGCATGACGTAACGACGACACCGCAGGCATGGATCGAGGGCGAGCGTGTCGGCGGCTATACCGATCTGCGTGAGAAGCTTGCGGGGTGGGATCCCAAGGCAACCACCTATCGACCCGTTTTGTATCTGTTCGCCGTTGCTGCGCTGACTGCAGTAGCGCTGTCCATCGGGTTTCTCGGCGCGATCACCTGGCAGACACTTGGCTGGTTCATTTCGGTCTCAATGATATTGCTCGGTATGCAGAAACTGCGCGACATCGAAGGTTTCACGACGATGTTCCTGAACTACGATCTGCTTGCCCGAAAATGGGTACCCTATGCCTATATCTATCCATTCGTGGAAACAGGCGCAGGTATCCTAATGACAGGAATGATCCTGACCTGGGTGTCTGCTCCCGCAGCGCTATTCATCGCGACCATCGGGTCCGTCAGTGTGTTCAAGGCCGTCTACATCGACAAGCGCGAACTGAAATGCGCCTGTGTTGGTGGAAACTCGAACGTCCCGCTAGGGTTCGTGAGTTTGACAGAGAACCTGATGATGATCGCAATGTCAGTGGTCATGCTTTGGCTGATGTTATGAATTCTACGATCTTGGTCCAAAAGCAGACTTCCAAGAGCGAGGTCTAAATGCCAGCTTTGTCCGCAAAGCGGTCACTGGTGTAAAATTATTGGATAAGTTGGATAAGAGAGCGTCTTTTTTTAGGTTTGGGGATGAAACGATATGGCGGAAATTCAAAACCGCCACGGGCCGGTTTCCCAGCGGGCGGCGGTTTGAAGAAGCATTCTCGTTGGCGCAGAGCTAAACAATATGCTGATACGTGAAGCGCAACAGACAGGCTTCGTAAAGACTGCATAGCATATTTTTGGGTGAGTCGCAGGTATGGATTTCCTGCAAAGGCCAATTCGGCCAATGTGCGCCTTTGGCGTGCGGAAGGTTTTGCGCTCTTGGTAAGCATCGCCATTGTCTCTCGCACCAATGGAGTTCCAGTGGGAATCCTCTCGCCACGCGGGAAGCCCTTTCAGCATACTTACGGCAGAACGAAATAGACTGCGGGTGGTTTTAGAATTCGTCGGAGCCTGCGTCGCTGTCGTTTTGCCAAGGTTTGACGAGGTTGCCAAAGCGGGTGTAGCGGCCTTCGAAGCTGAGCTCGACTGTGCCGATGGGGCCGTGGCGTTGTTTGCCGATGACGACTTCGGCTTTGCCGTGGAGGCGTTCCATTTCTTCTTGCCAGACGGCCATTTTTTCGAGGTCGTGATCGCCGGGTTTTTCGCGTTCTTTGTAATACTCTTCGCGGTAGACGAACATGACGACGTCGGCGTCCTGCTCGATCGAGCCGGATTCACGCAGGTCCGAGAGTTGTGGACGCTTGTCTTCGCGGTTTTCCACCTGACGAGAGAGCTGGGAGAGGGCGATGACGGGGATGTCGAGCTCTTTCGCGATGGCTTTGAGGCCTTGCGTGATCTCTGACACCTCGTTTACGCGGCTGTCCTTAGCGGTGGCAGGCCGGACGAGCTGCAGGTAGTCGACGATGATAACATCGAGGCCATGGGTGCGCTTGAGGCGACGGGCGCGGGCGGCGAGTTGGGAGATCGGTAGCGCGGGCGTGTCGTCGATGAAAAGCGGGCAGGACTCGAGCGATTTCGCGGCTTCCACGAAGCGGCGGAACTCAACTTCAGTCATGTCGCCTTTGCGGATCTGTTCGGACGGGACTTCGGAGGCTTCACTGAGGACCCTTGCGGCCAGCTGCTCGGCGGACATCTCGAGCGAGAAGAAGCCGACGGCGCCACCTTCGATGGCGCCTTCTATGCCTTGGTCTGTCATGCCTTTCTTGTAGGCTTTGGCAATGTTGAACGCGATGTTGGTGGCCAGCGAGGTTTTGCCCATGGAGGGACGACCGGCAAGGATCAGAAGGTCGGAGCGGTGCAGGCCCCCGAGTTTCTTGTCCATGTCAATAAGACCGGTGGAGATGCCCGCCATCCCGCCTTCGCGCATATAGGCATTGTTGGCGACCTGCACGGCGTCAGTGACGGCCTTGAGGAAGCTTTGGAAGCCTGAGTCTGATTTGCCTTCTTCGCCGAGCTTGTAGAGCGCTTGTTCGGCGTCGACGATCTGGCTTTTCGGATCGCTTTCGGTGTCGACGGTTTGGGCTTTGGAAGAAATCTCAAGCCCGAGACTGATCAGCTCCCGACGGATGGCGAGGTCATAGACCATTTGCGCATAGTCGCGCGCGGCGAAGGCGGAGATCGAGGCGCCTTGCAGGCGGACGAGATAGGCCGGGCCGCCGAGTTCCTTCAACCCGTCATCTTCTTCGAAATACGGCTTCAGGGTGACAGGGGAGACCAGAAGGTTTTTGTGGATGCGGGCGGCGGCTGTTTCGAAAATGCGGCGGTGCACGGGATCGAAGAAATGCTCTGGTGAGACGATGGAGGCGACGCGGTCCATCACATCATTATTGGTCAGGATTGCGCCGAGGAGCTGTTGTTCCGCCTCGATGTTATGCGGAAGAGCGGCCATGGCTTCGACATTGGCTGTCTCGCCTTGCATGTTGCTCATGTCGTTCATGGTGCCTGCCCCTCGCGTTGTTTTTGGTCCCCGAGCGTGGTGTCGCTGATCCGAGAAACCCAATCAATCTGGATATCCTGTGGATCGTTTGGGGACGTGTGTTTTTACGCTGACTTGAACAGTATCTTGCGATTTTTTGGTGGTGTAGGTCAAGATCTGGTAGGCGTGACGGGCGCTGCACCGTCATATTTATTTCTTGCCAATCGGGTTGCGCGGCATGTCCAAATCGGCGCCCCCCCCCGCGCGAGGTGAGTCGGACGCTGGCGGACAGCGGAGGACGCGAATCGTTAACTCGGGTTGGCGGCCTGCCACGCGGCTTGCCACTCCCGCGGGGCTTTGAGGAAGGTTTCGACCTCGGCCAGAGTCTCTGCATCGAAGGCATTTTGCGCTTTGGCGACCGCGAGCACGTCCCACCATGTGCACAGGTGATGCAGGGTCACGCCGTGATCGCCAAGCTTGGAGATCGTCTCAGGAAAAATGTCATAATAGAAGATGACGGCCGTGTGGGCGCAGGTGGCGCCGGTGTCGCGGATTGCGTCGACAAAGCTGAGCTTCGAGCCGCCATCGGTGGTCATGTCTTCGACGAGGAGGGCGTTTTGGCCTTCGGTCATGACGCCTTCAATGCGGGCGTTGCGGCCGTAGCCTTTGGGCTTTTTGCGCACGTAAGTCATGGGTAGGGCCATGCGTTCGGCGACGAGGGCTGCGAAGGGGATGCCTGCAGTCTCGCCGCCGGCGATGTTGTCGAAGGCTTCGAAGCCCGCGTTGCGCATGATGGTCACGGTAAGGAAGTCCATCAGTGTGGCGCGGATGCGGGGGTAGGAGATCAGCTTGCGGCAGTCGATATAGCTGGGGGATGGCAGGCCGGAGGCGAGGATGAACGGGTCTTTGGTATTGAAATTGACGGCACCGATCTCGATCAGCATGGAGGCGGAGAGGCGGGCGATTTCGTCTTTGTTTGGGTAGCTTGAGGGGATCATGGCGTTGTCCTTTTGGCAGTCTTTGGGGGCTACGGGTGTGCGCGCGGGATCAACTGACGCGCCAGTGCAGGGGCATTTGCGGGTCAAACACGGTGACGGGGCCTGCGCCGGTTGTGATCTTTTCCGGATAGGCGACGGGGTCGCCTTTGGTCAGCGTCATGGTGCCCTCGTTGACGGGCAGACCGTAGAAGGCTGGACCGTTGAGGGAGGCGAAGGCTTCGAGCGTGTCGAGGGCGTCGTCTTGTTCAAAGACTTCGGCGAGGATCGACATCGTGTTGGTGGCTGTGAAGCATCCGGCACAGCCGCAGGCATGCTCTTTCAAATCGTCGATATGGGGTGCGCTGTCGGTGCCAAGGAAAAATGTGGGATCGCCTGAGGTTGCGGCTTTGCGCAATGCGAGGCGGTGTTCTTCACGTTTGGCGACAGGCAGGCAGTAATAATGCGGCTTGATCCCGCCAACGAGGATGTGGTTGCGGTTGATGACAAGGTGATGCGTGGTGATCGTTGCGCCGGTGTTCGCATGCGCGGCGGCGTAGTCTGCGCCTTGTTTCGTGGTGATATGTTCCATCACGATCTTCAATTCAGGCAATTCGCGGCGGATCGGGTCGAGGATGCGGTCGATGAAGACGGCCTCGCGGTCAAAGATGTCGATGTCGGGGTCGGTGACCTCGCCGTGGACACAAAGGGGCAGGCCAATTTGGGCCATGGTTTCCAGCTGACGGCGCACGTTGCGAAAATCGGACACACCAGAGGCGGAGTTGGTGGTTGCCCCTGCGGGGTAGAGTTTGACGGCTGTGATCAGGCCGATTTCATGAGCGGCGCGCAGGTCTTTGATTTCGGTTTGCTCTGTCAGATAGAGCGTCATCAGGGGCTTGAAGTCAGAATTGTCGGGCTTGGCGGCCATGATGCGATCACGATACTCGGCGGCGTCTTTGGCGGTGACAACGGGCGGGATCAAGTTTGGCATGATGATGGCACGGTCGAAGTGGCGCGCAGTCTCTGGCAGGATGCCTTTGAGCATGTCTCCATCGCGCAAATGCAGGTGCCAATCGTCGGGGCGTTTGATCGTGAGTGTTGTCATAGTGTCCCCCAAATTCAGCGTTGAGGTGATGTAGCCAATTCATCGCGGCGAGGCCAGAGGGGATCGAGGGGAGGAGACGTGCCGAATTATGCTGATCGAGCCCACGCTGGGAAAGGACGTTTCATCTTGCTTTCAGGCTGCTATGATTGGGTAAAACGAGAGAGCAGACCTCATGAGACATATACTCATCCTACTTGCCGCTTTGCCGCTGGCCGCCTGCACACCGCCCGCCGTTGCGGTGAAGACAGTCGTAGATGCTCAACCGCAAGACGTTGTGGGCTGTCAGGATTTGGGACGGGTGACGGGCATTCCCGGCGTCTATGGACCGTTGGCGAAGATCGGGCTGAATGATGCGCGTAACAAAGCCAAGCAAATTGCCTTGGAGCAAGGTGCGACCCATGTCGTGTTTGATCCGGTCCGCCCCGGTGAGACAGTGTTTGAAGTAACCGGGACGGCCTATCGCTGTTAAGCGCCGCGTCTATGCGGCGTTTTGCATGCGGCGGCGCTTTTTGAAGGCATTTGCAAAGCGTTTGAGCCTGTCTTCCTGACCACGTTCTTTTAGATATCCTTCGACCGTGGTGCGATAGAGGTAGATATCCTTACGGGCGCGGATGGATTTGTAGAAATCAGCCGGATCAAGCGTGCCGGCGATGCCGTCTTCCATGACCTTTTTAAGTGCATCCATCCTGTTGAGAACGAGCGCGGATTTATGGCCTATACCGAAGCCTTTCAGATGGACGAGATTGCGCCCGACGAGACGGTCGACATGTTGGCGGTCGGCGGAATGGAAGTGATCATAGACCAGATAGACCTTTGAGGCCCCGCCCGTTTGGGTGGCTGCGTCTGAGTAAGGCAGGCTCCAATCCGCGGCGCGGCCTTTGGCAAAGCGGGTCTCCCACGGGACTTCGGCCTCGTCCAATGTGGTTTGCGGACTGAACGCCACAACAGTGGCCCCAGGCGCGAGGGAGGAGAAGGTCAACGCGCCAAAGCCACCCATAGAGGTGCCAACAAAGGCCACTTGTTCAAAGCCTTTGAAGAAGCCGTCATTGCGCAACTGTTCGAGGTAGTCGATCAGGTCCGCGTTGCGGAACCATGTCGGTGTTTGTGCGTAGACGCCCAGATGGGAATATCCGCGATCTGCGCAGAATTTTTGTGCCCAAGGTTCGCGGGCATAGGCTTCATTTCCCGCTTGGGAAAGGTTGTCGAAGCTGACAACAAGCTGGCTTGTGTCGCGTTCCACAAAAGAGCAGCTGTAGTCGCCAAATTTGCGGAACCAGCCGTTACGCTCCCCTGCGGGATAGATTTCGCAATACCAGGAGGGAAGCGGCATGGCCTCTTCCAGTGGGGTTGGGGTTTCCGGCTCCGCGATGGGTTCTGCGACCAATTCCGGCTCTTGAGATTTGCGGCGTTGCAAGTTGCCAATGGCGATGAGCAGCGCCTCAGTAGCGGCGGCGCGGTCGGCGAGTTGGTCCTGCGCCTCATCGCGGGCGACCACCGCGTCTGCTTCTAGGTCGCTATGTTGGAAGAACCGCGCATGTTTGGGCATGTAGCGGCGCACAAGCTTGCGGTTTTCATCCGCCATCGAGTCCATCAATGCGCGGCGTTCGTCGGTGGTGAAAACGTCGCGGGATTTGATCGTGCCTGGGTGTTCAATAGCGATCAATTCGCGGATCACTTCGCGCACGTTGAAATCGGTTCTATCGCCCATCGTGGCCAAGACTTCCGACATCTCGGCAGAGAAGGTTTTGTTGGCGAAGTCCTTTTGCAGCTTCATGCCAGGCACGATTTCAATGCCAAGCTGATCGGCAAAATCCATCACCACGTCACCGCCGGTGAGCGTGTCGGGGCTGAAGGGGCGGACCACGATGTTGTCTTGTCCGAAGGCGCGGCCATAGGCGTTGATGACGTTGAAATAGCGCACAAGGCGGGGCGCATCGGCAAGGAATGCCTGACGATCCGGCTCGATCCGGCTATTTTTCAGGAACTGTTTATAGAGCGCTTCGAGATACGCATCTTGGCGGCGGACGTAGCAGATAACTTTTGTGCGTTCTTTGAAGCTGTCGGGCAGGACCTGCATCAGCTTCTTGGTGGTGAACGGATTGAACAGCAGCTCTGATGTGATGACGTGTTGGGCGTCCGGCATGCTGTCGGCTTCCCGCTCGAACGCTTCGAACAGCTTGGTCGTCTCGCCCATGCGCGCGGCGGAGGCCAATTGGTTATGCGCAATATGAGTGCGCCCGGCCTGCATGAAATTGACCGCGCCGTTTTCGCGCAGGTGATCCTGATTGTCGTTCAAAAACCCCTGAAGAGAGGTGGTCCCCGTTTTAGGGGAGCCAATATGTAGCCAAATCTGCCCCATGTCTGATGCCCGTCCTGCCTAGATTTTTCATTGTGGACCCCCGGTTGCCCCGGCCGCACTTTGTGTGCGTTTTCCGGGAGGGGTGATGCCGCGCTTTTCAAGAAGCGCGTTTGCCGCGTTTAACTTACGGCGGAACACAGGCCCATTGCCTTGGGCCAGTACAAATTCGGCCAGTCGCGCCACCATCAGGGGGTGCTTCTGGTCGTCAATTTTGTGGAGAAGCTCGCGCAGGTAGCGGCGGAAAGACCGTCGCGCGCGCAGGAGCTTATAGAATTCTGTTTTGGTCATGGAGCCGTCGACGCAGCCGGACACGATTGGTTGCAAAATGCCCATCTGGATCAAGCCCGATGCGATGCGGTGTCCTTGGAAGCGGCATTTCAGCTTGGTGACGTTGCCGCCTTGGAACAAGGCTGCGTGCATAGCGTCTGGCGGCTCTAGCGGGTCATAAAGGATGAACACCTGCTTGGCGCTGTCGGTCATATGCGGCGCGTAGCCATAGTCGCCGCTGAAATCGCGGATCCACGCGACTTGATAACGTTTTTCCCAAGAACACAGGTCACGGTCAAGCGTGGCTTGCGGGCTGATTGCGACGACGGAGGCACCGGGGCAAGCTGCGGAGAATGCGCAAGCGCCGTAGCCGCCCATTGAGGCACCGTAGAAGACCACTTGGTCAAACTGATCAAAGAAATTTTCGCGTTTGAGCCGGTCGAAAAAGGCATAGACATCTGCGTCGCGATACCAGCTCCAGTCATGGGCCATCATGCCAAGGATGGACCAGCCTTGCTTTTGAACAAAACCAAAGCCCCATGGCAAACGGTTGCCGTGCTCGTAGACGTGATCGAGATTTTCAAAGGTGACGATCAGCGTCTTGCCGGATTTCACGAACAGGGCAGAGTGGTCTTCGCCGATTTTCTCGTAGAAGCCGTATTTTTCGCCCATGGTGTGTAGCTCTCGGTCCCACTCGGCTTTCGACATGTCGTCGGAATTGGTGGCGAGTTCGATCATATCAGTCATGCTGAAACCGCCTCCCGCGTGTGACCGAACAGTTCGGCTTTCGGGGTGATCGCGTCCATCAAGGCGCGTCCGGCTTTGGTTTGGATGACGTTCGCAATCGCCTCCTTATGCCACGCGACGGACTGAAGGTGCAGTTTGTGCAGCACCGGATCATCGAGCAGGACGTTGTAGATCGAACGCGCATCATGGAGGAGGGGTTGGATCGTGATGTCCACCTCCTCGTTGCGGTTCATGGTGTGCCAGTAGTCAGCGCCCAGCATGTCCGGTGTGTAGGCGCGCCCTCGGGCGGCTTTCATCAAATAGTTCTCTCGGGTGCGCAGGGCGTAGTGGTTGATTTGACCCAGCTCATATCCGGCTGTGTGCTTGGTCATGCGCCAGTTGCCTTTGTGGTACTCCTCCGGCATCACATCGCCGCGTCCGTTGACCCAATTCAGTGCGTCCCAGTCCTTGCCGGGGACTTTCTTGGGTCGGTGACAGCCGATGACGTCGACTGCGTCCGTGCGGTGAATGCTTTTCATCCCCCACGCTTGCATCGGTGACGGGCAGAAGGCGGGCGCTGCGCGGGTGAGCTTTTCGCTCAAAAGCCCATCTTCGAAAAACGTTTGGTCGCTGCTGCCAAACAAGCGCCATGTCAGTGAAATGCATTTAGCCTCGGGCGCGGCTGCCGTCAGTGCTTGAATGGATCGGTTACCGGCGTGCACATTGATGAATTCATCCGCATCTATCACTGCGACCCAATCGCTGTTGATGTAACAGTCCTCCCGGCGGGCCTTGCGGTAGGCGCGGACCTGATGGGCAGGACGCTGGTGGGGCAGGCGGGCATTGTCGCGATGTGTGACGTGGCCGAGTTTTGCGAGCCGGTCGAGGATACGATCCGTCCCGTCCTCGCAATCATTGCTGTAGGCCAAGATGTGATCAAACCCGATGGACAAATGATAGGCCACCCATTCAAGGATGAACGGCCCCTCGTTCTTCATGCAAGTCAGGATCAGATACCGTTCCGGGGTCATCGCTTATGCACCACAAGCACTTGATCGCGCTTTTCTTTGTGCCATTTGGCCTGATGAAGGAAGCAGCCTGAGATGTCTTGGCGCAGGTCATTCAGGGCGTCTTGGATCGCGGCGTCAGGATGGTTGAACACACTGTCATGCAGATAGCCCTGAAACAGCGCGGCGGTCTTTGGAAAACCGCTGGTCTCGCGCGCTTTGGGCTGAAAGCGCAGGTCTTCAATGATGTACAGGCCGCCGGATTTCAGTTTGGGGAACAGCGTGACAAAGGCGTTTTGCTGATGGTGTGACAAGTGGCTGGCATCATCGAGGACGAGGTCAATATTCTCGAGATTCTCTGCAACTATCGCCATATCTTCGATCCTGTCGAAGCTGGATTTTACTTTTGTCACGCGTTCGTCTTTGACTTTGGCGTAAGCGCGCTCGTCAATTGCGGTGATATGCGTTTTCGTCAGGTACTTGAGCCACATAGGTAAGGTCGGACTTGTGCCTGCTTCCGCATCTGAAGGATCGCCCAGACCGAGAAGCACCATATCCAGTGAGCGTTTGCGCAGCGGTTGCAACAACATGTGGTAAAGCTCTGTAAAGGCGTGCTTTTGTGTGCCTTGATCGAGGCTGAGCTCGTCCGCGATATCGGTCAAATTCACCCCGCCGCGCCCGGCCTTGTGACGATTGCTAACCACGGGGATCTGTGTGCCGGGCACCATGACTTGTTCGGTGGGCTTATGCGGGTTGGTTTTGGGCATCGGCGCGTCAGAGGGCACGATTTTGTGCTTCTTGAGCAGTTTGCCAATGAGGCTGTCGGGGTGCGGCTCGCCATTTTCGCGTTCGATGATGCGCATGCGCATACGGCGACCCCAGAAGTGGATCGAAAGCGTGTTGTCAGTGACGTAATGGCTGAGATCGAGGTTTGGCTTCAGCATCAGGCGGCGTTTTTTGAAGCTGATGGGGAAGAGCGCCTCAATCGGCATCGCGTATTTATGCTCGCCGGTTTTGTGCAGGAAATGCGTCAGCGCTTGTGGACCCCAGACGCCCCATGACTGCTCGCCGACATGGACCGGGTTACCATCGGCCTTCTTCTGCGCCATCTCTTCGCGCAATTCAGGCTTGAACCAGTCGGGGATGGCGTATTCGTCTGATGTGAAGTCGATCAGACCTGCGAGCGTGTCGCTGTCTGCGGGCAGGCCAACGACGCCATTGTTGATATGGTGCGGGCTTTCCCAGCCGTGGAAATGACCGTTCTTGGATGTGAACTTTTTGACGCAATAGGCGTCCGTGTCGGCCCAGATTTGATCATCCGTCTTGGCCAGCATGTTGTAGCGCCACTTATCGGCCTGCGGGGCAGGCGAGCCTGTCCGCTTATGGGCGATGACGTGATCCATCGACATGATTTCATTGGCATCGCAAATCTCGATCCCGTCGGGGATATTGCCGACCTCGCCGTAGGTGTACATTTTGACGTGGTGGCCTGCATCGCGGAACGAGACGGCGCAAAGCTGCTCCATATAGGTCAGGGAGCCGCCAATCCACAGCTGTGCGATTGCGTAATCTTTTGCCACGTCTTTGCCTCGCAATTAACGGGTTCGTCCCGTCTTGTTGCTTATGATTGTTTCGATTCTCGCAAAGGGCGGGTTAAAACGCAAGGAAAAGGTGATTCGTGTTTATGGAAATTCGGATCAAAAACCGCCGGTTAAACGGTAGGGCATGAACAGGTTGAGCGCGTCATGAAGATCACTGTTGTCACCACCATGCGCAATGAAGGCGCGCATGCGCTGGAATGGATTGCGCACCATCGCGCGGCTGGCGTGACGGGGTTCTTGGTCTATGTGAACGGCTGCGAGGATGGCACGGAGGCGCTGCTGCGATTGCTGCCGGATGTGGAAGTCGTGCTAAATGAAGATCGTGACGGCACCCCGCAATGGCGTGCGCTGAAGGCGGCTTGGGATCATCCAATGGTGGTGAGTGCTGATTGGGTCGCGTGCCTTGATTGTGATGAATTTATTAATTTAGGCAGAGGCTTATCCGATATTCCTCATCTTATTGAGCGCGTCGGTGGCGATGCGATACTGCTGCAATGGCGCTTGTTTGGCCATGCGGATGAAACCGGCCTATCGGACGTGCTGACGACCGAGCGGTTCATCCGTGCGGCTGCGGAAGACATGCTGTATCCCGCAATTGGGAGTTACTTCAAAACCCTGTTCCGCCGCGACGGCCCGTTCCGTGGCTTTGGGGTGCATCGGCCCAAGCAGAAGAATGCGGACCGGCACGGCGTGCCGCAGATCGTGGATGGATCAGGCCAACAAGTCGGTGGGGCTTTGGCTGGCAATGACAAACAGATCATGAATTGGGGCGCACCAATTGCCCGCGATCTGGTGCAATTGAATCACTATTCTCTGCGATCTGCTGCGGATTTCATGATCAAACGCGTGCGGGCTCTGCCCAACCATCAGAACAAGCAGATTGACCTGACCTATTGGGTGGAGCGTAATTTTAACACGGTTGAAGAAACCTCCATCCACCGAATGCTGCCTGCGACACGTGAAGAACTGGAGCGGTTGCTGGGTATCGACGGGGTGCCTGACGCGCAAACGGCGTGTCGCGATTGGCAGAAGGCAGAATTTGCCAAGCTTATGCAGGATGAAGCCTCCCTAAAATTTTACGGACGATTACTGTTGGCGGGGGGCAGTGAGGCTTTGCCGAAAGATGCGGCAATGGCGCTGATCAGGGCGTATCAGGGGCTCGCATCAGATGGGTGAGGTCTATCACCAGCGGCAACTGAATGTGGTTCAAGATCAGGGGCTTGTCGCGCTAGATTGCATCGGGTGGGAAGACCCTATTGGCGGAATGGGGCTGCGTGTCTTCATGGCGTCCGGCACCGATATCAAGCGTTTCAGAAAGCCGCCGCGTGAGGGATGTGCACAATTCTCGGAGGTGCGCGGGATCAATGGCGGGCTGATGTTTGTCGGAAGTGATGCGGACGCCTCAGACCAAATAAAGATCGCCTTAGCAGAGGGTGAGTTGAGCCTATCCGTCCAACGGCCGGAGACGGACATTTTTGCTGATATGAATGTCTGCATCGCGGAACGCAACGGCGAGCCGATTGAGGTCATTGAAGACTGGATCACCTATCATGTCACGAACGTGGGGCTAAACGGGCTGATCCTTGTAGATCGGAAAAAACCCAAGACAGAGAATGGGTTCGATAAGAAACTTAAGGCAGTTGCGCAAGCCAGTGGCTTGAAGGCGCTGGTACATTTGACCAGTGATGTGCCCTTGGGACAAGCTGACTTGCCGCCTGCGTCTCACCCGTTCAATGCGCCCGACGCGCCCGGCAAAGACCGGATGGAAAAGCTCACATCAGACGCTTGGACCAGCCCTTTGGTGGAGTTGCAGATTTATGAGTTGCTCAAGTGGCGTTTCCTGAGCCGCGCGCGGGCGGTCATGAACCTTGACCTGACCGACTTGATCCAGCCGGGTCACAATCCGTTCAAAGATGTGCATGAAAGCTCGGTCGGCGTCATCCAGTTGATCGGCCAGCGGGTCTATCCGTGGCGGGTGCGCAATGGGAAAAAGCCAGGGTTTGGGGATCATATCTGTCGTCAGTTTGACAACCCGCGCGCCAATAGGCGTTGGTGTGTGGCCCCTGCGAGGGTGGGGTCTGATAAGGTCTGGCGATTTGTCCGGATTATTGATGCAGCACCGCAACCAAATGAGGTCGTGCCATTCTGGCGGGCCATGGCGATCCGGCATCCCAAAAACACTGCGGCTGAGATCGTACCGAAAACCTCGCTTGTCGAAGATGAGCATTTGCTGGAGATGGCGGCAGAGGTCTGGGATCATAACCCGGTCCGTGCGCCCGAAAGCAAAATGGAGGCAGCCCCTGCCGCCGCCGTGAAAGGCGGGCGGACGTTGATTGTGACCTGCATGAAGAATGAAGGGCCGTTCATCTTGGAATGGATCGCCTATCACCGCGCCATCGGTGTCGATGACTTTCTTGTCTATACGAATGACTGCAATGACGGCACGGATGAGTTGCTGAACCTGCTGATGGAGCGCGGGATCGTGCAGCGGCGCGATAACAAGTTTCACGGCACGGATCTGAAGCCACAACACTGGGCGCTTGCCGCTTCTGACAAGGAGAAAATCCTCAAGGATGCTGGCTGGGTTATTTCCATGGATGTGGATGAATTCATCAATATCCATGTGGGCGAGGGGCGGCTGGACGATCTGTATAAGGCTGTCGGTGACGCCAACATGATTTCACTGACATGGCGCTTGTTTGGCAATGGCGATGTGCATGACTATGAAGACCGCTTTCTGATCGATCAATTTCACCGATGTGCCCCAGAGCTGTGCCGCAAGCCTCATCAAGCATGGGGGTTCAAGACGCTGTTCCGCAATGTGGGCATCTACAAGAAAATGGGTGTGCATAGGCCCAAAGGTTTGAAGCCAGACCTTTGGGATCAGATCAATTGGGTGAATGGGTCAGGTAAACCGATGCCGCAGAAGCTGATCCGCAATGGCTGGCGGTCGACCACGGACAGTTACGGCTATGATCTTGTGACGTTAAACCATTATGCCGTGCGCAGTGCGGAGAGCTTTTTGGTCAAGCGGGATCGTGGTCGGGTCAATCATGTCGACCGGGATCAGGGGTTGAGCTACTGGTTTCGGATGAATAACAATTGGGAAGAAGACCGCTCTATCCTGACCAAGCGCGACTTGGTGGTCGCTGAGTTCGACGCGTTGATGGCCGACCCGGAGCTGAAAGCCGCGCATGAATATTGTGTCGGGAAACACCGCGAAAAGATCGACGCGCTGAAAGCGACAGAGAACTACGCAAAGTTCTATGCCGAGCTAACCGGTGCCCGGATGGAAAACCTGTCCCGTATGCACACGCATTTCGGTGCGAATGTTTTCCTCTCTGGCCCTGAATCTGTTCCTGATGATGTGGCGCTGATGGAAGACGTTCCTCAGGATTTTTTCTTCACCGTGGAACGGGCCAAAACTAGTCACTAAACAGGCAGGTTTTGTTTCCAATATGGAACCTATCAAATGATTTGCGCTTTTTTGATCGCATTTGAACGAATTGATTTCGCGCGAAGCCTTAAAAACAAGGGTGTCTTTGAGGGATCGTTTCGGATTGAGATAAATTCGAATATAAGTGTAAGTATCTGAAAATAAACAATTAAGATGTTCGACCGCATAGCTGTCCTCGTGTTTTTACGCGGGGTGTTATTCGGTGGAACAGATAAGACAGCTTGATGTTGACGAAGTCCTTGTCGGCGCAAGAGAGACAGAGCAGGAAAGCTTCGGGACGCGGTATAATGCGTTTCGGAGTTTTGAGGATTTTGCCGATCAGGTCGATGATACCGATCTAGGGATGATCATCTGGCCTGGCGGGACCTTTGCTGAGACCAAGACCGATCTCTATGGGTTTCAGTTCGAAGGTCTGTTCGACCCAGACGCATCGGGCGGTCGTCCCGGGCTTGCTGAGATTTTTGCGTTCGCTGAGGCCAATAACATGGCCGTATCAGTGGTGCTGCCGACCTCCCGCTATCAGGAGGACCCGGCCGCACTCAAAGCGGGGGCAACGTCGTTCTTTGAAGATGTGTATTCCGGGAAGTTTGGCCCCATTCCGGAAAAGCTGATCTTTGAAATTGGGAACGAATATTACGACGTCTTTGATGGCAACGAGATCTCGCAGGCGCAAGACTATGCCAATGTGGTCAACGCCTATAGCGAGGTAATTACTGACATTGAAGACCGGTTTGAAACCAATCCAGATCAGGTGCGGTTCAGTCTTCAACTCGGCAAATCGACCGAGGCAAATGACGCAATACTTGATGTGTTGGATGATGATGCCCTGCTCGTCACAGATTTGCTATCGCATCACCGGTTTGCCTTTGAAGCAAACGGGGCGGATAAGCAGGTCGCCGAAACAGACGAGTCGCTTGATGACTTCAATGAGGCGATTGTAGCCGCAGGGGGGGAGGAGGCTGGTCTATACCTCTCCGCCTACAACACGGCGAGTTTGACGCGCAACGAGGCGGCGCAGGAATATCTTGAGACGCATCGCGGCGAAGACGTTGACCTTGATGGTCGCAGCAATCTGGAGTTCGAGCAGTTCTATCAAGATAAGCTGGATGCGCGCGATCATGGTCTTGAGCATGGCGAGAATATTTTGCAGTTGTTCAGCTCCTACCAACCGCTTGGCGTTGAGGCGGCAGGTGTTTACGGCTGGGACACTATTCACGCCGCACGCTCAAGTCTGGATGGCACGGATGATAATCCCTACATCTTTGCTGGCGGTGCGACGCAGGACATGATGGCGGAAAGTCTGATCGGGACCAAGGCGCTCGATTGGTATCAGGATAATGACCATAAATCGCCGGAAGAGACGACGATTTTCGGGTTTGATAGCTCTGATAAGCTGGTGATCTTTCTCGCGGCGGGCGAGTTTGAGGGTGATAGCATGAAAACGTCGCTGTCGCTGACCGGATTGGGTGAAACACATGCCGTGTGGGGCGAAAGCCTCACGGCGGAAACGCCTGAGAACTGGAACGAGCTATTCGGCATCCCAGAAACCCCCGGTGTGGATCAATCCCCGGAGGCCGAAACATTCGCCGTCGCGCAGCGCGAGGCTTTCCAGCCTGAGATCAAGGACGGTGCGATTGAACTTGAGTTCACACAGCCCGGCGAGATTGTCAGACTGACCTTCGCGCGTACGGAGGAAGGCAAGGATGAAATTGCCAGTTGGCACGAAGGGACCCCGGCTGACTTGTCGGGCATTGAAGAAACCGACTGGCCGACGGCCGTAAAAGGGGCAAGTGAAGTCATTGAGGATGAAGCCGCCTCCGAAGAAGTCGACGACGCCGGTGGTGGTGACGATGGCGGCGGGGGTGGTTTCCCCGTTGAGGCGCTGCTTATCGGGCTACTGCTTCCGTTGCTGATGGGCGGGATGTGACGTTTAGAAAAACGCCTGTAAGCCGGTGATCGCGCGACCCAAGATCAGCGCGTGTACATCATGCGTGCCCTCATAGGTGTTGACCGTCTCAAGGTTCATCATGTGACGGATCACCTGAAATTCCTCTGAGATACCGTTACCGCCATGCATATCACGCGCGTGGCGTGCAATCTCCAACGCTTTTCCGCAGTTATTGCGCTTCATCAGCGAGATCATCTCTGGAGCGGCGTTGCCTTCATCCATCAACCGCCCGACGCGTAACGATCCTTGCAAGCCCAAGGTGATCTCTGTCGCCATATCGGCCAGTTTCTTTTGGAAAAGCTGCGTCTGGGCGAGCGGTTTGTTGAATTGCTTTCGATCCAGACCGTATTGGCGCGCGGCGTGCCAGCAAAATTCGGCGGCTCCCATCACGCCCCAGCTGATGCCGTAACGCGCGCGGTTCAGACAACCAAACGGACCTTTCAGCCCTTCAACATTCGGCAGCAGAGCGTCGGCACCAACCTCGACATTGTCCATCACAATTTCGCCTGTGGTCGAGGCGCGCAGGGACAGCTTGCCGCCAATTTTTGGCGCGCTCAGCCCGCTCATGCCTTTCTCCAGCACAAAGCCACGTATTTTGCCGCCATGGGCTTCCGACTTGGCCCAAACAACAAAGACATCCGCGAACGGCGCGTTTGATATCCACATTTTAGAGCCAGAGATGACGTAGCCACTCCCTTTGGCTTTTGCGGTCGTCTTCATTCCAGCAGGATCCGAGCCTGCATCGGGTTCAGTCAGCCCAAAACAGCCGATCAGATCGCCAGATGCGAGGCCGGCCAAATATTTCTGCCGCTGCGCTTCGCTGCCATAGGCGAAGATCGGATACATCACGAGCGAGGATTGCACAGACATCATCGAACGGTAGCCGGAATCAACCCGCTCAATCTCGCGGGCAACGAGCCCGTAAGTGACGTAGGACGCACCAAGCCCGCCATATTCTTCCGGCACTGTCAGGCCCAATAGCCCGGCATCGCCCATTTTCTTGAAGATCGACGGATCGGAGACCTCTTCGCGGTAGGCGTCAATCACGCGCGGGGCGAGTTCGTTTTCGGCAAACCCGCGTGCCGCATCGCGCAACATGCGCTCGTCTTCTGTCAGCTGATCTTCGAGACGGAATGCATCTTCCCAATCGAACCGGCCCATGCCAGGTGCATCTTTGGCTTTGATCGGTGTCGCTACATTCATTGTCTCTCTCCGCTTTGTATTGTCCTAAAGTCCTACGCGTGATGGGCGCATGTTGCAATTGCACGACTTGACGCGGCGCACGCAAGGTGCAGCTAATAGGGACCGGAGGACCACCATGACGCAACTGCCCCAATCTATTGATGAGACGATCCATTTACTCGAAGGGCAAGACTATGTGTGCAGCCGCGCGCTTGCGACCGTTGTGTTTCTGTCCCTGCGTCTTGGACGCCCGCTGTTCCTTGAAGGCGAGGCCGGCACTGGGAAGACCGAGATTGCCAAGGCAATGGCCGCAGCTTTGGGGCGCCGGTTGATCCGGTTGCAATGCTACGAGGGGCTTGACGCGTCGTCCGCAGTGTATGAATGGAACTTTCCGGCGCAAATGGTGGCCATCCGCGCGGCGGAAGCTGCGGGCGGGGCGGATAAGAAAGCTCTGCAATCGGAGCTTTTCTCTGACGAGTATCTGACGGCACGGCCTTTACTGGAGGCGATGCAACCTCAAGAAGGCGGGCCGCCGGTGCTGTTGATTGACGAACTTGATCGCACCGATGAACCGTTTGAGGCGTTTTTGCTGGAGGCATTGTCGGACTTCCAAGTGACGATCCCGGAACTGGGAACGATCAAAGCGCAAGAAGCGCCCATTGTCATCCTGACCTCTAACCGGACGAGGGAGGTGCATGACGCGCTGAAGCGACGCTGTCTGTATCATTGGGTGGATTACCCGGACTTCGAGCGCGAGATGGAGATTCTCGCCGCTCGTGCGCCTGAAGCTCAAGACGCGCTGAGCCGCGAAATCGTGGCATTCGTTCAAAAATTGCGGACGGAAGATCTGTTCAAGAAGCCAGGGGTGGCTGAGACCATCGACTGGGCCAAATGCCTGCTGGCGCTGGATGCAATTACCATGTCGCCAGAGGTTATTGCCGATACGCTTGGGGCTATCCTGAAATACCAAGATGATATTCAGAAAATCCAAGGCTCTGAGGCGAAACGCATCCTTGATGAAGTGCGCGCAGAACTGACACCAGCATGAGCGTATCTGCCCCTGCATTAAGGCGTGGAGGTCAGGGGGCATCCCCGTAACTACTTGTGGCCAAATTCAATGCAATAGATATCCCCGAAGACGGGAAACTGGCCACCAATATCACGTGGTTCGCCCGTGCTTTGCGGGCTGCAGGTGTGCCGGTTGGCCCCGGAAGGGTGCTGGATGCAATCCGCGCGGTTGAGGCGGCGGGGTTCAGTCACAAGCGGGATTTCTTTTATACGTTGCAAGCCTGTTTTGTGTCCCGGCCAGAGCATCTGACGATCTTTGCGCAGACTTTCCGATTGTATTGGCGCGACCCGCGTTATCTGGAACACATGATCGCGGCCCTGTCGCCTGCGATCCGTGGTGTTCAGGAGGAACGCAAAGCAAAACCAGCGGAGAAACGTGCGGCTGAGGCCCTGCTGGACGGTGTGGATCGTGAGATCAACCAAACTGAAGATGAAGAAGACGGCACAGAGATAGAGATTGACGCCTCCCGCACAATGTCGGGCGAAGAGCGTTTGCGCTCTCTGGACTTTGAACAGATGAGCAATGCGGAAATGGCAGAGGCGAAAAGGATGCTGGCCAAGCTGCGCCTTCCGGTCAAACCGCTCCAGTCGCGAAGGTCGCAGATGTCGCCGCTTGGACAGAGCATTGATGTGCGTGCGACTCTACGCGCCTCCATGCGCAATGGGGCGGAGATTCGGGACCTGAAGCGTAAGACGCCTCGTGTGCGCTGGCCGAACCTTGTCGCCCTTTGTGATATCTCCGGCTCCATGTCGCACTATTCCCGCGCGATGCTGCATTTTCTGCATGCCGTCTCAACAGAACAAGGGGCAGGTTGGGCAAAGGTGCATGCGTTTACTTTCGGGACGCGCCTGACAAATATCACCCGCCACCTTAGAACCCGCGATGTGGACGCGGCTTTGGCGGCTGCAGGCGCTGAGGCTCAGGATTGGGAAGGCGGCACGCGAATTGGCGCCTGTCTGCATAGTTTCAATCAGGATTGGTCCCGCCGCGTGTTGGGGCAGGGGGCAGTCGTTCTTTTGATCACGGACGGTTTGGATCGCGATGATCCGGATCAATTGGCGAAGGAAGCAGAGCGTTTGCACCTGTCGGCCCGTCAGGTGATCTGGCTGAACCCGCTTCTTCGGTGGGAACAGTTCGCGCCGAAAGCTAAAGGCATCGCGGCGATGTTGCCGCATGTCGATAGTTTTCGGGCGGGGCATAATGTGGCTTCCCTCGAAGGGTTGGCTGCGGCTATTGGGCGACCGGATGACACGGGCGAAAAACAACGACTGCTGCGAATGATCGGTTAAATCCGCAGCATTCGGGTCGCTTGGGGCATGCCGAAGATGGCACCTTCTTGCTGTAGATGTCAGCAGGAGAGAAGACATGAAAGCCCAAACATACGATCGCGAGTTTGTAGAAAAAGTGCGTGCCGGTGGCCCGGATGCGAATGGCCAAACAGCGGAATGCGTGATCTCTGACGGCGTTGGCAAACCGTGCCGGTGTTGCCTAAACACCGTTCCGGCGGGGGATGAGATGTTGATCCTTGCTGCCAGACCCTTTCCGGCGCCACAGCCCTATGCCGAACAGGGCCCGATCTTTCTATGCGCAAAGGACTGTACACCATGGCAGGAGGAGGGCACGCCGCCGATTTTGTTGGTGTCCAAAGAATATCTGATGAAAGCCTATTCTGCGGATGACCGGATCATCTATGGCACCGGACGCATAACACCTAAGGAGGAGGTTGAACCCTATACAAACACGCTTTTCGCGCGCGAGGATGTCGCCTACATTGATGTGCGCTCTGCCGTGAATAATTGCTTCCTGACAAGGATCCCTCGTGACGACTGACCCCGACAACATTCCCGCTATTGCCCTTGCGTGGCACCGCGATGGCACCGGCGCGGCACTTGCTACAGTGATCGAGACGTGGGGCTCGGCGCCGCGTCCGGTTGGCAGTCAGCTTGCCATTAGCGGGGCGGGTGATCTGATGGGCTCTGTCTCCGGCGGATGTGTTGAAGGTGCGGTCGTTGTTGAGGCGGTGGATGCCTTGGACGATGGACAGCCACGCTTGCTGGAATTCGGCGTCAGCGATGACGAAGCCTTCGCTGTCGGACTGGCGTGCGGCGGGACGATACGGATCATGGTCGAGCCGGTTTCTGCGATGTCGGAGGCCTTGCTCAGCGATTTGGTCGATGCGCGCGCGGCGCGGCAGGCCGTGGCTTATGTGGTTGATACGGAGCAATGGACGCGCCGTCTTGTGAGGCCGGATGAGGGGTTTGGAGATCGTTTCCTGTCAGATAAATCCGGTTTCGAGGGGGCGGAGTTCGTGGGCGTCCACAATCCCCCTTTGCGTTTGGCCATCGTCGGCGCGGTCCACATTGCGCAACCCCTTGTGAGCATGGCGCGATTGGCGGGGTTTGATCCCGTGTTGATCGACCCGCGTGGCGCTTTTGCAAGTGAAAAACGGTTTCCCGGTGAGGTTTTGGTACATGACTGGCCGGATGAGGCGATCCGTGACTTTGCGCCGGACCATCGCTGCGCCATCGTAACGCTAAGCCATGATCCGAAGATCGACGACCCTGCCATTCACGAGGCGCTGGCGTCTGAGTGTTTCTATCTGGGGTGTCTGGGGTCCACTCGTACTCATGCAAAACGCGTCACGCGTCTGAAGGAGGTGGGCTTTTCCGAGGATCAGATTGCCCGAATTCATGCCCCAGTCGGCTTGGATATCGGCGCAAAATCCCCTGCAGAAATCGCGGTCTCTATCATAGCGCAGATCACATTACGCCTGCGCGGCGCAAAGGGTCGTCCTTCGTGAAATTTGGTCCTGTGCCAGTTGTTGGGGCGGAAGGCGGCATCCTTGCCCATTCCTTGCAGACCGGCAATTTGAGACTGAAAAAAGGGCGTGTCTTGTCTGGTGATGATATCGCCCAGTTGCTGAGAGCGGGTGTTACAGATGTGACCGTTGCGATGCTTGCAGCTGATGATGTCGAAGAAAATGAAGCGGCTTTCCGTGTGGCGAAAGCATTGGCCTGTGACGGCGATCCGCTGATTGACCTGACAGACGCTTTTACAGGGCGGGTGAACGTGGTTGCGCGCGGGCCGGGCATTGCGAGGATAGACACGGGCGCGATTCACGCTCTGAACCGATGCGATCCGATGATCACCTGCGCGACGGTTGCGCCGTTCACGCGGCTCGACAAGGGCAGTTTGATCGCGACAATCAAGATTATTTCTTATGCAGTCTGTGCGACCTCACTCGAACAAGCGGCGCAGATCTCCAACGCAATTGGTCTTACGCCGCCCGCTTTGAAAAATGCTTGTCTGATTGTGACGAAAACGTCTGCCTCCACGAAATCTGATAAGGGGGAGGCTGCTATTCGGGGCCGCCTAGACAGGTTGAATGTTGAGTTGTCTGAGGTTGTGACAGTGCCGCATAATTCCGAGGCGATTGGCACGGCGATTGCAGATGCAGCGCAGGATTTGGTTTTGATCCTTACTGCGTCCGCAACGTCTGACCTTCACGACGTGGCACCAAGTGCAGTGCGTATCGCTGGAGGGACCGTCGCGCGTTTTGGTATGCCGGTTGATCCCGGAAACTTGCTTTTCCTCGGGCGTATCGCAGGAAAACCAGTCATTGGATTGCCCGGCTGCGCGCGATCGCCCGCATTGAATGGGGCCGATTGGGTGTTGGAGCGCGAAGTGTGCGGTGTTGAAGTAACAAGTGCCGATATCGCTGCAATGGGCGTTGGCGGCTTGCTCAAAGAAATTCCGCAGCGGCCGCAGCCCCGCCGTGCACCACCAGAGACTTAAAATAAAAAGGCCCCGCATCCATGCGGAGGCGGGGCCATCGTGTCTTGATCTGATCTGCGACTAGGTCTTCAGCGGTCCGATCAGCATAATCATCTGACGGCCTTCCATCTTGGGGAAGTTCTCTACCTTGCCTTTGCCTTCTGTGTCGGCTGCAACCCGTTCCAGAAGCTCGCGGCCCAAGTTCAGGTGTGCCATTTCGCGACCGCGGAACCGCAGGGTGACTTTCACTTTATCACCGTTCTCCAAGAACTTGAAAACATTGCGCATTTTTACATCGTAGTCATTCGTATCCGTGTTCGGACGGAACTTGACTTCTTTGATCTCGATGGTCTTCTGCTTCTTGCGCGCTTCAGCTTCTTTTTTCTGCTGTTCGTATTTGAACTTGCCGAAATCCATGATCTTGCAGACGGGCGGATTGGCATTTGGCGAAATTTCGACAAGGTCCAATCCAGCGTCATCAGCCATTTGCATGGCGCGGCTTGGCGTCACAACGCCAACGTTTTCGCCTTCGGCGCCGATCAGGCGAATTTCAGCAGAGTTGATCCGGTCATTGACGCGGGGTCCTGTGTCGCGCTGCGGGGGCGCGTTGTGGGGTCTGCGGGCTATGGGAGCTATCCTTGTATGGTTTGTATGTTACGAGTGCGGAAGGTAAGGCCCTGCGACCTATGGTTCAAGCGGGTTTTGGCCGAAAAGAGGGAAAAGGGGAACCTTTCGCGATTTTGGCCCGTTGTTCATGCCACACGGTTGGCATAAGTCAGCCGAGAGGGGGCGGTTTGCCCCGCAAAACATAAGGAATTCGAAAATGCGTAAGCACGTTGTATCTGCTTTTGTTCTAGCCGCTGTTCTCGGGATGACCTCCGTCGCCCCTGCATCAGCTCTTGGCTGGCTCTTTGGCGACGACGAAGCCGCCGAAGCCGCGAAAGTCGCAGAAGAAGAAGCTGCGAAAGCTGCTGAAGAAGCCAAGGCTGCAGAGGAAGCGGCAGCGAAAGCTGCAGAGGAGGCGAAGGCTGCGGAAGAAGCGGCCGCAAAGCAAGCAGAGGAAGAGGCAGCCAAAGCTGCTGAAGCTGCGAAATTGGCTGAAGAGGAAGCCGCCAAAGCCGCGGAAGAAGCTGCTGCAAAAGTTGAAGCAGAAGCCGCAGCCGCCGCAAAAGTTGCAGAGGAAGAAGCTGCAAAACTGGCGGAAGAAGCCAAGATGAAAGCTGAAGAAGAAGCCAAAGCCGCAGAAGCTGCCGCTGCCGAGGCTGCGACTGAGGCGCAAGAGAAAGTCGAAGAAGCGATCGAGGCGACGACTGAGGCTGCAACAGAAGCGACGGAATCTGCAGCGGAAACCACGACTGAGGCCGCTACTGAAGCAACCACGGAAGCAACCGACACAACCGAAGCGGCAACAGATACACCTGAAGCCGGCACGGAAGAAGCACAAGACGCGCTGACTGTTGGCGGGTTTGATTACGACACGGTTGTCGGTTTGATTGACGAAAACGTCTCCAACCCCCTTCTAAACACGACACTGAAGACAGGTGTTGATGCAGCGCGTGACAATCCAGAGCTGCTCAAAGCCGCACTGGACGCTGTGAGAAGCGCGATCGGTCAATAAGACTTTAACTTACACAAACCAAAACCCGCGCCGAAGATGTTCGGCGCGGGTTTTTTCGTTCTAGCGTCGTAATTTAGCCAACGAAGGCTTTCTCCACGACATAGTGTTTCGGATCGCTATTTGCGCCTTCCTCAAGCCCGAAGCCTTCAAGGATTTCTTTGAGGTCTGTGTTCAATCCCATCGAGCCACAGACCATCGCGCGATCTGTCTCTGCTGACATGCCGTCAATGTCGAGGTCTGCGAAGAGGGACCCATCCGTCAGGCGCGTCGTGATCCGGCCCATAACTGGGCTCTCTTCCCGGGTGGTGGTCGGGTAATAGACCAGCTTTTTCAGATTCTCTTCGCCCAAAAGCTCGCCCATCATTTCGTCTGAATGCAGGTTCTCAATAAGCTGCTTTCCATATTCCAATTCCGCCACATCGCGGCAGGTATGGGCCATGATAATCTGGTCATAATCCTCGAATGTCTGCGGATCGCGCAGAAGCGAAGCGAAAGGTGCAAAGCCGGTGCCGGTGGCGAAGAACCACAAGCGCTTGCCCGGAAGCAGCGCGTCATGGACCAAAGTGCCCACGGGTTTGGGGCGCAGAATGATCTGATCGCCGGGCTGGATATGCTGCAGTTTCGAGGTCAAGGGGCCGTCCTGAACCTTGATCGAGTAGAACTCCAGCTCCTCATCCCAGCTTGGCGATGCGATGGAATAGGCGCGCAGAAGTGGTTTTTGTTTGCCGGTCTCTGGGTGTGGATCGCCCATCAGGCCAATCATAACAAACTCTCCTGAGCGGAAGCGTAGGGACGCAGGACGCGTCACGCGGAAGGAGAAAAGCCTGTCAGTCCAGTGCTTTACCTCAGTCACAGTTTGCGCGTCGGGCAGGGTTGGCACTGCTTTTACAGGGGCGTTCATAGCGGTTACTTCATTCATCATTGTCTAGCGCGGTTGACACCACGCCCTCTATTTAGCTGGGAATATCTGGTTCGGGAAGTGCGGTTCAGGCGCGCAGTCGGCTCTGGTAGTTATGGGCTTTCCAATCGGCGCGGGCCAACCATTGCCGCTCCGGCTGGCGGGCGGCCAGATCATCGGTGATTTCGACCTCATCAAAGCCGGAGCGGCGCGCCATTGCATATTGATCCGCAATGACATGGCCGTTCGCGCGCAAGCGGCCCTCATAGCCCATCAGGCGCAGGCGGCGCGCGATGGTGAAGCCGCGCCCGTCAGCAGAAGACGGAAACTCCACACGGATCATGTCGATCTCGCTCAACCGATTGGCCAGCCCTGCGGGATCAGCATCGCTTGGGACGTCCACGCAGCAGGCCGTATCATTTGCGGGCAGGTCGTCCAGCGGGGTGAAACCACGGTTCCAATCATCGGTCACGAAGCCCGTATCTTGTACCAAAACGCTCATGCTGCGTTCTCCTGTCTGATGGCCTTGCCATTCTCGAAATGAATGCCGCATTCGGATTTTTCCATTCCACGCCAACGGCCTGCGCGGGGATCTTCACCTTCAGCCACCTTTGTGGTGCAGGGCGCACAACCGATGGACTTGAATCCATGGCTGACCAACGGGTGACGCGGCAAATCATGGGTGTCTATGTAGTCCGCGATCATCTCAGGTGTCCAATCGGCCAACGGATTGATCTTGATCCGCGCGCCATCGTCTTTCTCATAAAGCGGCAGTTGGGCGCGTTGCCCGCCTTGCACGCGCTTGCGTCCGGTGATCCAACCGCCAAAGCCCTGCAGGGCCTCTTCTAACGGTTCGGTCTTGCGCAATGTGCAGCAGGCGTCCGTGTCGAATGTATGCAGGATACCGTCGACATCCCGCTCCATCAGCTTGGCACGAGACGGGCGAATGACGCGCATATCTCTCAGGCCAAGTTGCTCTGCGACCTGTTGCTGATAGGCGAGCGTTTCGGGGAACAGCATTTCTGTGTCCAAAAACAGCACTGGCGTATCCGGATTGATCTGCGCCACCATGTGCAACAGCACGACGCTTTCCGCGCCGAAGCTGGAGACCAAAGCGACCTGTTCGATTTGCACGTCATCAAGCGCGTGTTTCAGGATGGTCTGCGCATCGCTTTTGCGATGCAACAGGGTGCGGCGTTCGGCGAGTTCTTTAAGCGGCATTTGCTTTGACCTCCGGATAAAGGGCGGCTTTGAACGGGGCCATGCCGAGACGTCGATAGGCGGTGATGAAGGTTTCATCTTCGTTCAAACGCAGCTCAAGATAGGCATCGATGATGCGCTCGATTGCTGGCACGATCTCGTCATAAGCGAAGCCCGGACCGGCACGCTGGCCGACTTCGGCAGTTTCTGTGTGATCGCCGCCGAGGGTGATTTGGTAGTTCTCCACACCCGCACGGTCGAGACCGAGGATGCCGATATGGCCCACATGGTGGTGCCCACAAGCATTGATGCAGCCAGAGATTTTGATCTTCAGCTCGCCAATATCATGCTCCAGCTTCAGCTCGTCGAAACGAGTCGCAATCTGTTGCGCGACAGGGATGGAGCGGGCAGTTGCGAGCGCACAGTAATC
Source organism: uncultured Litoreibacter sp. (assembly GCA_947494435.1). GTDB lineage: Bacteria > Pseudomonadota > Alphaproteobacteria > Rhodobacterales > Rhodobacteraceae > Litoreibacter. The sequence goes on from CANLUY010000002.1 coordinate 504,894, forward strand.
CATGCCGGGGCAGGCGATGATGTCGGAGATCAGGCCGATATTCGCGGTGGCCAACTCGACCTCGCGCAGGCGCGCGTGGATTGCGGGCAGGTGCGATTTATGCACATGCGGCAGGATCACGTTCTGCTCGTGGCTGATGCGCAGCTCGTCATGCGCATAGTCGCGCGCAATCTCGGCCATGACGCGCATCTGCTCGGACGTGGCATCACCCGGTGTCTGGCCTTGTTTCTTGATGCTGATCGACACGATTGCGTAATCATCGTTGCGGTGCTTCTCGATATTGGTGTCGACCCATGAGCGGAAAACCGGATCATGGTGATAGGCATCTTTGAAGGGCGCGACGGAGGCTTTCAGGAACGCAGGCGCCGTAAATTGCGCCTCGATCCATGCCAGCATTTCCTGATCGACACCGCCAAATTGGGGGCGCAGCAGGGCGAAACGCTCTTCGACCAGATCGCGGATCGTGTCGATGCCATTCTCATGCACGGTGATCTTGATCCGCGCTTTGTACTTGTTGTCGCGGCGACCCAGCAGGTTGTAGACGCTGACGATAGCTTCCGCATAAGGCAGCAGATCGGCCTTGGGCAGGAATTCCCGCAGCACTTTGCCGATCATCGGCGTGCGGCCAAGGCCTCCACCAACAATCACTTCATAGCCCGGCTCACCTGCTTCATTGCGCACCATGCGCAACCCGATGTCATGCGCTTTGGTGACGGCGCGGTCATTCGGGGAGCCTGTTACAGCGATCTTGAACTTGCGCGGCAGGAACTGGAATTCAGGGTGATCGGTGGACCACTGACGCAGCAATTCAGCCGTTGGGCGCGGGTCTTCGATCTCATCCGCCGCAGCGCCAGCGAAATGGTCGGAGGTCACGTTGCGGATCGTGTTGCCGGAGGTCTGGATGGCGTGCATGCCGACCTCGCCCAACGCGTCCAGCATATCCGGCACGTCGCGCAGCTCAGGCCAGTTATACTGGATATTCTGGCGCGTCGTGAAATGGCCGTAGCCCTTGTCCCACTTGTCGGCGATGAAGGCCAAGCGGTCCATTTGCGCGGAATTCAGCGTGCCATAGGGGATCGCGACCCGCAGCATATAGGCATGCAGCTGCAGATAAAGGCCGTTCATCAAGCGCAACGGCTTGAACTCGTCCTCGGTCAGCGAGCCGTCGATACGGCGTTCCACCTGCGCGCGGAATTGCGCGTTGCGTTCCGCCAGAAAGTCGCGGTCGAATGAGTTATACTGGTACATTATGCGAGCTCCTGCTTGCCATGTGCGTAATTGGAGGGGCCTTTGGTGCGGAATTCCTCGCGGAAATGCTTGGGCTCCGGGCCGTTATCGGTGACGTTGACGTCGATCAAGTAGACACCGACGACCTCATTGGGCTGGGACTGGCCGAAGAGCACACGCAGATCACCATGTGCTTCGTCATCGATCACTTCGGCGTCTTTCAAAGAGCGCGACCATTGATCGTCTTCGGTCAGATATATCACATCGCCTTCCAGCAGAGCGTTTGCGGTGACGACTTTCGGGGTGAAGGGCTTGCTCATACCGCAGCCTCCTGTTGTTCAAACTTTTCTGCCGCTTGAAGTGCAGCGCGTGGGGCAAGGCCGAGAAAGACGAGGGCAGGACCGTCGAAATTCGCTTCGGTCAAGGAGGGTTCGAGCTCGCTGAGCGTGGTCGCCAGGATGCGTTGCGAGGCGCGCGACGCATTCTCGATCACGGTCACAGGCGTTGCCGGGTCCGCGCCATGCATCAGCAGACGCCCTTGGAAGAACCGCGCGGCTTTCTTGCCCATGTAGATCGCCGCAACTTCGCCTTCCGCGGCGAGTGCGCGCCAATCATGCGCGGCATAACCCTTGGTGTCATGGCCCGTGATGAAGCGCACGCCGGAGTTGCGACCGCGCTTTGTAAGCGATTGGCCAAGCGCGGCGACACCGGCGGAGGCAGAGGTAATGCCCGGCACGATGGTCCATTTGACGCCGGAGGCTTCGCAGGCCTCAATTTCTTCATCCAAGCGACCAAACACGGTTGGATCGCCGGACTTTAAACGCACGACATGCGCACCGCCACGGGCATGGCTGACGATCATCTCGTTGATCGCATCTTGCGTCACAGATGGCCCAAAGCCTTCTTTGCCAGCCGACAGCATCACCGCTTCTCGGCGGGCAAGCTCAAGAATTTCGGGGGCGACAAGGCGGTCATAGATCACGACATCGGCGTTATCGAGTGCCTTACGCGCTTTCAACGTCAGCAGCTCCGGATCACCGGGGCCTGCGCCAACCAGATCGACCCAGCCGTCGCGCTCTGGTGCGTGCAGGTGTTTGTCGAGCAGGTCTTCAAGGCGATCCTGAGCCACATCGGCATCAGCGACATCCGCCGCATAGTAATCCGACCAGAACGCACGGCGTTTGGCACCAAAGGGCAGGGCTTCGACTTTTGAGCGAAACGCTTTGCCGATCCGCGCCATCAGGCCCAGATTTGGCGACAGCTTTTCTTCGAGGTCTTTCTTAATGGCGCGTGCCAGCACAGGTGCCGCGCCTTCCGTGCCGATGGCCACAGTGACGGGATCGCGGTCGACAATGGCGGGGGTGATGAATTGGCTGTCGGCCAGGTTGTCCACGATATTGACCAATGCACCGTCGCGATAGGCGAGCGCAGCCACGCGAGCATCTTCGGCGTCATCTTCATTGGCTGCGTAGAACAGAGACGCGCAAAGCGCATCGCCCGGCTCCATCGCGCGTTTGATCAGGGTCAGGCGCTTCTCGGCAGCCCATGTGCGGATTTCAGGAGCGGGGTCATCTGAGACAACCACCAGTTTGGCTTCAGTCTTCAGAAGCAAACGCAGTTTCGCCAAAGCCGCTTCGCCGCCGCCCGACAAGACAACGCGGCGGCCTTCCAGGGCCATAAAGATCGGAAAGTGTTTCATCTCGGAACAGTCCTTCGCTTCTTTACCCTCATATTTAGAAAAAAATCCTAAGAAAGCCTACCCATTCGCAAAGATAAGGAATATTGTTCTGTAAAATTGAAATTCAGGAACGACAGTTCCCAATCGGAAGGAATTCAGGAATGGCAGACCAGTTGGACGCGATGGACCGGAATATCCTCGCAGAGTTGCAACGCGACGCCTCACAAAGTCTTGATGAAATTGCCAAGAAAACAGGCAGTTCGAAGACGCCCGTGTGGAACCGGATCAAGAAAATGCGCTCGCGCGGCGTGATCAAACAGGACACGGTCGTGCTGGACGCGGAGAAGTTGGGGCTGGAGGCCTGCTTCTTCGTTTTGATCCGAACTTCAGAGCATGAGGCCGACTGGCAAGACAAGTTCCTGCAAACCCTGCAGGCGCGTCCCGAGGTGATGGAAGCGCACCGCCTTGCGGGTGATATCGACTACATTCTGAAAGTCCGCGTCGCCAATGCGCGCGCCTATGATGAGTTCTATCAGGCTTTGATCAGCGAGGTGCGTATATTCAATGTGACGGCATTGCTGTCGATGGAGGAGATCAAATCAACTACCGCGCTGCCGCTCTAATTCAATCAATCGCCGCAAAAGCGGCGGGCTGACCCGTCCGTTGATTGCCGTGCGGCCAATCAGAAGAAACGGTGTGCCGATAACACTAAAGGCGCTTTGGACAGCCGTGGCTTGGGCAAGTTTCAGGTCTGTTTTCGCAGATCCCATGTCACGGACAAGCCGCTGAAAGTCCAAAGACAAATCATATGAAATTGCTTCGATATAATTGCGATTGATCCGAACCACACCGGTATTGAGCCGTTTATGAAAGGCGAGATAGGCTTGCTGTTCTCGCGCAGCAATTGCGGCCCGCGCACCAAGTAAAGATGTCTCGCCCAGCAACGGCAATTCGCGCCAGCTGATATGTACATCACCATTCGGTGCGTCCGCTAAACTTGCCAACTCTTTGCCGAGCACACGGCAATACGGGCAGTTGTAGTCGGTGAAGTAGGCCAGCCGCACAATGCCCGGTGTCGCACGCACATCAAAAAGAACATCGTCCAAATTTGCCTGTGTCAGTTCAAAACCGGCGGGGCGAGAGGGCTTGTTTGGATCTTGTAGCCCGATCAACGGATTGCTCAGACCCGCACTGATACCGTCCCCAGAGGTGACTACTTTGCGAAACCCTTTCGGGACGCCTTTTGTCGTGAACTCTGGCAGCGGGCCATAACGATCCCAAAGATCTCCGTTGCGAATGACCCAATACGCCCCGCCAAACAGGCCGAGCGTCAGAAGGGCGCGGCGCGAGATCATCTATTTCGACAAGGCATCCAGAACGCGCACCCATGACCGGATGCCTTTATGGAAGCTCGATAGGTCATACTTCTCGTTCGGCGAATGGATTTGATCGTCATCCTTGCCAAACCCGATCAGCATCGCGTCCATCCCAAGGATGTCTTTGAAATGCCCTGCAATCGGGATTGACCCACCACAACCCACAAAGGCGGCCGGGTTTGGCCACTCATCGGACAGAGCGCTACGTGCCTTCTCGAACGCAGGGTGGTCGGTGGACATCTCAGACGCGCTCGACGCGCCGTGGCCTTTGAACTCGACCGTGCAATCGTCAGGCAATTGCGCTTCGACAAACGCGCGGAAGCTCTCCCGCAGTTTCAACGGATCCTGCCCGGGCACGAGACGGAAACTGATCTTGGCCGTGGCTTGCGACGGCAAAACGGTCTTGAACCCATCGCCCTGATAGCCGCCGCCAATGCCATTCACTTCGCAGGTGGGGCGCGACCAGATCATTTCTAACCCTGTGCGCCCGTCTTCACCGGCAGGAATGCCCAGACCAACTTCACCAAGGAACTCCGCATTGTCGAAGCCCAGATCGGTCCATTGCTGCGCGATATCTTTTGGCAACTCTGCCACGCCATCATAAAATCCCGGAACCATGATCCGGCCCGTGTGGTCATGCAGCGATGCAATGATCTTGGCAAGAACGCGCACCGGATTGCGTGCGATGCCGCCATACATTCCCGAATGCAGGTCCTTGTTCGGTCCCGTGATCGTCAGTTCTTCGCCCAGCAAACCGCGCAGGCGCGTGACAATTGCGGGTGTACTTTCGCCGAACAGGCCCGTGTCACAAATCAAGGCGACATCAGCCGTCAGCTCTTCTTTATTCGCTTCCATAAACGGCACCAGCGACGGGGAGCCGCTTTCTTCTTCACCCTCGAAGAAGATCGACACTTTCGCGGGTAGGGAACCTGTCACGGCTTTCCAAGCGCGACAGGCTTCGACAAAGGTCATCAGTTGGCCCTTGTCATCAGACGATCCCCGGCCACGGATCACGCGTCCTTTTTCTGTCTCTTCCAAAGCGGGTTCAAAAGGGGGTGTGTTCCACAAGTTCAGCGGGTCGACGGGCTGCACGTCATAATGGCCGTAAAACATCACATGCGGGCCGTCATCCGACCCATGCGCCATAACCATCGGATGGCCGGGGGTAGGGCGCTTGCTTGCGCTGAGACCGATGGAGGTTAGGTCCTCAACCAGCCAATCTGCGGCGCGATCACAGTCATCTTTGTAGGCCGGATCGGTGGAGATTGACGGGATACGCAAAAGGTCCAACAACCGCTCAACCGCGTTGTTCAAATCTCCATCTACGTGGTCTAAAGCCTTCTCTACCGACATGCGTTGCCCCCGCAATTGTGTTCAATTTGTGGCAAACCTATCAGTGCAGACCCTGCTGTAAAGCCAAACCGACATGGCTGGAAACAATGACGGTGTGCGCCATACCACTGGCGCCGACTTCGACGATAATTGGTCGAATTTACATAGAAATTTCAAAATTTTTACGGAGGGTGTGAAGCGCCTTACATCATTTGCCGCTTCATGCTTCTGTCCTGCAGCGCGCGTTACTTTGAGCGCGGACCGCGTATCGGAACCAGATCAATCTGGACTTTCACATTCTCGTAGGGGCGGCAAATTGTAGCTTCGCAACATCCTCACATTCAGACTATATCATCGCTAACTCAAGCAAGCCTCGCGAGATTCCAGATGACCTATGATGCCTCCCTCGATCTAGCGCTGAACCGTCTGCACGAAGAAGGTCGGTATCGCACGTTTATTGATGTGGAGCGGGGACGTGGCAATTTTCCCGATGCTGTCTGGACCCGCGAAGACGGCACGCAGCGCGATGTGACGATCTGGTGTGGGAATGATTACCTCGGAATGGGCCAACATCCAGCCGTCTTAGAGGCCATGCACGAAGCGTTAGACGCAACTGGCGCAGGGTCGGGTGGCACGCGCAATATCTCGGGCACGACGGTTTATCACAAAAAGCTGGAGGCCGAACTTGCCGATCTACACGGCAAAGAAGCGGCCCTTTTGTTTACCTCTGCCTACATCGCGAATGACGCGACGCTCTCTACTCTGCCGAAGCTCTTCCCAGGTCTGGTGATTTTATCCGACAGCCTGAATCACGCGTCCATGATTGAAGGCATTCGCCGCAATGGTGGCGCAAAGCAGATCTTTAAACACAATGATCTGAATGATTTACGCGAAAAACTTCAAGCGCTTCCGGCTAATGCGCCAAAGCTGATTGCATTCGAATCCATTTATTCAATGGATGGCGATTTTGCACCGATTGAGGCGATCTGCGATTTGGCCGACGAGTTCGGCGCGCTGACCTATTTGGACGAAGTTCATGCCGTCGGCATGTATGGCCCACGCGGCGGCGGCGTTGCCGAACGTGATGGGCTTATGGCCCGCATCGACATCATAAATGGTACGCTTGCAAAAGCTTACGGCGTTATGGGAGGCTATATTGCTGCCTCTGCGAAAATGTGTGATGCGGTCCGGTCTTACGCACCGGGTTTCATTTTCACGACGTCCTTGCCACCAGCGGTTGCGGCCGGGGCTGCGGCGAGTGTGCGGTTTCTGAAAGACGACCAGACCTTGCGCCAACAACACCAAGACGGTGCGGCGAGCCTTAAGCTGCGATTGCGCGGTCTGGGACTGCCACTTATCGACCATGGCTCCCACATTGTGCCCGTCCACGTGGGCGATCCGGTGAAATGTAAGATGATCTCCGACATGCTTCTGGAAGAGTACGGTATTTATGTACAGCCGATCAACTTCCCGACCGTCCCACGTGGGACAGAGCGGCTGCGGTTCACTCCGTCACCGGTGCATAATTCCGTTAAGGTTGAGGCACTTATTAAGGCGTTAGACATGCTTTGGGGGCAATGTGCGCTGAATCGTGCCGAGAACGCTGGGTAAGATTATCCTACCGTGGAACGTGCGTCACGATTGTGTTAACACGATGGCAATATGAGCGCGCTGGGGACGAATCGCAGCTCACTGGGTAACGACAAGTACAAACACTAACGTGGCGGGCAGACGCTGATGCTGGGGCGAAAGTCACATCCTAAAACCGAAGAAACCGTCGAAGAAAAACGTGGCTTCGATGCTTTTGACCTGCGCTTGGGTGACATCATGCGCGGTGAGCGCGCGACGATGGGCAAGTCGCTTTTGGATGTGCAACGCGAGCTAAAGATCAAAGCCACTTACATTGCGGCTGTAGAAAACGCCGACCCATCAGTGTTCGAGACACCCGGGTTCATCGCGGGCTACGTCCGGTCCTACGCGCGCTTCCTTGGACTAGACCCTGAATGGGCTTTCAAGCGGTTCTGCGACGAGTCCGGCTTTACCGGTGTGGAAGGCCTGTCGGCGAATAAAGCCACGACGAGCAAGAACAAACTGGCCTCCGCTGCAATCAGAAAACCGACCGAAGACGCGATAATCAAACCAGCGGCGCCTTATGCGCCAATGGGTGAGGGGGTCTTGTCCCGCATTGAGCCGGGCGCGATTGGGTCCATATCTGTGATGGTCGCGTTAATTGGCGTATTGGGGTATGGCGGCTGGACTGTCCTTCAGGAAATTCAACGCGTTGATTTTGCACCGGTCGAACAGACACCCGGCATCGTAGCTGAGGTCGAAACCCTGCAAACCAGTCCCGGAAGTATCGAGACAGCGGATACCACAACAGGTTTCGCAGCCCCCTCTGCTGATGCACTGGACAGGCTGTACCGCCCTCAGGCGTTGGAGGCTCCGGTCCTGACGGCACGCGACGGCCCGATTGCGGCACTCGACCCGCGCACCAATGGTGCGCTGGTTCAAGATGGGATCGGTTTTGACGCGCCGGTTGCCTTGGCCCGTACGGCTGTTGATGCTCCGTCCTTCCCGACCCCTGCGACGCCGCAGGTCGTAGAGGTCGATGCACCAGATGTCGTGCTTTTTGCCGTGCGACCCGCTTGGGTCCGTGTGGCCTCCGCCGATGGCACGATCTTGTTTGAGAAAATTCTTGATGCTGGCGAGCAGTATGTTCTGCCGAAATCAGAAGAGCCGCCGTTGCTGCGCGCCGGAAACTCCGGCTCGCTTTACTTCAATGTGCAAGGCCGGACATTCGGCCCAGCCGGTCCCGGCACCTCTGTCGCTAAAAACGTGGCGCTCGGTGTTGACGCCATTACGACCGCCTACACAGAAGCGGATTTGAATGCCGATCCGGTTTTGTCCGACGTTTTGACGGCAATGGCTGACACACCTGCCATCACTGAGTAGTCAACTCTGCGCGGAGCGTCGCAGGCCTCGACAGTTTGATTGCGATACGCGCGCCCTCGGCCTATATCTTTAAGAAATCGCAGCAGTTGCAAGGCAGCCCATATGTCGTCCCTCCACTCCATTCGTCCTTGGCGCCAAATTGATCGCCGGAAGTCCCGCCAGATCATGGTGGGCAACGTGCCTGTTGGCGGCGATGCACCGATTACAGTGCAGACCATGACGAACACCATCACCACGGATATTGCGGCGACCATCGAACAAGTGCAGGCCTGCGCGGAAGCTGGCGCAGATATCGTGCGCGTCTCCGCTCCCGATGAGGCCTCCGCGAAAGCGCTGAAAGAGATCGTTGCCGAAAGCCCAGTGCCAATCGTGGCTGACATTCACTTCCACTATAAGCGCGCTATTGAGGCGGCAGAGGCGGGCGCGTCCTGCCTACGGATCAATCCCGGCAATATCGGGTCCGAGGATCGCGTCAAAGAAGTGATCAAAGCGGCCAAAGATCACGGCTGCTCCATCCGGATCGGCGTCAATGCAGGCAGCCTCGAAAAACACCTGCTTGAGAAATACGCAGAGCCTTGCCCAGAAGCGATGATCGAAAGCGGTCTCGATCACATCCGTATTCTGCAAGACAATGACTTTCACGAATTCAAAATCAGCTGCAAAGCCTCGGATGTTTTCCTTGCCGCCGCAGCCTATCAAGGGTTGGCCGAAGCCACGGATGCGCCGATCCACCTTGGCATCACGGAAGCGGGTGGTCTGGTTTCAGGCACAATCAAATCAGCCATTGGGCTCGGTAATCTTTTGTGGTCCGGCATTGGCGACACGATCCGCGTATCTTTGTCTGCTGATCCAGTCGAAGAGGTTAAAGTCGGCTACGAAATCCTGAAATCTTTGGGTCTGCGCCACCGTGGCGTGAACATCATTTCCTGCCCATCCTGCGCGCGTCAGGGCTTCAACGTGATCGAAACCGTGGCTGAGTTGGAAAAACGGCTGGAGCATATCAAAACACCGATGAGCCTGTCGATCATTGGCTGTGTCGTGAACGGCCCGGGTGAGGCGCTGATGACGGATGTCGGCTTCACCGGCGGGGGGGCAGGCTCCGGTATGATCTACATGGCCGGCAAGCAAGATCACAAACAAGACAACGAGGGTATGGTCGATCATATCGTCGAGCTTGTTGAAAAACGCGCCGCCCAACTGGACGCGGAAGCGGATGTTGCTGCCGAATAGGCTTTCGACGTTTCGCCCATCGGTATTCTTGAAACGAGAGTGAGGACGACCTCATGCTAAAAATCGCAAGCCTCGCGATTGTTCTTCTGGTTGGTGCAGGCTTTGCCTATGTCAGGCTGGCACCGGTCAACGCTGAGAAATTTCATGTTGATCCCGAAACGGCAAAAGACCCGTCAGTCCGTGGCTATGTGTTCGTGCGCGACGGGGCAGACATCACACCGCCATCTTTTGACATGACCCGCGCCGATCTCGCCGCGAAAGTGGAAGCCGTCATTCTCGCGACCCCGCGCACTGTGAAACTCGCAGGCGATCTTGCCACGGGTCATGCAAGCTATGTCACTAGGTCTGGCCTATGGGGATTCCCTGACATCGCATCCGTAAAGATAACCGATGCAGGTGAGGGGGCGTCAAAATTGGTTCTTCTCTCCCGCCAAATCTACGGCATAGAGGATTTAGGCGTGAACAAAGCACGCGTAGAAAACTGGCTTCAAGCGCTCGCGTCTTAAGACGACAGGCACCCGCCTTCCTGCTCGCGCCACATCGGCACGTTCAACGACATTTCACAGCGCGCCATGAAAATCCGCCCGCCCACATTCAGGCAACGGGTCTGGCCAATTTCAACTCGTTCACCGCCCTTATTCCGGCAGTAGCAGTCTTGAGTTTTCTTACCTTGCGCAACTGATTGAGTAGACAAGGCAGCGGCGAGAAATGTCAGAACTATCAGATTTTTCTTCATGGAATGAGAATAGCACAGTTGACGCTTTCGTGCCAATCGGGCAGCACTTCGCAGATGGTCGCACTTGAGAAACTCGCACAGATTACGCAACGATTTGAATTCCTTGAGGCGCAGCTTTCCTCAGGAAGTACAGATGATTTCGCAGCCATCAGCCGCGAATATGCGGAACTGAAGCCGGTCGCGGAAGAGGTCGCAGCCTTTCGCGCAATTCTCGACGGGATCGAGAATGCCGAAGCCATGCTCGCAGATCCCGAAATGAAAGAACTGGCCGAAGAAGAACTGGCCGAGTTGAAAGCGCAATTGCCTGAGGCAGAGGCTTCAATTCGTTTAGTCCTGCTTCCGAAAGACGCCGCCGACGCAAAACCCGCAATGATTGAAATCCGTCCCGGCACCGGCGGTGACGAAGCCGCACTGTTTGCCGGTGACTTGCTCAACATGTATCGCCGCTACGCCGAAGGCAAAGGCTGGAGCTTCGACATTATCGAGATGCAGGAAAGCGAACTTGGCGGCATCAAGGAAGTCACAGCGCATGTGAAAGGCGCAGGCGTCTTTGCGCGGCTCAAATATGAGAGCGGCGTACATCGGGTTCAGCGTGTCCCGGTTACAGAAAGCGGTGGCCGTATCCACACATCTGCCGCAACCGTCGCGGTCCTGCCTGAGGCGGAGGAGGTCGATATCGACATTCCCGGCACGGATATCCGCATTGATACGATGCGCGCGTCCGGCGCAGGCGGGCAGCATGTCAACACGACAGACAGTGCGGTGCGCATCACCCATATCCCCACTGGCATCATTGTCGTCAGCTCTGAGAAGTCACAGCACCGCAATCGCGAAATTGCGATGCATGTGTTGCGTGCGAGGCTTTATGATATGGAGCGTCAAAAGATTGACGACGCCCGTTCTGCTGACCGGAAGGCACAAGTTGGCTCAGGGGATAGATCCGAGCGGATCCGGACGTATAATTTCCCGCAAGGCCGGATGTCGGATCATCGCATTAATTTAACACTTTATAAGCTAGATCAGGTCATGCAGGGGGACCTTGATGAAATAATCGACGCGCTTACGGCTGATGCCCAAGCGCAGATGTTGGCAGATGAAGGGCTCTGATGCACCAAACGATAGGTGAGCATTTGCAAGATGGCACTGCGCGGCTGGAAAAAGCAGGCGTGCCAACCCCGGGGGCAGATACCGCCATCTTACTGGCTCATACCCTTCAAATTGACCGCGCCGCGCTTGTAGGTCGTGCGTCACAGCAACTCGATACATTGCAGCTCGCAACCTTCCTGAACGCGATGGATCAGCGGGCGCTGCGCGTGCCTGTCTCTCAAATTCTTGGAACGCGCGCCTTCTGGAAACATGATTTTCAGGTCACCAATTCCGTCCTCGATCCGCGACCAGATACAGAAACCTTGGTGGAAGCGGCGCTGACAACGCAATTCGATACGGTGCTCGACCTCGGGACAGGATCGGGCTGCATTCTGCTAAGCCTTCTGGCAGAGCGGGTCACAGCGCGCGGGCTAGGTGTCGATTGCTCACGCAAAGCGCTGGAAGTGGCCAAGAAGAACAGAGAGGCGCTTGGCCTTACGGAACGCGCAACCCTTCAGCACGGCGACTGGTTCAGCACGGTTGAGGGGAAGTTCGATCTGATCGTCTCCAACCCGCCCTATATCACGGATGATGCGTTCGATGCGCTGGATCCGGAAGTCAAAGATCACGAGCCGCGCATCGCCCTGACGCCCGGCGGTGACGGGTTATCAGCCTACCGCATCATTGCCTCAGACGCGGCACGCCATATGACATCCGGTGGACGCTTGCTGGTCGAGATAGGCTTTGATCAAGGTCCGGCCGTGTCATCGCTGTTTGATGCGGCAGGGTTCAGCCAGATTCGTATCCTTCCCGATCTCAACGGCAAAGATCGTGTGGTTGCAGCCAAAATACGCTGAAACTTGCCTTGCGCTTAACGAATCCTCTTGCAAAATGCGCCTGCGCGTTGTTTTACTTTCCGCAGTAGGGCGTTGGCGCGTTGTGCCCCCTTACGCTTAAGCCAAAAATAAGGTCTTGATCCTACGTCATGGGGACACCGCTTTGATTGCGGATAGGATCACAAAAGGACAGACCGCTGCTTACAAGGCTGGAACCCAACCCACATGAGATCTCAAAAATCCCGTTCGCGCGGCAAGAACCGCAACAACAATAACCGCTCTAACGTCAACATCGTCAATCGGGTGTTTGACAGCTCGGGGCCGGAAGGCAAAGTGCGCGGCACGCCGCAGCAGATCATCGAGAAATATACCCAGCTTCATCGCGATGCCCAGCTTGCCGGTGACCGCGTGGCTGCAGAGAATTTCCAACAACACGCAGAGCATTACGCCCGTATGTTAGGCGACGCTTTGAAAGAACAAGAAGCCAAGCGCGAAGCGCAAGAGGCGCAACAAGCCGCCAATCGCGAACGCCAGCAACGCGAACGCGAAGAACGCGATGCCCAACGTCAGGCGTCGCAGGCCGAAGGGGGCGAGGCGCAACCGCAAGCCCAGCCACAACAAAATGATCGCCCCAAACGCGAGCGTAAACCGCGCAAGCAAGATGAAGGTGATCGTGAAGGCCTCGACCGGATTTTGGGCGCGGGCGATCAGCCTGACATCATTGATCTGGGCGAAGAGGGCGCAGAGAGCGGATTAGTGGAAACGGTGGAAGCCGCACCAAAGCCCGCCCGCAAACCCCGCACGCGCAAGCCCAAACCGGCACCAGACGATTCCGCTGCGGCGGAATAGTCCGCTTCAAAGTCAAAACAGACGAAATCTATCAAGAGCTCCATTCCACATGGGGTTCTTAAACGTTAACGCGGCCGCAGTCCTCAGAACTGCCGCGCAAGGGCACAAAACCCTTCCAACGGAACCTGCTCGGCCCGCTCCGTGGGTTTCAGTCCCGCCGCCAGCAACCGGTCTTCAATGTCGGGCGCAAGGCTCTTCAAGGCCGAGCGCAGCATCTTGCGACGCTGGTTAAAGGCAGCCGCGACGACACGGTTCAAAACAACCGCATCCGCTTCAAACCGCGGGGCGTCTAACGCGTCCAAATGCACCACGGCGGAGTGTACTTTCGGGGCAGGCACAAACGCCTCTGGCGGCAATTCCATCACAATCCGCGGGGTAGAGCGCCATTGCGCCAAAACTGCCAGCCGCCCATAGGCCTTACTGCCCGGTGTCGCGACAATCCTGTTGGCCACCTCGCGCTGAAACATCAACGTCAAGCTCTGCCAAAACGGCGGCCATTCCGGTGGCGTCAACCACCGCACCAATAGCTCTGTCCCGACATTATAAGGCAGATTGGCCGCCACACGGATTGGCGCAGTCAGATGGGCCAAAGGATCAACCTCCAGCGCATCCCCATTCACGATCTGCAATTGCCCCGGATAAGCCGCCACGATCTCCTCCAAAGCAGGGAGGCACCGCGCGTCTTTCTCGATGGCCAACACTTTGCGCGCGCCCTCGGCCAGCAATCCGCGCGTCAAACCACCGGGACCGGGACCCACTTCCAACACATCACACCCGCTCAGATCACCGGCCTGCCGCGCAATTTTTGCGGTTAGGTTCAGATCCAGCAAAAAGTTCTGCCCCAAGGACTTCTTGGCCGACAGCTCATGCGTCCGGATCACATCCGCAAGAGGGGGCAATCCATCTATCTGGGCCATAACATCTGCTTCGTTTTGGCAAAAATACTCAAATCCCGCGCGCCTCAGCCATATGCTGGGCCATGCGTAACGCGGCAATGGTCGAGGTCGGGTCCGCAAGACCCTTGCCCGCAATATCGAAAGCTGTGCCGTGATCGGGTGAGGTGCGTACAAAATCCAACCCCAAAGTCACGTTCACACCGCCTGCAAAATCAATCGTCTTGACCGGGATGAGTGCTTGGTCGTGATACATCGCAACCGCCACATCATACCCAGCGCGCGCGCTTGTGTGAAACATCGTATCCGCAGGCCATGGACCCGTGACATTCATACCGCCTTGAGCCAGTTCCTGCAGACAACCAGCAATCCAATTCAGCTCCTCCGTCCCCATGCTACCGCCTTCGCCCGCATGCGGGTTCAGACCACAGACCGACAGACGTGGCACGGCGATGCCGAAATCGCGCTGCAACGCGCGCTCCGTGATCTGCAACGTCTGGCGCAACACATCTGGAGTCAACGCCTGCGGCACCTCTGACAGGGCGATATGGATGGTCACAGGCACCACCCGCAATGCATCGCAGGCGAGCATCATCACGACGCTCTCTTTGCCATCCAGATGCGCCAGATATTCCGTATGTCCGGGAAAGGCGAACCCCGCCCCGTCCTTCAAAGCTTTCTTGTGGATGGGCAAGGTGCACAGCGCCGACGCCTCTGCGGATTTGACCATCTCAACACCGCGCGCGATCACATCAATCACGCCTTGCGCATTGCGTGGATCGGGCACGCCGGGCGTCAGGTCTCCGGCAAAATCATGCTGCAAAACGGGCAGGGGGCCTGTGAGGTCAATCTGCGATGGGCCCTCAATCCGTTGCGTCTCGCCTGTGATATGGCGCGCATCGCCCAACACAAAGAACGGCAGTTCGGTGCGCAATGCGCTCCATGCTTTCTGTGCAATTTCCAGCCCAACGCCTGCGGGTTCCCCACAGGTCAGGCAAATCGCGGTCATGGGTTTTCGACGATAACAGCGTCTGCGCGCAGCTCTTCCAAAAAGCTATCCGCGTAGGAGGCCAGACGTTGGTTGAACAAATTCTGACGCACCTGATCGCGCTCGTCCACGACAGGTAGGGGCTCGCCGTTTTCGTCAAGCTGCGGCTCTGCCTCAGCGGTTTGCACCGTGCGGCCACACAGCATCAGGTAGACAAGGAAATCACCGTCTTGACGTGTCAGTGCAGTTGAGACCTCGTTGTCATCCAGCTTGGCCAATTCCAGCGCGATATCACCGGGCACTTCATTTGCTGCTTGCGTTAGCCGCTCAAAGTATTCTGCCGGACGTGATTGCGCAGGCTTATAAAGATCGTCGCACGTGTCGTATGTGTCCTGCAGCTTCTGCGCATCCGCGCGCGCCGCATCAGAGCGCCCACCGGGGATCAGAAGCTTCACATATTCCAAGGCCAGCGTTTCCGGCGCATCGCCTTCAATCTCTTCCAAGGCACGCAATTGAAAAATCCCGATGCCGGGACCCAAAGGCAGCGGGTCGGTCACTTCACCGGGTTCCAAAACCAGAACCGCCGCGCGCAACGCGGGGGGAAGCTGGCCGATAGGCAACCATTCCAGACGCCCGCTGACCCGCCGCGTCGGCGCTGCAGAATATCGTCTGGCTGCCGCCGCGAATGCGCTCTTTGTTTTGATTGTATCAGACAGTCGCTGGATCAATGCGCGGTTACGATCGCCTGTGGGGCCGCCAGCAACCACAATAATCTCAGACATCAAGACCCGAACTGATCCGCGCGACGTGGCGGATTGTGCAAGCGTGCGGTCAACTTCAGCCTCAGTGACTTGCGAACGTGGTCCGAACTGACCTTGCACGAAGGTCCGCCACGCAAGACCTGCCGCGACGAAATCCCTGAAGGTCTCACGCGCAACACCGGTTTGCTCGATCGCTTGGACGAATTGCTCCGCCGTCAGGTTCGCGCGGGAGGCAAACTCCTCCATCCCCTCCAGAACTTCCTCAGGCGTAGGATTGATTCCGGCACGGCGCGTGGCACTCAGGCGCAACCGGTCGTCAATAAGCCCTTTGCGGGCTTCAACCACCGGATCACCTGGCGAGCGCAGAAGCGTTAGAAAGCGCGCGCGCTGATCCAGCTCGTAATTCGTAATGGCCGTGTCATTCACGGTGATCGCCGTGCTGAACAAGCTTTGCGCCACGGTGCCCTGCGGCGCTGTCATGCCTGTCAGTGCAATCGCGCAGACCAAGGCTGCACGGGTGATAAACTTGGTAATCCGTCTGCGTGTCATGGGGCCGCTCGTTTTTTTATTATCCATTGCACATTCGGGCGAAACTTTCACCCCCGATCCCGCGCGCGCCAAATCCGGCAAGCTGGAC
This sequence comes from uncultured Litoreibacter sp., assembly GCA_947494435.1. Classification (GTDB taxonomy): domain Bacteria; phylum Pseudomonadota; class Alphaproteobacteria; order Rhodobacterales; family Rhodobacteraceae; genus Litoreibacter. The sequence continues at coordinate 521,475 of CANLUY010000002.1, forward strand.
CGACAGGTTAAACTCCGTCGTCGGTGTCACATTAGTCGAAGACGTAAACCGGCGCGAGAGGGAAAGGTCGACCTTCGCACATTCGTTTTGATAGCTCGCACCAATGCCGGTTCGTGTGGTGCGATCATCCACAAAATCATAGCGCAAATTGCTCGATAGCGTCCAATGGCGGCTCAGACGATACGCGCCATCAATCGCAAATTCGGATGTGTCCAAAGGTCTGCCCTCGGCGACATCGGCCTCCAACCACGCGAATGTTGAGGCCAATTGGAACGTGTCTGTGTGCCAGCTCATCCGCATCTCATTGCGCGAGAGGGAGAATTGGTCGTCAAACAGCGCGCGGTTGATCAGATCGAATTCCTCACCAACCTCAAGATGTGCGGCCAACAGCCAGTCACTGGACTTGCCTTGCAGGCCGGTGGAGACTGAGAATTGCGCGTTGTTGCGGTCCCGCAGAATTCGGCCAACGGTCAAACCAAGCGACCAGCCATCATGATCTTCGCGCGTGTATGTCAGGCCGATATTGGCGCGCCGTCCGAATTCCTGCTGATCGACACCGGGAAAGCGCGAGAAAGAGAACAGGTTCGCCTCGTCAAATTCGACCAGCAAACTGTCTTCATTTGCGACGTCTCGGTCCCCGCCGCTTTTGGCCCAAACCAGTTGCACTACCGGTTCAAGCAGATGCGTGGCACCTGCTGTCCGCCGCAGCATGGGCCACCGCCATTCAGCCATTGCGTAAGGTGTCACTTCGGTCGTGTCGTTGAAGGTCAGCCCCCCATCTTGGCGCACCTGATACCAATCGGCGCGCAGCTGCGTGGCCGCCGCCAACACCATTCCATTGCCGACAAGCCAATCCCGCCGCCAATCCGCAACTGCAGACAACCGTGCGACGTCACGCGCTTGCTCCGCAAGGCTGACAGGCACATCTGCGCGGCGATAAAGGCCGCTCGCCTCAAGCTGAACAGAGGCAATGCCACCCGGCCATCGCGGCGTAAACCGCCGCTTGTAGATCGCATCTCCCACCAAGGTTGGCAGCGTGCGATTGTTTTCTCCGGCTCGCAGGGATTTGTAATGCACAAGCTCCGCGCCGATATATTCGTCGCGCCGCGCACGGAACACATTGAACGCGCTGTCCAGCCGGTCCTTGTCGGAATAGTCATATTGCAGCAGGTAGCCCGGATCAGTCACCGCTTCGACATCAAACTCAAATGTGAATCCACGGGGCAACGCAAAGGTCCCGTCAACGAATATATATCCGCGCTGCGATTCCGTACTCGTCAGATTGTCATCTGTCAGCGCTCCGTTGATCTCGATCTCACCGAACGTGAATTTCTGGCGATACCGCGCCTCAAGCGTCTTTGAGCCGTTTGTTGTAAACCATGGCGTCAGAGTCAGGTCGGCATGATCGCCCAAAGTGAAGAAATACGGAACCTTTAGCCCGACGCCGATATCTCCGTTTGAATGCAGTTCGGGCAACAGAAACCCGCTGGCACGTTCAACTGTTGGATCTGGAAGCCGCAGATAAGGCCAGTAGAAAACGGGCACATCCAGCACGCGGAAGCTGGCACTGTCGAAATAAAGTTGCCGCTCTTGCGCATCATGGGTGATGCGCTGCGCCCGAATTTCCCAAAGTGGGGTGGGGTTATCGGCACAAATCCGGCAACTTGAAGCGACCGTCTTGTAGAACTGCGAATACCGCCCATCCGTGCGGCGCAGCTCGTTGGACGCCACTTGCAACTGCTGGGAAAACACCACGCGAGCCTGCGCCAGAATGCCGTCCTGCATATCACCGGACAGTTCCGCAAAATCGGCAACGATGACAATCTCATCACCATCCAGAAGGTAAAGCGGCCCCGTAACCGTCAGCCTGTCGCGTGCGCCGTCATAGCTGATCGCACTGGCGCGCAGCCGCACACCGTCCTGCAACACTTCCACATTGCCGCTGGCCACCAAGGTCTCAGCATTCGGGTTGAAGCGCAAATCATCTGCAACAAGTGAGGCCGTCTGAACATCCTGCGCCGCAGCCGCACCCGCGAGTCCAATACATGCACCGAAGACCAGCGCCTTCATCGCTCCGCGCATCTCAGCCATCCTCCATATGGAAGAGCAGACCAAGCGAGAGGAAGATGCCAGCCAAGGGCGGAGCCCAAGCGGCGACGAAGATCGGGATTTGTCCATTCTGTCCAAGAACTTGCGCAAAGTTTCTCAAAAAGTAAACGGAGAAACCAAGCAAGATCGCAAACAACACCATCAAGCCCGTGCGGCCAAACCGTGTATGCCGCATCGTGAACACCGCACCGATCAAAACCATCGCAGCCAACAAGGCTGGATTTGCCAGCTCCATCTGCATCCACACCCGGTGTTGCAGTGCGGAGAATCCGGCCCGTTCAAGCTGCTCGATAAACGCAGGCAACTGCCAGATCGGAATGGCTTCTGGTGACCCGAAACTGTCACGAATTTGATCACGCGTCAGATCGGAAGGAACAGACAATGTGGCGAACACTTCTGAATCCTGTTCTGCGTTTTCAGTAGCGGAAAACGTCCAGCGCTTGGCAACGCTCAAGATCCATTCCCCCGGTTGCAGCACAGCCTGCTCTGCATCAATCCGGTAGGTCGCGGCGCCTGCGCGATCAAACCCGTAGAATGTCACACCGATAAACTGCGTCCCGTCCAGATTGGACCGGTTCGCACGGATCACGACCTGACCCCCATCACTGGCCTGACGCAACCACAACCCGTCATCACTGACGGAGGAGGTGTTCACATTGCCTGCATACCGCGCTGAGGCCAGTTCAAACTGTTTTGATGTCCCCGCAACTATGGGGTTCAACGCAGCCACACCCAAAGCGCCGAAAAGGTAAGCCGTTAAGACAGGGGCAAAAAGCGACCGGATTGCCGACCGCCCGGACGCACGGCTGACAACCATTTCTGAGGTTCGCGCAAGACCAAGGAACAACATGATCGTCGCCAAAACTGTTAGAAGCGGCAGCATCCGGTACATCGTCGCTGGTGCTTTCAACAGCGCCAGCTCTCCAGCCTCCAACATGCCCACCGCATCACTGTCAAAGCGGCGCATTTGTTCGACCATATCAATCAGATAGACAATCCCGAAAAACACACCAAAAACCAGCAGGAAAGACCGGATAAACCGCCGCGCGAAATACAGATCCAGCTTCATGACGGCACCCCGACCGGCGTTGCCCGTCTGAATTTGCGAATTGAAGACAACGCGATCAGCCCGACAGCCAAGACCAAGCCAAACAGGGGCGCAAGATAGGCCATGGCCCAAAGGCGCGCATCGCTGCGCCCGATCTCCTCAGACCAGTTGGCGATCAGCTGGACGAAAATGATCAACACAACAGCAATCACAACCTGCCGCCACACGCCAAAGCGCGAAAACCCTCCAACCATCAAGGCCGCAAACCCCATCAGAGGGACGACAATCGACAGCAACGACCGCGCGAACCGGTCATGCGCCTCATAAAGAAAATCCGGCAAGTCGCCGCGCGCTCCGTCCAAATCTCTTTGCGTCGGATTCAGCAGGACATTCGTTTGCAATTCACGCAAATCCCGTAAACCGGTGCTATCTTTTTTGATCAACGCGCCGATATCATAGGCAAAGTCCGTGAACTCGATGGTATTCAACCGCCCCGTTTCAGGCCGATAGGTTTGCGCAAGCCCGTCACGCATCACCAGACGTGGACCGGTCTCGCCCCGCACCAGCAAAGCTTTTTGCGCCGTGTAGGTAACAATGGCAGATGGGTCGCGTGTATCCTCCAGAAACAGCTCTTTCATTTCGCCCAGTTCCGTGATGTCGCGGATATAGACCGAAATACCTGAGGCGGGATGCACGAATTGGCCCTCTTTCAAGAACCGCGCTGTGATGTCTTGAGAGATCTCCGCACTGCGCCCCGCAAGCTCCGTGCGCGCGGCAGGCACCAGAAGATGCGCAAGGATACCCACCAGAACGGCAACGATCATCCCGAAATAAAAAACCGCACGTCCAATCCGCAGGGTAGAGGCTCCGGCGGTCTGCAATACGACCATTTCACTTTCAGTGGTGAGGCGGTTCGTGACGTAAACCGTTGCCACAAAGGCCGAAATCGGCAGGACGATCAGGATCACATAGGGCAGGGCCAGCATGGTGAATTCCAAGAACACCAAAGCCGTCTGTCCGTCACCGATCAGTTGATCAAACAACCGGATGGCACGATTGATCCAATAAACGGAGACCAAAACGAGGGAAAAGAATCCAAACAAAAGCAGAAGCTGCGACAGCATATATCTGTCGAATCGTGCCACTTACTGCTCCTCACTCTTGTTTTGCCCATAACTTAACCGAATTGAGTGGTCCTCAAAAGGGCCTTCTGGTCTTCCACATCTTCGCGCGCTAGCTATAGGAAAACCACCCATTCAAAGGCACGTTCAAATGACATCTCCGTTGACCCCCACTTTTGTTGCCACCGATATTGACCAGATCAAAGATGCGACCGGTATCCTTGCGATTTTTGTGCCTGAGGCTGGGACGCTCGACGCAACAGCCCGTCGTGTGAACCGCCTGACCCGTGGTGCCGTCGCGCGCCTTGTTGAAAGTGACAGTTTTGAAAAGATGGCCGAGGGAAAAGCGTCGATGCTGGCCTATCCCGTCAATGTTGCAGCCGAAGGTGTTATCGTCGTCAAACTCTCCCGCCGCCCTGATATGGGCGTCGCGCGCAAAGCGGGGGCCATGATTGCAAAGCTTGCTGATGGTAAGGAAACGCATGTCCTTTGCGGCAACCTGCGCCGCGCAGAAGAAGTGGCCCTTGGCCTTGCCCTGCGTGTCTATGACTTCAACGACCACTTCACCAAAGACGCGACTGATCCCGGCGCGGTGACTTTCATGGTCAACGATCCCGACGCGGCCACAAAAGCGGCTGAGGCCAACGGCGCGATTGCCGACGGCGTCTTCTTCACCCGTGACCTCGTTAATGAGCCCGCCAACATCCTGACCACCACCGAATTCGCCAATCGCTTGGATGAACTAAGCAAACTCGGTCTCAAAGTCAAAATCCTCGAAGAAGATGAGCTGACCAAGCTCGGCATGGGCTCGCTCCTCTGTGTCGGCCAAGGCTCCGACAGCCCGTCGAAAGTCGTCGTTATGGAATGGATGGGCGGCGACAAGGCCGACCAACCTTTCGCACTGGTGGGCAAAGGCGTCGTCTTTGACACCGGCGGCATCTCTCTCAAACCCGCAGGCGGCATGGAAGACATGACCATGGACATGGGCGGCGCGGGCGTTGTCGCCGGCGTCATGAAAACCTTGGCCACACGCAAAGCCAAAACCAATGTGGTTGGCCTCGTGGGCCTCGTCGAGAACATGCCGTCGGGCAATGCCGTGCGCCCCGGCGACGTCGTCACCTCCATGAAAGGCGACACGATCGAGGTCATCAACACCGACGCCGAAGGCCGCTTGGTCCTCGCCGACGTTCTCTGGTACGCGCAGGAAACCTACAACCCCATCGGCATGATCAACCTCGCTACGCTCACAGGCGCGATCATCATCGGCTTGGGTCATGAAAACGCAGGCGTTTTCTCCAACAATGACGCGCTCGCCAATGCGTTCCTGAAAGCCGCCAACGCGGAAGAAGAGGGCGCATGGCGCATGCCCATGGGCAAAGCCTATGACGACCAGTTAAAATCCCGTGTGGCCGATATGAAAAACGTGGGCGGCCGCCCCGCAGGCTCGATCACCGCCGCGCAATTCCTTGAGCGCTTCGTGAAGCCGGAGACACCTTGGTGCCACCTCGACATCGCTGGCGTCGCCTCACTGAAAACGGAAAGCGACTTCGCCCCTAAAGGCGCCACAGGCTGGGGCGTGCGTGCCCTCAACCGCCTGATCGCGGATAATTTCGAAGGCGAGTAAGTGTCAGAGGTTTTCTTCTATCACCTCACAACCCAGCCGCTTGAGCAGACCTTGCCCAAGCTGCTGGGCCTTGCGCGCAAAGCAGGCTGGCGCATCGCGATCCGTGGCAAAACGGCGGACCGCCTCGACTGGCTCGACGCCAAACTCTGGGAAGGCGGCGGCTTCCTGCCCCATGGCCGCGCAGGCGGCGAACATGACGCCGACCAGCCGATCCTACTGACCGAAGACACTGCAAAGAACACCCCCGATTGCCTGATCTCCGTCGACGGCGCTGACCTCACCCCCGACGAGGTGCCTGCCCTCAAACGGGCGATGATCCTTTTCGACGGCAACGATGGCGACGCAGTCGCCTTCGCGCGTACCCAATGGAAAGCCGTCACGGCCGCCGACATCCCCGCCAAATACTGGTCACAAGAAAACGGCCCGTGGGAAATGAAAGCGCAGCACCTGGCATCCTAGACAGCGCCCGTGCTACCGTGAAGCGCGTTTCTCACCCAGCATCAGCACAGCGGGTGTCACGACCAATGTCAGCACCGTCGCGACCACCAGCCCACCCGCAATCGCTGAAGACAGCTCCGTCCACCACTGCGTCGACGGCGCACCGTAAACGATCTCCCGGGTGAAGAAGTTGAGGTTCAACCCAATCACCATCGGCATCAATCCAAGCGCTGTTGTTACGGAGGTCAGGATCACAGGCCGCAAACGCTGCGCGCCGGTCCGCAAAGCTGCCTCAAGCGGCGATTGACCGGATCGCTTCAGATCATTGTAGGTGTCGATCAGCACAATGTTGTTGTTCACCACGATCCCCGCCAAAGCGATGACCCCAATGCCCCCCATCACGATCCCGAAGGGACGGCCCGTCACAAGCAGCCCCAGAAGAACCCCCGCGATGGAAAAGATAATCGCGCTCATCACCACAAAGGCTTGGAAGAAGTTATTGAACTGCAAAACTAAAATCACAAACATCAAGAAAATCGCGGTGATAAACGCACCGACAAGAAAGATCATACTTTCCATTTGATCTTCCGCCTCACCTGCGAAGCTGAAATCGACCCCCTCGGGCAATTCGGTCTCCTCGAGTGCGGCCGTCAAAGCCACAACCTGATCGTTGACCAGAAAGCCCGGCGCCACGTTCGCCTCGATCGTCGTTACGCGCTTTTCGTCGATCCTGCGAATAACGCCGGTACGCTCAGACGGGGCAAAGGTCACAAAGTTGGAGATCGGCACAAGCCCGGAACTCGTCGGGACCCTCAAGCTGCCCAACTCTGCCAGCGACCTTTCCTCACGCGGAAACCGCACCCGAATATCGAGGGAGCCGTCAATGTCATCGGGCCTGTAATCGGCCACTGTAATGCCTTGTGTCAAAAGCTGCACCGCCTGACCGAGCAGGCTGACATCCGCCCCAAACCGCGCGGCCTCCGCACGGTTCACAAGAATAGATACCTCCACACCCGGCACCGGGCGCGTATCGGTCACATCTGTAAACCCGCCCATCCGGTCCATAATATCGCGGATATCCTCAACGGCCTCCGCTTGAGCGTCCGAATTGCGGGACGTGATCTTCAGGTTCACAGGCTTGCCCGCCGTAGGACCGCCGCTTTCGGTCTGCACCTGAACATCTATGCCTGCGATATCGGCGACATCCTTGCGAATATCAGTGCCAATCTCAGCGGCTGTCCGGCGCGTATCCCAAGGCGTCAGTTCAAGTTGCAGCGTGCCGATGGTTTCCTCATCGCCTTGACCCGCTGACATCATCGAACGTGCATAAATACTTGCAATCTCATCATAACCCAGCAGTCGGTCTTCAACGGCCCGAACTAGCGCATCGCGCTCAAAGATCGAAAAATTATCGCGCGCGCGCACTTGGACTTGCATGAAATCCGGCTCGACGGAGGGGAAGAAACTGACCCCTTTGCCAAATTGCCCGTAAGCGCCAAAGCCACCCAACAGCAACGCGACAGCCAGCAAAAGCGTCGCCGCTGGCCGCAGGATCGCCCATTCCAGCACCCGCACATAAAGACCGGTGAACCCCTTGATGTCGCGGGGATCACCAAGTTCCGCCGCATGAAGCGCGGCCTTCGCTTTGGCCGTTTGCGGCTGACGCTTGCCAATCAAACCACCCACCACGGGAATGAAAATCAGCGCCATGAATAGCGATGCAAACAAGGTCAGGATCACGGTGATCGGCAGGAATTTCATGAATTCCCCTACCATGCCTGTCCAGAACAACAGCGGGAAGAACACGCTCAGTGTCGTGGCTGTCGAGGCGATGATCGGCCATGCCATCCGTTTGGCTGCAAACGCATAGGCATCACGTGCCGAGGCACCTTCCTGCAATTTGCGATCTGCCAGTTCGGTTGTGACAATCGCCCCGTCCACCAGCATTCCCACGACCAGAATGAGCGAGAACAGAACCACGATGTTCATCGTGTAGCCCATCGACCAAAGCGCGATGACACCTGCAAGAAATGCACCGGGTATTGCCAGCCCCACAAGGATTGCGGACCGCAAACCCAAGGCCAGAACGATCACGATCATCACCAGAATAACAGCGGCAATCACGTTGGCTTCCAAATCGCTCAGCATGTCTTTGACCTGCTTTGACTGATCCTGAAGATAGGTCACCTCAACACTGTCGGGCCAGTCGACGCGCAACTCGTCTACAACGGCGCGCACCTCGGCGACGGTATCAATGATGTTGGCCCCGGACCGCTTTGTGACCTCCAGCGCAAGCGCCGGTTGCCCATTGATACGCGCGAAGGAGGAGGGGTCTTCAAAGGTCCGCCGGATCGTGGCGACATCCCCAAAGGTGACAACCGCATTGCCGCGCACCTTAACGGGCATCGCCATCACATCTTCCAGATCTTCAATCAGTCCCGGTACTTTCAGAACAATGCGTCCCGATCCGGTCTCAATCGCACCGGCAGCAATCAGGCGGTTGTTGCGTTGAATCTGTCCGATCAATTCGTCAAAGGACAGGTTGTAGGTCTGAAACACAGTCGGGTCGATCAAGACCTCAAGAAACTCGAAGCGCTGACCGCCAATCTCAGCTTCCAATACGCCTTCAAGGCCTTCAATCTCTTCCTGCATATCTTCTGCAAGATCATTCAACGTCCGCTCCGGCACGGGGCCAGAAATAATCGCCGTGATAATCGGAAACAGCGCTGTGTTGATCTCAGTGATGGTGATGTCGCGCGCATCTTCGGGCAGGTCGCTTTGCGCGCGGTCCGCTGCCTCGCGCACCTTGTCGAGCGCTTCGTCATTGTCGCCGCCCGGTGTGAATTCCAACTGAATACTGGCGAACCCCTCGGTCGCATCAGAATTCATACTGTCGAGCCCTTCGATTGAGCCAAACTCCGTTTCCATCGGCTCGAGCAACAACCGCTCCGCATCATCCGGGCTGATCCCGTCAAGGCCGGTCGACACATAGAACAGGGGCAGGGGCACCTCCGGGTTGGATTCCTTGGGGATGGAGACATAGGCAAACGCGCCCACCGCCAGCACCATGACCAAAGCCATGACCACCACGCGGGAGCGCGAGAAAGCAGCGTTGATCAGGCCGTTCATTCCGCAGCCTCTTCTGCCAAATCGCCCGCCGCATCCTTGACATCTTCACCTTGGCGCGGGGCGACGGTTTCGCCCGTGTTTACAAAGCCTTGCCCCACGGTGATGACATCGACCGCTTCCGGCAAGCCGGTGACCCATATCCCGTCAATCTGCGCTTTCACGACCTCAATCGGGAAGAACGCCACCACGTCGCCGTCATCAACGGTTTTCACACCCAACGCGCCCGAGGTATCCAGCGACACGATAGAGGGGGACAGGAAATGTGCTGTCACGTCTCCGGTCGGAATAATCACCTCTGCTGAGATGCCCGCAGGAATAGCGCCGTCTTCATTGGCAACTTCGATCTCGGCCAAAAAGGTGCGTGTTTCTGATGCCGCCGACGTGCCGACAAACGCCACCGTTCCATCTCGTTCCTCGCCGGTGATAAAGCGCACAGTCGCTGGCTGGCCCACCTTCAGGCGCGTCAGCGACTGTTGTGGCACCTGAATGGCGACGGTCAGCGGTGTGATATCGACCAGTCGTCCGACCTCAACCCCGGCTGAGACGAATTCACCCACATCCAAATCAAGGGTCTCGATACGGCCGGTGAATGGCGCGGTAATCGTCAGTGCCTCTGCGGCTTGCTCAACAGCAGTCACCTGCGCCTGTGCAGAGGCCAAGGCGGCGCGCGCTTGGACAACACGGTCCTGCGTGGCCACGCCCCGCGCCAGAAGTTGCTCTGCTATGTCAAACTCGCGCTGTGCCTGCGCAAGCGCTTCCGCCGCGCGTTTTGTCTCTGCATCATTCGTTGCTGGGTCAAGGCGCGCGATCACGTCACCCGCAGAGACATCTTGCCCCTTTTCGACCAAAACCTCTGCCACATCGCCCGAGGTTTCCGCCCGCAACAACGTATCCCTGTCTGGCAAAGCCTGACCTTCGGCCTGATAAAACTGTGTCACCTTTTCTGCCATTGACTGTGTGACAGCTACAGCAACCGGTTGAGGCGCCTCACGCGTGGCCGTGTCCTCCTCCTGCTCTGAAGGGAACAGAAATCCGCTACCCATCCAGCCCACAATTGCCACAACCAGTACCGCCGCAATCCAAGTCGACCGGGACGCGCCAGGATCATCTTCAAATTGCAAGTCTGTCCGCGTTTCCACGTCCTCAACACCGCCAGATGACGCCACATCCGCAGGGCCACCCTCCCGCTGGGTCGCTTCAGTCTCGCTGGTGTCGGGGGAGCTGTTCTCTTCAGACATGATCTTAAATCCTTTGGAACTTGAGGTGGGAGTTCCCCAAGTTAATTCTTTCACTTCAATCAGACCAACGCATCCAATCGTAACGTCAGCGGCAGGCCTGCAGGCCTAATGAAGCTCCTTGGCGCTAGAGGCGATATGACCTTTCGGACATGCTTATTCAACCATGGTCAATCTAACCAAGTACACAAACGCAAAAGCCCGCAGGCCGGTTCCCGCAACGTGGAAAAGGGTCCGCTACGCGGATTTGGTCGTCTATGCGACGGGATACACCTCTCCCGACGCGATCCTTCTGGCAGAACGTCCGACGGGTCGCGTCCGCATGATCGCAAACTGCGTGTTCTCCGTGTGCCTGCGGTTTCAAAAAGTCATCAACGAGAATGTGAAAAAATAGTCCAACTTTTATCTCATTATCCGATTAGTCTGACCACATCGGCGAATAAAACGACACACCGGACTATGACTTGGACACTTAAACTCTGTGCAATTGTTGCGATGCTCACGACCTTCACTCCCGCAAAGGCTGAGGAGTTCGTGTCCCCAGATATTCTGATCCTTGGTGATAGCCAGATCTCCTTCGGGTCTGGCCCGTCCTTCCTGAAATTCTTCAGCGATATCAAACACCAATGCCATCCGACGCCCAAGCAAGAGAAATACCTCAAACATCTTGGGGAGATGAAGGTTGGGGTGATTGGCGTGCGCTCAACCTCAATTCACTCTTGGACCGCACGCAAAGGTCGCGCCAAGGGACGGGTATGCGACGTCGATCCGAAATGGAAGGTCAATGCGGGCTCCTATGGATACCTGAACCAGACCGGCAATAAATACGTGCAAATCGGAAAAGGCGATCAATACCAGTTTTGCGCCCCCAATAAATCGCCATTTGAGGTCATGTTTCGCGAGGACTACTACGACCCGAAACTCCTGCTTTTGTCTTTCCTTGGCAACTCGTCAAAACGTTGGGCGGAAAGCAAAGAAAAAGCTGCGGCAGATGTCGATATGCTGACCAAACAACTGCCCCCCGATTTGCCTTGCATCTTTATGACCACTGCACCGGCTTTCTCGAAGAAGATCGTGGATCGCCGTCTGAAAGCGCAAAAGAATATCATGGAAGCCTTCGCAGAAAAGGGACATCGCTGCACCTTTGTCGAAGGCGCGACACCGAAAACCGTGAAGGCCAATCAAGGCAATAAGCATTATTTCCGTCTGAACAAACGCGGGCGGGTCAAAGACCCGTACCATCCAAACGCCAAAGCGGCGGAGAATTTCTTTGCCTTGGAGATGGAACAGATCTGCGGCGCGATTTTCGAGCAGATTTCGATGATCATGGAAAAGCCGGAGACTTAAACCGCAACATAACCAGCTTGTGACCGGGCAGGGCGGTGACGTGATTTGCCTGCCGGTGTGCCTTGTCTCTAGAGTTTCAAAAGCGATTTCCCAAGATGAGGCTACCCATGTTGCACGCCACCAAGTCCATCCTCACCAGCTTTTTCATTCTGCTAGTCACCACCATCGGGCTGGCCGCGCAAAATCTGCCAGAGCTGAACCTGTCCAACTCTGGCCTCGCGCTGCGCGGCGTTGATCCTGTGTCTTACTTCACCGCAGGCGAGCCGTTACAAGGCAATCCTGAGATTGTGCTGGAGCATGAAGGCGGCACCTATCACTTCACATCGGAAGACAGCCGCGATCAGTTCAAAGCCAATCCCGCAAAATACCTGCCTGCCTATGGCGGCTACTGCGCCTACGGTCTCGCGCAGGGTGTGAAGGTCGATGGCGATCCGAACCAATGGAACATTGTGGATGACCAGCTTTATCTCAACATCAACTGGGCCGTGAACCAGCGTTGGAAGCTCAGCAAACGCAGCTATATCAAAACGGCAGAGAAGAAATGGCCGGGGCTAAAGCACCAATAGGCATGGATTAAAATTCAGTTAAAATTTCCGAAAATGATTGGATTTCAGTGGCTTAACGATTTCCCCGCATGCGGGGGGGTGATCTATCGCTCTAAGATCAACCGGTCCCCTCGGATTTCAATCCGCTCAAACCGCTGCAAATAAGTCATCCCTAGCAGCGAAGTTCTGAGCTCTCCTTCATTGACCGAGGCCCTCAAAACCCCCTCATCAAACCCACCGACCGAGACATCTTCCAACCGAACCCGCGCCGTCCTGACCTCGCCATTCGCAGTCGAAGCCCGGCCGGTATAAATCAGCGTCTCCGGATCAAACCCAACCCGCATCGCATCTTGTTCAGACAAGACCACCTCAGTGGCTCCAGTATCGACGACGAACTCAACAGGCACATCATTGATTTGCAGCGTCATATAGAAATGCCCATCCGTCCTGCGAGGCACCTCAATCAATCCCGTCTCGGTTGAGACCGCCTGACGCGGCATAACGGTATCCTTGACATCAGACCACAGCCCGTAGGCGACGATCACGCCAATAAAGATAAACACCCAAAGCGACGCAGCCCGCGCAGTCTCACCAAGGTTCTTGCGTCCGGAGACAAAGAAATAGCTGCCGACGACAACGCCCAGCAGGATCAGGTAGATCAATTGTCCAGTATCATCACCGCTCATCTCACGCCTCCTTCCTAAGATATAGGCACGACATCACAGCGTTGCCAGCACCCCAAGGTCCCGCAGCCCGTCGATGATGAACTGAACCGACAAAGCAGCCAGGATCATCCCCATCAACCGCGTCGTTACGATCACACCAGTCGCGCCCAAAAGCCGCTCGATCGGGCCGGCCAGAAGAAACAGCAGGAAGACCAAGGCAACGACCGCGATCATCACGCCGAAGACCGTCAAAGTGACGCTCCATTCAGCGCCGGAGGCGAGCAGGATCATCGAGGCAAGCGCGCCGGGGCCAGCGATCAGCGGCATGGCAAGCGGGAAGACGGAGGGATCGTGACTCAGATCATCGGTCTTTTCTTCACGCCGCGCGGTGCGTCGTTCAAACAGCATGTCGAGCGCGGTAATGAAAAGCAGGATACCACCTGAAATCCGAAAGGCGGCCAGAGATATGCCGACAAAATCCAGAATTTTCTGACCCGCCAACCCAAAGACAGTCAGGATCACCACGGCAATAATGCAGGACGTCGCAGCAATCTGAAGTCGCCGTCTCTGGGTCATGCCGGAGGTCATGGCGACAAACATCGGGGCCAGCCCGATGGGGTCGATCACCACGAAAAGGGTGAAAAAGGCTGTGATAGCAAAGGTCAGCTCCATCAGCGTTCCGCTTTCTCCAACTTCTCCTGCGCGCGCAGCCACATCGCTTCAGCCCGGTCCATCGCTTCCATCACTTCGGAGTATTTCTTTTGGTAGACTTCCCGCTTGGCCGCGTTTTGATCCTCATAGATTTTCGGATCGGCCAGCCGTTTAGCAAGTTCATCCTGCATGCCCGAAATCTTCTCTACCCGCGCTTCGCATTTGCGGACCTCGGCGCGCATCTCGAGGATCTCATCGCGGGAGGCCTGCTTTTTCTTCGGCTTCTCGATCTTGTTGCCGGACTTGTCTTTTTCCGGCGGGGCCAGCAGCAATTTACGGTAGGCCTCAAGATCGTCTGTATATGGCGTCACGCGACCGTCTTTGACCAGCCACAAGCGATCGGCGACGAGGGATAGCAAGTGCATGTCGTGGCTGACGAGGATGACCGCGCCGGAATAGGCGGTCAGGGCTTCCACCAACGCCTCGCGGCTTTCGATATCAAGGTGGTTGGTCGGCTCGTCGAGGATCAACAGATGTGGGGCAGGAAGCGTTGCCAGCAACAGGCTTAGGCGCGCTTTCTGACCGCCGGACAGTCGCCCGACCTCCGTGTCTGCCTGATCAGCGCCAAGCCCGAAGGAGGCCAGCCTTGCGCGTAGTTTGGCTTGCCCTTCATGAGCGCGTTCTTTGATCAGATGCTCCAGAGGGGTCTGATCGACATGAAGTTCTTCAACCTGATGCTGCGCAAAGAAGCCAATGCGCAGCTTGTTGGATGCGGTCAAGCGCCCGCCCATCGGCTTCAACCTGTCTGACAGCAGCTTGGCGAGCGTTGACTTCCCCTCACCATTGCGGCCCAGCAGTGCGATGCGGTCGTCCTGATCAATGCGCAGGTTGAGTTTGCTGAGAACGGGTTTGCCGTCATAGCCAACGGACGCGCTTTCGGTATTAATAATCGGCGGCGAAAGTTCCTCAGGCTCCGGGAAGGTGAACACGGTGCGCGCCTGATCCTCGGGGGCGGTGATCGTCTCCATCTTCTCAAGCATTTTGACGCGCGATTGGGCCTGCTTGGCTTTGGAGGCTTTGGCTTTGAACCGGTCCACGAAGGATTGCAGATGTTCGCGCTTCAGGGCCTGTTTCTTGGCAGCGGCCGCTTGTACCGCGCGTTTTGCGGCACGCTGACGGGCGAACTGGTCGTAAGGGCCGGTGTAGTAAGTCAGGATCTTGTCTTCGAGATGCAGGATCGCATTTACGGAGCGGTTCAAGAGCCCACGGTCGTGGGAAATGATGATGACGGTATGGGGATATTTCGTCAGATACGCTTCCAGCCACAACGCGCCTTCAAGGTCGAGATAGTTGGTCGGCTCGTCAAGCAGCAGGTAGTCAGGCGCGCTGAACAGGACGGCCGCCAAGGCGACCCGCATCCGCCAACCGCCCGAGAAGGCAGAGCAGGGTTGTTGCTGCTCGGCATAGGTAAATCCAAGACCTGCGAGGATAGACGAGGCACGCGCTTCTGCGGACCATGCGTCGATATCGGCCAGACGGGTTTGCACCTCTGCGATCCGGTTGGGATCGCTTGCGGTTTCCGCCTCTGCCAGCAAGCTCGCGCGTTCTGTATCTGCAGCGAGGACCGTGTTGATCAGCGACACCTCGTTGGATGGCACTTCTTGTGCGACCCCACCGATACGCGCGCGGTCAGGCATGGTGATTGTGCCGCCTTCCAGGACCAGCTCTCCCCGGATCAGCTTGAACAGGGTGGTCTTGCCGGTGCCATTGCGCCCGATCAGGCCGACCTTATGGCCTGTGGGAATGGTGGCCGACGCCCCTTCAAGCAAGGTGCGGCCTTCGACGGAATAGCGAAGATCATTGAGACGTAACATGCGGCCCGTGTCGCCTATGGGTGCTCCGGTGTCAATCAACCGCTTTCCAAGGGCGAACCCCCATGTTAGATGCGCGCCAAATTCACACGCAAAGGAGCCCGACATGGCTGTTCAACGCACATTCTCTATCATCAAACCTGATGCCACAAAACGTAACCTCACCGGTCAAATCGCAGCCAAATTCGAAGAAGCTGGCCTGCGCATCGTCGCCTCCAAGCGCATTCAACTGACATTGGCGCAAGCGCAAGCCTTTTACGGTGTGCATTCGGAGCGTCCGTTCTTTGGCGAGCTGTGCGAATTCATGATCTCCGAGCCGATTGTTGTACAGGTTCTGGAAGGCGAAGACGCAATCGCGAAAAACCGCGAAGTTATGGGTGCGACTAACCCGGCAGAAGCTGCTGAAGGTACGATCCGCAAAGAATTCGCGCTGTCCATCGGTGAAAACTCTGTTCACGGCTCTGATGCGCCGGAAACAGCTGCCGAAGAGATCGCTTTCTTCTTCTCCGGTCTTGAACTGGTTGGCTAAGCGGTAACGCTATCTGAAGATTACTTTGAAGGGCCGCGTTGATCACTCAGCGCGGTCTTTTCTTTGTCCAAGCCCAATTCCTCGCGCAGGATCCGCGTGTTGCGAATGTTGGCCTGCCATCCGAAGTCGAAAATGTCACCCACCAACGGGACGAGCCCGACAAGGTAGTCGATGCCAATATTGAACCCCATGCGCCCCATTGCGTGATTGGACGCGCCCAACCTGCGGGCTTGGGACAGGACGTACAGGGAGGGGATCAGGGACAGCGTATCGCCAATCACGGGAACCAGACCCAGAAGCGCGTCTAGGCCCAAAGTCAGCCTAGTGCCGGGGATGCGCACCAATGCATCGAGCTTGACGGCCAGCCCCTCAAGTCGCTCGACATCGTTTTCGATGGAGCTTCGGACCGCAGTTTCTTTCATCGTTTCAAGCCCACACCAATTGCATCCAGAGTTGTCTCAAACGCGCTGAGGTCGCTGTTGAAATGTTGGTCTTTCAACGCATCGAAGCGTTTGCGCAAAGCTTTCTTTTCTTCGCCTTTGCAGTCATTCCAAGGTCGACCTTGGAGCCCCATGACCAAAACGTAGTACCCTATGAAATGTGGGCGCGTACCCGCTGCAAGGAGTTTTCCATATGCTGCGTCAGGTCCAATGGCACGAAGGGCTTCGGCAGATGTGATGCCGACATCTGCGAGTGATTTTTCGTATGCTGGTCCAAGGTTTCTGATACTGGAAACAGGTTCGCTCATCCCGAAAATATAGACCTCAAATTACCTCGGCAAAAGGTCAGAAGCTCGCCCAGTCGGTAAATTTATGATCCTCCTCCTTCGCGGGAGGTCTGTCATCTTCTTGCTTGCTGTCTTTTGGCTCAGGTTTTTTCTCATCGTTACTCATACCAGCACCCCTTTCGCAGGATATTGCGCCATCACCTCTAGCCAATCAAATAATTCTGCCGTGATGAGGGTCTTGCTGGTACAAAACTAAGGCGATTTTCAGCTGACGCGTGATCACGAACTATCCCAACTTGTGCAAATCTCCGTCAACAGAAATAGACTGTCCCGAGATCATCCGGCCCCTCGGGCTGGCAAGAAACAGGACTTGGTCGGCCAGTTGGCGCGCCGTGACGAACTCTTTGAGTGAAGTGAAGGAAAAGGCCTCGGTCTCAACCTCTTCCATCGACAAGCCGCGCGCTTGGGAACGGGCTTCCATCACGCGGCGTTGACGCGCGCCCGCGACGATCCCAGGAAGGATTGCGTTTGCACGAATATTGTCTTCGCCCAATTCGATCGAAAGGGATTTGGTAAATCCGATCACACCCCATTTGGCAGAGGCATAAGCGCTGCGCATCGCAAAGCCCATTCGTCCCGCAGCGGAAGACATGTTGATGACGGAACCATTTGAGCTGTCTCGTAAGAATGGAATTGCCGCGCGCGTGCAATTGAATTGACCGGTCAGGCAAACGTCGATGCAGCGTGCCCAGTCTGTTGGGTCAGTGTCTTCGATTCTTGCTGTGGGCCCACCAATACCTGCGTTGTTCACGAGTGTGTCCAATCCACCCATTTTTGTAGTGGCGTCTTGTACGAAGTCAGCAGTCTCCTCTGCATTGCTAACATCACAATGGGTGACGTGCACACTGGGCATCTCTGCCCGCAACACACCTAGGGCCATCCGGTCAACGTCACAAATCGCAACTTCGGCACCTTCTTCAACGAAGGCTTGTACGATCTCACGCCCGATACCCGACGCGCCTGCAGTGACAATGACCTTTGCCCCTCTTAATTCCAGATCCATGACCGATCCCGTTCGTTATTGCTTTGACAGCCTGCGCGAAAGCGGGGTTATCATCAATCAACAATTGGAGAAATGTATGAGCCGAAAAGTCATGATTACCTGCGCTGTCACTGGCGCAATACATACACCGTCCATGTCGCCTCACTTGCCGATTACGCCATCTGAAGTGGCGGATGCCGCGATCGGTGCTGCGAAAGCGGGTGCTGCGTTGGTCCACGTCCATGCACGCAACCCGCAGACAGGGCAGCCGGACCAATCGCCTAAAGCGTTTGAGCCCATCCTTGGTGTCATCAAACAAGCCTGCGATGCGGTGATTAACATCACGACGGGGGGCGCACCCACGATGTTGGTTGATGAGCGCGTGAAACCTGCTGAACATTTTCAACCAGAAGTTGCCTCCCTCAACATGGGGTCAATGAACTTCGGTCTTTTTCCGGTGCTCGCACGCTACAAGGACTTCCAGCATGACTGGGAGGAGCCATATTTGGCGGGCTCCGATGACCGAGTTTTCAAAAATACCTTCAAGGACATTGAATACATCCTCACGAAATGCGCCGAGGCGGGTACACGGTTTGAGATTGAATGCTACGATATAGGCCATCTCTATACACTGGCGCATTTCGTAGATCGCGGCCTCGTGAAGCCGCCGTTCTTTGTCCAGTCGGTCTTTGGTTTGTTAGGTGGGATCGGCGGGCATCCCGAAGATGTCTCTCATATGAAACGCACGGCTGACCGTTTATTTGGCGATGACTTTGAATGGTCCGTTTTGGGGGCAGGGAAGAACCAACTCGCGATTGCGGCGCAATCTGTCATGCTTGGCGGCCACGTGCGTGTCGGCTTGGAAGACAGCCTGTGGCTAGGACGAGGAGAGTTGGCACGCAGCAACGCGGACCAAGTCATCAAAGCTCGTGAGATGATCGAAAGTCTAGGGTATGAGATTGCAACACCAAATGAGGCACGTGAGCTTCTAAAGCTAAAGGGCTCTGATCGAACGAATTTCTAAATTCCGGTTGAGGCGTTTCAAAATACAAAAAGGCCCAGCGAACGAACGCGAGGCCTTTGGAAGAACTGGCTCCGGCGGTAGGGATCGAACCTACGACCAATTGATTAACAGTCAACTGCTCTACCGCTGAGCTACGCCGGAATAACCACTTCTGCGGACGGATTAGGCGATCTTTTCAGATCGTTCAATCGGTTTTTTCAACAAAATGATTTTTCCTAAACGCAAACGCAGGAATTAGACCAAGCGAAACTGTGTATCCTCTGCGATTGCGCCTTTTGGGGACACAAGTTCACGCGTTGAAAGATCAATGAGATGCGCCAGCACATTTCGTGTCGCAGCGGGCAAGAGGCGAGGGTCTACGTCTGTATATATCTGTTCAGCCAATTTCGCGGGGCTGGCGGCGCCATTTTCCAAAGCGGCGACAATCTGGTGTTCGCGTGACTTACGGTGGGCAATCAAATTGCTTACCCGTTCGATAGGATCCTCGATCGGCGCACCGTGTCCGGGGTGATATGTCATGTGGCCTGTTCGGCTTTTCATCAAAAGGAGAGAGGACATGAAATCAGTGAGATGCCCGTCAGGTGGTGACACCATAGAGCTGGCCCACCCCATCACGTGATCTCCGCTGAAAACATGGCCGGTGAACGTACCGTCCAAATCCAGCTCAAAACAAAGGTGATTGCCCATATGACCGGGCGTATGCAGCGCACGCAGAGACCAGTCCGTCCCTTTGATCTCGCCAAGATGGGGAACGACCACATCTGGCATGAATGTCTCATCTATACCTTCACCCCCGCCGAGGTCTGCAAGGGTGGACATTATTTCGGCGCGGCCGGATTTACTCGCTCCAAATCCGTGCACTTTAGCGCCGGTAAATTGCGCGAGCACCATCGCAAGGGGGGAGTGGTCAATATGGCTATGCGTAACAATGATGTGGCTAATGCGCTGATGGCCCTGAAGTGAAGACAGAATGGCATCAAGGTGCGCCTCATCAGGCGGTCCAGGGTCGATAACGGCTAAGTCGCGTGTTCCCACCAGATAGGTATTCGTGCCGCGGAATGTCATGGCGGACGGATTGGGCGCAATAATACGATGAATGGCTGGGCCGACGTTCACCGATGTCCCAATTTTTGGATTGAAGTCCGCTGATCCGTCCATTGCTCTTTCCCTTCTGTGCCCGCAGCTTTAGCCTACTGGCATTATGGATCGTTATTCAATCAAGCGCCTCTTGCCACGTAGCCTTTACGGTCGTGCAGCACTGATCTTGCTGGTGCCTATCGTTACCATTCAGCTTGTCGTGTCTTTTGCGTTCATTCAACGCCTCTATGAGGACGTCACCGTTCAGATGACGCAAAACATGGTGCCGCAGCTAGAGCTGATGTTAAAGACGGCACCTCTTGGCGAGTTGGCATTAACGGAAAGGGCGCAAACACTTCAATTGGAAGCACAGCTTCCTGGCGAACAGATCGAGCCGCGGGTCAGGTTTTATGATCTGTCCGGCCGAGCCGTTCGCGATACGCTGCGGATGCGATTTGATGAACTGACCGGGGTCGATCTTGTTGAAAACCGTAAGATGGTTCGGCTTGCCTTGCAGACGGAGGCTGGCATCATGGAAGTGGCGTTTCCTCGTAGTCGAGTTTCCGCGCGAAACCCACATCAACTGTTGGTTTTGATGCTGGCAACTGGTGCCTTGATGACGCTGATTGCCTATCTGTTCCTTCGCAATCAGCTGCGGCCCATCCGGCGTCTTGCAATCGCGGCTGAGGCGTTCGGCAAAGGGCAAATTCTGCCGTATTATCCATCTGGCGCAAATGAGGTACGTTCTGCGGGCGGGGCCTTCTTGAACATGCGCTCGCGGATTGAGCGACAAACGCAGCAGAGAACCCTTATGTTATCGGGTGTTAGTCATGATCTGCGCACGCCATTGACCCGCTTGAAGCTGGGCCTGTCGATGCAGGAACAGAGCAAAGACACAGATGCACTTTTGTCCGATGTCGGAGAGATGGAGAATCTGATCACCGCTTTTTTGGATTTTGCTCGTGCGGATGCCACGGAAGAGCTTGAACTCTGCGATTTGACCGAATTGATCACTGGTATCGTGTCAAATGCCCAAAGGGCAGATCAGTCGGTAAAACTGGGGCAGACGCCCGATCATCCGCTTAATTTAAAACTACGTCCAATGGCCATAAAGCGCGCGCTTGAAAACCTGATTGGGAACGCGACGAGGTACGGGACGAATGGACGTGTATCGGTCGACGCATTGGAAACTGCCGTTCGTATAACAGTAGAAGATGACGGTCCTGGAATTCCTGAAAGCCAGAGAGAAGAGGCGCTCAAGCCATTCGCACGCCTTGATGCATCACGAAACCAAAACAAAGGATCCGGCGTGGGCCTTGGT
Source organism: uncultured Litoreibacter sp. (assembly GCA_947494435.1). Taxonomy (GTDB): domain Bacteria; phylum Pseudomonadota; class Alphaproteobacteria; order Rhodobacterales; family Rhodobacteraceae; genus Litoreibacter. Next base: position 542,978 of record CANLUY010000002.1, read on the forward strand.
CTTGCAATCGCGGCAGATATTGCCCGCAGTCACGGTGGGTCCCTAAGGCTTGCAGAAAGTGAAGACTCAGGCGGATTAAGGGTTGAGTTCGTCTTGCCGCGCTAAAGCGCAAGGGGGTTGGATTTGGTAGGCCCGGCAGGACTTGAACCCGCAACCAAAGCGTTATGAGCGCTCTGCTCTAACCAATTGAGCTACAGGCCCAACCTTGTCATTTGGCTACCAGAGTTTGCTGCCGCGTCAAGTAGAAAGCCTCTGTTGCTTGATCGCGTGGACGTGTCTGCATAGAACGACATGGAAGACGAAAATAGGCAGAACCATGCACACAACCTATCTCTTGAAACGCTACATCATGGTGGCGGCGCTCACGATGGTCGCACTGGCGGTTCTTACGGTTGCGATGCAGGCATTTGTAGGTGTCCAAATCGGTGGAGCGACCGGCATCGTCGCTGCCATTGTTCCAGCAATCGACGCGGGGCAGACATTCGCCAAAAGATGGGAAAAACGCCCGGAAAACGGCTATGCATGGAAACTGGCGGCTGCTTTTGTGATGCTCAATTTCGCAGTAGGTCTGGTTTTCCTTGTAGTGGCCTCTGCCGTCCTTGGCGACATAGCAATGCTTCAGAGTGTCATCGTGCGCTTGGGCGTTCCCTTTATATTGCTGATCCTTCTTGCAGTCTTTTTGGTCTATTGGTGTGCGTCGCGATACTTTTTCGGGTTCGGTGCAAAGCAGCAGGTGCGCGCACAACAAACACGGTAAGTTCCAATCCAGTCGTGGACTCTGCCAAATAGGCTTGATAGTTGGCGTCCAACTGTCAGATTGCCGGAAAAACTGCCATGACCGATGCCAAAAAGAACGGATTGACCTATGCCGATGCTGGGGTCGATATCGACGCTGGCAATGCTTTGGTCGACCGGATCAAACCCGCCGCTGCCGCAACAAAACGCTCCGGCGTGATGGAAGGCCTCGGTGGCTTCGGAGCTTTATTCGATTTGAAGGCGGCCGGATATAGTGATCCAATTCTTGTTGGCGCGACCGACGGTGTCGGTACGAAGCTGCGGATCGCAATTGATACAGGGCTTTATGACACAATAGGTATCGACCTTGTTGCCATGTGCGTAAATGATCTGGTTTGCCAAGGCGCAGAGCCTTTGTTTTTCTTGGACTATTTCGCAACTGGAAAGCTCGATCTAGATGCCGCGACATCCATCATCAATGGCATCGCAGAGGGCTGTAAACGCTCTGGATGCGCGCTGATCGGTGGCGAAACAGCCGAGATGCCGGGCATGTACAGCGAAGGCGACTTTGATCTCGCTGGATTTGCCGTCGGGGCAATGGAACGCGGCACCGCATTACCGTCCGGAGTTCAAGAAGGTGACGTCCTGCTGGGCCTCGCATCCGATGGGGTCCATTCCAATGGCTATTCTTTGGTTAGACGTGTGGTCGAACATTCAGGCCTTTCGTGGGATGCGGATGCACCCTTCACTGACGGGTCCTTAGGGGCCGCGCTACTCGCGCCGACACGGCTTTATGTCACCCAAGCGCTTGCGGCTGTCAGGGCAGGGGGCGTTCACGCGCTCGCTCACATCACCGGTGGTGGTTTGACCGAAAACCTGCCGCGAGTCCTTCCTGACGGTATGGGCGTCCGCATTGATCTGGACGCTTGGGATTTGCCGCCGGTTTTCGATTGGATGGCAGACGTTGGCGGGATTGCCCAAGATGAGATGTTAAAAACCTTCAATTCCGGAATTGGCATGGTCTTGGTTGTCGACAGCGCGCGCGCGGACGAGCTTGCCAAGCTTCTTGTTGATTTGGGCGAGACTGTCCACCGGATCGGTCATGTGACCAATACTGAAGGCGTAGTTTACACAGGCAAACTGCTTTGAAGAATGTCGCCATTTTGATCTCCGGCGGGGGCTCTAACATGGTCAAGCTTGTAGAAAGTATGGCAGCAGACCACCCCGCACGGCCTTGCCTTGTCATGGCAAATGACCCTCACGCCGGTGGATTGGAAAAAGCCCGACAGATGGGCGTAGCGACTGCGGCCGTAGATCACACGGCCTTCGGAAAAGACCGTGAAGCGTTCGAGGTCAAACTCAACACTCATCTTGAAGCCGCAAAAACGGATATCATCTGCTTGGCCGGCTTCATGCGTGTTCTAACACCGTCTTTTATGGAGAAGTGGTCAGGCCGAATGCTCAATATACACCCATCACTTTTGCCGAAATACAAAGGCCTCCACACACACGCGCGTGCATTGGACGCAGGAGATAAGCAGGCGGGCTGCACTGTCCACGAAGCGACTGCAGAGCTCGATGGGGGACCGATTCTTTGTCAGGCCAGTTTGACGATTGAGCATGGTGAAACTGAGGATACACTGGCCGCGAAAGTTCTGAGATTAGAGCATATCATCTATCCCGAGACACTGCGCCGTTTCGCGTCTGGCGACAAAGCGCGGATTGACCATGCAATTGACGCTACGTGAGTAGCACACCCTTTCTTTTTCTGGTGTAACAGCGTATGCGTTGACGCCTGGGGGCGGCCTAGAACAAGATTAAGAACGACCGGACTCATATGAAGACCATCACCACTACCGAAGAGCTTGCCGCGTATTGCGCGCATGCTGCCAAGTTTGACTATGTCACCGTAGATACGGAGTTCCTGCGGGAGCGCACATATTACGCCAAACTCTGCTTGATCCAGCTGGCTGTTGCTGGCGATGACATTGAGCAGGACGCGGTTTTGGTCGATCCGATTGCCGGTAAAGACATGTCCCTTGAGCCACTTTTCGATCTCTTTCGAGACGAGGCTGTCGTCAAAGTATTTCATGCCGCGCGACAAGATCTGGAAATTTTCTATGTTGAAGGAAATGTTATCCCAGCGCCATTGTTTGACACACAAGTCGCCGCGATGGTTTGTAATTTTGGCGAGCAGGTCGGTTATGAAACGCTCGTTCGCAAGATTGCAAAATCCAGCGTAGATAAATCTTCTCGCTTCACGGATTGGTCGCGTAGACCGCTATCTGATGCGCAGAAGAACTACGCGTTGGCCGACGTGACCCATTTGCGTGAAATCTATGAGTATCTGTCCAAACGGCTGGATCGCACAAATCGCAAGCCTTGGGTCGAAGAAGAGATGGCCATTCTGCGCGCGCCGGACACTTATGTGATTGAGCCGTCGCAAGCCTGGAAGCGGGTGAAGGTTCGTACAAACGCACCTAAGTTCTTGGCGCTCGTGCGGGAGCTTGCGCAGTTCCGCGAGAACTATGCTCAGACCAAAAATGTCCCTCGCAGTCGTGTTTTCAAAGATGATGCATTGTTGGAGCTTGCGTCCACAAAGCCAAAATCTGCAAATGACCTCGGCAAGTCGCGTCTTTTGCTGCGTGAAGCGCGGAAAGGTGACATCGCGGAAGGCATACTTGCCGCAGTTGATGCTGGTCTGAACTGCCCTCCAGACGAGATGCCGAAAGCGCCTGCGCCGCGCGACAAGAGCGCGATTAACGCGGCTCTTGCGGATTTACTGCGTGTACTACTTAAAGCGAAGGCTGAAGAAGCAGGAGTCGCGCAAAAGCTGATTGCAACCGCCTCCGATTTGGATGCGATTGCGATGGGTGATCGTGACGGATTAGCACTTTCCGGTTGGCGCGGGAAGGTTTTCGGGGATGACGCTATGCGTCTTTGCCGTGGCGAAGTCGCGCTGACAGCCGATCAATCAACCGTCAAAATCATCGAGCTTTAACGGCGGACGGTTCGCGTATTGCGCGCACCAACGACAGAGATGCTTCTGACACCTTGGAGTGCAATGTTGCTGAGCGACGCTCCGGCGATAATTTCACGGGATTGCTGTGTAGACTGTCTGCGTGGCCCAAGAGGGGGTACAACGCGGAACTCAAACACGACCGCTGACGGATCAGAAGACTTGACCCGCACCAGTTCTGCATCCCAATAGCCTTGGATTGGCGGCAAACCAACAGCCCGTACGATTGCACCACTCGGTGTCGCATCGACGGCAAGCTCCGTGACCTGATCGACATAGCGTCGACCGTCGCGCGTAATGGCGGGATCAGCCGCAACAGTTACAACCTCAGAGCGATCACGCCCAAACCAGTTCACAGGGTTCAATCGGCTTGAACAGGCACTGACGGTCAACGTAGCGGCGACAAGAGCCAGAACGGCATTGGTTTTACGTTTCACTATGATCTCACCTGACGTTGTGCCCAATTCTATGGTGCTTGGCCTCAGAGGTAGCGCATCGTCTCGAATTTGGAAAGTCAAACGTGGTGGACCCGCCAGATAGGCGCGCTATACCACGAAGGAACAAGATATGCTGAAGGGCAGGCCAATGGCGCAAGATAAGTTTGAAGATATCGTCGAGACGTTTGATTTCTTGGACGATTGGGAAGATCGCTACCGCGAGGTGATAGATCTTGGCAAAGCCATGCCGCCTTTAGATGATGCCTTGAAAGTTCCTGCGACCAAAGTCGACGGTTGTGCAAGCCAGGTTTGGCTGCACCCAACGATTGATGGTGGCACATTTACGTTCGAAGGAGAAAGCGACGCAATGATCGTGCGTGGCCTGATTGCTGTCTTACATGCGCTCTACAGTGGCCTTCCGGTGAAAGAGGTGAATGGCGTCGATGCGATAGCAGAGCTGGGTCGTCTTGGATTGAACGACCATCTTTCTGCACAACGCTCAAACGGGCTACGTGCGATGGTTGAGCGCATCAGGGCTGTTGCCGCCGCTGCTTAAAGCTCCTCCAACGAAGTCTTCAGGTCGCCGTACCCCGTGAAACGGTATTCATAAGGAAGGTCTAGAAAGGCTGCGCAGTCGCGGGCTTTTGCTTCAAGCGCAGGGTCTTCAATCTGGGCTTGATAAACCAGCTTGTCATAATGCGCGAAATACATGTCCCTCAAGGTCTTGGCGACGTCCGGAGCGCGATCAAGCCCGAGCGGTTTGGTGACGAATGCGTCGAACTGTCTGACGAGAAAATCAGTGAGGTAGAAGGCCGTGAACTCTTCACGCTCGGCAAATGCCTCGTTGCCTTCAAAGAAGCTGTAGCAATGGGGGCCTTCCACCATGCTGACACCTAGTTCATTGCAGGCTGTTTCGAGTTGTCCGCCTGTCCCACAATCCGCGTAAACGACAAAGATTTGAGCGAAGTCGTCACGATGTTTTGCAACTGCGTCTCGCACAGCGGGAACAATTTTTTCGGGTGTGTTGTGATAAATGGCGGGTAGACAGGCGAGCGTCATGTGGTCCCAGCCATTCGCTTCTTTAATCGCAAGAATTTCACGTGCTAGTGCGCCGCAGGCCAATAGAAGGATTTCGCCAGTGCGCGTAGGAGCAAGCCCCGTTTCGGTCAGTGTGTTGTCACTCGGGATCATCGCGCTCTAGCCGTTTGTGAAGGTGTCGGATCAACAATCCTGCTAACATGGCAAGTGGCAACAGCAATGCAACGCCGCCTGCGGCTGCTCCTTGTGGTTGTATCTGTGAAAACAGAAACACCGTCAAACCTGCAGCGGTGATGGCATAGCAAAGGATCAAGGCGAGGCGCGTGAACGGCATGGTAATTTGAGCGTCCTTTCGACTTCTTAGATATGCATCTTCAGGGCCGATGCAACGGATGGGCGTTTAGCCATCATGCTTAGAAACGCGCTCAGTCGGGGATATCGCGACATGTCTGCACCGTCACCGGCAAACCATCGTGCGATTGTGAATAGATAAATGTCAGCGCTGGTGAACTGATCACCCATTGCAAAGGGACCGACGAGATAATCATTTTCAATCAGGTCAGCATTCTCAGATATGTTCTGCGCAACTTTTGCCTGCATTGCCGGATATGTGTCAGGGTCATCTGACCAGCGATGGCCACGCATTTTATGTGCGTGATTGATATGAACAGTTGCGGCTAGAAACAGAAATAGCTCTTCCATCTTCGCGCGCTGCCACGGATCTTGCGGGGTCAGCGCGGCCTCCGGATGGCACGCGGAAATGTAGTTCAGCATTGCCGCGGTTTCAGTCAGGATGCCTTGTTCAGTCTCAAGCGCCGGCACGCGTCCTTTTGGATTTATGGCCAGATAGGTGTCTTGCGTCTGTTCAGCTTTGCTGAAGTCTATCCAATGCAATTCATATGACGCATTCGCTTCGTTCAACGCGATATGCGGAGCGAGCGCGACAGTCCCTTTAGCGAGGTGAAGGCGAAGTTCAGACATGGTCATCCTTTCGTTTTTGAGAATATTCAGAGTGCATCATGATCAATTCAGCACGTCCAGTTCAAATCACGCAAAGCAAGATATGCTTTTGCAAAAAGAAAGCCCCGCTGCGAGATGCAGCAGGGCTAAATCAGTCATTAAAGCTGATGCTTAGCCAGCTGCGAGCTGGTTGTGCTTGCGCGCCATGAATTCTTTTGCCGTTTCAACGGCGACAGCTGCGTCCCGGCAATAGGCGTCAGCGCCAATGGCTTTACCGAACTCTTCGTTTAACGGCGCACCGCCGACCAACACGGTGTAATCATCCCTGCGGCCTTTCTCGACCAACTGATCGATGACGACTTTCATGTAAGGCATCGTTGTCGTCAGCAGGGCGGACATGCCCAAAATGTCTGGCTGTTCCGCGTCGAGTGCAGCGAAGTAGTCTTCGACTGAGTTGTTGATCCCAAGATCAACAATCTCAAATCCCGCACCTTCCATCATCATACCTACAAGGTTTTTGCCGATATCGTGGATGTCACCTTTGACGGTTCCAATCACCATCTTCCCGACACGCGGTGCGCCCGTCTCTGCGAGGAGAGGTTTAAGAATAGCCATGCCGCCCTTCATAGCATTGGCGGCCAACAAGACTTCTGGCACAAACAAAATACCATCGCGGAAGTCGTTGCCGACAATGGTCATGCCGCCCACGAGGGCTTTGGTCAGAATGTCGTAGGGCTCCCACTTGCGCTCCAGAAGAATGTTTACACCTTCCTCGATTTCCTCTTTGAGGCCATCGTACAGGTCGTCAAACATTTGGGCGACAAGCTCTTCGTCGTCCAGTTCGCTGAGGATGATGTCGTCTTCTTCGTCTGACATGGGTACGCCCTTCGCTAGTCTATTGTCCCGAGTGTTGGACTTATCTTCTTAAGTTTGCAGTTTGATTTACGACATCACCTAAGCTGGGACCGACGTCCCAGATGCGCAATCCAGCGTGGCACTCGTTTTTGATCGAAGTGTCTTGGATGTCTGCCGCAATATGTTTTCACCGGATCAAGCGCGTGCGCGCCGGCGTCCTCCTGTGCGTTCGCGACGTTTCGGGCCTGCGCCATCAGTGCCATCACTCTCAGAAGAGAAACCACCAAGCGCCTCCGAGATTTGTTCAAGCGTCGGTGTGCCGTTCTTCGTTCGGGTCTCCAAAGCCTCGCGCATGTGTCGGAGGTGCTCTGGCGTGGTGCCGCAGCAACCACCAATGATCGTGGCGCCTGCATCGCGGGCCAATACAGCATAGTCTGCCATCAATTCCGGTGTGCCATCATAATGAATATGCCCGTCTTGATATTTCGGAATGCCCGCATTGCCTTTCGCGATGACCGGCTGCTTTGATCCGTTCAGGCCCAGCACTGTTCTGAGCAGGTCAGAGGAACCCACGCCGCAATTGGCACCAATTGCCAATGGCGGGTGTTTCAGTCGTTCCATTTGCGCAACAAGGGCGGGAGCAGTAACGCCCATCATGGTGCGACCAGCTGTGTCGAAACTCATTGTGCCACACCATGGCATCCCAGCTAGTCCGCAGGCCTCAGCGGCAGCTTTCATTTCTTCTGGGGCTGAAATCGTCTCAACCCACAACACATCGGCGCCACCAGCTTTCAGCCCTTCCGCCTGCTCGTGAAACATTTCTACGGCATCGGCGTGGGACAAGGTGCCAACAGGTTCCATGATGTCACCGGTCGGCCCCATTGATCCAGCGACCACAACGGTGCGACCAGAGGCATCGGCGACATCGCGCCCGATCTCGGCCGCGGCTTTGTTAAGTTCTAGCACGCGATTCTGGGCATCATGCAATTTCAAACGCGATGCGTTCCCGCCAAAGGAATTTGTCAGGAAGATATCTGACCCGGCGTTCACAGGCCCTTCATACAGCGCTTTGATCCGGTCAGGATGATCGACATTCCAAAGTTCCGGCGCATCGCCGGACTGAAGCCCCATGTTGAACAACTCAGTGCCAGTGGCGCCATCAGCCAGAAGCCACTCCCGGTCAGAAAGGAGGCGTGCCAACGCGTTGGTGGCCATAATGTCTTGAGCGCTCATGAGAGTTATCCTTGTGTGTCATGCGCTGATGCGCATGACATGACATCGCAGATGAATCAAATTCATAAAACTGATAATCATTATGAGCTTCACTAGTCGTCAGATGTGTCGGGCAGCTTGGGCGTTTAATCAAGTGATACAGATCCAAAGCGCCGAGGATGACGGTGGGAAAAGAGCTTGAGCAGACATAGTAAGGCCGCCATTCTGGTGCGAAGCAAGACTTGAATTGAGCTAAGCCCCTTAGGTGCCCGCTTTGGTTGAAGGCGTAGCCAACAAGATGGTCGCTTAGACCGCTCTTGTTTTGAAGATAGGCGGGCGCGGCGGCGAGTGAGAATTCCGGTATGTTTTGATCTGCGGCTCTTTCGATCGCAGCACAGACGAGAGCATGCACCGTCCCGTCAGGACAATTCGAGGCGGTGCGAATGAGGTCCAAACTCCACTTATCTGCGCTTTTCATGATAGTGATATAGGCGACCATTTTGTTAGCCAAAGACGCTGTTAAAACCAATTGTCGGGCGATCAGGGCGTGGCTGAGATATCCCATGGAAAACCCCTGCGCTGGGCCAGAATTCTTTTGCCAAACTGCGTCAATCCGCTCCAGCTCCGCGAAGTCAGCAGTGTTGTACTTGCCAATGATAACTTGCGCTTTTTCCGCTTTGCGGAGTTTGCGACGCAGTTGCCGCTTTACAGGGCCGCTGCTGTTGAATTCTGTGGGTTTGACAATTGCATCCGAGCCGATCCGCAAGGCGACGCCTCCAAGCTCTTTAACCGTCTTGGCTGCGTCTTCCCCACATTTGTAAATTAAGAGCCCGCGGTTGGCATGCTTTGCCGTCACTTGAAGCTCAGAAATACAATCCGCGACATTCCCTTCACCAAACGGATCTTGAAGGACAAGGTCTGTATTACGGCTCCGATGCCATAAAACGGCTGGTAGGGTTTTGTGTGCCTGATGGACAGAAAGCAGACCTTGTGTGATTAGTTCCGCTTCTGGTGGCGCAAACCGTTGTAACTCTGTGGTGTGTCTCGAAGATAGGGACGCTTTCCTGACTTTGGTCCTTTTTGCTTGAACAGGAATTAGGCTTACGGCCGCAACAATCGCTGGGGCGGCATAGTAGATGAAACGGTAGCCGAAAATCGCTGAAAGCAGCGGTTCTGGGTCTGAGGGTGCTATCAAAGTGAGGAGGCATATCTCAAACGCCCCCAAGCCACCGGGCAAGCCCGAAATCATCCCTGCACTCAGCGCGAGAAGGAAGCTTGTGTAAAGAAGAAAGAACGGCGCATAACCTTCTGGCAGAAATAGATAAAGTATGGCGCAAGCTGCAAGCGTGTCCAGTGCTGTATATCCGAGCGTTGGCACGATAATCCGCAGCGGTGGCACTCTGTTTTGTAAGATGTCGGGGCGGTACATTGAAGCGAATGCGACACCCGACAATAGAATGAGTGCAAGAAATGCGATGTAGTTTGGCCATCCGCGAAGCTCTGGCAACTGTGAAAGAACAACGCATAGCGAGGCAACCGCAGCCCACCCAGCGAAAAAGCTGAGCGTCACAGCTGCCGTAAGTTTTGAACAGTCCCACAAAGAGATATCGTATGGTCGCCCCAAGGCTCGCCAGCGTGTCAGAGCTCCGGTCACCAACCCGTAGCCCAACACTTGACCAATGGCCGTTGCGCGCCACCCTGCATAAACGACCGCCTTCCGTGGTAGGTTTAGGCCGATATACTCAGCCATGAGGCGGTCATATTGCGCAATGGCATAGAAGCTTGCGATTGTAAGCAGGCCAGCAAGGAGCCATTGCACGGCTGAAAAATGTACAACCGTTTGCATAATCAGGTTGAGATCGAATTGTTCAATCTCTGCGCGCAGAAGCCATAACACGATCAGTGATACGACGATTGGAATGATCCCGCGCGCCCACGGCAGTTGTGAAGGCGCTGTGCGCCCCGAAAACAAATGTTGCATCCCTGACCCCTCAGCAATGCATTGGGTCTAGGTCAGTTAGGTTTGCTGAATATTAACAATTAAAATTGGCGACTAAATTCGCAGTGCCCAGTGTCGCAATCTCGCCAAATGTAAAACCCTGCACGGATGGGTGCAGGGTTTTGTTGAGCTTTGACCGCCGAGTCTTAGCTTTCACTCATTATTTGCGACTTTGCTTCGATCATCAGCGTTGCCATTTGCTCACGGATTGCAGCTTCGTCCGCTTTATCGCCAAGATCAGCCGCTACTTTGCGAAACACATCGTCGTCGCCGGCTTCTTCGAAATCTGACTTCACAACTTCCGTCGCGTATGCTGCGGCGTCATCACCTGATTTACCCATCACCCCTGCAGCCCACAGGCCCAAAAGTTTGTTGCGGCGTGCTTCCGCCTTGAATTGCATCTCAGCGTCATGCGCGTATTTGTTTTCGAACGCGTCAGCGCGATCATCAAAACTGGCCATCATAGGGCTCCTGATTGGTGTTTCCTCAAGCTCAATCTGTCCACTTGTGCGCTAACGTACAAGAGGCGGCGCATCATAATTTGCAGGTCGCTTGTATGCGCGTTGTGGCTCGCGTATAGCCTGCGTCAAGTGCGGGGCAGTGTGAGTCCCTGTGTTTTGGGGGATGATCGCCATGGCGCGTCGCAAGAAAATCTACGAAGGCAAAGCTAAGACCATGTATGAAGGGCCTGAGCCCGGAACACTGGTACAGTATTTCAAGGACGATGCGACCGCGTTTAATGCTGAGAAGAAGGATGTGATCGAGGGCAAAGGTGTTCTGAACAACCGCTTGTCCGAGTTCTTCATGCAAGGTCTCACGCAAATTGGTGTCCCCAACCATTTCATCAAACGTCTCAATATGCGCGAGCAACTGATCCGAGCTGTCGAAATTATCCCGCTTGAGGTGATTGTCCGTAATTATGCGGCAGGAACGCTGGCTAAGCGCCTCGGGTTGGAGGAAGGCACCGTTTTGCCGCGTCCAATTGTGGAATTTTCTTACAAGAATGACGATCTCGGTGATCCGCTCGTAACAGAAGAATACATTATCGCCTTTGGGTGGGCGTCCCAGCAGGACCTCGATGATATCATTGCTCTTGCCCTGCGTGTGAATGACTTTTTGTCCGGCGTTATGTACGGCGTCGGCATCAAGCTGGTCGATTTTAAGATCGAGGTCGGGCGTCACTATGAAGGCGATTTCCAGCGGTTGATCGTCGCTGATGAGATTTCACCGGATAGCTGTCGTTTGTGGGACATTGAAACAGGGCAAAAACTCGACAAAGACGTTTTCCGGCGTGATCTGGGTAGTCTTGCAGATGCGTATACTGAGGTTGCCAATCGCCTTGGTGTCTTGCCACAAAACAGCCCCCAACCGGGAAAGCCGCAGCTTATCAATTGAGCTGGGTCTTCGCCAAATTTTGAAACAACGATGGAACAGGTAGCACGATGAAAGCCAAGGTTCATGTAATGCTGAAAAACGGTGTGTTGGACCCGCAGGGTGAGGCGGTGCGTCACGCGTTGGGCACGTTGGGTTTTGATGGCGTCGAAGGCGTACGCCAGGGCAAAGTCATTGAACTGGATTTGGCTGATGGAACGACAGAAGCCACTGTTGCCGAGATGTGCGAAAAGCTTTTGGCAAACACTGTGATCGAGAGCTACTCGATCGAGATGGTGTAAACCATGAAGGCTGCAGTTCTCACTTTCCCCGGCTCTAACTGTGATCGTGATCTTGCAGAAGGCTTTCGGCAAGCCGGTGCATCGGTTGAGATGGTTTGGCACAAAGAAACTGCTTTGCCGTCCGGACTGGATATCATCGGTATCCCCGGCGGGTTTTCCTTTGGTGATTACTTGCGCTGCGGTGCAATTGCCGCGCGCTCTCCGATTTGCAACGCGGTTGTCGAGTTTGCGAATAAAGGAGGCCACGTTCTCGGAATTTGTAACGGGTTCCAAGTTCTGTGCGAAACAGGTTTGTTACCTGGCGTCCTGATGCGCAATGCCGCCCTAAAATTCGTATGCCGCCAGCAAAAATTGACCGTTGCGACATCCCTAAGCCCCTACACAAGTAAATACCGGAAGGGATCGGAAATTGTCATCCCGATTGCCCATCACGACGGCAACTACTCAGCGTCGGGGGATGTGGTCACACAGCTTGAAAGCGAGGACCGGATCGCATTCCGTTACGCGGGCAACCCGAACGGGTCCGTTGCGGATATCGCAGGCGTTCTTTCCGAAAACCGGCGTGTGCTTGGAATGATGCCTCACCCAGAGCGGGCCGTGTCCAAAGCGCATGGCAATACGGGCGGTGCTGCGATGTTCACGTCGCTTCTTGAGCAGATGCAAACGGCGTAAACCCGCCTATAGGCGGCCCGTGCCTTGGGTTGAGCGTTGGGCCGCGACGCCGTAACGTGTCTTCATGATACCGAAGCCGGAACAAAGACAGGGCCCCCCACGCCCCATAGGCGCGAAATGGCAAATCCGGCTGTTTGCCGTCATGTCGATTGCTTTAGCGGTCTCGATTGTCTGGATCTCAAATCTTTGGCTGACAGACCGCTTCACAGAACGCACGAGATCGGCAGCTGAACTGCGGGTGGCGTTATATTCGAGCGCGATCATGTCCGAACTGCAACGCAACCGCGTTGTGCCATTGTTGTTGTCGCGTGACCCGTTGATGGTCGAAGCGCTCAACTCCGACGACTTTTCGGCGACATCACGTAGACTTATTTCCTTCTCTGAAGAGATCGGTGCCGCAAGCCTGCGGCTATTGGATGAGCAGGGACGCACCGTCGGATCGTCTGACCGAACCCAGCTTGGACAAACGCACCGGAACGCCGCCTTCTTTGTGAATGCACTTCGCACCAACGAGACCGTGTTCACGATTACGGAGCTCGATACCGGCGCGTTTCAGTTCACCTATTCGCGCAGGCTTGAGTCAGAAAAACAGGGCATCGGGGTGATCGTCGTGGACGTCGATCTGCGTCAATTTGAGGGTCGCTGGCGGTCTCCATCTGACGCGGTGATGATCACGGACAGCGAAGGCCGCATTATCATCGCCACGGATCCAAGGTGGCGGGGGCAAACGGTTGATGTGGCGCTTGTGGCTCAACCACCCTCCAGCGCTTTCCGCCGTGCGATTGATGCGACCAATGGGTATTTCGAGTTGGGCAGATCGCCTGATGCGTATTTGCGCGGCGAAGCTGTGATGCAGGTCGAAGGGCGTATCCTGTTTCGCGGGTGGCGGCTGATCAGTTTCTCAAGCTACGCATCCGTACGCGAGCGCGTGAACGGCGTTCTAGCATTGGAGATTATGGGCTTTGCGATCATCCTCGCACTGACTTTCTATGTTCTATCTAGGCGTGCGCAATCCGCCGCCGGATTCTTCCGGCGGGAAAGCGAACAATTGCGGGAACTCAACCAACGGTTGAGCCGCGAGATTGCGGAACGAAAGAAAATGCAAGAAACGCTCGCCGTCGCTGAGCAAACCCTTGCACAGTCGCAAAAGCTTGCAGCCCTTGGCGAGATGTCGGCTGCAGTGAGCCATGAGCTTAACCAACCCCTTGCGGCGATGAAGACCTACCTTGCCGGTGCTAAGCTGTTGTTGCAGCGCAAACGACCCGAGGAGGCCCAAAGCTCGTTTCAGCGCATTGACGACCTGATCGAACGGATGGGGGCGATTACGAAGCAACTCAAATCCTATGCGCGCAAAGGCGGCGATTCCCTATTGGAAGTTGATCTGCGCGAAGCTGTGTCTGGATCGCTATCGATGATGGAGCCACAGTTGAAGCGGGGTGATGCGCAGGTAGATGTGACCTTGCCAGACGAACCCGTCATGGTCATCGCGGATCGCGTGCGGCTTGAACAAGTGATCATCAACCTTTTCCGCAATGCTCTTGATGCGACCAAGACATCAAAAACGCCAAAAATCGAGATAATGTTGAATGCTGGTGAGACCGCGACGCTATCCTTGCGGGACAATGGCGAAGGGATTGAGAACCTCGATGAGCTGTTCGAGCCGTTCTACACAACCAAGCAACCGGGCGAGGGGGTGGGCCTTGGCCTCGCGATTTCGTCATCAATTGTCACAGAGTTGGGAGGCAGCTTGACGGCAAGAAATGGCCAATCGGGCGGTGCAGTGTTTGAAATGCAGCTTCCATTGCATAATTCTGCACATACTACGGCAAATGCCACCCCACCTGCGCAATCCGCAGGACCGATCAAAGCCGCAGAGTAACGCGGCGCAAAGGATATAGACTATGCAGACTGCAAGCGCGCTGAAGATCGCAATCGTAGATGATGAACAAGATATGCGGCAATCCATCAGCCAGTGGCTGGCTTTGTCAGGCTATGACACGGAAACCTTCGGCAGTGCGGAAGAAGCCTTGAAAGGTATTGGCAACGACTATCCGGGCATCGTGGTCAGCGACATCAAAATGCCGGGGATGGATGGGATGCAATTCCTCAAGCGGTTGATGAGCACGGATAGCTCTCTTCCTGTTATCATGATTACCGGTCATGGCGACGTTCCGATGGCTGTTGAAGCAATGCGGGTCGGGGCGTTTGATTTTCTTGAAAAGCCGTTCAATCCGGACCGCATGACTGAGCTAGCAAAACGCGCCACGACAAACCGGCGTCTGACTCTAGATAACCGTGCTTTGCGTAAAGAGCTGTCTGACGGCACGAAGCTGATGAAAAAGCTGATCGGGTCGTCTCCGGTGATGGAGCGGTTACGGGAAGACATTCTTGATCTCGGGCAGGCGGATGGTCACGTTCTGATCGACGGGGAAACCGGAACAGGTAAGACTTTGACTGCCCATGCTTTGCACGCCGTCGGTCCACGCGCCGGGAAAAAATTCGTCGCGTTAAGCTGTGCCGCATTTGACGAGACCTCACTGGCCGCAAAATTGTTCGAGCCGGTTGAAGAGGGGGATACGCTCCCCTTGGTCGAAGAAGCGCGTGGCGGAACACTTGTGCTCGAGGATATTGAAGCGCTTCCCGGCACGCTGCAGGCCCGGCTTTTGCAGTTTATCAATGACCAAGGCGCGCCGGCAGAAACGCGGATTATCGCGATTTGCAACACGCAAGAACAGGATAAGACTTGCGAAGACCTGATCCGCGGTGATCTATATTATCGTTTGGCTGCGATGAAAATCACCATCCCACCATTGCGGCAGCGCGGGGAAGACATTCTGACCCTGTTCAACCGATTTGGTGAGCAGTTCGGCGAGGAGTACGGATCGGATGCTCCTGAAGTGTCGGCACAAGAAGCAGCGCAATTGCTTCAAGCACCGTGGCCGGGAAATGTGCGGCAATTGATAAATGTTGCAGAGAGAGCTGTTTTACAAAATCGTCGTGGCTCCGGGTCAATTGCGTCTTTGCTGATGGCCGACAATGCCGAGATGGGTCCGGTCATCACGACCGAAGGCAAACCGCTCAAAGAATACGTCGAAGCATTTGAACGGATGCTGATTGACAATACGATGCGGCGTCACAAAGGCTCAATTGCTTCGGTCATGGACGAGCTTTGCCTGCCGCGTCGGACATTGAACGAGAAAATGGCGAAGTATTCGCTGCAGCGTTCAGACTATCTGTAGCAGGACGTGGACCTAATTGAGCGCCTTCGGCGCGCGCGATTCTTTGCATTGGCGCGCCGAAACACGGCACATCCTGCGCCTTAAGGTCAGAAGAGAGGTCACACCGGCAAGCTCTGCGGGGTTGTTTCTTATATGGAAACAACTGTGACAGGCAGCATTCTGATGAGCAGAAGAGAATCTGCATTGTAAAATCTGCGTAAAACCTCCATTAAGAGGCTACGTTCCGGTGGACGCTTCAATGGCGCATTGGACGGTAGAGTTTTGCTGCGATGCGGCACGCCCGCCAAAAGTTAGGCTACAGGCGCCCCGCAAAACAGGATTAACGGTCTCTATTTGAGGCCAAAGCCGAGGTAATTTACCCGGCGTATTGAACGGGCAGGACCAAGAACGGCTCCTGTCGGAGACAAGAACGCGATGAGACGCGCAGGAGACAGACAGGCACATGAGGGCAGCGGCGTATGCGCTGTTCCGTCTGTAGATGTCCGCGCGTCCAGCTTCGCCCAAACAAGTCATTCCGCCAACACCACTGCACCACCCGGGCTTGATCCCGGGCGCAAGGCCTTTGCGGAATGCGAACGGACAACATGGCTAAGAAAATGCTTATCGACGCCACGCACCCCGAAGAGACACGGGTTGTTGTGGCAGACGGAAACAAAGTTGAAGAGTTCGACTTTGAATCAGAGAATAAACGCCAGCTTGCTGGCAACATCTATCTCGCAAAAGTAACACGTGTAGAGCCGTCGCTGCAGGCGGCCTTCGTTGATTATGGCGGAAATCGTCATGGCTTCTTGGCGTTCAGCGAGATCCACCCTGACTACTACCAGATCCCTGTGGCCGACCGTCAGGCGCTGCTGGAAGAAGAGATGGAATATGCCCGCCAGCAGGCGGAAGAAGACGAAAAGCCCAAGAAAAGATCACGCTCGCGGTCCCGATCGCACAGTAAGGCGACTGAGGCAAAAACTGACGATGTGATTGTCACGGAAGATGTGGCCCAGTCCGAAACGGACGCTGAGGCGATCCCTGGCATGGATGTCGTCGATCTCGACGACGCAGCAGAAGAAGAAAACACAAAGGCTCCGGTTGAAGAGGGCTCGTCCCCGATGGAGACTGTGGCGGAGACACCGGTGGAGACACCCGCCGCTGACGAAGATGACGACAGCGATGATGCATCTGAAGATGAAGCGCTTGAGGCCACAGACAAAGACGAGAACATTGAGTCTGTTGCTCAGGAAGATGACACGGACGAGGTGCGGCCCGCCCGCAAGCCACGCCCGAAACGCTACAAAATTCAAGAAGTCGTAAAAGTCCGCCAAATCCTTCTGGTGCAGGTCGTCAAAGAGGAGCGCGGCAACAAGGGCGCAGCTCTCACAACTTACCTTTCGCTCGCTGGTCGCTACTGCGTGTTGATGCCGAATACAGCCCGTGGTGGTGGTATTTCCCGTAAAATTACCAACGCATCTGATCGTAAGAAACTCAAAGAAATAGCCAACGAGATTGACGTGCCCAAGGGCGCGGGTTTGATTGTGCGGACCGCTGGCGCGAAGCGCACAAAGTCTGAGATCAAGCGCGACTACGAATACCTTCAGCGCCACTGGGAACAGGTGCGCGAACTGACGCTGAAGTCCATCGCGCCCGCTCCGATCTACGAAGAAGGCGATCTGATCAAACGCTCGATCCGTGACCTCTATAATCGTGAAATTGACGAGGTTTTGGTCGAGGGTGAAGCAGGCTACCGCACCGCCAAAGACTTCATGAAAATGATCATGCCGTCTCATGCGAAGAACGTGAAACGCTATGCTGATCCGATGCCGCTCTTTGCGCGTCATCAGGTCGAAAGCTATCTGTCGGGCATGTTTAATCCGACGGTCCAGTTGCCGTCGGGTGGCTATATCGTGATCGGGATCACCGAGGCGCTGGTCGCTGTCGATGTGAACTCTGGCCGAGCCACCAAAGAAGGCTCTATCGAGCAAACCGCGCTGAAAACTAACCTGGAGGCCGCGGAAGAAGTTGCGCGCCAAATGCGCCTGCGTGACCTTGCCGGTCTGATCGTGATCGACTTCATCGACATGGAAGAGCGCCGTAACAACAACGCGGTCGAGAAGAAGCTGAAAGACAAGCTGAAGACGGATCGCGCGCGTATTCAAGTGGGCCGCATCTCCGGCTTCGGTCTTCTTGAAATGTCGCGCCAGCGTCTGCGCCCTGGCATGTTGGAAGCAACTACACAGCCTTGCCCATCTTGTCATGGCACAGGTCTGATCCGGTCCGATGACAGCCTTGCGCTGACCATCCTGCGCCAGTTGGAAGAAGAAGGTACACGTAAGCGGTCCCGCGAGGTTTTGCTGACTGCGCCTGTTGCTGTCATCAACTACTTGATGAATGCCAAACGCGAACATATCGCCGAGATCGAAGCTCGCTACGGCATGGCCGTGCGTCTTGAAGCCGACCCGCATAAGGTCAGCCCCGATTTCGATATCGAGAAGTTCAAAACCGCGACGCGCAATATTGTGCCGAAAGCTGTGACGACAAGTGCAATCTCGATGGATTCAATCGACATGTCTGATCTGGACGAGGTTTTTGAAGAGGAAGCGCCAGAAGCACGCGACGCCCAGCCAAGCAACGAGCCGGAGTTGGACGAAGATGGCAACCCGAAGAAGAAAAAGCGCCGTCGGCGTCGTGGTGGCCGTGGCCGCAATCGCAACCGTGATCGCGAAGCGCAAAGCGATGACACTGTCCAGACCGATGGTGATGCGACGACTGCGGACGATGGCGATGATGATCCTCGCCCATCGATAGCCGAAGCAAAGGCTGCGGAAGACGCGAAACCTGACGCCGAGGCTGAAGAAAAGCCCAAGTCACGAGGCCGTGGTCGTACGCGTAGCAAGAAGGCTGCCAACACCGATGAGGCAGTGTCGGCGGACGCGGACGCAGACGCGCCAGCTGAAAAGGCCGAAGACGCAGGTGAAGAAAAGCCAAAGCCGAAGCGGACGAGAACCCGCAAGAAGGCGGAACCCAAGGCTGAACCAACGGAGGCTGAAACACCTGAACCCGCTGCGGAGGAAAAGCCGGTCAAGAAAACCCGGTCGCGTGCCAAGAAGCCAAAAGCTGAGGTTGTCACTGAGACGGCAGTTGTTGCTGATGCCAAGCCAGAACCTGTGGTCGAAGACGCGCCAAAGCCCAAGAAGACCCGCACGCGAACTTCTGGCACCACAAAGCTGGGAACCAACGCGGAAGACACTGCCAATACGGCTGGCGACGCGGCTGTCGAAGAAAAACCGAAAGCCAAAAGGCGCGGTTGGTGGTCTCTGGGCCGCTAGGCCTAACGAAAGTGAGATAAAACGCCGGGACATGATCCCGGCGTTTTTATTTGCATTGAGGCAATGTGATCGTGAAAGTGGTCACGGCTAATAAGGCGCACCTATGATTGATCACATCAATATTCCTGTTTCTGACTTAAGCCGCGCCAAAGACTTTTATGACATCGCGTTCAAGGCTTTGGATATCCAATGCGTTGCGCAAGACGGACCTGCATTGGGATATGGCACGATCAATTGGGAGTGTGGCATCGTTCAAACCGATGGTCCCATCACCCGATTGCATGTCGCGTTTTCAGCGAGTTCGCAGGAACAGGTATCAGACTTCCATTACGCGTGCTTGTCCGCTGGTGGCGAATGCAACGGACCGCCCGGCTACAGACCTGAATATGGTACAGCATACTTTGCAGCCTTCGTCATAGACCCGGACGGGCACAATATTGAAGCGGTATTCAGGGGATAAAGATAAAAGTCAGCGACGTCGTTTTTTTGGGATTGCCTGAACGGAACTCAAAACATCCTGAGCTCTCAGCCAGCCCTGCGACCCGCGCGGCAGCGCGCCAATGGCACGTTTCGAATGTAGTGCGGCTTCTTTGAAACGACCGATCGTCAAATACCGCTCTGCTGTTGCGACAGAGGCCATTGCATTCTGACCGTTCTTCGCATGTGCCAATGCGAGGTTGCGCAGCATGGACGGATCACCGGGATCACGGCTCCGCGCAGCGTTGAGAATATTGAGCGCCTCGCCGTTGGATGCACGGGTATTCGCGGCCAAAAGCGCCTTGCCCAATCCTGCGAGGATCAAGGGTTCTCCACGGGCCAGACCTGCCGCATTGCGGTAAGATGCGACGGCTGCCGCCGTATTTTGGCTCTCTAACAGGATTTGCCCTTTTAGCTCGTGGTAATACGGATCGCGCGGGCGAACTTTGAGAAGCTTGTTCATCTCCGCCAGAGCTTTCTTGGGCGAGGGCCGTTTGTGATAGGCCACAGCGCGGCGCAACGTGGCTGTCTCACTTGGGCCTTTTGCCTCGGCCTTACGCAGAACTGATTTCGGGTTGCGTAAAAACCCTTCCAGCTTTGCTTCCATCCGGTTGTACCAATAAATGGTTTCGGGACTGGCTTTGCGAGGCTTGGACTTATAGGCCGCAACATAGCCACGTACCGCGCGCAGACGATCTCGGGTCAGCGGATGGGTCCGCGCATATGGGTCTTGGCGTCCGGGTCTCAACGCTTCTTGTCCCCGAAACAGGTTCAGCACATCACTCATGGCATCTGGATCATTGCCTGCACTCGCCAAATAGCGCAGTGCAGATTGATCGGCTGAAGCTTCTTCCGCACGCGTGTGGCCGAAAAACACGCGCTGTGCTGAACTAGCCGTCCCAGCAGCCAGTCCAATAGCAGCCTCACCCTGTCCCTTAGCGGCAGCAGCGACCGATAAGGCCATCCCAATAGCCGCAACACGGCTTGCGACACGTGCGTTGCCAGCGCGGCGCACCAGATGTCCGTTGGCGATATGCGCAATTTCATGGGCAAGAACGGCCTGAAGCGCTTCTGGGCGTTGCAAACGCAATATGAGGCCGGAATGCAGAAAGATATGGCGGCTATCAACAATAAAGGCATTCAGGGAATTGTCTTTGATCACCAAAATGCGCACTGAATTTGTGCCAAGCCCAGCCGCGCGTAGTACGGGTTTCGCAATTTCTTTCAAGGACCGCTCAATTTCGGCGTCCCGGATGACTGTCAGTGCCTGTGCGGGAACGCTGGCCAAAAGAAAGACCAAAACGCTGAGCAGGCGGATCACGTATTTCGGGTTCACGCGTCTGGGCTCCCTTGTCATTGACCTTTCGGGTCGTCGCTGCTTCAACCGAGCCAAGCGAAACTACCGCAACTTTGCGAGGAAGCCATGAGAAGTTCAAGCCGCGGTCGCGTAGATCCGTTCATTGTGATGGATGTGATGGATGCTGCAAGAAAACTTGAAGAGGCTGGCCGTTCAATCATTCATATGGAGGTAGGCCAACCCGGCACGCCTGCACCCGCCAAAGCACGCGCCGCACTCGTTGATGCGATGGAGGCGGAGGCGTTGGGCTACACAGTCGCTCTTGGTCTGCCGGAGCTTCGCCAAGGCATCGCTGCGCTTTACAAAGACTGGTATGGGGTCGACCTTGACCCAAGCCGGGTGGTCGTGACTGCAGGTTCATCCGCAGCGTTCACGTTGGCATTTACAGGTCTCTTCGACAGCGGGCAATCCGTCGGGGTCACGGAGCCTGGCTATCCGTCTTATCGCCAAATTCTCAAAGCACTGGATCTTTCGCCGGTTGGGATACCAACATATTCGGAGAACCGGCACGTTCCCGAATTGCCAGACACAGAATTGGATGGTTTGATCGTCGCGTCACCGGCCAATCCAACCGGTACAATGCTCAGTAAAGCCGACCTTACCACGCTCATTTCAGACTGCCAAAACCGGAATATCGCGTTCATCTCGGACGAGATTTACCATGGGGTGCAATATGAGGGCCGCGCTGTTTCGGCGCTTGAGATCAGTGATGATGTCTATGTCATCAACTCCTTTTCGAAATACTTCTCCATGACGGGCTGGCGCTTGGGCTGGATGGTCGTGCCGCCAGATCATGTGCGTATCATCGAGCGTCTGGCGCAAAACATGTTCATCTGCGCGCCACATGCCGCGCAGGTGGCAGCACTCGGGGCGCTTGAGGCCCGCGATGAAACAGAAGCAATGCGCGATGTCTACGCCAAGAACCGTGCCTTAATGCTTGATGGGCTGCCAAAAGCCGGTTTTGACCGCATCGCCCCGCCAGATGGCGCTTTCTACATTTATGCAGATGTGTCGGAAATTACGAATGACTCGCTGGCATTCTGCAAGGAGGTGTTGGAGGTCGCAGGCGTCGCAATCACGCCCGGTTTGGATTTCGATCCTATCCGCGGACACAGAACAATCCGCTTTTCTTACGCACGTGCAACCGAAGATATCGAAGAGGGCGTGAAACGCTTGACGGAATTCATGGCCTCCCGGCCAAAACCATAGGCGACAAGCCATAACGCGTCCGGTATAGTCACAACAAAACAAGAACAGACAGAAGACCGGGCGGTCATGAACAGGCTACTGATACCAGCAATTTGCTGCGCCTTTCTGGGCGCCCCGACAGTCGCTCAAGACTTGCGCGCGCTCGCGCGTATTGACATGTCAAACTCCGCGATCACTGACACCGCAGAGGGGACGGAGGTTTCTTTGGCATTGACCCAAGCGGTGCCGTACCGTGTCTTCGCGCTCGACAACCCGAAACGTATCGTCGTCGAATTTCGTGAGGTGATTTTTGAACCGGTTCTGACACCGCTCGATCAGTCAGACCGCATCACGAAACTTGCAGGCGGGGCCAGCCGGCCCGGGTGGTCGCGGCTGGAGTTGACCTTGGACGCGCCGATGCGCGTCACTTCCGCGGGTTTGGAGACGGATCAAAACGATGGCGACGCCGTTGTGCGACTTATTCTCAAGCCCACTAGTACTGAAGAGTTTGCGACTGCAGCCGGTACCGTTGAGACGAGGCCATCTACGGAACCTGTTTTGTCAGATGATGGGGAACTCGTCGTCGCGCTTGATCCCGGTCATGGCGGCGTTGATCCCGGTGCGCAGCGCGATGGACATAATGAAGCCGATCTGATGCTGCAGTTTGCGCGAGAGCTTAAAGAGGCACTGCTGCGCGGCGGGGCCGACGACGTTGTGATGACACGCGAGGACGATAGTTTTGTGTCGCTACCCGCGCGCGTATCAATAGCACGAGCTGGGCGCGCTGATCTGTTCATATCGCTGCATGCTGACGCTCTGGCCGAGGGCCGCGCAACTGGAACAACCATCTATACCTTGTCAGACGAAGCGTCTGACAAGGCCAGCGCATTGCTGGCGGAGCGACAGGACAGGCAAGATATTCTGGCGGGTGTCGACCTGCGTGCGCAAGATGATCAGATCGCCACGGTCTTAATGGATTTGGCGCGACTGGAAACCGAACCAAGAACGGAATTATTCGCAAGTGAGCTCGTGGCAGGTCTGCGCAATCGCCTTGGCAAATTGCACAAGCGGCCACGTCTAAAGGCGGGTTTCTCGGTGCTAAAGGCCCCCGACATTCCGTCGGTTCTGATTGAGCTGGGCTTCATGTCATCTGCGTCAGATCTCGACAATCTTATGGATCCCGTCTGGCGTGCCCAAGCGGCCGAGGGAATCGTTGATGCGGTTAATGCTTGGTCCGTTGAGGAAGCCGCGCAGCGCGATCGTGTTGGGCAGTAAATATTGTCGCAGCGTCGCGGTGAAAAGTGATTGAAATCGGCGGCATTCAGCCTCGTTTCAGATCGCATCTGTTTTGACGTGCCCGTCCGCGAACCGTATAACACTCCTATGTTGTAAATGGGGAATGCTGTGATCCTTCGTCCGATTCTATCCTTCTTTGGCTCGATCTTCAGCCTCGTCACGATTGGCGCGGTTGCTGTCGCTGGTCTGATCGTCGCGATCTTCATGATGTACGCGCGTGATCTGCCCAACACGGATCAATTGGCGCAATACACTCCGCCCACGATCAGCCGTATCTACTCCGGTCAGGGCGAATTGATTGATGAATTTGCACAAGAACGCCGTTTGTTCGCCCCGGCCGATGAAATCCCGGATTTGGTCAAGCAGGCCTTCATTTCCGCCGAGGATAAATACTTCTATACGCACAAAGGCTATGATCCGCTCGGCATGGCGAAAGCCGCCATTGATGCAGCACAAGGGGCTCGCCTACGGGGGGCGTCCACGATCACACAGCAGGTCATGAAGAACTTCCTTCTCGGCGGTGAACGGTCTGCCGAGCGTAAGATCAAGGAATTGATACTCGCGTCCCGCATTGAGGGGACGTTGAGCAAGGACAAAATCCTCGAACTTTATCTCAATGAGATTTTTCTAGGTCAAAACAGCTTTGGCGTTGCTGCTGCCGCGCAGACCTATTTCAACAAAACACTCAGCCAGCTGACCACGGAAGAAGTGGCTTATCTCGCGGTCCTCCCCAAAGCGCCGTCGCGCTATCACCCTGTGCGTCAAATGGAACGCGCTGTCGGTCGACGTAACTTCGTTTTGCGCGAAATGTTTGAGAACGGATACATTCCGAAGGAAGAGTATGATCGCGCGAAAGACTCGCCGCTTAAATCTGTTCAAAACGGTGATTACGATGCTTTCAAAGGCCAGATCCGTGACCGTGACTATTTTACAGATGAAATCCGTCGCCAACTGTCTGACAACTTCGGGGAGGAAGAATTCTTTGGCGGCGGTCTGAGCATCCGCGCCACCGTGGACCGTCAACTCCAAGACGAAGCGGCCAAGTCTTTGCGCCGCGCGTTGGAAAAATACGACCGCGGGCAGGGCATCTTCCACCGTGTCAAAACCAAGATCGAACCGGAGAAGTTGCAAGCCGAAGGATGGAAAGAGGCGCTGTTCAACACGGTTTTCCCGCGCGATATCGCCGGATGGCGCACAGCCGTGGTGTTAAGCCTCGATGGTGCCGATGCATCCATCGGTGTGGAGGGTGTCGGTGTCGGCACAATCCAGGGAGCTGACGTCAAATGGGCTCGCCCGCGACGTGAGGATGGCAAGCTTGGAAAACGCCAATCCTCCGTCGATAATTTGCTAAGTGTCGGTGATGTGGTTCATGTGCGCGAGCGCGATGATGGCACGTGGTCGCTGCGTCAGATCCCGCAGGTCCAAGGTGGGTTCATGGCGATGGACGTAAATACCGGTCGCGTCTTGGCGATGCAGGGCGGGTTTTCTTACCAGCACTCCGTCTTCAACCGCGCGACGCAGGCCAAGCGCCAACCGGGCTCGTCCTTCAAGCCTTTTGTCTATGCGGCTGCCTTGGATTCCGGTTTCGCGCCAAACACAATCGTCGTGGATGCCCCGATTGAGATCAACACGCCGCAGGGTCTGTGGCGCCCTAAAAACGCGTCTAACAAGTTCTATGGCCCAGCCCCCTTGCGTACAGGGATCGAGCGGTCAAGGAACCTGATGACCATTCGTCTGGCTGAAGAGATCGGCATGGGCACAGTCGCCAATTACGCAGAGCGGTTCGGCGTCTATGAGGACATGAACGCGTTCTTGTCGAACGCATTGGGCGCACAAGAATCCACGCTGTTCAAAATGGTTGCGGCCTACGCAATGTTCGCCAATGGCGGCGAACGGGTGGAACCTACGCTTGTTGACCGCGTTCAAGACCGCTGGGGCCGCACTGTCTATCGCCATGACCAACGCGTCTGCAACGATTGCCAACTGGCGTCGCTCGACGCGAATTTTGCGCCTCAGATCGTTTCCAACCGCGAACGCGTGATGAATGCGATTACGGCCTACCAACTCACATCGATGATGCGCGGCGTTGTGGAGCGCGGAACAGCGGCGAAAACCGTTAACCTGTCTGTTCCGACAGCGGGCAAAACCGGCACGACCAACGACGCGAAAGACGTCTGGTTTGTGGGCTTCACGTCTAACATCGTGGCAGGGTGCTATATCGGATATGACCGCCCACGTGGTTTGGGTCGCGGGGCATCAGGTGGCGGCATGTGTGGCCCGGTGTTCAACAGCTTCATGAAACAGGCAACAGCCAAATACGGTGGCGGCGACTTTGACGTCCCTGAGGGTGGATACTTCGTACCGATTGACCGCTTCTCTGGCGCGGTGCTTCCTGCAGGGTCCAGAGGGCCAAATGTTGTCATGGAGTATTTCCGTGACGGAGAAGAGCCCGCATATGGCCTCGGTGCTATCCTTGATGGTGGCTTTGCTATGGGATCAAACCTTGATCTGATCCGCAGCGATGCGGACATCACTGCTGTCAAAGAGGTCGTGACCAGCACTGGCCGACGCGCCGTAATCCCCAAACGGGCCAACTCGGGAACACTGTCCGCAGGCGGCCTCTACTAGACAAGCTATTCACAGTTCACAAAGATATTGGACGGCGCTCGGCAGAGCGCCTATCAAGGCCGCGACACCGTCTAAGAAAGATAAAATCATGCGCGCAGAAGCACAAAACTCGGTCGATGCCATTACCAAATCCTTGGAGCTTCTCAAAAGCCGTATGGATTGGGAAACAGCCGCGCATCGTCTTGAGGAATTCAACGCACGCGTAGAAGACCCAACCCTTTGGGATGATCCGGAAAAAGCCCAAAAGTTAATGCGTGACCGTCAGTCGCTTGTTGATGCGATGGAGAGCTATACTTCCATGCAGCAAGAGCTTGATGACAATGTCGAACTGATCGAGCTTGGCGAGATGGAAGATGACGCTGATGTCGTGGCAGAAGCCGAAGAGGCGTTGAAAGCGCTCGTTGAAAAGTCCGCAGCCAAAGAACTCGAGGCACTTCTGGATGGTGAAGCCGACGCAAACGACACGTTCCTTGAAATCAATGCCGGTGCAGGTGGTACGGAAAGCTGTGACTGGGCCTCCATGCTGGCGCGTATGTATGTGCGCTGGGCCGAGAAGCGCGGCTTCAAAGTGGAACTGCAGTCACAGTCGCCGGGTGATGAGGCCGGGATCAAATCCGCAGCCTACAAGATCAGTGGCCACAACGCTTACGGCTGGCTGAAATCAGAAAGCGGTGTGCACCGTCTCGTGCGTATTTCCCCGTTTGATTCCGCTGCGAAGCGGCACACCTCCTTCACATCGGTCTGGGTCTATCCGGTGGTTGATGACAATATTGATATTGAGGTGAACCCAAGTGATATCCGCATTGATACCTACCGCTCATCCGGGGCAGGCGGGCAGCACGTCAATACCACTGACTCCGCTGTGCGGATCACACATGAGCCAACAGGCATTGTCGTGACAAGCTCCGAAAAATCACAACACCAAAACCGCGACATTGCGATGAAAGCACTCAAATCGCGTTTGTATCAGATGGAGCTGGACCGCCGGAATGCGGCGATCAACGAGGCGCATGAGAACAAAGGTGACGCGGGTTGGGGCAACCAAATCCGCTCCTATGTTTTGCAGCCCTATCAGATGGTCAAAGACCTGCGTACGAATTTCGAGACTTCAGATACCAAAGGCGTGCTCGATGGCGACCTCGATGGGCTTATGGCTGAAACTCTGGCGCAAAATGTCTCTGGCAAAAGCCGCGCCGACGCACAGGCTTAGTGTCCCAAGGGCCTAAGACAACGCGTTGCTGAGATCAGCGGCTTTGTCCTTTTTAGGCCGCCAATGTCCCGTCGTTCCACTGAACAACGAGATCACCGCACTGATGATGCACAGCACTGACGCGACACTCGCGAATCTTGCAAAGGCCGCGTTAGAGGCCGTCGCGTGGCTGGCCAGATCCGATGCCTCGCCGAAGCTGCCTTCGCCGCCTGCTGCCCCGTAGGTGACTGCAATGACGCTGCCCATTGCCGCGACTGAAATCAGTCCCGCCATACGCGTCACTGCGTTGTTCACTCCGGACGCAGTTCCGGTTTTGTGGGATTCCACGGAACCCATCACCGCCGTGGACAGCGGAGCCACGACCAACGCCATCCCGATGCCCTGCAAACACATCGCGGGCATGACAGCTCCCCAGAAGTTTTGAGTTGGCACCACAGCAGCCAGCGATCCGTACCCCAACGCCAAGACAAGCGAGCCGGTGAACAGCAACGGCGCGGGTCCGTATCGGTCAGCTAGTTTCCCAGACACGCCCGATAGCGACGCGATGAAGAAAGAGAGGGGGGCATAAGCCGCAGATGTCTCGATCTCCGTAATGCCCCAGCCGCCAACCACCGCCATTGGCAGGTACATAGAGATGGTTGAGAACGAAAAATAGATGAAGAAGCTTACGATATTGGCAATGGTAAATCTGCGGTTCTTGAACAGGCCCAATGGCATCATCGGATGCGGGCTGGTTGCTTCCACCCAAAGAAACGCGCCCAGCGCGAGGATACCGGCACCTGCGATTGCGAGCGATTTGGCATCAACAAGGTTTCCATGCTCGGCCCCCGTAAGCGCCCACGCAATGAGGCCAAGACCCAAGGTCGCCAAGATACCGCCAGGAAAGTCGACACCACGTTCCGGTTGAGCAGGGTCTTGCTCGATTTTCGACCACAAGACATACAATGCCAAACCACCCAAAGGCAGATTGATCGCAAAAATCCAACGCCACGTGTCCTGATCCCCAAAGGTCAGGGCAAGTCCGCCGATGATCGGCCCCAAAGCGGCTGTGATGGCGGAGGATGCAGCCCAGATACCTATGGCCTTGCCACGCTCCTCAGGCGGATAGGCCCGTGAAATTAACGCAAGCGATCCCGGCACCATGAAGGCCGCACCAATACCTTGCAGGCCTCGTGCGACAATCAGAAATTGAGGTGTCGGGGCCAAAGCACAAGCGATAGAAGCCAAAACGAACAGGGCGATGCCACCCGCAAAGATACGCGCAAGTCCAAACCTGTCCCCGATCGCACCACCGACGAGGATCAACGCGGACAAAGTCAGCATGTAAGCGTTGGAAATCCACTGCGCTTGTACAAGCGTAGCGACAAGTGAATCGCGCATCCCGGGCAAGGCGATCGCCACCATAGAGCCGTCAATAAATCCGAGGCCCGAGGCAAGAATAGCAGCAAACAGAATATATTTGCGCGCTTCTGGAGCGCATAAAGTATAAGGCCCCGAACCGGTAATCGGTTCAGTGGCCGGGGTATCAGTCATTCAATTAGCTTTTTGCAGCCTCTGCTTTTGCCACTGGCGTGGCTGTGGCAGAAGATTTTGCACCGGTGTTAAGCGGATCATCCTGGCGCTGCACGGAGCCTTCGAAATGGGCGCCCGACTCAATAGCAATGGTTTTGTGGATGATGTCGCCCTCAACACGGGCAGTGGATGTAAGGCGGACCTTCAGGCCACGCACGCGACCAACAATGCGACCGTTTACCACGACGTCGTCGGCGATAATTTCGCCCTTGATCACTGCAGTCTCCCCGACTGTCAGCAAATGGGCGCGAATGTCGCCTTCGACAGTACCTTCGACTTGGATGTCTCCCGCTGTCTTCAAATTCCCTGTGATGGTCAGATCGCTCGACAGAACAGACGGGGCTGCCTTTGGACGTGGCGCGGAACTTGCCAGGTCAGATTTGGGCGCCGGTGCCGGCGAAGACGAGGATGCGGGCGCCGCTGGGACTGCAGGCTTTGCATCGGAAGAAGAAGAGGGATCGTTGATTTTGCTTTTAGAAAACATCGCGTCCTGCCTTGATGTAAGTCATTGGGTTAACGGGATTTCCGTTGATCCGCACCTCATAATGAAGATGCACACCCGTCACCCGGCCAGTAGCTCCCATATCACCGATACGATCACCACGCGAGACCCTTTGTCCAACTTTAACGCGAATTTTTGAGTTATGCGCATAGCGTGTTTCGATGCCAAACGCGTGTTTGATTTTGACCAACCTACCATATCCTGATTGCCAACCGGCGAAGGTCACAACACCGTCCGCCGAGGCATAGATTGGGGTGCCGCTCGGACCCGCAAAATCAACACCGGCATGCATCCGCCGGCCAGCCCCTTTTGGATCACGACGATAGCCGAAACCGGATGTGAATCGGTAAGCGGACTTCACAGGAAGGCCAACAGGCGTCTTGTCCGCGGCAATTCTGAACAAATTGATCCGATCAAGCTCTTTGAGAATCGTATTCGCGCGGGCACTGGTCTGATCTTTCACAGTCGCCCCGCCACTGGTCGATTTGGTTGCGGGCAGCAACGGCCCACCTTGACCTGAATATCCACGGCGCACTTCATTCAGAATGGACTCGGTAGGCATGCCAGCTGCGCGGAACATTTTGTCCAACGGCTCAAGCGAGACGGTCACGGCTTCTTCAAGACGCTGGAAGATGCGATTATTGCGATCTTCGTTGAGCTGCATCTCGAATTTCAAGTCTTCGACGATTTGCTCAGCCTCGGAGGAAAACTTGATCGCCTCATCGCGCTCAGACGCTGTTTCTTCCAACGCCGCCGTCAGAAAGGAGACAGACCCTTCAGACGTGCCGTCTTCTGCGAAAGCAGGAGCGTTCGCGGCATCGCCAGAATCCAACTTGGCCACCAGTGTCTCATGCTCGGTGCGAGCCGTGTCACGCTCGCGGATAGTCCGGCGCAACGTCTTCTGGATGACTTCAATGCCGGTTTCCAACTCGGTGCGGCGATCCTCAGACGCAAGCAGGGAGCTTTGCATCTCGGAGATTTGTTCTAACGCGACAAAGAAGCGATCTTGTGCTGCAGCCGCTTCGGACGCTCGGTCGTCTCGCTCTTGGCTCAATGCGTTCAGCCGTGCCTCATAAATATCGCGCTCGCGCTGCGATTGCTCACGCTGGTTTCCGGAGCTGATTGAGTCCATCAAAAAGATCGCCGTGACAACAATTGTCCAGCTCATCAGAACGGCGCCACCGGCAAGAACACTCGCCATCGTCAATGGACGCAAACGGATGAACCGTGTGCCGGTATCTGACTTCAGAAAAAGGCGCTGCTCGGGCAGCTTGCGCTCAAGCGATGTGTTGAGCGTGTCTAGCAGTTTTCTACGCAATTGATTATGTCCCGTCTTTCCATCCCCGTCCGCGCTGGTGCCAGTGTCCCCACATCCGACGCGCGCGCACGTCTTCTTAAATTGTGTCTAAAATCATCGCAACTAAACAACAGTCTTTCAGCGTGTCTTGTGCGGTTTTTTGCTTACCTGAAACGCGTTTACGTCGCGATTGTCATAAACTGAGACAAGTGCCTCAACGTAAAGCAGCAGGAATCGGCAAGGAGTCTTCGGTCAGCGGCCAGTAGAAATCCGGAGCAATGCCCGCATCTGCCCGTTTTTCAACATTAAAGGGAGGACGCAGTTTTGGCGGAAAATAGCGCCGGACAAGTGAATGAAACGCATCCTTTGGGTCTCGATTTTCTCGACCGCAAAGGAAGTGAAACCATTTGGAGCCGTACGCCACATGCGCCACTTCTTCGCTGTAGATCGCTTCTAACGCTTCGACCGTTTCAGTGTCTTTCGCTTGCTTGAACAGCTTGATCATACCCGGCGTGACATCCAGTCCACGCGCTTCCAAAACCATAGGAACGACGGCCAGACGTCCAAGAATGTCCTGCGCTGTCACTTGCGCCGATTGCCACATGCCTGCATGTGCGGGCAGCGCGCCGTAATGGCTGTCATACGCGGCCAAACGATCCGTGAGCAGTTTGAAATGCTTCGATTCCTCATCCGCTGATTTCACCCAATCATCGTAAAACCCAATGGGAAAAGATGTTTCAGGGAAGCGTGCCACCATGTCCCAATGCAAGTCCACCGCATTCAACTCGATATGCGCGATTGCATGGATCATCGCCATACGCCCCTCAGCCGTGCCGGGTTTGCGCGATGGAACATCTTTGGGGGCCAGCAATTCCGGTTTGGCCGGGCGGGAGGGTGTGTCGGGTGGGCAAGTGTCACCCAACTCAATCGTCTCGCCAGCCTTTCTCGCAGCAAACCACCGCGCCGCATGTGCGCGGCTCAGCGCAACTTTCTGGTGGGGATCCGAGGTCGTCAAAACCTCCACCGCCATATCGCGCAGCGTTTGGCTCATGCTGATTGCGCTGCTTCCAATACGGCGTCTACATGACCAGGAACACGCACTTTATGCCATGCTTTCAGCACTTTGCCGTCCGACCCTATCAAGAAGGTCGAGCGCTCGATACCCATATAGGTCTTGCCGTACATGCTCTTTTCTTTCCAGACACCGTAGGCCTCACAGACCTTATCATCTGCATCAGAGGCCAAAATCACACCAAGGCTATGCTTGGCCAGAAACTTATCATGCTTGGCAACCGTATCTTTCGAGATGCCAATGATCTCGCATCCCGCGGCTTTGAACGCGTCAAGCTGTTCCGTGAACCCAATAGATTCCTTCGTGCAGCCTGGTGTGTCATCTTTGGGATAGAAATAAACCACGACCTTTCCGGGACGCAGGGCGGAAAGTGAAACTGTACCACCGCCATCACGCGGCAAAGTGAAGTCTGGTGCCATGTCGCCTTCGGAGATCATCGGTCGAGTCCTTTCGATTGGTCTATACATGTGACGCATAAAAGTGATGTGGCTGGGAAGCTAGAGCGGTATAAGAAAATATAAAGACGGCAGCGACGATTTGTTCGCAAGGATCAAACGTCGTCCAAGCAATGAGGCAGAATGTCGGAGGACGCAGCAAAAAGCGCGGCAGAGACCAAGCCCATCCCAAAGCCAAAACGGCGTGGGGTGAAGCGCAAGGCTGCGTGGTCTGCCATCGCGGCACTGATCAGCCTTGTTCTCGTCGTCACTGTCATCGGTCTTTTGTCTGTGATGGGACGCTCTGTACTGTTGCCCGACTGGGTGACCGCTGAAGTTGAAGAGCGCATCAACTCGCAGATCGAAGGCGTGGAAGTCCTGCTGGCTGGTGTCTCCATCGGTTTGCTCGACAACCAATACCGCCCAACGATCGAGATGCAGGGCGTCCGGCTGCGCAATGCCGATCAAGAGCCTCTGGTGGCCCTACCAAGCGTGCAGGTCAAGCTCGACACATCTGAGTTAATTCAAGGCCGTATCGCACTGGAAACGCTCAAGATTGATGCCGCTCAAGTCGATCTGACTCGCGATGAAAACGGGCAGTTCGTTTTCGCTTTCGGCGGTGAACTGGACACAGGCGAATTCCAAGCAGGCTCCGCCGCAGAAGTCATGGCATTGATTGACGAAGCGTTTGCGCATCCCGCCCTGCGCGAGTTGGAAGAGGTCACGGCAAATGGCGTCCGGCTCGTCCTCAATGACAAACGCGCAGGCCGTCAACTTGAAATTGAAGATGGCCGGTTCGCGCTTACAAACGGGTCCAATTTCCTTGCGACTACTGTAGCTTTCGATCTGTCGATGGATGACAGCCAGCCAACGTCGCTCGTGCTTTCTGCAGATAAGGCGAAGGGGGCCGCGGGTGGCCGCGTACAAGCCAAGTTTTCGCAACTCAGGGTCCGCGATATTGCGGAACAGGTCAGCACGCTCAGCTTCCTCGACCTGCTAGATGCGCCAGTCGATGGCGAACTCACAACCGAATTCGGTGCCGAAGGCGAGGTCGTCAGTTTTAACGGCCAGCTCAATATCGGCAAAGGCTTCTTGCAACCCGCGCCGCAAGCCAAAGCCCTTCCGGTCAATTTCGCCAAAACCGAAGTGCGCTACAGTTCCGCGACGAGCCGACTGCATATGGAAGCCTTGGAGATCGACGCGCCAGAACTTCGCCTAACCGGTCATGGCCATGCGGACCTGATGGATTTCCAAGCTGGCATTCCTGACACGTTGCTGATGCAGCTACGCCTGAACGATCTCAAGCTCGACCCCGAAGGCATATTCGAGACGCCCGTGACCTTCGCCGAAGGACAGGCGGACCTGCGATATAAACCAAACGATCTTAAACTGGATATCGGCCAACTCGTCCTGCGCGATGCTGAGACTGAGATTGTCGCTGGTGGTAAAGTCTCCGTTGGAGAGGACGGCTGGCTTGCCGCTGTAGATGCCAATATCGGCAGCATAGATCAAAACCAGTTGCTTAGCCTGTGGCCCACATCCGCTGTGCGCAATACGCGCGATTGGCTGACGAGCAATGTGAAATCCGGCAAGCTGTTCAATGCCGCCGCCGCTGTGCGTGTCGCTCCAAACCAGCCGCCTGATGCGGCGGTCACTTTCAACTTTACTGAAGCCAATGTCGTCTATCTCAAGGGTTTACCAGCGGTCGAAAAGGGTCATGGGTATGTGACAATCGCCGAAAATAGTATGACGCTGGTCTTGCACGAGGGTCATGTTACAGCGCCGAAAGGCGGGCAATTGGATGTCCGCGGCTCTGTCATGCGCATCCCGGACGTGAACAAAAACATTCCTGACGCCCGAGTGTCACTGCGGGCCACCGGCAGCATTGAGGCTGCGATGTCTTTGTTGGACGAGAAACCGTTTCAATTCCTCAGCAAATCTGGGTTTTCTACTGATCTTGCACAGGGGCGCGCCGAGGTTGTTGCAACGCTTGATATCCCTTTGGCCAAAGATGTGCTTGTCAAAGATGTCGACTACAAGGTCCAAGCGGACCTGAACAGTGTGACGTCCACAAAG
Organism: uncultured Litoreibacter sp.; assembly: GCA_947494435.1. GTDB lineage: Bacteria > Pseudomonadota > Alphaproteobacteria > Rhodobacterales > Rhodobacteraceae > Litoreibacter. The sequence continues at coordinate 577,240 of CANLUY010000002.1, forward strand.
CTCGTGGACGGTCGCACGATCTCTTCTGAGCAGATGCAGCTTGAAGCGGGTGACGGCACGCTCAGTATCGCCGGGTCAGGTGAACTGGACGGCATCCCCATAAATGTCCGGTGGGAGCGTGAAATTGGGCCCGGCTCAAAAGATGCCTCTGTTGTCTCTGGATCGCTGGAATTGTCGCAAGCAGCTTTGGAGACATTCAACATCGGGCTGCCTGACGGATCCGTCCGTGGCAAAGGGCGTGGAAATTTTGAACTCGCTCTCGCGCCCGGAACCCAGCCGGAACTAACGCTCACCTCAAATCTCAGCGGCATCGGTCTGCGGATTGATGCACTCGGATGGACGAAGGCCCAAAGTGAAACGGGCCAGTTCGACATCTCTCTCACGATGGCCGACACACCTAAGATCAATAGCTTTTCCATTGCCGCCGCTGGTCTGTCAGCGACCGGTGATCTGAAGCTGCGCCCGGGTGGTGGATTGGATCGCGCCGTGTTCAGCCCTCTCAAAGTCGGCAACCGCCTCAACAGCCGCGTCGAAGTGGTCGGGCAAGGGCAGGGACGCCCTGCGCAACTGCTCATTCGTGGCGGGACAATTGATATTCGCAAGTTTGGTGTTGGAACCGGCGGGGGCGGAAATACGTCACGCGGGGGACCACCGCTCGACTTTGCATTGGATGCGCTTCAGGTCACCGATGACATTCGCATCACGAATTTCAGAGGAAAGTTCAACAATAAGGTCGGTCTGGATGGCAACTTTGCGGGGTTAATCAACGGCTCAGCGCGTATCAACGGCACTGTCATTCCAACCAAAAACGGATTGGCTGTCCGCATCGCGTCAGCCAATGGTGGGGGTGTGGTCGCGGCGACTGGATTGTTCCGCAACGCGCGCGGAGGTGAAATGAACATCGTCCTGCAACCTACCGGGAGGGCAGGGGAATTTGATGGTCGCGTCACTGTCGCCAATACGCGGATCAAAAAAGCGCCCGCTTTGGCTGATCTTCTTTCTGCGCTTTCAGTTGTCGGGTTGCTCGAGCAGCTGTCAGGAGACGGCATCCTCTTTTCCGAGGTGGAAGCGAATTTCCGTCTGTCGCCCGGCGGAGTACAACTGTTCAACAGCCGCGCCGTTGGCCCCTCAATGGGCATTACAATGGATGGCGTCTATTCCAACGCCAGCCGCCGGATGGCCATGCAAGGCGTCGTGTCCCCGCTTTATGTCGTTAACAGACCTCTTGGTTTCCTGTTCTCCAAAAAGGGCGAAGGTCTGTTTGGGTTCAACTACTCGCTAAACGGGTCTGCAGACGCGCCGAAAGTCGCCGTAAATCCGCTTTCGGTCTTTACCCCCGGCATTTTCCGCGAAATGTTCCGCGCAAACCCTCCCAAACGCGTTGAGCGAGCCCAAAACTGATCCGATGAAACTTGATGATTTCGACTTTGACTTGCCCGAACGGCTGATCGCCGTGCGCCCCGTCTCGCCCCGCAGATCCGCGCGGATGCTGCTGGCGGAAGGGCCAGAGATATCCGACCGCCACGTCACAGACCTGCCAGCGCTTTTGGGACCAAATGACCTGCTGGTCCTCAACAACACCAAGGTCATCCCCGCGCGGCTGTTCGGAACACGAGACAGAGACGGCAATATCTCCAAGATCGAAGTCACGTTGCTTTCGCCAGATACGCAAGGCAACTGGACCGCGCTGATCAAACCCCTGCGCAAAGTCAAAGACGGTGAGGTCATCACCTTCACCGGAGGTCTCAATGCAACACTGATCGGACGTGCCGACGGGCAAGGCATTTTACAGTTCAACAAAACCGGAGCTGACTTTGACGCGGCACTCGCCGTCGCAGGGCAAATGCCGCTGCCGCCTTATATTGCTGCAAAGCGCCCCGCCGACGCGCGCGACAAAGATGACTACCAAACGGCCTTCGCCAAACATCAGGGCGCCGTTGCAGCCCCAACGGCCTCCCTCCATTTCGATGATGTCATCTTGGACGCGCTGCGCGCCAATGGCGTGGGCTTTGCAGAAGTCACGCTGCATGTCGGCGCAGGCACGTTTCTTCCCGTGAAAGTCGATGATGTGACCACCCACAAAATGCACGCTGAATGGGGGCAGGTTGACGCGGAGACCGCGCAAAAGATCAATGAGACCAAAGCCAAAGGCGGTCGCGTGATTCCCATCGGCACAACCGCTTTGCGCCTGATCGAAACAGCCGCCACGCAAAAGAACAAAATCGCCCCTTGGGTCGGAGAGACGGATATCTTCATCTACCCCGGCTTTGAGTTCAAACTCACCGACGCCTTGATGACAAACTTCCACTTGCCGAAATCGACACTTTTAATGCTCGTATCCGCGCTGATGGGGCAGGAGGTTGTACATAATATTTACGCTCATGCAGTAGCTGAGGAGTATCGATTCTTCTCCTACGGCGACAGTTCACTGCTGATCCCCTGAACACGAAATAATTACGACATAATTTGGTCGTTGCGGGACGCGAAAACCAAGCGTATGGGGGCGAAAAACAACCAGCGCACGTATCGCGTGCCCCCCGAATTGGAGCCGCAAAGATGTTAAGCGTGATCGGCAATGCCTGGGCGCTTCTGTTGGGAATGATGTTCCTGATGGTGGGCAACGGGATGCAAGGCACCATGATGGGTGTGCGCGGTGCGTTGGAAGGGTTCTCCACGCTCGACCTGTCGCTCATCACATCGGGTTATTTCCTTGGCTTCCTCGGCGGCTCCCGCCTAGCGCCAGACTTCATCGGCCGCGTCGGTCATGTCCGCGTCTTCGCAGCGCTCGGCTCTTTGGTGTCAGCAGCAGTGATCTTGTATCCGGCAATCACCTATCCTTGGGCATGGATCCTTCTGCGCGTCCTTGTGGGCTTTTGTTTCTCCGGCCTCTATGTCACCGCCGAAAGCTGGCTGAACAATGCCGCCACGAACGAGACACGCGGCCAAACCCTGTCGCTCTATATGATCGTACAAATGGTGGGCATCGTGACCGCGCAAGGGCTTCTCAACGTCGCAGACCCTGCGGGTTGGCTGCTCTTTGTGATCCCGTCGGTGCTGGTCTCTATCTCCTTCGCACCGATCTTGCTGTCTGTCGCGCCGACGCCCGCGTTCGAAACCACAAAAAGCATGCGGCTTCGCGACCTCTACAAACAGTCACCGCTGGGCTTTGTCGGCATGTTCCTCTTGGGCAGCATCTTCGCTGCGCAGTTCGGGATGTCCGCCGTCTACGCCACGCAAATCGGACTTAGCGTTGCGGAGATTTCGATCTTCATCTCGTCAATTTTTGTAGGCGCAATGCTTTTGCAATATCCAATCGGATACCTGTCAGACCGCCAAGACCGCAGGATCCTCATCGTTGCGGTTTCCTTCATTGGCGCGGGGGCTGCCGTGTTAGGATGGGTCTTCAGCGACTCCTTCATCATGCTGTGCGTTGCAGCCTTCGTTCTGGGTGGTATGTCGAACCCGCTTTATGCGCTTCTGATCGCTTACACGAATGACTATCTTGACCCAGATGATATGGCTGCAGCCTCAGGCGGGTTCATCTTCATCAACGGTCTTGGGGCTGTCGGCGGACCACTTCTGATCGGTTGGATCATGACCAATTTCGGTGCGAACGGCTTCTGGCTGGTGGTCATCATTTTGATGACCATCCTTGGACTATACGGTCTGTGGCGGATGACGCGACGTGTTTCCCTCTATGCTGATGAAGGCGAAGAATACGAACCCGTGCCTTACGCTCCAGTGTCAAACGCAACCATGTCGATGGTCGTCGAAGTCGCGCAGGAGTTCTATTCCGACACGGAAAACGAGGCCGAGGATCAGTCAAATTCCGCCGAAACCCCAGCAGAAACGCGTGATTAGGCGCAACAATTTGACATCTTCATCACGATCGTTTCGCGGCGACGGCGTGCACATGAAAAACTCTTGCTTGAATTGAAAATGCTTGTCACGCTTTTACCTGAGTTGCGGGTATGTCGATTTAGGAGGGTGAAATGTCTACACCGGAGGACGTTCTGGCCTTTTGGCTTGATGAGGTGGGACCTGACGGGTGGTACGCGGTCGACGAAAAGGTCGATCAGCAGATACGGGACCGCTTTCAGGAGACATGGAACCGCGCGAGGGAAGGGGCCTTGTCACTCTGGATGACCTACCCAAGCGGGGCACTGGCCTATCTCATTCTCACCGATCAATTCCCTCGCAATATGTTTCGCGGCTCCGCCCAAGCATTCGCGACGGACAAAGCAGCACTCGCTTTGTCCAAGATCGCAGTGGATAGGAATTGGGACCTAAAGATCGACGAGCCTGCAAGACAGTTTTTCTACATGCCGATGATGCACTCCGAATGCATCTCGGATCAGGAACGCTGTATCCGCATGTTTATGACCCGCATGTCTGACAGCGATCAGAGCAATTTGTTGCACGCCCAAGCGCATCGCGAAGTGATCCGCAAGTTTGGCCGTTTTCCATTCCGCAATGAAGCGCTTGAGCGCAAAACGCTTGAGACGGAAGCCGCGTTCTTGGAAAGCGGCGGTTATGGCGCCACTGTGCGCGCTCTGCAGGCGGCCAGCTAAGCCGACCCGTTAACTAAATTCACGAAGACGCTGTGTTTCCGGATCCTGTCTTGCGCTGCCCTGCGCATGACTTAGGTTGCGCCTATGCAGCATTTGAACACTCTCCGCCTCGTCCTGATTTTTCTGTTTGCGCTTGGGGCACCCAGCGCAGCTTTCGCCGAAAAACAACAGGTGCTTGTGGTGGGCGATAGCCTTCTGGACTGGCATCGCATCAGGGGCACGTCGATCCCGCAAGTGCTGGCTCGCCAGACGGGTTGGAAGGTCCGCAATCGCGCCTCCACCGGTGCTGCGATGTCGGGCAAAGTTGACGAGACCAATCCACGCACTGTGATTCCGGGTCAATACGAGGATGGCCCGTGGGACTGGGTCGTCATCAACGGTGGCGGCAATGATATGCTGTTCAAATGCGGCTGCGCCCGCTGCAACAAAGTGCTCAACCGGATCCTCTCCAAAGATGGCAAGCGGGGTATTTTGGCTGATCTTGTCAAACGCGCTAAAGCAGATGGCGCGCAAGTCGTTATGGTCGGCTATATCGGCAACCCACGACCCAACTTGTTCTCTGGTTGCAAGGATGAAGTGCTTGAACTCGTGCGCCGTCAAAAGCTCTTGGCCGGGCGCGACCGGTCCGTGTTCTACTTCTCCACGCGTGAAATAATCGACATCAACAAGCGTGCATCTTTTGCCTTGGACGGGTTTCATCCCTCACAAAAAAGCACGCGGCGGATCGGGGCGTATCTTGCCGCGACGATGAAGCAGCGCAGTGCTAAGAAATAAGCCTCGGAACAAACCGGACGCGTCATGCGTTATGCGTCAAAGTCATGGCGGAATCTCGCAATCAGCGAGTTGATTTGTGAGTCCTGCAAAAATAGTTTAGCCTTAAACTAGTTTTCAGACCGAATTTTGGGAGAGATAAGATATGGCCGCGCAAAGCTTCGACTTAGTTGTCATTGGTGCAGGACCGGGTGGCTATGTCGCCGCGATCCGTGGGGCCCAGCTGGGCTTGAAAGTGGCCATCGTCGAGCGTGAGCATATGGGCGGCATCTGCCTCAACTGGGGCTGCATCCCGACCAAAGCCATGCTGCGCTCGTCCGAAGTGTTTCATCTGATGCACCGTGCAAAGGAATTCGGGCTGAAGGCCGAAGGGATCGACTACGATCTGGACGCCGTGGTCAAACGCTCCCGCTCGGTTGCGGGTCAGCTTTCAGGCGGCATCGGCCACCTGATGAAGAAGAACAAAGTCACGACCATCATGGGCGAGGCAAAAATCACCGCCAAAGGTAAAGTCTCCGTCAAAACGGAGAAAGGCAGTGAAGATCTCACCGCCAAGAACATCGTGCTTGCAACCGGCGCGCGTGCCCGCGAACTGCCCGGCCTTGAGGCCGATGGCGATCTGGTCTGGACCTACAAACACGCGTTGACGCCGCCACGCATGCCAAAGAAACTGCTCGTGATTGGCTCAGGCGCAATCGGCATCGAGTTCGCCAGCTTCTACAATACGCTCGGCGCCGATACGACCGTGGTCGAGGTCATGGATCGCGTTCTGCCCGTCGAAGATGAAGAAATCTCCAAGTTCGCCAAGAAGCAGTTCGAAAAGCAGGGCATGAAGATCATGCAAAAGGCGATGGTCAAACAGCTCGACCGCACCAAAGGCAAGGTCACCGCCCACATTGAAACGGGCGGCAAGACGGAGAAACACGAATTTGACACCGTCATCTCAGCCGTAGGTATTGTCGGCAATGTCGAGAACCTCGGCCTTGAAGAGCTCGGCGTGAAGATCGACCGGACCCATGTCGTTGTCGACGAATATTGCCGCACCGGTGTCGACGGTCTTTACGCAATCGGCGACATCGCTGGCGCACCGTGGCTCGCGCACAAAGCCAGTCACGAGGGCGTGATGGTCGCGGACCTCATTGGCGGCAAAAACAACGTCCACCCCGTCCGCCCCGAAAGCATCGCGGGCTGCACATATTGCCATCCGCAAGTCGCCTCCGTCGGTTACACCGAAGCCCAAGCCAAGGAAAAAGGCTACGACATCAAAGTCGGCCGCTTCCCGTTCATCGGCAACGGCAAAGCCATCGCTTTGGGGGAGCCTGAGGGCCTCGTCAAAACCGTTTTCGACGCCAAAACAGGCGAGCTGCTGGGGGCCCATATGGTCGGCGCTGAAGTGACAGAACTGATCCAAGGCTATGTCGTCGGCCGCCAGTTGGAGACAACAGAAGAAGACCTGATGAACACCGTTTTCCCGCACCCGACACTCAGCGAAATGATGCATGAAAGCGTCCTCGACGCCTATGGCCGCGTCATACATATGTAGTATGAAATCGGGCCAATCCTAAATACCTCTTGGTTGGCCTTCGAAACGTCTTACGCTCCTGCCTCGCACGAAGTGTGCGTACTCAGGAGCGTATTGATGAAGTCTTATTACCTATTATTCCCGACCCTTCTGGTCTTTGAGGCTGCCGCAACAACGGCGTCTCAGGCCGCAACTTACACGACAATTTTAGAATCCAATCTTGATCAAGGCGACAATGAGGTTGTCCTATTGGATCAAGACAGCCTAACCGAGGTCCTCGACGGGAACATATTGGGAAACATCACATCCACCAGCCTCAATATCGGGCCTGACTATTCAATAGCAGGCAGCGCCTATGACGGCGATTACCTGACGCTCGTCGAGCGAAACACCGACAGCGCGACAAACGAAGTTGTCCTCCTTCGTCAAACGCGCGCGCAACTGATTGCCGGTGATACGCTAGGCACTGTCATCAACACTGCTTTGAACATCGCGCCCAATTACAGCATTGGCGGCTTCCTGTTCGATGGCCAATACCGGCTGCTGCTGGAACCGGATGCGGCGACTAGCGGCCTCGATGTCGTTGCACTGACGATCAATGCGCTCGACGATCTTATTCAGGGAAAGGCGTTCACTTTCCAGTTGCAGACGACGTTAATACCGATCAATCCCGCGTTCAGCATCGGCGGCTTTGCCTATGACGGGCAGTATCAAATGCTGCTGGAGTCAGATGAGGACGTGGCGGATGATGAAACCTTCCTGATCAGCTTCGATACATTCGATGACGTTGTGCAAAACAATATCGCGTCTTTCAGCTTCACGGACCTCAATATCTCGCCTGGCTATAGCATTGGCGGCTTCCTTTACGACGGCGTAATTGATGATCCCCAACCACCTGCAGTTCCATTGCCTGCAGGACTGCCGATGCTGCTTTCTGGCCTAGGCATACTCCTCGGGGTGAATCGCTTCAGGCACAGGTCTTAACGAACTATCCGCACCCCCTTGCGGGATCAGGCTCGCCCATGCAGTGTCAGCTCAACCAACAAGAAGAAACGGGCAGGGGCGGGCAATGACGAAATTCTACAATCGTGTGGTCTCCAAACGCGTGTCCCAAAAGTGGATCCAAGCGCTAGGGCCCGAAAAGATGAGCGCGGCCGAGATCTCCGGCAACCGCGGCGAGCGGTGGAAATTCGACAGCTACACCCGCTACCAATACCCTGAATATGACGTCTGCAAAGACCCGTTTACAGATGAAAACGGCGAGATCGTCCAACACGACATCTTCCTTGCCGATCAGGTCTGGGAACATCTCGATTTCCCGTATCGGGCCACCAAGAACATCCATGCCATGTTGAAACCCGGCGGCTATTTCTGGCTCGCCACGCCTTTCTACGTCAAATATCACCCGGCTCCGCATGACTGTTCGCGCTGGAGCGCGCGTGGCCTGAAAAACCTTCTTATTGAATGCGGGTTCGACGAAGACGAAATCCAATCGGATCAATGGGGCAACCGCGAATGTGCAAAGCGCGAGATGGGAAAACGCTGGGCCGTCTACGAGCGTGGTGTCGATTCCCTCGACAACGATCCTGACTTCCCGGTCATGTCTTGGGCCTTGGGCAGGAAAACCTGACCATGTTTTCATCACCTTAGGCGACATGTCGCTGAAAAACGCAGCAAGTCAGCAAGACGCCGCCATTTTGGTCATTTGTCATCAGAGTTTCACATCCAAGCGGACGTATACGTCGTAACGTCTCTGATGTGCACAAGCGCACATCGTTTTGGAGAAAGTTATGAAGCTTCTAAAAACTATGGTACTCGCCGGAGCGGTCTCGCTCGTGGCGACGGTTACATCTCATGCTGCCACGCTTGGTATTATCGGCGGCGAGACAAAAATTTCCGTAACAGCGGATCTGGCTGGGTTGGGTTTGACCCCATCCTTGACCGGCACGGCGACGACAGATGGGGACGCTTTGGTCTTTGGGATCACAGGTGGCTCCGTTGACACTGCCACTGATGACGCCCTGATCGAACATGACGGATCAGGCGTTGATCTGTCTGGCGCGGGGATGACGGCGAATATCTCCGACTTCCTCATTGATACAGCGGCTGGCACGGTCAGCGGGTCACTCAACAATGTGATGTCGAATGTTGTGTTCTTCACGCTGGGCACCAGCGGACCGGATGGCGTCCAGTTGTTGATTTCCAATCAATTGGCGATCGCACTCACCTCCGTCTTCATGGCGCCAGACCTGACAGGTGAAGAATTCGGCTTTGCTGTACCAGCGGCAATCACTGAAGACATCAGCGTCGTACCTTTGCCTGCGGGTCTGCCACTTCTTGCAGGTGGGGTCTTGTTACTGGGCGCTGTGCGCCTTCGCAAAACCCGTATGAACTAAATCTTGAAAGTGGCGGTTTGAATTAAATCGCCACTTTCGATTGACCTTCCGGTCGCGGAGCGCAATTCAGTCGATATGGCTGCTCCCTCCCAACCCATTTCATCTAATGTGCCACAGACAACCAATTGGTTGCTTGTCTTCATGCTGTTGCTGGCAGGGCTATTCGCTGCCGCGCAATTCGGAAAGCTGACCCTAACGCTCACCGAACTCCGTGCGCTTTACCCTAATGGCGGTGCATTCGTTCCGGTTCTTGTGTCCATCGTCGGGATAGTCGGCATCTTCCTGGCAGCCGTTGCTGGCGCCGTCGTCACGCGTGTCGGCATAGCGCGCGCCCTCACAGGTTCATTGCTGGCTGGTGGGGTGCTGTCACTGCTCGAAGCGACACTGCCGTCTATGCCCGTTTTCGCAGCTTTGCGTGTGCTTGAAGGGTTAGCGCATCTTTCCATCGTGGTCGCCACGCCGACGCTTCTTGCGAGTATCTCAACCGACAATGATCGCCCTGTCGTTATGGGGATCTGGGCGGCATTTTTCGGTATCTCAATGGCGATACTCGCTATGATTTTGCCGGGGCTTTTGCGCCTTGGCGGCCTGTCGGCTGTCTTTAACTTCCACGGCATCGGTATGCTGGTCATCGCGGGGCTGCTCCATCCATTGTTGCCCAAGACACGGATCAGCAATCCCGTGCCTGTGTCGTTCCTTCAAGAACACAAGATCATTTATTCCAACCCGCGTCTGATCATTTCCGGGGCCGGTTTCGTTTGGTACACCAGCATCTACATCGCTTTACTGGCTGTCTTACCCATCGCGTTGAACCTGCCTGTCTGGGCGATCACCGCACTGCCTTTGATCAGTATCGTCGGCACGATCTGGGGCGGCTTTCTTGCCAAGCGCGTGGCACCCGACCGTCTTGTCATCTTCGGCTTCGCTTACACCGCAATGGGCGCAGTTTTTGTCTGGGTCATGGCACCTGCGATCTGGCCGCTTTACCTTCTGTTCTTTGTGATGGCCTTGATCCCCGCCGCTTCCTTCGCGTCGATCCCTCATTTCAACACCGAGGTCACCGACCGCGCCCGCGCCACAGGCGGCATCGCGCAGCTTGGTAATGTTGGCACAACACTTGGCACACCGATCTTTGTACTCGCCCTCGACACCGGCGGGCTAACGGCGATTTGTGCCGTGATGATCGTGTTTTGCGGGGCAGGGATCCTGTGCACCGGCGTCCTGAGGCGCAAGATCAAATAAATCTGTGGATGTTCTCTTAATGTTCCGGTAATGGGGTGGAACTCACCCGTATGAGCGTTATCTCTTGCGGAACCATTTCTGGGGTGGATCATGGCTGAGCTGAAAAACATCGAAGTCCGCGGCGCGCGAGAGCATAATCTCAAGAATATCGACGTCGATATTCCGCGCGACCAGCTAGTCGTGATCACCGGCCTCTCCGGCTCCGGCAAGTCGTCCCTCGCGTTCGACACGATCTACGCCGAAGGCCAACGCCGCTACGTGGAATCGCTGTCGGCCTATGCCCGCCAGTTCCTCGACATGATGGAAAAGCCTGACGTCGATCATATCGCTGGGCTATCGCCGGCCATCTCCATCGAGCAGAAGACGACCTCCAAAAACCCACGCTCGACAGTCGGCACTGTCACCGAGATCTACGACTACATGCGCCTGCTCTTTGCCCGCGTCGGCACGCCTTATAGCCCTGCAACCGGCCTGCCCATCGAGGCGCAGCAAGTGCAAGATATGGTCGACCGCACAATGGCATTAGAAGAAGGCACCCGAGGCTACCTGCTCGCCCCCATCGTGCGCGACCGCAAAGGCGAATACCGCAAGGAATTTCAAGAACTCGCCAAGCAAGGCTTCCAGCGCGTCAAAGTGGACGGTGAATTCTACGAACTCGACGCCGCGCCGACTTTGGACAAGAAATTCCGCCACGACATCGACGTCGTCGTGGACCGCATCGTCGTCCGCGAAGGCCTAGAAACTCGTCTCGCAGACTCTTTCCGCACCGCCCTCGACCTCGCTGACGGCATCGCAATTCTTGAAACGGCCCCGAAGGAAGGCGACCCTGAACGCCTGACATTCTCTGAAAAATTCGCATGCCCCGTATCCGGCTTCACCATCTCGGAAATTGAACCGCGCCTCTTCTCCTTCAACGCCCCCTTTGGCGCATGCCCGTCCTGCGACGGCCTCGGCGTTGAACTCTTCTTCGACGAACGCCTCGTCGTCCCTGATGCGTCGCTCAAACTCTATGACGGCGCGCTCGCCCCATGGCGCAAGGGCAAAAGCCCGTATTTCCTGCAGACCATCGAGGCCATCGCCAAGCACTACGAATTCGACAAAAACACGCCGTGGAAAGACCTCGACGCGCATGTCAAACAGGTCTTCCTCTACGGCTCTGCCGATGATGAAATTCCCTTCCGTTACGACGAAGGGGGCCGCGTTTACCAAGTCACACGCACATTCGAAGGCGTCATCCCCAACATGGAACGCCGCTACCGCGAGACCGACAGCTCATGGATCCGCGAAGAATTCGAGCGCTACCAGAACAACCGCAAATGCGGCACTTGCGAAGGCTACCGCCTGAAACCCGAAGCCTTGGCCGTGAAAATAGCTGGCCTCCACGTGGGCCAAGTCGTTGAAATGTCGATCAAAGAGGCCTTCGACTGGTGCAAAACCGTCCCCGACAGCCTTACGGATCAGAAAAATGAAATCGCCAAGGCGATCCTGAAAGAAATCCGCGAGCGCTTGGGCTTCCTCAACAATGTAGGCCTTGAATACCTGACACTCAGCCGCAATTCCGGCACGCTTTCAGGCGGCGAAAGCCAACGCATCAGGCTCGCCTCCCAAATCGGCTCCGGCCTCACCGGCGTGCTTTATGTCCTCGACGAGCCATCCATCGGTCTGCACCAGCGTGACAATGACCGGCTGCTGACCACGCTCAAAAACCTGCGCGATCAGGGCAACACTGTGATCGTTGTCGAACATGATGAAGAGGCGATCAAAGAAGCCGATTACGTCTTCGACATCGGCCCGGGCGCGGGTGTACATGGCGGCCAGATCACTGCCCAAGGCACCCCCGATGAGGTGGCGCAGAACCCCAATTCGATCACCGGCCAATACCTGACTGGCGTGCGTGAAATCGCCGTGCCCGCCAAACGACGCAAAGGCAATGGCAAGAAAGTCACCGTCAAGAAAGCCACCGGCAACAATCTGCAAAAGGTCACCGCAGACTTCCCGCTGGGCAAATTCGTCTGCGTCACTGGCGTCTCAGGCGGCGGCAAATCCACGCTGACAATTGAGACCCTGTTCAAAACCGCCTCCATGCGCCTGAACGGCGCGCGGCAAACACCGGCACCCTGCGAGACGATCGAGGGACTAGAACAGCTCGACAAAGTCATCGATATCGACCAACGCCCAATTGGTCGCACGCCGCGCTCTAACCCTGCCACTTACACAGGCGCTTTCACCCCGATCCGCGAATGGTTCGCGGGTCTGCCCGAAGCCAAAGCGCGCGGCTACAAACCGGGGCGATTCAGCTTCAACGTCAAAGGTGGACGTTGCGAAGCCTGCCAAGGCGACGGCGTCATCAAGATCGAGATGCACTTCCTGCCAGACGTCTATGTCACCTGCGAAACCTGCAATGGCGCGCGCTACAACCGCGAAACGCTTGAGGTCAAATTCAAAGGCAAATCCATTGCTGACGTCCTCGATATGACCGTCGAAGACGGACAGGAATTCTTCAAAGCCGTGCCTTCGATCCGCTCCAAAATGGACGCGCTGATGCGTGTCGGCCTCGGCTACATCAAAGTCGGTCAACAAGCGACGACGCTCTCAGGCGGCGAGGCACAGCGCGTGAAGCTGTCCAAGGAACTCGCCAAGAACTCCACCGGCAAGACGCTCTACATCTTGGATGAACCCACAACCGGCCTGCATTTCGAAGACGTGCGCAAACTGCTCGAGGTGCTGCATGAGCTGGTCGATCAAGGCAACACGGTCGTGGTTATCGAACACAATCTCGACGTCGTCAAAACCGCCGATCACATCATCGACATTGGTCCTGAGGGCGGAGACAAGGGCGGCAAAGTCGTTGCCAAAGGCACGCCGGAACAAGTCGCCAAGGTCGCCGAAAGCTATACGGGGCATTACCTCAAAGACATGCTGTTACCAAAAACAAAGAAACCCGTCGCTGCCGAATAGGTGCGGCGGGCCAGTCCGCGCTTACATCAACAACTTCCCGCCGCCTGCATCCGTGCCAATTCCTTGCGGTCAGGGCGGGTGGCACCGGGGATGTTGATTTGTTCACCGGCTTGGACAACACCGGAAATCCTTGCAAAACACCGACAATCATAGCTTTCCGACTGACCCTCACAGTGATCCAACTCTTCACCGTAGACCGCATCAAACGTCGCTTGATTGATCGCGGTTGATCCTGAGGCGCCGCGATTTGTCAAAGGCGGTAGTTGCAGCACGCCATAAACGATCAGAACTGCGCTCAAGGCGAAGCCAAACAAAATGCGTAGATCTCCAACCATCACGGCTCCTTCATTCAGGACCGGTGATTTCAGATAAAAATTAAGATTCAATTGAACGTGTCGAAACCTGTCAGATACACTCGGGCGTAAATCTCGCTCGGAAAGATCAGATCATGTTTCACATCGTCAATCGGTACGCATCCGCCATTCTGGCTGCGCTCAGTCTTACGCTGCTCATCGCGCCAGCAATCGTGCATTGGTTGTTCCAAATCGACAGCGGTGCCGCGACAGATATCATGTCGCGCCGTGCCGCGATGCTGTTTGCGGGGTTGGCCACGATCACATTCCTCGCGCGCGACACAGACAGCACGGAGGTCCAGCGCGTGGTCAGTGCCGGAATAACAGTTACGATGGCGGGGCTTGCCGTCCTTGGGTTTGTAGAGTGGATTCGCGGCGCTGTCGGCGTAGGTATCTTTTTGGCCATCGCTGTAGAGCTTGTGTTCACCGCGCTTTATTTCCGCCTTTGGCAGGATGCTTAGCGCATCGTGGATTGAACCGCTCCGACCCCTCAGAGTTCCCGCGGCACTATTCTTTTGTGAAAGATTAAGCCAAGCTTAACAATTCCAAATAAGGTTGCAGATCAAGGTGTTACAGATTTCCCCGCATGCGGGGCTTAGCCCACAAGTCGTGTTTCGATCTCCGCCGAATTCTCAAGCGTTTTGTGAACAGGGCATTTATCCGCAATCTCAAGCAGCCGTTTCCGCTGGCCCTCATCAAGATCACCTTCAAGGTGAATTTCGCGCACAAACTGGTCGATCTTCGAATGCCCCCCATCGGCATCCTGCGCGTGCATCGCATCATGCTTCACGTCCACCCAGACATGGGTCAGCGGCCATTTCTTACGCCGCGCATACATCCGGATCGTCATCGACGTGCACGCCCCAAGACCCGCGGAAAGGAACCCATAGGGCGTCATGCCTTTATCCGTGCCTCCATAGGCAACAGGCTCATCAGCCTGCATATGGAAGCGGTGCCCGAGGTGGATATCCTGCAAGAACCCGTTCGGATCCGCCTCGCTCACCCGCAAGACACCTTCCGGCGCGCCGATGGGGGGCGCAGGGGGTTTTAGGTCCAGATATTTCGAGGCCCACGCCGCGATCACGTCGGCCGCGTATTCGGCATCCTCAGGACGCGTAATCAGGTGATCGGCGTCACACAGCGTGACGAAGCTTTTGGGATGTTTGGCGTGAACGAAGATTTGCGTCGCGTTCTCCACGCCAACGGTAGTGTCCATTGGGGCATGCAGAACCAACAGGGATTTCTTAAGGTTCTTGAGCGCGTCCTCCAGATTTCTGGCAGAGACATCCTCGACGAATTCAGCCCCAATCTTGATCCCGCGCCCGCCAAGTTCAACTTCTGCCACACCTTTGGATTTGATCTCATCCAATGCGCCGCCGAAATTATGTGTGACATGCTCTGGATCAAAAGGCGCGCCAATCGTGACGACCCCTCTGGCTTGCGGGACGTGCTGTGCAGCAGCGATGATCGCGGCGCCACCCAGCGAGTGGCCGATCAACAATTCCGGCCCCATGCCACGGGCTTTCAGTTCGGCTGCGGCAAGCGAAAGATCGTCGACGTTAGACGAAAACGTCGTGTTTTCGAACTCACCCGAAGAGTGGCCGAGACCAGTGAAATCGAACCGCAAAACCGCGATACCCATATTTGCTAGGCGCGCGGCGATCCGGCGCGCTGCGGGAATATCTTTCGAGCAGGTGAAGCAATGCGCAAAAAGAGCCGTCGCCAAATGCGGCCCTTCCGGCAAGTCCAGTCGCGCAGCGAGTTGCTCACCGGAATGTCCGGTAAAGGTAAATCGTTCAGTGGCCATAGTTGTGTCCTTCGTTGATCTCAACGATGGGGGCAGGGCCGTTCTGACGCAACACTGGAGCGCGCAATGTCACGAGATGGTGAGCAAAACTGAACATGCGTCACCGATTTGGTTCCGTGAATCGTTCACTCACCCATCAAGGCTGCGTCAAAGGGATACTTCGTGAGGTTTTCGTATCCATCTTCGGTAATCAAAACCTGATCCTCCAATTTGACAGAAAAGTCGCCACCAACTTCGCCGGCCAGCACTTCCACACACAGCGTCATGCCGGGTTCCAGCACATAGTCGAACGCGCCTTCAACATGCTTGCCGGGGTAGGCGACCAAGGGCCATTCATCACACAAACCTACACCATGCATCAGGCACCCGTATTTCTGATCCCAATATTTGGCATCCAAAGGATGGCAATTCTCTACCAGTTCGTTGATCGAGACGCCGGGCTTCAACATTTCCATATTTGTTTGAATATGCTCGACGCTGTGCTTCATCGTCTCGATCATATCGGGACGGGGTTTTTCATCCCCGATCCACCACGTCCGTGAGATATCGCAACATATTCCGTAAGCACCAATCAGGTCCGTATCAAAAGCAAGGATCTCGTTGTTTTGACAAATCCGCGGTCCGCATTCCTGAAACCACGGGTTTGTGCGCGGACCAGATGACAACAGTCGCGTCTCAATCCATTCGCCGCCGCGTTTGATGTTTTCCGCATGCATCACCGCCCAGACATCATCTTCGCTTATGCCCCCACCCGGGATTTGGGTGCGCGCAAAGACTTCCATCTCTGCGACAGCCATTTCACAGGCGTGACAAGAGGCGCGCATAGCCAATATCTCGTCCGGTCCTTTGACTGCGCGTGATTTCTCTGTGCATTCCTCGCCGGGATGAACCTCAAAACCTTGGGCCTCCAATGCGCGCAATCCGTGTAGCATGATTTTGTCCGCCGCAATCCGCCGATTGCCGCCGCCATGTTCCGCGATCAGATCACGCACTTGGCCTGCAAAAACATCTGCCGCCACGTCAATTTTGTCACCGCGATCAAAGTAAAATAAATCGGCGCCAGAGCGTTGCTCCCGCACCAGCGGGTTGAATTTCGATAGGAATGGAGAGTTTTTATAGTCCCAAATAACCATGTAGCCGTCCGCGCAAAGCAAGACGGCGCGGAAGGGGTTATGCGTATTCCACAGCTGCATATTGGTGCTGTCCGTCGCATAGCGAATGTTCAGCGGATCAAACATCAACAATCCACCGTAGTCGCGCTCAACGACATGCTGGGTTAGACGCCGCCACCGAAACTCCCGCATCTGCTCAAGGTTTGGCAGAGCCAGTCCAGCTTCCTCCCACTCATCATAGGCCAGCACAGTCGGCCCGATTTCGATCCGGTCATTGTCGTTTATATTACCATCGCCAAAATGGCTGCCTTTGCTGGGGTCTATTTTGCGCGTATCGCGATAGTGCTGGTTCATGACGGGCCTCCCTTTCCAAGTTGAGCATGGAAGTGGAAAAACCGCCGTGCTACGCAAAAAGCGGCACAACACGTGTCGCATTGGGGAAGAATGACCGCAATTTGCCAAAAAGCTCTGCCCGACGTGCCTTGGATGGAGGCGCGCACCCACCGCTTACCGGGGGTTCAACCTTTGGACCCTTCAACTTGGATTGTTGTCGATGATGCTTACGCTGCGCAAATGGCAGAGCGTGCGCGTTTAATGGAGAAACGCCGCAGCGACATCGTCATGAGCCAGCCCAGTGCCTTCCCTGCCGCGCAGGAACTTTTGGATGAGGTAACGTCGCATCTGTCACAGAGGCATAATTTTGAGCTGACCAACAGGCAGTGCATCCGGCCCGATGGCACGTGTGTTGATGTCGACCGCAATGCCCCGCTGGAGACGCTGTCTAGACTCGTCAGCGAAGACTTTTGCATATTGCAAAAGGACGGAAACGAGCACGTCCTGACGGCTGGGCTTTTGTGCTTTCCCGCAAGCTGGACTTTGTCTCAAAAGTTCGGCCACCCGTTGATCCGCATTCATCAACCCGTTGAAAGCTACACGGACGATATCGCAAAGCGCGTTCAAAGACTGTTTGATGCGGTCCAAGTCGGCAGACCGCTTTGGCGGGCCAACGCGATGCGCTACCGAGATCCGGCGCTATACCAGCCCCGGCCCGAAGTCGCCCCACGCACGGATCGGGTGCAAGGCAACTACATTCGGTCTGAACGGCAATGCATCTTGCGCCTGCCAAAAAGTGATGCTGTCGTATTCTCAATCCATACACGACAGGTGCAAATAGACCGGTTGAGTGCGGAGCAATTGGCGGGGCTCAAATTGCGTCCGATTGACGATGAAGGGTCGGTGCCAAGTGGGTGACATAAAAGATCAATATGAAGCCTTCCCTTATCCGGAACGCGATCCTCGCGATGAAAAGAAACGCCTGATCACCGGATCGCCATCACACCCTTTAGAAATCGACCATTTCCTGTTTCTGGGACAGCGGGATTGGTCAAAAGGCACGCGCATTCTGGTTGCAGGCGGGGGTACGGGTGATGCGCTGATCCAGATGGCGCAAGTGCTGACGAATGCGCGCAAACCATACGAGATCACCTATACCGACCTCTCTGAAGCGTCACGGGAGATCGCGGAAAAGCGGGCCAAGATACGCGGGCTACAAGGCATCACTTTCATCACAGGCAGTTTGCTGGATGCGCCTAAATATGGGCCATTCGACTACATCGACTGCTGCGGTGTGTTGCACCATCTTCCTGATCCTCAAGAAGGGTTCAACGCCCTCAGCGCGGCTTTGGCACCTGATGGCGGATTGGGATGTATGGTCTATGCGCCTTATGGCCGGTCAGGTGTGTATCCGCTGCAAGAGGCCTTTGGGATGCTGACCGACGGGATGTCACCCAAAAAAGCCAAGTTGAAAGCTGCCAAGCGGATGTTTGACCGCCTGCCAGAGGGGCATCCGTTCAAACGCAACCCGCATCTCGTAGATCACAAGGCCAGCGACGCGGGTTTCTACGATCTGCTCCTTCATGCGCAAGATCGTCCCTACACGATAAGTGACCTCGTGGATGAACTGAGCTTGGCCGGTCTAAAGATGACTGGCTCTCCTCAAGCCGCACTTTATGATCTTCGCCGGTTCGGTGAAGTGCCAGATCATCTGTCTGAAACCCAACAAATGGCCTTGGCTGAGAAGTTGGACGGGACGATCAAAACGCATGTTGTCTACGCGAAAGTCGCGGCGTCACGTGCGGGCCAGGCTGACGGGCACGCACCAAAGACTATCCCGCACCTCAAAGGGATGTCGCCACAGGCCTTGGCCCAAAAGGTGGCGCGGGATGGGGCAATTACGGTGACATTGAACGGTGTAAAACACGAGGTAATCCTTCCCAAAGCATCAGCAGGCCCGATTGCAGGCATTGATGGGCGTCGCAACTTGGAAGCGCTGCGCATCGGTGCGGGTCTCGATCTGGTCGCTTGGAACGCCATCTGGAGGCCGGTGCATACAAATCTGACCCGGTTTGGTCTTATGCTCTATTCAAACCTGTTGCGTTAACGCTGTATTATTTCCCCTATGGAAACAATGAAACTGGCGTTAAGCCGGTGAAATTGTTACGCTATTCGCAGACAGGCCAAAGGATACCAAAAGATGCCAGCAAAATCAGCCGCTAAGACGGGTAAATCTGCAGCACCAAAACGCAGTACGACCAAGGCCGCATCAAAGCCAGCTGCCGCGCCCAAGCGTTCTAAAACCAAAGCAGCAATTAAGAAACCTGTGGCCGCGGCTAAGAGCGTGACGCCGATCAAAGTTTTAGCGCCCGAAGCAGATAAAAACGATGCAACTGAAATCAATAAGCGTGAACTGGTAGAACGCGTCGCAGTGCAAAGCGGAATGAAAAAAGGCGAGGCCCGCAAGGCGGTAGATGCCGTTCTGGGTGCGATTGGTAAGACAATCTCCGAAGGAAAAGGCATTGCTGCTGCACCTCTTGGAAAAATGAAACTTGTGCGTAAAAAGCAAACACCAAACGGGGAGCTGGCGGTTTTACGCGTGAAGCTCAAAGATCCTCATCGTATGGCGCAGAATGCGGCGGCGGCGGGTGTCTCCAAAGCACAGAAATAGCCGAAGGCAATCCGATTGGCCGCGGATCCTTCTGCATTGATCGAGATGTCAGAATAGGGCTTGCAGCCGATATATTTTTTGCGCTAAACGCTGCGCTATCGGGTCGTTAGCTCAGTTGGTAGAGCGCTTCGTTTACACCGAAGATGTCGGGAGTTCGAGCCTCTCACGACCCACCATACTCCCTCTTCAGATAAAGCCCGTGCTAACATCGGTACGCAGTCTATGTCGTTTTTCCGCATAAGAGATTTTTTCGTCAGAAAGCGCGCGAAGCCGCTTGACGGGGCGCAGGCGGGGCCATAATACAGCCAAGCACTCACGAGAGTGGATGCGCAATGGGCGGTTGTAGCTCAGTTGGTTAGAGTACCGGCCTGTCACGCCGGGGGTCGCGGGTTCGAGCCCCGTCAACCGCGCCACCATTGCCTGAAAAAGCCCCGGAGTGATCTGGGGCTTTTTTCGTATCAACCTGATCCAAAGGAGCGCGTTCCGCGCGCATTATGTTTTACGCTCTTTGAGGGAGTTTTACTCCCTCAGCCGCGTGGGCAAACTCCCTCAGCTTCGTCTGCGCGAGACGAAGCGGGGCAACATGGCTGAGAAGTCTTTTCCCAACCCATCTTCGGCTTCGACGAAGTCGGAATACAAAGACGTCGCGGCTTGACCCATTGGAGTATCCGCGTCCACGGCCTCAGCCGCTTGCTGGCTAAGGCGGAGGTCTTTCAACATCAATTCCGACGCGAAACCGGGCTGATAGTCATTGTCCGCAGGGCTTTGTGGGCCGACGCCCGGTGCAGGACAATAGGCGTTCATTGTCCAGCTATAGCCCGACGATGTCGACACGACGTCAAACATCTTTTGGCGGTCAAGACCAAGTTTGTCAGCGAGGGCAAAGGCCTCGCAGGTGCCGATCATTGTGACACCCAAAATCATATTGTTGCAAATCTTTGCAGCCTGCCCATTGCCAGATGGTCCACAATGCACAGCCTTTTGACCCATCACATCGAACAACGGTGATACTTTTTCAAAAGCCGCATCACTTCCACCAGCCATGAATGTCAGCGTGCCGTTTGCAGCCCCTCCAATCCCACCAGAGACAGGGGCATCGGCAGCCAGACATCCGTGGCTTTGCGCCAGCTCAGCCGCTGCGCGCGCGCTTTCAACGTCAACCGTAGAACAATCAAGATGCACGGACCCATCGGCCATCGCTGGCATAATTTCTTGAGCGACAGCGCGCAGAATATCACCGTTTGGTAGCATCGTGATGACGACCTCAGCGTTCGCCGCAGCCTCGGCTGCGCTTCCCGCCGAATTTACGCCATCAGGGCAGGGGGCGGACACATCAAACCCCGTCACGGTGTACCCCGCAGCGACCAAGTTGAGCGCCATAGGGGCGCCCATATTGCCCAATCCGATAAATCCTATTTTCATGGCATAGTCTCCCAATTCAACGCATCTTCTTTCAACGGCAACAGCATTTTCATCACATCAATGCCGGGCACCTGATCCGGGCCGCCATGCGCCCAGTTTGGCGACTTGTCCCGATCAATGATTGCTGCGCGAATGCCCTCGATAAAGTCGCCTTGTTCCATGGCGCGGAATGTGTAGCGAAACTCCATATCAAGCGCTTGGCGCAGACTGACCGCGCTGCGCAGACGACGCACAATTTGTATAGTGCAGGCCATCGCCAGTGGTGCATTGTGGTTCAATGCTTTCAATGCATTGGCTGAAAAAGCGCTCTCATCTGCACAGAGCGATCTGAAAATATCGCCAAGGTCTTCACCTCTGAAATGCTGATCAACCTGCGGTTGGATTTGCTCCAGTTTGCCTTCAGGGGCCTGCGTTGCGGCGGCCTCAACCGCGCTGAGATCGCCGGTTTCACTCAGCGCTCGGATCACATCCGGCCACTTTTCTTCTACGATAAAATGATCCGCAAATCCCGCATATATCGCATCCGCCGGACCTATCCGCATCGATGTGATGCCCAAATATTCGCCAAGATGGCCCGGTGCCAAAGCCAGCATCAATGAGCCGCCGACATCGGGGACAAGGCCAATTCCGCATTCCGGCATCGCAATTTGTGCGGTTTCCCCGACAATTCTGTGAGAGCCGTGACACCCTACGCCGACACCACCCCCCATTGTGAAGCCCTGAAGAAAGCTCACAACTGGCTTGGGATATTCGAACAGTTTCGCATTCAGCCTGTATTCGTCGCGCCAGAACTTGCGACCATACTCAAAATTGCCTGCGGTGCCCGTTGCGTACATTTCTGAAATGTCGCCGCCCGCGCAAAACGCGCGATCACCCTCCGCGTCAATTAGGACTAGATCAATATCAGCGCCACGCCAGCTGTCGATATTGCGCTCAATCTCAAGCACCATATCGTAAGTCAAAGCATTCAACGCTTTGGCGCGTTGTAGTGTGATCCGGCCAGCGCGTCCGTCGATACGGCACCAAATATCGCTCATCTTGCGGCCAACATGTCCCGGGCCACGATCAGGCGCATGATCTCGTTTGTGCCCTCCAGAATTTCATGGACCCGCAAATCCCGCACCAGTTTCTCGATCCCGTAGTCAGCCAAATATCCGTAGCCACCATGGAGCTGAAGGCAGCCGTTCACAATGCGCGACCCCGCTTCAGTGCAGAATTTCTTTGCCATCGCGCAGTGGCGCATGGCATCCGGGGCGTTTTGGTCGAGTTTCCATGCGGCTTGGCGCAACATCACCCGCGCGGCTTGAAGGTCGATCTCCATATCTGCCAAGCGGAACTGAAGGGCCTGAAATTGATCAATCGGTTTGCCGAAGGCCTGACGCTCGCCCATGTAATCCAAGGTTTTGTTCATGGCAGCCTGTGCAGCCCCGAGAGAACAGGCCGCAATATTCAGTCGTCCGCCATTCAGGCCTTTCATCGCATATGTGAAACCAGCGCCTTCATCTCCTAACAGATTACCCGCCGGAATGTTGCAATTGTCCAATTGCACTTGCCGGGTCGGTTGTGCCCGCCATCCCATCTTGTCTTCCAGTCCACCGAAGGACAAACCGTCCGTGGCGTCATCAATGATCACGGCTGAGATACCTTTCGGGCCCGCGTCACCTGTCCGACACATCACAATATAGGCGTCAGAATACCCGCCGCCTGAAATGAAGGCCTTCGTGCCGGTCACGCTATAGCCCTCATTCGTCCGCTCGGCCCGCGTCTTCAAAGCGGCTGCATCTGATCCCGACCCCGGCTCCGTAAGGCAATAGGAGAACACAGTCTCCATGGTCAAAGCCTTCTCCAGATACTTTGCTTTCAATGCGTCGGAGCCAAAATTATCCACCATCGCGGCACACATGTTATGGATGGATAGAAACGCCGCAACGGAGGGACAGGCCATCGACAGCGCCTCGAAAACCAAGGTCGCATCAAGACGGCTCAAACCTGAACCGCCAGATGCTTCTGAGACGTAAAGCCCTCCGAAGCCAAGTTCGGCCAAACGCGGCCAAAGATTTTTCGGGATGTCGCCTTGTTTTTCCCAATCCAAAGCATGTGGTGCGATTTGTTCTTCACCGAAGGCCTGCGCCATGTCGAAGATAGCTTCCTGTTCGCTGGTCAGGCTGAAATCCATAGTTCGAATCCTGCAAAAATTGAACGGTCGTTTAATTCTAAGCAGAGGCAAAAATTTATCAAGTCGGCGTTTATTATTTACCTATTGGAAACAATAGATTTTCTTTTTCCCAAACTTGAATTGTGTTGAAAAAGAGGCGGAATTCCGCTAATAGTTAATAAGGTATTAACGTTAAAAGACCGGTCGTGTTGAGTTGCGTGGTCTGAGTGAGGGAAATAAAGTGAATATTGTTACTAAGTTAGGGGGCGCCGTCGCGCTTGGCCTGTCGGGGATCGCCGCAGGCGCTGTATCAGCAGCACCCATCACGTTTGATCTGCAAGGAAACGATTCTACTTCCTATTCAAACTTAACTTCCAGCTTTTCGATAACACAGGACGGATTGACCGGTGTATTTGACGGGAAGTCGATTGCCGACGCGATCGGAAATGGTGTGGTTTTGACAGGTGGGACCGTTTCTGACGGGCGCATTGGCCGTTACGCTGGTGGTGCGGGCGTCCGAAATTCCGCGATGGACGGCCAACATACTGTGGACGGTGTAGCATCAGGCGATGTGCTTGATTTCGTACAAATGAGTTTTTCAGCCGGAGGAATTGCTGCAAACGTCGTTTTGAAGTCGCTGTCATTTGGCTATATCGCGACTGGCTATACTGGTCCAAACAACACTGCTACAAACGACGATTTCCGCGTGGTTGGTGACTCCGATAACTCTGGCGCCATTGGTATCGGAGATGGTTTCACCGCAATATACGACGCAAACACCTCTGGTGTGATGTTGACACCGGAAGCGCTCCTCTCTGACGATGTGTTTGGTGTCTTTGCGTTGAAAAATGCAAGCTGGAAGCTAAAGTCGGTGACGGTTGACTATACACCACCCCCTGCTGTCCCGCTTCCCGCAGGTGCCGTGCTTATGCTAACGGCGCTTGGCGGTCTGGGAGTTATGCGCAAGCGCAAGAAGACAGCCTGAGCAACTCTCCGAGATATCGAATTGACACAAAGGGCAGCCTTTTGGCTGCCCTTTCTTCGTTTTCTCAATAGATTCGTTGATGGAGTGACCTTTGGTTCAAACCAAACGCACCTGCGTGCCGACCGGTGTAATCGCGAACAATTCTGCGATTTGCTCGTTGTACAGACCGATGCAGCCCGAAGATGATCGGCGGCCAATCTTGCGCGTGTCATGTGTGCCGTGGATCAGATAGGCAGGCCAATCAAGATACATCGCATGCGTGCCAAGTGGGTTGCCGGGACCTGCATCCATGAACTCGGGCAGGGACGGGTCGCGGCGGCGCATGTCGGCTGTCGGCGTCCAAGTGGGACCCACACGTTTGCGCACAATCTTGGTGTAGCCCCGCCGTGTCAGCTCGTCTGTCTTGGGGACTGAGGTCGCAAAGACACGGTAGTCGCTGCCATCGGCATTCCAATAGTGCAATGCACGTGACCGTGTGTCGGATACGATCGTTGCGACGCCCAAGCTGGGGAAATGGTCGCGCCAGTCTTGCGCTTTGAAGCTCGACGCGTTGCGGCGTGTCACAACGCCAGAGGGCACAAGTTGTGCGCCTTGCGCGCGGGCAATCGCCGGGGCGCACAGCGCAGCGCCAGCGGTCAAAATCAAATTACGGCGTGTCGTGTTGCTCATCGTCATGTCTCCTTCTCAGGCTTTAGACATAGCTACAGCGTCATAAGACACAATTTAAGGGGCCATTTCGTCCCAATGGCCCCCCTCACGTGATTGTGTGCCGCCTTATTCCATAACGGGGATCGAAAATTCGCCGCCTTCTTTCAGGCCGGAGGGCCAGCGCGAGGTCACCGTTTTCGTCCGTGTGTAGAATTTGAACGCGTCTGGACCGTGCTGATTAAGATCGCCAAAGACCGACTTCTTCCAGCCACCAAAGGTGTGATATGCCAGCGGGACCGGGATCGGAACATTGACCCCGACCATGCCGACATTCACGCGGTTTGCAAAATCACGCGCAGTGTCCCCGTCACGGGTGAAAATCGCGGTGCCATTGCCATATTCATGATCCATCGCAAGTTTTAGGCCTTCTTCGTAATTCTGAACGCGCACGGTGGACAGAACCGGTCCAAAGATCTCGTGCTTGTAGATATCCATATCCGGCGTCACATTGTCGAAAAGATGCGCGCCCACGAAGAAGCCGTCCTCGTAACCTTGCAGTGAGAAGTCACGCCCGTCGACAGCCAAGGTCGCCCCTTGGTCGATCCCGGTCTGCACCAACCGCTCGATATTGGCCTTGGCCGCTGCAGTCACAACAGGGCCGTAATCCACGTCTTCACCTGAGGTATATGGGCCTACTTTCAGCGCCTCCACCTTAGGCACTAGTTTCTCAAGTAACCGGTCTGCCGTGTCGTCACCCACGGCCACAGCGACTGAGATTGCCATGCAACGCTCGCCTGCCGCGCCGTATCCCGCGCCCACAAGCGCGTCTGCCGCTTGCGTCATATCCGCGTCCGGCATGATGATCATATGGTTCTTTGCGCCACCGAAGCACTGCACGCGTTTACCGTTCGCACAGCCTTCCGCATAGATATAGGCAGCGATTGGCGTGGAGCCGACGAAGCCCACAGATTGGATGACCTCGTTCTGCAAAATCGCATCAACGGCTTCTTTGTCACCATTGACGACCTGCAAAATACCCTTTGGCGCGCCGGCTTCTTCCATCAATTCGGCCAGCATCAATGGCACGGACGGATCCCGCTCTGATGGCTTCAGAATGAATGCATTGCCACAGACAATCGCAGGGGCAAACATCCACATTGGGATCATGGCCGGGAAGTTGAACGGCGTAATGCCCGCCGTCACACCCAAAGCCTGGCGCATAGAATACATATCAATGCCGGGACCCGCGCTGTCGGTGAAGTCGCCTTTCAGCATTTGAGGCGCACCAATGCAGTACTCCACCACTTCCAAACCACGGATCACGTCACCCTTCGCATCAGGCAACGTCTTGCCATGCTCGCGCGACAAGGCTTCGGCCAGCTTGTCCATATCGCGATTGAGCAAATCGACAAATTTCATCATCACCCGCGCGCGGCGCTGCGGGTTAACAGCAGCCCAAGCCGGTTGTGCCGCCGCTGCGGCTGCAACCGCTTTGTCCATCTCGGCCTCGTTGGCCAAAGGAACCTTTGCCTGCACCTCGCCTGTTGCGGGGTTGTACACATCGGCGAAACGGCCGGATGTGCCTTTGACATGTTCGCCGTTAATGTAATGTGTCAGCTCTTGCATGGAATTCTCCCTAAAATGTTGGGTACATCATACCCTTGCAAATTTGTTCGTAAAAGCGTCAGTTTCCCAAAATCATTTTGCAAAAATGTATGTATGCCATGTCAGAACCTAAATGGGACGATCTTCGCGTGTTTCTGGCCGTTGCTCGGCATGAAAGCCTGTCAGCGGCAGGTAAAGTGCTGCATCTCGACCCTGCAACAATAGGGCGTCGCATTACGCGGCTTGAGGCCGATCTGGCCACGCCGCTTTTTCAGAAATCTCCACAAGGGTACAAATTGACGACGGACGGTCAGCGCCTTCTTGACCATGCGGTCACGATGGAAACGGCCATGCTTGGTCTGCGCGATGAGATGAGTGGCGGGTCAGGGGGGCTGACTGGGCAAATTCGTCTTGGTGCACCAGATGGAGCGGCCAACTATCTGTTGCCCCAGGTCTGCGCGGCCATTTGTGCGGAAAACCCCGGTCTAGACGTGCAGCTTGTTGCACTTCCAAGGGTGTTCAATCTGTCAAAACGCGAAGCTGATATGGCGGTGACGGTATCTCCCCCAGCAACGGGTCGGTTGACCGTGCAGAAACTCAGTGATTACCGCCTGCATTTGGCTGCAAGTGAAGGCTATCTGGCACAACACGGCCGACCGTCGGATTTGGATGACCTCAAAAACCACAAAATCATCGGCTACATCCCCGACCTGATCTTTGACAAGGAACTCGACTACCTGTCCGAGATCGGATCGCCAAAGGTCGATTTCTCGTCCAACTCCGTCTCCGTGCAGATCAATTGGGCGCGGGGCGGGGCAGGGCTGACAATTGCGCATGATTTCGCGCTGCCCTTTGCGCCCGAATTGACCAAGATCATGACCCAGACAGTCAGCCTGACGCGGTCTTTCTACCTCGTGCGCCATGCAGACGATCAGAAAATCGCACGGCTCAGCCGCTTTGCCGATGAACTCGCCAATCATATTCCGCGTGAAATTGCACGTCTGGAAGCCATGACTTGACCGCGGCGCGCCAGGTCGGACACACTCAGGGCATTACAACAGCACTTTTTATGAAGGAGCCACTATGCTTGTGAGCCATATCCTGAAAGCGAAGCCTGAACAGGGCGTTGTGACCATATCTCCAGATGCCTCCGTGTCAGATGCCGCAAATCTTTTATCGAGCAAGCGCATTGGCTCTATCGTTGTGTCCGCTGACGGAAACGCTGCAGACGGCATTTTGTCTGAGCGCGATATCGTCCGTGAGATTGGCAAACGCGGTCCCGGCTGTTTGAGCGAGACGGTCCGCAGCATGATGACAGCAGATCCAGTGACCTGCACAAAATCCGACACGGCCGATCAAGTGCTCAGCCGGATGACAGATGGCCGGTTTCGCCACATGCCCGTCGTTGAAGGGTCAAAGATGATTGGACTGATCACCATTGGCGACGTCGTGAAATCGCGCCTCGCTGAATTGGCGATGGAGAAAGACGCGCTTGAAGGGATGATCATGGGCCACTAGGCCCGGATCAGGGGAGTTTCATATGGCGTCAAATTTATCCGGAAAATGCCTATGCGGCACCGTCAGCTACAAAATTCACAGACCGAAATCGCGCCTTGGGGCCTGTCATTGTACGATGTGCAGACGGTGGTCCGGCGGGGTATTCATCGGTCTGCAAGTGGCACCCGACGACATTGAATTCAAGGGGGCTGACAATCTGCAAACCTTTACCTCGTCCGACTGGGCAGAGCGCGCGTTCTGCAAGACCTGTGGCGCAAACATGTATTATCGCGTCACCGCGCCCGGTTCGCACCAAGGCACGTATCACATGGGCTCTGGCACCTTGGATGCGCATGGCGATTTGATGCTCACCGAAGAGCTGTTCGTCGATCTCAAACCCGACGGCTACTCCTTCGCGGAGGACACGCACGCGCTTAACACTCAACAAGTCGAAGCGATGTTCGCCGATGCAGGTGCCGATAGTGACGGGGATGGCGACGGCGACTAACCGCTTGAACTTCAGTCTGGAATGCGGTTGCTTACCGTCGGCGACAAACGGCAGACGATAAGGGGCCAGACATGCGCACAGGACTGTATCCGGGCACGTTTGACCCGATCACCTTGGGACATAGCGATATCATTCGCAGGGCCTGTTCGCTCGTGGACCGTCTGGTCATCGGCGTTGCGATCAATCGCGACAAAGGTCCGCTGTTTTCCCTCGAAGAACGGGTCGCGATGATCGAAGCGGAATGCGAAACGCTTGCGGATCAAACCGGCTGCGAAATTATCGCCCACCCTTTTGAGAACCTGTTGATCCACTGTGCCAAGGACGTCGGTGCCTCTGTCATCGTGCGGGGCCTGCGGGCGGTCGCTGATTTCGAGTATGAATACCAGATGGTCGGCATGAATCGCGCGATGGACGACTCCGTTGAAACGGTGTTTCTCATGGCCGAGGCGCAGCATCAGGCCATTGCCTCGAAATTGGTCAAAGAAATCGCGCGTCTCGGCGGCGATATTTCGAACTTTGTCTCTCCGGCTGTCGCGGCACAGCTTAAAGACAGGCTGGGCTAGGCGACACGGGCTTTTCCTTTCTGACTTGGCGCATTAAGTATCCGTCAACGTATTGAGAAGGAGCAGCCTGCATGGCCGACATCAAAGACCCCGAGAACACAATCATCATCGAACTCAAAGACGGCCCCGTCACGATCGAGCTTCTGCCCGATGTGGCTCCAAAGCACGTTGAGCGGATGAAAACTCTGGCCCGCGCCGGTGCCTATGACAACGTCTGCTTCCACCGCGTGATCGACGGCTTCATGGCGCAAACAGGTGACGTGGCAAACGGCAACATGGAAAAAGACTTCAACATCCGCATGGCTGGAACCGGCGGTTCCGAGCATCCTGATGTCCCGGCGGAATTCTCTTCCCTGCCACATGCGCGCGGGACAATCGGCGCCGCTCGCTCCGCCAATCCTGACAGCGCGAACTCCCAGTTCTTTATCAACTTCAAAGACAATGATTTCCTGAACGGTCAATACACCGTCTACGGTCGCGTCATTGAAGGTATGGATCACGTCGATGCGATCGTACGTGGCGAGCCGCCGATGAACCCTGACCGTATGGTCTCTGTCAAGGTGGCTGCCGATGCTTAAAACCGCACTCGCCCTCGTCGCCATGACCGGGTCCGCCTTCGCGACCGGTCTGACCATCGAGGTGGCAGGCAAAGGCACGATCATGATTGATCTGCTGGAAGAAACAGCGCCAAAACATGTCGAGCAGATCACCAAGATCGCGAATGACGGTGACTATAATGGTGTCGTCTTCCACCGTGTGATTGACGGCTTTATGGCCCAAACCGGCGATGTCGAAAACGGACGGGCGGGTGGCAACCTCGCTCGGGCTGGTACGGGCGGGTCGAAATACCCTGACCTTCCAGCCGAGTTTTCGGACATCAACTATGACCGCGGCGTGGTTGGCATGGCCCGGGCGCAAAGCCCGAATTCCGCCAACAGCCAGTTCTTTATCATGTTCCAAGAGGGCGCGTTCCTGAACGGTGAATACACCGTCGTGGGTCGTGTCACCGAAGGCATGGATGTTGTCGACGCCATCACCCGTGGCGACGGCCGGAACGGTGCGTTCGTCAATGCCCAACAAGACGTCATGGAAGCTGTCACCGTCACGGAATGATCGCACTTGCATCGAGACTTAGAAAAAGGCCGGACAAATGTGTTCGGCCTTTTTGCATGAGATGGCACATCATGCATCCGCAGTCCCGCATATTTATAGCTACATCAGCATCTTGCGCACGAAGACTGTGATCACTGCCGCGCAGGTCCATGAGAAAAACGGGAACAGCAAAAAGCCTCCAAACGCACGGATAGTCGTAAAGTCAAACGGCCATTCGCGCATGTAGTAGATACGCTTCTTGTAATTCAACAGGTCGGTTCCACCCAACTCTTCGCCAAGGACCAGAAGCCGGCGTTTTTCATGGATCGCGTCGGCGATGCGTTTCTTTTCCGCTTCTTTGGCCGCTTTGATTTTCTGCTTAATAACCCGCGCCGGTTTGTAGAGCGTGAACCCCACAAGAACGTAGCCGGGAATGGACATAATCACGACCATAACCAAGACACCAACAGGCGCTTCCAGCGTGATTTGTATGACGCCAACAAAGGCAAGCGCCATCGTGACCAGCGCCGACAGCGACATTCCCAAACGGCCCACCGCCGCCAAATCCGCAGTTTTATAGACCGACGCGACAACCCATTTATCAAGGAAATTGGAGTTCTGCAGGACCTTGACGAACAGGAAGACGTAGAACGTGTAGTGCAGGAACAGGAACTGCCGTGCGAAAAAGATCACCCAGTCACTGCTGTTCAGTCGCTCGGAGCCGAGGAATTGACTGGTCAACGAAAGTCCTTGAAAGAGGAGTGTCCACACCCAAAACGTCTTGGTGTTGAGCGTATAGCTTTCGGTTTTGAACCGGTTGACCGGCGCACCGGGTTTGAGGCAATGTTCCAGCCGTTCAATCATAGTATTCGCGCTCTGCGACACCAAAGGGCCAAGGGCTGTGATATAGCCTGCCAAAAACGGCATCAGAACAAGGCCGCGAATGTAGGTTTTGTTCGAGAAATCAGCGCCTGTGGCAATCAATGCTCCCAGCAACACCACGAAGAAGACCAGACCGTAAAGAAAGCAGGTTTTCCAATAGGCAAGCGGGATGGCCTCTGTGATCCTGAATGCCCAGTATTTCGGCATGGACTCTGCGCGCTCTGACGAGATGGCCTTAGAATTCATTGCGCTCATCACCCCCTCAAAGCACCCCTTCGATCATAAGAAAACGAGCGTTGCCGTGAATGCAAATTATTTTTGAGACCTCACGCGGGCTACCGTAATTCCATCAGCCGATGTCACCCCTCTTCAACCTCCCGTGAGGGGGGCTGCACAAGCGTCCATTTGCAAGCCATCATGCGTCAATCCATCTGAGGGAGGATATCATGGCCCGCATTCTACTCGCTCTGGCACTGTGCCTGACACTACCGGCATTTGCGCAAAATCCATTTCTCAAAGCGCAATGGCCGGATACGGATTTTTCCAAAACAACGGTTGATCTGAAGTCCATCCGCTCCGGCGGTCCGGGCAAGGATGGCATCCCGTCGGTCGATGATCCGACCTTCCTCAAAGTCGCCGACGAACGGCGCTTGTCTGACCGCGTACCGGTCATCGCACTAGAGATCGGCGGACCCCCGCGCGCCTATCCGATCCGCTATTTCATGGTGCATGAGATCGTCAATGACAATGTGAACGGCATCCCTGTCGCTGTCACGTTCTGCCCGCTCTGCAACTCTGCCATGGTGTTTGATGCCCGCGTCGGGGGCCGCGCGCTGGAATTTGGCGTCAGTGGCAACCTGCGCAATTCCGATATGGTCATGTATGACCGCCAGACCGAAAGCTGGTGGCAACAAGCCATAGGCGAGGGCATTGTTGGGCAATATGCAGGTCGTGAGCTGAAGCAATTGCCCAGTTGGATGGAAAGCTGGGCCGATTTCAAAGCCCGCAATCCAGCTGGTATCGTCCTGAATGCGCCGCGCCGCAATTTCAACTATGGCTACAATCCTTACGTAAATTACGACAGCTCCGCGCGCCCGTTCCTTTATGACGGAACCCTGCCACCTAACGGCATCGACCCGATGGAGCGTGTCGTGCGTGTCGGCAAAAACGCATGGCCGATGACGCGGCTCAATGCCGAGAAAACCGTCAACGAAGCCGGCGTCACGCTCAGCTATGTAGGGCAGCAAGCCTCAGCGCTTGATACAGGCAACATTGCTAAAGGGCGTTCAGTTGGCACCATCCGCGTCCGCGACGCACAAGGAAGCGACGTGCCGCATGACGTCATGTTCGCCTTCGCCTTTCAGGCTTTCTTCCCCGATGGCAACTGGCGTGTGCGATAGGCTCGCATCCTTGCCAACCCCGGCACGGACATCCATGTCCCGCCCAAGGCACGCGCCTGAGCACCAGTACCCAGCTTGAACTGCGCCAGTCCGGGGGCCGCTTTGCGGTCGAACGTGCCCAGATCCAAACGCTCCACGCCTTGCCCCGCAAAATGCTCCGCCGCGCGCCACAACATCGCACGATGCGCCTCAAGCTGCCGCCCCAAGGGCGTTGCGAAGGAGATGTGATAAGTCGCCACCGACCCATGGCGCAGAAACACCATACCCGCAACCATCGCACCTTTTGACCGCGCCTCGATCAGCAAACTGTCTTTCGCATGCAACGTCGCCCAAGCCCGCGTCAGCCAAAGCGGCATGGATTTGTAGCGCTTCGTCTTCGCCTGCCGCTGCTCCGCCATCAACAGCCAATGATCGCCAGTGGGCGGCATATGGGTCAGCGACAGTTTTAACCCCTCAGCGCGGTCCAACGCATGCCGCCAGGTCTTGCGCAGACCTTTGCGCAGATCAGGTGCTGTGATGTCCCATTCCGCAATCTCAACCGGTGCATGGATTTGCACGAAACCGCGCAGGCGCAACCTGTCATCCATCGCGTGATCTGGCGTAAACAGGCGCAGGGTGCGGGCAGGGGCCTCCGCCCGCAGCATCTCCGGCGCGCCACGAGAGATCAGACCGACCTGAAACGCCCGCAGATCGCGCATCACCATCAGGCCTTGCGGTGTCTCCACTACACAGCGCCCGCCCGCCCGCAAGCAGGCGGTAAAATGAGGGTGTTGTTGCAAAGGCCGCAGCATCCCGCAGCCTTGCGTGAAAGCAGTTAAAGCGGCGTTAACCCAGCTTCACCAGTGCGTGGCGCTTCTTGCCCGCGCTCAACTTGATCGGCTCCGCCAGCTTATCAGGCGTCATGAAAAGCCCTGCATCGCTCAGATCCGCGTCATTCAGCTTCGCGCCGCCTTCCGCGATCAACCGCTTCGCGTCTTTGCCGGATTTCGCCAAACCAGAGCGCACGATCAACTGCACAATCGAAATGCCGTCGCCCAGCTCATCTGCGCTCAATGTCAGCGTTGGAAGATCATCCCCCGTGCCGCCTTTCTCAAACACTTCGCGCGCCGTGGCCTCTGCCGCCGCCGCGGCCTCCGCACCATGCAAAAGCGTCGTCACTTCATTTGCCAGTACAATCTTGGCATCATTGATCTCTTGCCCCTCAAGCGCACCGAGACGCTCGCACTCTTCCAGCGGCAACTCCGTGTAAAGCTTCAAGAACCGCCCCACATCCGCATCCGTCGTGTTCCGCCAGAACTGCCAGAACTGATAGGCCGAGACCAAATCCGCATTCAGCCACACCGCGCCATCCTGCGATTTGCCCATCTTCTTGCCGTCAGAGGTAGTCAAGAGCGGAGAAGTCAGCCCAAACACCTGATCGTCCAAAATCCGCCGCGTCAGGTCGATCCCGTTGACGATGTTGCCCCATTGATCCGAGCCGCCCATCTGCATCAAACAGCCATAGCGGCGATGCAGCTCCATGAAGTCATAGGCCTGCAGGATCATGTAGTTGAACTCAAGGAAAGACAGCGATTGCTCGCGGTCTAACCGAGACTTCACGCTCTCAAAAGACAGCATCCGGTTGACCGAAAAATGCCGCCCCACATCGCGCAGAAAGTCGAGGTAATTCAACCCGTCCAGCCACTCCGCATTGTTGCGCATCATCGCATCTGTTGGCGCGTCCCCGAAAGACACGTAATGCGAAAACACCCTCTTGATGCCCTCGATATTGCTATCAATCTGCGCAGGTGTCAGCAAAGGTCGCTCATCTGCACGGAAGGACGGATCACCCACTTTCGTGGTGCCGCCACCCATCAAAACAATCGGCTTATGGCCTGTTTTCTGCAACCAGCGCAGCATCATGATCTGAATGAGCGAGCCCACATGCAACGAGGTCGCCGTCGCATCAAACCCGATATAGGCCGGCACCACGCCTTTGATCAAAGCCTCGTCCAAGCCTTGATAATCGGTGCAATCGGCCAGAAAGCCGCGTTCAATCATCACGCGCAGGAAGTCTGATTTAGGGTGGTAAGCCATATCGTTTCCGTCCAGTATTTTTGCCACGGTATACGCAAGCCGCAAGGCAAGGGGAAGCAGTGAAAATAACCGGACCGATTTGGGCCTTGGGCGCAATGTCAGGCACATCACTTGATGGCGTTGACGCCGCTTTGCTGCACACAGACGGTGAAACGATCTCCGCTTTCGGGGAGACGGCATTTCGGCCCTACACGAAGCAGGAGCAATCCGATCTGCGCGCAGCCCTCGGCGAATGGCCCGATGGCGATCACGTGGCCAAAGCCCAAGAAACTGTTGAGACGGCGCACGCGCTGGTGCTCTCACGGTTTGACGCGGCACTTGTGGGCTTCCATGGCCAAACGCTTGCCCATGATCCGTACGGGCTGCAAGGCGCGCCCAGAACGCACCAAACCGGCGATGGTGCCGTGCTGGCAGAGGTCCTGCAAACGCCAGTCGTCTGGGATTTCCGCACTGCCGATGTCGAGCTTGGCGGGCAGGGCGCTCCCCTTGCGCCGTTTTTTCATTTCGCCTGCGCCAAATATATCGGCGCCACGCACCCCGTCGCGTTCCTAAACCTCGGCGGGGTTGGTAATCTGACCTATGTCAATCCCAGCTTTGCCAAACCCGAAGAGCCCGGCGCATTGCTTGCCTTTGACACAGGCCCCGCGAACGCGCCGGTCAATGACCTGATGATGAAACGGCGAAACCTCCCCTTTGATGAAAACGGAGCCTGCGCCGCACAGGGCCAGCCTGACTTGGACATCGTGGATACATTTCTGACAGATCCATATTTCCTGAAAGTTCCGCCAAAATCTCTTGATCGCAATGATTTCCCGAACCTGCCTGAGATGGTACAAGAGCTGTCTGACGCAGATGCTGCCGCGACGCTCATTGCCTGCGCATCAGCCGCGGTCATTCGCGGATTAGAACATGCGCCTCATCCTCCAATGACGGTGTATGTTACCGGGGGCGGAAGAAAGAATCCCATTTTTATGAAGAGCTTGCAGGCCAATGCCCATGCCGTTGTGAAGGATATTGATGACACGGGCTTGAATGGTGACATGCTCGAAGCCCAAGCCTTCGCTTACCTTGCTGTCAGAGTGGCGCGCGGTCTTCCAACCAGCGCGCGGAGCACAACTGGTGTCTCTGCCAGCGTCGGTGGTGGTCGGATTTCCCACCCTCAATCTAAGATATTGTAAAAGTTAACAAATAATTAAATTGGCCGCGCAAGCGAGCGGTCGGTTTTTCTGGGGAACCCTTTGCCAATCCCTGTGTTGAGTGTCTGTAAGGAGGCATATTATGCCAATGAACGTGAAAGAAGGCGACGAAGTTGAGTGGGATTGGGATCACGGAACTGCCATGGGTGTTGTTCAATCGGTCTATGCGCGCAAGACGACCTGTATCTTGAAAGGCGCTGAGATTAGCCGCAAAGGGTCGAACGACAATCCAGCGCTTTATATCAAGCAAAAAGATGGCTCAGCTATCCTCAGACTCGCATCAGAGGTGCGCGGGGCCTGAACTGCAATCCCGATCCGTTACGTAGCAGATCGCGGAATATCAAATCCGGCGTCTGCCAACTCAAACCCCTCAAACTGAAATCCCGGCGACACAGTACAACCGACCAACGCCCAACCGTCTGGCGCACTCGCCGCCTGCCACCAATCCTGTGGCACGATGATTTGAGGCGCTTCTCCCGCGCTGAAATCCGGGCCCAAGCGATGATCTCGAGCCGGACCCTCAGCCGTCTCTGACAGCGACAACACCAATGGTGTCCCTGCATAAAAATGCCAAATCTCGCCCGCATCCACCTTATGCCAATGACTGCGCTCGCCATGTTTGAGCAGAAAGTAGATACAGGTCCCCGCAGGCCGTCCATCGCCATCTGCCGCCCAAGTTTGGCGATACCAACCGCCTTCGGGATGGGGTTCCAATTCAAGTCTTTTTATCAGGTCATCATCTGTCATGGCGCAACCTTACCGCGACGGAGGGAACCCGCAACGCAGAAGCTGCGTTATCCCTCCGAAAAGAGGAGTTTCAAAATGTCTTACACAAAAGGTGATACCGTAGAATGGGACTGGGGCAATGGCACCGCGTCCGGCAAAGTTGAAAAAACCTACACTCAGAAAATTACCCGCACGCTCAAAGGCAGCGAGGTGACACGCAACGGCTCGAAAGACGATCCCGCGCTTTATATTGAGCAAGACGATGGCGACGGAGTTCTCAAACTCTCGTCAGAAGTCCGTGCCGCATGATGGCGGCATCGCCCATCGCTGACGGGCTGGTCTATTACCTTGACGACCAGCCCGGCATCAGGCGCCGCAAACGCGGGCGCGGGTATCAATATGTGGCACCCGATGGCACCTCCATAGACGCGCAAGAAGAACGTGCGCGGCTCAACGGCCTCGCGGTTCCACCAGCTTATGAGGACGTCTGGCTGTCACCCCTCCACAATGGCCACCTGCAGGCGACAGGGCGGGACGCCCGTGCGCGCAAGCAATATCGCTATCACGAGGCTTGGGCCGCAGCCCAATCAGAAACCAAATTCCAACAACTCGCGGAGTTCGGCTCATCCCTGCCGCGCCTGCGCCGCCGCGTGTTGCGCGACCTGAAAACGGACGCGGGCGAGCAGGTCTTTGCGCTCGCCGCAGCCACTGCCTTGATTGATCGGGGCGCGTTGCGCGTCGGCAACCCCGATTACACCGAACAAAACGGCAGCTACGGCGCGCTCACGCTCCGCAACCGCCACGTGCAATTCGAAGGCAACCGGATCAAGCTGCGCTACAAAGCCAAAGGTGGCACGAAAGTACGCAAGCAACTCGCCAACCGCACGCTCGCCCGTGCCTTGCAGAAGGCCGGTGATCTGCCCGGCGCAGAGCTGTTGTCATGGGTCGATGACGCAGGCAATGCTCACAACCTGACCTCAGACCGGCTCAACAGCTACATCTCGGACGCTTGCGACCTCGACACCGTAACCGCGAAAACCTTCCGAACTTGGGCCGGATCCGTCGCCGCTTTCGAGGTGGCAGAGCAGGGCGGCGCTACGATCAAATCCATGTCGGAAGCCGCAGCAGAGCGACTCCACAACACGCCAACCATCGCGCGCGGCAGCTATATCCACCCGAAGATCATTGATCTCGCAGACGAAGACCCTCTGCCACTCGACACACCGGGCACCGCCAACCTCACAGCCAGCGAAGCCCGTCTTCTCCAGTTTCTGACGGCTTAGCCTTTGAGGATCGACGTGCCTGCGTAAATCGCCTGCTCGCCCAAAGCCTCATCAATGCGGATCAACTGATTATACTTCGCCAAGCGGTCCGAGCGCGACAGCGAGCCTGTCTTGATCTGCCCGCAATTCGTGGCCACAGCCAAATCCGCAATCGTCGCATCCTCTGTCTCGCCGGACCGATGCGACATCACATTTGTGAACCCCGCACGGTGCGCCATATCCACCGCGCGCAGCGTCTCTGTCAGCGTCCCGATCTGGTTCACCTTCACCAACATAGAATTGGCCGAGCCCAGCTTGATCCCTTCCGCCAAGCGCGCCGGATTGGTCACGAACAAATCATCCCCAACCAACTGGATTTTATCGCCCAACTCCGCTGTCAACGCGGCCCAGCCGTCCCAATCATCCTCACCCATCCCGTCTTCAATCGAAATGATCGGATAGTCCGCAACCAGCCCTGCCAGATAGGCCACATTCTCAGCCGAGGACAAAACCTTGCCCTCACCCTTCATGTCATAGGCCCCATCGCGGTAATATTCCGTCGCCGCACAATCCAGCGCCAGATAGATATCCTCGCCCGGCTTATAGCCAGCCTTCTCAACTGCCTTCAGAATGAAATCCAACGCCTCACGGGAAGACGAGATATTCGGCGCAAAACCACCCTCATCGCCAATCCCCGTGGAATACCCACCCGCGCTCAATTCCTTCTTCAGCACATGAAACACTTCCGCGCCCATCCGCACCGCGTCCCGGATATTACCCGCGCTCACAGGCATGATCATGAATTCCTGAATATCAATCGGGTTATCGGCATGCTCGCCCCCATTGATGATATTCATCATCGGGACCGGCAATACCCGCGCACTTGTGCCACCGACATAGCGATAAAGGGGCAGGGTGGCATAATCCGCCGCGGCCTTTGCTGTAGCCAACGAAACACCCAAAATCGCATTCGCACCCAAGCGCGCCTTGTTCTCTGTCCCGTCCAGCTCGATCATCATCTCATCGATGGAGACCTGATCCGTTGCGTCTTCCCCCAAAAGGTTCTCCGCAATCTCACCATTGACCGCAGCAACCGCTTCCAAAACGCCCTTGCCAAGATAGCGATCTTTGTCGCCATCCCGCTTCTCATTCGCCTCATAAGCCCCGGTCGACGCACCAGAGGGCACAGCCGCACGCCCCATCGTCCCGTCTTCCAGAATGACATCCACCTCCACCGTCGGGTTCCCCCGGCTATCGAGAATTTCGCGGGCGTGAATATCAATAATGGTGCTCATATCATGCAGGTCCTTAATGTGGGGTAACGTTGGGGCAGGGTATAAGAGGGAACCCAAGCAGGAGCAAGACGCTCCCCGTTAGCGGTAACATCGCCCGATGGTAATCCGTCACCCGCGCGAAAAGCCTACGCCTCTATAATGGGACACAAGGCCCCCGATGTCACAATGCAAACCATCAGACGGATATCCGACCACGGGTTAGCGCAAAACATGCCCTCTCACGCGAGTTATGCCCGCAAACCACATTTCTCATACCTACGCCGCACACCAATTTCCACGGGCTGGACGATACTATCGCATGAACAAACGGTTCTGCATTCAATTGATGCCAATCCCAGCCTTTTGATTTGTCTTGCCTGCTTTTCCATTTAAGCGATAATTGAGGGGTAAGATAAATTTGAATTTTTCTCGGACGGAGCCGTTCATGCCTCAGATTTTGCAGATTGCTGCAATAGCCGTTGCTACCTTTGGCACGGGTGCCGCCACCCTCTCTGTCATGAATGAAGACATTCCTGACCTCGTTGTGCCGGAAGGCGATTGGACTGCGTCAGGCGCGTTGGATGGAATTTCGTTCAGCGTATCTGGAACGGACCTGTCGAGTGGAGCAGAGTTAGAAGACGAGCTCATTTTTC
Source organism: uncultured Litoreibacter sp. (assembly GCA_947494435.1). GTDB lineage: Bacteria > Pseudomonadota > Alphaproteobacteria > Rhodobacterales > Rhodobacteraceae > Litoreibacter. The sequence continues at coordinate 616,920 of CANLUY010000002.1, forward strand.
GCCAAGGCAAGTTCCAATCCGTAGATTGCGAAAAATACTGCAATTTCGGCTGGTCCAATTACCTGACCAAAGGAAAAGACGGGGTAATCCACTTTACCGCCACGACGCGTTGTCCTGATGCCCCGCACACTGTGGTTTGGTACGGCACATTTGAAGGGGATGAATTGGCGATTGACGTGACTTGGACGACCCGGCGTTGGTATTGGACGAACCAAATCCAGATCAAGGGTGCCGGGGTGGTCGTCCCGCCAGAGGCAGTATCCGGCTGAGCGCTCGTATGGAGCCTCACGGGTTAAGTCTACGCGGCCTTATTCTCAAGATTTGTCTCCTGATCGGTTTCATCGTGCTGGCCACATGGGGCGTGCACACGATCCGTGACGCGCTGGACCTGCAGATCCGGCCTGACAATGAGCAGCAAGTCCACAAGGCCATCATGATCGGTGCCGTTGCTTACGTCGTTCTTCTTGCAATCCCGTTTGTGCCCGGAGCAGAACTCGGCATTGCTCTCCTCGCAGGTTTTGGCGCCGCGATTGCGCCACTCGTTTACGTTTGTACGATCGCCGCCATGATGCTGGCCTTCACGGTCGGACGGTTTCTGCCAATCGGTGCTTTGGAGCGTGTTTTGCGCGGGGTAGGGCTGCGCCGCGCGGCGAGCTTGGTCGCCAGAGCAGCTCCTTTATCAAAGGACGAGCGTGTCGCGATGCTTCTCGAAGGGCGGTCAAAACGGGTTGTTCGCCTTGCCCTGAAATATCGATATGTGGCGATAGCAGTCGCGATGAACACGCCGGGAAACTCTATTATCGGTGGCGGCGGCGGCATCATGATCATCGCGGGGCTGAGCGGAATATTCACGCCAATGTCGACGTTCCTAACGGTCATTCTTGCCGTCTCACCAGTACCATTGGCCGTGATTTTTCTCGGCCTTCAATTCTGAGCTTCGACCGCAAAACTGTTTTCCACGGGTGCTTCAGAGACGGGTCTGCCTCCCTTCCCAAACAAAAAACTAGAAGGCGGTCAGGTACATCTCCTATGGCGCAGGTTTTCGCTCTAATCTTTATGGGACCTTAACCTCAAATTCTTGTACAAGTTGGGTTGGGGCCCCGAAAAACTTACCCCAATTTGTACAAAACGGCATAACGAGACGTTAACCCGGATCGAACTAGTTAACGTCCTTCACGCCGTACAACTCCAGCCTGTGGCCCTTCAGCTTATACCCGAGCCGCTTTGCGATCCGCTCTTGCAGCTCTTCGATCTCTGGGTCGATAAATTCAATGATTTCACCGGTTTGCATGTCGATCAGGTGGTCATGATGATCCCGTTCCGCATCCTCATACCGCGCGCGCCCGTCGCCGAATTCCAGCCGCTCCAGCAGACCCGCTTCCTCAAACAGTTTCACTGTCCGGTACACCGTCGCAATCGAGATCCCGGCATCTTTTTCCACCGCCCGCACATGCAATTCCTCAACATCAGGGTGGTCTTGCGCCTCTTCTAAAATCTCAGCAATAACAATGCGTTGCCCTGTCATACGAAGACCCTTCTGGGCTGAGCGTTCGATCAGTTTCTTCGCCATAGGGCCCTCCGTTGTCACGTGACATTTAAGACAAGTTCTAGGCGCTTCTCCACCGAAAAATGCAGACGCACCATTGACTTAACAATGGGATAGGCCCATGTGCACCCCAAGACGACGCCACACATGCCGCGTGAGACCCTTCAAAGGTTAAAGCATAGCGTCGCAAAACGTTCCCATTTTCACGCGAAAGGGTCCGGCAGAACGCTCGGTTCTGCGACCACTTTAACGCGATCCGTCCCCATGCCTTTGGTGCGGTCTCCATGTCTTGAAAGGACATGTTTTGAATAAATTCGAAGCCTTGGGTGTCGCACCCAAACTTGGTGCAAAACTCACTGAAAACAACATCGTAGACCCGACACCCATCCAGCAAGAAGCCATTCCGATCATCCTCGGTGGTCGTGACGTCATGGGCCTTGCTCAGACCGGTACCGGCAAGACGTTGGCCTTCGGTCTGCCCATCATTCATAACCTCATCAAGATCGGCACCAAGCCCGATCCGAAAACCGTCCGCGCGTTAATACTTGCGCCCACCCGTGAATTGGCCAAACAGATCCAAGACAACCTAAAAATGTTCCAAGGCGGCGGCCATCTAAAGATCAACATGGTCGTCGGCGGCCTCTCCATGAACACCCAACGCAAAGCGCTAGAGCGCGGCACGGATATCCTTGTGGCGACGCCAGGGCGGTTGATCGATCTACTTGAACAAAAAGCGCTAACCCTTTCAGAGGCCGAGTATTTGGTGCTCGATGAGGCGGACCAAATGCTTGATATGGGCTTCATCCATGCCCTGCGTCAAATCGCCAAACTGATCCCTGAGAAACGCCAGACACTGCTGTTCTCAGCGACAATGCCAAAATTAATGGAAGAACTTGCCGCAACCTATCTTGATCACCCACGCAAAGTGCAAGTTGCAAGACCGGGCAAGACAGCGGACAAAATCACCCAGTCGGTTCATTTTGTTGCCAAGGCTGCGAAAAACGATCTTCTGGTTGAGCTGCTCGATAAGCATCGCGACGAGCTCGCTTTGGTCTTCTCGCGCACAAAGCACGGTGCCGAAAAGTTAAAGAAGTTACTGGAAAAAAAAGGTTTTGCGGCCGGATCCATCCATGGAAACAAGTCCCAGAACCAACGTGATCGTGCGCTAAAAGCGTTTAAGGACGGTGAGTTACGCATACTTGTTGCAACGGATGTGGCCGCGCGGGGAATTGATATCCCTGATGTCGCGTTTGTTTATAACTTTGATCTGCCGAATGTCCCCGAAAACTACGTTCACCGGGTTGGTAGAACCGCTCGCGCAGGAAAAGAAGGCGAAGCAATAGCTTTCTGCGCGCCGGATGAAATGTCAGAAATGAAAGACATCGAGAAAGTTCTTAAAATGCAGATCCCAGTGGCCGGCGGGCGGCGATGGTCTCCTTCAGAGGAAGAAGATAAGCCCAAGCGCGGTGGTGGTGGCAACCGCGGCGGTGGTGGTCGCGGGCGCAACAATACCAAAGGGGGAAAGCCACGAACGCAGGGTGCTAAGCCGGATGGCGGAAAGCCTTCAGGAGCGCCAAAGCGAAAGCGCAATCGTCGGAGACGCGGCCAAGGGCCGAAGGTGGCTGCTTGAGCGGTTTTTAGTTCTGCAAACGCGGGATTTGTGTTCGTGGGCCATCTAGACGGAGGCGTAAAAGGCTAACCCGGTATCGAAATAATTGAAGGGACCACCTGTAGACTGCAAGTGATCCCTTTCGCTTTAAAGTAGACGGTTAGCTATATAGACGCTGCACGCCGAAACTGTCGTGGATTTCATTAACAGTGGCTTCGTTAATGCCAAGCGCCGTGGCCAGTTCATGTAGATATTGAGCCTCAGCGGGATGATCTGGTTCAATCGCCATAACAGACATCGAGTAAACTTGCGTCTCCATGCCTTGAGGCGTGTCCTTAGCAAGGCCGGCCGCATCCACAGGCGCATTCATAGCCTCACGCACAAACTGCATATCCGCTGGGGTCGCGTCCTCGCCAATGGTCGCCATCAGTGTCTCACGCTCGTTTGTGTCGATTTCTCCATCGCAGCGAGCAGCCTGAACCATGGCGCGGATCATTAACCCGGCACTCTCTTCTGCGGGTGGTTCTTCTTTCGGAGCGTCGCGGCTCAGCAAATCTTCGAGGCTTTGCGGGGCAGCATCAGTGCCACCACGTGCGGCAGCCAGACCCCCGAGCAATCCGCCAATACCGCCTAACGCACCTGCGCCTGCTCCTCCGCCCAAATTTTGACCAGCAGAGCCCGCTTTTGACTTTAGCTGTTCCATCATGTTGCCAATACCGCCAGATTTTTGGACGGCACCCACGCCTTTTGCGATCGCAAACCCAATAGCAACTTTTGTAACCATGTTCATCAGTGACATCTTAATCTCCCATCGTTGGCGTTTTGTACCTCCGTTAATAGGTGGGGCAGACTTCGGTGATTTGCAACACAGACCTCAGCTCCAGCCTGGAATTTACATAAGTTCAGGCTCCCGCCCCAGACGTTTTGCCAATGGGGCGACTGTAAGTCCCTGGATTATAATTGAAAATATTACGACCACGTAAGTCGTTGTCAAAATGAACGACTTCCATTCATTCTCTGGCAAAGAGAGAGCCAAAGCCACTGATATCCCGCCTTTCAACCCGCCCCACGTCATGATCGGGATGACGCCGTTTGAAAATTCGCGGAAGGGGCGGAGCAATAAGACGGGGACTGCCACTGCTGCTAACCGTGCGATGAGCGCAAGAACGATTGTCATCAGGCCCGCCTGAACAGCTTCAAATGAGAATGTGACTGCAAAAACCTCAAACCCGATCATGAGGAAAAGGACGGCATTTAAAATTTCATCAATAAGTTTCCAAAACGCATCGACATAATTCTGTGTCTGGTCGGACATGGCATGTTTGCTGCCGAAGTCACCTATCAGGAGACCAGCGCAAACCGCCATGATTGGGGCTGAAACGTGAAGGAATACAGCAAGTGAATATCCCCCAAAAGCCAAGGCCAGTGTGATCAGCACTTCGAGAGAGAAGTCATCAATGCGCTGCATAATCTTGTAGGTGCCATACCCCAAAGCGATGCCGAGCAAAGCGCCGCCAACGGCTTCTTGGAAAAAAAGCTGAGCTGCACCGGCAAGCCCACTTCCATGGCTATCGCCATGTGGAAAGGCAATGCCGACGAGGACCAAGAAGACGACATATCCGACCCCGTCGTTAAACAGGCTTTCGCCTGCAATTTTGGTTTCCATCGATTTCTTGAGATTGGCTTGGCGCAGCACGCCCAAAACCGCCACTGGATCTGTGGGAGAGATCAATGCTCCGAAGACCAAAGCTATTAAAATAGGCATGCCAGTGAGCCAACTAAACCCGACTCCAGCTATAACAGTTGAAAGACAAACACCGATTGTGGCCATGAGGGCGACAAGCCGCCATTGATCACGAAGGTCGCTCAGTTTGACGTGCAGCGCGCCCGCGAAAAGCAGTAATCCCAGCATGCCTTCAAGCAAGGCCTCCGAAAATGCGATATTCGTAACAACACCACGCACCTGATCAGCCATGCCAAGTGCGGGCCAAAGCCAGTCCAATCCCATCACGCTCAGTGAGGCGATTAATGCAACAATCAAGATGCCGATGGCGCTTGGTAATTTAAGGAACCAATAATTCAGCGCGCCAAAAACTGCCGCCAAGACGATCAACAGCGACGCGATTTGAAGAAGTTCCATATGCAGTCCCTGCCATAACTTTGTGTTGGTCGACTGTAGGGACTGTGAAGCTTAGTTGACAGCGTGAGAGCGGAATTGTTGAGAGACTGCGCCTTAGGTGCCGCAGAACGTCTGTGCGACGCGTTCTTGGTCTAGTGGTGCGGCTTGCAAGTCTTCGTGATCTGGTTGCTCGCTGAACGGTGATGAGAGAACATCGCTCAATCGTTCAAAAAGCTCAAAATCGTCTTTCAAAGCATTCTGAATGGCCGCCTCAATCTGATGGTTGCGCGGAATGAAGGCAGGGTTGGCTTGGGACATTAAAGTGATATCAGGCTGTCGCGCCTGCCAGTTTTCCGACCAAGCATCAAACGCAGTTCGGTCCACAAATTCGTCGCGCGCAGTGCCATCCAAAAGGCGCCTAAACGTACGAGTGAAGTCGGCTTGGTTGTCAGACATCGTGGTCAAAAGATCCTGGACCAAGGTAATTTCGGCTTCACCACCTTCTGTTAAGCCAAGCTTTGCAAAGAAGACCTGCTTCCAAGCCTCAGTATACAGCGGTCCAAATGCATGCAGCGCATCCTGAGCTTGCTCCACAGCCGCGTTCATATTTTCGCCAATTAATGGAAGAAGGGAGGACGCAAGTTGTGCGAGGTTCCAGACAAGGATTTCCGGCTGAGCGCCGTAGGCGTATCGTCCGAACTGATCAATTGATGAGAACACTTTTGATGGATGGTAGGCATCCATGAAAGCGCAGGGTCCGTAGTCAATCGTCAGCCCACCGACATGACAATTGTCAGTGTTCATAACACCGTGGATAAAACCTAATCCCATCCATTTTGAAACTAATTTTGCCTGCGCATCGACAACGACTGACAAGAAACCAAGAGCGTCATCTGATTTTAAATGGGCGTAATGGCGTTTGATGCAGAAGCTAAGCAGGCTTGAAAGTGCCTCTGTGTCTTGCTGAGAGGCGAAGTACTGGAACGTCCCGACCCGCACATGACTGCTGGCAACCCGCGTTAAGATTGCGCCCGGATAGCGATCTTCACGTAAGACAGTATCGCCTGTCGTCACTACCGCCAACGCACGTGTGGTAGGGACGTTCAGCGCCGCCATTGCTTCGCTCACAAGGTATTCACGTATCACCGGTCCCAGCCATGCACGACCATCGCCTGCGCGGGAGTAGGGCGTCGGACCTGAACCCTTTAATTGGATGTCCCAATGCGACCCATCCGGCGCTGCAACCTCGCCCAGCAATAAAGCGCGGCCATCTCCTAATCTGGGGGACCAACCGCCAAACTGATGGCCCGCGTACACCTGAGCCAAAGGGTCAGCTCCATTTGGCAGCTTGTTACCAGCCAGCATCGCAACACCGTCCTCTGACTGAAGCCAATCAGTGTCGAGGCCGATTTGTGTTCCAAGATCTGAGTTGAGTTTCAGCAGCTTTGGAGCGGAAACCGGTTCTGCCTGCATTCTTGTATAGAACTTCTCCGGCAAGCGCGCGTAGCTGTTGTCAAACTGCGGGGTCACAACCGCGCCAGACGTTCGGTCAGCAATGTGAAGAACCCATCGGCGTCGATGTCACCCATAAACAAAGCGTTCGGCGCGCGCTCCGTTACACGCCACCAGTCAGCCACTGTCATTCCCAGCGTGAGATCTGACTGAGTTTCAATCTCGACGTTCACGTGTCTACCCGTAAACAAATCAGGCTTTATCAAATATGCTACAACACAAGGATCATGTAGTGGCGCGCCGGCGGAACCATATTTCTCTTTATCAAAGCGCTCGAAAAAATCTGTCCATTCAGCAACCATTCGACCGGGCTCAGTGCCAAGCGAGCGGAACGCATCAACACGCGCCCTCGTTGTGAGCGCCTTGTGCGTGACATCCAATGGCATCACAACAATTTCAATTCCTGATTTAAAAACAATATCAGCAGCTTCTGGGTCAACGTAGATGTTGAATTCAGCGGCGGGTGTAATGTTTCCCACTTGAAAATAGGCGCCACCCATAAGGACAATCTCCTGAACACGTTCAACGATATCAGGCGCTTTTTGAAAAGCTGTGGCGATGTTCGTAAGGGGCCCCAGTGGGCAGAGCGTGACGGTTCCAACGTCCTCCTTGCGGAGCGTTTCAATGATGAAGTCAACGGCGTGACCATCTTCAAGTTGCATAGTGGGGTTAGGTAGTTGGGGGCCGTCTAAGCCGGTTTTGCCGTGAACGTGTTCAGCCGTCACCAGTTTGCGGGACAAGGGCGCGTCACATCCGGCATAGACGGGGATATCGGTTCGCCCCGCCAACTCGCATACGATCAACGCATTTTTTTGTGTGAGAGGTAGTGGAACATTGCCCGCGACCGCCGTTATACCCAAAACCTCCACCTCAGGCGAAGCAAGCGCCAGCAGAATTGCAACCGCGTCATCTTGACCGGGGTCGGTGTCGATAATGATCTTGCGGGGCGTGCTCATAAGGGGCGAACTTTCAGGTTGGTAATTCTGTTTTCGGATTTGCCAGTTACTTCAAAGCGATAGCCGTGGAAGTTAAAAACCTGATTAACCTCTGGAATGGATTGCGCTTCATGGATAACAAGTCCTGCAACGGTGTTAGCTTCTTCATCGGGTAAGTCCCAGTCGAGCTCTCGATTGAGGTCACGAATGGTCATTGCACCTTCTATGTCATAAGCGCCATCCGCACCGGCTTGAGGTCGCTGCTCATCCCCGACGTCAAATTCATCAGTGATTTCACCCACAATCTCTTCAAGGATGTCTTCCAAGGTGATCAGGCCTTGGAGGCTGCCATATTCATCAACGACCAAAGCGAAATGGGAAGACTGCGCAAGGAACTGGCGCATTTGTTCTTCAAGCGTCGTTGTTTCCGGCACAAAATACGGCTCGCGCACGACATCCATTACGTTGAAGCCATCGAGAGAACCGGTCAGGCCATCGGGGCGCCTCAGGGCTTTATCCACTGAGCGAAGCAGGTCTTTGGCATGTAAGACACCAACAATGTTTTCTGGTTCATCGCGATAAACGGGCAGGCGGGTATGAGCAGATTTCAGGCTTTGACCGATGATATCCTCGGGCGTGTCTTCGCAATTGATCATCTCGATTTCAGAGCGGTGAAGCATGATTTCTTCGACGTCACGTTCGGCCAAATCTAATGCGCCAAGCAGCCTGTCGCGTTGCTCTTTTTGAACGACACCCTCTTGATGGCCCAATTCTAGAGCGCCTGCAATTTCCTCATGAACCGAAAGGATGTGGCTGTCTGGGTCTGTCTCGACCCCAAATACCTTCAATAGCTGCCTTACGAGTGCGCGGACAACATTCACGACGGGCGCAAAGATCAAAACAACCAGTTTAATTGGGGCAGACACTTTCGCAGCGGCCGTCTCAGCGTTCGTGATCGCGTAGGTCTTGGGAAGAACTTCCGCAAAAACCAAGACCAGCAAGGTCATCACGAGCGTCGCGAGCGCGACGCCAGATTCCCCAAAAAGCTTTGTGAACAACGCTGTGGCAAGCGACGTTGCAAGAATATTGACTAGGTTGTTGCCGAGAAGAACAGACCCGATCAGGCGTTCGCTATCCTCTGTGATCTCTAGCGCGCGTTCCGCACCGGCAGAGCCTTTATCTGCTTGGGAGCGCAACTTGCCGCGTGAGGCCGCCGTTAAAGCCGTCTCGGACCCAGAAAAGAAGGCCGACATCACCAAGAGCAACATGATCGCTCCGGCGGTGAGCCAAGAAGCGGTTTCGATCAGCGATGAGGGGTCGTCCATTTCGGGTGTTTTTTCCAGTAAGACTTGAGATATGAAGTAGTTATGGGGCGCAGGGCCGATTGGTTCAAGTGCTGTAGGAAAATCAACAGGTTTAACTGAGCATGAAGGTCACTGACTTAGGCGAGCTAACAGGCAAGGTTGTGTTGTTTGGTGGGCCTTATGCGAACCTCCAAGCGACAAGAGCTCTCTTCAAAGAAATTGCTGATGTGCCGGTCTGCAACCGTGTATGCACGGGCGATCTCGTTGCATATTGCGCGGACCCGGTTGCGACAACCGAATGCATAAGATCGCAAACCGGTGCAATTGTAGCCGGAAATTGCGAAATTCAGCTTGCCAATGACGCTGACGATTGCGGCTGTGGGTTTGAAGAAGGATCAGTTTGTGATTTGGCTTCGCAAGGGTGGTATCCTTTCGCGCGGGCGAGAATGAACGCGTATAGAGATTGGTTCGTCGAGCTTCCAAAGATCGTTACATTCCGTCACGCTGAAAAACGTTGTGCCGTGATACATGGCGGGATCAGTGACATCGCTCGCTTCATCTGGCCAAGCGATAGCGATACGGTTTTCCTTGAAGAGATCAAGCTGCTGGAAGACATCGTAGGCGACATTGATATTGTCGTCGCAGGTCATTGCGGTTTGCCGTTTGAAAGGCGCGTCGGTCGTTATAACTGGATCAATGCGGGCGTCATCGGGATGCCTCCGCATGATGGGAAAGCTGACACACGTTACGCTATTCTGAGCGAAGACGGCGTCAGATTTCATACCCTGATATACGACTATAGCGCTGCGTCCGAGGCAATGAGGGGCGAGGGTCTTGTCAACGGATACGCTCAGGCCCTGATCAACGGTCTATGGCCATCTGAAGATGTTTTGCCTTCCGAATTAAGGCTTTAAGATTTGTCCGCAAGTGGGTGTTTTTCGAGTACAAGTTCTTTCAGACGTTCATCTAAAACATGTGTATAGATTTCAGTAGTCGAGATATCTGCATGTCCCAGCAGCGTTTGAATGGCACGCAAATCTGCCCCACCTGCGAGCAAATGCGTGGCAAAGGCATGTCGAAGCGTATGTGGCGTTACCTTTGACGGATCAACGCCACCCGCCACAGCCAATTCTTTGATAAGCATATAGAAGCGGTGTCGTGTCAGGTGGCCAAGCTTTCCGCGAGACGGAAACAAAAACTTAGAACCAACAGCGCCTTTCTTTTTGGCCTCATCGTCGCGCTGATCACGTCGTTTGATCCAGACCGCAACCGCATCGCGGGCGGCCGGCGCCAAAGGAACCATACGTTCTTTACCACCTTTGCCGCGGACAAGGATCATACGCGGGTCGCCACGAGCTGCCGAGACGGGCAAGGTTACCAATTCACTCACCCGCATGCCTGTGGCGTAAAGCAGTTCCATCATGCAGGTGTTACGCAATCGGTCATCTTGCGACTTTGCACTTGTCTGCGCAGCTCCTAGCAATCGGTCCACTTCTTCGAGGGACAGCGTTTTGGGGAGCGATTTTGTTTGTCCCGGACCTTTGATCTGGATCGCGGGGTTGGCATCCCGCCAGCCTTCTTCATACGCAAATCGATAGAGTTGCTTGATTGCTGACAGACGGCGGGCTCGCGTGGAGGCCGCCAGCCCGGCCGTATCGCAATCAATCAGATAGTTTTCGACATCTTCGCGTGAAGCGTTTTCCAGCGTCTTGCCGGTGCGTCCTAGCCAATGCGCCCAGTCAATCAAGTCGCGGCCATAGGCCAATCGTGTATTCTCAGAAGCATCAAGTTCGGCGGCCTGGGCATCAAGGAACGTTTCGATCCACCTTGATGCGTCGTAGGAAAGCGGGGCATTCATGAACTTGGCCGTGTTAGCAACATGTGTAAGGCGGTCTGCCGCGCGACGTCTTCCAGTCCCAAATGGCTCAATACGGACAGTCCGTGTTCTACATCACTGGGGTCTGATCGCGGTCCATCCGCCATTAGCTCAAGGGCCGCGAGAACCGCTTCCCCGAGACGCCGTTTTTCTAGCAAAGAAGCAATTTGCGGGATTGGCTCGGATGTCGTTAGTCCGGCTATGATCGCGGCCTCCAACGGGTCATCACTCACGGACGTTTCTAGTTGACCGGTGGCCACTGATCTCCAGAGGGTTGGTATTGTTTCTTGAGGCTCCGCATTTGCGGTCGCTTCGTAGTCTTTGGACATCAGACCTGCGCGCGCGGCCTCGAAAGTAGCTGCTGGCGTGAGGGGATATTTGTTGAGTTGTGCACCGTAGTGTCGACTGAAGGCATGTTCCAAGCTGACGCTACGCATTGCGCGCATTGCTTTTGGCAGATGCGCAGAAATTCCATTTGGGTCCTTAGCTTCTAAGGCTGTCTCAAAGGCCTGAATGGCCTCAACTCGATCCCAAACCCCGCCCGAAGCGGCTTGTGTGCGCTCTGTGTACAGCGCAAATAACTGATCCGGTAAGATCGCATTGGTACGCGCCAGTCTTTCCGCCGCAGAAATACGTGCTTTCCAACCTCGTGTTTCTGCTAGGTCTGCATACGCAAACGCATGCGGCAACCCACCAAGGCTAAGTGGTTCGCCGATTGCTTCATGCATTTTGAACATCAAGGGTGTAATGCGATCTGGTATTGGTAAAAGCGGTTCGCCTTCAAACAAGTCAGGATCAAGAAAGCGCGCGAGCAGATCGTCTTCTTTTTTGCTTATTACACCTAAAGTACCACCAGTTCCCAAGGTCAAAGCCGCCGCGTCCCAATCCCCGGCGCGAGCTAGACAGAAAATTCGTGCAGGGTAGGTGGGTGCTATGGCAGGGTTTTGCAGCATAGAGCGGCACGCTTGCGCTTCCTGTCCGATAAGTAAGCTGACATCAAACCAACGCCCAAATACTGCGGGCCGTGTCGGACCGGCGCGAGCCAGTAAGGCTTGCGCCTGATCCAAAGCGCCCATTTCCAAAAGCTTATCGACGCGTGCCAAGAATAATTCGGCACCACCAGTGCTATCTGCAGGTGGGGGTAGCTCGGCCAACATCATAACAGTCAGAAATTCGCTCAGCGGTGGAGGCAAATCGGAGCGAAGATCCCTGAGTTGGCGCGCCAGCTCTTTCGCGGAAGAGGTCGACCAAAAGTCCACCGGAAGGCCGGTTGTGCTTCGAGGTAAAATGCCAACAGAGTCCAACTTGATCTGTCCAAGCGGCGTTGTGGTCACGGTGACCACTGAGGCGGACGTTGCGACGTCGTCAGTTTTTGGTTTGGGTTGGGTGATAATCGGTTTTGGAACTTCACGCACCACATCCGAAAGCCAATCAATCGCAGAAAGTGGTCTATCGGTATCCTGAGCAACGGCCGCAAAAGGCGCGCACAGACACATCACACAGAGAGCAACTCGAAATCCGTTAATTCGCATCCAGCACAACCGGTTGATTCACCTCGACCCGATTTGGTGTCAGGTCGCCGAAATACGCATAGCCGATAATTGCGACAATGCCCATCACGATCAGAAAAACCAGTAGCTTTAGTAGTCGCCCCATACCTACATTGCCCCTTCTCAATTCTGCCTCAGCGGATCTTAGGACACAAAATCCTCGTCCAGTTAATTCGTTTTATATATGGTGTTTACGGTAAGATCACGCCATTCAGAGCTAAGAAATAATAATTGAGCGAGAGAATGCCACCTATGCCGGCAAATTTGAACAAGCCAGTGGTGCTGGTGGGCATGATGGGATCCGGCAAAAGCGCGGTCGGCAAAGCATTAGCTGAAATACTCGATGTTTCGTTTCTGGACTCTGATGATGCGCTCACCCGGGCCGCTAATATGAGCATTTCAGAAATATTCGAACGTGACGGCGAGGCCTTTTTTCGAGCGAGGGAAACCGAGGTGATAGACAGGTTGCTCACTGGAACGCCCGCAATAGTATCAACTGGGGGTGGCGCGTATATGTCTCAACGCAATCGAGATTTAATCTCGGAAAAGGCTGTGTCTGTTTGGTTAAAGGCGGATCTGGAGCTGCTATGGAGCCGCGTAAAACACAAGACAACCCGTCCGTTACTTAGGACGGACAATCCGAAACGTACCTTGGAAGAAATCTATCATGCGCGTACGCCAGTCTACGCGGGCGCTGATCTGGCGGTTGATGCCCGGCCCGAATACTCCATTGAAGATATGGCGGAAGCAGTCATCAAAACACTTACGGACGCCAAAATCGTGGGGGCAAGTTGATGGAAACGCTCAGAGTTGATTTGGCTGACCGGTCCTACGATATCCTGATAGGCCAAGATTTGTTGAAACAGGCCGGGCACCGTCTTCGCACTTTAGGTGTGAGTGGGCGTGTTGCTGTTGTTACAGATGAAAATGTCGCGGCACTCCATCTTGAGGCCTTGGGCGATGGATTAAACGATGCTGGGCTAAGCATGGTTTCATTAACTTTGCCCGCAGGCGAAGCTACGAAAAGCTGGCCGCACTTTAGTAAAACCGTCGATTGGTTGCTGGAACAACGCGTAGAGCGCGGGGATATCATTATTGCTTTGGGCGGAGGTGTTATTGGTGATTTGGTTGGCTTTGCTGCCGCTGTCCTTCGGCGTGGTGTGCGATATGTCCAGATTCCAACGTCGCTTCTCGCGCAAGTTGATAGTTCAGTTGGTGGGAAGACCGCGATCAATTCCGTGCACGGGAAAAACCTTATTGGCGCTTTTCACCAGCCAGCGTTGGTTTTGGCGGATGTCGATGTTTTAGGCACCTTGTCAGAGCGCGACTTTCTTGCGGGCTACGGTGAAGTTGTCAAATACGGTCTGTTAGGCGACAGCGTTTTTTTCAATTGGCTAGAAGACAACGCCAAAGATATGGCAAATGGCGACATCGCGAAACGGATCTATGCTGTTAAGCGGTCCTGCGAAATGAAGGCTGAGATCGTTTCACGCGATGAGACGGAGCAGGGTGAACGTGCCTTGCTGAACCTAGGCCATACGTTCTGTCACGCGCTTGAGGCTGCGACGGGTTTTTCTAATCGGCTTCTGCATGGCGAAGGCGTGGCTGTTGGGTGTGCCCTCGCTTTTGAGGTTTCCTCCCGTATCGGGTTGTGCAGTCAGGAAGATCCAAGTCGAGTTCGTGCTCACTTAGAAAAGATGGGCATGATGCGTGACCTACGCGACATTCCGGGTGATTTGCCTGATGCTGATGTCTTGATCGGGTTGATGGGGCAGGACAAAAAAGTGGTCGCAGGAACGCTGAACTTCATCATGGCGCGTGGAATTGGTGAGGCGTTTGTAACGTCGGACGTTGACCTTGATGTCGTTCGGCAGGTTTTGACGGATAGCGCGTAGGATTGTTTCAAATTGATCAAGTGGCCGTTCGCGCTTTGTAAACAAAGTGATTTAATAGAACTTGAGGCGCCTATTTGACTCCTGACGGTTGCTGAATGACTCTTGACATAATATGTCTTTTTTCTCAGTGAGATGCGTCCGTAATTTAAACCAAATTACTTATGGCCACCTCAGGCTCTTTCGCAACAAGACTGGTTCTACAGTAAGGTGTTGAAGAAGATGACGTTCTTTTTGGGGCACGTGGCAACGACCTTCTTTATGGTGCTGATGGGGATGACGTCCTGAATAGAGGTCTTGGCTTCGATCGCCTTGATGATGGTGTTGGTGACGATCTGCTTTATGCCGGTAAAAACGGAAATATGTCCGGCGGCGCCACGAAGGTTGGCCTGTTTTTCGACAATCAAACCTAAGATGGTTCCGTCTATGCACAAATTGCTTCAAGCGATGCCGCTGCGGATAGTTTTGTAGCACTCGGTGGCGAGGCAACTGGACTGATTGCTGACTTCAATGTCGAAGAGGGTGATGTGACTGCGATCCAGCGGCTTGAGGGTGGCCTGACGCCTGAATACACTTTGAACATAATGATAGAGCCGAATGACGAGACCTATTAGCTGATTGTATTCCCGGAGTGTCGGGCTGTATCCATCCGAGGGAGTGTATTTGGATTGGATCCAGAAATACATATCGCCTTTGTGGACATGTTTGCGTCAGATCAGCCTTAAGAGGAACGCGAAATAGTCTTTGATCTCTTTCGCCTAGATTACTAACACATACGTAAAGTAACTAACAAAAAAGGCCGCCCGGTTGGGGCGGCCTTTTCGTATAGAATTTCGATAAGCTTAACGCTTTGAGAACTGGAAGCTCTTACGCGCTTTTGCCTTACCGTATTTCTTCCGTTCAACAACGCGGCTGTCGCGGGTCAGGAAGCCCGCCGCTTTCAACGCGCCGCGCAAGGACGGATCGTAAAGCTGCAGCGCTTTGGAGATACCGTGCTTGACCGCACCAGCTTGACCAGACAAGCCGCCGCCTTTGACCGTCGCCATGACATCGAACTGATCTTCGGTGCCCGAAATAGTGAAAGGCTGGCGCAGGATCATTTGCAGAACGGGGCGGGCAAAATAAGCGTTTTGCTCTTTACCGTTCACGGTGACCTTGCCGGAGCCCGGCTTGATCCAGACACGCGCAATCGCGTCTTTACGTTTACCGGTCGCGTAAGAACGGCCCAGCTCGTCACGGACGGGCTCACGGGTGATCGCAGCGGAAACGGCTTCTGCAGGAGACGCATCTGCAAGCGCCGCTTTGTCCACAACCTCGTTCAGGTCGTCGAGTGTTTTTACTTCGTCAGCCATCGTTATGCGCTCCGCGTGTTTTTAGGGTTCATGGCTTTCACGTCCAGAACCTCAGGAGATTGTGCTTCATGCGGGTGATCAGCCGATGCGTAGACGCGCAGGTTGGTCATTTGCTGACGCGACAGTGGGCCACCCGGCAACATGCGTTTGACGGCCATCGTCACGACGCGCTCGGGGTGCTTGCCTTCGAGGATCTGCTGCTTCGTGCGCGACTTGATCCCACCAGGGTGACCAGTGTGCCAATAGAAATTCTCTTGGCGCTTTTTACCAGTCATCTGGATTTTGTCAGCGTTGATAATGATCACGTTGTCGCCCATATCCATGTGCGGCGTGAAAGACGGCTTATGCTTGCCACGCAGGCGCATAGCCACGATCGATGCAAGACGGCCCAGAACAACACCTTCGGCGTCGATCAGGATCCATTTCTTGTCGATATCGCTTGGTGTAGCGGTAAAGGTTTTCATGGGTCTTCCTTAAGAATACTTTAGCCATGGGCAAATGCCCTTGGGATTGGGGTGTTCTAAGGGTTTTCACTGTACAGTCAACGTGTGTTTTTCTAGAATAAGTGATTAGAAACAAATGGTTAAAAATAAGGTAATTATGTACCCCAGAAATATATGTGATTTCGCGCAAATCATTAGCTTTGGCGCTTGATTGCCTTTGGTCGCATCAGACCCCAATATGCTCCGGAGGATTATCAAGCAGCGCAGCCAAGCGAGTAAGCGCGTTCTGAAAGCTGGCAAGGCTGACGCCCGCATTGACGGCGAGTCGGACAGCGTGCTTCGCCGGTGCATTTCGTCCCATGTAGTCTTCAGCGGATCGAATTTGCACTCCTTCGGCTTCGGCAGCCATACAAAATGCGTTGGCGCGCCATCCTTCGGGAAGTGCCAACCAAAGAAAAAGTCCATCCTTGCGCCACTTCAAATCATATCGGCCAAGCGCGTTGACTGCCGCTTCAACGTAACTGTTCGTTTGGATTTTGATCTCTGTCGTCAATTCATCCAATTGCGGATGAGCGAGTAGTTTGGCGCAGAGATCGCTCAATGGTGTCGCGATACCAAAGAAAGACTGCTCTGCTGCGCGCCGCAACCGGGAAGTTTGGTCATGTGGCGCGACAATAAACCCAAGTCGAAGGGCGGGGGTGAGGGTCTTCGAAATTGAGGCTACGAACCAAGTGCGTTCAGGCGCGAGCCGTCGGTAGCTCACAGCCTCTGCGGAACTGGTTCGATAGCAATCATCTTCGAGGATCTCTAAATTTAATCGCCGACAGACGCTGACGATTTCACGTCGCCGAGGTTCCGGCGTAAAGCCACATGTTGGATTGTGGACCTCTGGTGATGTGCAAAATACCTGCGCCTCATGGGCACGCGCCTTCGCCTCGAGATCTTCGGGAATAATGCCATCCTCGTCCATCGCCACTTCGACGACATCAACGCGCAGCAACTCCGCGGCGCGCCTAAAGCCTGGATAGGCGAGCTCTTCGACCAAAATGGTAGGGCGTCTTCCACGGAGGATGGATTGTAAAACGAGAATAATTGCGCTCTGGCCGCCATTCGCCAAGACAATGTTCTCAGCGGATATTGGTCCGATCGGTGCTCGGGATAACCAGTGTGCGGCAGCGTCTCGCGCGGGTTTGGACGACGTACGGGTTGGATAGTGCATCACGCCTGAAGGCGGATCTTGTGCAACTTCAGCCAAGAGCTGCCGGATCAATTTGTCCTGTCCAACGCTTGGGAGGTGAGGCGATACCATATTGACCCGGTATACCTCCGTGTCGGAGTTGTGGGGCGTTGCATCTATTTCAATGGGATTGTCGAGCCGCATCGCGTTTGGTTGAGCTGCGGTCGGGCTTGCAACAAATGTTCCACGCCCAACAACTGCCTCAAGCGTACCCGTGTCGACAAGTTTTGAGTAGGCCCGCGCGACTGTTCCCGGTGTTATCCCAAGTTGATATGCCACTTCTCTGACTGGTGGCAGTTTTTCACCTTCCTCGAGTTGGCCACTTTGAACTGCATCACGAAGCGCGTCTGTCAGGATTTGATATTTCGGCGCGGTGGAGGAGCTTAGGTCTGGAAACCATATTGTATTCATTACAATCTTTCGATGGACTTGTGTTGGTCGCATTTGTATCAATCAAATATAGCCTATAAGCTATATTGTATCAATACAAAGATGGAGGCCATACTGATGGCAATTTTGACTCAATCATTCGCCCTTGATCTCTCTGCACTGTCCGGTCGCACCAGCGTTGCGCCGGTTGTTCGCGCAGCTGTCAAGATTGCGGTGGTGGTCATGCATTGGGATGAAGCCTGCAGAACGCGAAAAACCCTTCAGACACTAACGGCGGATCAGCTCAGCGATGTAGGCCTCACACGTGAACAGGTTCAGACCGAGGTTAAACGCGCTTTTTGGAATTTTTGACGACCTTCCTGATGTCCTTTGCACGCTCCCCTGTGTGCAAAGGACTTATCAACTGCCGGGCAGTTTTGCCCGGCATTTTTGTTGGGAAGCTCGCTCAATTGAAAACTGTGTTTTGCTGTTCTTAAGAGGGCGGAATGGAATATGTAAGTGACGCCCGTGCGACGGGTGTTTTCGGGGCCAGCTCTGAATACAAGCGTCCTTCAGTGACGGCGAGACTTCTTCCTAGCTTCAACAGCTCCATTCTACATAGCAGTCGACCGGGGGCAGGTTTGCGCATGAAGTCGATAGAGCAGTTGGTTGTCACAGCCAATGCCACGGGCCCCAATTGGGACAATATACAGAAGTAAGCACACACATCAGCGAGGGCGAACATTGACGGGCCTGATACAGTTCCGCCGGGCCGCAAGTGTTTTTCTGAAGCTGCTAAGCCCATGATGACGTGTTCCTCTGTGACTTCAATGAACTCGAAATCATCGGCAACTTGTGTGAAGTCACGCTCTAGAAAACTGGCCAGATCACTGGCTTCCATCTTTAAACTCATCTGTTTTCCTTAATGGCAACTTCGCGCATAGTGTCACGAAACCAGTGAGGGCTGACAAGATGAGTGATGATATTCTTCTGCGACGAGACGTAGCGTCAATTTCATATCTCACTATGAACAATCCCTCGAAGCTGAATGCGTTGAGCGATGAAATGCTGGCTGCTTTGCAGGCGACGTTTGACTCTATTGCAGAGGATGACGGTATCAAAGTGGTCGTTTTGTCTGGTGCGGGAAAGGCATTTTGCGCTGGTCATGACCTAAGGCAAATGACAGCGGCTCGGCAATCTGAGGATGGCGGTGCCGCAGCGTTTGGCGATCTCTTTGATCGGTGCGCGTCAATGATGATGACCATAAAAAAGATGCCTCAACCGGTCATTGCATCTGTTCACGGCATTGCCACGGCGGCAGGCTGTCAACTTGTTGCGTCGTGCGATCTTGCGGTTGCTGAAGAGGGGACGCGCTTTGGTGTGAACGGGGTCAACATTGGTTTGTTCTGTTCCACACCTATGGTCGCTTTATCGCGTAATATTGCTCCGAAGCACGCGTTTGAAATGCTTGTTACTGGAGAATTTATTGGCGCCGAGCGGGCTCATGAATTAGGTTTGATCAATCGTGTGACGACCGACTTGGCGACCGCGACCGAAGAGCTTGCCGGCACAATTACGGCTAAGCTCGGGGCTGCTGTGAAAATTGGCAAGCGCGCCTTTTACGAACAAATTGAAATGACACTTGAAGACGCTTACGCATTCACGGGTGATGTCATGGTCAAGAATATGGCTTTGGCTGATACTGAGGAAGGGATTGCCGCATTCCTTGAAAAACGAAATCCCAACTGGAGCGATTAGCTGCCCAAGATTTTGCGGACGTAGTTTTTCGTCTCGCGATAGGGCGGCACACCATTGTGTTTTTCAACCGCACCGGGTCCGGCATTGTAGGCTGCAAGCGCAAGTCGCCAATTGCCAAATTTCTGATACATCTTCTTCAGATAACGCGCGCCGCCTTCAAGATTTTGCTTCGGGTCATTCGGGTTAACGCGCAATGCGCGTGCCGTTGCTGGCATCAGCTGTGCCAAACCGATCGCACCTTTGTGAGAGCGTGCATTCGGATTAAATCCACTTTCTTGCTGAACGAGCCGCAAAAATAAGTCTTCAGGAATTCCGTGCTTTCGGGCTGCCGATTTAGCCGCGTTCAGATAGACACCGCGATACTTGCCGCGATATCGCGGGACTTGCGCTGCCGCTACTGTCGTAACTTTCGGCTTGCCCGGCTTGTATTTGACCGACCCGCGATACTGCTTTGACAAACGTCCATCGAGCAGTCGCGATTGAGATTTAAAGACACGCTCTCTGGCTGAGCTTGACCCCGTTGCGAAAAGGCCTTCTGCAACAGCTTGAGCTGGTGAGAACATGCCAAGCGCCAAAGCAAGACTAAGTATTGACCGCATACTGCCCAAAACCACCCTGTTCCGTTTGGCGTAATATAGCCAATTTTAGTTGATGAGCTAGACCTAGTGTGTCGCCGGCAGGAATTTGCTGTTTGTTAACCAACTCTAGTTGTATTGATGGCTGGCAATCAAGATTCGGGGAGACGTCTGCACATGGCTGGTTCGGTCAATAAAGTAATCTTAATCGGCAATCTGGGACGTGATCCTGAAGTACGCACATTCCAAAATGGCGGCAAAGTTTGCAATCTGCGGATTGCGACGTCAGAGACATGGAAAGATCGGAATTCTGGTGAGCGCCGTGAACGGACAGAATGGCATTCCGTTGCAATCTTTTCAGAACCACTCGCTCGCGTAGCCGAGCAGTATTTGAAGAAGGGATCAAAGGTCTACCTTGAGGGCCAGCTTGAGACACGAAAATGGCAGGATCAATCCGGTCAGGATCGTTACTCAACTGAAGTCGTTTTGCGCCCTTATACGTCAACGCTGACAATGCTTGATGGTCGCGGGGAAGGCGGCGGTAGCGGTGGTGGCGGCTACGGCGGTGGACAAGGCGGCGGTGGTTACGGCGATGACCCAATGGGCGGCGGCTATGGTGGCGGTGGAGGACAAAGCGGTCCTCAAGACGGCGGCTCAAGCGACATTGATGATGAGATCCCGTTCTAAGGAGCGGCTCACCTATTGATTACAATGCAGAACCTGCTTTTAATGAACCTCCGAGATAATCGGGGGTTTTTCTTCGTTTGGGGCATATGACAGGACATTCCAGTGACAACTGATGCGCGGCGGGGGCTTGCGCTGATTTCTCCAACAGTTGTCTATGTGCTGCTGTTACTCGCGGCTCCGCTAGCCGCTGTGGTGACCTTTAGCTTCTGGACGCAAGATTTCTTAACGATAGACCGGACCTTGACGCTGAACAATTACCGAGAGGCGTTTACAGATCCGATCTACCGCACGCTGATGCTGCGCTCTTTGACTATCTCGGGGGTGGTGACAGTTGTGACCGTCGTTTTGGCATTCCCGATTGCATATTTCGTGTCATTCCAAGTCCATCCGTCGCGCAAGGCACTTTGGATTTTTCTGATAACGATCCCGTTTTGGACAAGCTACTTGCTGCGCGTTTTTCTTTGGAAGGTCATCTTGGGATTCAACGGCGTTTTGAATTCCGGGCTGCTATCGCTTGGTTTGATTGATGAGCCAATTACTTTCATCTTGTACAACGCAAATGCAGTTGTAATCACGCTTGCCCACGCGTTCGCGCCTTTCACCATTTTGCCTATCTATGTGGCCTTGGAGAAAATCGACAGATCTTTAATTGAAGCGTCACAAGACCTTGGAGAAAGCAAAGTAACTACCTTCTTTCGTGTTACGCTGCCGCTCGCGATGCCGGGGGTAATAGCTGCGACGTTGATCGTATTCATCCCAACCATCGGCGATTACGTCACGCCTAGACTGGTGGGCGGCCCGAATGGCCTGATGATTGCGAACATGATCCAAACGCAGTTCCTGAAGCTCAACAACGCCCCGATGGGTGCGACGCTTGCTGTTCTTGCGATGTGCGCAGTCACGGCGATCTCGTTGGTGTTCGTTTTCTTCAACCGCAGGTACCTGCGATGAAGGGGGGGTGGCTTCGCATTTATGCAATCGCCTATTTGGTGTTCTTGTATCTGCCGGTGGTTCTGCTGCCTCTCTTTGCGTTTAACGACGGCACCGTCATGGCGTTCCCGTTGAAAGGTTTTACGACACAATGGTTCGTACAACTTGCAGGCATTGAGGCTCTACATGGGGCATTATTGAATTCGCTCTTTATCGCGCTTGTGACGGCGAGCTTGTCCGTCATTTTTGGTATCTGCGCAGCACGCGCCTCGACGCGTTACACGTTTCCTTTGAAGGCACCAATCATGGGTGCAATTATGGTGCCACTTGTCTTGCCCGAGATCATAGTTGCAGTGTCGTTGTTGGTGGTCGTGGTCCAAGTTTTTGACCTGCCATTGTCAGCATGGACTGTGGTCGCTGGCCATACCTTGATCTGCACACCTTTCGCGATTGCAATTCTAAGTTCGTCTTTTCAGGGGTTGGATCAATCGCTGGAAGAAGCGGCCATTGACCTTGGCGAGACACGCTGGGGGGCATTCAAAAATATCATTCTGCCTTTGGTCAGCCCCGGGATCGTTGCGTCTTTCTTGATTTGTTTCACCATCTCACTGGACGAGTTCATCATTGCGTTCTTTCTGACAGGAGCTGAGCCGACTTTACCCGTCTATATTTGGAGCCAGTTGCGGTTTCCGACAAAAATTCCTGCCGTTATGGCACTTGGGACAGTCATGTTGGTGGCCTCTCTGATCATCTTAAGTGTTGCAGAATATTACAGGCGTCGGGGTATCGCGCGCGTGGGTGGCACAGATAGCGGGGGCTTCTTGTGAGCATTATTTCTCTTCAGAATATCGAGAAACACTATGGCGATTATCATGCGTTGAAAGACGTGAGCTGTGAAATCGCTGAAGGAGAATTCTTCTCCCTACTCGGTCCCTCAGGGTGTGGCAAAACAACTCTGCTACGGGTGATCGCAGGGTTTGAGGATGTGTCCAGTGGAACAGTTCTGCTCGGTGGTCAGAACATGGCGGGTGTGCCGGCCAATAAGCGCCCGACAAACATGGTGTTCCAAAGTTACGCAATTTTTCCGCACCTGAGTGTCGCGCAAAATGTGGGATTTGGTTTGCGCAAAGCCAAACTTCAACCCGCACAGATGGCCGATGCCATAAACGAGGCGCTTGAAATGGTCGGGCTGGCTGGATTTGGCGAACGGGCTGCACATGCTTTGTCTGGAGGGCAACGCCAACGGGTGGCATTGGCACGGGCCTTGATCCTCAAGCCTAAAGTGCTTTTGTTGGATGAGCCGCTTTCTGCGCTCGACAAGAAAATGCGAGAGCAGATGCAGACCGAATTGCGCAGACTTCAACGGCAAGTCGGCATCACCTTCATTCTCGTGACCCATGATCAAGAAGAGGCGTTGATTATGTCAGATAGGATTGCCGTGATGTTTGAGGGGGAGATAGCCCAAGTTGCACCACCGCAAGACTTATATCGTCGTCCGCTTACCCGACGTGTTGGTGAATTCATTGGTGTGATGAATTTCCTCAATGCACGTCAGATCGATGTGTCCGACGGAACAGTGGCCTTCGACATTGAGGGCCTCGGGGAAGCCAAGGTCGGCCCTGATCAATTGCCTGAAGGTGCGAGAGCATACCTGCCCGTTGTTGGGCTGCGTCCTGAAGCATTCACGATTGTCTATGAAGATCCGAAGTTGCGCAGTCAGCGGATCGTGGAAGGTGAAGTTCTGGATCTGAGTTACTACGGAGATATGACCTACTACGAAGTGAAGCTGGACGGGGCCTCCGCGCCGGTCACGATTTCGATGAAAAATCTGACGACGCGACCTGTGCTTGAGCGTGGAACACGCACGCTTGTGTCGTGGGACGAAGGGTCGCTCGTTGTATTCGCGGCCTAGTGCTGCCGAATATCCTTGGCCCGCTATGTCAGAAGAAGCGGTGCAAGAGGTTTTGTCTTTGTGGTTGCTACGTTGCTCCTGAGCCAACGGCCGCGGTTGAAGAGATTAGCTTGCGCGACACTTGCTTGGGATGTCGCGCCGATAACACCAGAGACCCCCAGCTTTGCTATGAGATCGGCGTGGACGCTTTTCCCAAGAATAGAGTAGAGCGACGGCAACAGCAGGTATAGTTCCGACAGATCATCGTCGGTCCGCTGGGTCAGCAGAATAGTTGTAATAGCAGGGCTGCGACGTTCAGCAGAGAGCGCGACTTTGTGGCTTAGCTTGCCTGCCACATATTCTGACATGACAAGCAGATCTATCGAACCGCGGCGCGCTATTTCCAAACCAGCGATTATTGACATAGCATTTAAGACTTGGAATCCGCGCGTCATCAAAGAAGCGGTCAAGCGGGTATGGTGTTGCGGATCGTCATCAAGAATTAGCGTTTGCATCTGACCTCAACTCAAAACGGTTTGTGAGGTGAACTTTGGGAAAATGCGCTTAATGCTTTACTAAGATATTAGGCTGGTTTTGAGCATTCCGTAGTTATCCACAGAATTTGATGATCACGCGTCGGGTTCGATCAATCCGAGTCCTCGAAGGTAAATACCGATACCCGCTTCCAGCAAGTCTTCAGGTGGGAAAGGGGCTTTTGCACCGGGCGTACCACGGGCAAAGAGCTCGACCACCCCGTGGCTCATTGCCCAAATATGCGATGAAAACATAGAAGCAGGCGGACGTTTATCTTCCGGGATATGCTCGCTCAGGGCCACGGCAGCTCTTTCTAAAACCCCCTTGGACCTTTCAGCCGCCATGGCCAGATCTGAATTGGCGTGTACTGATAAGCCGCTTTCAAACATCGCCATGTAGTGGCCGGGAAATTTTCGTGCAAATGCGAGGTAGGCACGACCCGTCGACTCAAAAGCCGACAAAGCGGTCGGTTGCCCGTTCGCATAGGCATGCTCCATCAAATCTCCAAAAATCCGATGGCCTTGCAATGCACATTCTGCAATCAGGCTCTCACGTCCATCAAAATGGCGGTAGACAGCGGCAGGCGTCACGCCCGCAGATTTAGCCGCTTCGGCAACGGTAAACCCTGAAGGGCCTTTGCGCTCGATTAATGCCAAAGCTGCCTCAACCAAAGCCTGCTTTAGATTGCCATGATGGTATCCGCGCTTAGGCATGCCAGATGCTAGTGCCACCGCAGATTTTTGGGTCTCGGGCAGTTACGAGCGCTGCATCCTTACCGGTGTAGTCAATGCTTTGGAGGACACTCTGAATCGCGGCAATCCGGGCCCGCCGTTTGTCATCTGTGCGGATAACGGTCCAAGGCGCATGGTCGGTGTCTGTTTTGTCGAAGGTTTCACCAATCGCTTGCGTGTAAGCATCCCACCGTTTCAAACCCTCGACATCAATCCAGCTGAGCTTCCACTGCTTGAGCGGGTCTTTCTCACGTGACAGGAACCGCCGCAGTTGTTCTGCGCGACCAACATTCAGCCAGAGTTTGACGAGCGTTATGCCGTCATCAACAAGCGTGTTCTCAAAATCTGGTGTTTGTCGAAAAAATTTGTCGCGTTGAGTGTCTGTACAAAACTCGAACACCTTCTCAACAACGCCGCGATTGTACCAGCTACGGTCAAAAAGCGTGAGTTCGCCTGAGGTTGGAAGATGCCTGATATAGCGCTGGAAGTACCATTCACCGACCTCGCGATCTGATGGCTTTGAGAGGGCTACAGTGCGTGCGACACGAGGATTCAGGTTTTCGCGAAGCCGTTTTATAGTGCCGCCTTTTCCTGCCGCATCGCGTCCTTCAAAAACCACGACGATCCGGTCACCACTTTCTTTGACAAATGTCTGTAGTTTGACCAGCTCGATTTGTAGCGCTGCCATCGTATCCTCATACTCAGCGCGCGGCATGCGCTCATCATATGGGAAACTCGCTGCCAACATGTCCTTTTTATCCGCTGACTTAATTGCGTCGCGAATGTCTTTAGGTGCGTCTTCCGCGAAAAACTTGCTGATCGCGCCGTCAAAGGGCAGGGACATGATGTGACCTCCTTCAGTTCGTCTGACAGTATGGCGTGGATGGTTAGCGCAAGCCAGCCCGATTTGCCGCCCGCTTGATCGCTGCGATGACCTGCGGCTCAGAGACATGTTGGGGCATATGCCCGACATTTTTCAAAACGGTGAGGTTTGCGCTTCTCACTTGGGAGGCCAGCACCTCGCCGTGAACCTTGAGGGGGACCGTCTCGTCTAGATCACCATGCACGATCTCGATCGGAAGGGTGAGGCTCGGATAGCGTTTTTCCATTTCAATGATATGTGGTTTTACATCGTTGACCTGTTGCGTTGTGGCCTGCAGCGTCGTTTTCGATTTGGACAGGGCAATGCCCATATGATCGAGATAACCGTCCGGCACGGCGTTTGGCGCAAAGATGCCCGCAGTGGTTTCTTCGAGGCGGGAGCGCGGTGCTATCGCGGACAGCGTTGGGATCAATATATTACGTCCGGCCCAACTGTTGGTAATCTGATACCAGCTGTCCAGATCACCTTCCCATTCATTCGAAACACCCGCGACCATAACCAATGCTTTCGCATCTTCTGGATTGTTCAAAACATATGACATTGCGACGGCACCGCCAAATGAATGGCCAAGCACGATTGGGTCTTTTACCCCAATTCTCTTTGCTGCTGAGAAAATCAGATTTGATTGCTCCGCTGGGCTTTCGCCAAGTTGAGCTCGTGCTGCAATGCGTTCAGTATATCCATGACCGGGACGATCAAATAGGATGATCCGAAAGTCCGATTTTAGCTTATCAACGATTGAAAATGTGAAGTCACGCAAGCTGCCGCCTGCGCCGTGGATCATGATAAGATCTGGTCCGCTGCCGACGATTTGATAATGAACTTGTGTTCCTTCAACGTCGATAAATTCACCGGATGGAGGCGTTTCTTTAAGCGCAGATTTGTTCATCTTCACATTGCTTCCCTCTACGTAAGCGGCACATGAGGCAGTGACGATGGCAATTCCCAGAATCATGAGCTTAAACGCTTTACGCACCGATCAACTCCAATTTAAATGGGGTCGTTTGATAGATGTGGTTGACCCAGTTGCCGTAAAGGAGGTGCGCGTGGCTGCGCCACCTATTTGACGGTGCATGAGACGGGTCGTCATCTGGATAGTAGTTCAGCGGCACGTTTATTGGCGTATCGGAGCTTATGTCGCGGTCATATTCCTGTTTCAGTGTATCGCTGTCATACTCAAAGTGATTAAAAATATAGAGCGCGCGATGCGCAGGGTCCTCGATAAGGCAAGGCCCTGTTTGCGCGCTGCCAAGAAGTGTTTTTAACCCATTCCCAGCTGCGTCAATTTCCTCTTGTTTGACCTCGGTCCAACGTGACACAGGGATGAGGCATTCATCCGAAAACCCGCTTAAAAATGGCGATGCCGGAGCCATGTTCTCTTGCTTGAAACAGCCAAAAGCTTTGGCGGGCAACATATGTTTTTCAACACTGTGGAAATGCTTAAGCATTGCCATAGCGCCCCAGCAGACGCCAAAGGTGGAATGGACATGGCTTTGCGTCCAATCCATGACTTCCAGAAGTTCATCCCAATACGTCACGTCCTCGAAGGGCAAATGCTCGATTGGTGCACCCGTAATGATAAGGCCGTCAAACTTTTGATCTTTGACGTCCTGAAACGGCTGATAGAAGGCCTCCATATGAGCCGCTGCCGTATTTTTGGTTTGATGTTCTGACATCCGGATCAAAGTCAGATCAATTTGTAACGGGGTCGCTCCTATAAGGCGCGCAAATTGGTTCTCTGTCTGGATCTTCATTGGCATTAGGTTCAGAAGCGCAATTCGAAGCGGCCTAATATCTTGTCGGTCCGCATCCTTGCGGCTCATGACCATAACACCTTCGTCCTTCAGCACATCAAAGGCGGGCAGGTCGGATGGAAGACGAATAGGCATATCAATGATAATCCTGAAGCATGGCCTAGAGAAATAGGTCTGACGTTATTAGTTGCCAAGTGTATGAACGATCAACTGATCGAGATCGTCGGGTGACGTGCATTTGGCAAGATCCAGATGAGACACTTTCACACCGAAATTCTCATACATTGCGCGGTATCTTGGCTGCCGTTCAGAAATGGCGCGTGCATAAGTGAAGGTCACAAACTCATTTGGATCAACTTCATCTTCTTTGATTTTGTTTTTGTTTAGATATTCATCCCAAATATTCTCAAGGAACGCTGGTCTATAACACATCGGTTTAGGTGCTTTTTTGAACCGGCGGACAAGCTCTGCTTCGTGTTCCGATGATCCCTCGATCCAGACCATCAAATGATCTCTGGCCAATGCATTCAGTAAAGGGTCATCTGGATTGAACGGGTCCACCACTTCGCAAGTTGACCCGCCGCTGTCACAAACAAACTTATCGTAGTTATAAAGTTCCTTAGCACGATCAATGAAATGTGCTGTGTCGTAAAGGGCCGACACTTCAGCTCGGTGGTGTTGCCTCTGACGTTTTTGGTATTCCTCGAAACTTAACCCGCCTTTGGCAGGGTCACCGGGTTTGCCAAGATAGGTAGACAAAGGAGACAGGTCGTCAAATGTTAGGTTTGACGCAATATAGATAGAGTCTGAGCGCAATAGTTCCGCTAGAAACGGATCCTGCATGGCGCGTCTTTTGAAGTTGTCTGTGATGTGTTCGCCCATATAGCGCGTCCCGATGCGGTAATCGGCAGAGTAGTGAAACCACTCTCCAGACGCGCGCAACATGTTGGAAATGTAAGTCTTCCCTAAACCGGACATTCCGAAAAACAGCACGCGCTTTGAGGAGGCATTTTGCCAATCACTGCCAGTCTTGTAACGCATCGCCGCAACTCCTTAGTACAGGCCTTCCTTAACCAGCAGGAACGATCCAATCTAGGGGGATTTGCGCAAAACAGTGAGGATGCGGCCATCGAGTATCACGAGGCCAATGGCCAGAATTGCAAAACCGGCGAACGCGCGCGTGTTTAAGGTTTCTCCCAAGATAACAGCACCTAGGATGATAGCGACAGGTGCGACCAACAGCGTGCACAGCATTAAGTTTCCGCTGCCTGCCATGGCAAGAACACGGTAATAGAGCAAATATGCCCCAGCGGTTGCAATGATCGCGTAGTAGGAGACGGCGGCAATCGTGCGCGGCTCTAACGCGAGACTTGGTGAGCCGTCGATCCAAAACGCGACCGGCAGCATGATGAGGCTAGACCCGGTCAACATTCCCGCGGCGGCAATCTGCGGGGGCAGATGGCTTAGTTGTTTCCGCGCCCATGCACCAGCAAAAGCATATGAGACAGTGCCAAGAATGACCGCCAGTTGTGCCATCGAGCGAAGATCAAATTGTGCAAGATTTTCAATCCCAATTGCGATGGTCACACCACAGAAACCTAGGAGTACACCGACGGCCCGGTTTGCGGTCAAACGTTCATCGCTGAAAATGAACGCTGCAACGATGACGCCAAAAAGGGCCGTTGCAGCGTTTAGGATCGAGGTCAGGCCTGTCTCGATATAGAGTTGCCCCCACGCCATTAGTGTAAAGGGAATGACGTTGTTCAACACGCCCATAACAAGAAAAGACATCCATATCATCGGATTACGAGGGATTTCTAAACGTTTGATTGCAACAAACGCCCATAAGGCCAGTGCAGCCCAGAAAACCCTATGTGCAACTGCCGTCATGACCGGTATTTCGTCGAGCGCGATGCGTATTGAAAGGAAAGACGCCCCCCAAATTACTGAGAGCAGGATGAGTTCAAGCCATGCACGTGTAGAGAAGGATTTCTGAATGGTCATGGCACGCACTTAAAGAAAACATCTAACAGATTGCGACCCGAAAATTGCGAAATTTTGCTGTCTCTAATACAAAACGCCCCGCCATGACTGGCGAGGCGTATCTGACCGTTACCCCTAACTGTCAGATCGTACTTAATTTAGAAGCTGTAGCCGACCTTCAGGCCAACACCGATTGACTTGCCGCCAGTGAAGGAAGCGCGTGCCGTGTTAGAGGTCGCAGCTTGGGCATCGCCGAGTTTTGTGTAGTTGATGCCACCTGTAAGCTTCATGTTTTTGTGTGTGTATGTACCACCAACGGTCACACCGATCCTGCCTGTCGAAGGTCCGAGAGGAGAGACGAGTGGATTGCCATCTTTTTCGTATTGAACGGAGATCGCACCGGAGAACTTGTCGTTGAAACGGCGTCCAATCCCAAGCGAGTAGGACGTTGTATCCTCGATGCCCACCAAGCTTGAAGGTGTTCCAGTTGGGGAGGCCGCTGCTGTGGCCACACCAAACGCAGCTGGAGTTACCCTAACAGAAGACCAGTCAACACGCCGAATGCTACCGAACAGAAGTGTGTTTTCGGCGATACCTGTTTGGAAGTCGAGGTTAAGCGCCTCCGGTGTCGTCACGTTGGTTCTTGTAACCGCACCGGGGTTGATGTTCTCAGTGGTAGACAAAGAATGATCAACTTCGGAGAAGTAGGTCAGCGCAACACGCAATGCGATGTCAGGGCGTTCATACGCGACACCAGCGTGGTATCCGAACCCCATGTCGCTTGCGAGGGATGCAGTGTATCCGTTCAGCGGGCCGTAGGCCGCACCAGCAAGGGCAACATTCGCTTCAATCGTCTGAGCGCGCATACCGCCATGCACGCTGAAGCCGTTTTCAAACTTATAACGGAACGTACCGTTGAAGGAGACCGAATTCACGCTCGCAAATGTACCACCGAGAGCAACCGAGCCTGTTGTCGGACCTGTTGGTTGGTAACGCACGTCAGCGCCGTAAGGCTGGTCGATCGACAGAGCAAATGACAGTTTGTCGTTGATCTGGCTTTTGAAACCGAACGAGCCTTGGCTGTAGCCTTGCGCGACGTCTGTTGTCCCGCGACCACCAAAAATCGCAGCATCGGTGCCGCTCAAAGTTGGGTTGACTGAACCAAAGCTGAATTCGGCGTAAGTGCCATCTTCAAAGATTGGCCCCAAGTTATTGCCGGCACGATCAAGGCCGCCAGCTGTCGCGAGACTGGTTGTTGCGAGCAGAGCGGCTGCCGTCGTTGTAATGCGTTTCATGGGTGTCCCTCCCGAAGACGTTTCAGTTCTTGAACTCAGACTAGCGGCGTGAAGTGAACTGCGTCAATTTGTGACCCTGCGTCAGACCAGTTTGCAGTGCCTTTGTTCGTCAAACATGGGGTATCCGTGACGAAAATCTCACAGGTGACCCAACGGCAGGTTAATCAAGCTGGGCGTTTCGCTCTGCTTTCTGCTGCAATATTTAGGTAATTTGCGCCAAAAATGATCGCAGCGCCGAGCATGACCTGCCATTCGAGTTGCTCCGCATAAAGTAACACCCCGATGAAAGCGATGACAGGCAAACGAACGAAGTCGAACGGCATCACAATAGTCGCCGGAGCATAGCTGAGCGCAGTGGTTAGACAAAAATGTGCAGCAAGGCCTGTGATCGCAACAACAACAACCCATGGCAGTGTTACGTTGGTTGGGACCGTGATATCCCCGTCGTAGCCCGCACAGATCAGGCCGAAGACCGCTTGCATCACGGTCAGCCAAAACAAAATTGATGTAATCGCTTCTTTGCGGGTGAGTAACTTCGTAAAAATAGCCGATCCAGCAAAACCAATTGCAGCGCCGGCTGCCAATAAAACTCCGGGTTCAATGTTGCTGAAATCGGGCCGCGCGACGATCATTGCTCCACAGAACCCCATAAGGGCGACGAGAAGGCGCAATCTGGTCAGTTTTTCCGCAAGAAAAATTGGCGCAAGTAATGCAATCCAAATAGGGGACGTGAACTCTAACGCCACGACTTGCGCCAAAGGGATCAAAGAGATTGCTGCGAACCAAAGGTTTTGCCCGGTAAAATGCGAGACGTTGCGCAAGACGTGCAGCCCCATGTGCCCCGTTGAGATGTCCTTGAGCCGTCCAAATGCCCCACCAATCGAGACCACGAGCGCCACCCCGATCAGAGAGCGGTACATCATCAACTCAAATGTATCGAGCTCAACGGCCACTTCGCGTCCAGCGACCGCCATGGCAGAGAACGAGATGATTGCTCCGATCATCCATGTCGCGGCCTTCAAAGGCTCGGTTTGCGCTGTTGGGTCAGTCACGGATTGCCTCTGGCATTGATGATCAGCAGTAGGTTAGCCTTGGTCTGATTAGAGGAGGATTGCAATGCGAATACATAGCTTGATCGGGGCAATGCTGCTCGTGTTCGCGTCCCTCAGTGCCTTTGCTCAATCAAGCAAACCGGATTTAGTCATCGAACGCACGGCCCGACTTCTTTTCGATAACCTTCCCTCAATTCAGCTTGGATTTGAGAAGGAGGAGTGCGGACATGGTCCAGGGGTAAACCCACGGCTTGCCTATTGCACAACCCGTAATGTTATTTTGCTCTCTGAGGTCTTCAGAGACGACGCGCGGATGGAATATGAGCTGGCCCACCTTTATGGCCACGCTGTTCAAGTCCAACACGGGGTTGCTGATGTTGCATTGCGCGAAATTTTGGCGCGTCGCGACGAAGAAGTAAAATTGCGGGGTTGGGTCACAAGACAGGTCGAATGTATTGCCGGCTTTATCCATGCAAAAGCCGGGCTGACGGATATCTTGTTGCAAGACCTATTTGATAGTGAGCCCATGACTGACAGCCATTGGGGTAGGGACCCGCTGCATCGAGGTCCCAAGGTGTCCATCGGGCTTGCAGCTCGTGCGGAGTGGTTTGCAATTGGGCGCCAAGGCGATTTATCAAAATGCGCGGTTGGAGAGTTCAGCGCCGATCTTCTGCTTGATGCGTTGAATTAGTTATTTTGCAACCTGACAGCATCCCCGAAGAATAACCGGCTCTTCGCCTTTTTGCGTGAGGATGTTCGCTTCGTAAGGAAAGGCGGTGACTTGTTCCGTGTCGCATTTTCTTTGGTTCAAAATCACAATGGCTGTATCGCTTCGGGCAATGAGTGTAAGAGCTTTAGGGAAATCACAGCGCTGCCGCACGACCTATTCCCATTCAATAGTTCCGGGCGGCTTTGAGGTGATGTCGTAGGTGACCCGGTTGATCCCAGGCACTTCATTGATAATTCGCGTCGCGGTCTCACCAAGGAATTCGTGGCTGAAAGGGTAATAGTCGGCCGTCATGCCATCAACGGAGGTCACTGCGCGCAGCGCGCATGCGAAGTCGTAAGTGCGTCCGTCACCCATAACGCCAACTGTGCGGACAGGAAGGATAGCAACGAATGCCTGCCAGATATCGTCGTAAAGACCATGCTTTCGAATTTGATCAATGTAGACGGCGTCAGCTTCGCGCAGGATGTCGAGTTTTTCGCGCGTGATCTCGCCGGGGCACCGGATCGCAAGGCCGGGGCCGGGGAAGGGGTGACGACCGATAAAAGACTTGGGCAATCCCAGTTCAACACCTAACGCGCGCACTTCGTCTTTAAACAACTCGCGCAAAGGCTCGACAAGCTTCATGCCCATCTTTTCAGGCAGTCCGCCGACATTATGATGCGACTTGATTGTCACCGATGGACCACCAGAGAAGCTCACACTTTCAATCACATCAGGGTACAGCGTCCCTTGCGCAAGGAAATCTGCACCGCCGATCTCTTTTGCTTTCTGCTCGAATACATCAATGAACAGCTTGCCGATTATTTTGCGCTTCGTCTCTGGATCGCTTACGCCGTCCAGCTGTCCAAGAAATAACTCGCTCTCATCCGCATGGATGAGCGGTAAGTTATAATGCTCGCGAAACATCCCAACGACTTCTTCGGACTCGTTTTTGCGCATCAGACCATGGTCAACGTAGACACATGTCAACTGCTCGCCGACAGCCTCATGGATAAGAACTGCTGCAACAGAGGAATCGACGCCCCCTGAAAGTGCGCAGATGACCTTGCCGTCGCCAACCTGCTCGCGGATCGCAGCAATAGCCTGTTCACGGTAGGCGCCCATC
The DNA here is from genome assembly GCA_947494435.1 of uncultured Litoreibacter sp. Taxonomy (GTDB): domain Bacteria; phylum Pseudomonadota; class Alphaproteobacteria; order Rhodobacterales; family Rhodobacteraceae; genus Litoreibacter. Next base: position 650,572 of record CANLUY010000002.1, read on the forward strand.
GTCCAGTCACCTGAGAAGCCTGCCATTCGGACAAAGTTCTCATACAGCATCGCGCCATTAGGCGTGTGATGGACTTCTGGGTGGAATTGAACGGCGTAAAAGTTACGTGCGCGATCGGCAGTGATCGCATAGGGCGCATTCGGTGATGTCCCGAAAACTTCAAAGCCCGGCGCGATTTTGGCGACATGATCGCCATGGCTCATCCAAACCTGCTCGCGCTCAGTCTGAAACCAGCCCGCGAGCAATTCGAGGTCAGCATCAGATGGCGTAACGTAAGCGCGCCCAAATTCGGCGGTGCCGTGCCCACGTTCGACCTGACCGCCCAGCATTTGCATCATCACTTGTTGACCATAGCAAATGCCAAGAATTGGCACGCCAAGTGTGTAAACGCTTTCTGGTGGGCGCGGACTGTCTGCATCTATGACGCTGCAAGGTCCGCCAGAGAAGATGACCGCTTTCGGCGAAAATGCCTTTAGGAAAGCGTCATCGACAGTGTTGAATGGGTGGATTTCGCAATAGACGTTTAGCTCCCTGAGACGGCGCGCAATGAGTTGCGTGACCTGAGAGCCAAAGTCGATGATGAGCAGGCGTTCGTGGCTTTTTTCTGTCATGCGCTTCCTCTAGGCGGATGTGCTCAGAGGTGCAAGCGGGATGGCTCGCGCAATTACGATGTCTGAAAGAAGGGGCAATGTCGCTTTCCGGTCCCAAGGGACGGTTTCTGTCGATGTGGATAAGGACGTGGCGGCTATCACGGTGCCACAAGATTTGCAGGGGATAGAGCAAATGAGCGAGACAGCGACAGCACCGAAACGTAGAGCCCGTGGTGGCGGAGGCGCTGCACGTCGTATGGCACGCACAGCTGTCAGTTTTGAAACCGCGAAATACATCGAGCGGAACATCCCCAATTTCGAAGTTCTGAACGAAGAAGCTCTTCAGATTATCGAGACAAACGCCGAAACGGTTTTGGCTGAAATCGGCGTGAATTTCGTTGATAATCCGGCTGCGTTAGATCGCTGGCGTGACGCCGGTGCGGACGTGGATGGAGAGCGCGTCCGCATTCCACGCGGACTTGCGCGGAAACTGTGTTCAACTGCACCTTCCATGATTACACAGCACGCCCGCAACCCAGCCCGAAACGTCGAGATTGGCGGGAACAATCTGGTCATCGCACCTGTCTATGGTCCGCCATTTGTACGAGACCGGGACGGCGGCCGACGGTACGCGACGATTGATGACTTCCAGAAGTTCGTCAAACTTGGCTACATGTCCAAATGGCTTCATCATTCTGGTGGAACGGTTTGTGAGCCAACTGATATTCCAGTGAATAAGCGACATCTCGATATGCTCTACGCACATATGTCGCTGAGCGATAAGCCATTCATGGGGTCTGTAACTGAGCCAGAACGCGCGCAAGATTCGGTTGATATGTGCGAGATCCTGTTTGGCGGCCTAAATGATCGCACGGTCATGACGTCGCTGATCAATATCAATTCTCCGATGACGTTCGACTCCATTATGATGGGGGCGCTTGAGGTCTATGCGAAGGCCAATCAGGCCTGCATTGTGTCCCCATTCATTGTGGGGGGAGCTATGGCTCCGGTCTCTGTCGCAGGAACGTTGACGCAAGTGCTAGCGGAGGTTTTGGCAGGGGTTGCATATTCTCAATTGATCCGTCCGGGCGCGCCTGTGATCTTCGGTGCTTTTGTGACATCGATTGATATGAACTCTGGTGCCCCAACCTTTGGGACGCCTGAAGCCGCGCACATCACCTACGGTGCTGGTCAATTGGCACGACGTCTTGGGCTGCCGTATCGGTCAGCAGGATCGTTCTGTGGTTCAAAGCTGCCAGATGCACAGGCGGCGTATGAAACGGCGAACTCATTGAACATGGGGCTGCTGGCTGGTGTAAACTTCATGCTTCATGGATGTGGTTGGCTCGAAGGAGGTCTTGTTTCCTCCTTCGAGAAATTCGTAATGGATGCCGATCAACTTGGCGCATTGCACGGATTGGCGAAGGGTGTCTCTATCGATGAAAACGCGCAAGCTATGGATGCGATTGCAGAAGTGGGGCCAGGTGGCCATTACCTTGGCTGCGCGCACACACAAGCAAATTTCAAAGAAGCATTCTGGCGTTCTGACTTGTTTGACTACAAACCATTCGAGACGTGGTCAGACGAAGGCGCGCGTGATACCGCGAGTCTTGCGTCGTCTCGGGTTGAAAAGCTCCTCGCTGACTACCAGCAGCCTATGCTGGACCCTTCAATAGACGAAGCATTGAAGGATTACATCCGGCAGAAAAAGGACTCAATGCCGGATGCGTTCGTCTAACTGAGCTGGCGTGTGATCTCAGATTGGTTTTGGCAGCAATCGACATTCAGCCATCAAAGCAACCAATAACTCGATATGCCGGGAGACGCGATAAGTCGCGTCACCCGACTTCCGTACTTCTTCGAGATGTTCTTCTTGAACGATGAGGTTCTCCACAATTGTCTTTGTATGGGCACGAGGGCTTTGCCCAGTAAGACGAGCAAGATCACGTTTCCGATTATAATCTGACAGGCCATGCCGTGCGGCGCGGACGAGAAGTTTTGGGCGACGAAGCGTCGCTAAAATGCTGTTGGTGTTAGTCATTATTAATGTCCTGATTTGTCGCTTTCGCAGAGAAAACCAGTTCAAAATATGTCTTTTGCGCTGCTGTTGCTGCGCGATTGCACCGCCGTGCGCTGCGTTCACCATTGTTTACAATTTGGAAACAAAATCAGTCAAACCGAGAGCTTGTTAACTAAGATTAAAGATTTTGAGATGAGGTATTGGGCCGTTGTTATTTACGACAGGGGTAGAAGCGGATGAATATTATCACGCAAAATCAATTGGTAAAAGGTATGCCGAGCTGGTTGCCCACTCCGGTTCAGCGGTATTTGAAACATGTGGAGCATGGTTTGTCTCTAAGAGATGTCGCACGAGGGGATGGCTGTCATGCCTCAACTGTTTTGCGCCAGGTGCGTCGGTTTGAGAACCGGCGAGATGATCCGCTCATTGATGAAGCATTGGATGGCTTGGGGGCATTGATGCGCTCTCCGAAGCATAAAGTTGTTAAGGAAGGGAAATATAAGATGAACGCCATGGCTCGGCCGCAAGCGCTGCCAGATGAGGATACTCTCGCTCGGGAAGCGCGGCGTATTCTGCGCCGATTATGTGAAACTGGGGCTGTGCTGGCTCTGGCTCCAGAATTGGGCAAAGCAGTCGTGTTGCGTAGCCGATCTGATGCAGAGGCAAACGCAGCACCTGTGCGCACGGCGGTCGTTGATCGTGACGTTGCGCAGGCATTTGCTCTCAAGGACTGGATTTCATGTACTGGTTCTGGTCGCGTTGCCCGCTACTCAATAACGGCTGCCGGGCGGTCTGCATTGAAAAGGTATCTCGCAGAAGACGTAAACCGGAGGCGAGATAAAGGTAATGAGGCGTCGGATCCCTTCTTGGAACAGCATATCGAATGGGGCGAGAAAGACGTGTCCGGCGATGGCCCGTCAAATACCAAAACAACGATGCGTTACAATGTCGCCGAAAGCCCCTTAACGATGTTGTCCCGACGCAAAGACCGCGATGGAAAACCCTTCTTGGACAATGATCTGGTACAGGCCGGCGAGCGTTTCCGAGAAGACTTTGAGCTTGCGCATATGGGGCCACGCGTTGCCCAGAATTGGGATCGGTTTATGACGTCTGGTGATAGAGGTGCATTTGGTTCTGACGCTGGCATTGGTGAAGGACCACGGGCCGCGCGTGCTCGGATAATGGCTGCCTTGGATGACCTCGGACCGGGATTGGGCGATATTATCATGCGTTGCTGCTGCTTTCTTGAAGGGCTTGAAGCTGCTGAAAAAAGGATGGGTTGGTCTGCTCGGTCGGGTAAGGTCGTTTTGCGGATCGCGCTACAACGGCTCCGTCGTCACTACGTGGACCGTCACGGCTCGGTCAGTGCCTTGATCGGATAGACACCGACAGCAAGTCGCGCAGATCTGGTATGCGTTCAGTTGCCTTGCTTCAGATGTCTTCGGACACTAGGTATGCGATAAGCAAAAGGACTGAGCCATGCCGACACGCGACCTGAAAATCCCAGATCAACGCCACCCGGAAAAGGCACGCAAGCCAGACAATGCGCAGCCTAAAAAGCCATCTTGGATCCGCGTGAAAGCGCCAAGCGGGCAGGGCTATGCGGATACCGCTAAGATCATGCGTGACAATAAATTGGTGACGGTCTGCGAGGAAGCAGGCTGTCCCAATGTTGGTGAGTGCTGGAGCCAAGGTCATGCGACCATGATGATCATGGGCGAGGTCTGCACGCGGGCTTGCACCTTCTGTAACATTGCGACGGGCAAGCCTCCGGAAGCGCTGGATGTGTTTGAACCGGGGCGCGTCGCAGACGCAGTTCAGAAACTAGGCCTCAATCACGTTGTGATTACGTCGGTTGACCGGGATGATATCGAAGATGGTGGGGCAGAGCATTTTGCGCAAACCATTCGTGCGATCCGAAAGCGCTCTCCTTCCACGACGATTGAAATTTTAACACCTGACCTCATTCGGTGTGACCCAAAAGTACTGGAACTTGTCGTTGAGGCGCGGCCCGATGTATTCAATCATAATCTCGAAACAGTTCCGGGCCTCTACCCAGAAGTGCGTCCTGGCGCGAGATATTTCCATTCGCTAAGACTATTGCAGCGTGTGAAGGAGCTTGATCCGACGATGTTTACGAAATCGGGGATCATGGTTGGCCTTGGAGAGGATCGGCAATCGGTCATTCAAGTTATGGAAGATATGCGGGCCGCTGACATCGACTTTCTGACAATTGGTCAGTATTTGCAGCCGACGCCGAAGCATCACCGTGTGGATCGGTTTGTGACGCCGGAAGAATTCGCCTCCTATGAGAAGGCCGCTTTTGGCAAAGGGTTCCTGATGGTGTCGGCCACTCCTTTGACCCGGTCCAGCTACCATGCAGGAGATGATTTCCAGCGGTTAAGAGCGGCCCGTCAGAAGAAGCTTGGCGTCTGATCCCCGCATGCGGGGGATTTTGTAAGGCATTGTTTTAAAACGGACCCTCGCAAAATTTACATTCTGTTAATCCGTCAAAACACCTGCCGAACGGAGCTCGTTTTCGCTGGGAAACCACATATCATCATGTGAGACGGCGTAGGCGCGGTCGATGAAATCGGACTTAACCCCTTGCTCGATGAACGTAGCCTTGTCGCGATCTTGTTCGTCCGTAGTGTTGAGCGTTTCGACGTAACTGATGAGCCGGTAGCCATGGAAACCGACACGGGCCTGTTTCGACATGGTACGATTTTGACCTGCGGCGAAGATCAAAGTGCAGGCAGATGTGCAGATATCTGAGACATGGGTGTCGAGTTTTGCTTCTCTGACCAAGCGCGCGATGCCGCGTGCGGCGGCGATGCGTCCGCCGCGACTGTCGAGGGTCAGGCGCTGCAAGTCTGGATGCGCCTGTAGCGTAGCCTGCATGGAAGCATAAGTGTTGAAGTTGATGTCTTCGTCTAGATGAGCGGATATGCCATCTGTCTTGAGAATTGGCCGTGCCGCAGGTGAGGGCGGTTCACGAAGAAGAGCGGCGGCCGTGCGGTTGATATCAGTGCTGAGCGCGAAACCGATTGCAATCATAGTGATCAGCGCCAAAAGCATCGACGCCAAGCCAGTGCCGGAAAGGCGGCGCGCGCGGTGGATAAGCAAGAGTTGCCAGCCAAGCACAGCCAGGTCCAGACAGAGGATGGAAATCAAAACAACGTGCGATGGTTTGGTGGGGATCACCGTCCATATGGCAAGCATGGCCACTCGGCCAGTCACCAAAAGGGACAGCGCCCAGAGGACGTGTTGATCTATGCGCCCGCCACTGATCATGATGTCAGCTTAAGCGAATTTCACCGATTTACGAACTTTTAACGCGGTAGGCGCGGGACCCGCTCGCGCTGCGCCCAGTCGGGCCAGCCGATGTAATGTTCAACAAATGCGACCACCAGACAGAGCACGATGATACCAACCACCAGCATCACCCGCTTTTCGGATGGCGGGTTGCGCACCCACATGGACGCCCTCATGAGCCAGCGGAAATTCATTAGAATCTGAACTTTCCCATTGCTTTGAAGTCCTATGCGCTCGGCAAAGTCAAAACTATGCACTCTAGTATTCGACACAAAGTTATCTCGAAGTTAGGCTCGGTGAAAGGCCGCTCTGCGGACGAAGCTGCCGTTGCGAAACTGGGTCGCTCTTTTACTCTTGGAACAACAATTGTAACTGTCTGCCTTATGAAAATAGATATACGGCCTATCAAAATTTCTGACGTTGAAAGCTACCATAGAGTGGTGGATGTCGTTGCGCAGGAGCGTAGGTATCTGCCAGCTCTTCAAGCACCCCCAATTGAAAGCACACTCGAATTTGTGCGCAAGAACGTCGAAACAGGTCAATCGCAATTGGTTGCAGTCAGCGACGACGCGGTCGTTGGATGGTGCGATATACTCAAACGAACAGAACCGATTAGGTCGCACGTCGGCGTCGTTGGTATGGGTTTATTACCTGCTTATCGGGGGCGTGGATTGGGCTACAGGTTGTTGGCGGACACTCTGGTGGATGCAAAAAGACATCGTTTCCACAGAATTGAACTAAAGGTGCGCGCCACAAACTCCCGTGCCATTCGCTTATATGAAAGCACGGGCTTTCGTCATGAAGGAACTTTAAGTGACGACGTGTTTTTGGACGGGAAATTTGACAGTACCCATTGCATGGCCTTCTTCCCCTTATGAGAACCGTTCAGTGGTCACTTTTGGGCTCAAAGCGGTCATTTGCATCGCCAAGCTGGATGATGCGCTTTGATGCGGCGGGGCTGTATCTGATGTTGTTTTACGTAATCGCTCAATTCATTTCTTGGGTGAACCGCACCTTGCCGATGAAGGGCAGGTTGCGGTTGCGTTGCGCGTAGTCGATGCCGTAGCCCACGACAAATTCATCTGGAATCTCGAAACCCGTCCACGTGGCTTTGATGTCGACCTCGCGGCGCGACGGTTTGTCGAGCAGGGCCACGGTTTCCATGCGGGCAGGTTCGCGGTTTTGCAGCAGTTTGACGACATGGCTGAGGGTGAAGCCGGTGTCGACAATGTCTTCGACAACCAAGACATCGCGGCCGTTAATTTCGCCGCGCAAGTCTTTGAGGATACGGACTTCTCGGGAGCTTTCGGTGCTGTCACCGTAGCTGGAGGCTTCTAGAAAATCGACCTCGACGGGCAGGTCCAATTCGCGCACCAGATCGGCGATGAAGACGAAAGAGCCACGCAAGAGACCGACAATGACCAGCTTGTCCGTGCCTTCGAACCGGTCATGAATTTCGACTGCCAGCTCTTCAATGCGTGCCGCGATAGACTTGGCCGAGATCATTTGATCAATCTCGTATGGTGGATGAGACATGTTACCCCCTTGAACTTATCGTCTTATGCAACGAAAACGCGTCGAACGTCGACCCAAGGTTTAACTATGCCCAGCCATTCCGAGACCCGCACACTGCCTTTTACGGCTGATCAAATGTATGAACTTGTTGCGGATGTTGCCAAGTACCCCGAATTTCTTCCATGGACAGCAGCGGCACGTATCACATCACGTGAGCCTCAGGGCCCCGTCGAGATTGTGATCGCTGATCTTGTGATCAGTTTTAAGGTTTTTCGTGAACGGTTCACATCGAAGGTCACACTGGCTCCGGATGATATGCGGATCGACACAGAGTATCTTGATGGACCGATCCAGCATCTAGAATCTGTGTGGCAGTTTGCGGATGTGGAGGGTGGCTGCGAGGTCAGCTTTCAGGTTGATTTCGAGTTTAAATCCAAGCTGTTGCAAGGCGCTGCTGGCATGTTCTTCAATGAAGCCATGCAACGGATCGTGCGGGCGTTCGAGGCGCGCGCACAAGAGCTTTACGGCTAAACTTTAGAGCGCGAGCAGGTAAGCTGCGATCGCATCCCGGTCTTCTTCCGTCAGCTTGGCTGTATTTTCGATCACATCGACCATGTGGCCGCCTGCTGTGTCGAATTCGGGCGTGAAGCCTGATGTGAGGTACTCGGCGATATCCGCTGCATTCCAGCCCAGTTTATCGGGTGTGATGGCCGGGACGCGGCCCTTGCCGGAAGGGTCAGGCGCGCCTTGCATCCATGCGCTGGTGTCCAATCCTCCCAATTGGTTGCGGGCGGTGTGGCATTCAGCGCAATGGCCCATTGCTTCGACAAGGTATCGTCCGCGCACCAATTGTGGATCATCTGTTTGCAGAACCCAATCGTCCTTCAGGAAGAGGAACTTCCAACCGCCCAAATTGCGCCGGATGTTAAAGGGAAACCCGACGTCGTGGGGTTGGTTTGGCGTGGCATCCGCCGGAAGCGTTTGCATATAGGCGTGCAGGTTCACGGCATCCTGAAGCGTCATTTTGTTGTAGGTCGTGTAAGGGAAGGCGGGGAAGTAATGCTGTCCCTCGGGACTTGTACCTTTGAGAACGGCGGTCACGAACTCGGCTTGTGACCAGCCCCCGATCCCGTGTTCGGGGTCGGAGGAGATATTGGGCGCTTTGAATGTGCCAAAGGGTGATGGAAAGCTCTGCCCACCAGCGAGCGTGAGCTTTGCATCGTCTTCGGCTTTGGGCGCTTTGTGACAAGACGCGCAACCTGACGCGTTAAACACTGATTCTCCGGCGGCGGCGTCTGAAGAAAGGCTCGCAAGCTCTTCTTCAGAAACGGTTTCGGGAATTGTAGTGACCCAAAACACAATGCCGCCGATGAGGGCTAAAAAGACGGCCCAGCGAAATAAGCGTCCCATCACGAGCGGTTAGTTTTTGGGGCCGCGATAGGCTTTGTGACATGCGCCGCATGCCGCGCCTGCCGGCCCGATACCCGCCTGCAAAGCTTCCAAACCGTTGCCGGCAACATCTGCGAGCGCTGCTGCGGCGACAGCCATGTCTTTTCCTTTTTCGAAGGCACCGCCGCCATCGGTCCAGATTTCAGCTTTGGCACGTGATCCTTCAACTTCGCCTTGCGCAGTGCCTTCTGGCCAATACGCGGATTGATCAAGTGCTGCCAGTGTGGCGAGGTTTTTGGCTGCTGAGGAGGCTGCCTCAGCATTATATTCTGTCGTTCCTTTGGCCATATCGCCCAGGATGCCGAGATTGAAACCGTACAGGCCCATATGCGCGTTGCGCGCTTTGACGGCAGGGTTGCCGCCATGTCCGCCTGCAAAAGCAACGGTGCCGATGGCTAGAGTGAGAGCTGTCAGTGAAATGGTGCTACGACGCATAAATTTTGCCTCCAGAATACGTAGGTATACGAAGGTTAGCGCAGTTTCTCCGAATTCACCTCATCACTTTTTTCATTTCAAGTTATTCACCGCGCCAAATCCAACCGCCACCGAGGATACGGGATGTGCCATCTTCATAGAAAACACAGGCTTGCCCAGGTGACACCCCTTCTTCCGGGGTCATCAATTCTACGGTGGCTTCCGTTGCGCTGATTGGGCGGATGATCGCTGGCATTGGCGGCTTTGTTGAACGGACCCGTACATTGACATGCCATTCTGAAGCGCTGTCAAAAGCTGTGTCACCGAGCCAGTTGATCTCCCGAATTGGGACCGTGCGGGTCGCCAAAGCCTCTTTGGGACCGACAATCACCTGTTTTTTGTCGACATCGAGCTTCACGACATAAAGTGGTGTTTCAAGCCCGCCAATACCGAGCCCACGACGTTGCCCGATTGTGTAATGAATGACGCCGTTATGCGTGCCCAGGGGCGTCCCGTCCATATCGACGATATCACCGGGCTCGCCTGCGCCCGGACGCAGTTTTTCGATTACGGAGGCGTAGTTGCCGTTGGGGACGAAACAGATATCTTGACTGTCGGGTTTATCCGCAACGCTTAAACCGTATTTTTCCGCCAATGCACGCGTTTCGGCCTTCGAGGGAAGGTGGCCCAATGGGAAACGCAGATAGTCCAATTGGTCTGGTGTGGTTGAAAACAGGAAGTAGCTTTGATCCCGATTGGCATCCGCTGCTGAATGTAGTTCAGCGCCCTCTGCGCCAAGCTTGCGTTGAATGTAATGGCCCGTGGCCATGCAGTCCGCGTCCAAGTCTTTGGCGGTTTCCAGCAGGTCTTTGAATTTTACGCGTTCGTTGCAGCGAATACACGGAACAGGTGTGGCACCACCAAGGTAGCTGTCTGCGAACTCGTCAATCACTGCGTCTTTGAAAACGTTCTCATAATCGAGAACGTAGTGAGGGAAGCCCATGTCTTCCGCGACGCGGCGGGCATCATGGATATCACGGCCTGCGCAGCAGGCGCCTTTTTTTGCCAATGCCGCCCCGTGATCGTAAAGCTGCAATGTGACGCCGACGACATCATAGCCTTCCTCGGCCAGCATCGCGGCAACAACGGAGCTATCCACACCACCTGACATTGCAACGACCACCCGTGTGTCTTGAGGCGCTTTGGCAAATCCAAGCGAGTTCAACTCTGCGTCTGTTCGGTCAAGGGCCATGTCTGTGTCCGATGTCGTGGCGGGGCAATGCCGCAAAATATATGAAAATCTTAAAGGTGTTCAACCGCAGGCTTCACGGCTCTTTAAGGCTCATTATGGCATTTGGGGCCTGTGTAGCCGAAAGGAAAGCCCCGAAATGTATCTTAAACGCCCCACTGGCCCGCGTATGGTAACTTTGGCCGATGGAACTCGCCTTTCAAGGGCAGATCTGCCTAGCCCGAAGACGTCACGATGGGTTGCAAGTCGTAAAGCGGCAGTTGTCCGCGCAGTTGATGCGGGCCTTATTGATAACGAAGAAGCTTGCGAAATGTACGGGCTTTCTGAAGAAGAACTTGACAGCTGGCGCTCCGCCGTGGCCGAATTCGGTGTCGGGGCTTTGAAAACAACAGCATTGCAGCGTTTTCGGCAAGTTGAACGCAAATCTGATGTAAATTCCGAGCGGCCTGATTGTTAGTAACCTTAGATTAACCTTTTTCATTAATGATTGTTAGTAAGGTATTGAGGGGCCCTATCGGAGAGAGTCAAATGCGCGTTCTTCTTGTAGAAGACGATCCAACAACAGCGAAGTCGATTTCGATGATGCTGACACACGCGAATCTGAACGTGTACACTACAGATCTTGGCGAAGAAGGGATCGATCTAGCAAAACTCTATGACTATGATCTTATCCTTCTCGATCTGAATCTGCCGGACATGACCGGGCATGAAGTGCTGCGTCAGCTCAGGCTGAGCCGTATCGAAACACCAATTCTGATCCTGTCCGGTGCGGATGACACAGAGAATAAATTGAAGGGGTTTGGCTTTGGTGCAGATGATTACCTTACCAAACCGTTCCACCGCGAAGAACTGGTCGCAAGAATTCATGCGATCATCAGACGCTCGAAAGGGCATTCACAGTCAATCATCAACACAGGCGATGTGGCCGTAAACCTTGATGCGAAGACTGTTGAAGTGAACGGCAAGGCCGTCCATCTGACCGGCAAAGAGTATCAGATGCTCGAGCTTCTGTCTTTGCGCAAAGGAACAACGCTGACGAAGGAGATGTTCTTGAACCATCTCTATGGCGGTATGGATGAGCCCGAACTGAAGATCATTGATGTGTTCATCTGCAAGCTTCGCAAAAAACTCGCGACGGCAACCGGTGGCGAAAGTCATATCGAAACCGTTTGGGGACGGGGTTACGTGCTACGCGATCCGCAACCCATTGACGATACCGGGGATCAGCGCCTCGCGATCGGCGCCTGACCGTCGCGATACTCCAATAATTTAGAGACCCCGTTTCAGCCTCGCTGCAGCGGGGTCTTTTTGGTTTCAGATGTAGAATTTTAATTTGAGAAAGCGGCTTTCGGTGGTCAATTCAAGCCGATGGGTGGACGATACGGGCCACGCGATTTATCTATCATTGGCAAAGAACCTGCTGATGCCAGCGGTTTAGGGTCAAGGGTATCGTCCACCATGTCACAGCTTCGCTCTCAACCAGTTGATGCATTGTCGCGCGCTGAAGCCCAGCAGGAATTAGAGGCTTTGGCGCAAGAGCTTGCCGCTGCGAACGCTGCGTATCACCGCGATGACACGCCCGAGATTTCAGATGCTGATTACGATGTTTTAAAGCGTCGAAACGCGGATATTGAGGCACGTTTTCCAGATCTCAAACGCGAAGACAGCCCGTCTGAGAAAGTGGGCGGCCCGTTGGCGGAGGGCTTTTCCAAGATAACGCATGAAGTCAGGATGCTCTCCCTTGGAAATGCGTTTTCAGCTGAGGACGTTACCGAATTCGACGCGCGTATCAGGAAGTATCTGGGCTTGGCGGCAGATGCGCCACTGTCTTACACGGCTGAGCCTAAAATTGACGGTCTGTCTTTGTCGTTGCGATATGAGGATGGTGATTTGGTCTATGCGGCTACGCGTGGGGACGGGTCTATTGGCGAAAATGTAACCGCCAATGCGCGCATGATTGCTTCGGTGCCTCAGACATTGCGGGATGCGCCGCAAGTTTTAGAAGTCCGCGGCGAAGTCTACATGAGCCACGCTGATTTTGAGGCGTTGAATGCGGCCCAAGCAGAAAAAGGTGGCAAGACGTTTGCCAATCCACGCAATGCGGCTGCGGGCTCCCTCAGGCAATTGGACGCAAATATCACGAAAGCACGTCCCTTGGCCTTCTTCGCATATGCGTGGGGTGCGCAAAGTGCAGCTTTGGCTGACACGCAAATGGCGTCTATCGAGCGTCTCGCCGAGCTTGGTTTTCAAACAAACCCGTTGACCGCGATTTGCGATGGGCCGGCCGACCTGATCGACCATTACGCGCAAATTGAAGAACAGCGCGCAACGCTCGGCTATGACATCGATGGCGTGGTCTACAAGGTCAATGAGCTTGATCTGCAAGCGCGTTTGGGTTTTCGCTCAACAACGCCGCGTTGGGCCATTGCGCATAAATTTGCCGCTGAACTTGCGTGGACACGGCTGGATGCGATCGAAATTCAAGTCGGACGAACCGGCGCGCTTTCTCCGGTTGCGCGGCTACAGCCTGTCACTGTTGGCGGGGTCGTGGTGTCTAATGCGACGCTTCATAACGAAGACTACATTGCGGGTCGTGACGCGAAAGGCGGCGAGATACGGGAAGGTAAAGACATCCGAGCAGGTGATTGGGTGCAAGTCTACCGCGCGGGTGACGTGATCCCGAAGATTGCGGATGTTGACCTGACCAAACGTCCTGACGGTGCTCAGGTTTTTGAGTTCCCGAAGACGTGCCCTGAATGCGGTTCTGATGCCGTACGCGAAGCGGGAGATGCTGTCAGGCGGTGTATGGGGGGGCTAATTTGCCCAGCGCAAGCCGTTGAAAAACTCAAGCATTTTGTCAGCCGTGGAGCGTTTGACATTGAAGGTTTGGGAGCAAAGCAGGTCGAGGCGTTTTACCATGACGATCAACTCAGGATAAAAGAACCGGCCGATATTTTCACGCTGCGCGAACGGGATGCCGCCCAGCTGACCAAGCTGAAAAACCGTGAGGGCTGGGGCGACAAGTCTGCCGGTAACTTGTTTGACGCGATTGATGAAAAGCGGAAAATTCCCCTGAACAAAATTATCTTTGGTCTCGGTCTGCGGCATGTTGGCGAAGCTGCGTCCAATCTTCTGGCCAATACGTATCTTAGCTGGCAAGCGTTTGAAGCCGCGATGATCGAAGCCGGCGCACGCGAGGGTTCGGCTTGGGAAGACCTCATTTCAATTGACGGTGTGGGCGAGGTGATGGCTGGGTCTGTGGTCACGGCTTTCGCGCAGGAGGCAGAGCGGGCGTCGATTGATCGGTTGATTGCGCAATTGGATGTGCAGAATATGCCGGAAAGAGATACCTCCGGCTCGCCAGTTGCGGGCAAAACGGTTGTGTTTACGGGGACCTTGGAACAGATGACACGTGCCGAAGCCAAAGCGCGGGCGGAGGCATTGGGGGCAAAGGTCTCCGGCTCGGTTTCTGCCAAGACGGATATCTTGGTGGCTGGACCGGGCGCCGGATCAAAGGCGAAGAAAGCAGCCGATCTAGGTGTGGAGACGATGGACGAGGCCGGTTGGTTGGCCCTGATTGGCGCATAGATGTCTGAGAAAGGACGGCCCGAGAAACTTTTCAAGCTGTTTTCAAAACTGACAAATTTGGACGGGGTTGGGCCGAAGACAGCAACGCTGTTCGAAGGGCTTCACATCGAAAAGCCAAAAGACTTGTTGCTCACTTTGCCATCCTCAGGGATTGACCGATCACGCAAAGCGTCCATTCGGGATGTGGTTTTACCCGAAACCGTGACCGTCGAGGTTGAGATCGGCATGCATGTACCGGCGCGGCAAAAAGGACGCCCGTATCATGTCCATGTCACCGATGCGGAGACGGAGTTTCGTCTGGTGTTCTTTCACGCGCGTGGCGATTACTTGCAAAAGCAACTGCCCACAGGGCAACGGCGCGTCATCTCAGGCCGGGTCGAGATGTTTGATAGCATGGCGCAGATGGTGCATCCGGATCACATGCTGCCCATTGCGAAGGCGGACGCGATCCCTGAATTCGAGCCTGTGTATCCTCTGACGCAAGGTGTGACGCAAAAGCTCATGTTTCGCGCCACGCGATCTGCGTTGGGAATGGTGCCGGACATGGCAGAGTGGATTGATCCGGGGCAGCTCGCAAAATCGGATTGGCCCTCTTTTTATGATGCCATCCATGCCGCACATGCGCCGACAAGTCTGAAAGACATGGCCGCAACAACGCCGGTAAGAGAACGCTTGGCTTATGACGAAATGTTTGCACATCAGCTGACTTTGTCGCTGGCGCGCGCGGTAACCCGCGCAAAACCGGGTGTCGCGAGTGTTGCAACGGGCCGATTGCAATCCAAGGTGCTCGCCGCGTTGCCGTACCGGCCGACGGGCGCGCAGTCGCGTGCCATTGATGAGATCGCGGACGATATGGCCGCGCAGACGCGGATGAACCGGCTGTTACAAGGGGATGTTGGTTCCGGCAAAACTCTTGTTGCCCTGATGGCTTTGCTAACAGCGGTCGAGGCAGGCGGGCAGGGTGTGTTAATGGCACCAACAGAAATCCTTGCGCGTCAGCATGTGGAAAGCCTTGCGCCATTGGCGCAATCCGCTGGGATCGTTCTGGAATTGCTCACTGGTCGGGACAAAGGGGCAGACCGCGCGGCGAAACTCGCAGCGCTTGCGCAAGGCGACATTCAGGTTTTGGTCGGTACACATGCAGTGTTCCAGAAGGACGTCGCATTTAAGGACCTCCGGCTTGCCGTCGTCGATGAACAGCATCGTTTTGGTGTTTCGCAGCGGATGGAGCTAGGCGCGAAGGGCAAAGCGGTTGATGTGCTGGTGATGACGGCCACACCGATACCGCGATCCCTAGCTTTGGCGCAATTTGGCGACATGGATGTCTCTGTCCTTGATGAAAAACCACCTGGTCGAAAGCCTGTGACGACGGCAACCGTCTCGACTTCGCGGATGGATGAAGTCGTAGGCAAGCTGCGGGGGGCTATTGCTGAGGGCAGGCAGGCGTATTGGGTTTGTCCGCTGGTTGAGGAAAGCGAGGTGTCCGATAAGACTGCTGCGGAAGAGCGTTTCAAACGGTTGCGTGCGTCCTTGGGCGAAGGCGTCGTTGGCTTGGTGCATGGCCAAATGCCACCAGTCGAAAAAGACGCGGCCATGGCAAAATTTGTAGCTGGCGAAACGAAAGTTCTGGTTGCGACGACCGTCATCGAAGTTGGCGTGAATGTCCCCAATGCCACGATTATGGTGATTGAACGTGCCGAAGGGTTTGGTCTTGCGCAACTGCATCAACTCAGAGGGCGCGTCGGGCGCGGGGACGGGGCCTCCACCTGCTTACTGATGTTTCAAGACCCGTTGAGTGAAACAGCAAAGCGCAGGTTGAATATCCTGCGTGAGACCGAGGATGGGTTTGTTATCTCCGAAGAGGACTTAGCGATGCGCGGTGCGGGGGACCTGATCGGCACCGCCCAATCCGGATTGCCACGATTCAGAATTGCAGACCTAGAACGGCAATCCGCATTGATGGAGGTTGCGCAAAGCGATGCACGGGCCCTTCTTACGATGGATCCGTCATTAACATCTGACAGGGGGCAAGCAGCGCGTGTTCTCTTGTGGTTGATGGAACAAGACCGCGCAATCCGTTTGATATCAGTGGGTTAGGTCTGCTCGAATCTTCTGCAAACTATTTTGTTCGCAAATGTTCTTAAAAAGTTCTTTACTTTAACTAACGAAAATGAGAACAAATAAGCAACAAAGAGAACAAGATTTGAGGAGGTCACCGCCCATGATCGCAGATGTTAAAGAAATTCTGATGAATTCGCGTAGCACACTTTTGCAAGATGCCGCAGGAATTGCCGCGATTGGTGTGATGATGACCGTGGTTCTGTACCTGCCACAACTGATGTAACCAGATAACTGCCTGCTGTCTGATGCCCTTGGTAGGGTCTCGCGCCTCTGTCCCGTCGCGCCGGACCAACCCCGATACGCCCTTGTCCCCAACTTGTATGCCGGGCTGCCTCTTTCCCCGGTTTCTGCGTATCGGCCCATTCCAGACAAGCCGACTGCCGCCGCCTCCCGTCCCGGAGTGCGGCGGTTTTTTTTATGAAGTGGCTTCTACAAGAGCATCTAGGGTGAGCATGATGGATGCGTGACGATTTTTATAATCGCGCGCGGGCAGCAAGACTTTTAGGCCCTCAAAGGGCGCGTCGGGTTCCGGACCGTTTTCCTTCAGCATGGCTTTTAGCTGATCTCTCGCTGACAAGATTTCTTCCGCGCTTCGACCGATAATGCTTTTGGCCACGACGGAGGCGGCCGCTTGTCCCAGCGCGCAGGCTTTGACGTCTTGGCCGAAGGCTGCAACCTTTCCATCAGCCATCGTGACATCAATCGTCACGGTTGAGCCGCAGAGCGGGGAGCGTTTCTTGACGGTATGCTCAGGGTTCTCCAGCCGATCCAGATGCGGGATATCTGCGGTGAGGGCCAGTATCTGGCCAGAGTAGAGTTTGATCAGATCGCCGTCTGTGCTCATCTTGCTTGTCCTTGGCTCGTCTGCTTCATAGATAAGGCCGTCCGCGCCAGATGCAAAAGGAAACGACATGGGATTTGATCCTGCGACACTAAAGTACAACGATCAGGGGTTGGTGCCGTGCATTGCTCAGGCGGAGGGCGATGGCGAGGTTTTGATGATGGCCTGGATGAATGCGGAGGCCGTGGCCAAGACCCTTGAGACGGGGCGGGTGACCTATTGGTCGAGGTCAAGGCAGGCGTTTTGGATCAAGGGGGAGACCTCTGGTCATACGCAGGAATTGGTGGACCTTAGAGTGGATTGTGACCGGGATTGTTTGCTGGCGATTGTGCGGCAAACAGGGGCGGCTTGTCATACCAATCGACGGGTTTGCTTCTATACTTCTGTGATCTCAGGTGATGAAGTTGAGTTGATGAAGCCGGAACCCCCGCATGCGGGGGATTAGGTCAACACACTGAATTTGCGGTATAATCGTAAAATCAGTAACCAAATATTAACCGTCCAGACCGACCATTTCGCGGATATCAGCGGGCGTGTATCCTTCGGCACGAAATTTTGACAGCGCGCGGGCATCGTCGCGTTTGGCAAGGCGTTTCCCGGCCTCGTCGCGGATCAGTGTATGATGGTGGTACAGGGGCGTTGGTAGGCCGAGCAACGTCAGCAAGAGGACTTGAATGGGGGTAAAGCCGAACAGGTCTTCCCCGCGGACGACATGGGTGATCGCTTGGCTGTGGTCATCGAGCGCGGAGGCCAGAAAATAAGCGACGATCGCATCTGATTTGCGAAACAGGACGATATCGCCGATTTGTTCCGTCGCGACACTGCGTCGGATCGGATGTGTGCCCTCATGTGACGGGCCGGTTTCAATGAAATTTGGCAGATCAGGGCCGAAAGTATCCAGCGCGCGGTCGAGATGCAGGCGTAACGCGTCCCCGGTCTGTCGGGTGGACATTGAACGCGTTTTGCATGTGCCGGGATAAACGGCTGGCAATGCGTCTTCTTGCGGTGCGGATTGTGCGGCCTGAATGTCCTTTCGCGAACAGGAACAAGGGTAGAGCAGGTCAGCGGCAGCGAGCTTGTCAATCGCTGGCGTGTAGCTGTCTATCTGTGTGGATTGTCTTAGGATTGGTCCGTCCCAAGTGAGGCCAAGCCAAGTCAGGTCATCAATAATCTGGGCGTCATATTCGGGCTTGGACCGCTGCAGATCAGTGTCCTCCATACGCAAAAGAAACTTCCCGCCATTTGCCCGTGCCATGTCATGCGCAATGATCGCCGAATAAGCGTGGCCGAGATGCAGGGGACCGGTTGGGCTTGGCGCAAAGCGTGTTCGAAATGTCATGTCTTCTCAAAGAGGTAGATCATGCTCTTCAAGTCAATGCCGGGCAGATGGGTGCCGTAGTCTTCTGCATGCAAGCGGTGTCCGGCCTGCTTGAGCTTCGCAATGCCTGTGGGATAGCTTGGATCGGCGAGCGCGTGATCGTTCAGTGACAGACCGAAGAATCCGCCTTTGGGCAGCAAGGCCATCAACGTCTCCATCAAACTGGCGGGACCCGCGCCGGTTGAGATCACACCAACGGCCATAATGGCGGGGTATTGGTCTTGTGCGATGGGAAGTGGTGCGGAGAGGTCAAGTTTGATCAGGTGACGATAGAGGCCCTTGTCGCGGCATTTCTCCAGCATGCCATCCGATGGGTCCATACCGTCGATTGTGTTAAAGCCAGCAGCGGCGAAAGCCTGCCCTGATAGCCCTGTGCCGCATCCGTAGTCGAGGATCGGCATGTCGCGGTCTGGCTGCGCTGTCAGAAAGGCTTGGGCCAGTCGGGCGGGAGTGGCATAGCCGTTTTCGCCTACTTCGTCTTCATAGCTTTCCGCCCATTCATCATAAAGCGTGCGCAACGCGTCGGGGCCAGAGGTCGCATAGGTTTTGTCTAAGAATTTTTCAGCCATGGCGTAAGCGTGCCAAAACCGTTAGGCCGCGTCCAGTCGCGCGTGATCAAGCCATTGGGACCAAGCGTGTTTCGCGCGGTCGGTGTACATCTTGTAGCGGGTCGCGCGGTTCTTGCGGCCGGTTTTGGCATCGACCACGGGTGGGAACAGGCCGAAATTGACGTTCATCGGCTGGAATGTTTTCGCGTCAGCGCCACCCGTGATGTGGGTTACCAGTGCGCCCATAGCGGTTTCGGGTGCTGGTGCGTCAATCGCGTGACCTAGGATTTCAGCGGCGGCGTAGCGGCCTGCCAGCAAGCCCATTGCGGCGGATTCGACATAGCCTTCAACGCCTGTGATCTGGCCTGCAAAGCGCAGATGGGGCTTCGATTTCAAACGCATCTGGTTGTCCAGCAGTGTGGGCGAGTTGATGAACGTGTTGCGGTGAATGCCACCAAGGCGGGCGAATTCCGCTTCTTCTAATCCGGGTATCATACGCAGCACTTCTTTTTGTGCCCCGTATTTCATCTTGGTCTGGAAGCCCACGATGTTGAAAAGTGTGCCCAGCGCATTGTCGCGGCGCAGCTGCACGATGGCGTGCGCCTTGATGTCGGGTTGGTGCGGGTTGGTCAGGCCAACAGGCTTCATCGGGCCATAGCGCAGTGTTTCGCGTCCGCGGTCGGCCATCACTTCGATGGGCAGACAGCCGTCAAAATATTTTGCGGTCTCGCCTTCTTTGAATTCGGTTTTGTCAGAGGCCAGAAGCGCGTCGATGAAAGCTTCATAGGTCTCTTTATCCATGGGGCAGTTCAGGTAGGCGGTGCGGTCTTCTTCCGTTTCGCCTTTGTCATAGCGCGACTGGAACCACGCTTTGTCCATATTGATCGTGTCGAAATAAATGATGGGTGCAATTGCGTCGAAAAAGGCGAGCGCATCCTGACCAGTCTCTGCCGCAATGGCTTCGGCCAGACTGCCGGAGGTGAGGGGGCCGGTTGCGATGATCCAGTTGCCATCTTCTGGAAGGCCGGTGATTTCATCGTAGCTGATCGAGATATTCGGATGGGCTTTGAGTTGTGCTGTCACGGTTTCCGCAAATGGATCGCGGTCGACCGCCAATGCACCGCCAGCGGGCAGGGCGTGTTTGTCGGCGCTTGCCATGATCAACCCGCCCGCTTGGCGCATTTCCCAATGCAGGAGCCCTACGGCGTTCTGTTCGTCATCGTCTGAGCGGAAGGAATTGGAGCAGACCATCTCTCCCAGATTTCCGGTCCGGTGGGCGAAGGTTTCGACCTTGGGGCGCATTTCGTGGATCACAACCTGCACGCCCATATTGGCCGCTTGCCAAGCCGCTTCTGATCCGGCCATGCCGCCGCCGATGATGTTGAGAATTTGTGTCATGCCTTGGCATGTAGCTTGCCCGCCCCGATTTGAAAAGGGAGGGCCCGCCAGATGCTACCGGGCGACAGCCTGAAGGTGTGTGGCTGTGTCGGTATCTTGGTTGTCTTGCCTGACGACGCGCAATGTGGGCCGTTTTGGTTCCGGCTCTGCTGTGCGGCTGGATGTGAACATTGGGATGGTGCGTGGGGACGGTGTTGGCTCGGCCACGGGACGTTCTGCGGGGGTCGCTGATGGTCTGACGCGGCGCGGTTTGACTGGCGCGCGCTTTTTCAGATGCAAGCTGCTGCTGCCGCCCGGGGTCGTGATGGCGATTAACAGGAGAACCGCAATCAGCAATGCGTTGAGCCAAATTGCCTGCAAGGACACATCCGTAGGGTGCGACGCTTTTTGTGCCCAAGTCGAGACGAACATGAACCCTGCGAGCAGCAATGCGCCGCCGCGCACACATTTTCCGACCATGATGGCGAAGGCGCATAAGAAGACGATGCTGTGTGCTGCGAGGATGGAGAACTCTGGGCGAAGCAGTGCTGTTGTGACGCCTGAGATCGTCGCGTCTTTGACAAAGCCAACCCCGATCGCGAGGAAGTAGGACGCAATCAAGATGCGCACAACCGCGAGGATCATGAACGTCTCGCTTTGGGGGCGTCGTTTGGACATTGTGAAGGCTCCACACCAGATTGATTTACCGACGGCTTTAGGGGCCGCCGTTTTTGATCGTCTGGTTAATGAAGCCTTAAAATGTGGTCAGATCTTGGCCAGAGTTCGGCTCAAAGACGCCTATTCGTCAGTTTCCGCGACGTCATTTTCCTCATCACTTTCATCTGCTTGCTCGGCGATGCGCGCGACGGAGGAGACGGTTTCGCCCTTGCCAGTGTCGAAGACTTTCACGCCACCAGCGGAGCGGGACCGGAAGGAGATGCCATCGACAGGGCAACGGATCGACTGGCCTTTGGAGGTGGCGAGCATGACTTGGTCGTCCATCTCGACGGGGAAGGAGGCGACGATATCACCCGCTTTCATCGACATGGCTTGAACGCCCATGCCGCCGCGCCCGCGCACGGGGTAGTCGTGGCTGGAGCTGATCTTGCCTGCGCCTTGCTCCGTGATCGTCAGGATCAGGTCTTCGGCGGCTGACATTTCGGCGTAGCGCTCCGTAGAAAAGTTAGGATCGGCAGGGGCTTCATCTTCACCGTCTTCATCCGTCAAACCGGCCATGGCTCGGCGCATTTTGAGGTAAGCGGTGCGTTCTTCCGGCGTTGCGATGAAGTGGCGGATCACGGACATAGAGACGACCTTCTGGCCGTCTTGCAGTTTGATCCCGCGCACACCGGTAGAGTTGCGGGAGGAAAACACACGCACGTCTGTGCTCGGGAAACGGATCGCGCGACCAGCATTGCTGATCAGCATGACATCGTCATTCTCGTCGCAAATACGGGCATTCACCAGCTCTACGCCCTCAGGCAGTTTCATCGCGATCTTGCCGTTGCGCATGACATTGGTGAAATCGCTGAGCGCGTTGCGGCGGATGTCACCGGCTGTTGTGGCGAAGACGATCTGCAGATCGCCCCAGTCTTTTTCATCGCGATCCACCGGCATGATGGCAGCAATCGACACGCCCGTTGGGATCGGCAGGATGTTGACGATGGCTTTGCCTTTGGCGGTGCGTCCACCCTGCGGCAGGCGCCATGTTTTTAGCTTATAGGCCATACCGTCTGTGGTGAAGAACAGCAGTTGCGTGTGGGTGTTGGCCACGAAGAGCGTGGTGACCACGTCATCTTCTTTGGTAGCCATGCCAGACAGACCTTTGCCGCCGCGGCGTTGGGCGCGGAAGTCGGCAAGGGGCGTTCGTTTGATCCAGCCGGACTGCGTGATGGTGACGACGACATCTTCTTTCTCAATCAGATCTTCGTCTTCCATGTCGCCGGACCAGTCAACGATCTCCGAGCGACGTGGCACTGCAAACTGGTCGCGGACCTCTTTGAGTTCATTGGAGATGATCTCCATGATCCGGTCGCGGGAGCGCAGGATGTCGAGATATTCTTTGATCTTGGCAGCGAGCTCTTCCAACTCGTCTGTGACTTCTTTCACGCCGATCTGGGTGAGGCGCTGCAGGCGCAGTTCGAGGATCGCGCGGGCTTGCGTCTCCGACAGGTGGTAGGTGCCATCCTCGTTGACCGTATGGGTCGGGTCGTCGATCAGGCGGATATAGTCGGCGATATCTTGGGCAGGCCAAGCCCGTGTCATCAGGCGGGATCGAGCTTCGGCCGCATCTGCGGAGGAGCGGATCGTTTGCACGACCTCGTCGATATTGGTGACCGCAACAGCCAAACCACATAGGATGTGGCTACGTTCGCGGGCTTTGCGCAGTTCATAAGCCGTACGACGTGCGACGACTTCTTCGCGGAAGGCGATGAAGTTGGTCAGGAAGGTGCGCAAAGTCAGCTGTTCGGGCTTACCACCATTCAACGCCAGCATGTTGCAAGAGAAATAGGTCTGCATGGGCGTAAAGCGGAAAAGCTGATTGAGGACAACTTCGGCGGTCGCGTCACGTTTCAATTCGACGACCACGCGGACCCCGACGCGGTCGGATTCGTCTTGGACGTGGCTGATGCCTTCGATCTTCTTGTCGCGTGCGGCTTCCGCGATCTTTTCGATCATGGAGGCTTTGTTCACCTGATAGGGAATTTCGTCAATGACGATGGCCCAGCGGTCTTTGCGAAGCTCTTCAATGTGCGTCTTAGAACGCACAATGACGGAGCCACGCCCTTCAAGGTACGCTTTGCGTGCGCCGGAGCGGCCAAGGATGATGCCGCCTGTTGGGAAATCCGGTGCCGGTACGTATTCGATCAACTCTTCCGATGAGAGGTCCGGGCTTTCGATCAGCGCGAGTGTGGCGTCAATGACTTCGCCCAGATTGTGCGGGGGAATGTTGGTGGCCATACCGACAGCGATCCCGCCGGCACCATTGACCAGCATATTGGGGAAGCGGGCGGGCAGAACAGTGGGTTCTTGCTGCTTTCCGTCGTAGTTGTCCTGAAAATCGACCGTGTCTTTGCCGATATCGGCGAGCACAAAAGCGGCCGGTTTGTCCATCCGCACTTCGGTGTAGCGCATAGCGGCGGGGTTATCGCCGTCCATGGAGCCGAAATTGCCTTGCCCATCGAGAAGGGGCAGCGACATGGAGAAATCCTGCGCCATCCGTACAAGCGCGTCGTAGATCGCGCTGTCGCCGTGGGGGTGATATTGACCCATCACATCGCCAACAGGGCGGGCGGATTTACGGTAGGACTTGTCATGCGTGTTTCCGGTCTCATGCATCGCGTAGAGGATGCGGCGGTGAACCGGTTTCAGGCCGTCGCGGAGGTCCGGGATTGCGCGCGAAATGATCACCGACATTGCGTATTCGATGAAGGAGGTTTTCATCTCGCTTTCGATGGTCACTTCCGGACCATCATGCGCCATACGCTCAAACGGCATTTCGTCTTCGTTTTCAGGGGTTTCCGGCGTGTCGTTCACGTGTTGTCCGATCTTGCTTTTGGGCCGTCTACATTTAGTTGTTTAGAGTATAGCCTAACCTAGGTTTGGGGTGCAATGGGGAGAGGTTGCAGAAATGGCATCCATATGTCTGGATTGCTAACGTTCTGTTTTTGTGGATTTTTTATCTATCTGCGGAATCGTGGTTATATGATCTCGAAAAAGGAGGCGAAAAGAGTTCTGGCGGCACGCAAGATGTTTTGCGTTCTTTGATAACTCTGAAGTCAGCCAAGCGAGCAATATCTCGGCGTATTTTTCAATGTAGAAAGTTTGTAACGAGGGGCTCAGGCGCGGCGGGCTGCTGTGATCCAGATGAGAGCAAGGGCAAGGGAGAATATGGCATTCCATCCGGCCATGGATATCCCTGCCAACTGCCATGCAATCTCGTCACAGCGTACGAGCGGCGCTGCGAGGATGCTTTCGAGCAATTCATCGACGCTGAGACCTTCGGTGGAGCCTGAACTACAAGTTGACGGGCCTTCCCACCAGCGCTGTTCAACGCCTGCATGATAGAGGCCGACGGCGGCGGTCGTCAGGGCGGCAAGGGCGCCCAGCCACGTAAGCGCGCGTATTTTCAGCGCGAGGCACAGCGCCCCGATCACGATTGCGGCGGCATGGGGCCAACGTTGCCAGAGGCACATTTTGCACGGCGGGTAGCCTGCGAGTTGAAACAGGAACGCCCCGCCCAGTAGGGCCACGGACCCTGCGGCGGCAATCAGGACAAGACGTTGATGTGTCATATGAATTTCACCATGTAGAAACCGCCTATTAGCAGGATCAGAAGGACTATGAAGACCAGCCCGAGGCGCTTTTCAATGAAGTCTTTGATCGGTTCGCCGAATTTCCATAGCAGACCCGCGATGATGAAGAAACGCAAGCCGCGCGCGATGATGGAGGTGACGATGAAGGTGCCCAACGACATGCCGGTCCAGCCGGACATGATGGTGATGACCTTATAGGGGAAGGGCGTGATGCCTGCGCCGAGCACAGCCCAGAAGCCCAGGTCGTTGAAACGTTGGTTGAATTCCGCCATGCGGTCGGCCTTGCCAAGCGCCTCAAGGATCGGCTGACCCAACCAGTCGAAGGCGAGCGCACCGATGGCGTAGCCCAGCAGGCCGCCCAAGACGGAGGCGGCGAGGCAGACGCCCGCGATCAGAAAGGCGCGATTGGGAGCAGCAATGATCATCGGGATCATGATCAGGTCGGGCGGGATAGGAAATACTGAGCTTTCGATAAACGCGATGAAGGCGAGGGCCCAAAGCGCATTGGGATGCGCGGCTAGAGACATCGTCCAGCTGTAAAGACGTTTCATGATCGGCCTGCTCGTATTTGTTTTCGTGTGTTTTTCTTTTTAAGCTATATGCTCATGACTGCCCCCTCGGGGTCAAGCAATAGGAGCAGACTATGAAGTGGCATGGACGGCGGGGGAGCCGCAATATCGAGGATCGTCGGGGTCGCAAATCTGTTGGCAAGGCTGGCGGTGTCGGTGGGCTGGGGCTCGTAGCGATATTGGTCATCGGGTATTTTCTGGGCATTGACGTATCGCCACTGCTGCAAAATGGCGGGTTGAGCGGATCGCAAGGCCAGAGCGTCAGTCAGGAGATCACGCCTGCGGACCGTGAGGCGGGGCAGTTTGTGTCTGTGGTTCTGGCGGATACGGAAGAGGTGTGGGCGGAGATTTTCCGCGAGCAGGTAGGAAAACCCTACAATCCCGCGACATTGGTGCTGTTCAAAGGCGCGACGCAGAGCCCGTGTGGTGGTGCGTCTGGCGCGTCGGGGCCGTTTTATTGTCCGGCGGACCGGAAAGCCTATCTCGATACGGATTTCTTTGTGACGCTTGAGCGGCGCATGGGCGCTGGTGGTGATTTTGCAGCGGCCTATGTGGTGGCGCATGAGATCGCGCATCATGTGCAAAACGAGTTGGGCATCCTAATGCAGGCCAATCGTATCCGGCAGCAATCGTCGCAGGCCGAAAGCAACGCAATCTCCGTGCGGATTGAGCTGCAGGCCGATTGCTACTCTGGCATCTGGGCGCGTTATGCGCAGGCGCGGTTTGGCTCGCTGGAGCAGGGCGATCTGGCGGAGGCGGTGAATGCGGCCAAGCAGATCGGGGATGACACGTTGCAGCGCAATGCAGGGCGCAGACCCAATCCGCACACCTTTACACATGGCACCTCAGAGCAGCGGCAGCGTTGGTTTGCGACCGGCTATGAAAATCCGCGGATCGAAAGCTGCGATACCTTTGGCGCGCGACGATTATAGGCTGTTGCGCAAAACAGCTTGATGGTTACAAATTAGACTGAATATCTGTTTCGACGGGCAATCGCCCGGCCTAATGTTTCTGGGAGGAGACCTCATGAAGACCTTGATTTCATCCGCACTTATCGGCGCAGCGGCGCTTGGGTTGAGTGCGAGTTTTGCCATTGCACAAGACGTGACACTGCGCTGCCAGCATTTCCTGTCACCAAAAGCGTCGGTGCCGCAGTTCTTTATTCAGCCTTGGGCGGATAAGGTGATGGCGGACAGCAATGGGCGCATCAAGGTTGAGATCTATCCGGCGATGCAACTGGGCGGCAAACCCCCAGCGCTTTATGACCAAATCCGTGACGGTGTGATTGATTGCGGCTGGGCCTTGCCTGCCTACACGCCGGGCCGCTTCCCGGAAAGCGAAGCGTTTGAATTGCCCTTCATGAGTTCGATGAGCGCTGAGGCGACCTCCAAGGCGGCGTGGGAATATTCAGAAAAATACCTGATGGAGCGGATGGGCGATATTCACCTGATCGCAACCCACGTTCATGGGCCTGGTGTAATCCACACGAAAGGCAAGACAGTCAAAGTGCCCGGTGATCTGGCTGGTTTGAAACTGCGTGGCCCGTCCCGTCAAGCAAACGCTTTGCTGGAGCAACTTGGTGCGACGCCGGTTGGGATCCCTGTGCCTGCGTTCCCTGAGGCCTTATCGAAGGGCGTGGTTGATGGCGGCGTTATTCCTTGGGAAATCGTACCTCCTTTGAAGGTGCATGAGCTGGCAGACAGTCATACACAGATCGGCGGCGACCGTGCGCTCTATAACACGTTCTTCGTGTGGGGCATGAACAAGGCGAAATATGACAGCCTGCCAGATGATCTGAAGGCGGTTATTGACGCCAATTCCGGTCTTGAAGTCTCCGGCAATGCGGGGGCTGCGATGGATAAGGGCGATACAACCGGCGAAGAGGTTGTGATGGCAAAGGGCAATACGGTTATCACGATGGATGATGCCGCCGTTGCCGAGCTGCGTTCCATTGGTAAGGAGCTGACAAACGCGTGGATTGCCGAGATGCAGGATGCGGGTCTTGACGGTGCTGCGATGGTGTCAGACGCGCAAGCGTTGGTTGCTAAATATTCCGACTAATTGTCGAATGATATTGTAAAAAAGGCCCCGGACGAATGTCTGGGGCCTTTCATTTAAGACGTAGGTGCAGTGCCATGACCGTATTGATTTCAGGCGCAGGGATAGGGGGGTTAAGCCTTGGTCTCAGTCTGCATCAATTGGGCATTCCATTTCGTATATTTGAAGCGGTTGACACGGTGAAGCCGCTGGGTGTGGGGATCAATCTGCAACCCCATGCTGTGCGGGAATTGTTCGAACTGGGGTTCGAGGACGTCTTGGACGGGATCGGGTTGCGCACCCAAGAACTGGCTTACTTTTCGCAGCAGGGGCAATTGATTTGGTCTGAGCCACGCGGGATGGGCGCAGGATACCGCTGGCCGCAATTCTCTTTGCATCGGGGAAAGTTGCAGATGGCGCTTTATGACGCGCTGATTGAGCGCTGTGGTGCGGATGTCGTTCAAACGGGGGCTGCTGTGACCGAGTGGCGCGAGGACGGGCAGGGAGTGCTTGTGACTTTAACGCACCGTAAGACTGGTGCGCGGGTCGGTACCGCTCAGGGTGCGGTTCTGGTGATCGCCGAGGGGATCAACTCCACCGGGCGCGCAAAGCTTTACCCGGATGAAGGGCCCGCACATTGGGGCGGCACGATGATGTGGCGTGGGATCACGCACGGGCCGTCTCTTCTGACGGGCGCGAGTGTCACAATGACTGGTCGGCGTGACGTCAAATTTGCAGCCTATCCGATTGGCACGACGGATCAGGGGCAGGCGATTATCAACTGGATCGCCGATCTGACGATGCCTGCAGGCTATGAGTGGCGCGTTCAGGACTGGAACCGCGCGGGCGAACGGACAGAGTTTGCAGCGCAGTTTGCCGATTGGTCCTTTGAGTGGCTAGACGTGCCTTGGGTGATCGAAAACGCGCAAGGCATATGGGAATATCCGATGGTAGACCGCCATCCGCTTGCGCAGTGGACCTTTGGTTCGGTGACGCTACTGGGCGATGCGGCGCATGCGATGTATCCCATCGGGTCAAATGGCGCGTCACAATGCATTCTGGATGCGCGCCATTTGGCGAAAGCGTTCAAACAGCATGGGCTGACGGGGCATGCCTTGTCTGCCTATGAGACGGAACGACGAGAGAAGGTGAACGCTTTGGTTCTGGCCAATCGCGGGGATGGGCCGGATAAGATTTTGGACATTGTCGCAGAACGCGCGCCGGACGGGTTCGCGCATATCAACGATGTGATGTCGCAAGCCGCGTTGGACGCGTTTGCAAAAGACTATAAAGCGATTGCAGGGATGGATGTGGAGGCGTTGAACGCGGCGCCGTCCATCATCGAAGGGTAGAGGCTGGTCATTATGGCATTGGCAAAATCATCAGAGCGCCGCGTGGGGCAGGTGCTTGAACATATCGCACGGGGCTGGGCCTATGTGGGAGGCGCAATTCTTGTGGCTATGGCGCTGATCACGGTGTTTTCCGTCATTGGGCGGGCGTTGCTGTCTTACGGGTTGAGCCCCATCCGAGGGGATTTCGAACTTGTCGAGATGGGCTCCGCCATTGCGGTGTTTGCGTTTCTGCCATGGTGTCAGTTGAAACGCGGCCATGTTACGGTTGATCTGATTGTGGACCGGATGGGTGGGGCCGTGAAACGGTTCTTCGGGTTTGTCGGGGACTTGGCCCTTGCGGTTATATCCGGTCTGATCCTTTGGCGGCTTTACTTGGGCTTTGGTGAAAAATTCCCCTTTGGCAGCCCGGATCTGCGGTCGGCTTTGTCGATGGGAAGCAAGCCGTTTTTTCCTGAGACGACCTATGAGTTGGAGATGCCTGTGTGGATCCCTTATGGCCTTGCGCTGATTGGGGCGATCCTGTTTTTTGTGGTGAGTGTGTACACGGTCTGGCGGTCCCTCAATTGGTTGCTTGATGGTCAGGAGGCCTCCGCATGAGCGGGTTGGAGCTAGCGATGTCCGGCTTCGGCGTGATGCTGATCGCGATCTTTTTGCGTGTGCCGATTGGGGCCGCGATGTTTGCGACGGGGTTCATCGGCACATGGATCGTGTTGGGGCGGCCTTCAGCGACGCTGAGCCAGATGAAGACGCTGACCTATGATACGTTTTCGAGCTATTCGCTGTCGATTGTGCCGTTGTTTTTGCTGATGGGGCAGTTTGCGACCAAGTCGGGCATGAGCGCGGCCTTGTTCAACGCGGCCTCGGATTGGTTGGGCCATCGTAAGGGCGGTGTCGCCATGGCGGCTGTCGGCGCATGCGCGGGCTTCGGTGCGGTCTGTGGCTCGTCACTGGCGACGGCCTCTACCATGGGACAGGTGGCGTTGCCGGAGATGCAGAAGCGCGGCTATTCCGACGCGCTGAGCACGGGCGTTTTGGCGGCAGGTGGCACATTGGGAATTCTGATCCCGCCCTCGGTCATCCTTGTGATCTACGCCATCCTGACAGAGCAGAACATTGTGAAGATGTTTATTGCGGCGCTGGTGCCGGGGATTTTGGCTGCTTTGGGCTATATGCTGACGGTCGCAATTTATGTGCGGGTGAAGCCGGGCTCTGGCCCTGTGGCGGAGCGCAAGCCGTTATCGGCGCGCTTGGGGACGTTGATGCGGATTTGGCCGGTGGTGGTGATTTTCGGGCTCGTGATGGGCGGGATTGCGGCGGATTGGAACTGGTTCAAGCCCGGTGTGCAGGCGCTGTTCACGCCGACCGAAGGCGCGGCTGTCGGGGCTGTGGCCACTGGGATCTACGGCGTGGCGACGGGCGGGTTGAACTGGCAGGGTTTCCTGGACTCGGTGTTGGAAACGGCGCAGGCCTCCGCGATGATTTTCTTCATTCTGTTTGGCGCGCAGGTGTTCAATTCGTTTCTCGCGTTTACGCAGGCTCCGCAGGCCTTGGCGGAATGGGTGACGGTGCAGGGGTTCGCACCGATGACGATCCTGATTGCAATGCTGGTCTGCTATCTGATCTTTGGATGTGTGATGGACAGCCTGTCGATGATCTTGCTGACGATCCCGATCTTCTTTCCGATCATCGAAGTGCTGGATTTCGGATTGACGGTGGAGCAGGCGGCGATTTGGTTCGGTATCCTGACGCTGATTGTGGTGGAGGTTGGTTTGATCACGCCGCCAGTGGGAATGAACTTGTTCATCATCAATCAGGTGGGCCGCACCATTCCGATCACGCAAACCTATCGCGGTGTGCTGCCCTTTGTGGCCTCGGATCTGGTTCGTGTTGCGATCCTTGTCGCGTTTCCGTCGATCACATTGTGGCTGGTCGGGGTGATGTTCTAACTTTTGGGCAGGAACTTTTCGATCTCGCGTGTGATCCGTCGATTTTGCGGCGCGACGTTGGAGCGGTAGGTCGCGGCAACTGTGCCGTCAGGTGCAATCAGGACTTTGTTGAAATTCCAGCGGGGCTCAAACCCGGTCTGTGTTTTGACCCATTTGTAGAACGGATGAGCGGCGGAGCCTCGAACCGGCTGGATCATGGTCATCGGCAGATCGAGGTTGAAGTTGATTGCGCAGAACTCTTTGACCTGCGCGCCTGTCGCCAATTCTTGGCGGAAATCACCGGAGGGAACTGCGAGGACTACCAGACCTTGCGCGCGGTATCTGTCATAGAGCGCTTGCAGGCCATCGTATTGTTTGGTGTAGGCACACATGGAGGCCGTGTTGACCACAAGGACGGGTTTACCCTTCCACGCGCCCATATTCAGTTTGCCGCCGTCGATGGAGGGAAAGGTGAAAGCCTGCGCCCAACCTGTCAGCGCGATGAATGCCATGAGATGTATAAGGACGCGGCGCATTACGAAGCTCCTGTAGATAATCTGTTCAAGATACGCGCGAGGCGGCGTATTGGTTTCATAAAGATCGCTGAAAATGCAATTCCTGTGCTGGCATCAATTGACGAGCGTCGCGTCCTTGGCTAAACGGCCTACACCTTCTATGGCGGCTACCACGTCATAGCGTAGAACGGGGCCCGAGTGGTGGAATGGTAGACACGATGGATTCAAAATCCATTGCCGCGAGGCGTGCCGGTTCAAGTCCGGCCTCGGGTACCAACTCTCTCCCTTATATTTGGAATTCTGTCCCATTCCTGTGGGGCTGATTGCGACTTGCGGTATGCGTTTCGCAATTATGGTCGGAATGTGACTAACTTCTGTCATTGGTGCTCAAGCATCAACAACTTCTCCGGAAACCCACATACTGTTTCTTACTATGGTCCAGAAAGGTGGGGATTTGGGCTGCTACCCTAAGGGAAGCAGAGGGGTCTCAAGACACGATTCGGGCATCATTGAGCACGGTTCGTAAACAATTGAGCAGGACCTGTGCGTTTGTACACGCGGGAGTGATCGACCGCCTATAAAACATAACGAAAGGTTAATGACGCTGCGCGCGCCAAACTTGCTTGCCTTTATTCGGCAAATTCAGGTCACAGGTTCGCTTTGGATTAACCGCAATGAAACCTTCGCGAATAAAATTTAAATGTTTTGAATCAATATATTGTACATGCCTTAGAGTTAGCTTTTTGAGCTTGGAGTTTTTGTTTCATTGGGTCGCAGATGGCGTACTTGACCCAGTGTTTCACCGTTCCTGCTCCCTCCGATGGTACGGAATACCCAACCATTCTTGGCAATCATGGCAAGAATGGGTCATTTTTTGCTTTTGCGATCCCGGTTCGTTGGCTACTTCTTGCTTACACCCTTCTGGGGGGTGAAGACATAGGCCACGGGGGCGGCCGCACTGAGATGCATCTCTGCCAGATGCGGAATTGGATTTGTGCGACTGTTCGTGTGTGTTTGGGTGTTCCAAGACCGCAACTGCTACGAAGTGTCGATATCCACCGGGCCTTCCGGATTTCCTCATAACGGCTGAACGCAACACGGTGCGACCGCTTAAAGGCTGCGTCTTCGTCCAACTCGGGGTCGAGACCGTAAGACTGCCTTTAGGGACCACATATGATGCCTTTTGCATTTGAACTGCTTTTGACGGCCGCTTTGAGCGGCTCTTTCGCGTTGGTCTACGTCTCACCCGTGAGCGCATTTATCAGTAACGAACTTTCTGGGTCGGGCGCGCGTCGACCTGATGCAGAAAGATCTTGAGGAGACGACCATGCCTAATATCTTGCTTGATTTCGAAGACTTGCATGCAGGCGACGTTGTAAACGGCCAGTATAGCACGGACGGTGTGACCATTACGTCGATCAATTCCAATGGAAGTATCGACCATCATAATCCGCCAATGGTGTTTGACACAGCCAATCCAACCGGCGGTGACCATGATCTGGCCACCAACAACTTGGGCAACGTTCTGATCTTTTCCGAAGACGGATATGACGGCTCTGACCCTGATGACAACGCGTCTGGCGGGATCTTTAACTTCGACTTTGACGAGCCGACCGAAGTTCTGAACTTCCGCGTTCTTGATGTCGAAGAAGCAGGTCAGGTCCGCCTATATGACGAACACGACAACCTGATCAAAACCATCCACATCTCGCCAACTGGCAATAACGGTCAGGCGACAGTGCATATCAACACCGATGATGTGGCACGCATGGAAGTGCAACTGAACGGCTCCGGTGCGATTGATGGCGTTTGCTTCTGCACACCAGAGCCAGAAGATGATTTGGACGGTATCGTTGAGGGCACCAATGCAGGCGAGTTGATTGACGCGGCGTATGACGGTGATCCTGATGGCGACATGGTTGATGCCAATGACGCTGTTGCTGGCATTGGCTCTGGTGACGAAGACATCATTGATGCCTTTGGCGGTGATGACACGATCCTTGCTGGCGATGACGACGATCAGGTCTTTGCGGGATCCGGCGATGACTATGTCGAGGGTGGCGCGGGCAACGATGTCATTTATGGCGACAGCAATTACAGTGGACCGGGCGAGGGCGTTTCTGTTCGCGAAAGCCTGAACTGGTCGCAACAAGGTGTTGGCAACGGCCATGACCTGAACGGGTTCACGCAGAATACCGGCAGTGTTGATGTGACCTTCTCGGTTGCCTCAGAGCAAAACGGTGCCGAAACCGAGTTTGAGAGCGATGATCAGCAAATCGGCGGGATTGAGTCCGGTGATGAGGCGATCAACGACAACAGCTCCCTCTATTCCGTTACAAACAGCGATCATGGGCGTGCGAAATACAATGTCACGTTCTCAGACGCTGTTGAGAACGTCTCTTTCCGCGTCAATGATGTGGATGGCGATGGTTTCGTCCGCGTGCGTGCGTTCGATGCCAACGGAAACCAGATCCCCGTCACGCTTGCGGGTGGCAGTCATGTGACCGTCAACAGCGGCAACGGTACAATTTCGTCCAATGGCGGCTATGCGCCTGATACAAGCTCGGCCTATTCCACGCTCGTGTCCATCGACGGCCCTGTTGCGCGGATTGAGATTTTCCACGATCAGCGTGGTCCGGACAATTCCGGGATCAATGTCACGGATATCTTTTTTGACGCACCGATTGTTGATGACGGCGAAGATGGCAATGACCACCTCGAAGGTGGGGCCGGTGATGATACGATCTTTGGCGAGGGCGGTGATGACCGTCTGGAAGGTCAGGCTGGCAATGACACGCTGGACGGCGGGGACGGTAACGACATCATCCTTGGCGGGTCCGGCAATGACACGGCCGAAGGCGGTGCGGGTGATGACGAGATCTGGATGGGCAGCGGCAATGACGTCGTCAATGCAGGCGACGGCAATGACTGGGTGCACGGCCAAGACGGCAAGGATGTTCTGAACGGCGAAGACGGCGACGACATGCTCTTTGGTGAGGATGGCGACGATACGCTGACGGGCGGTTCCGGTGCTGATATGATCAAAGGCGGTGATGACCGCGACCTGATCATCGGCGGCAATGACGGTGACGTTGTTGATGGTGGTGCGGGTGGTCATGACTATGACCGTCTCGACCTGAGCGGCGAAGGTCCGTTCCGCGTTGTGAATGAAACAGTTGATCCAGATGGGAATTCCACGTCGGGAACCGTTGAGTTCCTGGACGGTGACGGGAACGTCACAGGCTCCCTGCAATTTGCTGAGATCGAGAAGATCATCGGCGACCGCGTCAACCAAGGCCCCACAGCCAATGACGACAGCGCCAGCACGGATGAAGACGAAAGCGTTGTCATCGACGTTCTGGGCAATGACACGGATCCGGAGAATGATGATCTGACCGTTATCGGAGCAACGTCGCCGGATGGGGACGTGGTGATCAATTCTGACGGCACGCTGACCTTTACACCTGCGCCTGATTTCAATGGCGACACAACGATTACCTATGAGATCGAGGATGAGGCCGGCAATACATCGACGGGCACTGTCAATGTTTCCGTCGCGGCTGTAAATGACGACCCCGTTGCAGTTGATGATACAGCGACAACCGATGAGGACACGGCTGTCACCATCGACCTGATCGGCAACGATACCGACGTAGACGGTGATCCTTTGACATTGGGTTCCGTGTCAGTCCCGGCGGATCAAGGAACGGTCGTCGATAATGGCGACGGCACGGTGACCTTCACGCCTGCACCGAATTTCAACGGTGAGGCGACGATCACTTACACGGTCGAAGACGGCCAAGGTGGTGAGGACGAAGGGCAGGCGATTGTCACAGTTGCATCTGTCAATGACGGTCCAGATGCCGTGGATGACAGTGACACGACCGATGAGGACACACCGATCACGGTTGATTTGCTGGCCAACGACACCGACGACGATGGCGATACTTTGACGGTAACGTCTGCAACGGTGCCAGCCGATCAAGGCACGCTAGTCGACAATGGCGACGGCACAGTCACGTTCACACCTGCGCCGAACTTCAATGGCACAGCCACGATCAGCTACGAGATCTCCGACGGTAATGGCGGGACCGATACCGCTGAGCATGTGATCGAAGTTACTCCGGTCAATGACGCGCCGGATGCGGTAAATGACGTTGATACAACTGACGAAGATACGCCGATCACTTTGGACGTCTTGGCGAACGATACGGATGTTGATGGCGACACCCTGACAGTCACAGGGGCGACTGTTCCTGCAGAGCAGGGCTCAGTAGAGATTATCGACAACAAGGTCGTGTTCACACCGGCTGAGAACTTTAACGGTCTCGCCACGATCAGCTACTCCATCGAAGACGGTAATGGCGGCACAGATACGGCGATTCATGAGGTCGATGTCCTGCCTGTCAATGACGCGCCTGTCGCGGTGGATGATATTGCGGCCACGCAAGAAGACACTGCCGTTGTGATCGACCTGATCGCGAATGACACAGATGTGGATGGCGATGATCTGACCATCGGCACTGTTTCGGTGCCACCAGAGCAGGGCACGGTTGTCGATAATGGCGACGGCACAGTGACCTTCACACCGGCACCGGATTACACCGGGCCTGCGACCATCGAATACACGGTTGTCGACGGCAATGGCGGCGAAGACATGGGCGGCGCGATCGTTAATGTCTTTATCGAAGGCGTCAATGATGGCCCCGACGCTGTGGATGATGCGGTCACCACGGATGAAGACACGCCAGTCACGATTGATGCATTGGCCAATGACACGGATACGGAAGGTGACGATCTGACGATCACCGGTGCCTCTGTGCCGGCGGATCAAGGCAGCGTTGAGGTTGTCGACAATGAGCTGGTCTTCACACCGGCCCCCGACTTCAATGGCGAAGCCACGATCACCTATGCGATCACCGACGGCAACGGCGGCACGGACACAGCCGAAGTGACTGTGACAGTCACTCCGGTCAATGACGATCCGGTTGCGGTTGATGATATTGAAACGACTGACGAAGATGAGCCGATCACAATTGATCTGATCGAGAATGACACGGATGTGGACGGCGATCCGCTGACCATCGGCTCGGTTTCTGTTCCTGCAGATCAAGGCACGGTTGTCGACAATGGCGATGGCACAGTGACCTTCACCCCGGCACCAAACTTCAACGGTCCTGCGACAATCACTTATACAGTTGTTGACGGTCAGGGCGGTGAAGATGAGGGCGAGGCAGTTGTTTCTGTCGGGGCGGTCAATGACGGACCTGTTGCCAATGATGACAGCGACACGACCGACGAGGATACACCGATCACGGTTGATCTGATCGCCAATGATACCGACGATGATGGCGATGCTCTAAGCGTGATCAACGCAACCGTTCCAGCCGATCAAGGTAGTTTGGTTGATAACGGTGACGGCACTGTCACCTTCACACCAGCGCCGAACTTCAACGGCACAGCGACGATCAGCTACGAGATCTCAGACGGCAATGGCGGTACCGACATCGCGGAGCATGTGATTGAAGTTACGCCTGTGAATGACGATCCTGTTGCGGTTGACGATGCAGCAACGACGGATGAGGAAGAGCCCGTTACAATCGATCTGATCGGCAACGATACTGATGTGGATGGTGATCCGCTGACAATCGGGTCTGTCTCTGTCCCACCGGAGCAAGGCACGGTCGTCGACAATGGCGACGGTACAGTGACCTTCACACCTGCACCTGATTTCAACGGTGAGGCGACGATCACTTACACGGTCGAAGACGGCCAAGGTGGTGAAGACGAAGGTCAAGCGATTGTCACAGTGGTGTCTGTCAATGACGGTCCAGATGCTGTTGATGACAGCGACACGACCGATGAAGACACGCCCATCACTGTTGATCTGTTGGCCAATGATACTGATCCGGAAGGCGATGCGCTGACGGTGACGAATGCGACGGTTCCGGCTGATCAAGGCACGCTTGTTGATAATGGCGACGGGACGGTGACATTTACACCAGCGCCGAACTTCAATGGCACAGCCACGATCAGCTACGAAATCTCGGATGGGAATGGCGGGACTGATACTGCGGTTCACACGATCACTGTAACTCCGGTCAACGACGATCCTGTGGCTGTCGATGACGCCGTGACAGTTGATGAGGACGAGAGCGTTGTGATCTCGCCGCTCGACAATGACACGGATGTGGATGGTGACACAGTTACGATCCAAAGCATCGACACGCAGCCTGAGAATGGCACGCTGACCGACAATGGCGACGGCACATATACCTATGAGCCTGATCCAGGTTACAACGGACCGGACAGCTTCACATACACCGTCACCGACGGTCAGGGCGGTACGGATACGGCGACAGTCAATATCACGGTTAACCCGGTCAATGATGGCCCGGATGCGGTGGATGACAGCGATGTCACCACAATCCTGTCACCGGTTGTTGTCGATGTGATTGGCAATGATACCGATCCTGAAAACGATGCGCTGAGCGTTATCGGCTTCACCCAACCTGCTGAGGGCGGCACGGTCACTGACAATGGTGACGGCACACTGACGTTCACGCCGGATGGCACAGTCGATGGGGAGATCACATTCGACTACACGATCTCCGACGGCAATGGCGGCGAAGACACCGCGACTGTCACGATCCTGATCCGTGACGGTATTGTTGAAGGCACGGCTGGCAATGATCTGATCGACGCGGACTACTTGCGTGATCCTGAAGGCGACGTGATCGACGGCAATGATGAATTCCTGCCGGGTGAAGGCCCGAATGATGACATCGTGCTGGCGGGTGACGGCGAC
This sequence comes from uncultured Litoreibacter sp., assembly GCA_947494435.1. GTDB lineage: Bacteria > Pseudomonadota > Alphaproteobacteria > Rhodobacterales > Rhodobacteraceae > Litoreibacter. The sequence goes on from CANLUY010000002.1 coordinate 688,499, forward strand.
GACACCGTGATTGCGGGCCTTGGCGATGACGAAGTCTTCGGCGGCGAAGGTGACGACGACCTGCGCGGCAATCAGGGCGATGACGTTCTGCTTGGCGAAGGCGGCGATGATACGCTGAACGGCGGTCAGGGCGATGATGTCATTGATGGTGGTGATGGCGACGACACAGCTCAAGGCGGTGACGGCGACGACACACTCCTTGGCGGTGCGGGCGATGATGACCTGCAAGGTAATGATGGCGACGACACGATTGACGGTGGCGAGGGCGACGACATCCTTTGGGGTGGCGCAGGCGACGACACGATCATCGGTGGCCTAGGTGACGACAATGTCATGGGCGGCTCCGGCGATGATGAGGTCGATCTGGGGGATGGCGATGATAGCGCGCAAACCGGTTCCGGCGATGACACTGTCCTTGGTGGCGACGGCAATGACACGATCGAGACAAATGACGGCAATGATACGGTCGAAGGCGGTGACGGCGATGATGTGATCAACACGTCCGGCCATGCTCCGCTGCCAGATCTGGGCTATCCGGGATTGTTCCCGTCTGATCCAAACCCGAATGACGATATCGACTTTGTTGATGGCGGTGCGGGCGACGACACGATCACCACGGGCGACGACGCTGATACGATCCTTGGTGGCGACGGCAATGACACGATTGATGGCGGGTTAGACGCCGACACAATCGATGGCGGTGACGGCGATGACCGGATCGTGGGTGGCGAAGGCTCTGATATCATCGATGGTGGTGATGGCGATGATACGATCTACGCCGGTATCGATCCTGATCTGGGCTTGCCCGATAACCTCGATATCCCTGACGAAGATGATCTTGTGCCGAACAACGGCATGGATGTGGTCAATGGCGGAGACGGCAATGACACGATCTTCGGTGCGGATGACGACGATGTCCTGAACGGTGACGCGGGCGATGACTTTATCGACGGTGGTATTGACGATGACACCATTGATGGTGGCACCGGCAACGATACGATCATCGGTGGCGAAGGTGCTGACGTTCAGTCCGGTGGCGATGATCGCGATACGTTCATTGTGGACAACGCTGAAGACGGCATCGGTGATGTGATTGATGGCGGCACCGGTGGTGACGACGTCGATACGCTTGACCTGACCGGGTCTGGCCCCCTGCGCATCATCAACGAGACGGTTGATGCGGATGGCGACTCCACCTCCGGTACTGTTGAATTCCTCGACGGTGTGGGTGGCAATGTCATCGGGACGCTCGACTTCTCCGAGATCGAGAATATCGTGCCGTGCTTCACGCCAGGTACCTCGATTGCCACGCCACGTGGCGAAATGCTGGTCGAAGAGCTGCAAGTCGGCGACAAGATCATCACACGTGACAATGGTATTCAGGAAATCCGCTGGATCGGCGCCAAGCGCATGGATGGCCGCGAGTTGCAAAACAACCCGCATCTGCAGCCTGTGCTGATCCAGAAAGGGTCACTGGGCAATGGTCTGCCAGAGCGTGATATGCTGGTCAGCCCGAACCACCGGATGCTCGTAAACAACGACCGCGTGTCGCTGTATTTCGAGGAGAACGAGGTTCTGGTTTCTGCCAAGCACTTGGTCAACCCGACCGAGGGCGTGCAGTCGATCAACTCCATGGGGACGACCTACATTCACTTCATGTTCGACAACCACGAGGTTGTGCTGTCGAACGGTGCGTGGACGGAAAGCTTCCAGCCGGGTGACTACTCGCTGAAGGGCATCGGCAATGCACAGCGGAACGAAATCTTTGAATTGTTTCCAGAGCTACAGGGTCAGAAAGGTCGCGAGGCCTATGCCTCCGCTCGCCTGACGCTGAAGAAGCACGAAGCACGTATGTTGTTTAAGTAAGAGTATGGTCTGAGCGGGAAATTCTCTCCGCTCAGAGGTTAAAGCGTGCAAAATGGCCGTCCTTCGGGGCGGTCATTTTTGCGTTTGCGTAGGCGGAAACACTCTGTTTCCAACTTGGAATATGCAAGAGCGGCGCAACACGTCATAGATTGCAGTATCAGTGGGGAATTAAAGGTGCATTGGCACCTTTGCCGCTGTGGTCTGGCCATGGCATGTGAAGATGAATGAGTGAGCGACGGACCCGATCCTTATGGCGACGATCAACGGCACAGAGAATGATGACGTTCTGAACGGAACCAATCTCGATGATACGATCACAGGTAATGGCCTGAATGACACGATCAACGCCGGTAATGGCAATGATACGGTCTATGGCGATTACGGGCCAAATGGCGCGCAGCCCGGTCAGGATGCAACAGCCTTGCAAATGGTCTTTGCCAATCGCCAAAATGAATCCGCAGACGGGACGTCGGTCGAGTATCGCAATATCGCCACCTTGGATGACGGGACACCAGTCCTTGGACGGCTGAGTGTTGTCAGCAAGTCTTCGCAAAACCTGAATGTCGATCTGACAGGCGGCACGGGTGCGGAAATCCTGTTGAACAGAGTTTTCAACTCCAGCGTGAACGGTGAAACGGTTACGATCCGTCTGGAGTTTTTCAATCAGAACACAGGCGCGCCGATCTCGCTGAATTCTACGGCGACCTTTGGCGATCTGGACCGGGCCAGAAACGGGACAGAAAAGGTCGAGATCGGAAAGCAGTTCATTACGGAATACGGGGTCTCTGACACGTCCAACCTGAACATTCAGGATGGCGCGTCGACCGTCTCCGCGACCGGTGGGGTCAATACCAACCCGTCTGATCAGGACTCGTGGTTCAGCACTGCTTTTGAGAACCAAAGCTTCCTCGAATTTACGCTGACCTCTCGTGGCGGGCAGACCGGCTATACGCTGAATGGTGATCTGATCGACGATCCCGTTGTGACGCCAACCATGCCCGGCGATGACATCATTGATGGTGGCAATGGCGATGATCGTCTGTTCGGCCAAGAGGGAAACGACACGATCACCGGCGGCGAAGGCAACGATACCATCGAGGGCGGCGAAGGGGATGACACGCTTGATGGCGGCGGCGGTCAGGATGTGATCTCCGGCGGGTCCGGAGATGATGTTATTTCCGGTGGGAATGGCGATGATCGGATCACCGGCGATGAGGGTAATGACACGATTGACGGCGGGACCGGTCAGGACGTCATAGAGGGTGGTGACGGCGACGACAGCCTGCAAGGTGGGCAGGGCGACGACCGGATCACAGGCGGTGACGGCAATGACAACTTGCAAGGCGGTCAGGGTCAGGATCAGCTTGATGGCGGCGCGGGTGATGACGTTATTGCAGGCGATGACGGCAATGATCGCATCGAAGGCGGTGCGGGCAATGACCAGATCACAGGCGGAGCAGGTCAAGACCAGCTGAGCGGTGGGGATGATGCCGACACATTCTTTGTCACATCGGGCAGCGACGGAAACGGCGACCGTGTCGACGGAGGCACCGGTGGCGATGACCGCGATGTGCTGGACCTGACAGGGGCAGGTGCCTTCCGGTTCCAAAACCTCAGCACAGACGCGGATGGTGACAGCCAATCCGGTCGCGTTGAGTTTCTTGATAGCAACGGCAATATCACGGGACGTCTGGAATTTACCGAGATTGAGTCGATCATTCCGTGCTTCACAACCGGCACGCGGATCGCGACGCCGCGTGGTGAGATAGCGATTGAAAACCTGCAAGAAGGAGACCGCGTTATCACGCGCGATAGTGGCATGCAGGAAATCCGCTGGATTGGTCAAAAGACGGTCAAACAGGACGCGATGCAGGCCCTGCCGCATCTCAAGCCTGTCTTGGTGCGGACAGGATCCCTTGGCAGTGGTTTGCCGCAAACTGATTTGCTTTTGTCACCGAACCACCGCGTTTTGATGATGGAAGACCGCGTCGGCATGTTGTTCGAAGACGCCGAAGTTCTGTCTGCTGTGAAGCACATGACGGATCGGGAGGGGATAGACGTCGTCTCAACCTCTGCGGTGACGTATTGGCATATCCTGTTCGACAATCACGAGGTGATCCTATCGAACGGGGCATGGACCGAAAGTTTCCAGCCCGGCGACTATTCTCTGAAGGGTATCGGTGACGCCCAGCGCAAAGAAGTGCTTGAGTTGTTCCCGCAACTCACCAGCCGCGACGGGGTTGAGGCTTATCAAACGGCACGCATGACGTTGAAGAAATACGAGGCCAAACTGCTCACGTCTTAAGCGCGCGCCACGCGGCCCAGTCTTCGGGCGTATCAAGGTCGGTTGAGGCACGGGTGCCAGATAGCTTGTGAAATTGCACGTGATCTGCCTGCGCTTTCAGCACGGCTCTTCCGCTTTCGTCACCCTGTAAGGCTTGCAGTGCTGCAAAGCTGTCCCTTGGAAAGATCACGGGACTTCCGGGAACACCGTCCGCTGTCGTCGCGCGACGGATCGTGTGCGGTTCCTTTGCGTGGACTTTGAGCATCGCGTCAATATCGTCACTCGTAATATCGGGCATATCGGCTGGCATGATCAACACGGCGTCCGCGTCTGATTTCAAGGCAGTGAGACCTGCTTGGATGGAGGATGCCATCCCTTTTGCAGCTTGGTGATTGATGGTGATCTCCACTTTCAAGCCGTCCAAAGCGCTCAACCGTTCTGGGCGGTCGGGGCGAAGTACGACAACCACATGTGTGAGTTGTGAGGCCAAAAACATCTGTGCGCGATCTCGAAGCAATGCCTGACCGCGCACATCTTGCGTCAACTTATCCGCGCCCCGCATCCGCGAAGACGCACCAGCGGCCAGCAAAATCCCCGTGACGTTCAATGCACCGCTGTGTTGGAAAAGAGGTGGATCACCAAGATGCCTCCAATGATCATCGCAAGACCTAAAAAGGCAGGCGCATCAAGGCGTTGCCCAAAATAGATGAACCCGATCCCCGCGATCAGAACCACGCCGAGGCCGGACCAGATCGCGTACATGATCCCGACGGGCATGTATTTCAGCGTCAGCGCCAAAAGGTAGAAGGACACGGCATACGCGCAGATGACCAGCACGGACGGCCAGAACCGAGAGAACTGCTGGCTGGATTGCAAAGCTGTGGTGCCGATCGTCTCAGCAATGACCGCAATCAGAAGGTAGAGGTAGTGTTTGGGCATCGTCGCAGCTCACTTTTTCAGGGGAGCGTAGCGGGAGAAATTGACAGGGGAAAGCCGCAAGTTGGTGGACGTGCCGGAAAGGTCAGACCTCCGCTATGCGCCGATGCATTAACCGTCCAGAAACTCAAGAAGATGGGCCGTCAATTCTGCTGGTGCTTCTTCGGGGATAGCGTGACCACAGCGGAGGGCCACGCCTGTGACATCGTTTGCTTTTTCCTGCCAGGTTGCTTTGACGTTATAGAGGTCCCCGACAACACTTTGTGCGCCCCAAATGGCCAGGAGTGGCGCGGTGATGCGTGCGGTCTGATCTGCGCGGTCATGTTCCAGATCAATGCTGGCCGCCGCGCGGTAGTCTTCGCAAATCGCGTGCAGCTTAGGAACGCAGAGGCGGCCACTTACGCGCCTTCCGACACAGCATCCGCAATCGCCGCGCCACATGTCTTGGTGTCGGCCGGTCCACCAAGATCAGGCGTGCGTAAGGCCTCTTCTGACAAGACGCGCTCAACCGCCGCTATGATTGAAGTGCTGGCCTCATGCGCGCCCAGATGTTCCAGCATCATCGCTGCCGCCCAAATCTGCCCGACCGGATTGGCGATCCCTTTGCCAGCGATATCTGGCGCGGAGCCGTGGACCGGCTCAAACAGGGAGGGGAATTTGCCTTCCGGATTGATGTTTCCTGACGGTGCGATCCCGATGGTGCCGGTGCAGGCGGGGCCGAGGTCAGACAGGATGTCGCCAAACAAGTTGGAGGCTACAACCACGTCGAACCAATCCGGGTGCAAGACGAACTGAGCCGTTAGAATGTCGATATGATATTTATCAACCTTGATATCAGGGTAACTCAAAGCCATCTCCGCGACCCTCTCGTCCCAATAGGGCATGGTGATCGAGATCCCGTTGGATTTTGTGGCCGAGGTCAGATGCCCCCCGCGCTTGGCCGCCAGCTCAAAGGCATATTTCAAAATGCGATCGACGCCGACGCGGCTCATGACGGTTTCCTGCACAACGATTTCGCGCTCCGTGCCGGGGAACATTTTGCCACCGATGGAGGAATATTCGCCCTCCGTATTTTCCCGCACGATCATCATGTCGATATCACCGGGCGCACGACCCGCTAAGGGCAACGGAACACCGGGCATCGCGCGGGCAGGGCGCAGGCTGACATATTGATCAAACTCCCGCCGGAACTGGATCAGCGACCCCCAAAGGGAGATGTGGTCAGGCACAATCTCAGGCCACCCTACGGCCCCGAAAAACAACGCATCACTGCCACTCAGATGATCTTTCCAATCGTCCGGCATCATCTGCCCGTGCTTCGTATAGTAGTCGGCGGAGGCAAAATCGTAATCGGTAAAATCAAACCCAAGATCAAATCGCTTCGCGGCGGCGTCCAGAACACGGATGCCCTCTGGCGTCGTCTCTTTTTCGATACCGTCGCCCGGGATGACGGCAATTTTCCAGCTGTTCTTTGCCATACGCCTTATCCTTTTCACCGGGCATCAAAGCTGTGGGTTACATCGCTTTGTTGAGGTTCTCGTCGATCTTCTCAAGGAACCCTTCGGTCGTCAGCCAACCTTGATCGGGGCCGACGAGCAATGCGAGGTCTTTGGTCATGTGACCGCTCTCCACCGTGTCGACGATGACCTTCTCAAGCGTTTCGGCGAACTTCGCCAATTCCGCATTCTCATCCAGCTTGGCGCGGTGCTTCAGTGCGCCGGTCCATGCGTAGATCGACGCGATGGAGTTGGTGGAGGTCGCCTCGCCATTCTGGTGCTGGCGATAATGCCGCGTGACGGTGCCGTGGGCCGCTTCGGCTTCCACGATCTTACCATCGGGGGTCATCAGTTGGGATGTCATAAGCCCAAGGGAGCCGAACCCTTGTGCAACGGTGTCGGACTGCACATCGCCATCATAGTTCTTGCAGGCCCAGACAAATTTGCCGGACCACTTCATGGCGGAGGCGACCATGTCGTCGATCAAACGGTGCTCGTACCACAGGTCCGCCGCTTCGAATTTTTCTTTGAATTCTGCGTCGTAGATTTCTTGGAACAAGTCTTTGAACCGCCCGTCATAGGCTTTTAGGATCGTGTTCTTGGTCGAGAGGTAAACCGGCCATCCGATGTTCAACCCGTAATTGAACGAGGCCCGCGCGAAATCCGCGATAGAGGCGTCGAGGTTATACATCCCCATCGCCACACCGGCGGCGGGCGCGTCAAACACCTCTTTCTCGATGACTGCGCCATCTTCCCCCACGAATTTCATCGTCAGCTTGCCGGGGCCGGGCATCAGGAAGTCGGTCGCTTTGTACTGATCGCCAAACGCATGACGTCCGATGACAATCGGATCGGTCCAGCCCGGAACCAAGCGCGGTACGTTTTTGCAGATGATCGGCGCGCGGAAAACGACACCGCCCAAGATGTTACGGATCGTGCCGTTGGGGGAGCGCCACATCTCCTTCAACCCGAACTCCTCAACCCGCGCTTCATCGGGTGTGATCGTCGCGCATTTGACGCCGACGCCGTGCTTTTTGATCGCTTCAGCGGCATCAATGGTGATCTGATCATTCGTCTCGTCACGCACTTCCATGCCGAGGTCGTAATATTTCAAATCAATGTCGAGATAAGGCAGGATCAGCTTTTTTTTGATGAAATCCCACATGATGCGGGTCATCTCATCACCGTCTAGTTCAACAACGGGGTTCTCTACCTTGATTTTCGACATTGGGATCTCCGGTTAATTCGGCTGGCTACGTATTGGCTTATGGGCGGCGCGGGGGCGTTTTGGCAATGGAAATTTCAAAGCGCGCGTCCTGCGAACCATGTGTTTATCGCGCCTTTCAGATGCGTCCAAAGAGCCGGCGCGCCACGGGCGACTTTGACACCAATCCGTGCCTCAAGCTGGTCTTGAGTGACGTTATATTCAGGCCATGTGCCGCCATCCGTCTCTAGGTTCGCAATAACGGGCTGCACCCGGTCAACGGATTTGGCGAAGATCGCATCGTCACTTTCCGCCGCTTCGAATTCATTCCAAAGCGCGCGAAACGCGTCGCCTTGATCGGCGGGAAGGAGGCCAAAAATGCGGTCCGCGGCTGCTTGTTCGATCTTCTCCTGCTCCGCTGGATCATGATCCCCGTGGATCGGGTTGTCGCCTGCATCAATCTCCACCAGATCATGGATCAGAAGCATCTTGATGACGCGGTCGATATTGACGGGCTTCACCGCGTGTTCTGCCAAGACCATCGCGTAAAGCGCGATATGCCAAGAGTGTTCGCCCGAATTCTCTTTACGGGTTCCATCGCAAATTGTCGTTCCACGCAGGACAGATTTCAACTTGTCTGCCTCCGTCAGAAACGCCAGTTGTGCGGCGATCCGTGCTTCGCTCATGTGCGTTTCCAATCCTGCTCAAAGGTGATGTCTTTTGCCCCTGCAAGGCGGCTGGTGCGTTCAAGCGCCGTTTGCAGACGTTTCATCCGCGCATCCCCCAGCTTCACGCCGGTTTCAGGCCAAAACGCACGGACATGCAGAATGTCGGTTTTGCTGTGGCATTTCATATCAATCCGGCCAATCAGTTTTGCGCCTTCCATAACGGGGAAAACGTAATAACCGTAGGTGCGTTTTGCTTCTGGGACGAAGATCTCGATCCGGTAATCGAAGCCAAACAACCGTTCCGCTCTGATCCGGTCTCTCAGCGCGGGGTCGAACGGCGATAAGATGCGGACGGCCCCAGGTGGTTCCGGCGCCTGCAAGGCCGTGTCTAGCACATCCGGGCGCGCAAAGCTTGGGCGAAGCTGCCCGTCATGACCTTCCAACTCGATTTCAATAATCCGACCGGTGCGTAATGCCTCAGCGCACCATGTCTTTGCTTCCGCTTTGGTGGTCAGGTCCCAGAAATTGGCTAGCTCGGTGGATGTAGCGAAGCCCAACCTGTCCAATGCCGCGTCGCATGCCCAATCGAGCGTTTCCTCAAGATGTGTTCGCGCGTTCAGATGTTCCGGCGGAATGACTTTTTCCGTCAGATCGTAGTATTTGCGAAAGCCTTTGCGGTGACACACGGATAGCTCGCCTTTACGCCAAAGATACTCAAGTGCGGTCTTTGACGGGTGCCAATCCCACCATCCGCCGCTGGAACGCTCCTCATCCTTGCCCACATCGGAGGAACAACAGGGGCCATGATCGGCGATTTGGCGCAGAACTTCCTCGGCCTTTTCTTCAAAACCGGGTCTGCGCCATGATTTCCATTGCTGGCGCAGTTTCTCAGTATTGCGCATCATCTTGTGACGCCAATGTTTGAAGAATGGCATCGAGATGACGGAGGCATCATGCGTCCAATGCTCAAACGCCGCGCGGTCTTGTGTGTAGATGCGATCAAGATTTGGCTGGCGGTAACTCTGCCGACGTGCATGCAGGATCATATGATGGGCCCGCGCGACCGTGTTGATGCTGTCAAGCTGAACGAAGCCAAGATCATCCACAACGCGCGCCAAATCAGGCCCTTTTCCGGACCCCGATTGCGGTCCGGACAGGCCATGTCGCAGCAGGAACAAGCGGCGTGCGTCGCGATTGGTGAGGCGGGGAAGCGTGGCCACGGGGACTCTCTTCGGCGAAGTTTTTCCGATCATGGCGCAGGGGGCCCTAGCGCACCACCCGGAACCTGCTACTTTCCCGCAAAAATGTGAGGGTGATATGAAAAAAGTTGTCGCGATGATCAGTGGCGGTGCCTCCGGTTTGGGCGCCGCATCCGCCCGTGCGATTGCTCAGGCTGGCGGTCAGGTCGTCTTGCTTGATCGTGACGGTGCGCGCGGCACAGCCCTTGCCGATGAAATCGGTGCCGCCGCCCGGTTTGCGGAAACGGATGTAACGGATGAAACCTCCGTTGAGACGGCGCGCGACTGGGCTCTGTCGGAATTCGGCGCTGTCACCGCCGTTGTGAATTGCGCAGGTATCGCAATCGCGGCCAAGACCGTAGGCAGGGACGGCGCACATCATTTGGCGGATTTTCAGCGCTCGGTGGATATCAATCTGGTCGGCAGTTTCAATGTTGCGCGATTGGGCGCAGAGGCGATGCAAGCCAACACACCCGATGGCGATGGTCAACGTGGGGTCATTATTAACACGGCCTCCGTCGCGGCATTTGATGGCCAGAAAGGGCAGCCCGCCTATGCGGCCTCTAAGGGTGGTATCGTTGGCATGACGCTGCCTATGGCGCGTGATCTCGCGAGCCTTGGCATTCGCGTGATGGCCATTGCACCGGGGCTGTTTATGACACCGATGCTGGCTGGACTGCCGGAAGAGGCGCAAGCGGCTCTTGCCAGCCAACCGCTCTTTCCCAAGCGGCTTGGCAAGCCAGAGGAGTTTGGCGCAATGGTCAACACAATCATTGCTTCCCCCTATCTCAACGGCTCCACCATTCGTCTGGATGGAGGTATTCGCCTGCCATGAAGGCTGTCATTGTTGGAGGCGGAATTGGCGGTCTGGCCGCAGGGCTCGCGCTGACGCAAGCAGGGCTGGATGTCGAGGTGTTGGAGCAAGCGCCCGTGATCTCGGAGATTGGCGCAGGCGTGCAAATCAGCCCGAACGGCGTCAAAGCCCTGCAGTCGTTGGGCGTAATGGACATGTTGGACCCCCATGTTTTTGAACCGAACTCTATTCGGATGGCGATGGGGCGGTCAGGGCGACAGATTTTCGACCTTTCTATGAAAGGCTATGCGCACGCTCGCTGGGGTGCGCGGTTCTTGCAAATCCACAGGGCCGACTTGCAGGAGGTTTTGAAGACGGCGCTGGGCAAAAAAGCGGGCCTTGTGTTGCGTACCAATGCAAAGGCCACAGGATATGTGCGCGAACGGGGCGGCGCGAGCGTTTATCTGGACCGCGGGGAACGCGTGTTCGGGGATATCGTCATTGCCGCTGACGGCGTACATTCGGTCATCCGGTCCCAACTTGCAGGTGCAGATCGCGCGCGGTTCACAGGCAATGTGGCCTGGCGCACGGTCGTGCCGGTTGAGGCTTTGGGCACCGATGCCCCGCCGCAAAGCGGATGTGTTTGGGCCGGGCAGGGCAAGCATGCCGTTACGACCTACTTGCGCGGCGGAAGCCTTGTAAATTTCGTGGGCATTATTGAGCAGGAGGGCTGGGAGAATGACAGTTGGTCCTCTGAAGGCGACAGGGCAGAGGCTCTGCAGGAGTTTGAGGGATGGGTGCCACAGGTCACGCGCATCCTTGAGGTGGCCCCGAAGCTGAACCGCTGGGCCCTTTTGGATCGCCCTGCTTTGGCAACGTGGTCAGACGGGCCTGTATCCTTGCTTGGGGATGCGGCTCACCCAATGTTGCCTTCCATGGCCCAAGGAGCTGTGCAGGCCTTAGAAGACGCCGTGATTTTAGGGCGGTGCTTGGCGGCGGAGGCGGACAAGACGGCCGCTTTGCAGCGTTATTTCGACCTGCGCATCGACCGGGTTACACGTGTGCAACGCCGCTCCGCCGCGAACCTATCGCTGTTTCACAAACGTGGCGTGCTGGCCAAGACTGCAAGCTATGCGCCGATCTGGGCGGCTGCGAAACTGTCGCCTAAGCTGATCCACAACCGCCAAGACTGGATTTACGGCTACGACCCAACAACAGCGGTCTAGTTCGCGTGTAAGTAATTCGCACAGCCAGTGAGGGCGGCGAAGTCATCTTCGATCACATGGACGGCAAAGTTTTGCATGAAGCCAGCAAAGCGGCCCTTGTCGCGGAAGGCGTTCAAGAAGCCCAGATCATCGAAATGCGGCACGAAGGCCCGCGCCACGCCGCCTGCAAAGTATATTCCGCCAAATGGCAGGTGGATCAAGGACAGGTTCCCCGCAACGGTTCCCAACATACGCACGAACATGGCCGCCGCTTCGCGGGCTTTGGGATCCGTGCCGTCCTCGAAACCCGCCATGATATCGGCTGCGGATTTCTCAACAGGTGTTCCGGCTTCCGAGGTCAGCCACAGATAGACCCGCTCCAACCCGCGGCCAGACAGCATATCTTCGACGGCAGGAAACCCATGCGCCGTCTCAAAATGTCTGATTAGCGCCAACTCATCCTCACCACGCACCGGCAAGTTTGCATGACCCGCTTCGGCCGCAGGGACATAGCGACCGCCGGGTGTTTCAAAGACAGGGGCCACATTAAATCCGGTGCCTACGCCAATAACCATCTTCGTGGCATCATCAGCGGCCTCTGGCCCAACGACCAATGTCCGCGTAGAGCCGTCGGGCAGATGCCCAATTGCATGACCTTGTGCCTGCAAGTCATTGAGAAGGCACACGTTCTCTGCACCTGACGCGCGTGCGAGCGTGGCCTCGTCAATTTCCCAATCAAGATTTGTCATAGTACCGCGTCCATCGCGTACAGGACCTGCAAGGGCGACGCAGGCGCCCAGACAATCCACGTCTTCCTCCTCAGCAATGAAGGCCTTGAGCACGGTTTCCAGTCCGGGATACTCGCTATTGCGGTATTTGCGCACTGTCTCCGTCAGCAATTGCCGACCTTCTGCCAAAGCCACACGGGTGTTTGTGCCGCCGATATCTGCGACGAGGCTGTATTTATTTGCGGCGCGTTTGCTCATGACCCGTTCCCTATCGCGCCAAAGCGCTGCGTAACGCGTGATAGGACGCCTTGGGCGTGCGCTCAAGGGTGTCAAAGTCGACATGTATCAGGCCAAAGCGTTTTTCGTAGCCCAAGGCCCACTCGTAATTGTCCAGAAGCGACCAGAACGTATAGCCGCCCAACGGCACACCATCCTTAATCGCGCGCTGCGCCGCTGCCAGATGCGCATCAAGATATTCTATACGTTCCACATCATCGCGCCCGACCTCGTCGGCGTTTGCCATCCCGTTCTCGGTCACGAAAATCGGCAAGCCCTTCGTGTAGGTCTGATCGACCCAAGTTAGAAAGTGGTACAGACCTTCTGGATAGATCTCCCACCCCACTTGCGTCTTTGGCAGTGGTCCCTCAACATAATCATAAGCGGGCCATGGGCCGTCATTGCCTCCAATCAGTTTGCGGGTGTAGTAGTTCACGCCCACCCAATCCAAGGGTTGACCAATCAGATCAAAATCATCCTGCCATCCGACAGGCATATGAGGCTCCAGTCCCTCCATCACGTCATCGGGGTAGGCGCCCTTGAACAAACCACCGAGGAAGAACCGGTTGTAAATCCCGTCATAAAGCTTGGCTGCTGTGGCAGAAGCGGGGGTGTCATCTGCGGGGGTAGAGAATTCGAAATTGCAAACGGCCCCGAGGTTTTTCATCCCCAAAGCCCGCATCGCCTGAATTGCCCGCCCGTGCCCTGTTAAAACATGGTGCATTGCATGTGCGGCTGCGCGGATATCGCGCAATCCGGGAGCATGATGCCCTTCGAAATGGCTCAGCCAACCCACGCACCAAGGCTCATTGATTGGCGCGACGGAGAAGACACGATCGCCGATCCGCTCCATAATGACAGTCGCGAAATCCGCAAACCAATGCGCGATCTCAGGGTTTCGCCACCCGCCGAGATCCGCCAAAGGAACCGGCAGTTCCCAATGATATAGCGTCGCCTGTGGTTTCAGGCCACGCTCCAACATCGCGTCAACCAAACGGTCATAGAAATCGAGGCCCTCCGCATTCACCGCGCCACGACCCTCAGGCATCACTCGAGCCCAAGAGGTCGAAAAACGGTAGGCGTCCAGACCCATGTCGCGGGCCAGATCAAAATCTTCTTCAAATCTATTGTAATGATCGCAGGCCAAAGCCCCATTTTCCGCGCGGACCACATTGCCGGGCGTTGCGGCAAACGTGTCCCATTGCGTTGTTCCCGCACCGCCAAACCCATGCCCTTCAATTTGATAGGCAGAGGTTGCAGCCGAGAAAAGAAACCCCTCGGGAAAATCAGAGCGCTTGAAGTTCATTTCGTTAGTCTTTCTTAGGGGCAGGGCCGGTTGAGCGCCCAACAACAAGTTCAGCGTCCCAAAGTTCTGAAACAGGGTCCGCGGTCGGATCGGCAATCTGGGCAATCAGCAGTTCTGCACATCGACGTCCTGCATCACGGACGGAGGAGCGCGCGGCCGTAAAGATCGGCTCGCCTTCGCCGTTGGGCATGTAAGAAATCGCATCGTCAAAACAGATCACTGATACATCGCGCCCAACGGTCAGGTTTTGACTTTCAATTGCGCGCCGGATCCCCAATGCGGGCACAATGGACGACGCCATAAAAGCGGTCGGTGGGTTTTCTGAGGTCAGCATCTCGCATGCCGCGCTGAACCCGTAAGGCTCCGTCATTTCGTTTGAGCGCATGATGTCGGTATCAATCGCGATACCGCGCGCCGTTAACGCAGCCTCGTAACCCGCACGGCGACGTTGGGCAAAATCCATACGTTCAGAGCCGTTGATCAATCCGATCCGTTCATGTCCGAGGTCCAGCAGAAAATCAGTCGCGCGCCGAAACGCGCTTTTGCTGTTCACATCGAGATAGTTGTAAGGCGTGGTCACATGGGTAGACCTGCCATGTACGAAAAACGGAATGTCCAATTCTTTGAGCAAAGCGATGCGTGGATCATCTTGGGTCGGCCCATGCACAATCATCCCGTCAACAGACCCTTTGCGGACAAGCTCACGGTAGGCGCGTTCTTCGTCATCGAAATTCACCATCGACAAAAGCATGTCATAGCCGTGCTGCGCGTAGACTTCGCCCGCGCCGCCAATGAAGTCTGAGAACACGACGTTGCTGACCATGTCATGTTGCGCAGAGAAGGGAATGACATGCCCAATTTGCATGGATTTGCCCGTCGCCAGCGACTTAGCTTGCTGGCTTGGGCGGTAGTTATGTGCCTCCGCCGCGGCCTGAACCCGTTGACGTGTGGCCTCATTCACCTCAGGATAGCCGTTAAGTGCACGGCTCACGGTGGTCTGAGACAAGCCCAGTTCTTCTGAGAGTTGACGAAGGTTCATATTGGCTTGGTAACCTCAAAGCGCTTTGAAGATTGTCAGTAATTGGTAAGATGGAAAACAGGATTGGTCAAAGGGCCAATTGCTATTTTCTCCGTATTTTTGCGCTTTAAGCAGTTATTGAGAGGTTCTGATTGACAGAAAGCTCACGCTAAGTCAGTTTCGCGGCATCCAAAGCGCTTTGGAAATGATTCCCAAGGCGCGACAGATGGCATACCGGCGCAGGTACCGCGCCACCAATGGGAGGAAATTCATGACAAAAACATATCTGACGGGCGCAATGGCCCTCGCGCTGATGAGCACGACAGCACTTGCCGACGGGCATCTGCCATTCGCGCCCGGCGAAGGCGCGTTCAGCTGGGACAGCTACACGGCATTTGCCGAGGCGAACGACTTCTCCGGCCAAACGGTGGAGATCACTGGCCCATGGACCGGCAATGAGAAAGAGAAATTCGACAAGGTCGTAGCCTATTTTGAAGAAGCAACAGGCGCTGACGTTAACTATTCCGGCTCTGACAGCTTCGAGCAAGACATTGTTGTGTCGACACGTGCTGGCTCTGCGCCGAACCTCGCCGTCTTCCCACAGCCCGGCCTTGCCGCAGACCTCGCGAGCCAAGGTTTGCTGACACCGCTGCCAGAAGGCACCGATGACTGGATTGCATCGAACTTCGCCGCTGGCCCATCATGGGTTGATCTGGGCACATATGCCGACAAAGACGGCAATGACCAAACCTTTGGCATGTTCTACCGCGTCGACCTGAAATCACTGGTCTGGTATTCACCAGAAGCCTTTGACGAAGCGGGTTACGACATTCCAGAAACCATGGAAGACCTCAAAGCGCTGACAGATCAAATCGTTGCAGATGGCGAAACACCATGGTGCATCGGTCTGGGATCAGGCGCTGCTACCGGCTGGCCTGCAACCGACTGGGTCGAAGACATGATGCTACGCACCAACTCGCCGGCAGATTACGACGCTTGGGTCGCAAATGAGATGAAGTTCGACGATCCGAAAGTCATCGCAGCCATCGAAGAGTTCGGCGCATTCGCGCGCAATGACGACTATGTCGATGGCGGCGCCTCTGCTGTGGCGAACACGGATTTCCGTGACAGCCCAACCGGCCTCTTCGCAATCCCGCCAAAGTGCTACATGCACCGTCAGGCATCGTTCATTCCGGCCTTCTTCCCTGAAGGCACGGTTGTCGGCGAAGATGCGGACTTCTTCTACTTTCCGGCCTATGCCGAAAAAGACCTTGGCAAACCGGTTCTGGGGGCAGGCACACTGTTCGCCATCACAAACCCATCGGATGCCACAACCGCGTTCCTTGAGTTCCTGAAACTGCCAATCGCCCATGAATCCTGGATGGTGCAAGGCGGCTTCCTGACAGCTCATGCTGGCGTGAATTTAGAAACCTACCAAGATGACAGCCTGCGCGCGCAAGGTGGCATCCTGCAGAACGCCACAACGTTCCGCTTTGACGCATCTGATCTGATGCCAGCGGAGATCGGCGCAGGCGCGTTCTGGACCGGCATGGTCGACTACACCACCGGCAAAGACGCCGCTGAAGTCGCCAAAGCGATCCAGGAACGCTGGGACGCTTTGAACTAAGCGACTGACGCAAAAGCAAAAGACCCCGGCGCCTCAGCCGGGGTCACCATACACCTGATCGGGGAGGGATCAGTCATGTCACCTATCATCCAAGGCCTTTTGACCATCGTGATCGGCGTCGGCGGCTGCGTGGGCTACTTTTACGCCTCAAACCTGCTCCTCGACAAAGTCATCTTCCCCGTCCAATCGAAGAACCCGGGCAAGAACATCAACCGCGCCAACATGGTCCGCCCGTGGTTGTTTCTGTTCCCCGCGATGTTCGCGCTGACGCTTTATTTGATTTACCCCGTCGTCGGCTCTTTCTACCGCTCGCTTTTCAACCGTTCGGGCGACGAATTCATCGCCTTCGGCAACTATGTATCGCTCGGCCAAGACCCCGGTTTCCGCACCGCGTTCTTGAACAACTTCATGTGGATGCTGGTCGTCCCCGCGGCCTCCACCTTCTTCGGCCTGCTTGTCGCACAGCTGACCGACCGCTTGAAATGGGGCAACATCGCCAAATCTCTGATCTTCATGCCGATGGCGATCTCTTTCGTGGGCGCGTCCCTGATCTGGCGCTTCATGTATGCAAACAACCCTGACATTGGCCTCCTGAACGCAATCCGCTTCGCCATGGGCGCGACAGAGGCGTTGGACGTGCTGCAGGTGCAGTTCTGGAACAACTTTTTCCTCATGGTCATCCTGATCTGGATCCAGACGGGTTTCGCCATGGTGATCCTGTCCGGCGCGCTCAGAGGTATCCCCGAAGAAACCATCGAGGCCGCGATTATCGACGGCGCGAACCCGTTCCAAATCTTCTTCAAGATCAAGGTGCCGCAAATCATGGGCACGATCGTTGTGGTCTGGACCACGATCACCATCCTTGTGCTCAAGGTTTTTGACATCGTCTACACCATGACCGGCGGCAATTTCGGCACCGAAATCCTGCCATCCTATATGATGAGCTACATGTTCCGCGATGACGGCCGCGCCACGGCTGTGGCCTTCGTCATCATGATCATCGTTCTACCGGTCATGGTCTGGAACATTCGCCAAGCCCGCGCGGAGATGAAATAATGGACAACATTGCAGGTACCAAATCATCGCTCAACTGGGCCGTCCAAATCTCGGTCATCTTATTAGTCGTCATCTGGCTGATCCCCACGGTTGGGCTTCTTGTCTCCTCCTTCCGGGACCGTGACGCGATCACAAACTCAGGCTGGTGGCTGTCCGCCTTGCCGGTTGAACAAAACTTCGCAGTGAAAGCAGAAGGCGAACCGGTCAGCAAAGACGGCGTTAATGTCATCGAAGGCAATGTCTTCGGCGAAGGCTCCGGCACCGTGTCCAAGTTCGGCGGGCGTCGCGCGGCACCTGATGCGTTCAAAGCGGGCGAAACGGCTGAGCTGACCAAAGGGCGCACGCTGACGATGCAATCAAATGGCGACTACGTCTACACCTCACCGGCAGAAATCAAACGCGCGCCTTCCGTCTATTTCGCCGCAGCCCAACCGCCTGAGTTCAGCATGGTCAATTACGAGACCATCATGGGTTCCGCCAACATGGACCGCGCGTTCATTAACACGCTGACGGTCACGATCCCCGCCACGATTATCCCGATCCTTATCGCAGCCTTTGCGGCCTATGCGCTCGCATGGATGGATTTTCCGGGCAGGGGGCTTCTTATCGCCGTCGTTGTAGGACTGCTCGTCGTGCCTCTACAATTGGCACTCGTGCCCATGCTGAAACTCCACAATGCGATGGGGGTCGGTCAAAGCTTCCTTGGCATCTGGATGGCGCATACCGGCTTCGGGTTGCCGCTGGCGATCTATCTCTTACGAAACTATATGGTTGGCCTGCCACGCGACATTATCGAGAGCGCCAAGGTCGACGGCGCAACAGACTTCCAAGTCTTCACCAAAATCGTGCTGCCGCTCTCCTTCCCAGCGCTTGCAAGTTTCGCGATCTTCCAGTTCCTGTGGACATGGAACGACCTTCTGGTGGCAAAAGTCTTCCTGCCATCAAACAGCGAAAGCTGGGTCATGACCGTCAAAATTGCAGATGACCTGCTCGGGTCCAGAGGCGGCGACTGGGGCATCCTTGCCGCTGCCGCCTTCATCTCAATTGCTGTGCCGCTGATCGTCTTCTTCACAATGCAACGCTATCTGGTGCGCGGCCTTCTGGCCGGCTCCGTTAAATAGAGACACGCCCATGACGCAACACACTCCCTCTCTGGCTGCTGAAGCCAAAGCCAATGAAGACTGGTGGCGCGGTGCCGTGATCTACCAGATCTATCCGCGCTCTTATCAAGACAGCAACGGCGACGGCATTGGCGATCTGAACGGCATCACCATGCGGCTGCCTTATATCAAATCGCTCGGCGTCGATGCGATCTGGATCAGTCCGTTCTTCACGTCGCCCATGAAAGACTTCGGCTATGACGTCAGCGATTATTGCGATGTCGACCCGATGTTCGGCCACTTGTCAGATTTCGACGCATTGATCGAAACGGCCCATCAACTGGGCCTGAAGGTCATGATCGACCTGGTGCTCAGCCACACATCGAACCAGCACCCGTGGTTTCAAGAATCGATCCAGGATCGCACCAATGACAAGGCCAATTGGTATGTCTGGGCCGACCCCAAACCCGACGGAACGCCGCCGAACAACTGGCTGTCGATCTTCGGCGGTCCCGCATGGCATTGGCACGGGGGCAGGGAGCAATATTACCTGCACAACTTCCTTGCCATGCAACCAGATCTGAACTTCCACGAGCCCGCCGTGCAAGACGCGCTGCTCGACGTGACCCGTTTCTGGCTAGACCGCGGCGTCGATGGCTTCCGCCTCGACACGATCAATTTCTACTTCGCCGACGCGCAGTTGCGCGACAACCCTGCGCTGCCCCCTGAAAAGCGCAATGCGACAATCGCGCCGTCGGTGAACCCTTATAACCACCAAGAGCATCTGCATTCCAAGAACCAACCGGAAAATATCGGGTTTCTGAAACGCTTCCGCGCGCTGCTGGATGAATATCCCGGCCGCACCGCTGTGGGAGAGGTTGGCGACGCGCAACGTGGCCTTGAAATTCTTGGTGAATACACCGAAGGCGATGACCGTATCCACATGTGCTACGCGTTCGAATTTCTCTCTGCAGAACGCCTGACCGCCGGACGCGTCGTGGAAACGCTTAACCGCCTCGATAAACACGCACCCACTGGTTGGGCCTGCTGGGCGTTTTCCAACCACGATGTGCAGCGCCACGTCACCCGCTGGGACCTGACACCTGCCGCCAAGCGCCTTTACATCACCATGCTCATGGCCCTGCGCGGTTCGGCTTGCTTGTATCAGGGCGAAGAGCTTGGCTTGCCTGAAGCCGATGTCGCTTTTGAGGACCTGCAAGATCCTTACGGCATCGAATTCTGGCCCGAATTCAAAGGCCGCGACGGATGCCGCACACCGATGGTCTGGGAGCCCAGCAACCAGAATGGCGGCTTCACCGACGCGCAACCGTGGCTGCCCGTCAGCCATGATCACCTCAACCGCTCCGTCGCGACGCAGGAGGCTGATCCCGCCACAGCGCTGCATCACTACCGCCGCGCCATCGGCTTCCGCCGCACCCATTCTGCGCTGATCGGTGGCGATCACGAGGCGCTGCAAGCGCACGACGATGTGCTCAGCTTCATCCGCAAAGACGACACGCAATCCATCTTCTGCGCGTTCAACCTATCGGACACACCATCCACCATCGACATGCCCGCAGGCGAGTGGCAAGCGATCGGCGCCGAGCTTGGCGTCACCGGTCCGGCAGCGGACGGCAAACTACATCTAGGCCCGTGGCAGCCCTGCTTCGCGCTGTCTTTGAACTAAGGGGGAGAGAAGACCATGGCAGACCTACACCTCACCAATGTCGAAAAGACCTATGGCGGCACCGTCAATGTGCTCAAAGACATCAATCTCGACATCAAAACCGGCGAGCTGATCGTCTTCGTCGGCCCCTCCGGCTGCGGCAAGTCCACGCTTTTGCGCATGATCGCGGGGCTGGAAAAGATCACCGGCGGGGAGCTGAAGATCGACGGCGAAGTCGTCAACGACGTGCCACCGGCGCAGCGCGGCATCGCGATGGTGTTCCAGTCCTACGCGCTTTATCCGCATATGACCGTGCGCGATAACATGTCCTTCGCGCTGAAACTCGCCAAGAAACCGCAAGCTGAGATTGACGCCGCGATCGAGCGCGCCGCGAAAGTTCTGCAACTCGACGAATATCTCGACCGCCTGCCTAAAGCCCTTTCAGGCGGGCAACGTCAGCGTGTCGCCATCGGCCGTTCCATCGTGCGCGACCCGAAGGTCTACCTGTTCGATGAGCCGCTCTCCAACCTCGACGCAGGCCTGCGCGTCGCAACGCGGATCGAGATCGCGCAGCTCAAGGAAAGCATGCCGAACTCCACCATGATCTACGTGACCCACGATCAGGTCGAAGCCATGACGCTCGCCTCCCGCATCGTGGTCCTCGCCAACAAAGGCATCGCGCAGGTCGGCACTCCGCTGGAACTCTACGAGACGCCCGAAAACGAATTCGTCGCACAATTCATCGGCTCCCCCGCCATGAACCTGCTCGCAGGCGAGGTCGTGGGCACAGGCGAAGTCACGACGGTCAGCTTGCCCGAAGGGGCAGGGACTATCACTGCCAACATCCCGACAACCGATGCGGATAAGGGCCTGAAAGTGAATGTCGGCATTCGCCCCGAAGACATGGTGCAAACCGACGGGCCAGACTACGCCTACCAAGGTGAGGTGCAAATCTCAGAAAAGCTGGGTGAAGTCACCCAATTCTACTTCGTCCCCTCTGCCCCCGGAAACGCGCCAGTTATCGCGAAACTTGCAGGCATCCACAAGGGCATGCGTGGCCAGAAGATGAACATGACGGCAGACCCCGCTAAGGTGCATTTATTCGCAAACGGACAATCGCTGCTCTACCGGACATAAGAGCCTGCTCAAAACAAATCTGCGCACCTTAGGCACGGCCTAAGGGCTACATCATCAATTATAGCTTTATGAGCGCTCCAATTTCGGCAAACTCACCACGTCGGAGTTTGGAGAGTACACATATGGTCGAAGCTGTTGATACCTTGGTGGTAGGCGCAGGGCAGGCGGGAATTGCGGCCAGTGCGCATCTTACGCGTCACGGCATTTCCCATCTCGTTCTTGAAAAGGATCGCATCGCCGAAAGCTGGCGCTCGCGGCGCTGGGATTCACTCGTCGCAAACGGACCAGCTTGGCATGACTGCTTTCCCGGCATGCAATTTCCCAAATCCGGTCCCGAAGATTTCCCCGCGAAAGAAGAGGTGGCCGAAGCGCTTGCCGGATTTGCGACCAGCCATAACGCACCGATCCGAACGGGTGTTGCGGTCACATCGCTCAAGCGTACCGATGGTCATCCGGGGTTTTTGGTTGAGACATCACAAGGCATGATAGCAGCGGAGAACGTCATCGCCGCAACGGGCGCGTTTCAGCAGCCTGTCATACCGTCACTCATTCCTGAAAACGACACCATCAACCAAATCCACTCTGCCAGCTATCGCAGTCCGGACGCGCTGTCGGATGGGGCCGTGTTGGTCGTGGGCGCGGGGTCCTCTGGTGGCCAGATTGCCGATGAATTGCAGCGTGCCGGGTGCAAAACCTATCTTTGCATCGGCCCGCATGATCGCCCACCACGCCGCTATCGGGGTCGGGATTATTGCTGGTGGTTGGGTGTGCTTGGCCTTTGGGATCTCGCCGCCAAAGCACCCGGCACGGAACACCTAACGATCTCCGTCAGTGGTGCCAGAGGGGGCGAGACAGTGGATTTTCGTCGTCTGGCGCATCGCGGCCTGACGCTGCTTGGTCGCGCGTCCGGCTATCAAGACGGGTCGCTTTTGCTTAACGACGATCTTGCCGAGAATATCGCGGCAGGGGATGCCAACTACCTTGATATGCTCGCGCAGGCTGACGCTTATGTCGACCGGTTTGGCTTGGACCTTCCCGAAGAACCACAGGCCCACGTGTTGCCGGATGACCCCGATTGCCTGACCACTCCGATCCGCACATTAAACCTTGCCGAAGCGGGTATCACCAACGTCATCTGGGCGACGGGATACCGGCAGGATTTCTCGTGGATTGACTTGCCGAACGCCTGCGATGCCAATGGCGCACCCTATCACCAACGGGGCGTGTCGCCTGAGCCGGGGCTCTATTTCCTTGGCCTCCCATGGCAATCGCGACGAGGCTCAACCTTTATTTGGGGTGTTTGGCACGACGCGGCACATGTCGCAGATCAGATAGAAATCCAACGCAACTACCGCGAGTATCGACCGGAATCGGCCTGAACTTGGGACCTCAAGAATGAACATTGTCACGCCACTGCCAAACCCAATCGAGGCGCTGCGCGCCAATGCCTCCGTGCCTTTTGAACAGGCGCGCGCCATGCCGCCAGCGGTGTATACGTCCGAGCAGTTTCATGATGCGGAGTTGGAAAACATCTTCAAGGCATCGTGGTTCTGTGTGGGCCGCGCAAGCGCCTTGGCGCACCCGGGCGACTATGTTACCTGCGAATTGGCAGGCCAGCCCATCATTGTTTTGCGCGACAGTGACCACGTGTTGCGGGCCTATTCCAATGTTTGTCGGCACCGCATGTCGACGCTTCTGCACGGGCGCGGCAATGCAAAAACCATCGTCTGCCCCTATCACGCGTGGACCTATAACCTAGACGGTAGCTTGCGCGGCGCACCGGCAATGGGCGGCAACACAGCCTTTTGCAAAGAGGACTACAGCCTGCCTGATATCGCCTGCGAAGACTGGCATGGCTGGGTGTTCATCTCCCTAAACCCTGATGCAATCCCCGTTGCGGAAGAACTTAAAGAGGTGGAAGCGTTGGTCGCGGGATATGACATGACCAACTACACCGAGACTTTCTTCGAAGAGCACCTTTGGGACACGAACTGGAAAGTGCTGGCAGAGAATTTCATGGAAAGCTACCACTTGCCGGTCTGCCATGCGGGCACAATCGGCGGGCTGTCCAAGCTTGACGAGATGATCTGCCCGCCGGGTCGCAAAGCGTTCAACTATCATACCATTCTGAAAGACGAGTCGCTGCGGATCGCAATGGCGCATCCCAAAAACGACCGTCTTCACGGCGACGAACGTCGCACGACGTTCCTGCTCGCCATCTATCCAAGCCTGCTGATCACACTGACTCCCGGTTACTTCTGGTATCTCAGCTTGCATCCAAAGGGGCCAGGGCAGGTCCATATCCGCTTTGGTGGCGGTATGTCAGATGACTACAAAGAGGACCCCGAAGCACAGCAAAACCTGATCGACCTCAAGACGTTATTGGATGAGGTCAACGTTGAGGATCGCGGCTGCACAGAAAAAGTCTACCGCGGGCTGTCTGCTGACGGGGCAGAGCCCGGCCATCTATCTCACCTCGAACGCCCGAATTTCGACTTCGCCCAATATCTGATGAGCAAGATGGATCCGTCCTTCAAACCGAACATCACAGAGGAGACCTGACAATGTCTTTCCTGTCCGCTCAGCTGCAAGAGATCGCAGCCCTTCCGGCAGATCGCCCCATGACCATGCCGGGCGCATTCTACACGTCGCAAGAACAATTCGACCGCGAAACCGCCACCGTTTTGCGGCGCGGATGGCACTGTTTAGGCCGCACGGATGAAATTCCGAATGTTGGCGATTTCTTCACCGTTCAGTTGCTCAATGAACCGCTGATTGTCGTGCGGCAAACGGATGCACAGATCGCCGTGCTCGCAAATGTCTGCCGCCACCGTGGGATGCCGCTGGCCGAAGGACGCGGCAATACCAAACGCTTTGTCTGTTCCTATCACGCTTGGGCCTATGATCTCGACGGCGGTTTGATGCGGGCCACTCGGATGCGCAATGCTGGCTTTGACACCAAAAGCTGTGGTCTGCACCGCCACAACATCCATCTGTGGAACGGCTTTATCTATGTAAACCTCGACGGGACATCGGCGCCGTTTAACTATCCGGCCCTTGATGCGCTTCTCGCCAATTATGAAAGCGAAAACTTCCAACTTGCCCATGTCGCGGAGGAAGTCTGGAACACCAATTGGAAATGCCTCGTTGAGAACTTCATGGAAGGCTACCACCTTTCCGTCGTCCATCCCGAAACGCTCCACGACTACACACCCACCGGACTGGCAAGGAAGCTCGTCAGCGCTGAAGGCTTCACATCCTACGCCGCAAACTACCCCAAAACCATTCCGCCACGCGGCACGGGCGCACCGCATCTGACCGAAGACGAACGCCTAAGATCAACCCTCTTTGCGGTCTTCCCGACGCAGGTCGCCAGCCAAGCCGCTAGCCTGCTCGTCTCCCTCAGCATATTTCCGTTGAATGCGGGCCAGATCAAAGTGAAATGGACCCTCTCCACTTACGGCAATGACCTTGACGAAGACACGATCGACGCGCGGATCGCACTGTGGGAAAAGGTCAATCAGGAGGATCGCGAAAAGCTGGAACGCATGCAAATTGCGCTTGCATCCGATCACGCCGTTTCAGGCCCTCTGGCGGAGGATGATTATGAGGGCACAATTCGCGATTTCCACCTTTGGCTCGCTGCCCAAGACCGCATCTAAGGAACCTAAATGGCCCATACCCGCATCCGCAAATTCAACACCTCAGACACCTATCCCGAACAAAACCTCGACAATGATCTGTGCCAAGCCGTCGTGACGGAAGCGTCGGGCAAAATCGTCTGGCTGCGGGGCCAGTGCCCTCAAAATCTGGACGACGCTGTAAATATCGAAAGCCACGATCCGGTGGAGCAAACCCATAAGGTCATGCAAAACATCAAACAATTGATTGAAGAGGCGGGGGGCGACATGAGCCATCTGGTGAAAGTCGTCGTCTACATCACGGATGTGCGGCACCGCGAAGACGTCTACCGCACGATGGGGCAATACATAAAAGGCGTTCATCCGGTCTCAACCGGCCTTGTCGTCCAAGCCCTCGCACGGCCTGAATGGCTGGTCGAGATTGACGGCACAGCGGTGATCCCTGCATGACATTCTCCCTCGTCGCCCGCTGCGCAGAGACGGGCATGTTCGGCCTTGCCATCGCGTCATCCTCACCCGCCGTGGCCGCGCGCTGCTCATACGCGCGCGCGGGCGTCGGGGCCGTCGCGTCCCAGAACGTCACAGACCCGACCCTCGGACCCTTGGCGCTTGACCTGATGGAGGGCGGCAAAACCGCAAACGAGGCCATTGAGGTTGTTCAATCCGAAGGCAAGTTCATAGACTACCGTCAGGTCTTGGCCATCGACACGGCAGGCCGCACGGCGATCCATTCTGGCCCGAACTCCCTTGGCATTTGGACTCAAGCTGAAGGCAAAGATGTGGCCTCCGGCGGCAATCTTCTTGCCAATGACAGCGTGCCAGCAGCGATAGTGAACGCCTTCACCAACCACGCAGGACATCTCGGCGATAGGTTAATTGCAGCAATGCGCGCTGGTCTAGAAGCAGGCGGGGAGGCCGGACCGATCCACTCCGCCGGGCTAAAAATCGTCGATAAGGTGCCATGGCCCGTCGCGGATCTGCGCTGCGACTGGACCGAAGATTGTCCCATTGAAGCCGTCGCAACCGCATGGGACGTCTACAAACCCCAGCTTGACGCATACGTTCAACGGGCGCTGGATCCGCGCGCTGCCCCCTCCTATGGCGTACCCGGGGATGATTGACGGCAAACAGTGGGCTTTGCCACTTTACTGTTAGCGCTAACGGCACTATTTAACGGCTAACGCAGGAGAGTAAAATGACCCTCGACCCACGGATTGAAGCTGTCACTGACCGGATCATCAAGCGGTCTTCCGATACACGCAAAACCTATCTGTCACGCATGGCCCAAGCCGCCGAAGAAGGCCCGCGCCGTGGTCACCTGACCTGTGGCAACCAAGCGCACGCCTACGCCGCGATGGGGCAGGACAAAGACGCGCTTGTTGCAGAAAAAACGCCGAACCTCGGCATTGTCACCAGCTACAATGACATGCTGTCAGCCCACCAACCGTTTGAAACCTATCCTAATTTCATCAAAGAGATTGCTCGCCAAAATGGGGCGACTGCACAGGTTGCGGGCGGCGTGCCCGCTATGTGCGACGGGGTCACGCAAGGTCAGGTCGGCATGGAGCTGTCGCTCTTCTCGCGCGACGTCATCGCATTGTCTGCAGGCGTCGCCCTCAGCCATAACACGTTTGATACGGCCGTATATCTCGGCGTGTGCGACAAGATCGTACCGGGCCTTGTTATCGCCGCTGCGACCTTCGGTTATCTGCCCGGATTGTTCATCCCCGCGGGGCCCATGACATCTGGCATTCCCAATGATGAAAAAACCGCCGTGCGCAAACAATTCGCAAAAGGTGAGATCGACCGTGCGGAGTTGATGAAGGCAGAGATGGCGTCTTACCACGGTCCGGGAACCTGTACCTTCTACGGCACTGCGAATTCGAACCAAATGCTCATGGAATTTATGGGTTTGCACTTGCCCGGCGCGTCCTTCGTCAACCCCGGCACTGAATTGCGCGACGCGCTTACGGCGCAGGCTACGAAACGCGCCTTGGAAATCACAAAGCTTGGCAATCAATACACACCCGTCTGCGACATCCTCGATGAGCGGACCTTTGTGAATGGCCTTGTAGGGCTGATGGCCACGGGCGGCTCCACCAACCTCGTAATCCACATCATCGCTATGGCGCGGGCCGCAGGCGTGCTGCTCGATCTCGAAGACCTGTCCGACATCTCGGATGCGACGCCGTTGATGGCACGTGTCTATCCAAACGGTCTGGCCGATGTGAACCATTTCCATGCGGCAGGCGGGCTAGGCTACATGATCGGTGAACTCCTCTCCGCAGGGTTGCTGCATCCCGATACGAAAACCGCCTATGGCGAAGGACTGAAAGACTACCACGCCGAGCCTATTTTAAAGGACGGATCGCTTACATGGGGCAAAGGGGCCACGAAGTCCGAGAACGAGAAAATCCTGCGACCGGCGACAGACCCGTTCAGCGCCGACGGAGGGCTCAAGCAGCTCAACGGCAATCTTGGCCGCGCTGTGATCAAGACGTCCGCAGTTGATCCCGATCGCCACATCATCGAAGCGCCCGCGCGCGTCTTTTCTGGCCAAGACGAAGTGAAAGCTGCATGGCGCGCGCATAAGCTCGACCGGGATTGCGTGATTGTCGTCCGTTTCCAAGGCCCCAAATCTAACGGTATGCCGGAACTTCACGGGCTGACGCCAACCCTGAGTGTGCTGCAGGACCGCGGCTTCAACGTGGCGCTTGTCACAGACGGTCGCATGTCAGGCGCGTCCGGCAAAGTGCCTGCTGCAATCCATGTCGCACCGGAAGCGGTCGATGGCGGGATCATCGCCAAGATCCAAGACGGCGACATCATTCGCGTCGATGCCGTCTCAGGCACGTTGGACGTGTTGACCGCTGGCGTCGAGGATCGCATACCAGCCACACCGGATCTCAGCGACAATGGCCACGGCATCGGGCGGGAATTGTTCGAAACCTTCCGCCAAACCGTCGGCCGCGCAGATGACGGGGCAGGGGTGGTGGTCTAACCGCTTCGTTTTGACCTAAACACTCTGCAACACGACACTTTCAATAGGGACGCCCCAATATGACACCTCTCGCCGCCAGCAAAGAAGCCCTGAAAATCTGCCAAATGGCCCCAATCGTGCCTGTCTTGGTTGTCGATGATGCCAAGGACGCACAACCGCTGGCAAAAGCACTCGTCGCCGGTGGATTGCCCGCACTAGAGGTCACGCTCAGAACGCCCGCCGCCCTTGAGGCGATCAACGAGATGGCCAAAGTCCAAGGCGGTGTCGTGGGCGCAGGCACGTTGCTGACCCCGGAAGATGTGATCGCCGCAAAAGACGCCGGTGCCACATTCGGCGTCTCCCCCGGTGCGACCGACCGTTTGCTGGACGCTTGCGAAGATGCCGACCTTCCATTGCTTCCGGGCGCTGTCACCGCTTCAGAGGCCATGCGCCTGCTGGAACGCGGCTACACAATGCTCAAGTTCTTTCCCGCTTCAACCTCAGGCGGTGCGCCCGCGATCAAATCCATCGGCGCGCCGATCCCGCAGGTTATGTTCTGCCCGACAGGCGGTGTCTCGATCTCGAATGCCAACGACTACCTCAGCCTGCCCAACGTGGTGTGCGCAGGCGGCTCTTGGGTGGCCCCGAAAGACAAGGTCACCGCAGGCGATTGGGATGGGATCGAAGCACTGGCCCGGGAGGCCGCAGCCCTGCCGCGTTAAGGCAGCCTTATGTCGAACCGCTTGCGGATCTCGGCATCTAACATCGGATCAAACTCTGCCGCGGATGGCTGAGCCAGAATGGCCTCCTTCCGCGCAACAGCGTTCTCCAGCAAATCCGGTTTGTCCTTCTCCGCCCATTCCTTTGGCGACGTGCGGTCACCCAGTGTCGGATAGACGTAGTTCGACTCCATAAGGTTCAGCGTCTGGTCCGTGCCCAGATAATGCCCCGGCCCAAGGCCCGAGCCATCGGTGCCCAAACAGGTCGCGCGGATCTCTTCCAGACCAAGCGTGTCATCCGTCACCTCAATCCCCCGCACACATCGTTGCGCCTGACCGATCAGATCGTCGCCCAAGATCAGCGACTCGTGACAGAACCCCAGCAGTGAGGCATGCATCCCCGCCGCCTCGTAGACCATGTTCAATCCAGACAGCCCGGCCATCACGTTTGAACACATCTGCTCCCAACCGGCCTGCATGTCCGGCAGTTTCGAATCTGAGGCGCCCGCCGCAGCCCCGCCCGGAACACCGTAGAATTGATGCATCTGCGCACAGCCTGCCGTCAGCAAAGCCTGCTCGCCAGAGCCTACAGACATCGCGCCGGTACGCAGATCCAACCCAAAAGGCCACGTGCCAAAGATCGCAGGATGCCCCGGCTTCATCGCGTTGACATAGACGATCCCAGCCAGACATTCCGCAACGGCTTGTACGATAGCGCCCGCCACAGTCGGCGGCGCCGTGGCACCGGCCATGCCAGCGCTCAACAGCAAAACAGGGAAGCCTGAGCGGATACATTCCTCCATCACCGTGCACGCATCGGTGGCAAACTTCATCGGCGGGACAACGAAGCAATTGGAGTTCGACACGAATGGCCGGGCACGCCACGCGTCCTCGCCACCGGCGATCATATGCAACAGCTCAACGCAATCGGGAACAAATCCGGCTTCCGTAAACGAGGTGCCGATATGCTTCACGGTCCCACGGGTGGTCGCATAGACCGTATTCAAATCCATGGTTGCGTTATCGGTGATGTCGCGGGCCACCATCGGGCGCTGCAAGAAGTGGATATTGTCCAGCGTGTCCACGATCTTTGCCGCGTCAAACAGGTCCTGCACAGTGCTTTCGCGGTACTCACGGCCAAGCACATCAACCATATGCACCGCCGCCCCAGCAGTGCCGTAATGCACTTTGCTGCCCGACAGCTCCATATCGTACGCCGGATCGCGGCCGTGCAATGTCACGTTTCGCGCAGCCTTGCTCAACATGTCCTCCACCAAGGCACGTGGAAATCTCAGCCGCCCGTCATCCCCCAAGATCGCCCCTGCGCCGACCATGATGTCAACGCCAGTCTGGGGCGCATCGGCCAGCCCGATCTGTTCAAGCGCATCGAGCGCCGTTTGGTGAATTCGGGCGATATCAGCATCGCTGAGCGGCTTGTATTGCCCACCGCTCATACCGGGGCGGATGGGGCGTTTGTCTTCGCTCAAAGGTGCTGCGCGCAGCGCCATCCGGGCCGCACGGCCTCCGGAACGGCGTCCAGTTCTAATCTGTTCTGTCATGGGGTGTCTCTCAGGGAAAATAAAGGAATGCGACGGTTGAATTCACATCGCCTCGGGGCGCCCCCGCGCGGCACGTCCGCGTCTTGCACCAATGGTCAGCCGCACCAATGTGGTTTTGCACCGTCGTCTTTGCACTGATCTCTCCCTTGCAGCGATCATCACCGCTGAAAGAGGCCTAGATCTGTTCCGTTTGCGGCATCGCGGTCTGTTTGCGGCATGCCTACCAACTGCCGGAACCGCCCCCGCCGGAAGAACTGCCCCCACCAAAACTGCTGGAAGAGCCACCACCGCTGCTAAATCCCGAAGAGCTTGACGTCGTTTTGGTTATCCGCGCGGTCGCAACCTCTTTGCTGCTTTGATGCCCGCAATGGCTGCATGTTTTTACGACGCGCTTCAGTCCGCCCGACAATGTCGTGGCCGCGCGCAACGTGGTGCTTTGCGTCTCGCATGTGTGATAGCCGCATTCCGCACAGGCTTTGTGCCGACTGAACATTTTGGGATATCCAATGATCGTCAGATGCTCGTCATGTTCGCAAAACCAGACACCGTAATTCTTTGACTTCACCTCTTCTTCGGCAATCTGTCCCGCATCAAGATATTGATCTTCCTGCGCTTCGCCCAAGCGCAACATGATCCGATCGCATTCCGGACATTTACGCGGTCGACGGTGAATAAGCCATTTCAAGCCGCCAAACATCAGAAACGGTCCCATGACGGCGATCAAAGGAAAGCTCAACACCCCAACCATAACCAAGAAAATCCCAAGGCCAGTATGCTCTTCTAAGAAGCGGCCAAACTTCTCTTCAAAGCCCTGAGGTTCCGGCAGGACCGCATCAATACGTAACTGCGCGAGGCTTTCCCGCGTCCCTGCGATCACACCTTGTTCCATGCGTCCAGCTTTGAATTCCGGCACCATGTCCCGCTCGATAATCCGCGTGGCCAACCCGTCAAACCGCGCTCTGAAGCCGGACCCCAATGCGATCCGCATCTCACGATCTTTGACGGCCACAACCAGCATGATGCCGTCATTGCGCTCCGCATTACCAACGCCCCACGTGTTGAACAGCGTCTTTGCGAACCGCTCAATGCTCAACCCCGGTGTGTAATCATCGACACTGGTGATCGTGACTACCGTCATCTCGTGGTCGCACTCTGCGCGCGCGGCTTCGATCATCGCAGTCAGTGTGGCTTCGGTCTCCGGCGATAGGATATCAGCGAAGTCATTCACATAAACATTGCTGTAGGCTGGCAGGTCTTGCGCAGAGGCGGGCAGGGCCCAAACGGCAAGTGCAATCAGAAAGCTCCGCAGCAGTCTCATGACGGTTTTCCCAAAAGCGCATCTGCCACATCGCCGGGCAGGGCCTCGCTCAACGCTGTGAAATCACCCTGTCCAAACATGGCCCCCGCCGCGTCATGGATCGCCCGATGCGTCACTCGCGCCAACGCCGACCCAAGCGAGATCCGCGCAACCCCGGCTTCCGCAAATTGCGCGACGCTGTATTTCGCATAAGGCCCCGCAGCCAACACATTCACAGGCTTGGACGTCACCGCGACAATCCGCTTCAAATCATCAAAGCTGCGCGGCATCGGCACATAAAGCCCGTCCGCCCCCGCCTCATCAAACGCTTGAATACGGCGGATCGCCTCTTCAATATCGTAACCGCGTGTCATCACGCCATCCGCACGCGCCACAAAGAAGAAATCATCTGGCAACCCACGAGCGGCGGCACTGGCTGCACGCACACGCTCAACCGCCAGATCAAAGTCGTAAAAGTCAGCCGAAGCCCCAATCGTGTCCTCAATACAAATGCCCGCAAGCCCGATCTCACCCGACAAGCGCACTGTCTCAGCGCAGGTATCAGGATCTGGCCCGAACCCGTCCTCAAAGTCACCCGATACCGGCACATCCACCGCCGCGAGCAAATCCTGCGCATGCGCCAGACTGTCATCGCGCGAGACATTGCCGCCATCCGGCACCCCCACCGTAAACGCATAAGCGGCAGAAGAGGTCGCAATCGCCTGCGCGCCCAATCCCGCCAGCATCTTGGCGGATCCTGCATCCCACGCATTGGCCAGAATGAACGGGTTGCCCGGTTGATGAAGCTCTCTGAATGTCGTCATCCCGTAACCTCACTTGCGAAGTCCAAAACCGTGCCCAAAGCCGCTTCAAACGCGGCATCATCGACGGTCATCGCGACCCGCACATGACCCGCCGCCGCTTGACCGAAACTTTCCCCCGGCATCACAGCGATATGATGCGCGTCCAGCAAGCGGTTGGCAAATGCTTCCCCGCTCAACCCCGTCGCCCGCATGTCCAGCATCAAATACATCGCCCCGCCAGAACGCACCATTTGCACCAGATTTTGCCGCTCCACCAAGCGCTTGGCGATCTCCCTGCGCCTGCGAAACGGCGCGCTGACCTTTTCCTCCAATGGCGCGCCTTCACCCAACGCAAACACCGCCGCATCTTGCACAAACCCCGGCACGCCGTAAGTCGTATGCGTTGCAAGGTTGATCATATGGTCAATCACCGCCTCAGGTCCCACAACCCAACCCACACGGCTGCCCGTCATCGCATGGCTTTTCGACATGGAGCCCACCACAAGCGTCCGCTCCGCCATCCCTTCAATCTGACGCGGAGAGAGATGTTCGCCCTCCCAGACCTGCGTGTCATAGACCTCGTCGGAGATGCACCACAGATCGCGATCAATACAGGCCCGCGCAATCCCTTCAACTGTTCCACGATCGTAAACCACGCCCGTCGGATTGTTCGGCGAATTCACCAGTATAGACACAGCCCCCTCGGCCTGCGCGACAATCGCCTCATATGTCGGCTGAAACCCGTCCTCGGGCAAGGTCGCAACCGTCCGCGCCACAGCGCCCACACCACGCAACGTACCGGGGTAGGTGGCATAATAGGGATCACAATACAGCGCCACATCGCCCTCATCACAGACCGCATGATGCGCCGCAAACAAACCCGCCTGACCACCGGGCGTGATCAATACATTCTCAGGCCCCGTCGCCACGCCAGTCCGCACCTTAACCCGCTCCGAAACAGCCTCCCGCAGCGCCGCAATACCCGGCACCATCGCATAGCCCGTATGCCCGCCCACAGCAGACGCATCCATCGCCGCCAGAATGCTGGGATCAGTGCGGACATCATGCTCCCCAATCGTCAGCTCGGTCACATCAACACCCGCAGCGATCATCTTCCGCGCACGGTAAAACACGTCCCACCCATCCGATCCGCCGCCGGTCAAGTTTGAAATCCGCTGAGACACCTGCATGGCCCGACTCTCCTTTGCCTTTTGGCGGACTGAGCCAGCCGCGCAAGATGAAGTCAATCCGCAGCCGCATCCCCGCGCAGATAACGTGGCCCAACCCCGAACCGCCGCGCGCGATCCTTGGGATTATACAAAGCACAGCGCTTCAACGACAAACACCCGCAGCCAATGCAGCCATCCAACCGGTCCCGCAACGCCTGCAACCCTTCAATCCGAGCATCAATATCGCGCCGAAACCCCGCGGCCATCCGGTTCCAGTCTCCCTGATCCGGCGTCCGCCCTTCCGGCAACCCTTCCAAATGCGCCCGGATCGCCGCCAGCGAAAACCCAAGCTCCTGCGAAATCATCACGAAAGACAACCGCCGGATATCGGCCCGCTCAAATCGCCGCTGCCCGCCCTCCGTGCGCCAGGACGAGACCAACCCCTCGGACTCGTAGTGACGAATGGCCGACACAGCCAAGCCCGTCCGCTCAGACAATTGTCCAATCGACAGGCCCCGTTTCCTCAACACATTGGTTTTCATGCAAACTTCTCACTTGAGCTAAAGTGCACTTGAGGAATTACACTCTTTCTCAAGCGATAACAATTGAGAAGGAGACGCCCAATGCCCCGCTTAGAACACGTGAACCTCACCGTCACAGACTGCCACGCAACCGCGGCCATGCTCGAAAAGCTGTTCGGATGGCATATCAGATGGGGCGGCCCGGCTATTAATGGCGGTCACAGCCTGCATGTCGGCACAGAGGATAACTACCTCGCCATCTACACGCCCGATACGTCGCTGACCAAAGCGCCCAGCAGCTACGGCCACCCCGGCGGCCTCAACCACATCGGCGTCGTCGTCGACGATCTCGACGCCATCGAGGCGAAAGTCATAGCCCTCGGCATGACCCCCAAAAGCCATGCCGATTACGAGCCCGGCAAACGCTTCTACTTCGATGACCCCGACGGGATCGAGTTCGAAGTCATCGCCTATGACTGAACATTCGCCCGACTAAACGTTTGCGTGAGGGGCAGGGCACATGCTAAGTCCCTCACATGACCAAGACCTGCATCATTATGTGCTGCTGCATTACCATCTGAATATTTTCAGGCGGGTCTTAACCATTTTCATCACATGACGAACTTGCTAAGCCCCGCTCGGGAACCGTCCGCGTGAGGCCACATGACCATCAAACTCTACAACACCGCGATCCGAGCCAAACAGGATCTGACACCTATCGAAGACGGCAAGGTCTCGATGTATGTCTGTGGTCCCACGGTCTATGACCGCGCCCATATCGGCAACGCCCGCGCCGTCGTCGTCTTCGACATGCTCTTCCGTCTGTTGCGCCATGAATATGGCGCAGACGCAGTGACTTACGTGCGGAACTTCACAGATGTGGACGACAAGATCAACGCCCGCGCGGCTGAAGAAAAACGCCCGATTTCCGAGATTACAGAAGAAACCACCCAGTGGTATCTCGACGATATGGCAGCGATCGGCGCGCTCGAACCAACAGAGATGCCGCGCGCCACGGCCTATGTGCCGCATATGGTCAAAATGATCGAAGGTCTGATCGAAAAAGGCCATGCCTACGCAGCTGAAGGTCACGTGCTCTTTAAGGTTCGCTCCTACGCTAATTACGGAAAATTAAGCGGTCGCAGCGTCGATGACATGATCGCCGGTGCCCGGGTCGAAGTTGCGCCCTACAAAGAAGACCCGATGGACTTCGTTCTCTGGAAACCGTCAGACGCCGACACACCGGGCTGGGACAGCCCATGGGGCCGCGGTCGCCCTGGCTGGCACATCGAATGCTCCGCCATGGCCTATGAGCTCTTGGGCGAACGCTTCGACATCCACGGCGGCGGCAACGACCTGACCTTCCCGCACCACGAAAACGAGTTCGCCCAGTCCAAATGCGCCGGCCACGACTTCGCGAACATCTGGATGCATAACGAAATGCTGCAGGTCGA
This sequence comes from uncultured Litoreibacter sp., assembly GCA_947494435.1. Lineage (GTDB taxonomy): Bacteria > Pseudomonadota > Alphaproteobacteria > Rhodobacterales > Rhodobacteraceae > Litoreibacter. The sequence goes on from CANLUY010000002.1 coordinate 724,246, forward strand.
GGGCAAAAAGATGTCCAAGTCCTTGGGCAACTTCTTCACCGTGCGCGATCTATTGGACCAAGGCATCCCCGGAGAAGTCATCCGCTTCGTCATGCTCTCCACGCACTACCGCAAGCCGATGGATTGGACAGAGAAGAAGCGTGAGGAGGCCGAAAAGACGCTAAAGAAATGGGCCGACTTGCTAAAGGGCGCTGAACACAACTTGAGACCTCACCTTGATGTAGTCGACGCCTTGAGTGATGACTTAAATACACCTTTGGCGATCTCGCTACTTCATCAGCACGCCAATAACACTACAGACCCCGTTTCAGCAGGGCGTTTCTTGGCTACCATTGCTTTAATCGGGCTGAATTTGGAACACGTTTCTGCGGTTAGAATGGCTGTCGAACATTCTTTCGAAGTAAGTGAACTCGTCGACCAACTTGTAAAAGAACTGGCAACAGCGCGAACCGAAAAAGACTGGGCAAAAGCTGATGCGTTAAAAAGTGGTCTTGCTGAGGCTGGAGTTAAGATAATGATTGGCAAGGACACGATCGAACGAGAACTTGGATCTGACTTCGACCCCTCCAAACTGGAGGCCCTCAAATGATCCTCTCCAATTGTCATTCCTGCGAATGCGGAGACTTCAACGTCACATCTCCGCAGAAACCATTAATTAACAAATCCACCTTCAAATTCTCGTACAAGTTGGGTTTTGAGCCATTAAAACTTACCCCATCTTGTACAAAACAGGCCCGGCCATGACCAAAGAGCGCCTCTACCTCTTCGACACCACGCTGCGCGACGGTCAGCAAACCCAAGGTGTACAATTCTCAACCCCTGAGAAAATCCAGATTGCGGAACTTCTGGACCAAATCGGCATCGATTATATCGAAGGCGGTTGGCCCGGCGCGAACCCAACAGACAGCGATTTCTTCGCGCAACCCACTGATACTAAAGCAACAATGACGGCCTTCGGGATGACCAAACGGGCAGGGCGCTCCGCTGAAAACGACGATGTCCTCGCCGCCGTCATGAACGCCAACACCCCCGCTGTCTGCCTCGTCGGCAAGACCCACGACTTCCATGTCACCAAAGCCTTAGGCATCGCCCTCGATGAAAATATCGAAAATATCTCTCAATCTTTCAAGCACTTAGTGGCAAATAACCGCGAAGCCATCTTCGACGCCGAACACTTTTTCGACGGCTACAAATCCAACCCCGACTACGCCCTTCAATCTATCCACGCTGCTTACGATGCTGGTTGCCGCTGGATCGCCCTCTGCGACACCAATGGCGGCACCCTTCCAGCCGAAATTCATGATATAGTTCAATCGGTTATCTCTTCTGGTATCTCCGGTGATCACCTCGGAATCCATACCCACAACGATACCGAAAACGCAGTTGCAGGCAGCCTCGCCGCCGTCGATGCCGGTGCACGGCAAATCCAAGGTACACTCAACGGCTTGGGTGAGCGCTGCGGCAACGCCAACCTCACCTCGATCATCCCAACTTTGCTTTTAAAACAAAGATATGCGGAGCGTTATTCAACTGGAATTGACGCCGAAAACCTGCATCTGCTGACCGTCGCATCCCGTAAACTCGACGAGATCTTGAACCGCGTCCCCAATAAACAAGCCCCTTACGTCGGCGCTTCCGCCTTCGCCCACAAGGCCGGCCTTCACGCGAGCGCCATTCTGAAAGACCCAACGACCTACGAACACATCGACCCCGCCGCCGTTGGCAATGCACGCATCATCCCGATGAGCAATCAGGCAGGGCAATCTAACCTACGGAAAAGGTTAGAAGAAATGGGTTTGAACGAAATCGAAAAGACGGCCCTACCACGCATCCTTGACCGGATCAAAGAAGCTGAAGACAAGGGCTATTCTTACGACACCGCGCAAGCCAGCTTCGAACTGCTTGCCAGAGATGAGCTTGGTTTGTTGCCGAAGTTTTTCGAGGTTAAACGCTACAAGGTCACGGTTGAGCGTCGCAAAAACAAATATAATCAGATGGTTAGCCTGTCTGAGGCCATGGTCGTCGTCAAGGTTGATGGTGAAAAGATGCTCAGCGTCAGTGAAAGCCATGATGAGCACGGCTCTGACCGTGGCCCGGTGAATGCGCTGTCTAAAGCTCTTGCAAAGGATCTTGGGCAGTATTCGAAGATACTCGAAGACATGCACCTTGTTGATTTTAAAGTACGAATTACACAAGGCGGCACTGAAGCGGTCACGCGCGTCATCATCGATTCCGCCGATAGCAAGGGCCGTAGATGGTCCACCGTCGGTGTCTCTGCTAATATAGTGGATGCAAGCTTCGAGGCTCTTTTGGACGCCGTAAACTGGAAACTGATCCAAGAAAGCGCAAACTTATGAGCCTTCAGGCCTGTGCGGAACTCGTCCAGTCTGCCGATCCGGATCGCGCGGCTGTGACAGTCTATGCCCCTGAAGACATTCAAAAAATCCTGTGGCCACTGTACGCGTTTAACGTCGAAGTGTCCCGCGCGCCATGGGTCACGCAAGAACCGATGATCGCTGAGATACGCCTGCAATGGTGGCGTGACGCATTAGAAGAGATCAGGGAAGCAAAACCCGTCCGAAGCCATGAAGTTACATTGCCACTGGCGGCCATTTTAGACGCGGAAGGCGCGATGTCCCTTGATAAACTGGTTGCTGCCCGGAAGTGGGATATTTACAGCGATCCCTTCGCAAATGCGGCGGATTTTGACGGTTATATTGACGCCACTTACGGGAATTTATTTTGGACAGCCGCGAGGCTGATTGACCCTTCTGCCGACGAAACACTCATACGACGCTTTGCCTATGGTTGTGGCGTCGCGGCTTTGCTGCGGGCGACTGCAGAGCTCAAAGCATTGAAACGGAACCCAATACTGGACGATAGCCTTGAGGGTTTTGGAACACTGGCTGATGCTGCTTCAACAGCTTTGTGTGAGGTCTCAAGCTTACGAACGTCGGTTCCTAAGTCACTCACACCATTGCTCTTGTCGGGATGGTCAGCGCGCCCAGTCTTGCAAGCCATCAAGAAAGATGCGCGCGCTGTTTACACACAAGGATTTGCGCAAAGCGAGTTTGCAAAACGCTGGCGTCTCTTGAAAGTCACGACGCTAGGCTGGTGGCACTAGGCAGGTTTTCGGCTGTTCAGTGCAAGCCAGACCAATGCACCACCCGCAAGAGCCAAGAACGGCCCCATTGCGAGGTTCACTGCGCTCCATCCTTCGACAGGTGTGCCACCGGAACAGTTCATTAACCCGCCAGACGCCAGAGATGCGAGCGTCACACAACCAAACACAATCGCATCATTTAGCCCTTGGACGCGGCCCCGTTCTGCCGGATCATGCGAGCTTGCTAACATCGTTGTCGCGCCGATAAACCCAAAATTCCATCCCAGACCCAGCAAGATCAGAGCGCCGTAAAAATTCAGCAGCGTAACGCCCGTGAGAGCAACAAGCCCTGCTGCAGCAAGGATGACGAGACCGCTTGCGACAATCTTCTCGACCCCGAAGCGGCTGATCAAATGGCCAGTAAAAAAGGACGGTGCGAACATCGCAAGCACGTGGGCTGATACTATGTCATTGGCCTGATTGGTGGAAAAACCACATCCTACGACGGCGAGCGGTGTGGAGGTCATAACCAAGTTCATCAAAGCATAGCTGACCATGGCGCAGATAACGGCGACCGCGATCCGCGGTGTCTTCAAAAGCTCAAGTTTCGTTCGGGTTGCTCTCGCGCCTTTCGCGACGGCAGTGCTGACTGTTTGCGGGAGGTCCAATGCGAAGAACAGAAGCAAACCGCCAAGGTTGAGGGCTATAATCGCCACATAAGTTCCCAAAAACGGAATAACAGAGAAATCCATGACGGCCTTGTTCAATTGCGGACCGAACAGGGCGGACAACAACCCGCCCGCCATTACGTAGGAAATTGCTTTAGGCTTGTAGTCGTCTGAGGCCACGTCAGTTGCGGCGAAACGGTAAAAGCCTTGTGCGGACATATAGATACCAGTCAGGTAGCTGCCAGCCAGCAGCGTCAGAAACGAGCCTATGTAGAGCCCAAAGCACGCAATAGCCGCACCAGCCGCACCAGCAAGCGCACCAAGAATGAAACCAGCACGTCGACCGTTGCGCTGCATATACGGTGAAATCCATGGAGCGGTTGTCATCGAACCAAACACAACGAAGGAGATCGGTAAGGTCGCAAGACACGGATTCGTGGAGAGCATATTGCCGGCTAGGCCGCCCGTGACAAAGACCATAGGCATCTGCGCGCCCAAGATGGCCTGTGCAGCCACCAGCACGCATACGTTGCGTCGCGCACGGTTGTCGTCGATGTCAGGGGCAGGGTTCATATCGGTCATAGAAACTGACCTACGCCTCTCACCAAGTTAAGACAAGCCACGCTCGATAATATGTGCGAAGGACCCGCAGACCCTTCCTTGCCTAAGACCCATCGGCGGGAGCGGAAAGCCTTCTGCATCTGTCGCCTCGAATAGCGGAGCTCCATCGGCTTTGACAGTGGTCGCATAGTGAAACTCATGCGCTTTGTGGTGCCCGGCTACCGGGCCGTTTTCGGCTGCAAGCGTTCTGTACCCCAGATGCAGCTTGCGATCTGCAAAGCTGGTTTGAAGAGATAGTAAACCAGCCATTTCATGCGTTTTGCCGTCAGCGTCAGTGAGACTTTCTCCAAGCGTCATGTAGCCGCCGCATTCCCCATAAATATCAGATATTTGCGCGGCACTCCTTAAGCTTTCTAGAAAGATGGATGCTTCAGAAAGTGATTGCGCATGCAACTCCGGGTATCCGCCGGGAAGGTAGACAAGATCCGCAGAAGGGACGGCCTCATTTGACAAGGGTGAGAAATAGGCGATGCGATTGCCAGCCATTTCCCAACGATCAATAAGATGCGGATAGATAAAGGAAAAAGCCTGATCCTTTGCAACCGCAATGACAGCACCGGTTTGCGGTTTTGGCTGACGTGCCTTACGATGCGGCGTGGGCGTTGCCAGTTTTTGTAGTTTTGTTAGATCGACATAGCGGGTCATCTGCAATGCCGCGTGGTCGAGGAAGTCTTCTAGACCTTCGAGTTCCTGAGCCTGAACGAGGCCAAGATGGCGTGAGGGGGTCTTGAGCTTTACGTCCCGAAAGACTGCGCCAAGGATTGGAATATCCACAGTTTCTAAGGCTGCACGTAAAATCATTTCATGTCTGCGGCTGCCGACCTTGTTCAGGATGATCCCCGCGACCTTGACGGACGGATCATGCCCACTGAACCCCTGAACCAACGGCGCAATTGATTGTGCCGTATGGCTTGCATCGACAACCAAAACGACAGGTAATTTCAACTGTCGCGCAAGGTCTGCGACGGCCCCTTTCCCTGCTGGTGGCGCCCCATCAAACAGGCCCATTGCACCTTCAATCAGCAGTAGATCATCAGTCGCTGCGAGCTCACGGATTTGACGCGGTTGCATTGCCCATGCATCAAGGTTTGCGCAGGGCTGTCCGCATGCCGCTTCATGAAATCGTGGATCGATGTAATCGGGACCGGATTTTGCACCCCGCACGGCAACTTTGCGCTGCTTCAACGCGCGAAGCAGGCCCAAAGTGATAGTGGTTTTGCCGCTCCCTGAACTGGGTGCGGCAATGATCAATCCGGGCATATCAGATTACGCCTCACGCACTTTCGGCTGGTCGCCCTCGGTCCAGAGGGTCCAGATTGCGCGGGGTCAGACCAGCTGCCATGCCTTGCCAGTCAAGGACCTGCCGCATCAAAACGGAACGACCAACACAGATTATCGCAGGCGGCTCCAAGCCAGCCGCGTCGATATCTGCGACACAGCTTCCAAGCGTCGTCTCCAGCACACGTTGATCTTCCGTCGTGGCCGTTGTCACGATTGCAACTGGTTCAGATGTAGGACGTCCAGCATTCAGAAGTTCCGATGAGATGCGCTGAATATGCTTCATTCCCATGTAAATCACGATGACCTGACTGCCTTGCGCAATCGCCTTCCAATCAAGTGAGCTTGTTGCATTGCCCGTCTGATCGTGGCCGGTCACAAAGGTTACGGATTGGTTCACATCACGATGGGTCACCGGTATGCCCGCATATGCGAGCCCGCCAATGCCCGCAGAAATTCCCGGAATGATCCTTATGGGGACACCGTGTTGCACAAGTGTCTGCGCCTCTTCACCGCCACGACCAAAAACAAAGGGGTCGCCTCCCTTCAGCCGCAAAACACGTTTGCCTTTGCGGGCCAATTCTACGAGATGAAGAGAAATGTCGCGCTGTTTGGCGGACGGTTTTCCGCCGCGTTTGCCCGCATAAATATGTTTCGCATTTGGCGCCCAATCCAAGATAGCCTCTTGAACGAGAGCGTCATAGATGACCACGTCCGCTTGCCGCAGCGCGTTCAACGCATGCAGTGTTAACAGCCCCGGATCTCCCGGTCCTGCACCACAAAGCCATACCCAGCCGGGCTCAAGCACGGGCCAGTTCTTCTGTGGGAGTGTCAACGAGTCGGTCATGCCCCTTACTATGCCGCGCGGTGATCCTTGTGCAAAGCGAAAGAGCGACATGCATTGTGTCATTGGCGGCGCAGATTTCGACGTTATAGTCGCGGTTTATGAGTGATGATCCCTCAGCAAGACTGCGCCGCGGCTGGACCACAGGCGCTTGCGCCACTGCAGCTACAAAAGCTGCATTGCAAGCGCTGTGGGGTGGCATCGAACCGAAAACGATCGGGATCACATTGCCGAAAGGGGAGCAGCCGGTTTTTGAGATCGCCTTTCTACGCCAAGGCGCAGGATGGGCGCAGGTGGGGATCGAGAAAGATGCGGGCGATGATCCCGATGTTACGCATGGCGCGATTATTGAGGCGCGCGTGGAGGCCTCAGAAGGCGGCATTGTGTTTGCTGCGGGGAAAGGCGTTGGCATCGTGACGAAACCGGGTTTGCCGATAGAGGTTGGGGAGCCTGCTATAAACCCAGTACCACGCCAATTGATGCGGGATGTGGTATCGGAAATGGCCGCTACTTACGATCAATCGACAGATATCAGAATTACAGTTTCGGTTCAGCATGGTGAGGCCCTTGCGCTGAAAACATGGAACCCTCGGCTTGGTATTGAAGGCGGGTTGTCGATCCTCGGCACGACTGGTGTGGTTCGTCCGTTTTCCTGCGCTGCTTGGATCGCCTCAATCCATCGTGGAATTGACGTGGCTAATGCCACTGGCACAATGCATGTCGCGGGATGCACAGGGGCGACGAGTGAACGCGTTGTTAAAGAGCTTTACGGGTTGCCGGATCACGCGATGCTGGACATGGGCGACTTCGCAGGCGGACTTTTAAAATACCTTAAAAAGCATCCGGTTGAACGCATCACCATTGGTGGTGGTATTGGCAAAATGACGAAGCTGGCGCAGGGCGCACGGGACCTGCATTCAAAACGGAGCCAGATTGATTTCATGCAGCTAAATGACTGGGCACAGGACGCCGGTCTGGCGCAAGTTGCGGATGCAAACACCGCCTTGGAGGCGGTCAGTCGTGCTGGTAATGGTCTCGCTCAGATAGTAGCACAGCGGGCCGTTGAGCAAGTCAATGGAATGCTGAAGGGAAGTGGCGTAAGGTCCGATACCGTCGTCATTGATCGGTCCGGTAAGATCTTGGCAAGAGCCGGCGCATGAAGATCTTGTTGCTTGCTGGAACCGGTGAGGCCAATCAGCTGGCAACCGCTTTGAGCGATGCGGGACATGACGTTATCGCGTCGCTCGCCGGCGTTACGCGCACACCACGGTCTTTGAAATGCGCCACACGCATTGGCGGGTTCGGTGGGGAAACCGGCTTTTCTGCTTGGCTTGATGAACATCAGCCTGACTTGGTGTTGGACGCGACGCATCCATTTGCCCATCGTATCACTGAAAGAACGGCACGCATATGCAGGCGCAGGGCGCTGAATTATGTCCAACTGCTGCGCGCGCCATGGACTGCCGATCCCAACAAACGCCAAGTGGAAGTTGCAAATGTTGCTGAGGCCAGAGTTCTGGTTCCACGCGGGTCACGCGTCTTCTTGGCGACTGGCCGACAGACGTTGATGGAGTTTTCTGATTTCTCAGACTGTGAATTGATCTGCCGTCAGATTGATCCTCCAGATCAGCCTTTCCCATTTGAGAATGGACGATACTTGATTGGTCGCCCCCCATTTTCAGTGGAGGACGAAAAAGCGCTTTTTGCGCTGCTGGCCATAGATGTCTTGATCGTAAAGAACGCGGGCGGCGCAGCGTCCTATTCCAAAATTGAGGCCGCTGCAGAGTTGGACCTTCCTGTCATTCTTTTGGCGCGACCTGCTCAACCTGATGCGCGGCGTGTCAGCGACGTAGACGGTGCTTTAGCGTGGGTGGCTCAGCTTGAGAGTAATTGAGACCGACAGCGACATCGCAGAGGGTGCTGCATGGCTTGCCGCACATGAACCACGATTTGCGAACGTACTGCCACAACTGGAGCCACTGCCATTGCGACGCAGGCCCGATGGCTTCGGGCAACTCTTGAGCGCCATCATGTCTCAACAAGTCAGTGTCGCATCAGCGGCGGCCATTTCGAAGCGTTTGGAAGATGCCGGACTAATAGATGAGAGCGCTGTCGCATCGGCAACTGAGGAGGAGCTTCGTGCATGTGGATTGTCACGGCAGAAAATCCGTTATGCGGGCGAATTGGCACGTGCGCGGATCGACTACGTGGCGCTGCGACAGGCTGAAACGCACCATGTGATCAAAACTCTGACGGCTGTGCCCGGTATAGGCACTTGGACAGCGGAGATTTACGCGATGTTTTCACTGGGCCGTCCAGATGTGTTCGCGCCGGGGGACCTCGCGTTGCAAATTGCAACGCAACACCTCTTCGAACTCGATGCGCGCCCGTCTGAAAAAGAACTGCGGGCAATAGCGAAACGCTGGTCACCTTGGCAATCCGTTGCAGCCCGTCTGCTCTTTGCCTACTACAGAACAATTAAAGGCAGAGAAGGGCTTTAGACGATGGCACGAGTATTAGAAGGTGGGCGCAAAGCCAGCAAGTCAGGTGAAACGGATTCACTTGTGATCTTTCTGCATGGCTACGGCGCGGATGGGGCAGACCTTCTTGGTTTGGCTGATCCTCTGTCGGAACATTTGCCAAATACTGTCTTCGTTGCCCCCAACGCGCCTGAGCGTTGCATCGGCAATCCGATGGGATATCAGTGGTTCCCGATCCCGTGGATTGACGGCTCCTCAGAGGAAGAGTCGGAAGTTGGGATGAACGCCGCGACTGAAGATCTTAATGCCTACCTCGATACGGTCATGGCAGAAGAGGATGTCTTGCCAGAACAAGTCGTGGTTGTCGGTTTTTCCCAAGGGACGATGATGGCTTTGCACGTTTTACCACGTCGCGACGATGCAGTTGCTGGAATCGTGGGTATTTCGGGCCGGTTGCTGCGTCCTGAGTTGCTCAAGGATGAAGCGATCAGTAAGCCACCAGTCTTGCTGGTTCATGGCGATCAGGATGACGTTGTGCCTCCAATTTCCATGCCGGAGGCCGGAGATGCATTGCAAGACGCAGGGTTTGAGGTATTCGGCCATGTCATGAAAGGCACCGGCCACGGCATTGCGCCCGATGGGCTAGGTGTTGCGCTGTCCTTCATTGGACGGCAATTCAACATCGACTTGGGTTAAGTCAACTGATCTATGCGTCTGACGGCACCTTTGAGAAGCATTTTCGAATAAAGGTCGTGAAATCGGAGCAGTGGCTTAACCAAGGGCGGCAGTTCTTTCTGACCCGTCTTCGGGCAAACTACTGATCCAAAGCGCAGCCGCGTACTACCGCCGCTCAACGGCTCCACCATGAACCATGATTTTGTGGTCGCGCTTATGTCGCACATCAAAAGCTGTGTTTCAGTACGATCCTCCATCATCCAAGCTGCGAAATAGGTGCGGGTTCCATACGCAATCTGCTTTGCTTCAGAATCTGTAGATTGTCTTTTGATCGTATACTTCAAAATGAAACGCTCGCATTTGAAGAGCCGGCTTGTGTAAAATGCCTCCACAAATTGCGAAAGGCTGACATCCCGGTCGACTTCGGTTTCAAAGCAATCTGTATAATATCCATCACTGGCTTTGTGCTTTGAGTGCAACGCCCCGTTTGGCAAAGCCGTCTTAATAATAAGCGTCATTCTTAGTATCTCCTGCGCCTCTCTAAACGCTAGGTCAAACCAAAGCCCGTGTCGCGCGTACAATCGTCACATGGCTTGAACACGTATCTTCGCAGACCGCGACATAGCGGGGGTTGTCAGGACGAAACAACGAGATATAGTTTCTCTTGTAGCAAGGGCAGGGTGTCCTGCTCTGATGCCGATACGGGCAGAACAGGGTGGGAGACGAGTCAAGAATGCAAGACCTCCAAGCAGCTGAGTTCCGACACGACTTTGTGCGTGAACCCGGTGGACTAAAGCACAATCCGGCTTTGGTCCTTAACGCGGATTATCGTCCGCTTTCTTACTACCCCCTATCGCTCTGGACATGGCAAGAGGCTGTGAAGGCCGCTTTTTTGGACCGTGTGACCATCCTGTCTGAATATGATGACGTTGTTCGCTCACCGACGACCGAAATCCGAATACCGTCTGTCGTGGTTTTGAAGGACTATGTGAAACCCCAAAAGAAGGTTGCTTTCACGCGGTTCAATCTTTTCCTGCGGGATGAATTTAGCTGTCAGTATTGTGGTTCTCGTGGGGAGTTAACCTTTGATCATGTTGTGCCCCGCGCCCGTGGCGGGATCACAAGTTGGGAAAACGTTGTCGCCGCCTGTTCGAAATGTAACCTCTCAAAAGGATCGAAGCTTCTGAAACAATCAGGTTTGAGCTTGAGTAAGCCACCCCGCAAACCTGGTTCGGAAGAACTGCGGAATATGGGGCGAAAATTTCCGCCTAATCACCTGCATGAAAGCTGGATTGATTTTCTTTATTGGGATGCTGAGCTACAAGAATGACAGATTTTTTTCATCCGGTTGCAGGCACAATCTTGCCGCGATTTGCCGGTGTTCCCACATTCATGCGGCTGCCCTACCTCGCCACAGATCACCCGCGTCTTCCTGAAGTTGAGATCGGCTTTTACGGTATGCCCTGGGATGGTGGTACATCTAACCGTCCCGGCGCGAGGCATGGTCCTCGCGCGCTTCGGGATGCCACAACAATGATCCGTGCGCAGCACCCGGTCAGCAATGTTCGACCTTTTGAAGCCATGAACTGTGCGGATCTTGGCGATGTCTCCGTCAATCCTGTTGAGCAAGATGCAACTCTTGCAGAGATAACGCGGTTTGTCGGTGATATTTTGAAACGGAATGTACGTCCTTTCGGTGTGGCGGGCGATCATCTCTGCACATTACCCGTTTTGCGTGCAATCGCCCAATCTGGCGTGAAACCGGCGTTGCTGCTTTATGACAGCCACACGGATCTGTTCCCACCATATTTTGGAAGTCCGGTTCTGACGCATGGAAACCCGTTCCGTATGGCGGTTGAAGAAGGACTTATCGACTGTGAGCGTTCCGTGATGATCGGAATGCGCGGCACTATGTATGATGCTGATGACCGTGCATTCGGCGCTGAGCACGGGATTACGATCATCCCGATGCATGACGCCTTTGAGGCCGGACTGGTTGAGACAGTGCAAAGGGCGAAATCAATTATCGGCGATGCACCAACGTATTTCAGCTTTGATATTGATTTCATCGACCCTGCGTTTGCACCCGGGACAGGCACGCCAGAAATTGGTGGCCCAACTTCCGCACAGACACTTGATATGATCCGCGCAGCTGCTGGATTGAATTTCATCGGGTGTGATCTGGTCGAAGTGTCTCCACCATTTGACAATGGCGGCATTACCTCATGGCTTGGGGCGTCGGTTATGTTTGAAATGTTGTGCCTGATGGCACCTTAACCTGAACAGCTTGCACCGCCCAAAACGCAGAACTTGGCACAATGGGGGTGGTTGAGATGCACGTCACGCTCGGCGGCTTGTAGGGTTTCGCCAAGTTCGAACTCCGGCGAATACGGCAACAGAGTACAGGCAAGCACTGCGGGCTTTTCTGCCCCTCGACGCTTAACAACCATGCGGGAGGAGGCGCACATCATTGCGTCTGGCGATTTATCCAAAATGTCCCAACATGCCATGGTGATTTCCGGCACTTCGACGGTCTCGTCCATTTCAGGAAAAATGACAGTCATTGCAGGGTCTTGCGGTTCAATTTTGAAGTTATGCTCGGCAAACAACATGCCATAGCCAACACGCGCTTCCGCCTCGGTTTCGTCCCACATTGAACGTCCCGCGATGGCCAATTTAGCTCCTTGGTCGCGCAACCAGCGCATACCTTCCATAGTTTTGTCAAAAGCGCCTTTGCCACGCTCTTCATCATGCAGTGTTTCGGACCAATGGTCGACAGAGACGCGAAAGGTGATCTTATCACCAAATTCTGAGATAAGCTCTGCGATGCCTTTCTGTACAGATTTGCGCATCATGGGGCGCATCGCATTGGTAAGAATGAGCACATCATAGCCTCTTTCTAAAGCGCGACGCGTCATCTCATTGAACTCGGGGTTCATGTAGGGCTCACCGCCAGTAAAGGCGATTTCGCTTACATTCCAGTTCCGGTCATCCAGTTGATCAAGATAGTCGCTCACTTCATCTGCAGAAATATAGACCAAGGCGTCATTTGTCGGCGATGACAGGATGTAACAGTTCGCGCATTCGATGTTGCACAGCGTTCCTGTGTTGAACCAAAGCGTTTGGGGGTTGCTGAGTGCGACATGTGCGCGGGCTTCGCCTTTTGCGGTGAGGGTCAAATCCTGAAATTTGCCTTCGTTGGCCATGTTCTTCAGGCCGAGTTGGTCTTTCATCTAGGCGGCTCCACGCTAATCTCGGTTCGTGTTAAGCCTCTGGTCATGAAAACGAAAGTCCGGTCTTTGTATAGTGACGGGGATGTGAAGTGTTGCAGCCATTCTGTTGCATGCTAGACTCTCCAGACGACGCGGGGTAAATCGCCACTGTTAACGCTAACATTTCTGTCTAAGTGCGGTGGGCAGAGGCGAAAAGACGAAGGAAGAAGCACATGGTTTCACGCGTCATCCCTGTAAGTAGCTTTGATCTGGTGATTTTTGGGGGCACGGGCGATTTGGCCCGACGCAAAATTTTGCCAGGGCTATATCGCCGCTTTTCCGCAGGCCAGATGCCAGAGAATTCCAGAATTATCGGCGCAGCGCGCGGCGATCTGGATGATGACGGCTACCGCAAGATGGTGGCTGATGCGATTAAGGAGTTCGTTCCAAAGGATCGTCAGGACAAAGCGACGATTGATGGTTTTATCGACCATTTAAGCTACGTTCCAATCGACGCGCGTGGTGATCGGGGCTGGAAAGATTTGGCTAAGCTGGTCCGCAAAGACGTGGTTCAGGCCTTTTATTTCTCCGTCGGACCGGGGCTTTTTGGTGACCTTGCAGAACGTCTGCATAGTTTCGGGATCGCATCCGAGATGTCTCGTATCGTTGTCGAAAAACCGTTTGGTCGCGATCTTGCATCTGCAAAGTCTTTGAACGCCGTATTGGCGGAGTCATTTGATGAAAGTCAGATCTATCGGATCGATCACTATTTGGGCAAAGAGACCGTTCAAAACCTTATGGCTGTTCGCTTTGCCAATGTGCTGTTCGAACCCCTTTGGAACGCGCAATACATTGACCACGTGCAGATCACCGTCGCTGAAACCGTTAGTGTAGAGGGCCGGGGAGCCTACTATGACAAGTCTGGCGCAATGCGGGACATGGTGCAAAACCATCTTATGCAGCTTCTTTGCCTAACCGCTATGGAGCCTCCTTCGATGTTTGAGCCGGACGCAGTCCGTGATGAAAAGCTGAAAGTTATTCGCGCATTAGACCCTGTACCGACGACAAATATCGTGCGGGGCCAATATGGACCGGATGGCGATGATCTAGGTTATATTGACCATTCGGAAAACCCCGACAGTACGACCGAGAGTTTCATTGCGATGAAGGTCGACATTTCTAACTGGCGCTGGAAAGGCACGCCGTTCTACCTGCGCACCGGCAAGCGTTTGAAAGCAAGGATGTCGGAGATCGTCATTCACTTCAAAGAGACACCACATTCGATCTTTGAAGAAGACGCCGGAAGCCACGCGAACGTATTGACCATTCGCCTTCAACCCGATGAAGGCATGGATTTGAGGGTGACGATTAAGGAACCTGGCCCCGGCGGTATGCGGCTTGTTGACGTGCCGCTTGATATGACGTTTGCCGATGCGCTTGGCCCTTCCGCTGAAGATGTCCCCGATGCATATGAACGTCTGATCATGGACGTGATCCGCGGCAATCAAACTCTGTTTATGCGCGGTGATGAGGTTGAAGCGGCATGGGCATGGACAGACCCTATCATAGAAGAATGGCAAGCGCGCAATGAGCGGCCTGTAAATTACGAGCCCGGCTCGTCAGGTCCTGAAGACGCACTTATGCTGCTACATCGCGACGGCCGCAAATGGGGAGAAGTCCGCTAATGAAGCTCATTGAATATGCTGATCGTGACATGATGATGATCGACCTCGCTCAACAATTGGCGGGGGAATTAAACAGCTGTGTCTTGACGCATGATCATGCAAGCTTTGCGGTGCCTGGCGGTACGACACCGGGTCCAATCTTTGATGTGTTGTGCGCCGCTGACCTTGATTGGTCACGAGTTCACGTCATGCCAACGGACGAAAGGTGGGTAGATGAGACCTCTGAGAGGTCGAACGCACGGTTGATCAAATCCCGATTACTTACCGGTAGAGCGAATGCCGCTACATTTCTTCCGTTTTATCGAGCTGGAGACCCAACTGACCAAGCTCTTGCCGAGGTGGGAGCGAGCTTGGCAGATGAGGTGCCGATCTCAGTTCTGCTACTCGGCATGGGCACCGATATGCATACTGCATCGCTTTTTCCCGATGCGCCAGAATTAAGCGCCGCATTGCAAAGCTCAGACCCGATAATGGCCATTCGACCGCAGGGGCAGGAAACACGGGTGACCCTGACAGGACCTATTTTGGCAGGTGCGATGAATACGCATGTGTTGATTACGGGGGCTGAGAAACGTGTGGCACTTGAGCGCGCACAATCCTTGGATGCGTTACAAGCGCCCATTCAAACCGTATTGTCAAATGCCACCGTGCATTGGGCTGCTTAGACAAAGGACATACCCGATGGATCAGGCACTTTGGGATGAACTGAAACGAATTGCGGAGACGCGACCACAGATAACTGCGCTCTTCGATAAAGACGCAAGCCGGGCGCAAGACTTCTCCATCTCATATGATGGCATGCTCTTCGATTACTCAAAAACGCAAATCACCAAGGACACACGCGACTTTCTTGTCTCGCTGGCCGAGGCAGCGGATGTCCCCGGCAAGCGTAATGCAATGTTCTCGGGCGAGCATATCAATGAGACAGAAGATCGTGCGGTTCTGCATACGCTGCTGCGCAATCTTAGCGAGCGTACACCCAATGGCGTTTCTGAAGCCGCTCACAAAGGTGTGCGCGAAGGCGTGGCCGCTATGGAAACCTTTGCGGATGCGGTGCGTACTGGGACTTTCAAGGGGCAGGGTGGCCAGATTACCGACGTCGTTAATATCGGCATTGGTGGGTCAGACTTGGGCCCCAAGATGGGAACACTTGCGCTCGCTCCATTTCATGATGGCCCACGTCTTCACTATGTCTCCAATGTCGATGGAGCCGATATCTCCGACTGTTTGAAGGGTCTCGATCCGAAAACAACACTGGTCATTGTGGCCTCAAAAACGTTCACAACGATAGAAACGATGACCAACGCCCGCAGTGCATTTGAGTGGATGACAGGGCAGGTGGATGATCCGGCCTCGCAATTTGCCGCTGTTTCGACCGCAGAGGATAAGACTGCAGCCTTTGGAATTTCACCGGATCGTGTCTTTGGCTTCGAGGATTGGGTCGGTGGTCGATATTCGATGTGGGGACCTATCGGTCTGGCGATGATGATTGCAATTGG
This sequence comes from uncultured Litoreibacter sp., assembly GCA_947494435.1. Taxonomy (GTDB): domain Bacteria; phylum Pseudomonadota; class Alphaproteobacteria; order Rhodobacterales; family Rhodobacteraceae; genus Litoreibacter. Next base: position 740,311 of record CANLUY010000002.1, read on the forward strand.
CGCCGAACATTTCCGCGCGTTCCTTGACGGTGGTGCGGCGATGGATCGCCATTTTCAAAACGCACCACTCGGTCAGAATATGCCAGTGATGCTTGCACTTGTGGGGCTGTGGCATAATCAAGGCTGCGGTCACGCGTCGCGCGCTGTCTTGCCCTATGACGATCGGTTATCGCGGCTACCAGCTTATCTTCAGCAACTGGAGATGGAGAGTAATGGCAAATCCGTCGCCATCGATGGCAGCGACTTAACTGTACATTCTGGGCCTGTGGTTTGGGGTGAGCCCGGCACCAATGGTCAGCATGCGTTCTATCAGTTGATCCACCAAGGCACGCGCGTCATCCCATGTGAGTTTCTTGTCGCAGCGAAAGGACATGAGGAAGGGCTCACCCATCACCACGAATTGCTTGTCGCGAACTGTCTGGCGCAATCGGAAGCGTTAATGGTCGGACGGAGCTTTAAGGAAGCACAACAGTTGATGGAGGCCAAAGGCTTTGAGGGTGCGGAACGCGACAGGCAGGCCCGACATCGTGTCTTTCCGGGCAATCGGCCCTCGACAACGCTTGCCTATTCGCAGCTTGGGCCGCGGGAACTTGGCATGATCATCGCGCTTTATGAGCACCGCGTTTTTGTCGAGGGTGTCATATTGGGGATCAACTCTTTCGATCAATGGGGCGTTGAGCTTGGCAAAGAACTCGCAAACGCACTGACACCGATCTTGAGGGGCGACGCCAGTGATGCGAGCAAAGACGGGTCAACGCGCATGCTGCTCGCAAAGCTGAAGGAAGGCTAAGCCGCTGACGCCTGATCGCGTGCAATGAACGTTTGGCGTACAGCGTCAGATAAGGGACGTTTCGTACCACTTGTTGGATCAAGTTGAACCAGTACGGATTGGCCGGTTGCTTGAAGTCCTTGATCCGTCCAAACGCCGTATTCCATGACCCATGACGTGTTTCGAAACGTCGTTGTGCGCCCCGTTACAATGTAGTCTTGAGAAACGACCATCTCTTTAATGAATTCCGCTGCGATGGATTTCAAGACGATACGGGGGCTATTGGCGTCATAGTTTGATATGCCATAGTCACGAAAATACGTGATCCGGAATGTCTCAAACCAGCGTAGATAGGCAGTGTGATTTACATGGTTAAGCGCGTCGATTTCGCCAAATCGAACGCGGTCTGCGGTTCCATAGGACCATGGGGATGGAATACCGAAAGAACGAAGATCATCTATAGGAAGCGGAGTGTGATAGAGCATGTGTCGCGTCTATTTCAGGACGTCCGAAAACTCAAGCCAACCGAATAACTGTGGGATGAGTAATCATGTCTCAAATAAAGCTGAATGGAGCGGGTAACGGGAATTGAACCCGTAACTAAAGCTTGGGAAGCTGCCGTGATACCTTTTCACCATACCCGCGTGTTGTCAGACGTAACTCTGCACCTCAGAAGCGTCAAGCCGGGTTAAGCGCGTCTTCGCCGTCTGCGTCCAGATTTCTCATCGCCACCACTGCCAGTGTTAAACGTCTCCGTTGGAAGAGTGACTATCGAGTTCAATATAGGAAACGGCTCCGCGGAATTCGGGATCGCCGACGCGTTGACGAAATGCTCTTGGAAACGCGGCTCAATGGCTGTTTCGATCTTATGAATGTCATGCACAGTCGCTTCAATTTCGCGACGTGCGTCGCGATTCAGCAGCGCAATGCGCGCGCCCGTTCCGGCAGCATTGCCGGCGGATGTCACGCGGTCCAGTGGGCAATCTGGGATCATCCCCAACACCATTGCGTGTTTTGGTGAGATATGCGCGCCGAATGCACCCGCTAAAACTACACGATCCACTTGGTCCGTCCCAAACTTATCCATTAACAACCGTGCACCTGAATACAGAGCGGCTTTTGCCATCTGTATTTCGCGGATATCACGGTTGGTAACGGTAATCTTTCGGTCGGCATCCTCCCAGACGAGATAGCTGTATGTCCGCCCATCAAGGAAACACCGTTCTGTCCCGGTCTGCTGAGGTGATCCGATCAAGCCAGGCCCATCGACGATGCCTGCAAGGCGCATCTCTGCGACCATTTCGATGATGCCAGACCCACAAATACCGGTGATGCCAGTCCCCTCGATCGCTTTCGCAAAGTCAGGGTCATCCGACCACAGATCAGACCCGATGACGCGAAAACGCGGCTCTTTTGTAACGGGGTCGATTTCTACACGCTCAATTGCGCCAGGTGCTGCGCGTTGGCCGCTTGAGATCTGCGCCCCCTCAAAGGCCGGACCTGTAGGAGACGAGCAGGCGAAGACCTTTTCTGTATTGCCTAGCAAGATCTCAGCATTGGTGCCGACGTCTACGACCAGCACAAGATTGTCTGATTTATCTGGCGCCTCGGACAATGCAACGGCCGCTGCGTCGGCGCCCACATGACCAGCAATGCAAGGCAGCAAATAAGCCTGCGCGGTTTTGGGCAGGCTTAATCCGAGAACATGCGCTGGAAGTGAAATCGCATCAGATGTCGCAAGCGCAAAGGGCGCTTGTCCTAACTCAAACGGGTCAACACCTAAAAACAGATGGTGCATAACCGGGTTACAGACGAAGACAGCATCTAGGATCAGCGCTTTGTCCACGCCTGCTTCCTCTGAGACTTGGCTGAACAGCTCATCCATTCCATCACGTACGGCTTGGGTCATTTCGTCAGCACCGCCAGCATTCATCATCGAATAACTGACGCGGCTCATGAGGTCTTCACCAAACCGTATCTGCGGGTTCATGAGCCCCGATGAGGCAACGACCTCACCAGTGCGCAGATCACACAAGTGGCCTGCTATTGTTGTCGACCCGAGGTCTACGGCCATCCCGTAGATTGACCCCTCATAGTACCCCGGCCAGACCTGCACCAAAGATGGGGTGTCTCCATCTCGACCTTGGTGGACAGCGCATGTCACCTTCCATTCGCCCTTCCGCAATACCGGTTGCAACACCTTCAGAATGGACAAATCAGCGGCGACATTTGTGAGGCCCCAGTCTTTTTCAAGCGCTGCATTCAGCCGCTGAAGATCGCCTGATGGATCGTGCATGTCGGGTTCCTGAACCTCGACATAGTAAAGTTTGATCGTTGGGTTCAGCGTAATGTCGCGTGCTTCAACCCGTTTGCGTACGACCTGCTTATGGACCTGAGATGTCTCGGGAACATCAATCACAAGATCACCCTGAACTGTCGCCTGACAACCGAGGCGGCGGCCCTTCGTCAGCCCTCGCTTATCGTCATAACGCTGCTCAACACTATTCCACTCAGACAGAGCATCTTCAGTCACCGTGACCCCGTGTTTAGGGAAGTCACCAAAGGACGGGGTAATTTGGCATTTTGAGCATATTCCACGTCCACCGCACACGGAGTCCAGATCAACGCCAAGCTGGCGTGCAGCAGTTAAAACTGGCGTTCCAACTTTGAAATGCCCGCGCTTGCCGGAGGGTGTGAATACTACCAGAGGATCGTTCGCCATTCTATTCACGCCACGTTTGCCAAATCATGACTGAGATGTAAGACAATCGGAGCCCAACGCAATGCCTCTGAGCGACGTCAATCTGCCGAAAAACGCATGTTTATCATGAGCCTGCTATTCCGCTGGCGTCTGATCGGGGTCTTCAGGCGGTAAAGTCTTCTTTGTAAAAGGGTGCAGAAACTGTTTGATAAAACCACGCGGCACTTGTTCGCCCGCGACGCCATAACGTTCAGGCCAACGGTCTTCAGGCATATGATGTGTCCCAAAGATTTTATCGAGAACCGGAAAGTGAATAGCGTAGTTGATATCAATCGCTTCAGGTTCAGCACCGTGATGCCAATGGTGAAAACGTGGCGTTACAACCCATGGTTCCGCGCGCGTAAGATTCCAGCCGATATTGGAGTGGATGAAAGAGCTGTAGAAGTAGACGATCAATACATAGCCTTGGATCGCCGCAGGGTCGAAGCCTAATGTGAACATTGGAATAGCTGTCATGGATCGCAGAATTGCTATCTCCACGAAATGCATCCGCGCACCTGACATCCAGTCCATCGACTTGGCTGAGTGATGGATTGCGTGGAACCGCCAAAGGGCAGGGACCATGTGAAAGACCCTGTGCACCCAATATTGCACCAGATCTGAAGCCAACATGATCAAACCAAGTTGAACAAGAAATGGCAGGTTAAAGATCCAACTTTGAACGGGACCAAGGTCCACATAAGTCGTAATTAGATTTGATGGCAGTAACGTGATGAAAGTCAGCACCTGCACCAGTAGCGATGAGACAAGATAATAAAACATGTCCTCCTGCCATTCAGGGCGAAAGACTGTTTGATCCTCATAATTGGGAAAGTAGCGTTCCAAAGGGATGAACAGAAAACCTACGAAAAGCGCATTAAGGATGAAGAAATCCAGGCCGAAATACAGCGGGGCTGTGTAGGTTGACCCGTCATCCGGCGGCCCGATCAAAGAGGCAAAGATGACTAAGAAAAGTGCTGTCCAGCCCAGTATTTTGTCACGGGACAAGAGAAGGGAGGTCAAGGCGAAAGCGTAACCGAGCAATAGCACGACCTGCAAAACAAGCCGTAAATGTGACTCCGTAATGAATTCTGCAAGGTCAGGTGTCTGAAAGATGCCCGGGTAGTGCATGACCAACAGCAAGAGGCAGCCCGTGATACCGGCGAGTAAAGCGCCGCTACCTGATAGCCACCCGGACCCAAACGGACGTTCTTGGCGCGGCCGGTCGAGATTTTGTTTGAGTCTTTTGATAAATGACATGCGCAAATTTCCTATCTGCCCGCCAGCCGCATTTTGGCATCTCGGTCATATCAACATATTGGCATGTGCTGTTCGTTACCAGTTATTTGCGATCATCCGCGCCGACGGCGTCCCGACCGACCCGCACGACCACCCCGCGCGGCGGCTTCGGTCCCATCGGCATTCTTGGGCTTGTTGAACTTGATCCATTCCCCGCCAGACGGGTCATTGTCGGTTAGGAAATTAGCAGCCCGTATGGCTTCCATCTCTTTACCCGCTTGGGGTTTGGTGGAGCCGAGGCCCGTCAGCTGAGACAACAGCTCAGGGTCTATATCGTCCGGCACGATGATGCCCGCAGCAGCAAGAGCGTCCCGCTTTTCTTGAAGTTTCTTTGGACCGACAGGCAGGGCTACGGGGTTCATAATTGCAGAAGTCATGCCAGCGGCCATAGCCATGGGCAAAAACGCATTATTGATGCCATGGCGGTTTGGCAGTCCGAAAGAGATGTTCGACGCGCCACAGGTCGTGTTCACGCCAAGCTCTTCACGGAGACGGCGCACAAGCGTGAAGACTTGCAAGCCAGCAGTGCCCATAGCCCCGATAGGCATGACAAGCGGATCCACAACAATATCATGAGCCGGGATCCCGAAGTCTGCAGCGCGTTCGACAATCTTTTTTGCCACTGCAAAGCGGACATCCGGATCTTCGCTGATGCCAGTATCATCGTTTGAAATTGCCACGACAGGCACATTGTATTTTTTGACCAGCGGCAGAACGAGTTCCAGACGCTCTTCCTCTCCCGTAACTGAGTTTAGAAGGGGCCGGCCTTCAGCAGCGGCAAGACCGTTTTCCAAGGCTCCCGGAACAGAACTATCGATGCACAACGGTATGTCAGAGACTTTCTGGACCCGTTCGACCAATTCCTTCATCAACATCGGCTCGACAAAGTTATTATCCGCATAGCGCGGGTCTTCAGCCATTTTGTTCGAGAAAACCGCGCCTGAGTTAATGTCGAGGACATTGGCACCGGCTTCTGTCTGCGCAATTGCATCGGACTCAACCCGCGAGAAATCACCAGCTTCTAGTTCCTCATTCAAAATCTTGCGCCCTGTGGGATTGATGCGCTCGCCAATCACGCAAAACGGTTCGTCAAAGCCAATGACGACAGTTTTTGTTTTTGATTCCAGTACCGTGCGGGTCATTCTTGATCTTTCTTACGCGTTCGCTGCTGGAACGGTGGAGGAGCCGCCATGCGTGATGGCCCAGTTTGCATTGGTTTTGATCCCGCCCAGCGGGAAGAAATGGACGGATTCTATGTTGAAGTCGGGATTGGCGGCCTTGTGACCTGAAAGTTCCGTCAGAACTTCAGTTGGCTCGTAGGGCAGCAGAAGCTTCGTGACATCCATTGCTCGCTTCTGAAGAACCTTCAGTGACGGACCAACGCCGCAAGCGATTGCAAATTTGATCAGAGTTTGTAGCTTTGCAGGGCCCGCGATGCCAATATGGACCGGCAATTCAATACCATTCGCTTTAAGTGCATTCGCCCAGTCAATAATCGGCGCTGCCTCAAACGCAAACTGCGTTGCCAGGGCCATCTTTGCGTTCGTGCGCTCAGAGAATTTTTGTTTCCATACAAGAGCTTCTTCAACATTTTTCATGCTGCCATCAGGATCAATATCCCGGTTGCCCTCGGGGTGGCCTGCAACGTGAAGCCGCTCAAACCCGGCTTTGTCGAAAAGACCGGTTTCTAGCAATTGCATAGAGCTGTCGAACGCGCCATGCGGAACAGACACACCGCCTGCAAGCAACAACGCCTGCTTCACATCGGCTTCGCCCTGATATCTTGAGATCCAGTCGCTCAGTGTATTTTCATCTTTGATGATACGCGCAGGAAAATGCGGCATCACTTTGTATCCGTCCTTCGCAAGGCGCGAAGCGGTGGCGACCATTTCCTCGATCGGGGTGCCCTCAATATGCGCAATATAGACACGTGTCCCGGCGGGTAGCAGTTCGCGAAAGTCATCCACTTTTTCAGCGGTCCGTGGCATGACCTCAATCGAATAGTTCTTGAGAAATGCTTCTACGTCTGGGTTGACCGTAGTCGGTTCAGCATTCGACCGCTTAAAGTTCAATAGGGCCATGATCTTGTCCTTTATTCCGCTAAAGCCAGCGTCAGCCATTGTGGCCGTCATTGGCGATCAGAGCTTTGATCTTCTCGTTGTCGTATTCAGTATCAATACGCGCCGCTTCGGCTTTTGCGACCTCATCTGGCGCGCCCTCGACACTGTAAGGCGGCGCTTTACGCCAAGAGGCCATATAGGCATCATCATCTTTCGCACCGACTTTCATCGCACAGCGGTCAATGGCTTGCTCAAATCTCTCGGGCAGGGGGGCTTTGGACCCACGCCGTCCCTTTCCAACAATCACTTGTGCAGGAATATCGCGCCAATAAACAATTGTGACATCTGGCATAGTCGTAGTCCTTCAAAGTGAGTCCGTGTTTTCTCGACCATACGCGCCAAGCGGCGGCTGCAGGGTTTATTTTCGACAAAACTCAGATCGGTTGCGACGGAGCCTACTTAACCTGCACGATTTCCACTCGAAACCCCGGCTCAGTTCAATAATTCTCACCAAGTTTATGAAATGCTACGAGCCTGACTTGCCACAAAGCTTGCGTGAGACCGTCGTCATCCCTAGGCTCATACCAACCAAAGAATTGTGAGGCCAAAGTGTCATGGCGAAAATTCCGCCAAAACATGGCCGTAGCCACGTGCGACCAGTGCCAGACGCTGGCACCGCAACCGGTGCGGATCCGCGCATAAGCGAACGCCCTGATCCGGCGGACCTTTATGCTGCGTTGGATCTTGGAACGAACTCTTGTCGGATGCTGATTGCTCAACCCAAAGGTAGTCAGTTTCACGTGGTGGATAGTTTCTCCAAATCTGTGCAGCTGGGGGCTGGGCTAGAGGCGACAGGTCAGCTTAGTCGGTCCTCCATGGCGCGCACGGTCGGCGCACTCAAAATTTGTCAGAAAAAGCTGCGCCATCATTCTGTAAAGCGGATGCGTCTTGTCGCAACAGAAGCGTGCAGGCGCGCGAGCAACGCGTCTGACTTTATTAAGCTTGTTACGCGCGAAACTGGTCTTGATCTTGAAATTATCAAACCAGAAGAAGAAGCGCGTCTTGCCGTAATATCATGCGCACCGCTTGTCTCCGTCAAAACCGAACAATTGCTGGTCGTGGATATCGGCGGGGGATCAACAGAATTGGTTTGGATTGACCTCAGCCGCGTGCCCCGTGTCGATCGCCCACGCGCAATCATGCGGCTTCACACTGGCTTTGATCCTGAAGACACAAGCTTTCCGGCAGCCAAAGTTGTCGACTGGATATCTGTGCCGTTAGGCGTGGCGACGTTGCGTGATCAATTCAATGATGTTGACGATGATGCCGCGCGCTTTGCCCTTATGTCTTGGTTCTTTGAAGAGAACCTTGCCGAATTCACACCTTATCAAGATACGGATCAGGTGCGCGAAGGTTTTCAGATTGTTGGCACCAGCGGGACAGTGACAACTGTCGCTGCGTCTCATCTGGGATTGCGCCGCTATGATCGCAACAAGGTGGATGGTCTTCGTATGACTTCCGATCAAATTGATCACGTGATCCAAGGGTATTTGCATCTTGGTCCACACGGGCGTCGCGACGACCCCCGCATTGGACGTGACCGCCACGCGTTGATCATGTCTGGTTCGGCGATTTTACAGGCGCTTTTGCGGATTTGGCCAACGGATCGCTTGACCGTTGCGGATCGTGGACTGCGCGAAGGGTTGCTTTACGCTCAAATGTCGACTGATGGGGTGCTTGAAGAAGGGCCTTACTAGTCTGGCCTTCTTGCGTTTTGAGGCGTAGGAGCCTCCGGCAGACGTATTTTGACAACAATGATGGAGATCATCCATGGCGCGGTCACCGACCGGACCTAAGGGACGAAAAGGCGGCAACACCTCCGGCCGCGGTCAGCGTGACCTTCATGTGAAAGTCAAGACCGCGCGCGGGCGCAAGTTGTCTTCAACCCTTTGGCTCCAACGGCAATTGAACGATCCTTATGTAAAACGCGCCCAAGCTGAGGGGATGCGCGGGCGCGCGGCGTATAAGATTTCTGAGATTGACGACAAGTATCGCTTTCTTGTGCCTGGTGCGCGCGTGGTTGATTTGGGGTGCGCCCCAGGTGGCTGGTGTCAGGTGGCCGTACAACGTGTCAATGCACTTGGCGAACGGGCTGGTAAGAAAGTCGGCCGCGTTCTGGGCATTGATCTACAAGAGGTCGAACCTATCGCCGGGGCAGAAATTCACGTGCAGGATTTTCTTGATGAAGGCGCAGATACGGAACTGATGGGCTGGCTCGACGGAAAAGCGGATGTGGTGATGAGTGACATGGCTGCGTCTTCCTCCGGTCACAAACAGACGGATCACCTTCGGATTATCGCTTTGTGCGAGGCCGCCGCATATTTTGCGTTTGATGTGCTTGAAGAGGACGGAACTTTCGTGGCCAAGGTTTTGGCAGGCGGCGCAGAAGGTGAATTGCAACACGTTCTGAAGCAGCGCTTCAAAAAGGTCTCGAACTTCAAGCCAAGTGCGAGCCGGCAAGATAGCTCTGAAAAATTTGTCGTTGCGCAAGGCTTTAAGGGTTAGCGCGGATCAGACGACCTAGCTCTCTATCCAGAGCATTTAAAAACTGCGATCTATCTTTGTTCGAGAATGGGGCAGGCCCACCTGTTTGCTCTAGCCCCGCGCGCAAATCAGCCATGATCGCCCGGGTCGCAATTGCACCGCCAATATTGGAGCTGTTGAATGGTTTGCCAGTTGGTGCCAACACTGTGGCATCAACTTCGATACAGCGCCCGGCCAATAGGATGTCTGCCGTCACAACAAGACTTTGAGCCGTCGCTTGATCAGCAATCCAATCATCCGCAGCATCGAAACCGTCAGAAACGATTTGCATCTGAATGAGCGGATGCTCCGGTGTCCGCAGATAGCTGTTTGCCACAAGCGTGACCGGTGTTTTGAGACGATAGGCGGTCTTGTAGATTTCCTCTTTGACGGGGCAGGCATCCGCATCCACAAGGACATGCACACTCATGCTTTTGACTTTTCATGAAAGATGAAGCCGAGGAAATTCAAAAGGACTTGAGCCGCAAGGATCGCGGTACTTTCCGTGGGATCATAAGCTGGCGCAACCTCAACCAGATCAATTCCAACAACGTCATGACGTTTTGCAACCTGCTGCAGGATCTCCAAAACGTCATAATACAAAAAGCCACCATGAGACGGCGTCCCCGTGCCGGGTGCGATTGATGGGCAAAAAGCGTCGATGTCGATTGTAACGTAAACGCGGGCGCGATCGGGTATGCGATTTACCAGCTTTTCAGGCCCGAGCGCTCGACACTGCCGCACAGAAAGAATGTCTGATCCCATTTTACGCCCATCGTCATATCCTTCTTTCGCGGTCGAGCTGACATTGCGAATGCCAAGTTGTGTCAGGCCCGTTACATAATGTTTCTCCGCGGCGCGACGCATGGGGTTACCATGCCCGTTACGTACACCATGACGTTCATCCACAAAATCCAGGTGCGCATCAATTTGCAGGACATGGATATCGCCCTGATCGTCGAACGCGTTAATACAAGGAATATTGATCGAGTGATCGCCGCCGATCGTAACAGGGATCGCACCTGCTTTCAGCGCAGCCCGCACACCCACCTCAATTCCGCGATGCGACCCATCTGTGTCTGTATGAATGATGTCAGCGTCACCAAGATCGACAATGCGCACGTCCGCAGGAAGGTATGTCGCATCGTCTTCGTGATCATACGCGCCCGCATGTCCAAAGCTGAACAGTGTGGACGCTTCGCGAACCGCACGTGGACCAAACCGCGCACCGGAGCGATATTGAGTGCCTGAGTCAAACGGTGCCCCGAGAACCGCAACATCTGCGTTAATCTTCGACCAGTCCTCAATATAAGGACGTTTGCCAAAGGTCGCGATCCCCACGAAAGGCAGGTTCAATCGTCCCGTCTCATATCCATGCGCGCTCATATGTTTCCTTCCCGTAGTGGCTTCAAACCGCTAAAGCACAAAATCCGGCCTTTCGCACCCCCTCGATCCATGACATAGCAAACTGCCAAACGACACCTGCTGCAAGGAGATGCACATGCAGATTCGCGAGGCTCTCACATTCGACGATGTTTTGCTGGTTCCCGGCCCGTCCAGCGTCCTGCCATCTACGGCAGATACGCGCACATTCGTGACCAAATCTGTTGCAATGAATATCCCGCTTTTATCCTCTGCGATGGATACTGTGACGGAAGCAAGGATGGCGATCGCGATGGCACAAGCGGGTGGCATCGGTGTCGTTCACCGCAATCTGTCTGTCGATGAACAAAGCCAGCAGGTCCGTCGTGTGAAACGCTTCGAAAGTGGTATCGTCTATAATCCGATTACCCTGACAGCCGATCAGACTCTTGCGGATGCGAAAGAGCTTCAAGACAGATATAAAGTGTCCGGGTTTCCCGTTGTAGGTGAGGGTGGTCGGGTCATCGGGATCGTAACAAACCGCGACATGCGTTTCGCCTCCGATGACAAAACACCCGTTAGTACAATGATGTCGTCCGACAACTTGGCCATGCTGCAAGAGCCTGCCGATTTGGCCGAAGCAAAGTCTTTGATGGAATCCCGTCGGATCGAGAAGCTTCTTGTCGTTGACAAGGACGGCAAGCTCACTGGTCTCCTCACCTTGAAAGATATTGAACAAGCGGTTCTGAATCCTCAGGCCTGTAAAGATGAATTGGGTCGGTTGCGTGTCGCAGCGGCCTCGACGGTGGGCGATGCAGGGTTTGAGCGGTCCGAAGCACTGGTGGATGCGGGCGTGGATCTTATTGTCATTGATACAGCGCACGGTCATTCCGAAGGGGTCGCGCATGCCGTTGAACGTGCGAAGAAGCTGTCAAACCAAGTACAAGTTGTCGCGGGCAATGTTGCGACGGCGGAGGCCACTCGTGCATTGATCGGTGCCGGCGCAGATGCTGTTAAAGTTGGTATTGGGCCAGGTTCTATTTGTACCACACGCATGGTTGCAGGCGTTGGTGTTCCGCAACTCACAGCCATTATGGATTGCGCGGAGGGGGCAGCGGAAAGCGGAACGCCGGTCATTGCGGATGGTGGCATCAAGTTTTCCGGGGATTTTGCGAAGGCTATCGCGGCAGGTGCAAGCTGTGCAATGGTCGGGTCCATGATCGCAGGGACGGACGAGTCCCCAGGTGAAGTTATTTTATATCAAGGCCGTAGCTTCAAAAGCTATCGCGGTATGGGATCGCTTGGCGCGATGGCCCGTGGCTCGGCTGATCGCTATTTTCAGAAAGATGCTGCCTCCGACAAGTTGGTACCGGAAGGCATTGAAGGCCAAGTCCCTTACAAGGGTTCAGCTGGCGCTGTTGTTCATCAACTGGTCGGTGGTCTGCGTGCCGCAATGGGGTATACCGGCGCTGCAACCATTGCGGACATGCACAGCAGAGCGAATTTTGTGCGGATCACTGGAGCTGGCTTGAAGGAAAGCCACGTCCATGACGTCCAAATAACACGCGAGTCCCCAAATTATCGGATCGGCTGATGCAACCAGCGGCACGGCTATCGGCAGCAATTGAAATTCTCGACATCTACCTTTCAGGTCAGCCGGTTGAAAAAGTCTTAACCACGTGGGCGCGTCGTTCGCGGTTCGCTGGGTCGAAAGATCGCGCAGCAATACGCGACATCGTTTTTGATTGCTTGAGACGCCGAAAGAGTTTTGCAGCCATTGCGGGTGCTGAGACGGGACGGGGTCTTGTGTTTGCTCACACTCTCACGAACCAGTCACAGGATGCAGCCAAGGATCTGTTTTCCGGAGCGAGACATGCGCCGAGTGAATTAACCGAAGCTGAACTACGGCCGCCCGCACTGCAGAAAACTCTTGCTTGGGAGGCCCAGCACGACCTTCCACTGTGGCTAAAAGATGAGTTGGATGCATCGTTGGGCGATCAACTTGCTACAGTTAGTTCTGAACTGAAAAAGCGCGCCCCGGTGTTCTTACGTGTGAACTTGGCAAGGGTTAGTCGAGAAGAGGCACAACAGGCCCTAGCAACCGAAGAGATTTCTGCTGAACCACATCCTTACGTTCATACAGCCTTACAAATTACTCATAATCATCGAAAAATTCAAAGCTCAGATACATTCAAGAATGGGTTAGTTGAGCTTCAGGACGCACATTCGCAACAAATCTGTCTAGATCTACCGCGGGCATCTCGCATGTTGGACTACTGTGCAGGAGGCGGGGGTAAAGTTCTTGCTTATGGTGCGCTTCACAATGCAGAGCTATTTGCGCATGATGCCAACGCAGCACGACTAAACGACATTCCTGATCGGGCCAAACGTGGCGGTCTGACGGTCCAGTTGTTGGGTGACGCTGAATGCCAAAAACAAGCGCCATTTGATCTGGTTATTTGTGATGTGCCCTGTTCCGGCAGCGGATCATGGCGACGTGGGCCTGAGGGGAAATGGTCGACTACCTCGGATCGACTAATTGCTTTGCACATGACACAGGCAGAAATTTTAGACAAAGCATCCCAATATGTCAGCAACGATGGGACGCTTGCTTACATCACCTGTTCTTTTCTAAACTCCGAAAATACAGATCAAATACAAAGATTTACCTGTCGAAATTCAGAATTTTCGCAGGTCTACAGTAAGGCTTACTTGCCCGACGCAGCGGGTGACGGATTTTTTGTATCTCACTTGACGCGGAACAAGGGCGAACTCTAGGCTTTTCCTTGTGATCAAAATCAGCGGTTAAGAGTAGGTTAACGGTTTTGCCATAAGCGTGTTGATATTGACGATTTAGGAGGATCCAGCGTGATGCAAAGCGCAGACGCGGATGACAGTGGTGCCAGAAAGAGGGCGATCCCGCATCTCAGCACTTGTTTTGTATTTGTTGGGATGATTGCATTCCTAACCGCTGTTTATTTTTCCGACAAAACCATATCTTTCATACTGGCTGGCTTGGGATGCGCTTTCGTTTTGTTTGGGACTTACAAGGGCAGAACCGGCGGCCCCAGAGGATCAAGTAGTGTCGGTGCTGATCTCAAAGACCTGATCTTCCACGATGAACGCAGCGTATTCGTTACCGCATCCTCTGGTGAAGTATTAAGCCGCAATTTGGCTGCCCGAAAAATGTTTGGGGATGCCGGCGGCGATGTATTGGAGCAAGTCATCGGAAAGTCATTTCCGAATGCCAATGCGCTCATTTTTCGCCTACAAACAAAGGCTACACGCGCGAATGCGGCACGTGAAGATATCGTCACAAGAAACGCGAAATTTTTGGTAAGCGTCCACCGGTTGCCGGATGATCAAATCTTGTGGGCTATTGAAGAGAATGAGGAACCAAACACAGCATCGCGTGGGTCACACAAAGTGAGCTTGCCGATGCTGACGGCCAGCGGATCTGGCACGATCCTTTACATGAATGAGGCGATGCGGGGCCTTGTTGGAGAACGGATTAAATCGCTGGATCGGTTGTTTGTAGATATCCCCAAAGTAAGCGGAGAATGCCAAACCATTAAAACGAAAGACGGAAGCATTTCTGTACAGGTCATCATTGTTGCAGGATCGGCTGGCCGTTCCGAGTATTTCCTTGCACCCACTGTAGCGGAGCCGCAGGCCGAGACTGTTCGTAGTTTCAAGTTGTTGGAAGACTTTCCCGTTGCGTTGTTGAGGATAAAACCCGATGGCCAAATTGATGAAGCCAATCGACTGGCCCGGAATTTGCTTGGGATGTCCGAAGAAGAGAACGGGCGTCTTTCAGACCTGATTGGTGGACTTGGGCGACCAATTTCAGATTGGTTGGCTGATGCCGCAGAGGGACGTGCGTTACATCAACCAGAAGTCCTAAGAGCCCGCGCAGGCGGCGAAGAGACGTATCTGCAAGTCACATTGGGTCGTGTTATCGAGAATGGCGTCGTTACATTGGTTGCAATGGTCACAGATGCGACCGAGCTAAAGACGTTAGAAGCGCAGTTCGTACAAAGCCAGAAAATGCAGGCCATTGGACAACTTGCTGGCGGCGTTGCACATGATTTCAACAATTTGCTCACCGCAATTTCCGGGCATTGCGATCTATTGATGCTGCGGCATGACCCCGGCGATATGGATTACGGTGATCTGGAGCAAATCAACCAAAACGCAAATCGGGCAGCCTCTCTCGTTGGGCAGCTCTTGGCATTCTCGCGCAAACAGAACCTTCAACTAGAAGTATTAGACATGCGTGACACGCTGTCAGACCTAACACATTTGCTG
Organism: uncultured Litoreibacter sp.; assembly: GCA_947494435.1. Taxonomy (GTDB): domain Bacteria; phylum Pseudomonadota; class Alphaproteobacteria; order Rhodobacterales; family Rhodobacteraceae; genus Litoreibacter. The sequence goes on from CANLUY010000002.1 coordinate 755,432, forward strand.
AACAGGTTGGTCGGTGCACAAATTTCTCTCAATCTATCACACGATCCACAGTTGCTGTCAGTGCGCGCTGACAGAAGACAACTCGAACAGGTTATCATGAACCTTGTTGTCAATGCACGCGACGCCATGGACGGATCAGGTGGTGAAATTTCGATTGAGACGCGAAATGCAAAACTGCAAAGCGATCTCAAGCGTGACAGGGCCATTGTGCCGCGTGGTGACTATGTCGTCGTCAAAGTCCGCGACAATGGCAATGGGATTGCAAAAGACGAGCTGCCCAAGATATTCGAGCCGTTCTACACAACCAAGCGCACGGGCGAGGGGACAGGGCTGGGCCTTTCGACTGCCTATGGAATCATTAAGCAATCCGGTGGCTTTATCTTTGTCGATAGCACCGAAGGCAAAGGCACAGAGTTCACCATTTTCTTCCCAACATTTGACCGCCCCGAAGTTGCCGAAGAAGCAGCTCGTCAAGCTCCTGCTACTGCCGAAATCGGTCCTGTCGATGGGGTCGTGTTACTTGTTGAAGATGAAGCCCCTGTTAGAGCTTTTGCCAGTAGAGCGCTGAAATTAAGAGGGTTTAAAGTTCTGGAAGCTGAGTCAGGTGAAGAAGCCCTCGATATGCTCGGAGACAGCAATCTATTTGTTGATATCGTCGTAACTGACGTGGTCATGCCAGGCTTGGACGGCCCGACATGGGTAAAACAAGCGCGAGAAGACCGACCAGAAATGAAGGTCGTCTTCGTATCGGGATATGCTGAAGAAAACTTCAATCAGGATAAATCAGAGATTCCGAATTCAATTTTCCTGCCCAAACCATTTTCGCTCAACGAGTTGACTGCGACAGTGCGTGGGCAGCTTTCGGAGCTTGCAGCGTGAACGGTGCCTTCCAGCCACGTTAATTTTAGCTGATCGACAGCGGGCCGTCATCTAAGGCGGCGTGGATCTGGAAATCTAAAACGAGTCGGTCTTCAAGCTCTTTTTGTAACGTCTTTGACAGGCTTAAGTCGGATTTCGGCGACTTATTGACCGTCTTGAGCTTAATATCCGCACCAAGACGACGTTGAAGAAATTCGATGAATGGATCGAATTGTTCGTACTGAAAAAGATGATTTACCAGCAGATCACTTTTCTCATCTGTTACAAACCGGCCTTGTGATCCCACCTCAGCGAAGGGTGGCTGTTTGTCACTTAGATAAGCTGCGATAAAGCTGTCGAACGTCAGGCCTTCAGTGCTGTTTTGATGACCAGAGAGCGCCGGTCTTTGTCGGTACCGAAACCAACTTCCCAACCAATCCACAGGCTCTCGCATTACCGCAACCGTTTGAATAGGCTTCAGATTTCCGCGCTCGAACATTGCGCGAAATTTACGTTCATATCCGGCCGCATTTGTGTGTTTCAGTCCGGGCGGGTCGCGAAGCACAGCAGAGGCCCGCCTATGCAGAGCACGTTCGACAGCACTGGTTCCGGTCTTGGGTACAGCCAAATACGCGAGGCGCTCTTTGAAGAAAATCATCATATCGGTTTGATCTATCACTTATCCGGGCTTCTGCCCGTTTCTAATCTTCTGCTCTCAACACTTCTTTAACCGAGTTCAGCAAAAGTGTTGAGCAGAAATTTCTTGTAATGTTCTTATTTTGATCTCATAAGGTGAGAACAAGATGCGAACAAACGCAGCGATTGCCCCTGTCATGGTGGCGTGAAATAAGGGTTGGAAAGATGGCAACAGCAGAACTTTTGAGCATGAATAAAAACGACGCAAACAAACAAAAAGCGCTGGATTCTGCGCTTGCACAAATTGAGCGCCAATTTGGCAAAGGCTCAATTATGAAGCTCGGTGATGAAAACGCCGTACAAGAAATTGAAGCTACGTCTACGGGTTCTTTGGGATTGGATATCGCCCTTGGCATAGGTGGCTTGCCAAAGGGACGGATCGTAGAAATCTACGGCCCTGAGAGTTCAGGTAAAACCACGCTCACATTGCATACCGTTGCAGAAGAGCAGAAAAAAGGTGGGGTTTGCGCCTTTGTCGATGCCGAGCACGCGTTAGACCCTCAATATGCCCGCAAACTAGGTGTCGATCTTGATGAACTGTTGATCTCGCAACCTGATACGGGTGAGCAGGCCCTCGAAATTGTTGACACATTGGTGCGCTCCGGTGCTGTAAACATGATTGTTGTCGACTCTGTTGCCGCCTTGACGCCAAAGTCTGAGCTTGAAGGTGATATGGGCGACAGTTCAGTTGGTGTGCATGCACGTCTGATGTCGCAAGCGATGCGTAAGTTGACCGGCTCTATTTCGCGCTCTAACTGTATGGTTATTTTCATCAACCAAATCAGAATGAAGATTGGCGTGATGTTTGGTTCCCCCGAGACAACGACAGGCGGTAACGCGCTGAAGTTCTATTCTTCAGTCCGTCTTGATATCCGCCGGATCGGTGCGATCAAGGACCGTGACGAAGTGGTTGGAAACGCCACCCGTGTCAAAGTTGTAAAAAACAAAGTGGCACCACCGTTCAAGCAGGTCGAATTCGACATTATGTATGGCGAAGGCATCTCAAAAATGGGTGAATTGCTCGATTTGGGGGTCAAAGCTGGCGTTGTTGATAAATCAGGTGCTTGGTTCAGCTATGGTGATGAGCGCATTGGGCAAGGGCGTGAAAATGCCAAAACCTTCTTGAGAGAGAACTCACACTTCGCGCTGGAGATCGAAGACAAGATCCGCGCCGCACATGGGCTGGATTTTGAGATGCCGCAAGGCGGCGCAGATGGTGACGTTTTAGAAGACGGTGATGATACACCGAACGACGAGTGATGTGACTGATATGTATTGATGCCTCGGCATAGTTACAGTTCAAAAAGGGCGGGCCAACTGGACCGCCCTTTTTATATGAGCGTTCTCAAGGCAGAGGATGTGGACAGTCGTAGATCTCAGGGCTAAACCCGATGTAACGCTAGATTTTCCGCAAATGGACTCGCTAAATGCCCAGCTTGAACGAAATTCGCACCAGTTTCTTGAATTACTTTGAGAAACAAGGTCACTCCATCCAGCCATCAAGCCCGCTCGTACCGCGCAACGATCCCACGTTGATGTTTGCCAATTCCGGAATGGTGCAGTTCAAAAACCTGTTCACTGGCCTTGAGACACGCGACTACACGCGTGCCACAACCGCTCAGAAATGTGTGCGCGCCGGCGGCAAGCACAATGATCTGGACAATGTCGGCTATACTGCGCGCCACCACACGTTCTTCGAAATGCTCGGAAATTTCAGTTTCGGGGATTACTTCAAAGAAGAGGCAATTCCATTCGCCTGGAACCTGATCACTGGCGAGTTTGGAATTGATAAAGACCGGCTGTCGGTCACGGTTTATCACACCGATGACGAAGCCTATGAAATCTGGAAGAAGCTTGGCGTTCCTGAAGAGCGGATTATTCGTATCGCGACGTCGGACAACTTCTGGCAGATGGGGCCGACCGGCCCCTGCGGGCCATGTACTGAGATTTTCTATGACCATGGCGATCACATCTGGGGCGGCCCACCGGGTTCACCTGAAGAAGATGGCGATCGGTTCATCGAGATTTGGAATATCGTTTTCATGCAGAACGAGCAGTTTGAAGATGGCTCGATGCGTGCACTTGATATGCAATCCATTGATACCGGCATGGGTTTGGAACGTATTGCGGCCTTACTGCAAGGCAGCCACGACAATTACGACACGGACTTGTTCAAAGCGCTCATTGAAGCCTCAGCCAATGCGACAGGTATCGATCCCTATGGGGACCAGAATGTACATCATCGTGTGATTGCAGATCACTTGCGCTCCACATCGTTTTTGATTGCGGATGGTGTGCTTCCTTCGAAGGACGGGCGTGGCTATGTTTTGCGCCGCATCATGCGTCGCGCAATGCGACATGCGCATCTGCTCGGCGCGAAAGATCCTGTGATGCACAGGCTGGTTCCTGAATTGGTGTCTCAGATGGGGGCGGCGTATCCAGAGCTCCGTCAAGCGCAGCCGATGATAGAAGAAACATTGCGTGCGGAAGAAACAAGGTTCCGCGAAACGCTTGATCGTGGATTGAAGCTTTTGGATGACGAGCTTGGCTCCCTTGATGAGGGCGAGAACTTGCCGGGGCAGGCGGCCTTCAAGCTTTATGACACGTTTGGGTTTCCACTTGACCTGACGCAAGATGCATTGCGGGAAAAAGGCCGCGAAGTTGATGTTGCGGGGTTCGACGCCGCAATGGAAGAACAGAAGGCAAAGGCCCGTGCAAGCTGGTCGGGTTCCGGTGAAGCAGCGGATGCGACTGTTTGGTTTGATATCGCCGATGAACATGGCGCCACCGATTTCCTTGGCTATGACACGGAAACGGCAGAAGGTCAGATCGTTGCCATCGTAAGCGACGGTGCTTTGGTTGAAAGCGCAAAGACAGGTGAAACGGTTCAAATCGTAACGAACCAAACCCCGTTCTATGCCGAAAGCGGCGGCCAAGTTGGTGATACAGGCACCTTACAAGTTGGCGAAAACAAAGCTCGTGTCACGGATACACGCAAAGTGGCTGATGTATTCATTCACTTCGCAGAGATTGAGGTGGGCGCCTTTGCCAAAGGAGACGGTGTCGAGATGCACGTTGAGCACGAGCGTCGCAGCACAATTCGTGCAAACCACTCTGCCACTCACTTGCTGCACGAAGCCTTGAGAAATGCGTTGGGCGAACATGTTGCGCAACGTGGCTCGTTGAACGCGCCAGACAGGTTACGTTTTGATTTTAGTCATAACAAAGCACTGAGCCTATACGAGCTGTCTAAAGTTGAGGCGGAGGTAAACACGTATATTCGTCAGAACACAGCCGTCGAAACGCGGATTATGACACCCGACGATGCGCGCGCTATTGGCGCACAAGCGTTGTTCGGTGAAAAATATGGTGACGAAGTCCGCGTTGTGTCTATGGGGCAAGCCGCGACAGGTAAAGGCGCTGACGGGCAGACCTATTCCTTAGAGCTCTGTGGAGGCACACATGTTCGTCAAACCGGTGACATTGGTGCGTTTGTAACGCTCGGTGACAGTGCGTCCTCTTCTGGGGTTCGGAGGATCGAAGCTCTTACGGGGCAGGCGGCAATGGACTACTTACGGATGCAAGATCAGCGTCTTGCTCAGGTAGCACTAGCGCTGAAAGCACGGCCTGAAGATGTCGCTGATCGCGTGAAAGCGCTTCAAGATGAACGCAAGTCACTCCAGAACGAAGTAGCGCAGCTGCGCCGTGATGTTGCGATGGGCGGAGGTGCCGCAGAAGTCGCGGACAGGGACATCAATGGCATTGCATTCTTCGCACAAGCTGTCGAAGGCGTCAGCGGTAAGGACCTACCGGCGTTGATTGACGAGCATAAATCGCGGATGGGATCGGGTGCGGTATTGCTGATCGCAGATGCAGGTGGCAAGGCCGCTGTCGCGGCTGGGGTAACAGCGGACCTGACAGACAAGATATCTGCCGTTGATCTCGTCAAAGCTGCTGTTGTTGAGCTTGGCGGCAAGGGTGGCGGCGGTCGCCCGGATATGGCGCAGGGTGGCGGTTCGGACGCCACGAAGGCTGATGCCGCAATTGCCGCAGCTGAAAAAGTAATCGGAGGATAGTCAGATGCCGACAGCATTATGGATCGCACATGTAAAGGTCACAGACCCTGACAGCTATGCGAAGTATGCTCGGCTTGCGACAGGTGCAATTGCCGATCACGGTGGGGTATTCCTCGCACGCAACGGCGCCTACGAGCAGCTTGAAGGAAACGATCGCAAGCGGAACGTTGTTGCACGTTTTCCATCGTTAGAGGCCGCTCATAAGTGTTATCATTCAGATGCTTATCAGGAAGCGCTGAGCCATGCGCGCAATGCCTCTGAACGAGACTTGGTGATTGTTGAAGAGCTGGAGTAAGGCTGAGCTTATAAAGATTAGACCTAGCCGCGCATACGGGTACCGCTGATGTCAAAAAGCGGTTCCGTCACTAATGTCGCATTTCGCAACTCCCCGAGGATCTCGATCTGGACGATCATGTTTTGCGCCACTCTGCCTCTGGGCAAAAAGCCTTGTGCGACAGATTTTTGAGCGAAATGTGAATAGCCGCCAGATGTACAAAATCCGACAACATCCGCATCGATAAAAATCGGTTCATACCCGGTCACATCCGCATTTTTTGCATCGACTATGAAAGCACAAAGCTGCCTGTCAGGCGGAGAGGCGCGTTCTGCTTCAGCCACAGCCCGACCAATGAAATCGCCTTCTTTATCGAAGGCAATAAATCGGTCCATCCCCGTTTCCGCAGCAGTGTAGTCGGGGGAGAACTCGCTTAGCCATGATCCAAAGAACTTATCCAACCGCAGGCTCATCATCGCGCGCATGCCAAATGGGGTCAGGCCATAAGGTTGTCCTGCGTTCCACAGGGTTCGCCACAAGCTGCGTTGGTGCATTGGATCGCAGTAGATCTCGAACCCGAGATCTCCGGTATAGCTGACGCGTTGAACGACACAGGCCACTTGTCCAACTGTCATCCGCCGCACATCCATAAAGGACATATCTGAGAGATCGGCGCGCGTGCAGCTTTGTAAAATATCGCGCGCTTTTGGACCCGCAATCTGAAAACCAGTCAGACTATCGGAGATATTTTCCACCACCACATCTTGTGACACTTGCTTTGCAAACCAGCGCGTATGAAAGGCCTGACTGCCATAGCTGGCGGTGAGCTGGAACTCCGTCTCACTCAGGCAAGAAATCGTAAAGTCACCAATCAACCTGCCCTTGGGCGAAAGCATCGGTGTTAGCGTAAGCCGCCCCGGTTTAGGAACACGGCCCGCCATGACATAGTCTAACCACGCTCGCGCATTGGCTCCCGAAACGCGATACTTGCCGAAGTTGTGCACCTCATTGATACCTGCCGCGTTCCGGACTGCGGAAACTTCGCGCGCTGTCGCCTTAAACGCATTTGAGCGTCGGAATGAGGGTGTTTCAAACCGGGGTTCATCCCCTTTGGCAAAATAATTCGGAACTTCTAGCCCGAATTGATGCCCCCAAACGGCACCCATCTCCGAGAAGATGTCATACATCGGCGTGGTCGCGTGGGGCCGCGCCGCCGGAAGCTCTTCGTTGGGGTAAGAGACAGAGAAACGACGTTGATAGTTTTCTATGACCTTTGGACGTGTGTACCCGGGAGATATCCAGTCGCCAAACCGAGCGACGTCCATTGCAAACGTATCGCGCTCTGGCTCACCTTCGATCATCCATTGCGCCAACATGAGGCCGACGCCACCTCCTTGGCTGAAGCCTGCCATCACACCACATGCCGACCAATAATTGCGTTTTCCCGGGACCGGGCCAACCAGCGGATTGCCGTCCGGGGCAAAGGTAAAGGGCCCATGAATGATTGATTTGATCCCAGCCCGTTCTAGCATCGGAAAGCGCTTATATGCGAAGGCGACTGAGGCTTCGATCTTATCGAGGTTATCTGGCAGCAGTTCATGGCCAAAATCCCATGGCGTCCCGTCGACGGCCCAAGGCTTACAAGGCTGCTCGTAAAACCCTATGCAAAGCCCACGTCCTTCCTGACGTAGATAGCTTTCACCTGCCGGATCCATAACATGGGGGTGTTCTTCCGAGCGCTCGTATATCTCAGGCACATCTTCGGTGACGAGATACTGATGTTCCATTGGGTGCAAAGGCAAATAGACGCCCGCCATTGCCCCGACCTCGCGCGCCCAAAGACCGCCTGCATTCACAACATGCTCGGCATGGATGGCGCCCTTGTTGGTGACAACGTCCCATGTGCCGTCGCCACGCTGATTTGTCTCCTGCACCATGCAATGAGTCTCGATCGTCGCGCCGCCCATACGTGCGGCTTTTGCGTATGCGTGTGTGGTGCCGGACGGATCAAGGTGGCCATCGAGGGGGTCAAAAAGCCCACCAAGGATGCCGTCCGTGTTGGTCACAGGTGCAATTTTGGCAATCTCTTCGGGTCCAACGATCTCAGTCTCCAACCCCATGTAGCGGTGCTTGGCCCGTTCCGCGATCAGCATGTCAAATCGGTCTTGATCATCAGCCAACGTTACACCGCCAACGTGGTGCAAACCGCAGGACATGCCCGTAATTTCTTCCAGCTCTTTGTACAGCTTAATCGTGTAGCCCTGCAGAGCTGCCATATTGGTATCGCCATTGAGCGTATGAAACCCGCCCGCGGCGTGCCAAGTTGAGCCTGATGTAAGCTCCGAGCGCTCGATCAGCATCACGTCCGACCAACCGAGTTTTGTCAGATGATAAAGAACAGAACATCCCACGACACCGCCGCCAATCACGGCTACTCTTGTGGTGGTTTTCATAGGAATGCTCCCTCTCGTTTAAGGGAGAGCCTTTCTTTTCACCCCAACGACATCAAGTCCAAAACCGACCTATTGCGTCGCATCTTCAGCCCATGTCTGAGCCTCAGTCACACAGTGCTGCAACCAAAGCAGGTCAACACCTGCGATCACGCGGTATCCTCGAGAAAAAAGCGCATTGGCTTGCTCTTTTTGGAGGCCAATACCCCCCAGTGGACGACCCGCGCGTTTCGCGGTCTCTTCGATTTTAGTGACGGCGGATATAAAGTCGGGATGATCGAATTGCCCTGAAATTCCTAGATCCGTTGATAGGTCGAATGGAGCTGGGATCAGCAAGTCAATTCCATCAATCGCGCATATCTCCTCAATGTTTTCAACGGCGTCAGCCGTTTCCACCAAAAGAACACAGCAGAGCTTGTCTTCCATCTCATCGCGGTAAGACATCAAGCCCGTTTGCCATCTGGCTTGAGCCATGAAGGGGCCAAAGCCGCGCGTTCCGTTTGGCGGATAACGCATATGCGCGACTGCTTTTTCGGCATCCTCTGCTGTACGGATGAGGGGAAAAACAATACCTTCCGCGCCGAGGTCTAGTGCACGTTTCGTTTGAGCCGCGGTATTCTCTGTAATGCGGACAAGCGGCGCGCACGCAAAGCCGGAAGTAGCGGCAATCATGGCATGTGCGCTTTCGTAGTCAATTGCTCCATGCTCGAGATCAACGAATACGGCGTCGGCTCCGGCTGCCGCCATGGCTTGCGTGATCGCTGCAGAAGGGATCGTACACATATGCATCGTTATTTTGTCGGTGCCTTGCAGCTTCGTTTTGAGAGTTGGCATGTAAGCTCCTGTCGTTTTCAGAAGGTTTGCATCAATGTCGCCTTGAGGAAAGCTTTTGTCGGCGAGCGGGTAGGAAATAATCATGGTCCACAGCTACGTTGTCTCAGAAAGCACTGAAGGGAAGATCAGGATGAAGACGCATGCTCAAGCGGTTGTCATCGGCGGCGGCGTCATTGGATGCTCTATCCTTTATCACCTTACAAAGCTCGGGTGGACCGATGTCGTTTTGTTGGAAAGAGATGAGTTAACCTCTGGGTCCACATGGCACGCGGCGGCCAACATTCATGGGCTTCACGACAATAACAACATTACCAGAATCCAGAACTACACGATGGATTTATACAATGCGTTGGAAGCTGAAACGGGGCAAAGCTGCGGTGTTTTTCAACCGGGGTCTTTGTATCTTGCACAGACCGAAGCACGTGAGCACCAACTGCGTTTGCAGGCTGCTAAGGCGAAGTATTATGGACTGAATTTCCATGAAGTCGATCGCGCCGAAGCAGAACGCTTGCACCCTTTGGTCGACTATGACGGCATCAGATGCATCATGTTTGAGCCGTCTGGTGGCAATGTTGATCCATCGGGTGTGACCAATGCCTACGCCGGTGGCGCACGCCAGAACGGGGCGGAAATTTACCGTTTCACTCCAGTCACCGCGACAGACCAGCAAACTGATGGTACTTGGGTTGTGAAGACAACTAAGGGCGATATCGTCACACCGGTCGTGGTCAATGCGGCGGGACTGTGGGGACGTGAAGTTGCTGCCATGGCCGGAATTGATCTACCATTGCAGCCGACGGAACATCAGTACTTTGTCACTGAAACGATAGCGGAAATCGCCGAAATGGAGGAGCGTTTGCCCTCTGTCGCCGACCGCGACGGAGAATACTACTTGCGCCAGGAGGGGCAGGGCCTCTTGGTTGGCGCCTATGAAAAGGATCTTCGCTTCTGGGCAGAAGAAGGCACACCGCAAGGGTTCGGTCACGAGTTGTTCGCCGATGATCTAGAACGGATCGAGCCAAATATGATGCGTGCCATTGACCGGGTGCCAGCAGTCGGTACAGCCGGGATAAAGCGCGTCATCAATGGGCCGATGATATGGTCACCGGACTCCAATGCGCTGTTTGGTCCCGTGCCAGAACTAAAGGGCTATTTCTGCTGCAATGGGATTATCCCGGGATTTTCGCAATCGGGTGGGCTTGGATCGCTAACGGCTGAATGGATCGTAACAGGCGAGCCGCATCTGGATATGTTCCCATGGGATATGTCGCGTTTTGGTGCATGGGCTGATAAGACGTTCACCAAGGCGAGGGTAGGGGATCAATATGCAAACCGCTTCTCTATTCACTTCCCCAACGAAGAACGCAGCGCCGGACGGCCCGCCAGAACGCGGCCGATTTATGAAACCCAAAAATCCATGGGAGCCGTTTTCGGTTTGAACTACGGGTGGGAGCATCCTCTTTGGTTTGCGGATACGCCCGGGACTGTCGACACCAATGGCTTCACGCGACAAAACTGGTTCGAGCCCGTTCGCGTTGAATGCCGCATGTTACGCGAAAAGGCTGGTATCATTGATATCTCAAACTTCGCAAAGTACCGCGTCAGAGGTGAAGGGGCATCTGATTGGCTCAATCGTGTTTTCGCCAACAATATGCCCGAAACAGCCGGCCGGTCTTGCCTCACACCGCTGATTGGCGTGCGTGGAGGGATCGCCGGAGACTTCACCGTCACAAAGCTAGATGACGAGGATTTTCTCGTAATCGGGTCGGGCATGGCTGAGCGATACCATCTTCGCTTTTTCAATGGAGTCAAACGCCCGGAGAGTGTTCGGTTCGACAGCCAAACCGAAGCCATGTGCGGGTTTAGTGTTGCAGGTCCAGAGAGCCGCGCATTGTTGGAACGTCTGACCAATACCGATCTGAGCACAGATGCGTTTCCGTTCATGCGCTCTCAGAAAATTACTTTAGCGGGCGTCGACCTTATCGCGTTGCGGGTGTCTTTCACCGGTGATTTGGGTTGGGAGCTGCATTGCAAAACAGAAGATCAACCTCGGTTGTATCAAGCGTTGATCGAAACCGGTCGGGAAGTCGGCGCGGGCCCTGTTGGATCGCGCGCTTTGATGTCATTGCGGGTTGAAAAAGGGTATGGCTCTTGGAGCCGTGAATACTCTCCTGAATACTGGCCGCAAGAGGTCGGGCTTGATCGCTTGATTAAACTGGACAAGGACTTCTTGAACAAAGCGGCTTATGTGGAACTTAAAGACAAAGCCCCACGGGAGCACTTGAGTATTCTCGAAGTTCTGGACGTGGAAGATGCGGATGCCTCAGGCGGTGAGCCTATCTTTAAGCCCGATGGAACGCCGGTGGGACGCGTCAGTTCCGGGACTTTTGGCTATAGCGTCAACAAGTCGCTGGCTCTGGGCTTTCTGAAGGACCCCACACCAGGCACTGAGGTCCATGTGATGATCCTCGGCCGTCCACACCGCGCTGTTGTCTTGGCAGAGCCTCCCTTCGATCCCGAGGGCAAACGACTGCGCGCTTAAGAAAAAACCATGGCGCCCATCGCGAGCGTGGCAGGCAACGTCTGAACATAGATAATTTTGCGCGCTGCTGTCGCCGCGCCGTAGATACCGGCAATCGCTACACAGGCCAAAAAGAAGGTTGCGACATAGAGCTGCCAAACAGAGTCAGAAATTAGAAGCGACCAAAACAAACCAGCAGCCAAAAAGCCATTGTAGAGACCTTGGTTCGCGGCGAGACCTTTGGTCGGTTCAAATAATTCCTTTGGCAACATGGTGAAGATCTTCGGCCCGCGTGTTGTCCAAGCAAACATCTCGAACCACATGATATAAAGATGGAGCAGTCCAATCAGAAACACCAATATCATCGCCGCGTAAGACATGCTCGCTCTCCTGTGGTTATTTCTCCGGTATTAACCCGCGTGGACTGAATCTAAGCACAAGTAGCAGCACAAGTCCCATTGTCAGCAAGCGCATATGTGCCGCAGAGTCCAACAAATGCTCCTTAAGAGCTGATCCGTCGGCCATACCTGCCGTGATCAAGTTCATCAATGCAAGGCCCATCGGTTCCACTTGAACCCAGAGGAACCAGATCAAGAACCCGCCGAGGACAGCTCCGAAATTATTGCCAGAACCGCCGACGATCACCATGACCCAAATCAGGAAGGTAAAGCGCAGCGGTTGGTATGTTCCAGGCGTCAATTGTCCGTCCAACGTCGTCATCATTGCGCCGGCGATCCCGCAAACAGCAGAGCCAAGAACAAAGACCTGCAAGTGGCGCGCGGTGACATCTTTACCCATCGCCTCTGCCGCCACTTCATTGTCACGGATCGCGCGCAACATACGGCCCCAAGGGGAATTCCACGCAGTCTGCGCCAGCCACAACAAAATCAACAGCACGACGGTGAAGAGTAGCGCGTACATACCTTTCACGTAGAGCGTCGAAGCAAGTGTCGGGTCCAATCCCCAGCTTGCTGCACTCTCCACAAAAGACGGGCTGTTCTGTAGATCGATCTCCTTCGGAACAACAACAGGGCGATCAAGGCCAACCACGTTTTTCACGCCACGCCCCAGCCAATCCTCATTTTTCATCACGATGATGATGATTTCAGCGATGCCGAGCGTTGCGATTGCAAGGTAATCAGACCGAAGTCCAAGGGCCGTTTTTCCGATAACCCAGGCTGCACCTGCAGCCAAAAGCCCACCAACAGGCCATGAGATCAGAATGGGCAAATTCAAGCCACCCAAGTAGCCTGTCGCAGCGGGATCAACCGCTTCGACGGCTGCGACCCCACCATCAAAGACGGTGCGGAAGATGATAAAGCCCAATAGAATTGCAGCAGCAACGACAAACCCACGGGTTTTTCCAGCTCGCATTTTGGACCAGATCAAGATGGCTGCGACGATAGTCGCCGCCCCCAGTATCAGTCCTAAGATGACACGCAAACCGCCAGCCGCCCATGCCTCAGTTGTTGGGGGCATCGAGATCAGAACAGACGCCAATCCGCCAAGGGCGACAAAGCCCATGACGCCCACATTGAACAGACCCGCATAGCCCCATTGGATGTTCACACCCAGCGCCATGATGGCCGAAATCAATCCCATGTTCAGGATCAGAAGGGCAGAGTTCCAAGATTGTAGGAACCCAGTCCCAATGATCAGGGCTGCAACAAAGCCGAAAAGAAGAAAGTTGCGCATGCTCATACTGATTGCCCTTTAAAGAGCCCCGTTGGTTTAAACAGGAGCACGATGATCAAGATAACGAATGAGACGGCCAACTTGTAATCCGTGCTCATCAACTGCGCCAAACCATCCGGCGCGAGGCTTTCTGGCAGCGCATAATTGGCGACCTTCTTCCATGCGTAAGTGACTGTGACCTCGGAAAATGCGATCAGGAAACCACCGGCAATGGCCCCAAGTGGATTACCCAAGCCGCCCACGATGGCAGAGGCGAAAATCGGCAGAAGCAGTTGGAAATAGGTGAACGGCTTGAAAGATTTATCTAACCCATAAAGCGTGCCAGCAATGGTCGCGAGTGCGGCTACGATCAACCATGTGTACATCACAACCCGCTCAGGGTTGATGCCGGAAAGCAGCGCTAAATCCTCGTTGTCCGAGAAAGCTCGCATCGACTTACCGGTTCTCGTTTTGTTGAGAAACCAGAATAACAGCGCCACCACGATTACGGCTGTGATGACAGTGATGCCTTGCGTCGTTTTAATCGCAAGGCCTTCTTTCAACCCTGTCATGGCCTTGAAGTCACGGGCAGAAATGATGAAGCGCTCGCCATCAGCAAACCGTTGATCACCCGGCCCGATGATGAAGCGGGTCAGGCCATTCATGATGAACATGACCCCAAGTGAGACCATCACCAAAACCACCGGCTTCACCCGCGTCCGTCGATAAAACTGATAGACAACTTTGTCAGTCCCCAGCAAAAAAACGCCCGTCAGTACGATCCCAAACGGTAGGGCGAGCAGTGCTGTGGGTAGTGGTCCGGCACTGATACCGACGCTCTGAAAGCCCCAAGTGATCAAGATGACAAACATTGTCCCGAAGGCCATCGTGTCGCCATGCGCGAAGTTTGAGAAACGCAGGATCCCATACACAAGCGTGACGCCCAAAGCACCAAGGGCAAGTTGCGCGCCATAGGCGAAACCTGGCACAAACACAAAATTGGCAAAAGCCACTATCGCGTTGAGATAATCCATTACTTACAGGTCCCTAGATAATTCACCATCAATGGTCCGTCGAACAAATGTGTGGAGTAACGCGCCTCGGCACCCACTTTGCGTGTCAAAACGTGGAACGCGGATGATGTGTAGCCGACGAACACGTTCACAGTTTCCGAGCCGCCCGACGTTACAGGGATCGTCTCTGCATCTGTAATCAACGCGCCATCAGCAATCTCCATGGAGAAGTCAGTGTCACTACAGCCTTCTCCTTCAAAGCACTCCGTGGTGAACACGCATGTCTCTGCCAAGGCGGCGATGGGGCCGAACATAGCCGCCCCAAACAGAAATGCTCTCAGAACTTTTCGGCCAGAGGCTTTCCAAATTCCCATCTCTCAACCTCCCAAGAACGATTTACGCACTTCAGGGTCTGCCAACAGTGCGGCGCCCGTATCTGTGAAGCGGTTGCGACCCTGCACAAGCACATAGCCCTTGTCAGCAATGGCCAGCGCTTGACGCGCATTTTGTTCAACCATCAGGATCGAGATGCCAGTGCGTGCTACCTCGATAATCCTGTCGAACAACTCATCCATCACGATGGGCGAAACGCCCGCCGTAGGCTCGTCCAACATCAGAACCTTTGGCTGCGTCATCAATGCGCGCCCAACAGCCACCTGTTGTCGTTGCCCACCAGACAATTCGCCTGCGGCCTGATTGCGTTTCTCGCGCAGGATCGGAAACAGCTCGTAGACCTGCTCAATGGTTTTCTGGATGTCATCGCGGCGCAGGAAAGCGCCCATTTCCAAGTTCTCTTCCACCGTCATCGACGTAAAGATGTTGGAGGTCTGCGGCACAAAAGCCATGCCTTCAGCGACACGTGCCTGCGGTGTCAGCTTGGTGATATCCCGACCGTTCAGTCGCACAGCGCCTTGGCGCACATCCAACATGCCGAACACGGCCTTCATTGCCGTCGATTTCCCGGCGCCGTTAGGACCAACGATCACGGCGATCTCGCCTTCATTCACGGCAATGGTGCAATCATGAAGAATGTCGGGACCTTTGCCATAACCACCTGACATCGTATCACCAATCAGAAATGGCTCGCCCGGTTTTCCGGCAGTATCGACGTGAGGCGTCTTCTGCATTTCTGCACTGTTTCCAATTGGTTGCCCAGGGTTCTTACCGATTGAAGCGTCTTTGTTGCCGCGGCTTGGATAAGGGTCATTCGTCATGCCGAGGCCACCTTGTTTTTCAATCCAGTTCCAAGATAGGCTTCGATAACTTGTTCATTTGCTTTGATTTCATCGAGCGTACCTTCGGCAAGAACCTTACCCTCTGCCATGCATATAACGGGATCACAGAGGCGCCCGATAAAGTCCATATCATGCTCAATCACGCAAAACGTGTAACCGCGTTCTTTGTTGAGCCGGATGATCGCGTCACCAATAGTATTCAGCAAGGTGCGGTTCACGCCCGCGCCAACTTCGTCCAGAAATACGATTTTTGCGTCGACCATCATCGTACGGCCCAACTCAAGCAGCTTCTTTTGACCGCCAGAGATATTCCCCGCGCGTTCGTCGCTGATGTGATCAATGGTCAGGAACTCCAGCACCTCGTCGGCCTTCGCAGCCAATGCACGTTCTTCGTCCGCAATGCGCTTTCGGCCAAACCATGTGTTCCACAGCTTCTCGCCCGATTGTCCGCCGGGAACCATCATCAGGTTCTCGCGCAGTGTCATTGAATGAAATTCATGTGCGATTTGGAATGTGCGCAGCAAGCCTTTGCCGAACAGTTCATGCGGCGGCATGCCAGTGATATCTTCACCATCCATATCAACGCGGCCGCTGGTTGGTTTAAGAACCCCAGCTATCGCGTTGAAGAGGGTGGTTTTTCCGGCGCCGTTTGGGCCAATCAATCCAGTGATAGAGCCTGTTTCAATTTTCAGGGTTGCCCCGTCCACAGCGTGAAACCCGCCGAAATGCTTGTGCAGATCGTGTACTTCGATCATCTCGCGATGCCCCTTTGCAAAACAGCCCGGATTTCTCCGGGCTGTTTCAAAACGTCAGTTCAAATGATCTTAGCGATACTGAGCGGTCATTTCCTTGCCGCCTTCGTATTTAACTTCACGGTAGTTACCGGCTGACTCACCGGGGCCGATCAGCTCAACAGCGGATGCACCTACATAGTCGATGTCTTCACCGGCTTTGATCAGCTCAAGCGCTTTGCCAAGCTCGCCCGGGAAGATTTCGGTGCCAGGAGCGTTTGCGACATCCATGATTTTGGATTTGTAGTCGCCCGGTTCCATGGAACCTGCAGCCTGCATGGCCAGCATGATCAGCGCCGCCGCGTCATAGCTTTCTGGTGAGAAAGGAGATGTCGCGTCAAATGCACCGTCAACCAATGCTGTGTATTTCGCAGCACCTGGGCTGTCTGTGCCGGGATGTTGGCCGGAGGAGCCGTCGATTTCAGCACCGAAGTTCTCGACCAATTTCGCGGAGATCATACCGTCAGGGAAGTGGAACGTATCAAACGCGCCTGTGTCGAGTGCCGCGCGGACAACGCCGGAGCCGCCTTGGTCAACGTAACCTGCGACGACCAAACGGTCGCCACCGGCAGCAGCCAATGCACCAACTTCAGCAGAATAGTCTGCTTTACCATCTTCATGCGCTGCAGAGATGGTAACTTCGCCGCCAGCCGCTTCATATGCGGATTGGAACGCGTCAGCCAAACCTTTGCCGTAGTCGTTGTTTGTGTAAGTCAGAGCGACTGACTTGATCCCTTGATCCATCAGCACTTCGGTCATCACGACGCCTTGGCGCGCATCAGACGGTGCTGTGCGGAAGAACAGACCATCATCTTCGGCAGTCGACAGACCGGGCGACGTTGCGGACGGCGATACCATGACAACGCCGTTGGCCAAAGCCACGTTTGCCAAGATCGCACCTGTGACACCAGAACAGTCTGCGCCCATGATACCTTTGACGCCATCGGATGTGATCAGGCGTTCAGCTGCTGCGGTCGCAGCGGATGCGTCAACGCATGTGGAATCAGCGCGTACAGGCGTGACTTTTGCACCATCAAGCAGCATGCCGGACTCGGTAACTTCAGCCATAGCGACTTCAGCGCCATCAGCCATCATTGGTGTGATCGATTCAATTGGCCCTGTGAAACCAAGGATGATCCCAATTTTCACTTCTTTCGCGTGACCGTCTGCAAGTGCAGCACCTGTCATCATCGCCATTGCGCTTGTCGCAAGAAGCAGCTTTTTCATATGTCTATTCTCCCAGTTAGACGTAGTTTATTATTTGTGCGGCAGAGCCTAGGGGTAACCTGCGCTCTTGAAAAGGCCAACTTTGCGGCAACCGGCAGAGAAATTCACTGTTCACAACTGGGTTATGGTGGTTTTTGACGCCGTTAATCGACCTATAGTCATACCGATCAACAAGAGAGGTTTCCCATGTCTTTACGCGCAGTTGCAATTTCAGCTTGTTTGGCATTTCCCGGGCTTGGAGTCGCGATGGAAACATCCGCCGGAAAAGTGACCGTCACCAAGGTCGCAGGAGCGCTGAAACAACCTTGGGCGATCGGGCATCTACCGGATGGCGGCATCTTAATCACAGAACGCGCGGGCAAGATCGTTCATCTCATGGCAGATGGAACGCGTCTTGATCTCGGCGGTGTGCCGCGTGTCGTGAACAAAGGGCAGGGCGGTTTGCTCGATGTGATGATCCCGCGTGATTTCTCCAAATCGCGGCAAGTGTATTTGAGCTATGCGTCTGTCAAAGACGGCGTGCCCGGGACAGCGCTTGGTGTCGGTAAGCTGAGCGCAGATGGCACGCAGCTTAAAGGGTTCAAGAAGCTCTGGCAGATGGCCACACCCTCTAATGCGGCGAAACACTTTGGATCACGCATTGTCGAGGCAAAGGATGGAACGTTGTTTCTAACGATAGGCGATCGGGGTGATAGGCCCGAAGCGCAGAATCTCAGAAACCACAATGGCGCGATCGTGCGCATAACGCGCACAGGTACTCCGCCGACCGACAACCCATGGGCTGGACGCGCGGGCGCTGAGCCTGAAATTTACTCCTACGGTCATAGAAACCCACAGGGCGCGGCTTTGGATTTGAATGGAAACCTTTGGATCGCCGAGCATGGCGCAAAAGGTGGTGATGAGGTGAACAAGATTAAGCCGGGTGCGAATTACGGCTGGCCGGTCATCAGCTATGGGCGCCACTACTCTGGCTTCAAAATCGGGGAGGGCACGTCCAAGCAAGGAATGGAGCAACCAGAGCACTATTGGGACCCATCCATGGCGCCATCAGGTATGATGATCTATTCGGGAAAACTCTGGCCGGAATGGAAAGGCGACATTTTTGTGGGTTCGCTGAAATTCGACTATATCTCCCGATTGGACGGCGCACCGTTAACAGAGGTTGAACAGCTCAAGAGCAAACAAACAGCGCGCGTGCGAGATGTGGTTGAGGGCCCCGATGGTGCAATCTGGTTCCTCTCAGTCGATAGCGATGCGCTTTACAGGATCACGCCTTAGACGAGGGACGGAAGCCACAAAACAATGCCCGGGAATGCGACCAGCAATGCGATTGTGATCCCGTCCGCGATGAAGAATGGGGTCACACCCTTGAACACGTCTTGTACGGTTAAATCGTCGCGCACACCGGCAACGACGAAGCAGTTGAGGCCGATCGGGGGCGTGATCAGACAGAACTCTGCCATCTTCACGACCAAAATCCCGAACCAGATGGCACACATTGTGCCCGACATGCCGAACGCGCTGTCTGCAGCGGCGACGGTTTCGCCACCGTTCAACGCCATAACGGCAGGGTAGACGACAGGAAGTGTCAGAAGCAGCATCCCGATGGCGTCCATGAACATCCCCAAGACAGCATAGGCCAGGAGGATGCAAATCAGGATAAGCATCGGTGACATCTCAAGCGATGTAATCCATGCGGCAAATGCGTCCGGAAGTTCTGCAAATCCAAGGAAGCGGACATAGATCAACACGCCCCAGATTATCGAGAAGATCATGACCGTCAGCTTAGCTGTCTCCAGCAGGGCCTCTTTAAGCTTGGCCCACCGCATACCTTTGTAAAGCGCCATCAGAAAAACGATGAATGCCCCAACCGCGCCGCCTTCTGTCGGCGTACCCCAAGCATCGCCGAACGGATTGTAAACGAAGAAGATGATGATCACGACGACAGCAACAATAGGGAGAGCTGGAGGCAGGGACTCGAGGCGTTCTTTCCACGTGAAGCCGGTTACGGGCGGCCCCACGGTTTTGAATATCACGGCCATGCCAATGATAAGCCCGGCATAGACCACCGCAGAAAACGCGCCGGGAATAAATCCGGCTAACAAGAGCTTTCCAACGTCTTGCTCCACGATAATTGCATAGATCACCAAGATCGCGGATGGCGGGATGAGGGATGCCAACGTGCCACCGGCCGCAACAACGCCAGCAGCGAACTGCTTGTTGTAGCCCACTTTCAGCATTTCAGGGATGGCTATGCGTGCAAAGACAGCCGCCGTGGCCACCGAAGCGCCGGAGACGGCAGCAAATCCTGCAGTTGCAAACACCGTTGAAACAGCCAACCCACCGGGCACCCAAGCAAACCAACGTTTGCAAGCTTCAAACAGGGCGGTTGTCAACTTCGCATGGTAGGCCAGATAACCGATCATAATGAAAACGGGGATCAGGCTCAGCACATGGGCCGAGACTTTCGAATGCGGCGTCAAACCTGCGATTTTGACGCTGATCTCAACCGCTTTCCAAAACCGCTCGGGATCATAATCAAATCCGTTCCAACGCAGCCAGACTAGGCCGACAAACCCCGCAAGACCCGCCGCAAACGCAACACGCATCCCAAGTATAACAAAGACCAGCATGCCCCCGGACACCCAGAGGCCAATGGTAATTGGTTCCATCAGTCAGCCCCTTCCAGCGCTTCGGCTTCAAGGCGCGCTTGCTCGGCAACAGAGAGGGTCAGCGGAACCGCAACCGGGTTTTCGAGCCCAAGGATGAAGGCGCGGCCATAGCCCCAGACCTGCAGAAGCAATCGCAAAACCAGCACACCGAACGCAATGGGGACAATCAGCTTACTGGGCCAGATCGGGATACCGACATCGATGGAGCTGTCCCGGCTCCAAAGGGGTTTGGTCATATCAAAGGAGCGGTCAAAATGCGCCCAGCTGCCCCATATGAGCGCCACGATCAACAGCAGGATCAACAAGACCGACACGAGCTCGAAGAACCATAACATCCGGCCTTTGAGCGCGCCGACCAGCATGTCCATCCGGATGTGGCTGCCATCCCGCTGGACATAGGACACGCCCATAATAGCGATGATCGGCATTGCGGCCTCGATATAGTCCACATATCCCATCATGGGCGATGCGAAGAATTTGCGACCTGTTACGGAAAAGGCAGCTAAAAACATGAGAGAGAACACGGCGAGGCCCGAGAGCAGAGCGCAAAACCGCTCCAACGGCAGAAGCATTCGGTCGAGACGACTGAGCAGGCTGGAATCTTCCAACACCGCGGATGAACCGGCCATGGTGAGCCTCCCCCCAAAGATAGAAAATGGGCCGCGCTAAATCGCGCGACCCAAGAGTTTAGCTGCCGCGTTTCTCAGCGAGCGTATTGACCACAAGGTCATAAAGTTCTTGGCCCGGCAGGCCTTGCGCTTCCATATCCTTGATCCATGCATCGCGAATCGGGTCAGCCGCTTTGGCGCGGAATTCATCGATGACGGATTGCTCGATCTCGACTTTCTTGACGCCTTTTTCTTCCAGCACGCTGTCCCACTTTTGAAGCAGTTCGGCGTAGTTGGCGAGGTAGTGATCCAGAGCCTCGTCGATGGAGCTGTCCAGCGCTGCGCGATGCTCGTCACTCAGGCTTTCATAGGCGTCGATATTTGCCACAACAGGGCAGTTCACGGTGCCGGGGTTCAGGTTGGCGGTCCACCAATCGGCTTGGTTGATTGTGCCAAAAGACAGGTGCGCGTGTTGTGCGAAGGCGACTGTGTCAACGACGCCCGACTCCATTGCTTGGTAAGCCTCAGTTGCGGTCACCGATGTCGGGACCGCGCCAACGGCTTCAAAGGCTTTGCCCAAACCACCAGTTGCGCGTACGCGCATGCCTGCCATATCGGCCAGCGTCATACGTGGATCGCCTGTGCCGACGATGTTGTATTGCGGCATTGGCGAGGTCATCAGCAGTTTTGCGTTCCACTGCTCCATCTCCTCGGCCGCCGCAGGGTGGGCGTAAACGGCTTTCGAAACAGCGACTTCTTCCTCAAGATTTGCTACGCCCAAGAAAGGCAACTCAAGTACAGTGACGACACGGTTCTTGTCACGGTGATATCCGGCGCAGAATTGCGCCATTTCGAATGCACCAATTGAGATACCGTCGAGGTTTTCGCGGTTTTTCGACAAGCCACCATATGAGACGTTCATTGTGAACTCGCCACCGGTCTTCTCAGACACAAGCTCAGCAAGTTTCTCCACATGCTCTGTGAATGCACGGCGTTTGCCCCAGACAGAGACGTTCCATTCTGTTGCTGCAGCTTCGGCCACGAATGTCGCGCTGAGTGCCAGACCGCATGCGGTCGTCATTAATTTATTCATCGATAGTCCTCCCAGAAATGCGCCACTTAGGCAGCGCTTTTGTGCAATGAGTTTTGAATGTGACGCAACGGAGCGCAACAGGTGTCACACAAAAAATTTTGGAAGCAGTGTAAGCCGATGAATTAGATATATTTTATGGTGGTTCCGTGTTCTTGCGCAGTAAGAGATGTGTGAAAATTCGCACAGCACAAGCCGTTGCCTCATCTTTTGGGCCGTGCGACCGTATATTTCTGGAAATAGGAAAGGGTGCCATCCATGTCTCTGCAATTTCATCAATTTGCGTATAACTCGGACAACTATGGTGTCCTCATCCACGATGCATCAACCGGCGCAACTGCTTGCGTAGATGCAGGCGATGCGAAGGCCATATCGGCTGCCTTGGCCGAAACAGGTTGGTCGCTAAGCCATCTGTGGATCACACATCACCATTGGGACCACACTGACGGTTTGGCGGAAATCAAAAGAGACACAGGGTGCGTGGTTGTCGGGCCGGAAGGCATAGATGGGGTTGATGATGCACTGAAAGGCGGCGACCAGTTTGAATTTGCCGGTCACAAAGTTGAGGTCATCCATACGCCAGGCCACACGTTAGATATGCTGAATTTCCACGTTCCAGCGGCAGAAGTCGTATTCACAGGGGACACAATGTTCGTCATGGGGTGCGGACGATTATTCGAGGGTGACGGCCCTATGATGTGGGAGAGCATGCAGAAATTGATGAAACTGCCGCTCGACACCAAGGTCTATTGCGCACATGAATACACGCTGGCGAGCTTGGATTTTGCCCTTAGCATTGATCCCACAAATGACGCGTTACACGCTCAGGCAGATCGCGTTCGGATGATGCGGGCAGCTGGGGAACCTACTGTGCCTACCGATATGAAGACTGAGATGGCAACCAATCCGTTCTTGAGACCAGACGATCCGGCAATCCGATCTCAACTTGGCATGGCAAACGCGACAAACGCAGACGTCTTCACCGAAATTCGCAAGCGAAAAGATACCTTCTGACGGCTTGCGCTCCGCTTCCGTCAAACTCATACTCCCCCCAATCATAACACTTTAGGGGAGTTCCTTCACATGAAGACGATAACCGCTTTAACGGCTGTCTTGATGGCAACGACAACTGTCGCCGCCTCAGCAGAAACATTGCGCTGGGCGCGTGCCGGCGACGCACTTACGCTTGATCCGCATGCTCAAAACGAAGGGCCAACGTCTGCTCTGGCTCATCAAATCATGGAAACACTCGTGATGCGTGACCACGAAGGCGCGTTGGTTCCAAGTCTTGCGACAGAGTGGAACCCGTCCGAGAGCAATCCTAATATCTGGATTTTCAAGCTGCGCGAAGGCGTCACTTATCATGACGGATCAGCTTTCACCGCTGAAGATGTTGTCTTCTCCCTTAACCGTGCGATGACGACTGAAAGTGACTACAAAGAACTGCTGGCCTCGGTCAAAGAAGTGCGCGCCGACGGCGACTACACAATCGAGATTGAGACCAACGGCCCGAACCCGATCATGCCGAACAATCTGACGAACATGTTTATCATGGACAAGACATGGGCGGAGGCAAACAACGCTGTCAAAGTACAAGACTATGAAGGTGGCGAAGACACGTTTGCGGCAAAAAATGCCAATGGTACAGGCGCATATAAACTGGTCAGCCGTGAGCCTGATGTCAAAACCGTTCTAGCCGCAAACGAGAACTACTGGGGCAAAGCTGAGTTCCCGCTGGAAGTTAGCGAGATCATCTATACGCCGATCCAAAACCCTGCGACACGCGTGGCTGCGCTGTTATCTGGCGAAGTGGATTTCATTCAAGACGTTCCTGTTCAGGATTTGGCGCGCGTGAATGACACAGCCGGCCTAGAGGTGCGCACAGCTCCACAAAACCGTGTCATCTTCTTTGGTATGAACATGGGTGACGAGGACCTTAAGAACGATAACGTCGACGGCAAGAACCCGTTTGCTGACGTCCGCGTCCGTAAAGCGATGAACCTTGCAATCAACCGTGACGCGATCAAGCAGGTTGTTATGCGCGGCCAATCAGAGCCTGCGGGTATGATCGCCCCACCATTTGTGAATGGTTGGAATGCTGAGATGGACGGCGCGTCCAAAACAGACATCGACGCCGCCAAGGCGTTGCTGGCTGAAGCAGGGTATGCAGACGGTTTTACAATCCAACTGGACTGTCCAAACGACCGCTACGTCAACGATGAAGGCATCTGTCAGGCGGCCGTGGGCATGTTCGCTCAAATTGGTGTTACCGTTAATTTGGATGCGAAACCCAAAGCACAACACTTCCCGCTGCTGTCGAACTACGAGACAGATTTCTACATGCTCGGCTGGGGCGTTCCGACCTACGACTCTGAATATATCTTCAACTTCCTTGTTCATGGTCGTGACGAAAAATACGGCTCATGGAATGCAGTGCGCTATAACAATCCTGAGTTGAACGAAAAGATCGTAAGCCTTGCGTCAAACACCGATCTTGAGGCACGTAACGCGGATATCAATGCAATCTGGCAAGTGGTTCAAGACGAAGCGCTTTATATTCCAATTCACCACCAAGTGCTGAACTGGGGCATGAAAGAGGGCGTCGGCACAATCGTTGAGCCGGAAGACAGCCCGAAGTTTAAGTACTTCACAATGAACTAAATGAAATTGGCCTCCGGAATTGCCGGGGGCCTTTTTTCTATGAATAGAGACCAACCACAGGGGCGGTCTCGTCAAAAACTGGACGGCGCATCTTTACCATACGTTGCGCTTCGTCGCGCCGGCCAAGCTTCATCAGAATGTTAAGATAGGTTAGTTCCAGTATGTCGCGTTGTGCGCGGCTGCCCCCCAGACGCGCATGATCTGACATAACCGGGGTCAATTCATCCATTGCATCGCTCCAATCCTGTTGCGCGATTGCTTGCCAACATCGCGCAACAGGCGCTACCAAGTCGCCCGCATAGCCGTTTGACGTGCATGCGAGCGTCGCGAGCTGCGCACCTTCACCCGCCATTGCATGGCTCAGCGCAGCATGGATATCGGCAAAACTCTGACCAGGGTTTGGGAACGTTTCCGCGGCATAACGGCTGAGAACCTGCCACCTTTCGGGGGCGACCTCAACGCCTGCCAACTCAGCCCGCCAGTACAATGCTGCAGTGTCCGTCAGCACATTGATCGGCAAGCTTTCAGACGCACCG
The DNA here is from genome assembly GCA_947494435.1 of uncultured Litoreibacter sp. Classification (GTDB taxonomy): domain Bacteria; phylum Pseudomonadota; class Alphaproteobacteria; order Rhodobacterales; family Rhodobacteraceae; genus Litoreibacter. Next base: position 780,648 of record CANLUY010000002.1, read on the forward strand.
GGCGCAATCGCACGATCTACTGTGCCCCACATCAAATCAACATCCCCTTGCTGCAGCGCCCAAAGCGCAAGGTGCCACGACAGATGCCCATGCAAGACCCCACGCCGGTCGTAGTCTGGCATCCATGTCTTCAAATATGAAAGGCCATCAGAAGTAAGACCGGCCTCATACTGCGCATGCGCCTTGAAATGAGATGCGTTTGCATTTGCATTATTCAATTCCAAAGAACGTTCCATCAATTCCAATGCGGGCCAAGTGTGACCTGTTTCGCAAAGAGAGAGTGAATGCATGCTCATCATCCACCAGTCTTCTCCGTAATGAGGCGACAGCCATGCCGTGTAGGCGAGTAAATCTGCTTCTCTACCGGGACAGCCAGAAAACCCAATCAGGCCAAACACGTTTGTACAGGCCTGAGCTGCAAGAGCGTCGCGTGGATGCTCTATCACATGCGCCATAATTTTTTCGCGTGCGTCTACTGGCTTGCCAGACAGCATATCGCCGAAGATAGCGATATGTTGTTGCTCGCGCGGGGTTAGTGTTGATTTGACTTCCGATGCGCGCTGGATAGCTGCCTTCGCTCCACCCATATCGCCTTCATACATTAAGGCGCGCGCCGATCCTGCTTCCGCCAACGCAAACTCAGGATCGGATTTCAGCGCCGAAGCGAAGGCCTCACTCGCGCCATATGTGGCTGCAAGAATGTGATCAACGCCTTCGACATAGGCGGCGCAGGCGTCGTCAGACGATGTTGAAATGGCATTTCCGTAACGGTCTTCACGCATCTTAAATCTCCAGTATTGGCGTCAAGCCTAACAGGCCAAACCACCCCTGCATAAGTTTTTACGTGCCAGCTTGCAGATAGATTTGAAGTGTCGCAACCACGTGCTAGGGTCCGCAAGACAACATCGCGCAGGGCATTCTCGCTTTGCCATAATACCGAAAGGACGACTTACATGTTGAGACTGACCTCCGTCTCAGCGCTGGTATTGGCTCTCGCCATGCCTGCCGCTGCCGCTGAATTCCGCTGGGCAGGCACGACCGATCCCCAAACGATGGATCCGCATGCCGTAAACTCTGCCCCTGTTCTAGGTTTCCTGAACAACGTTTACGAAGGGCTCGTCCGTCGCGGTAAGGATATGGCGATCGAGCCTGCCTTGGCCGAAAGCTGGGAGCCTATTGGCGACGGCGAGGGCTGGCGCTTCAATATTCGCAAAGGCGTCAAATTCCATGACGGGAGCGACCTGACGGCGGAAGACGTCATGTTCTCCTACGAACGTGCATCCTCCGAACAGGCCGACACGTCTAGCTGGTTTGCGCCGGTCTCAGAGGTGAAAATGGTCGATGATTACACAATCGACATCATGACAACGGCACCAAACCCGATTTTTCCAGACAGCATTGCCAACTGGATGATCATGGACAGCGGCTGGGCCATGTCGAATGGCGCAGAGCGTCCGGCAAAAGATGCCGAGAACCACGCAACATTGAATACGAATGGCACTGCAGCCTTCAAACTGGTTGAGCGTCAGCCGGGTCTGAAGACAGTCCTTGAGCCGTTCGACGGATGGTGGGGTGAAGCCGAGCACAACGTGACACGTGCCGAGTTCACACCGATCCAGAACCCTGCAACCGCCGTAGCCGCGTTGTTGTCCGGCGATGTTGACATGATCAACCCGGTCCCCATTCAAGATGCCGGACGTATGTCCGCGGCAGGCAATGTCAAAGTCATCAAAGGCATTGAAGCGCGCGTCATCATGCTTGGCTTTCCACATCAAGCGGACGAACTGAAATACACCGCCGACGCGGGCAAGCCGAACCCTTTCAAAGACGTCAAAGTCCGTGAGGCCGTTGCGAAGGCTGTAAATGTACCGGCCATCTTGCAAACCATCATGCGCGGCAATGCGGAAGAGGCCAGCCAATTGGTAAGTCCCGCAATGCGCGGCTATTCACGCGCGCTGGGGGACCGCCCTGTATTCGACATCGACGGCGCGAAAGCGCTGTTGGCCGAAGCTGGATATCCGGATGGGTTCTCCTTTGGACTGAAATGCCCCAATGATCGGTATCTCAATGATGAGGCTGTGTGTCAGGCCATCACAGGTATGCTGGCACAAATCGGCCTGAATGCTGAACTTGATGCAATGCCGGTGCAAAACTATTGGCCTGAGTTGCGCGAAGATAACTATGACATGTATCTCCTCGGCTGGTCACCAGGGACATTTGATGCAGAGCACCCAATCCGTTTCTTGGCATCCACACCAAACGCTGAGAAAAAGCTGGGAAGCTGGAACTTTGGCGATTTCTCAAATGCCCGTGTCGATGAATTGTTGCCACTGATGCAGTCAGAAATCGACGACACAAAACGGCAGGCCTACATTGATGAGGCGACAAAGATCATCCAGGACGAGCATGCCTATGTGCCGATGTATGTCCAACCGTTGGTTTGGGGCACGGGTGCAAATATCGAGCTGACACAACGGCCGGATAACTTCTTTATCCTACGGTGGGTTACAGTGAACTGATCACCACATCTGCTTGTAGAGCGAAACGATTTCAGCCCCCGTGGGAACACGGGGGTTATTTTGTGGGGAACCCGATGCAAGGGCCTGTTCCGCCATCAACTGCAACATCTCCTCGTTAGCCGCGTGCCCCAGACTTGATGGTGTCGGTACTGCAAGATCCTCATTAAGGCGCTGCAAAGCCTCAACCAGTTTACCGCAGGCCAGTTGATCACTGTCCTGATCTGAAACGATCTCCATGACACGTGCACAATCGGCATATCGTTTCGGAGAGGCATCGACTGAGAACTCAGTCACTGTTGGCAAAAGCATCGCATTCGACAAACCATGCGCCACATGAAAATGGGCACCGATTGGTCGGCTCATTCCATGAACCAAGGCCACTGACGCATTTGAGAACGCCATGCCTGCCTGTGACGCCGCAAGCATCAACGCTTCTCGTGCCGGGCCATCTTCGGGATCAGCATAAGCGCGCCTGACATTTTTGAAAATGAGCGGCATAGCCGACAACGCGAATGTATCTGTATACGCAAAAGCACGTCGCGACACGTATGCTTCGATGGCGTGCGTCAAACTATCGACTGCCGTATCAGCCGTAATGCGAGCGGGTAGGGTGGTGGTAAAGCTCCAGTCAATAAGAGCTGCGGTTGCGACGCATCCAAGGCCTGAAAGGTTGTATTTCTCGGGGCTCTTTGTATCGGTGATCACGCACCAGCGGGTCAGCTCTGATCCCGTGCCGCCTGTGGTCGGAATGCAGATCACAGGAACCCCACATTTATCAATTTGTGTCGGCGCCTTGTAATCACGTACGTGGCCTTCATTCACACTCATGAAACTGATTGCCTTTGCCGCGTCCATCGGCGAGCCACCTCCGAACCCAATGATGCAATCAAAAGGTTGCGCGCGAAATGCTTCAAGCCCAGCTTCTACGCAGGCATCTGTTGGATCGGGCATGACCCCGTCAAAGACGCTCCATTTCACACCGGCATTTGTTAAACGACCGGTGATGACATCCAGATGCCCGATCTCACGCAAGACGGTATCCGTCACAATCAACGGATGTGACAGCCCGAGTTGGTCAAGAACATCTGGAAGCTCCAAGGCCGCGCCGCGCCCAATTCTAATGATGCGCGGGCTTTGAACCCGTCCTAAAAGTGCCTCACTCATGATCTTTCCCTTCGCTCTACCGTCGACTGTGGCAGGTTACGTATCCGGAACAAGCTGATTTCTGAGCTTTTCTGCGAAGTGGAGGTCAGAACTAAAACGGAAAAACCACAGCTTGCTCCCCAAAACCAAGCTGTGGTGACACAAATTAACCGTATTTACTGCATCCTTTTGGCATAATTCCGAACTTCGGGGCGACTGAAAAGTTGGAAACACACTGTTGATATCGAAGCAAAACTAGATGTCGATCTGCTTGACCCCATAGGGGAAGTCAGCGAAGTTGATCCAATGATTGCCTACATCATCCGCCGCGTCTTCCAATCCCTCATTGTGCTTCTTGTCGTCGGGCTCGTGGCGTTCTCGATGTTTCGTTTTGTGGGCGATCCGATCGACAACATGTTGGGGCAAGAGCGCACGCAAGAAGATATTGAGCGTTTGCGGACGACGTTGGGCTTGGATCAACCGTTCCCCGTGCAATATGCGAAGTTCTTGGCGAATGCGGCGCAGGGCAATTTCGGTGTGAGTTACCGGCAGGGCCGGCCCGTCGCAACGATTATCGCTGAACGTGCACCGGCAACGCTGGAACTCGCTCTCGTGTCTGGTGTTTTGGCACTTGTTTTCGGCATCGGACTAGGGGTGTTCACGGCTATCCGGCGAAACGGCATTGCCTCTAATGTCATCATGACAACAAGCTTGATTGGCGTCTCACTTCCCACTTTCCTGATCGGAATTTTGCTGATCTACGTCTTTTCAGTCTCGCTTGGCTGGTTGCCGTCCTTCGGGCGTGGGGAAACAACAAAAATAGGCGGATGGAGCACCGGTTTTCTGACAGGATCAGGCCTTAAGGCATTGATATTGCCATCAATTACACTTGGGCTGTATCAGATGACTTTGATCATGCGATTGGTTAGATCAGAAATGCTGGAAGTGCTTCGACAAGACTACATACGCTTCGCACGTGCACGCGGACTTCGCGAGCGGTCGGTCAATTTCCGTCATGCGCTGAAGAACACGATGGTCCCCGTCATTACGGTCGTTGGTCTTCAGCTTGGGGCGATTATCGCATTCGCGATTATCACTGAAACCGTTTTCCAATGGCCTGGCGTGGGCTTGCTGTTCATTAATGCAATCCAGTTTGTCGACATTCCGGTCATGGCAGCCTACCTGATGCTAATCTCGGTGATGTTTGTCGCGATCAATTTGATCGTTGATCTGCTGTATTTTGCAATTGACCCGCGCCTACGCATCGACGGGAGACACGCATGAGTTCCGCGCAGACTGACCCCTCCCGTATCCGCAAGATGTGGGACAGCGACTTCGCGTGGGCGTTTCGGCAGTCTCCGGTCGCTATGATCTCAACGGCTGTGACGCTGACGCTGATCCTTGCAGCGGTGTTTGCGCCTTTAATCGCTCCGTTTAACCCGTTTGATCCCGGCAGTCTGAACCTGATGAACGGCTTCACGCCACCGTCGACCCCTAATCAATTCACACAAGACACGTTCCTTCTTGGCACCGATGATCAGGGCAGGGACGTCTATTCAACGATCCTGTATGGCATGCGTATCTCATTGTTCGTGGGTTTTTCCGCCGTGGCCTTCGCGATGATCCTCGGGATCACACTGGGACTGGTCGCGGGGTATGTCGGAGGATGGACAGAAACGATCATTATGCGCATCGCGGATGTCCAACTGACTTTCCCAAGTATTCTGGTCGCGATGCTGATCACAGGGGTCGCTAAGGGGTTTACGCCTGTTGAATACCGCGACTCCATGGCGATTATCGTGTTGATTGTGGCGATTGGCCTGTCTGACTGGGTGCAATTTGCGCGCGTTGTCCGTGGGTCCACTCTGGTTGAGAAAAATAAGGAATACGTCCAAGCCGCCAAGCTTATTGGACGCAAACCGTTCTTCATCATGCTGCGCCACATCTTACCGAATGTCCTAAGTCCCGTGCTCGTCATCGCAACTATCAGCTTGGCGCTTGCAATCATCGCTGAGGCCACACTCAGCTTTCTTGGCGTCGGGGCGCCACCGACACAGCCCTCGCTTGGAACCCTCATTCGGATCGGGCAAGGATATCTCTACTCTGGGGAGTGGTGGATCCTGCTCTTCCCATCCATCACGCTTCTGGCGCTTGCTTTGGCAGTCAACCTTCTGGGCGACTGGCTGCGGGACGCGCTCAATCCAAAACTGCGCTAAAGGAATTTTTCATGAAACCGATCTTTACAATCGCAGCAGCTGCTTGTTTCGCTTTGCCTGCATTTGCAGACGAAGCCACAGATGCCGCTGCTGCGTTCATAAATTCGCCGGTTCAGCAAAAGCTGATGGATGACATGCTAAGCCCAGATATGATCATGACACAGATGCAGACAGTTGCCGCGCAACTGCCCGAGGACAAGGTCGAAATACTGGTCAAAATCGTCACGGAAGAGCTGGAAGACATCCGCCCCAAAATGGAAGATGCGATGATTGCGGGCGCGGCCCAATCCTTCACAATTGACGAGATCAACGCGTTAACCGCATTCTACAACTCACCCCTCGGGGCCTCAGCAATGAGCAAGATGACCCCCTATATGCAGCAAACGATGAGCGCTTTGGGGCCATCGATGCAGGAGATGCAGCGCAACATCATGACGCGTGCGCAGAAAGAGCTGCAATAAGTGAGCCAGCCTGTCCTTTCCGTTCGCGATCTTGTCGTTGAAATCCCGACGCGCCACGGCCTTCTGAAGCCGGTCGATGGTGTAAGCTATGACATCATGCCAGGTGAAATTCTGGGCGTAGTCGGCGAAAGTGGCGCGGGAAAGTCGATGACAGGCAACGCGGTGATCGGACTGCTGGACAGGCCTGCACGCATTTCGGAAGGTGAAATTCATCTCAATGGCGAGCGGATCGACAATTTGTCATTGCGTGAACTGCGCCGCTACCGAGGCAAACAGATTGGCATGGTTTTTCAAGACCCGCTGACATCATTGAACCCGCTTCTGCCAATTGGCGACCAACTAACCGAGACCATTCAAGAACATCTCTCCGTCTCAAACTCTGAAGCTCACAATCGGGCTGTTGCAGCATTGGAAGAGGTTGGGATCCCGGCAGCGGCGGAACGTATTGGTAGCTATCCGCACGAGTTTTCGGGCGGTATGCGGCAACGCGTTGTGATCGCACTAGCCCTTTGTGCGGAGCCGACTTTGGTCATCGCAGACGAGCCCACCACCGCATTGGATGTATCTGTGCAAGCGCAGATTACGGCACTGCTTAAGCGGCTTTGCCGAGAGCGCGGCATGGCTGTTATGCTGGTCACGCATGATATGGGCGTCATCGCAGAAACGGCAGACCGGGTCGCGGTTATGTATGCAGGAAAGCTAGCAGAGCTTGGCCCTGTTCGGGACGTCATCGGTTCGCCGCGTCACCCTTATACGGACGGCCTGATGGGGTCCACGCCGCTCGCCTCAAAAGGCAAACGACGCCTGCACCAAATTCCAGGCAACATGCCACGACTGGGTAATCTACCAGATGGCTGTGCTTTTCACCCGCGCTGCCCATACACACAAGAAAAGTGTCTTCAAAATCCGGGCCCACGACTAAAGACGACAGACGGGCGCGCCGCCTGTTGGTTCCCACTAGACGCGCCGGCGGCGGCAAAAGGGGTGGCCTGATGTCTGTCATCGTTTCCGTCAAAAACCTGACCCGCAATTTCGACGTCTCAAAGCCGTGGCTTAACCGTGTCATTGAGCGTTTGTCAAAGCGGAATTTGACCGCGGTTTCCGACGTCTCCTTCGATGTTGAGGAAAACACCGTATACGCATTGGTAGGAGAGTCAGGATCCGGCAAATCCACCATCGGCAAAATGATCGTGGGTTTGCTCAACCCATCCCAAGGCACCGTCGAAATTGAAGGCGTAAACCTCGCAACAGAGACGGATGAAGACAAGATCGCAACAGTTCGCTCGGATATCCAGATGGTGTTCCAAGACCCCTATGCCTCGCTCAACCCACGCTGGAAAGTGCGTGACATCATCGCAGAACCCGCCGCCGCACAAGGTGAGGCCACAGAAGGTCTCTCCGAAAAACTGCTGGAGCAAGTCGGCCTGAGCGCCTCGGATGCAAACAAATTTCCGCATGAATTTTCTGGTGGGCAACGCCAACGGATATGCGTCGCGCGTGCACTGGCGTCCGAGCCTAATCTAATCGTATGCGACGAACCCACATCTGCGCTGGACGTCTCCGTCCAAGCTCAGGTCCTTAATCTGATGTCGGATCTCAAAGATGAGTTTGGACTGACGTATCTTTTCATTTCACACGATTTGACCGTCATCCAGCACATGGCGGACAAAATTGGAGTTCTTTATTTGGGACGGTTGGTCGAAGAGGCCGCGCCGACCGATCTTTTCGGAAACCCTCAACATCCCTATACGCAGATGCTGTTGGAAGCCGCGCCGCGCATGGATGGTTTTGGCCGTGAAGTTGAACCGCCCGAAGGGGAGATCCCTGACCCCATTAGCCCACCGTCAGGCTGTGCGTTCCATCCGCGCTGCCCATTGGCAATTGACCGTTGCGCAAAAGAAAGACCTGAGCTGACCGTGAAAGACAGCACGCGCGTTGCATGCTTCAAACCCGGCGAAAAAGCTGTTTAGAATTCTTTGATGGCGGAGAGACAGGGATTCGAACCCTGGGAACCCTCTCGAGCTCAACGGTTTTCGAAACCGTCCCGTTCGACCACTCCGGCACCTCTCCGCGCCACTGATGTGTGATCAGGTGCGCGGGGTTTAGCGAAGGGGCAGGGGGGGTGCAAGGGGCTTTGTGAAACGGTGTTTTTCCGCGTTTTTCAAAATAGTTTTAACCGCCAGATTGTCGAAAGTGACTTAGAGACCTAGTATGAGGGTAAGAAAAAGTGAGGTTTTATCTATGCGCGTATTCGCATCCACAGTCTTGATGACGCTGAGCATCGCTCTTCCCGCAGTTGCGGAGAGCGGCGCTATGGTCAATCGTTATTTCACCGCATTGAAGATGCAGGACGTATTTGAGATTTTACGCGATGAAGGCGTCAAGGCAGGTCTGGATATTGCTGAAGAAGAAGATGGGATCAACGCGTCACCGGCTTGGACGGCCCGGATTAAAAGTATCTATGCTATCGACAAGATGGACGCCGCTTTCCGACACGCTTTGAGTGAGGCCAGCGACCTGGATGCGTCAGAGGAAGCAGTTGCGTTCTTTGAAACTGAGTTTGGTCAACGTGTTGTAAATATCGAGTTGGATGCACGGCGCGCGCTGAGCGACGAGTCGATTGAAGACGCCGTACGCGAACAGGCGAACGCCTTAAAGGAAGAAGACCCGAACCGGTTAGAGCTCTACGATCAATTCATCAAAGTAAACGATCTGATCGACAGCAACGTTATGGGCGCGCTAAATGCAAACCTCGCATTTTACCAAGGTCTGGGGGCCAACCCGCTTTTTAGCGGAATGGATGAAGGCGCGATGCTCTCGCAGGTCTATGGCCAAGAAGCTGAAATTCGTGAGGACATGGAAGACTGGACCCGCAACTTCTCCGTGCTTGCATATGGGTTGCTGACAGATGAAGAGATCGAGCAATATATTGCGATCTCCGATACGAAGGCTGGCCAACTGTTGAATACAGCGCTCTTTTCGGGTTTCGACAAAGTGTTCGAGTTGCAAAGCTTTGAGTTGGGTCGCGCCATGGCTGAATTCCTCGTTGGCGACGACACTTAATCGCTTGACTTAAACAGGTCAGTCACGCATATGCGCGGTTCCAGCCATGGGGCTGGAATTATGAAACAGACGCTCCGATCCGGGGGCGCGCAGTCCGAGGTAGCTTAACCTTTTGATAGGTAAGCAAAAACGCCGCCCAGCGGGACCACAGGACGCGGATGAAAAAAGGTATGCGATATGTTCGCGGTTCTAAAAACCGGCGGCAAGCAATATAAAGTCGCCTCTGGCGATGTTTTGCGCGTCGAAAAACTTGATGCCGCCGCTGGCGACAAAGTTCAATTCAACGAAATCTTGATGGTCGGCGACCAAATCGGTGCGCCACTTGTCGAAGACGCTGGCGTTCAAGCCGAAGTCATTGACCAGATTAAAGGCATCAAAACAATCAACTTCGTAAAGCGTCGCCGGAAGCACTCTTCTAAGCGCACCAAAGGTCACCGTCAGCAACTGACGCTTCTGCGCGTGACAGACATCCTCGCCAAAGGCGCAGGTAAATCTGGCGTTAAAGCTGCCATTGGTGGTGCAGGCGTATCTGTTGCAGCTTTGGATGCTGCGGCTCCTAAGAAAGCTGCTCCGAAGAAAGCAAAGCCTGCTGCAAAAATCGAAAAGGCTGAAGCACCAAAGGCTGAAAAGAAAGCCACACCGAAAAAAGCAGCTCCGAAGAAGGCCGCTGCGAAGTCAGAAGCTGATGATCTGACACAGATCAGTGGCGTTGGTCCGGTCATCGTCAAGAAGCTGAACGATCTTGGCGTTACAACATTCGCTGAAATCGCGGCATGGTCAAAAGACGATATCGCTGCTATGGACGAGAAACTGAATTTCAAAGGCCGTATTGAGCGTGACGATTGGCTCAAGCAAGCCAAGAAACTCGCTAAAGGCTAAGGAGAACACGAGATGGCACATAAAAAAGCAGGTGGTTCGTCCCGTAACGGTCGCGATTCCGCAGGTCGCCGCCTTGGCGTCAAAAAATACGGCGGCGAAGCCGTGATCCCCGGCAACATCATCGTGCGTCAGCGCGGTACGGTCAAATGGCCGGGTGAGGGCGTTGGCATGGGCAAAGATCACACGATCTTCGCAACCGTCGAAGGCAACGTGCAATTCCATAAGGGCCTCAAAGGCCGCATGTTTGTATCGGTCCTCCCAGTGGCGGAGGCCGCTGAGTAAACCGAAAGCTTCAAGCAAATTTTGAGGGGATCGGTGCAGACCGGTCCCCTTTTTCGTTTCATCTGAGGACGCATCATCATGAGCGTCGCGATCACATCTTTTGCGGTATTTGCCGCCAGTCAGGTGGGCACGCCCGGACCTGCGAACATGGCCTTGCTTGCGACCGGCGCGCGCTATGGGCTTCGAGCGGCTTTGCCGTTTGTTGCGGGCGTAGCCTTAGGCAAACAGCTAGTGATCTGGCCAGTAGGCTTCGGCCTGATGCAATTGGCCGAGAGTGCGCCGTGGATCTTTATCGCTCTTAAATATGTTTCTGCGGCATACATTGTCTATCTGGCATGGCGCGTCGCAAACATGCGCTTGAAGACAGATATTGAGGCAAAGGCACCCGGCTTTGTCGCCGGGCTAGTCGTCCACCCCCTCAACCCGAAAGCATGGGCAATGATCACCGCGGGTTTCACTGCGTTTACGGCGCCAGAGACACCCGTGTTCGAGGCAACCTTAACAATTGCTGCTATTTTGCTCGCCGTCCAAGCCGTTCTGCACCCGATGTGGACATATGGCGGGGAGCGTATTGCGCGGATCGTCGCGGGCACAGCAATGGAAAAGTATTTGATGTGGACGTTGGCAGCGCTGACCGTCGCCTCTGTTCTCTTCGTGTTGTTTGGAGGAGCAACAAAATGAGTAAAACTGAGATATTCACTCAGCCCGTCATCCAAACTGACCGTTTCGTCCTGCGCCCAATCGCACGTTCGGATGCCGGGCAGATCAAGCTGTATGGTGGTGATAAACGTGTGGCAGAAGCCACGAGTACAATTCCACATCCTCTGCCTGACGGTGTGACAGAGACCTTCATTGAAAGGGCGCTCGCGCCTGACCGGACAGAGGATGTTTGGGTTATTGATCCGTCTGATGATGGTTCTGAAGTGCTTGGTGCTATCGGTCTGCGCCGCCTAGACCGTAATCAATCTGAGATCGGATACTGGGTGGCACCAGCCGCATGGAATAACGGGTTCGCCTCAGCGGCCGTGGCCGCGATGGTGGAGGCCAATCCACAAGCCTGCCGAACAATCTTCGGGTCGGTTTTTCAGGACAATCCCGCATCGGCCCGCGTTTTGACCAATTGTGGCTTTGACTACATTGGAGAGGCTGAAAGCTTTTCCGTCGCGCGCGGCGTCACTGTCCCCACATGGACCTACATTAAGAAACTCGATTGAGCAGCAAAGACACTTTGCGCTAAGGAAGCCCCATGAAATTTCTCGACTTAGCAAAAGTGTATATCCGTTCGGGCGCTGGTGGCGGTGGTTCCGTCAGCTTCCGGCGCGAAAAGTATATTGAATACGGCGGTCCAGACGGCGGGGATGGCGGTGCAGGTGGCAATGTCATCATTGAAACAGTTGAAGGCCTCAACACACTGATCGATTTTCGCTATCAGCAGCACTTCTTTGCGAAGAACGGCCAACCCGGAATGGGGCAGCAGCGGACCGGAAAAACCGGCGAAGACATTGTTTTGCGTGTCCCCGTGGGTACAGAAATCCTCGATGAAGACGAAGAGACCGTGCTTGCCGACATGACTGAGGTTGGCCAGAAATTTATTGTTGCGAAGGGTGGCAATGGCGGTTGGGGCAACTTGCATTTCAAGTCCTCAACAAACCAAGCACCTAGGCGCGCAAACCCCGGCCAACCGGGCGTTGAGCGCACAATTTGGCTGCGTCTCAAGCTGATCGCAGATGCCGGTTTGTTAGGTTTGCCTAACGCGGGCAAATCCACTTTCCTTGCTGCCACATCAAACGCACGCCCAAAGATTGCCGACTACCCGTTCACGACCTTGCACCCGAACCTCGGTGTCGTAGGCATTGATAATGTTGAGTTCGTTATTGCCGACATCCCCGGCTTGATCGAAGGGGCGTCTGACGGCAAAGGAATTGGTGATCGTTTCCTCGGCCACGTAGAGCGCTGCGCGGTCTTGTTACATCTTATTGATGGCACTTCAGAAGATGTAGCCGGTGATTATGAAACAATCATCGGGGAGTTGGAAAAATATGGTGGCGACCTTGCGTTCAAGCCGCGTGTGACCGCGTTAAACAAAATTGACGCATTGGACGAAGACGAGCAGGCCGAGAAGTTAGAAGAGCTAAAGTCCGTGGTGAACGGACCTGTGCACCTGATGTCAGGGGTCAGCGGCGACGGCGTACAAGACGTTTTGCGCGCGTTACGCTCAGAGATTGACGACAATCGTTTACGTGAAAAGCGTCAAAGCGAAGAGCCCGAGCCATGGCGTCCCTAAATCAAGCCAAACGCATCGTTATCAAGATCGGCTCCGCGCTGCTGGTTGACCGTAATACTGGTGCTTTGCGCAGGGACTGGTTGACCGCACTAGCTGAAGATGTCGCGGAAGCGAAGAGCAGGGGGCAGGATGTCATCCTTGTATCCTCTGGCTCCATCGCACTCGGGCGTGGCGTATTGGACCTGCCGCCGGGATCGCTGGCGCTTGAGCAGTCTCAAGCAGCTGCGGCAATCGGCCAAATCCGACTGGCCCGCGCGTATGAGGAGGCATTGGCACCACACGGCATCACTGCCGCACAGGTGCTGGTGACCCTTGAAGACAGCCAGGATCGTCGGAGGTATCTGAATTCCCGTGCCACGCTTGAACAATTGCTTAGCTACGGCGTAGTTCCGATTGTAAACGAGAATGACACGATTGCCACCGACGAGATCCGGTACGGAGATAATGACCGCTTGGCGGCACAGGTCGCCGTAACAGTTGGTGCAGATCTGGTCGTACTTCTTTCCGACGTCGACGGGCTGTACACATCCAACCCGCATGAGGACACCACTGCGACGCGTTTTGATGTCGTGAACGATATCACACCCGCGATGGAGGCTGCTGCGGGGGACGCAGGATCCGGCCTTTCGAAAGGTGGCATGAAAACCAAGCTACTGGCCGCAAAAACGGCCACTGCCGGGGGCGCGGGGCTTATCATAACGCATGGTGCAGCAATGCGGCCGCTCAGCGCACTCGCAAACGGGGCGAACGCCACATGGTTTACCGCGAAAGACGATCCCAAAGCTGCCCGCAAACGTTGGATTGCCGCCATGAAACCGCAAGGAGCGTTGGTTTTGGACGCAGGCGCGGCAAAGGCATTGCGATCCGGAAAGTCGCTTTTGCCTGCCGGGATTATTGAAGTGTCTGGTACCTTTGGAAGGGGTGATCCTGTTGCGATCACCGATGAAACATCTTCCATCATTGCGCATGGTTTAACACGCTACAGTGCCGAAGAAGCAGAACTGATAAAAGGTCGGCGCTCGTCAGACATTGAAAGCATCCTTGGTTACCCGGGACGTGCGGCTCTTGTACACCGTGATGATATGGTGCTCTAACAAAACAACTTCCAAGACAAAGACCGAGGCTTATCCGGATGAAAGATATGGACAATATTCCCGCTCTTATGGCCGAGATTGGTCAACGTGCAAAAGCCGCGTCAGTCAAACTCGCGACTGCGTCGGCTGAACGCAAACACGCCGCATTGATAGGTGCCGCAGACGCCGTTTGGGCATCACGTGCCGAGATTATCGCAGCAAACCAAAAGGACCTTTCTTATGGTCGTGAAAAAGGTCTCAGCGCCGCGATGATGGACCGTTTGATGCTTGATGAAGATCGTATCCAAAGCATCGTGGACGGCCTGTGCGCCGTGGCAGAACAGACCGATCCTGTCGGCGCCGTGATGTCCGAATGGGGCCGCCCGTCCGGATTACATATCAAACGGATCAGAACGCCTTTGGGGGTCATCGGTGTGATCTATGAAAGCCGTCCAAATGTCACAGCTGACGCGGGCGCACTTTGTCTGAAGTCCGGTAATGCGGTAATCCTGCGCGGCGGCTCAGAGGGGTTCAATAGCTCCCAGATGATCCATCGCTGCCTTCAAAAAGGGCTGGAGCAAGCGAACCTGCCTGCCGATGCCGTTCAACTGGTTCCAACCCGAGACCGGCAAGCTGTCACGGAAATGTTGCACGCCACGCAGTATATTGACGTCATTGTGCCACGTGGCGGCAAAGGGCTGGTGGGTCTCGTTCAACGTGAGGCGCGCGTTCCTGTTTTCGCACATCTTGAGGGTATTGTGCATATCTATATCGACAAAGCCGCAGATCCTGAAAAGACCATGCGTGTCGTGTTGAATGCGAAGATCCGGCGTACTGGGATTTGTGGTGCTGCTGAATGTTTGTTGATCCATGAAGATGTTGCCAACACAATAGGCCAAGACGTGATCCAAGCCTTGCTCGATAAAGGCGTCACTGTCGATGCGGATATGAAATTGAACGCCATTGAAGGCACCCAAGCCGCAACACCAGAAAGCTGGGGGCACGAGTATTTGGACATGTCAATCGCCGCTAAAACTGTCGCCGACTTGGATGACGCGATGGCGCATATTCGCACCTACGGGTCTAACCATACGGATTGCATTATGACCGAAGATCAAGCTGCAGCGGACCGGTTCACGGGTGAGCTAGACAGTGCAATTCTGATGCACAATGCGTCTACGCAATTCGCTGATGGTGGGGAGTTCGGCATGGGGGCGGAAATTGGCATTGCGACTGGAAAGATGCACGCGCGCGGACCGGTCGGCGCTGAGCAACTGACCAGCTTCAAATATGTTGTGACCGGTGATGGAACGATCCGCACATGACAAAAGATGTTCCCGATAATCTCGTCCGGCGGACGGCCTTCCCAGAGTCTGTCAGTCGCGCAGTGGCGACGCCCCTGCAGCCCTCTGTTGTCTATGCTTCGCCGGACCCAGATACGCTTGATGCGCAGTATGAAGGATCAGAGTTCGGGTACACTTATTCGCGTGAAGGGCATCCCAACGCTTCCGTCCTTGCGGCGAAGATCGACGCCCTCGAAGGGTGTGAAGGGGGCTTTATTACCTCTACTGGAATGTCCGCGGTAACAGCCACCCTTCTAGGGCTATTGCAGCAGGGGGATCATGTAATCGGCGGCAATCAGCTTTATGGTCGATCCTTGCGGATGATGACATCTGAATTGCCGCGCTTTGGCATTTCGCACACTCTGGCTGATCCAACCGACGCGGCGGCCATTGAAAAAGCGATCACCGCGCAGACTAAAATGATCTTGGTAGAGGTGGTTTCTAATCCGACGCTGCGTGTTGCGGATATGAACGGTATTGCGCAAGTCGCGAAAGCGCATGGGTTGATCCTTGTTGTCGACAATACATTCACCACGCCGCGCGGTTATCAGCCGTTTGCGCATGGGGCGGATGTTGTGATCCATTCGATCACCAAGCTTTTGGCCGGTCATTCGGATGCAATGTTGGGCTACGTCGCCGCGCGTGACCCTGCCCATAGGGCTGCGATTGAGGGAACGATCATTACGCTTGGCCTGTCCGGTAGCCCTTATGATTGCTGGATGGCAGAGCGTGGATTGATGTCTTTTCATCTGCGTTATGATCGCGCCGAAGAAAACGCGGCGGCATTGGCCGACCATATTGCAGGTCTCAAAGGCGTCAAACGGGTTCTCTATCCTGGTCGGCCGGATCATCCTGATCACAACAGGGCAGGGGCGCTTCTTGGACCTCGGTTCGGGAATATGGTTAGTTTTGAGGTTGAAGGCACACGCGCTGCTGCGAACGCGCTCACCCGTGCCATGCCGAATATGGCTTTTGCCCCCACGCTCGGCGACATCGGAACGACTGTCAGTCACGCGGCCTCCTCGTCGCATCGTGGTCTGACACCGCAAGCCCGCGCGGCACTGGGGATGAGTGAGGGGTTCTTCCGTGTCTCCGTTGGGGTCGAGGACATCGAATTGCTGAAAACAGAATTTTCGAAAGGGTTTGAGGCTTTGTGAGTGTGTTTGACACAAAACAAATTCTTGCCGGTCTGCCGGTCCCCGTCATGGTTGTTGATACGGATTATCGTATCGCGCTGACCAACCCTCCACTGCTTGAGTTGTTCGGATATGACCCCTACGGCATGAATGCAGTGACTCTACTAAGGCAAGCTCCGGTTCTCGCGGCTATTGATCAGTCTATTGTGGACGCAGTCGCCAGCGACGCGCGGTTTATATTCAACGGGGTATCAGGCGAGATCACTTATCATTTCTGCGCATATCCGCTGACCGAAAACGGCAAAGTCACAGGGGCGGTTCTGAGCTTTGAGGATAAGTCCCAAGCGGAAGCCTCAGATATCATCCGACGAGATTTTGTGGCCAATATCAGCCATGAGCTTCGCACGCCTTTGACAGGGTTGACGGGCTTTATCGAAACACTGCGTACCACAGCGCGCGATGATCCAGACGCACGCGAGCGCTTTCTTGGCATCATGGAAGCAGAAGCACACCGGATGTCGCGGATGGTGACAGATCTTTTGTCTTTAAGCCGTGTGCAAACGGATGAACGGGTGAGACCGCGGAACAAAACCGATGTCTGTGCTGTTTTGCGATCCGTCATCGCGACTTTGGAAGGAAAACTCAAAGACGCCTCGGTGACCGTCGTCACCAACGGCATAGACAAAACAGCGGTAATTCTGGGAGACAGGGATCAATTGATTCAGCTGTTTTTGAATTTGATTGAAAACGCAATCAAGTATGGCGGGTCAGCTAAGTCTATACATGTCAGCATGTCCGCCGTTGAATATGATCGAGCATTGCGAACCTCTGCCTTTCGAATTGATGTGCAAGATGAGGGTGAGGGAATCGATCCGTTACACTTGCCCCGTCTGACCGAAAGATTTTACCGCGTAGATGACCATCGCAGCCGCGAAATGGGCGGCACGGGACTAGGATTGGCGATCGTGAAACACATTATTAACCGCCATCGAGGGCGGCTTAAAATATCATCAAATCAGGATGTTGGAAGCTGCTTCTCAGTCATATTGCCGACAATTCAGTCGGAAAAATAAGCACTGTCATAAATCTCTTACAAATCTGTCACAAAAGACCAACGTGGCAGGCTTAGGCCTGTCTGCATCGACACATCAAAGGGGTGTGTCGGACGCAAACTTTAGGGAGTGACATCATGTCGTTCATCAAAACCGCTGCCTCCGCTGCCATTCTAATCGCCGCTGCTTCATCCGTTGCAACTGCGCGCGACCAAATCCGGATCGTTGGCTCTTCTACTGTTTTCCCATTCTCCACTGCTGTGGCAGAGCAATTTGGCCGCTCCACAGAGTTCCAGACACCCGTCGTAGAATCGACTGGCTCAGGTGGTGGATTGAAGCTGTTCTGCTCTGGTGTCGGTACGGATCATCCGGACATCACCAATGCATCGCGTCGCATGAAAGAGAAGGAATTCAAGCTGTGTGGTGAAAACGGTGTCACAGACGTCACTGAAGCCATTATCGGGTATGACGGCATTGTTGTTGCAAACGCAAAAGGTGGCCCAGCTTTTGAACTTACACTCGACCAAATTGTGACTGCACTGGCTGCCGAAGGCCCGCTGCCAACGACTTGGGACGAAGTTGATCCATCCTTGCCTGCGATCAAAATTGAGGTGCTTGGCCCGCCACCATCATCCGGCACACGGGACGCCTTCGAAGAGCTGGTCATGGAAGAAGCCTGTGAAGCGGCAGAGATCGAGTGCGAAGGCATCTCCATCCGCGAAGATGGCGCCTACATCGAAGCTGGCGAGAACGACAACCTGATCGTCTCAAAACTTGAAGCCAACCCGAATGCTCTAGGCATTTTCGGCTTCTCCTTCCTCGACCAGAACTCTGACGCGCTACAAGGCTCGTTGATTGACGGCGTAGAGCCTGAGTTCGAGGCAATTGCAGCAGGTGACTATCCCGTCTCACGTTCACTTTACTTCTACATCAAGACGGCTCACGTCGGCGTTGTTCCTGGCCTTCAGGAATTCGCAAACGAGTTCATGTCTGAGGGTGCCGCTGGCGAAGAAGGGTACTTGGTCGACAAAGGCTTGATCCCACTTCCAGCTGACATGTTCGAAACAGTGTCGGGCGACGTCACATCGTTGAAGACAATGACTGGCGAAGAGTGGAAATAAGTATACAACGCTAAGAACAATGGGCGCAGGCTGATCATGTCAGTCTGTGCCTTCTGCAAGACACGCGTCACTTGCGCAAAGAACTGACGGGGGACGGATGTTCGGACTTTCTTTAATCGCTGTGCTCATCTGCGGAGTTGTTTTCTATTTCTCCGCACGAGGCAAGGCGCGGTCCTTGGCCGGCGAAAACTACGCCGCGCTCCACTCCCGCCCGAACTACCACGGATTTCTTGCATTTTTGGTCTCGACGCTTGTCGGGGTTGCGGTACTGGTCGTGGTCTGGGTTGCGTGGGGGAGCTTTATCGAAAGCCGTTTTGTTACACATATCACTGATGCACAACCTGACTTGAGCCCTATCGAAGTCGAGCTTGTGATCAACGATGCCCGCGCCTTGTCAGAAGGCGGCATCGCTTCAAAAACGGACGCGCTTAGGACGCAAATCGCCTCAGAGATGCGCGGACAGACAGCGCTTCATCATTATGGCACAATGGTCCTTGCGCTCATCGCGGCTGTCTTTGGCGGTCTGTGGTGCCTGAAAAACGGGGCTCTAGGGTGGCGCGCCCGAAATCGGTCTGAGACGATTGTGAGGCGGCTTCTGGCGCTTATGGCGGTTATCGCGGTTGCGACGACGGCAGGGATCATCCTGTCTTTGATTTTTGAAACCTTAAACTTCTTCAACAATATCGGGTGGCAGGTCCACAAGTTTCTCTTTGGCACGACATGGTCGCCTCTATCAGGCGTGCATGATGGCAAGCTAGACGCGGATAAGGTTGGGGCAATTCCACTCTTTGCCGGAACGCTTTTGATCACTGTGATTGCGATGCTCGTGGCCACACCGATTGGATTATTCGCGGCCATCTATCTCTCCGACTTTGCAAGCGCACGAGTACGCGCTTGGGCAAAGCCGATGCTGGAGATCTTGGCGGGGATCCCGACCGTGGTCTATGGTTTTTTTGCTGCGATTACTTTGGCCCCGTTCTTACGAAACACGGGCGAGAGCATTGGGCTGTCTATCGCGTCTGAATCTGCTCTTGCTGCAGGTATCGTCATGGGGATCATGATTATTCCCTTCATCTCTTCACTATCAGATGATGTCATCAACGCTGTGCCGCAATCGCTGCGTGACGGATCATATGGCCTTGGCGCAACCAAGGCAGAGACCATCCGGCAGGTTGTTCTACCAGCCGCTTTGCCCGGCATCGTCTCAGCAGTCTTGCTTGGCATCTCTCGCGCAGTGGGTGAAACGATGATCGTCGTGATGGCGGCGGGGCAAGGCGCAAACCTAACTGCCAACCCGCTTGAAGCCGTGACCACCGTTACAGTGCAAATCGTGATGCTGATCACCGGTGATACGGAGGCGTCTACCGCCGCCGGTCCAGCCTTCACGCTCGGTTTCACGCTGTTCTGCGTGACGCTTCTGATGAACGTCGTTGCACAACGCATCGTGCGCAAATACCGTGAATTGTACGACTAGGAGCCTGAATAATGGTTGATATGACAGCATTGACAGGCATGCATGCAGGCGAGGGGGCACGTAAGCGTGTCAAGAAACGCCGCGCTGCCGAAGTTCGGCTGCAGGCCTACGGTATCATTGCGATTTCGCTGGCAGGCTTGGCGTTGATCAGCCTCCTCTGGTCAGTCGTCGGTAAAGCCACAGGCGCACTGACAGAAACCTACATTGAACTGCCAGTCACCCTGTCTGCAGAAGAACTTGATCCCGACGGCACGAAAGACCCACGGATCATTCGACGTGCTGATTTTGAAGGGTTGACCAAGGACGTCCTAAAAGACGCATTCCCGCAGGTGACCGGCAGGAAAGAAAAGCGCGCCCTTTACGACCTCAAATCGTCAGGCGCTGCATTTGAACTGGCGGACATGGTTGCCGCAAACCCTTCGCTGTTGGACACGACCATTGACTACCGTTTCCTCGCCTCTGACGTGACGGACCTTTATCTCAAGGGTGATTTTGGCAAGCTTATGCAAGAAGCGCCCGAAGGTGACCTTACGCTCACACCAGATGGCAAGAGCGTTGTCGTCACGTCTTCCTCAGCCGACTTCTCTCCTGCCTTGGAGCGGGTCAAAGACGGACTGGTCGACTTAGCAGCGCTCGTCAGGCGTCAGGCCGCTTTGCAGGAGAACGGTGTTGTCGAATTCACAAGGCGTGCGGAAGCCGCAGAAGATGACGCAACGCGCGAGAAGAACACCAAACTTGCCGAAGCGCGCGCGAAGAAGCGCGATGTTTTGTTGGCAGAGGCGGACGATCTTGAAGCGCGCTCAGCATCCGAGGGCGGCAATGAGGAACTGAGCGACGAAAACCGATCCGTTTTCATTCAGGTTGCGGGTGGTTGGCTGAAGATGCTCGAGATCACACCAGAAGGTGGAACCGCAGAAGCCATAATCGCGCCGACATCAGCTGTAGAATCGGCAACCGATTGGAAGGTCTTTGTGACCGAGTTGCCAGAAGCGTCGCGCAAAATCTCCGACGAACAGATTATCTGGATCGAACAGCTGAAAGAAGATGGACATATTTCTACAGTATTCAACACTCGGTTCTTCACAGCCGGCGACAGTCGCGAACCTGAACTGGCTGGTATTCTTGGCGCGGCTGTAGGCTCTTTTTGGACAATGCTGGTTACGTTTTGCCTCGCATTTCCCATAGGCGTCGCAGCAGCGATCTACCTTGAAGAGTTCGCACCAAAGAACAAGTTTACCGACTTCGTTGAGGTAAATATCAACAACCTCGCAGCGGTGCCGTCTATCGTATTCGGGCTGTTGGGATTGTCATTGTTTCTCGGCGTTTTCGGCGTCCCACGCTCTGCACCAATCGCAGGTGGTTTGGTTCTGGCCCTCATGACGCTTCCGACGATTATTATCGCATCCCGCGCCGCGATCCGAGCGGTGCCACCTTCCATTCGTGATGCCGCGGTTGGGCTGGGTGCAAGTCCGCTGCAGGCCTCTTTCCACCATGTTTTGCCTCTTGCTATGCCCGGCATTTTGACAGGTACAATCATTGGGATGGCGCAGGCATTGGGCGAAACTGCCCCGCTTATTATGATCGGCATGGTCGCTTTTATCGTCGATATCCCCTCAGGCATTACAGACAGCGCATCGGTCTTGCCCGTGCAGGTCTTTCGCTGGTCCGATTTTCCGGAGCGGGCGTTTGAGGCACGAACGGCGGCGGCAATCTGCGTGCTATTGCTCTTCTTGGTGATCATGAATGCAATCGCGGTCTTTCTGCGCAAACGCTTCGAGCGGCGCTGGTAAGGAATAAATAATGTTAGACAATCTGAAAACGGAGCGTGTCATGGCTGAAGAAGATATCAAGATTTCGGCCAAAGGCGTCGATGTATTCTACGCCGATACGCATGCGATCAAAGACGTTGACGTGGACATCCAGAATAGAGCCGTAACTGCCTTTATCGGTCCGTCCGGTTGCGGCAAGTCGACCTTTTTGCGGTGTTTGAACCGCATGAACGATACAATCGATATTTGTCGGATCACTGGTGATATCCACCTTGATGGCAATGATATCTACGCAAAGGACGTCGACCCCGTTCAATTGCGTGCTCGGGTCGGAATGGTGTTTCAAAAACCAAACCCATTCCCTAAGTCAATTTATGACAACGTCGCTTATGGCCCCAAGATTCATGGGCTTGCGAAGAACAAAGTGGAACTCGATGAAATCGTTGAAAAATCTCTGCGTCGCGCAGCTATCTGGGATGAAGTAAAAGATCGCCTTGAAGCGCCCGGGACCGGATTGTCTGGCGGACAGCAACAACGCTTGTGCATCGGCCGTGCCATTGCCACGGCGCCAGAAGTCCTGTTGATGGACGAACCATGCTCTGCGCTGGACCCGATTGCCACTGCGCAGGTCGAAGAACTGATCGACGAGTTGCGCCAAACTTTCACCGTGGTGATCGTCACGCACTCCATGCAGCAAGCCGCGCGGGTAAGCCAGAAAACAGCATTCTTTCACCTCGGTAATCTCGTTGAATATGGCGACACTGATAAGATTTTCACCAATCCAGTAGATCCACGCACCGAAAGTTACATCACCGGCCGGATCGGATAAGGACTTTTTCAATGACTGATACCACACACATCGCCTCAGCTTTTGATCGGGATCTCGAAGCAATCCAGGCACTGATCATGAAGATGGGCGGCCTCGTTGAAACCGCCATCTCGGATGCTTCAAAAGCGCTAGAGAACCGCGATACTGATCTCGCAGAAACAGTGCGTAAGAACGACAAACTGATTGACGCCTTAGAGGAAGAAGTCGCGACTGAGGTGGCCCGTGTGATCGCAATGCGGTCGCCCACGGCCAGCGATCTGCGGACCGTGCTCTCTGTATTGAAGATATCGGGCAATCTGGAGCGGGTAGGGGACTACTCCAAGAACCTTGCGAAGCGCACCTCCGTCCTTGCAGAGATGACGCCGGTGAATGGGACCGGCGCGTCTATCAGACGGATGGCAAAGCTAGTCTCAATGATGCTGAAAGACGCTCTCGATGCGTATGTGCACCGTGACGCTGACCTTGCTATGGATGTGCGGGCCCGCGACACAGAGGTTGATCAGATGTACAACGCTCTATTCCGTGAATTTCTAACCCATATGATGGAAGATCCGCGCAACATCACTCCTTGTATGCATTTGCATTTCATTGCCAAAAATACGGAACGCATGGGGGACCATGTCACGTCGATCGCCGAGCAGGTGATTTACCTCGTCACTGGCGAAATTCCAGATGAAGATCGTGATAAAGCGGATAAAACAGCATTTGTTTCCTCACCAGATTAGGTTAGCTGCGACATGGAACCTCTTGTATTAATTGTAGAAGACGACCCATCGCAACGTGAAGTGCTGGCTTATAATGTGCGCGCTGAAGGGTACTCCGTTGTCACAGCCGAAAACGGGGACGAGGCCCTGCTTTACATTCGTGACGAGCAGCCGGACCTCGTTGTCCTGGACTGGATGTTGCCGAATGTCTCCGGCATAGAAGTTTGCCGGCAGATCAAGAAAGACATCTCTCTTGCAAAAACCCCGGTGATTATGCTGTCCGCACGCTCCGAAGAGGATGATCGTGTGCGCGGCCTTGAAACCGGCGCAGATGACTACATCGTCAAACCGTATTCCGTCGCAGAATTGCTCGCGCGGATCAGGACCCAATTGCGCCGAACCCGTCCTGCCGCATTAGGCGTGCAGTTGATCTACGACGATATTATCGTAGACGTGGAACAACATAAGGTGACACGGTCCGGAACCTTGCTCAAGCTCGGGCCGACAGAGTACCGGCTGTTGTCCACCTTCATGGAACGTCCCGGACGGGTCTGGAGCCGCGAACAGTTGCTTGACCGTGTCTGGGGCCGCGATATTTTCGTCGATACCCGCACTGTCGATGTGCATGTTGGACGTTTGCGTAAGGTCCTCACTCGCAACGGCGGTGACGATCCGCTGCGCACAGTGCGTGGCGCGGGTTACGCGTTAGGGTAGGGACATCATGAAGGGCTCGAGACCGGAGCAGGCGATCCTTAGCCGTGACACAGACCTGTCAAAAACAGAAGCGACGCGGGCCGTCATTGAAGGCATGGTCGATGGGCTGAATGATCATCGGATCGCAGATATTGGTGATTTCTTCTCAGAGACATTCCGCTGGATGGGCAATACAGGCTGTGGCACTAAGGAAGGTATTCGCGAATTTCAGGATAACTGGCAGAAACCTTTTCAAGCGGCCTTTCATGACAAGGTGTGCGTGGATGAAGCTCGTCTCTATATGGGGGAGTGGGCGGCGGCATTTGGACGACAGGAAGCAACGCATGGTGGTCCATTCATGGGCATTGCTGCCACCGGAAAACGGATAGAAATCCGCTATATGGACTTTTGGAAAGTCGTTGATGGCAAGATCGTCGACAATTGGGTCATGGTTGATTTTCCCCATGTTCTCGCACAGCTTGGTGTAGATGTTTTCAATGGCGAGGGTTGGGAAGCTTTTGATCGACGTGAGAAAGCGCCACCAGAGACAAATAAATAATAAGACCCAATATCAGGTATTTACATGACGAAGTTAAAAGTCTCAGCAGCGCAAATGGTCGCCGCCGCCCGTGCGAAAATTGAAGAGATAGAGACACCTGACGCGATAGAGATGGTGAGCGATCCAAACGTTGTCATCGTTGACATCCGTGACATCAGGGAACGCCAGAAAGGTTTCATTCCAGGTAGTATTCATTGCCCGCGCGGTATGCTCGAATTCTGGATTGATCCTGACAGCCCGTATTTTAAAGAAATATTCGGACAGCCAGACAAGAAGTTTGTTTTTCATTGCGCATCGGGCTGGCGATCTGCGCTTTCAGTCGCCACGCTTCAGGACATGGGTTTCGACGCCGCTCATTTGAAAGAAGGCTTTTCGACGTGGAAAGCTCAGGGCGGACCGGTCGACATGCCAGAGGCAAATTAACTTGGTTTGCTGCAATGCGCGGTGCGAAAGGCTACTATGCAAGTAGGTGTAGCCGCAACATATCGCATACTAAACCATCCACAAGGCGAATAATCAGTATTATGTAAATATTGGTGGGAGTGATTAGAGGCGTCGACCGGCTTAAATGCTTGGAAAATTCCACGTCAACGGGTCGACAGCCGAACTATCGAGGCGTACTGTTCTTGCGATTAATCAATAAGAACACCTCCTAATGCCCTCTTTACTTGTCTTGAATGGCCCAAACCTTAACCTGCTTGGAACACGCCAACCCGAAGTGTACGGGCGTGTTACCTTGACAGACATCGAAGAGATGTGCGTGGCACACGCCAAACTCCGTGACGTTGGTTTGAGTTTTCAACAGTCGAACCATGAAGGCGTCTTGCTCGATGCGATCCATGACGCCAAAGGCAAACATGACGCGATCATTTTGAATGCTGGCGCTTACACCCATACATCTATCGCGCTTATGGACGCCGTGAGTTCTGTTGAGCTTCCGATGATTGAGCTGCACCTATCCAATGTTCACGCTCGCGAAGACTTCCGGCACAGCTCGTATATCTCAAAGGTTGCGCTGGGTGTTATCTGTGGTTTTGGTGCGCGTGGATATACGCTCGCGATGGACGCCGCGATTTCACATTTGGGACATAGCGCATGATTGAGCGGTATCTTCATCAGATGACCGACGCGAACTCTATCGAGGACGCGTGGGACATTCATACAAAACAAATGGCGGGATACGGGTTCGACCGCCTGCTCTACGCCTATACCCGATATGGCACGGGTACATCGTTGGGCGACCTTCAAGACGCGCTTATCCTGACCAATCACGATCCTGCTTATGTCGATGTCTTTATCGGTGAAGGCATGTATTCCAAAGGCCCAATGGTCGCTTGGGCCACTGCGAATACCGGTGCGTGTAGTTGGAATATGATCCACAAACAGATCGCGACAGGAAATGTAACGCCCGAAATGATGGAAGCTATGGCGCTTAATCAACGCCTTGACGTTGTTGCTGGCTACACAATCAGCTTTCACGAAGTCTCGCTACGAGCGAAAGGCGCGATCGGTTTGACTGCAAAGCGCGGCATGACCCAAGACGATGTTGACCAACTCTGGGCGGAAAGTGGCTCCGACATTGAGTTGGCGAATAAGATCCTACACTTAAAAGTCGTTCAGCTACCGCATACCACCGGCCAAAGACGCAAGCTGACAGCGCGGCAACGTGAAGTATTGGAATGGGTTGCGGATGGAAAGACGATCCAAGACACCGCGACAATTATGGGCCTGAACCCTGCCACTATCGAAAAGCATTTGAGACTGGCACGAGAGTCTCTTGACGTTGACACGACAGCGCAAGCGATTCTGAAGGCCTCCTCTCAGAACCAGTTCTTCCTAATAGAGCGATAATTAACAGAGTGTTAACAAAGTGTTAACAGGCTCGGTAAGGGTTCCCTTACCTTGCATCTGCAGCATTTTTTGGCAGAATAAATGGTGTTCCGTGAGTGGTGGCTTTTGCCATGGGACTTTCGTCGGAGAGGACTTTCTTGGGTTTACAAGAAAGGATTCTTCGATCCGGTTTTCCGGTTCGTTGCCTGCTGCGCCTATAGTCGACGTGGCAGGCAACATCATTTCACCAAAGAGGCCCCCGACCCGGCTCCCCGGCTCGTCTTACGGGGCTTTGGAATGGAAAAGGCGGCGCCAGAGTCCTTCTGGCGCCGCCATTTATTTTCGTTCGAACTAAACCACTTAGCCTTTCAGCGCAGCAGCCACTTCCTCAGCGAAGTTTTCTTCTTTTTTCTCAATGCCTTCGCCGACTTCAAGGCGTGTGAAACCAGTGATTTCTACACCGGCTTCTTTTGCTGCAGCGCCGACCGTCAAGTCAGGGTTCACAACAAAGGATTGGTTCAAAAGCGTGACTTCAGCCATGTATTTCTTCATACGGCCAACGATCATCTTTTCAATAACAGCTTCAGGTTTGCCGCTCTCGCGCGCAATGTCCATTTGAACCTGCTTTTCTTTTTCAACAACAGCAGGGTCCAAATCATCTTCGGACAGCGAGGCCGGATTGACGGCAGCAACATGCATTGCAACCTGCTTACCAAACTCTTCATTGGCCGCTGAAAGCGCAACCAGAACGCCGATCTTGCCCATACCCGGAGCCGCTGCGTTGTGGACATAAGACACAACAGATGAGCCTTCCAGACGCGCCATGCGGCGGACGGACATATTCTCACCAATCGTCGCAACTTTGTCCTTAACAGTGTCTTCGACAGACTTGCCGCCCATGTCAGCTGCTTTCAACGCATCAACAACGGAAACGCCTGTTGCAACAGCCGCGATGCCAGACACCATTTCCTGGAACTCAGCATTCTTGCCAACGAAGTCAGTCTCGGAGTTCACCTCGACAGCAACACCAACGCCACCGTCAGTGTTCACCGCGACCAGACCTTCCGCAGCAGTACGACCGGATTTCTTGGCCGCTTTCGCAAGGCCCTTTGTCCGCAGCCAATCAACAGCCGCTTCCATATCGCCATCGTTTTCAGTCAGCGCTTTTTTCGCATCCATCATGCCTGCGCCTGTGGAATCGCGCAGTTCTTTCACCATCGCAGCAGTAATAGCCATCTCATGGATCTCCTGTAACTAAAGTGGGGTGTCCGAAGGCAGGCCCCCTGCCCTCGGCAAATCTAACTTAGGCTTTGGCTTCTTCAGCGGGCGCTTCGGCCGCAGCCTCGGCAGGTGCTTCAGCAGCAACGGCTTCTTCAACCGGTGCTTCTTCCGCTGCGCCAAGATCAACGCCAGCCGCGCCCATTTGCGCCTGCATGCCGTCAAGAGCCGCACGTGCAACCAGATCGCAATACAAAGCAATCGCGCGCGATGCGTCATCATTGCCCGGGATCAGGTAGTCGATGCCATCTGGGGAGCAGTTCGTGTCAACCACAGCAATCACTGGGATGCCCAGCTTCTTGGCTTCAGCAATCGCCAGGTCTTCTTTGTTCACGTCGATGACGAACAGAAGATCAGGTGTGCCGCCCATCTCGCGGATACCGCCCAAAGAGGCTTGCAATTTGCCTTGGTCACGCTCCATGCCAAGACGCTCCTTCTTGGTCAGACCTTCAAAACCGGATTCCATCGACTCGTCGATTTTCTTCAGACGAGAGATTGAGTTCGACACGGTTTTCCAGTTGGTCAGTGTGCCGCCGAGCCAACGGTGGTTCATGTAATACTGCGCGCATTTCTCTGCGGCTTCCGCAATCGGGCGCTGAGCCTGACGCTTTGTGCCGACGAAGAGAACGCGACCGCCTTTAGCGGTTGTGTCACGCACAACTTGCAATGCCTGATCCAGCATTGGCACAGTCTGTGTGAGGTCCATGATGTGGATCCCGTTCTTGGAGCCGTAGATATACGGGTCCATGCGTGGGTTCCAACGTGCGGTCTGGTGACCAAAGTGTACGCCAGCTTCCAAAAGCTGACGGAGCGAGAATTCTGGCAAAGCCATGTCCGTTTTCCTTTCCGGTTTCAATCCTCAGCGGGGTGTTCAGAGCTGTTGCTCAACCGGTGGACCATTGCGGGATTTCTCCCCGCAGGGCCCGACCCCGCCTGTGAAGTGAGCGCCGTATAGGCCAATCCCCCCTGCCCTGCAACCCTTTGTTGTACAGCCGCGATCACCGCTTGCCTAGTCATCGCTCAAAGGCCAATAAGTAGTGATGACGAAACAACCAGACATCCTGTGTATCGGCGCCGTCCTTTGGGACATTATCGGGCGCGCAACAGCCCATATGCGTGTCGGCTCTGATGTTCCTGGCCGCATCACGCGGATCCCCGGTGGCGTTGCAATGAACATCGCAATGGCGTTGAAAGCCTACGGCATGACCCCAGCCGTCTTGGCCGCAATCGGGCAAGATGAAGAAGGTGAAGAGCTGGTGCGTGCCTGTGCGCGGCTGGGCGTCGACGCGTCACATGCCTATCGCTCAGAAGACCTGCCGACAGATATCTACATGGCTGTTGAGGGGGGCAATGGGCTTATCGCAGCGATCGCGGACGCACATTCACTAGAGGCCGCTGGCGACAAGATACTGCGCCCGCTTTTGGACGGGGGATTGAAGGGTTGGGACGGCTTGGTGGCTTTGGACGGCAACCTAACGGTCGCCTTGTTGGAACAAATCGCACATGCCCCGGAATTCGCAGCAACCGATCTTCGGGTTGCCCCCGCCTCACCCGGAAAGGCAGAACGCCTCAGCCCGTTTTTGAAACACCCGCAGGCAACGATTTATGTCAACTTGGAAGAAGCCGGGCTGATTTTGCATCGACCTTTCAAAACCTCACCAGACGCAGCGGAAGCGTTAATCGCTGACGGTCTGTATCGCGCCGTTGTCACCGATGGCCCGAACCCTGCAAGCGTCGCAAGCCAGTCTGGAACAACCACGCTTCACCCGCCAGAGGTCCTCGTGACGCGGATCACTGGCGCGGGAGACACATTCATGGCGGCCCACATCGCCGCTGAAGCGCGCGGGCTTGAAAGCGAGCCTGCACTGCAATCCGCCCTTGATGCGGCTGCCACATATATTTCTGGAGAGAGTTACCAATGAGTTTGCCTTTGATCCGTTCAGCAGAAGTTGCCGCAGCAACCTCGGCAGGTCGACCAATCGTCGCGCTTGAAAGCACCATTATAACCCATGGCATGCCCTACCCGCAGAATGTCGAAATGGCCCGCGGCGTGGAACAGATCATACGTGACGAGGGCGCGACGCCCGCAACCATCGCCGTCATGGATGGGACCTTACATGTGGGACTTGAAGACGAACAGTTAACACAACTGGCAAAAACGCCCGATGCCGCGAAACTCAGCCGCGCTGATATGGCGATATGTGTTGCGCAAGGGGGAACGGGCGCCACGACAGTTGCCGCGACAATGATCGGTGCGATGCTTGCGGGTATTGAGGTCTTTGCAACGGGTGGCATTGGCGGCGTTCACCGCGGCGCGGAGCAGAGTTTTGACATCTCCGCTGATCTTCAGGAATTGGCGCAAACGCCGGTCACGGTCGTTGCAGCAGGTGCGAAGGCAATTCTCGACATTCCCAAAACTCTTGAGACTTTGGAAACTCTTGGTGTTCCCGTTATCGCATTTGGTCAAGACAGTTTGCCTGCCTTCTGGTCGTCGACCTCGGACCTTAAGGCCCCGCAACGTCTGGACCGTGCCGAAGATATTGCAAAAGCCCACCGGATGCGCGCAGACCTAGGTGTGCCTGGCGGTCAGCTCATTGCAAACCCTGTTCCAAAGAGCGCTGAAATTCCACAAGCAGATATCGAACCGATGATCGCGCAAGCGTTGCAAGAAGCAGAGGCTCAAAACATTACGGCAAAAGACGTCACGCCGTTTCTGTTGCAACGCATCTACGAGCTGTCTGATGGTCGGTCCCTTGAGACAAACATCGCGCTTGTGCGCAACAACGCCCGCTTGGCCGCACGGATCGCATGCGCGCTCGTCACTTAAGAAACACTGAGTTGTGTCGAAGGGCGCTTGTGCCTGCTTTATTCCGACCTTACGTTACGCTGGTGCCTGCCCTATTATAAGTACAGCCTGACATGCCCGACAGCCAATCCAATAGCGACCCAAAGCGCCGCCCCTATCGGCCCGGCATATTTTCACGCATCCGTGGTAACTTCCTTGCGGGCCTCATCGTCATCGCACCGATCGGGCTTACGCTTTACTTGATCTGGACCGTTGTCGGCTGGATCGACAGTTGGGTCTGGCCGTTTATCCCCAATGGCTACCAGCCAGAAGAGCTCGTCAACTGGGCAATGGGCTATCCCGAAAACCGCATTTCAGTAAATGTGCGTGGTATTGGTGTTGTCATCTTCCTGATTTTTACGGCGCTTGTCGGGTGGGTCACCAAAGGCTTCATGGGCCGGTCTTTGCTGCGAATTGGCGAAACCTTCGTTGATCGCATGCCCGTCGTGCGGTCTATCTATTCCGGCGTTAAGCAGATTGCTGAGACCGTATTTTCGCAGCGCGATACGTCTTTCGACAAAGCATGTCTCGTGGAATATCCGCGCCGTGGCATTTGGGCGATTGCGTTCATCTCAACCAGCGCCAAGGGGGAGATTGCGGGCGGTATCCCTGTAGAAGAACAAAAAGTCTCCGTCTTTCTGCCAACCACTCCAAACCCGACCTCAGGGTTTCTGCTGTTTGTGCCTAAAAGCGATATCATTGAATTGGACATGAGTGTCGAAGACGCCGCAAAATTGGTGATCTCAGCGGGGCTGGTCTATCCCAATGATAAAAACCCGTCAGAGCCACCGAAACTTGCCGCAGAATGATCCAGATCGCTGCGCGTCAGTGATCCCCGATAGTGGACGACCAACCCTGCAATCGGCGCGCTGAGCTTCACATCGAATTGAAATACGCCGTCCTCATCGAATTCTGCCGTGTCAGAAATTGGCAAGGACCAACGCGGCATGGGTAAGCCCAAAAACCACCCTCGGCTGACATTCATCTGCATCCGTCCGTCAGAAACTGGCAAGTCCAATTCAAATGCGAAGGGCCCAAACTGCTCGCGGACTTTACCCTCACCAGCGTTTGACAAAACGGACGTAAATCGCTGCCCGTCAAAGTTGCGGGTCCAATGCTCTTTGGTGCCGATACGCTCCATTGTCACAGTAAGAGGTGTCTGCTGTTTCTCCGGTGGAAAGCGGAAAACTAATGCTATTAGGCGTGCAAGGCTTGATTTGCCCCGTGCCACAGAGGCAGAACCGACCATCTCATGCCTGTCCCATAGATCATGCGCCGCCTTGTAGCTTGGAGGCATATCAGACCAAGCCTCCGGCCCGATTGCCACTTCGAACAACGGCGTACGCTCTTGTGCTTGCCTGTCAAAAACGCCTGTGAGCTTGGCTAAGGCGGCTTCAACCTCACCCAACGTGATGCAGAACAATGCAGGTGATGAACCGGCAGACATCTTACCCGACGCAATGTGTCTGGCCAAAAGCAAGGCCGGAACAGACGGGACAAAGGGCCCCTTTCCTTCCGACATGTGCAACCGCCATGCGCGAGCAACAGGGTGTCCATGCGCGTCTCGACCGCAGACTGTCACAGTCATTCCACCTTGGTCGGACCCAAACCAGCGCAACAGATTTGCACTGAACAACATCAATCCTGTCAGCCGATCCAGTCGCGGCAAAAGCCCTTTGCGATGCAGCCACCCAAACGCCCTCAGCCCGTGATGCATCACCGCAAGTTCAAGCCCTGCGCGAAAAACCACGGACCGGGCTTTGAACGTGTCAGGAAACAACTTCAAATCTGGCGCGCCAATCGGCGAGGCAGGACGGCGCAGCCCTTTTGGCAAGCCACGCGTGACCGCACCAGACCACGCAGGGCTTTCAACCCATTGATTGCTTCGCCATTGGGCAAGCGGCCGTCCAACTTGCGACAGGATCGCCTCCATTACAGATCGCCCGCGCGGTGCGCGGTTCCCCGGAAGAATCGCGGTGTCGATCAGGGTTACCTCGACCAGGTCTTTAGATAGCTCCACCACAACCGCGCTGCTGATCGCAGGCACCGTTGAGACGCCGGACAGTACCACAACGCCCGCCGCTTTTGCCCGCTCATCCAACGATGTGATCGAGGTCGTGAAATCCGCGTCGTCGGATAGGTCGAGGTAGTGGCAGCCGCACTCTATTGCGAGTTCCGCCAATGGTGCGCTTGCGTAGCTTTGAAACGGCCCAATTGCGTCGATGAGTATATCCACACCGTCCAGCGCCGCCCGAACGGCTGCCAGATCACTTTTGTCCAACGCCAGAGGCTGACCGCCGAACTCTTCCGTGAACGCGCGTGCTTTGGCCTCGGATCGTCCGGAGACGATCACCTCAAACCCATCTTCAATCAGCAATCGTGCGGCACGCCCACCGAAGACACCATAGCCGCCTAAAACGAGGATCTTCATTGAAGCAACCGACGCTGAACGCAGGGATCAGGCATTGCACACATATCTGCACGCCCCATGACCTTGTACCTATTGCGCGCGACCAGACCGTATAAAGCATCGCGCACCGCAGCTGGCAAAACCTTTAACACGGCAAGGACCTTCCACACACCTCCCAGCGTTTCACCGACCTCAACCATCGCATCAAGGGAGCTATAGCCGGATCCGTCTTTCAGATAGAGCCATGAAAGCGGGTCCGCCGGATCCATTTCGAAATGGCGCATCAGGGCGGTTCCAAGTGGCGATTGCATCGGAATGATCCGAAAGGCATTCTGACGGTCCGCGCGTGCAATCCATTTTGCGCCGCGCGAGCACAGGCCGCACTGCGCGTCCATCACGGTTAAAGACCCTGTGTCAGGAAATTCCGGAACATCCGGATCGTCGCGCCAAGAATATGGCGAGTTGAGAACACGCATGCCGCTCTCCCTTCCCACCATACATAGGAGTGTTAGCCGCCCTGCCCCAGAGCGTTATCGTCGCACCTCAAAGGGCGCGCCGTACCGCCTTGCTCGTCTGCTTCACGTCTTCCGCCGCTCCTTCAACCGTGTTGCACGCGACAAGGGCTGAAAGGGCCGTCATGACAATTAGTATTCTGCTCATTTTTCTGCTCTTTTTCAGGTTTTATTCTTCGATCCACCAAACATCGGGTAGATATCCCGGCCAGTCACCATAGGCAGGCACATAGTCGGGACGTTTCATTTCTTTGTTATGCGCCAGACGCGAGACAGGCGAATACCACAGAGGTACGACATACCTGCCAGCCATTAAAATACGATCCAGA
Organism: uncultured Litoreibacter sp.; assembly: GCA_947494435.1. GTDB lineage: Bacteria > Pseudomonadota > Alphaproteobacteria > Rhodobacterales > Rhodobacteraceae > Litoreibacter. The sequence continues at coordinate 814,452 of CANLUY010000002.1, forward strand.
GCCTTCACTGCAGCGACATAGTCTTCGCGGCTTTCAGCGGTCAACATTTCCTGAACCATCGCATCAATCGCAGGCATTTCGATCCCAGCAATATTGCGTGACCCTTCCGTCTTGGCGGCGTCCGTTCCCCAATAGCTGAGTTGCTCGTTGCCCGGGCTCAAGGACAAGCCCCGTGTCGTGTAGGTCATGTCGAAATCGAACGTGTCAATCCGCTCGCGATACTGGGCGCCATCGGTTGTATCAACGGTCGCAAAGACGCCGATCCGCTCCAAGGCTTGCGTATAAATGTTGAGAATTGCGAGCACTTCAGAACTGCCGGATTGCACGAGAATAGAGAAGTTAAGTGGCTTCCCATTTGCATTCGTCATGACGCCGTCTTTGATTTCCCATCCGGCCTCTGCCAGCAGTTCCTGTGCCTTAACGATCCCGGCGCGGTTCCGCTCGGAGCCATTTGACACAGGCAGGTTATATCCTTCGATTGTACCGGGGATCAGGCCAGATCTGTGTGCCTCCAGAAGCTCCAACACCTTTCCCTCAGCCGCGTCATGTCCCATCCCAAGAACAGAGTTAGAGAAGTAAGACGTGATCCGGGGCTGGTTTCCGCCGTTCAGCTTCTCGTTGATGAACTCAAAATTGAACGCTTGGATCAGGGCTTCACGGACTCGCCAGTCCTCGAAGATATCGCGCCGCGTGTTCATCGCAAAGCCTGTGATGCCAGACGGGCGGTCATGCTTGATCTCGGATTTGATGACATCCCCATTCGTGACCCGCGGAAAGCCAAACTGTTGCTCCCACTTTGCCGAGTTGGTTTCACGATGCGACGTCAGCGCCCCCGCCTTGAAGGCTTCGAACATCGCTGTGGCATCAGCGAAAAACTCCATCCGTACTTCATCAATAACATTCGTACCTTTGCGGAATGGCACATCAACGCCCCAGTAGTCCGGGTTGCGCTTTAGCGAAACGAACCGTCCCGCCTCAAAATCGTCGATCACATAAGGTGCCGTTGATATTGGAATTTCTGTCAGCCCGCTTTCAGCAAAGTTTTTACCCTCCCACTGGGCTTTCTTGAGAATGGGACGCATGCCCATGATCAGCGCCAATTCCCGATCTTCGACGTTGAATGTAAACTTCACAGACCGATCACCGGTTTTCTCAGCCGATGCAACTTTCCCCCAACTGCCACGGTAGCGGCCATGACCTTGCGTGCCCAACGTCTCGTAGGACCAGATCACATCTTCGACTGTTACCGGCGTCCCATCTGAAAAGCGTGCTTCTTCACGCAGGACAAATTCAACAGAATCACCGCTGTCACTGACATCAATCGATTCGGCCAAAAGACCATAAAGGGTGAAGGGTTCATCCAGTGAACGACCCATAAGGCTTTCATATGCAAGGAAGCGAAGCTGCCACGGCACCCGCCCTTTTTGGATATGCGGATTGAGCGAATCGAAGCTGCCAACTTCGCCAGCCGCGACCTTCCCGCCAAATGGTGCATCCGGGTTTACATATGGGAGCGACACAAAGTCTGGTGGTAACGCGGGCTCACCATACATAGCTATGCCATGCTTGGGCTCTGCAAAAACCTGCGTGCCCAAAAGAAGCGCTGACGTTAAGGCAATCGCCTGACCTGTCCGGAAAAACACTGATCTCATTTTGGCAACTCTCCCTCATGCCCCTATTATTATTGAGGCCGACCGTACTGCGGAGTTTCAACCTTTTCAAACTTTTAGCTTGGCGCAAGGCAAGTCATTGCTTATAAAGAGGTTACTGCTCGATAGGTTTCTTGCCTGTATGAAACCTGCCTCAATAACTTAACGCCAGCTTCGTGCTGGCGTTTTTTTTTGTGCAGCGCCATTCAAGAGAAGTTGATCCACCGACTGACGCGGGCCGTTGAAACACGTGGCACCGCTTCCTTTGTCCTGTATACAATGCACACGCAGCAAGACCTGCTGCACCGCAATATCAGGAGTTACGACATGTCGATCACTGGAAAAACAGCGCTCATCACCGGATCAAATTCAGGAATTGGTTTAGGCATTGCAGAAGAGCTCGCCAAATCCGGCGCAAACGTGATCCTCAACTCCTACACCGACAGCGACGACGATCATGCACTTGCAGAGCGGATCAGCAAAGAAACCGGAACGACGGCCCGCTATATTTCTGCTGACTTGTCCAAAGGTGACCAATCGCGCGCGTTGGTTGAAAAAGCCGGACATGTCGACATTCTGATCAACAACGCCGGCATTCAGCATGTGGCGCCAATTGATGAGTTCCCGGTTGAGAAATGGGACATGATTATTGCGATCATGCTCTCCAGCGTCTTTCACACCACCGCTGCCGCCCTGCCAATGATGCGCAAAGCCGGTTGGGGTCGTGTGATCAACATCTCGTCTGCCCACGGCTTGACGGCATCTCCTTACAAATCCGCCTATGTCTCTGCCAAACATGGTGTGGTCGGCATGACAAAGGTTGTGGCGCTTGAAACCGCAAAAGAGCCGATCACAGCAAATGCAATCTGCCCGGGCTATGTTCTGACACCGCTCGTTGAGTCTCAAATCCCGGATACGGCCAAGAAGTACGACATGACGGAAGAAGAGGTAACACAGAAAGTCATCCTCGAACGCCAGCCATCAAAGGAATTTGCAACGACTGAGCAGCTCGGCGGGGTGGCGGCCTTCCTGTGTTCAGACGCTGCCGCACAAATCACCGGCACCACAATCAGCGTTGATGGCGGCTGGACCGCACTTTGATGGCGCGCAAAGCAAAATCAAAGAAAATCAATATCGCCCTGCAGGGCGGTGGCGCGCATGGCGCTTACACTTGGGGCGTGCTTGATCGCCTGCTCGAAGAAGAGAGGCTTGAAATTGCGGGCATCTCGGGCACCTCTGCCGGGGCCTTAAACGGTGCGGCTTTGAAATCCGGCATGGTCGAGGATGGCCGCCAAGGTGCTAAAGATAAGCTCAGCTGGCTTTGGCATGAAGTCGGCGCGATAGATCATGCCAGTCTGCCCGCATGGATGACGGGCGTCACGCCGCAAGCTGTCAGCAACGCAATGCAGATGTCACCAGCCTTTGTCGCTGTCGATATCATGTCGCGCCTGTCTACCCCATATCAGTTTGCGGCAATGACCCCACACCCGCTCGAAAAAATCGTGAAGTCTTTCTCCTACGATCGGGTCTGCGCTTTAGAGGGACCCGAACTTTTCATCTGCGCCACAAATGTGCGCAGCGGCAAAATCCGTATCTTCGATAAATCCGATATCGACACAGACGCAATACTGGCGTCTGGCTGCCTGCCGACCTTATTCAAGGCTGTCGAGATCTTTGACCCAAAGACAGAACGCGTGGAAGCCTATTGGGATGGTGGCTACATGGGCAACCCGGCGCTATTCCCGCTCTTTCCCAACGACACGCGCGATATTGTCATCGTCAACATCAACCCGCTGCACCGCGAGGAAATTCCCAAGACCCCGCATGAGATCCAGAACCGGATAAACGAGATCAGCTTCAACGGATCGCTCTTTCGCGAGTTGCGTGCCATCCAATTTGTGCGGGACCTGATAGAGACCGGCAAAGTCAAACGTGGCACGATGGAAGATGTCCTTATCCATATGATATCAGATGACGAGCTCATGACCCAGCTGTCGGTTGCGACCAAACTCGTTCCAACACCCTATGTATTGGAAGAACTGAAACAGGCTGGTCGCAAGACAGCTGATACATTCCTGTCAGACCACTGGTCTGATCTGAACGAGACATCCAGCGTCAACCTCCGCGACATGTTCAGCTGAACGATTCAACGCATAGCCCGTCCAATCCCCCCAACATTTCATCATTCTCACGGTTTGTGAGCCGGTTCTCACGCGCGCGTTATGGCGTTGGCTGTTGCACACGACATCTGTGCGCAGGCGCACCAATCGTGGCATATTCTCACGCTCTGGTGAGTTCAAGTGAGCCGGAACCTGCCCCATATTCATCTCATCAAACGGCAACACGCCGACACACACCGCCGCAAGGCAACACACAAACTGGAGAAACAAAATGAAAACCATCATCGCAACAACCGCCCTCGCCCTGTCCTTCGCTGCTCCTGCAGCCGCTGCTGACAAGTCGGTCCAACAGTTCTTCGCGCTGAGCAACGACTCCGCCGCCGAGCGCATCGTCCGCGATACAACAGGTGGCAATACAGCCGCAGCGTTGGAAAAATTTGTCGCAACGAAAGATAGCGCCGCCGAGCGTAACATCGTCATCGACCAAGACGCTCAAGTCAGCCGCGACGTCGTCTCGTTCTTCGCCCTGAGCAACGACTCCGCTGCCGAGCGCATCGTCAAGTAACTCTCAAAGGTTTTGCTCCCACAAAACCCAAAGACCAACGGCCTCCTCCATCCCCCGGGGAGGCCGTTTTTCGTTGCGGTTATGTAATCTTGCAAACCGGCTTCCGGCACCGTAGCGATCCATATGTTTTCGATCTTTGACACTGGTCCCTATCCGCCCCCGCCGCCAAACTTCAATATGGCGGAGTACGTCCTGTCGGCAGGTCAGCAAACTCCTGACAAACCCGCGCTGGAAATCCTCGGCGACAAGACACGCGTCATCACATATGCCGAATTGCGCAAAGCCGTTGCCTCTATCGCAGCCGGTCTGTTGGCTTCGGGACTTGGTCCGGGCGATCGTGCGATGCTTCGTCTGGGCAATCGTGTAGAATTCCCACTCGCCTATCTCGCGTGCATTTGGGTGGGCATCGTCCCGGTGCCAACATCTGCCCAGCTCACAAAGCGCGAGATCACATCGCTAGCCGAAAAGTGCACGCCTAAGGTCGCAATAACGCAGGCTGATATCTCTACACCTGACAACGTCCCAATACTTCATTGTGATACTTTCGATCAGATGCAGGGGCTTGATCCCGTTGCGCCCGCTTTGGGTGATCCGGATCGTCTGGCATATATCATCTTCACCTCAGGCACGTCCGGTAAGCCGCGCGGTGTGTGTCATGCGCATCGCGCGATTTGGGCACGGCAAATGATGTTTGAGGGCTGGTATGGCCTTGAGCCCGAAGATCGGGTTCTGCACGCGGGTGCTTTCAATTGGACCTACACAATGGGCACCGGCCTTATGGATCCGTGGACGCGCGGCGCTACGGCTTTGATCCCCGAGGACGGCACTGACACGGGTTCGATCCCGTCCCTAATCACGAACTCAAAGGCAACGATTTTCGCAGCGGCACCCGGCGTTTACCGCAAGATCCTTCCAGAAATGACGAACAAGCGCACCGACCTGCGTCATGGCCTCTCCGCAGGCGAACACCTCTCAGAGCAGGTCCGCACCGACTGGAAAGCTCAAACAGACACTGAGTTGCATCAAGCATTAGGCATGTCCGAATGCTCCACCTTCATCTCGTCTTCGCCAACCAACCCAGCGCAGCCCCATACCTCAGGTCGTCCGCAATCAGGTCGCACTGTCGCAATCCTGAAAGATGGCAAAGCAGTTCCCTATGATGAAGAGGGTATGCTGGCCATTTCCACAAACGACCCCGGCTTGATGAAAGGATACCTCGACGGACCATCCCTCACAGGCCAATGGTTTGAAACCGGGGATCAGGCCAAAATGGCCGCGGATGGCACGATCACCTATCTGGGCCGCAATGATGATATGATGAATGCAGGCGGCTTCCGCGTCTCACCGCTCGAAGTTGAAAACAGCTTTGTACAAATCGCTGGCGTCACAGCCTGCGCCGCTGTGCAAGTCAGCGTAAAGAAAGATGCAAGCGTTATCGCGCTCTACTATGCCGGCCCCACAGAGGAACACACCCTGCGCACCCATGCAGAGCAAAACCTTGCCCGATACAAACAACCCCGCCTTTACATTCGCCAAGCCGCCCTTCCATATGGCGCCAACGGCAAATTAAACCGCCGCGCGTTGCGCACCAGCTTTGAGGCCCCCTGACATGTCCGCCACGATTCAACTCGACATCATTTCCGATCCCATTTGCCCGTGGTGCTACATCGGCAAATCTGGCCTCGACAGAGCGCTGGAGAAAAACCCGGATCACCCCTTTCGCGTGGAATGGCATCCGTTTCAACTGAACCCCGAAATGCCTGCAGGTGGCATGGACCGCCGTGAATACCTTGAAACCAAGTTCGGCGGCAAAGAAAACGCGGTGCGCGTCTACGGACAGATCGCTCAAGCCGCAGAAGCGGCTGGGCTTGAGATCAATTTCGAGGCCATCAAGACAACTCCCAACACCATCGACGCACATCGCCTGATCCATTGGGCAGGCCTCGAAGGTCGGCAAACGGCGATTGTCTCAAAACTCTTCCGCGCGTATTTCGTCGACGGGCGTGATATCGGCTCCCATGATGAGCTGATTGACATCGCAGTCTCCGCCGAAATGAACAAAGACATGATCACCCGCCTTTTGGCCAGTGACAGCGACCGTCAGGATATCGCTGAACGTGACGCCCATGCCCGCGACCGTGGCGTGACCGGCGTGCCCACATTCGTGGTCGCAAACCAGCATGTCCTGCCTGGCGCACAACCGGCAGATCTTTGGGAGCGGGTCTTGGACCAGCTGCGCGTGAAGGCCGAAGACAGTGAAAGTTAACATGTGATCACCGCACACCAGCCCTCCGGCTTTCTCGCACACCGCGGCAGCCCGCTTTTTGATCGTTTGCCTTCCGACGTCCGCACAAAAATAAAGTCTGTCGTTCCAATTGGCTTAATTTCATCTGCAAACTCAAATTTTTCCATTTCTAAAAAGCCCCGTACATGACCCCTGCAAAGCGCCTGCCGCTGCCTGAATTTATCGCGCTGATTGCCATGCATTTCGCTATGGTTGCGTTCTCAATCGACGGGATGCTGCCTGCATTGCCAGATATCGCGGAACAACTCAGTCCCACTGATCGCAACCGCGCCCAACTGGTTTTGACCTCTTTCGTATTTGGCATGGGCGTCGGGACGTTGTTCACGGGGCCCCTCTCGGACACCTTTGGCCGGAAGCCAGTGATCATAGCCGGTGCGGCTCTGTTTGTTGTCGGGGCCGCACTTGCGGCACAAGCGCAAACGCTGGAGCAATTGGTTGCGGCTCGCATCTTGCAGGGTCTCGGCGTTGCAGGACCGCGTATCGTGACGCTGGCGATTGTGCGTGATCTTTATGACGGCAGGCGCATGGCGCAAATTATGTCCTACGCGATGCTCATCTTCACTCTAGTTCCCGCGGTCGCACCCTATATGGGCGCATTCATCATCGACGCATATGGATGGCGCGCAGTCTTCCTCAGCTTCATCCTCTTCGCTGTCATAGCGAGCAGTTGGATGATGATCCGCCAGCAAGAAACCTTGCCACCTGAAAATCGCCGCCCCTTTCGCATCAGCAAGCTGTGGGCCGCCACCAAAGAGTGCTTTTCCTACCGCGCCTTTCTAGTCTCAACATGTGCGCAAGCGTTTTCATTTGGCATCCTCTTTGGCGCGCTCAGCTCAACTCAACAAATTTTCGATCAAACCTTCGGTCGCGGTGAGACCTTCCCCGAATGGTTTGCTCTCATTGCCCTGCTTGGGGGCATTGCCAGCATTATCAACGCACGCCTTGTGATCGCGCTTGGGATGCGTCGTATGATCGCCATCGGGTTTGGCGGTCAGGCGTTGATATCGGCGGGCGTCCTGTGTTTGGGCCTCACAATCGGCCTACCCTTTGCACTGTACATCGGTTGGAAGACGTCCATTTTCTTCATGGCAGGCTTGGTTATTGGCAACCTCAACGCACAAGCGATGGAGCCTGTCGGCCACATCGCGGGCCTTGCCTCATCCGTCATCGGCGCAGTCGCGACAGTCACTGGTGTCTTGCTTGCAATCCCGGTGGGCTACTTGTTCGACGGCACAACCGTTCCGCTGTCTTTTGCGATCATGATACTGTCAGCCGCCGGATTTTTCTTGGTCCAATGGAAACTGAAATAGCAACGCACAGCTCTTGTGCGGTGATGAAGGTCATCAACGCTGGTTGCTCACTGGTCCGCCCTTTACCCTGTGCACAGAAACCAAACGGAGTGACCTCACATGCTAATGCCCCGCCAAAAAACACCCGATCTGACGCTACCACTGCTCGACGGGGCCACGTTTGATTTAAGCAGTGACGGTGGGGAGCAAGGCACGGTCATTTGTTTCTACCGCGGCTTACATTGCCCGCTCTGCGCGACCTATCTGGCCGAGCTGGAAAAGCTGACACCAGACTTTGCCGAACGCGGGATCAAAACGGTTGCCGTTTCCAGCGATGGTAAAGAGCGCACGGAACAAATGGCCGAAAAGATTGGCGCAAACACATTACGAATGGCCTTTGATCTGGCGTTAGACAAAGCACGCGAGTGGGGCCTTTATATCTCAACATCGCGTGGCAAAACCTCCATCGGCATTGAAGAGCCTGCGTTGTTCTCAGAGCCCGGCCTGTTCCTCGTGAAGCCCGACCAAAGCCTGTATTACATGTCTGTGCAAACGATGCCCTTCGTGCGTCCGCATTTTAAAGAGCTGTTAGGCGCCGTCGATTTTGCAATCGCAAACAGCTACCCTGCCCGCGGCGAATATGAAGGCGCTATTTAACTTACCAACATCCTAGCGCGAGCAATTTTTACCGCTGGCGCTAGGAAAATTCTGGCTTGAGCAGAGCCTTTCCCGAGCATTAGTCGTGCCTAGCTAGCTTTCTTTGCGGGCTTAAACGTACCCGCCTTTTCCGCAAGATCACGGGCAATCGCAAAGGCCCCTTTGATCTTGTCGGAATCCTTTTTCCAGTCGCGACGCACGACGATCTTGTTGTCTTTCATCTTCGCGAGATTGCGTTCATCCTGCAGATAGGCAACCAACCCTTCCGGCTTTGCAAACTTGTTGTTGTGGAATTCAATCGTCGCGCCGCGTTCGCCTGCATTCAGCTTTTCAATTCCTGCGCGCTTGCACATCGCTTTGATCCGCACGACTAAAAGCAGCGTGTTAACCTCTTTCGGCAGGGTGCCAAACCGGTCGATTAACTCAGCCGCAAACCCTTCCAGCTCGACCTTCGTCGTCAGCCCGGACAACCTGCGATACAACCCCAACCGCACATCTAAATCGGAGACGTATGTCTCAGGGATCAACACCGGCACACCAAGATTGATCGTCGGCGCCCACTGGTCATCTGTCTCCGTCAGCCCGTCCATTTGGCCGGACCGGATCTTGGCAATGGCCTCTTCCAGCATGGATTGGTACAACTCGTAACCAACTTCGCGGACAGAGCCGGACTGCTCTTCACCCAGAACGTTACCTGCCCCCCTGATATCAAGGTCTTGGCTGGCAATGTTAAAGCCCGCTCCAAGGCTGTCCAACGATCCCAAGACGCGCAACCGCTTCTCCGCTGTCGGCGTAAGTTTCGCGCGCGGCTTCGTCGTCAGATAGGCATAGGCGCGTGTTTTGGACCGTCCGACACGCCCCCTGATCTGATACAGCTGGGATAAACCAAACATATCCGCACGGTGAATAACCATCGTATTGGCCGTCGGAATATCAATGCCGGATTCGACAATCGTTGTGGCCAGCAAGACATCATATTTCCCGTCATAAAACGCATTCATCCGCTGATCGAGATCACCGGGGGCCATCTGGCCATTGGCAACCACATAAGTCACTTCCGGCACATGCTCTTTCAGGAATTCTTCAATGTCCGGCAGATCAGATACGCGTGGCACAACATAGAAACTCTGCCCACCACGATAGTGTTCACGCAGCAGGGCCTCGCGAATGGTAACCGCGTCAAATTCAGAGACATAAGTCCGGATCGCCAAACGATCGACCGGTGGCGTCCCAATGATCGACAGCTCCCGCACACCCGACAAAGACAGTTGCAACGTGCGTGGGATCGGGGTCGCCGACAGCGTCAACACATGGATGTCAGAGCGCATCTGCTTCAGCTTCTCTTTATGCTGCACGCCAAAATGCTGCTCTTCATCAATGATTAACAATCCAAGGCTTTTGAACTTAACCTGATTGGACAACACGGCATGCGTGCCAATCACAATATCCACCTCACCGGACGCAATGCCATCCCGTGTTTGGCCAGCCTCTTTTGTACCAACAAAGCGCGACAATTGCCTGACTTTCAACGGAAAACCACGGAATCTGTCTTTGAAGCTTTGCGTGTGCTGACGGCTCAACAGCGTTGTCGGAGCCACAACAGCCACTTGCAAACCGGCGGCCGCCGCAACAAACGCAGCTCGCATGGCGACTTCGGTTTTTCCGAACCCAACGTCACCGCACACAAGACGGTCCATGGGTCGCCCACGCGCCAAATCATCCAGAACAGCCTCAATCGTCGTCAGCTGATCCTCGGTTTCCTCATAAGGAAAACGCGCGCAAAACGCTTCCCACATGTCATCCGCAGGCTCCAAGATAGGTGCACGGCGCAACTCGCGCTCTGCGGCCACCCGGATCAACCGATCTGCCATATCGCGGATACGCTGCTTCAGCCGAGCCTTCTTGGCCTGCCACGCGCCTCCACCAAGCTTATCTAGCAACCCCTCTTCATGCCCATATCGGCTCAGCAACTCGACATTTTCGACAGGCAGGTACAAGCGGTCGCCGCCAGCATATTCCAGCAGAATGCATTCATGCGGCGCGCCCGCGGCAGAGACGGTTTCAAGACCCGTGAAGCGACCGATGCCGTGATCAACATGCACCACCAAATCACCGGGACTCAGGCTTTGTGTCTCCGTCAGGAAGTTCTCAGCCCGTTTCTTTTTGCGGGCCCCACGGATCAGACGATCCCCAAGAACATCCTGCTCCGAAATCACCACAAGATCAGGCGTAACAAACCCCTGCTCTAGCCCCCAGATTGCCAGATGCACACCACCTTGCGTCATGTCTCGGACATCGGAAATCAACCGCGTGTCATGAATTCCGTGATCCGCCAACAAGCCCTGAAGCCGCTCTCTCGCACCGTCCGAAAAGCTTGCGATCACAACAGGCTTCGTCGCCCTTAATTTCTCAACATGATCGCCCAACGCACCGAAAAGGTTCAGACTTTCCGATTGACGCTCTGGCGCAAAATTGCGCCCATCGCGCCCGCCTGCGTCTGTGACACCGGGCCCTGTCGGCTGCTGCAAGATTGCGAAGTTTACAACCCGCCGCCCTGCAGTGGCGCGCACCCATGCGTCGTCATCAAGATACAGCAACCCCGGCGGGACCGGCTTATAAACCGTGTCCATCCGGGCTTTGGACTTCATCGCTTCAACACGGTTGTCATATTGATCCGCGATCGTCTCCCACCGCGACAAACGCGCAGGCGTCAGTTGATCATCGCAACAAATAGATGCGTCCGGCAGGTAGTCGAAAAGCACATCAAGACCGTCATGAAAGAACGGCAACCAATGCTCGATCCCTGCATGTTTACGCCCGGCGCTGACCGCCTCATAAAGCGGGTCATCTGTTCCGGCTGCACCAAACTCGATCCGATAATTTTGTCGAAACCGCGTGATTGCTGCCTCATCAAGAATAACCTCTGACACGGGCGCAAGTTCGATTTGCGAAAGCTTCTCCGTCGTGCGCTGCGTCGCGGGGTCAAACCTGCGCGCCCCATCAAGCACATCTCCAAAGAGGTCAAGCCGCACAGGCCCCGCCTCACCGGGAGGAAAGATATCAATGATCCCACCACGGATGGCATAATCGCCGGGCTCCATCACAGTCGGGCTTTGAACAAAGCCCATGCGCACAAGGAAGGCACGCAGTGCGGCCTCATCAACTTGCTGGCCAACCTCCGCCACAAAACTCGACTCAGCCAAAACAGCGCGTTTTGGCACAAACTGCGTCACGGCAGCCAAGGTCGTCAGTAGTATAAACGGCCCAGGTATGCCTTGCGCCAAGGCGGCCAGCGTCGCCATCCGTGTGGCCGACACGTCAGAATTTGGCGATGTGCGATCATAAGGCAAACAATCCCACGCAGGGAATGTCAGCACCGTGACATCCGGCGCGAAAAAGGCCAAAGCCGTCTGCATCGCGGCCATCCTACGATCGTCGCGCGCGACATGGATAACGGAACCGGATTTCTCAAGCTCGGAAACGATCAGTTTGGCGTCAAAGCCTTCTGGCGCGCCTGAAATGGTGATGTGTGTTGGGGATGTCATGCTTGAGGGACATACGCCCTGCGCGACAGACGTCAAGGTCTAGAGGACACCTGCGGTGATATTGACATACATCCCCCACATGGAGCTGACCAAAATCGACAGCATCCCGATGATTTGCACGACGATCCGGTGGCGCCGCAGCAACTTACGCAAATCGTCACTCTCAAGCCCGTAGGTCCGTTTCGCATTGTAGATCGATAGTGCAAAGACCAGCAGCATCGGAATGAAGATCAGCGACAGGGCCTGACAAAATTCAACACCGTAGACGAAACCCGTCATCAAAAGCCCGCTCACGATAAAGGACGCAAAAACAGTAAGCCATGTTCCAGCCTCCTCGGCGACGTAGGTCAAGCGGTTCGCGTTGATGCGGACAAGATCTTGTAAATCCTGCTCTGCCTGTCCGCCCTGCTTTGCGGCACGGCTGACCATATCGAAAGGCACACCAAGCACATAATGTGATGCGGTTGACCAGAACACAGCCAACATGATCCAGAACCAAAGGTTCGAGAATGACCTGAGATCAATCAGCTCAAATGCTGTGACGTAAAAATCCAAAACTCAGCTCGACTTGTTCCCAGTCCCGTTTCAGGGAGGTTTCGCGCACCATACAGTTCAGCGTTCCCCAGCGCTAGAGGTGACGTCGCGCTTGAGACAGCTTAAAAAACATGGCACGCATGGCGTAAAATACGAGAATATGGACCATTTTATGACGCAGCATATCGCCACGCGCTTTCGCCGACTGAAGCGCACCCCAGCCCTGCGGGCCATGGTGCAAGAGAACGTGCTGACACCCTCAGACCTGATTTGGCCCATGTTCGTCACGGACGGTGAAAACCCGCGCACACCAGTTCCGTCCATGCCCGGTGTCGAGCGATTGAGCGTAGACCTAATCGTCAAAGCGGCTGAGCAAGCCCGTGATCTTGGTATTCCTGCCATTTGTTTGTTTCCGTACACCGATCCTGCTCTCAAGACCCAAGACTGCCAAGAAGCGTGGAACCCTAACAATCTGTCCAACCGCGCGACCCGCGCCATCAAAGACGCTGTCCCCGAGGTCGCGATTATGACCGATGTCGCCCTCGACCCGTACAACATCAACGGCCATGACGGCATTGTGCGCGACGGTGTGATTGTGAACGACGAAAGCGTGGAAGCGCTGGTAAAGATGGCCCTCGCGCAGGCAGAAGCTGGTGCGGATATTCTGGGTCCTTCCGATATGATGGACGGCCGTATTGGCGCGATGCGCACAGCACTTGAAGCTGCTGGACACAAAGACACAACGATCCTGAGCTATGCTGCGAAATACGCGTCCGCCTATTATGGCCCGTTCCGCGACGCGGTCGGCGCATCCGGCGCCCTGACCGGTGACAAGAAAACCTATCAGATGAACCCGGCAAATGCGGATGAAGCCCTGCGCCTCGTTGCGCGGGATCTGGAAGAAGGCGCCGATATGGTCATGGTCAAACCGGGACAGCCTTATCTTGATATCTGCCGATCCGTAAAAGACGCATTCGGCGCGCCGACATTCGCCTATCAGGTGTCAGGCGAGTACGCTCAAATCATGGCCGCAGGACAATTGGGTTGGCTTGATGAGGAAGCCGTGATGATGGAAAGCCTGATGGCGTTCAAACGTGCGGGATGCGACGGCATTCTCACCTACTTTGCCCCCCGTGTCGCAGCGCTTTTGAACAGCTAAATCTGATAGGCGGTGCATTGCCGAGTTTATCCGCTGCACACACGCAATTACCGTGACAACGGGCAGTTCATCGCTTATTATCTATGTCAATGCACCGCGAAAGACGGGCGTAATTGAGCAATAACAGGCGGATATCATGGACAGAATTGGCAGCGCGCTGAACAGGCGCAATTTCCTTGTGACAGGACTGGCGACAACGGGGCTTGCAGCCTGCGGCAATGGCGTGAACAGTCAAGGGAGCGCTAAGATCGACGCTCGTGTCGATCAAGCCTTTAATTTCCTTTACACGAACGTACCCGGTTCGCGCGATCTCGCGGACAAGGCGGTCGGCATCTTGATGATGCCGGTGATTTCGAAAGTCGGGCTCATTGGGCCGGGCGGCTCTTATGGCCGCGGCGCGTTGAGGATCAATGACGTCTCAGTCGACTACTACTCAGCCACCTCAGCCACTTTCGGCTTCCAGTTGGGCGCGCAGCAATATTCCTCCGCTCTGTTCTTCATGACCGAGGCCGCACTGAGCGATTTCCGCCGTTCACCCGGTTGGACATTAGGCGCAGACGCAGAATATGCGGTCTCGAACGAAGGTGGAAGTCTGGGGGTTGATACAACCACTGCGCTGACACCGGTGATTGCGGTTGTCTTTGGTCAAGCGGGGCTCATTGCTGGCGCGACCATCGAAGGCAGCAAGTACAACCGCATTATCCCGTAGATCCGGACAAGAACGCGTAAGAGTTCACCTGAAACTCTTACGCGAATTCTTCAGCTATCCAATTTGCGCAGCCGCTCAATGAGCGATGACGTATCCCAACGTTGTCCGCCGATCTTCTGCACGTCTTTGTAGAACTGATCCACCAAGGCCGTGACCGGCAGTGACGCGCCGTTTTCATCTGCCGTATCAAGACAAATCCCAAGATCTTTGCGCATCCAGTCGACCGCAAAGCCGTGATCGAATTCACCATCCAGCATGGTCTCGTAGCGGTTTGCCATTTGCCATGATCCCGCTGCCCCTTGAGAGATCACTTCAACAACCGCTTTCCCATCCAAGCCAGCCTTTTCGGCAAAATGCAGCCCTTCAGACAGACCTTGCACCAAGCCCGCGATACAGATTTGGTTGACCATCTTGGTCAACTGCCCAGCACCACTTTCACCAAGCCGCTTACAGGCCTTCGCGTAAGCATCAATAATTGGCTCAGCGCGCGCATACGCACCCTCATCGCCGCCGCACATCACACCAAGCTGTCCGTTTTCGGCACCAGCCTGTCCACCAGACACAGGGGCATCGACAAAGCTGATCTGCAACGCATCGGCCGCAGCATAAAGCTCACGGGTGACTTTTGCAGACACCGTTGTGTGATCCACAAAGACGCTGCCCGCCGTCATGCCAGCCAAAGCACCGTCGTCGCCTAAGCATACAGACCGCAGATCGTCATCATTGCCGACGCACGCCATGACAAAATCCGCGCCTTCTGCCGCTTCGCGCGGGGTCTTGCCTAAGGCCCCGCCATGTTGCGCGACCCAATCAGAAGCCTTTGCCGATGTGCGGTTATACACAGTGACGTCGTGCCCGGCTTTGACCAAATGGCCCGCCATCGGATAGCCCATGACCCCCAAGCCCAGAAAACTCACTTTTGCCATGCCACTTGCCTCGCTGTCTGATTGATATCTATGGCTCAGAGATGATACACCGCCCTCTAAGGGTCAAGAGCAGGATTACCGATGGCAAGTTTGTTTCGATGGTCGCTGAGGCTATTCCTCGCGCTCTTTGCCTTGGTCGCGCTGACGCTCTTCATTGTCTATTATCTCGCCTCACGGTCCCTGCCCGACTATAGCGCCGAATTTGAAGTGCCCGGAATCACAGCGCCGGTTGAAATCGTGCGGAACAATTCCGCCGTTCCACATGTGTTCGGGGCCACGGATGAAGACGTCTATTTCGGCCTTGGTTTTGCCCATGCCCAGGATCGCCTCTGGCAAATGACAATGCTGCGCCGGACGGCTCAAGGTCGCCTGTCAGAACTGTTTGGCGCGCGTACCGTGCGAACCGACGAATTGCTGCGCAGGCTGGATGTCTATGGCCATGCACAACGCTCTGTCTCTGCGCTGGATGCGGACACGCAAGCGATGCTCAATGCCTATGCTGAAGGTGTGAATGCGTGGCTCAGAACGGTGAACGCCCAAGCATTGGGCCGTGGTGCACCAGAGTTCTTTTTGTTTCAACCTGATATCGCCCCATGGCAGCCCGCCGATAGTATCGCAGTCAACAACCTGCTGGCTGTTCAGTTAACGGGCAGCATCAGCCAAGAGGTGATCCGCGCCCGCGCCTCATTGATCTTACTGCCCGAACGGCTGGCAGATCTTCTGCCCGACGATCCCTCAAAGGGGATCGCGGCACTGGATTTCGCGGGTTTGCTGCCAAACACAGCCCCTTTGAAGTACGCGGCGAACTCAAGTGATCCACAATCGGCGCTAGAAGCCGCGCTAAGCCCCAACAAACCCCGCGCGCTCGCAGGGGCCTCCAACGCGTTTGCGGCGTCTCCGGTCCGGTCCGCATCAGGGGGCGCTTTGCTTGCGAATGATCCCCATCTTGGACTGACAGCCCCCTCGATCTGGTACCTAGCGCGGCTTGAACTGGAAAGCGGCGCGATCATCGGCGGCACGGTCCCCGGAATGCCCGTGGTGCTATCTGGCCGCTCTCAAACAACAGGCTGGGGCCTGACATCCGCCTATGTCGACGACCAAGATGTTATGATCGAACAGCTCAATCCGGAAAACCCAAACGAGTATCTGACACCGGATGGCTACAAGCCCTTCCGCACCCGCCAATCCATCATTCAGGTCGCAGAAGCGGCACCCGTCACGCTGAACCTGCAATGGACTGACAATGGCCCCGTCCTGCCCGGCCAGCATTATAACCTCGCAACAATTACGCCTGCAGGCCACGTCGCGAGCGTCAGTTGGACGATGCTCACGGATCAAAACACATCGCTCCAAGCTGCCCGCAAAATCATGACAGCGCCTGACATCCCGTCGATGATTGAAGGCACAAAAGACTACATCGCACCGACGCAAAACATCACGATGGTAGACGCGAATGGGATTGCGATGAAAACAATGGGCGCGATCCCGCGCCGCAATCCCGCGCACCAATCTCGTGGCCGGATCCCCGCACCGGGATGGCTGCCACAGAACCGTTGGCAAGGGATCATGCCGGACGCATCAAACCCGCTTTTTAACAACCCTACGGGCGGCATTGTTGGCAATACCAACAACAAAACGGTGGAGCGCCCGTTTCCCGATCACGTCAGCTATGTCTATGGCGACAGTCAGCGCGTCCAACGTTGGCGCAGGCTCATGCAAACACGACAGGTTCATACCCGTGAAAGCTTCACAGAAGCGCAACTCGATACCGTTTCCTTCACCGCAAGAACGCTATTGCCGCTGATCGCCGGCGATCTCTGGTTCACAGGCGAGGCCGCACCCGAAGGCACCCCGGAACGTCAAAGACAGCGCGCTTTGGACCTTATGGCCAGCTGGAATGGTGAGATGTCAGAGCATCTGCCCGAACCGCTGATCTACGCCACATGGTTGCGCACCCTTCAACAACGTCTGATCCGCGACGAAATCGGACCACTCGCGCAAGAGTTTTCGCATATGGAGCCGCTCTTCATCGAACGCGTTTTCCGCAATGCCGGTGGGGCCAGCATCTGGTGTGACGTCGTGCAATCCGCTGCACAAGAAACCTGCACCGACGCATCACGCCAAGCGCTAGACGAAGCCTTGCTGTGGCTGACAGAGAAATATGGCGCGAATATCGAAAGCTGGCGTTGGGGCGATGCGCATGAAGCCACTCACGACCATCAGGTCTTAGGGACAATCCCCGTGCTAAGCTGGTTCGTGAACATCCGCCAATCCACCTCCGGCGGCGATCACACATTGCTGCGGGGCCGGACCTCCGGCAAAGGGCCAGAACCTTTTCAAAATGTTCACGCGGCAGGCTATCGCGGGGTTTATGACTTCGCGGATCCCGAAAGTTCGTTCTTCATCATGGCCACAGGGCAGTCCGGCCATCCGATCTCGCGGCATTACGATGACCTTGGCGTCTTATGGCGGCGTGGTGAGTATATACCAATGACCCTCGACCCCGACCTCGCACGCGCGGGCGCCGTCGGCATCAACACATTAAGGCCAGCACAATGACCATTTATTTGATCCGCCACGGACAATCTGAGTTTAACGCGGCCTTTACTGGTGTCGGTGACCCGATGATCTTTGATGCACCGCTGACCGAACTTGGGACCGCCCAAGCACGCGCTGCCCGCACGGAAGTCGCAGAGCTCGGGATCGAAGCGGTGATCTGCTCTCCCCTGACCCGCGCGATCCAAACAGCACGGCTGATCTTTCCGGATCGATCCATTCGCGTCGAGGCCGAAACACGTGAGCATCTGGGCCATAGCTGCGATGTTGGTGTCAGCCCAACAGCCCTGAAAGCCTCTTTTCCCGATATGGATTTTTCGCATCTTCCTGACATCTGGTGGCACCAGGGCCCATTGAACGAAAACGGCATTCCCGTCGAGCCGCAGGAGGTCTTTGCCGCACGCATGGCGCAGCTTGCCACAACGCTTCACGCCCTTACAACGCGGCCCTGCGCAGTTGTCTGCCATGGCCACGTTATCAGGGAGATGACAGGAATAGACCCCGCCAATTGCGATATAGTCGAGTTAAAGCCCTAACCCCACGCCCGCGTCGCGGCGACGCCCGCACAGGCTGAAACACCCGTCAGGCACATGCCCCAGATAAGGTCCGTGACAACCATTTCCCAACTCCAGCCTTTGGTGACGGCGAGCGATGTGAACTCGTAAGTTCCATAGGCAATCGCTCCGATAAAGGCCGCAGATCCGAACGTCCACAAAAGGCTACGATTGTCCAAAAGCGCGGGCACGGACACGAACCACAGAACGCCGCCGATGTAGAATGAGTAAAACATCAAAGCAGGCAGATAGCGTGGCTTGTCCAAGATCAGCTCAGGCACATGCTTATCGAAAACTGGCTTCACGATGTAACTCAGCCCCAGAAAATCAATCGCCAGAAAGACCGTGAATGTCACGGCGTATAGAATGACATAGGTCATGCGCCACCTTTAAAGTTTCTCGAAACGCGCCTTTTGTTTTGCGCTCCAAGTGACATGTAGTGCAAAGCCATCCTCTGTCGCGTTTTCGCTGGTGACGACATCTTGCTCAAACAACCACGCGCGCTTTTTGCCCTCGTCAAACCCAAAGGTAACCACATCATCAGTCGTCGCTTCCGTCACCTCATGAGAGATCGCGGCCAGCAAATCTTCCATCCCCGCGCCAGTGAGCGCGGATGTCAAAAAGATCGCGTCATCCCGATCCGCCTTGTTGCTCAAACTGCTGCGAAGGTCTTCGTCCACCAGATCCAGCTTGTTCCAGACCTCAAGCGTTTTGATACTGTCCTCGACGCCAAGATCACCCAGAATGGCGCGCACATCTCTGGCCTGACTTTCCGTCTCCGGGTGGGAGATGTCACGGACATGTAAAGTCAGATCCGCAGAGAGCACTTCCTCCAAGGTCGCACGAAACGCGGCCACTAACTGCGTCGGCAAATCAGAAATAAATCCAACCGTGTCCGACATAATGATCTCCACACCATCGGGCAGTTCAACGGAACGCATGGTGGGATCCAGCGTGGCGAACAACATGTCCTTCACCATCACATCTGCGCCGGTCAGGCGGTTGAACAGCGTAGACTTGCCCGCGTTCGTGTAGCCCACCAAAGCGACAATCGGGAACGGCACCTTGGCACGCGCCGCACGGTGCAGTTCGCGCGTCTTAACAGTCTTGTTCAGCTGCGTCTTAATCTTGTTGATACGCTCATCAATCGCCCGCCGGTCGGCCTCGATCTGTGTCTCGCCGGGGCCACCAACAAACCCCAATCCACCACGCTGACGCTCCAAGTGTGTCCACGCCCGCACCAGCCGCGTGCGTTGGTAGGACAAGGCCGCAAGCTCCACCTGCAATACACCTTCACGCGTCGCCGCCCGGTCTGAGAAAATCTCAAGGATCAGCCCAGTCCGGTCGAGGATCTTAACTTTCCACTCTTTTTCAAGATTGCGCTGCTGAACAGGCGTCACCGGCCCGTCG
The DNA here is from genome assembly GCA_947494435.1 of uncultured Litoreibacter sp. Lineage (GTDB taxonomy): Bacteria > Pseudomonadota > Alphaproteobacteria > Rhodobacterales > Rhodobacteraceae > Litoreibacter. The sequence goes on from CANLUY010000002.1 coordinate 834,430, forward strand.
ATCAAGACCAGCTCGACCTCTTCCGCTTTGAGGCGCGTCCGCAATTCGTCAATTTTGCCGGTACCAAACAGCGTCCCTGCCCGCGTCTTGGGCAAAGGGACCACTTCATGACCCACAATATCAAGTCCCGGCAAAGCCACGCCCAATGCAACAGCCTCGGCCAAAGCCTCTTCAGGGGCTCGGCCGCTCGCTGTCTCGCGGGTTTTCAGATCAGGATGCAGGACCCATGCACGGGTCTCACTGCGTTCTTCGGTCTCGAAAATTACTCGTCGCCTTCATAAAGACTGATCGGCGCCGATGGCATGATCGTCGAAATCGCGCCTTTGAACACCAATTGCGACTGCCCGTCACGGCGCAGCAGCACGCAGAAATTATCAAACCACGTGATCACGCCTTGCAGCTTGACACCGTTGATCAAAAAGATCGTTACGGGGATCTTTTCTTTGCGCACATGGTTGAGGAATACATCTTGCAGGTTTTGCTTATCAGCGGCCATATCAGCATGCCTTTTTAACGGTTCTTATTTAATGGTCGGCCACGAATATTATCGTGGACTTGTCCCAAGTCCGGCAAAGTATGTCTTGAGTTGACAGAAACTTCCAGCCCCCTTTTTAACGTGGGCGTCATCCTGCGTCAGGATCGCCAGAAATCAGGGTTGAACAGCGCGATGATTGCAAGTGTTTCCAACCGGCCAAGGACCATTGCCGCCAGCAAAATGGACTTCGCGGGAACGCCAAGCTCCGCATAGCTGAACACCCCGTCTAATGCGACGTCCACCAAGGGGCCCGTGGTCGTGATCGCAGCGATACCGAACGCGGTGGCTGCCTCAAAATCCAGCCCAGTTGCAGTCAGGCCCAAAATCACCAGCGCAACGCTCAACGCAAACAACATGAAAAATATCCATGCGATGAACGCCCCTTCCCGGCGCACATTCCGACCAAGCTTACCCGCCCGCCCGATAGAATTCGGATGGACCAGCCGCCCCATCTCCCGCGTGCCGTGCTTGTAAAGCACATACACCCGCAGAAGTTTCACGCCACCCGCCGTCGTCGCCACGCCGCCGCCCATAATCGCCAGACCTGCTAGAATAAGCCCCGGCGTTGGCAGGCCCGACCACGCGCGGGCAGCTTCCCAATCATGGGACGCAAAACCCGTAGTCGTCAGAAAAGATTGCACCGTGAACAACGCGCCCCAGAATGCCCGAAACCCCGCTGCGATATCGCCTTGATCCTCGGTGGTGAACGCCCCGACCCAATGGCGCAAAAACAATGCAGTCGGCAAAAGCGTCACGAAGATCAGTGCCAGCCGCACCTCTCTGTCATCCCCCAACCGCCGCCAGATCGAACGCCCTGCTTCATTGGTATAGACTTGGCGGGAAACGGACATAAACAGAAAGAAGAAGATCAGAATTTCCGAATAGATACCCACCTGCCAAGGATTCAAGCCACCCGACGGCGTGATACCACTCGTCGCAATCGTCGACATCGCAAGGCAAAGACCCAGAAACGGTGTGACGCCGGAAAAGATCAGACAGACCCAAAGAACAAACGTCGCGCCAACGTAAATCGGCAGCAATTGTCCGGCAAAGCGCACAACGCGGTTCGAGGCATCCCCCTGTTTGATCAGCGCTTCCGCCGCAGACGACTTAGCGAACGGCTTCAAAACCTCAAATCCGCCAAGCGACAGCGGTGCAAGCAACGCAATCGCCGCCAGAAGGATCAAAAATCCACCCATCCAGCCAACTAAGGCGCGCCACAAATGGATGGGTGACACCAACCGCGCCGGAATATCGAACAAGGTCGCACCCGTTGTCGTGAGGGAGGAGACCATCTCGAAATAAACATCAAACAGCGAAATATTCCCGATCGCCTCCCGCATCGGCACGGCGAGCATCAAGGGCAAGACCGCGAATGCTGCAATCAGTGTGATCAATTGGCTCCGCGCTTGGTGCCGCACCGGGTTTCCATATGTCGCCAGACCAATAAGCGCGGTCAAAATGCCAAATAGAATTGCGCCGTAAAAGAACGGCTGCGCTGTGCGGTGCAGATCAAGGGACAGTGCATGAATTGCGGGGATCAACATCGCCGCAGACCCAAACGCCATCAGCACCACAAACAGCGGTAATTTCGTGACAAAGCCCATCGGCTAGAAGAACGTGATGGAGACCTGCAAGAGCCGCTCCACCTCAGCCACGTCCTGCGCCAATGCGAAGATTACGATCACATCGCCCTCTTCAATGCGCGTGCCACCTTTGGGACGCTCCACTTTGCCGTTCTTCTGGATCGCTCCGACAAGCACTCCTTCGGGGAACCCGATGTCGCGCACCATCTGTCCCGCAATAGGCGATGTCGACAGAACCTGCGCTTCAATCACCTCCGCCTCAGCATCGCCAATGGAATAGATCTGGCGCACCCTGCCGTGCCGAACATGGCGCAGGATCGAAGACACGGTCGTGGCGCGTGGATTGATATAGGCATCAATCCCCAACGGCGCCATCAACGGGATCAGCGTCGGATCATTGATCAGACAAATCGCCATCGGGCAGCCTTCGGCTTTCGCACGCACAGCCGCAAGCATGTTTGTCTTGTCATCATCTGTCACAGCCAACACAGCATCCGCACGGGAGATATTGGCCTCCTGCAACAGATCGCCGTTCAACCCGTCGCCATTCAGAACAATGGTTCGCTCAAGACTATCAGCAGCAATCTCAGCGCATTTGCGGTTCTTCTCAATCACCTTGGCGCGGATCCGCTCTGTCCGGGACTCCAACGCGCGCGCCACAGCGAGACCAACATTGCCGCCCCCAATGATCACAACACGCTCTTGCTTCTTGTGGGTTTTGCCGAAGATCTCCATCGACCGCGTGACATCCTCGCGATGCGTGGCGAGATAAATCTGGTCATGCGCAAAAAGCTGGTCGCCCGCTTCAGGTGCGATCAGCGACTTGTCCCGCCGCACGCCCACCACCGTGGCCCGCAGGGTCGAGAACAAATCCGTCAATTGTCGCAGAGGCGTATTCAGGACCGGACAATCCTCGTCCAGTTGAATACCCAGCAACTGCATCTCACCGCCAAGAAAGCTTTCCGTATCGAACGCAGCCGGGCTGGCCAGCCGTTGCAACGCAGCCTCAGCGACCTCCCGCTCCGGAGAGATCACAACATCAATCGGCAGGTGATCACGCCGGTAGAGGTCCGAGTAGATCGCATTCAAATAGGACTGAGCCCGCAACCGCGCGATTTTACGTGGCACAGCAAAGACCGAATGGGCCACCTGACAGGTGACCATATTCACTTCATCTGAAAACGTCGCCGCAATGATCATATCCGCATCACGTGCACCGGCCGCATCCAGAACATCCGGATAGCTGGCATTCCCCGTGATGCCTTGAACATCCAATGTCTCTGTCGCGCGGGCCACAAGATCGGGATTGTTATCAACCACGGTCACTGCGTTATTCTCGCCGGAAAGATGGCGGGCGATTTGCCAGCCGACTTGCCCTGCCCCACAGATGATAACCTTCATGGGTGACGTTTCCTAATCTTTGGCCACGAGTCCGACGTTTTGCATGGCAGATCGCACAGGGTCGGTCAACTCTCCGACCCGGTCGCCTCAAGCTCGGCATTTTGCACTTCAGCTATACGCGCGCCCGCCTTGTTGGAGGTCACAACGCCCAAAGACTTCAGCTTCCGGTGCAAGGCACTCCGCTCCATCCCGACAAAAGCCGCGGTGCGGGAAATATTGCCACCAAAGCGGTTGATCTGGGTCATGAGATATTCCCGCTCAAACAACTCGCGCGCCTCCCGCAACGGCAAGGTCGCAAGCGTGCCGCCGATTTTCAGCCCATCGCCTTGATCTTCGCCGCCATCCGAGTTTGGAAGTTCCTTCGCCTCAACATCGCCTGAGCCTGGACCAAGGATCAAAACCCGCTCCATAATGTTCTTCAACTGGCGGATATTTCCCGGCCAAGGCATGGTCTGAAGCAACGCCGCTGCGTCCTGACTGATCTTGCGCAAAGGCAAGCCCTGCACCTTGTTGAACGTATCCACAAAGTACTCCGCCAGACGCGGAATGTCTTCACGACGGTCCTCAAGGCTCGGCACCAAGACGGGGACAACATTCAACCGGTGATACAGCTCCTCGCGGAAATTTCCGGCTTTAATCTCTGCCTCCAAGTCTTTGTTCGTGCTTGAAATAACCCGCAGGTCAACCTTGACCTTGTCCGCGCCGCCAACACGTTGAAAACTCTGCTCGACAAGCACACGCAAAATCTTCGATTGCGTGCCCAACGGCATATCTGCGACCTCGTCAAAGAAGATCACACCACCATGTGCCTGTTCCAAAAGACCCGGCTCAATGCCACGGTCGCCACTTTCACGGCCAAACAAAACCTCTTCCATCCGGTCGGGTTCAACCGTCGCACAGTTCACCGTTACAAAGGGCGCGTGGGACCTGTTGGAGTTTGCATGGATGTAGCGCGCCGCGACGTCCTTGCCCGATCCCGCCGGACCGGTCAGCATCACGCGGCCATTGGAATTCGTCACCTTATCAAGTTGGGTTTGCAACATCCGATACGCGGCGCTGTCGCCGATCATTTCCGTCTGCGCGACATCGCCCCGCTTCAGTTGCACATTCTCATGACGCAAACGAGACGTTTCCATCGCGCGGGTGATAACCACCATCAACTGATCAATATTGAACGGCTTTTCGATAAAATCATACGCGCCTTGCTTAATGGCAGCGACTGCAATCTCGATATTGCCGTGTCCCGAAATGATCACGACGGGGATCTCAGGGCTGTCGCGCTTCACGTGCTTGAGAATATCAATTCCGTCCATGTCGGAATCTTTCAGCCAGATATCAAGGATCATCAGCCCCGGAGGTTCCTTGTTCAACTCCGCCATACACTCATCGGACGTCCCCGCGAGACGGGTCGTAAATCCCTCATCTTTCAAAATATCAGAGATCAGTTCGCGGATGTCGCGCTCATCATCAACAATTAAAATATCGCCCATGTCTTGCTCCCTTTTCGGTTCTTATTCTGCCGCTTTCACGGCTGTTTTTTGTTTTGTGTCCGATGACAAACGCGGCAACACGATGACGGCCTGCGCGCCAACATGTCCGGTGTCATCAAACGGTTCTGCATCTGTGAGTGTTAGGCTACCGCCGTGTTCTTCAATGATTTTTCGAACAATCGGCAGCCCAAGGCCCGTTCCCTTCTCGCGTGTCGTCACGTAAGGCTCAAACAATCGCGCGCGGTCTTCAGGAAGACCGATGCCATTGTCTGAGACGCGGATCGTCACCGTTGCGTTTTGCTCGGTTACGTTGACTTTGATCCTACCTTTATGCGCAGTCGCACCCGCCTCTACGTGGCTTTCAATCGCTTCACCGGCATTCTTGATAAGGTTGGTGAGCGCTTGCCCGATCATGGTTTGATCAATCTCGGTGAAAATCTGATCAGCCTCAGCCTCAAGTGTAATGTCCACATCCGGCTGACCGGATTGCTGCAACGTCACGCTGTCACGCACCAAAGACATCAGTTCGGTCTCGCGCAATTCCGGTTCCGGCATCCGCGCAAATTTTGAGAACTCATCCACGATGCGCCGCAGATCACCTGTTTGGCGCACAATCACGTCCGTATATTGCTCCAAACTGCCAAGTTGATCGCCTGCAACGGGCGTCAGCTTCCGCTTCAATTGCTCAGCAGAAAGCCGAATGGGTGTCAGCGGGTTCTTGATTTCATGCGCGATCCTGCGTGCAACATCCCCCCACGCCGCCATCTTCTGGGCGGAGACAAGATCCGTCACGTCGTCAAACGCAACAACATACCCCTCAATCGTCCCGTTCTCGCCCACACGCGTCGCCATCCGGACCAATAAGCTTTCTAGCTGTCCGCGCCGGGTGATCTTAATTTCCTCCTGCGCCGTATCGCCGTGATGAGACTGCAAGCGCGCCATCAGTTTCGCAAACTCCGGCACCGCATCTTCCAGCCGGTCACCGGTATGATCATCCTCTCCCATATCAAGCAGACGAATGGCCGACCGGTTGATGATGGTAATCTGTCCCGCGGCGTCTAAACCGATGACCCCCGCCGTTACAGAAGACAGAACGGAATCAAACAGCCGCCGTCTGCGTTCAATTTGCGCGGTATTTTCCAAAAGAGCCGTTCTCTGCCCTTTAAGTTGATGCGTCATCTGGTTGAAAAGGTTACCTAAAAGCTGGATTTCATCGTTGCTATCCGCAGGGATCACCTGAACGTCCAGATCACCCGCGCCGACCCGCTCCGCGGCCTCCGCCAATCGACCGACAGGCCTTGCAAGGCGCTCTGCGAACCAAAGCCCCAGCCACATCGCGGCAAGAATAAGCAAAACCGCGAACCCCAGATAAAGTAGTCCGAAGTCGAACAGCAGCTTCCCGCGATCCGCTTCAAGCTGTTGATAGAGCCGCACGGTTTCTTGCGTGTCATCCAGCAGCGCCAGAATTTCCCCATCCACCGTGCGGGACACGTAAAGATAGCGGTCCACGAACCCTTCAATCTCTACAAGCCCACGAAATTCGCTATTGCTCCAATCCTCGATGACAACCGTCTCGCCAGTTCTTGCACGATCCAGCTGTTCGCGCGTTGGCCGCTCAAAATCGAACAAATAGCTCCGGTTTCCCCGCGCCAGCAACTGCCCGGTCCCATCAACGATAAACGCTTCCTTCAGGCCCCGCTGCACCTGCGCCTGCGCTTGGGTCAACACTTCTGGCAAGCTGGTATCATCAAGTAAAACAGACGCTTGCGCTGCGACATTCAAGTATCCAACCAACCGCCGCGTATCTTCCGCCAGCGTGTCGCGCTGCTCGTCCTCATAGGCTTGCGCGGCCGACAGCGAACTGCCCACCACGTTACTCACACGCTCGGAAAACCAACCTTCGAGCCCAAAATTCAAGGTAATCACAGCGAACACGGCCACAATCACCGTTGGGACCAACGCAACAAGCGTGAACACGCCCGTCAGCCGCAAATGCAATTGCGATCCGGCTGATTTCTCACGTCTTTTTGTGATCAGACGCGTCACAGTCATCAGAACCAACGCCGCAATAGCGAGCACGTAGACCAGATCAGCCAGCAAAAGCATCCGGATCCCGCCCGATGACGGGTCGAGCTCATACGGCCCCATCCCAAGATAGGTCAGCAACGCCAAAATTGGGCCTAAAATCACCAAGCCAAACGTCGAGATCGTCTTGATCCGACGTCGCTTTCGCAACCGATTCAGCCTGTCCCAGGACGCGCGTCCCGTTGCGGATTTCATCTGCTTTTTACCACCTTGCCACTCTTTTTTGATGTGATCTATGAACAACAGTGCTGTCCATTCGCCACGGTGACTGTGGCGGTTTTACATCAATTTGCGGCTGCGTGTCACGTGAATTTCAAGCTCGGTGATCTTTTTTCTCAAGGTATTGCGGTTGATGCCTAGAAGATCGGCACATTTAGCCTGATTTCCCGCTGTGGCATCCAAAGCAATCTCGATCAGCGGCATTTCCACCTCACGCAGGATCCGCGAATACAAGCCCGGAGGTGGCAACACCCCGCCATGCAAATCGAAATACCGGCGCAAATGCTTGGCGATGCTGGCCGACAGCTTCTCCGTATCACCCCCACCAATCAAAGGCTCTATTTCAGGCTGATTGCCCAAAACCAGCTCAACGTCGCTGCGACCGATCTCTTCTTCAGATGAGGTGACAATCAAACGGCGCACAGTGTTTTCAAGCTGCCGCACATTACCCGGCCAGCTATACGCGCGGATCATTTCCAGCGCGCCTTTCGACATCCGCTTATGCGGCGCGCCATCCCGTTCCGCACGAGCAAGAAAGTGGTCAGACAATAGCGGAATATCATCTACCCGTTCCCGCAGCGACGGGATCGACAAAGTGACACCTGTCATTCGGTAAAACAGGTCCTGCCGCATCTGACCGGCTTCCAGTTTCTCCATCAACCCCTGCTGGCTCGTCGCCATGATCCGCGGCGCGTCATCCGTCAGACTGTCGAGCATCCGCACAACACGTGCCTGCGCGTCATCATCAAGATCGCCAACCTCATCAAACAGAATAGACCCACCCTTAGCCCGGCTTAGGATCGTAGCGGGGCCGTCGATATGGGCCAGGTCTGTCGGCGTTACCGTAACAAAGGGCAAAGTCCTGCGATCAGAAAAATCATGGATCGCACGGGCGATCAGACTTTTGCCCGTTCCGCTTTCCCCCGTAATCATCACAGGCAATTCTGCGTTCACGACTTGGGCGACCAGTTTATACAGCGCCTGCATCGCAGGGGTGCGCCCGATCAGCGGAAGGTCCTCGCCCGCGTCCCCGCTTTGCTCGGGCGAGACCGGTTTGGTGGCAAGCCGCTTACGGTCCAAAGCGCGGTTTGCCCGTTTCATCAAATCCGGCAAGTCAAACGGTTTCGGCAGGTAGTCATAAGCGTCGGCTTCATTCGCCTGAATGGCCGTCGTGATCGTATTCTGGGCTGAGATCACAATGACAGGCAGGTTGGGGCGTTGATCACGGATATCCGGCAGCGCCTCGATCCCATTCCCATCCGGCATGATCACATCGGAGATCACAAGATCCCCCTTCCCCTCGCCAACCCAACGCATCAGCGTCGTGAGCGACGAGGTAGCATGCACCTTACACCCCGCCCGCGTGAGCGCTTGGGTCAAAACCGTGCGTATCGTGCGATCGTCATCAGCAACCAGAACTGTGCCGTCCATTTAGACCTCCTTCGGAGCAACAGGGAGAGAGATACGGAACACCGTGCGACCGGGCACGCTTGTGACGGCGATCCAGCCATCATGTTCCGAGATAATTTTAGAAACCAATGCAAGACCAAGCCCGGTGCCATTCTCCCGACCGGAGACAAAGGGCTCAAAAACCTCATCGGCCAAATGGTCAGGAAGACCGGGGCCATCGTCAATAATTTCAATGTTCAGCGGCACGGCGACCCGACTGCCATCCACACGGCTGACCCGCAGGGACTGCTCGTAAAACGTGCGCAATTTGATCGTCCCGCCCCCCGGCTGGGCCTCACTGGCATTCTTGAGCAGGTTAAGAAACACTTGAACCAATTGATCTGTGTCTACGAATGTGGGCGGCAATGAGGGGTCAAACGCTTCTTCAATTTTCATATGCGCGGCGAACCCAACCGCCGCAGACTTACGCGCGCGATCCAGAATGTCATGCACATTGACCGAAGCCCGCGCAGGCGGGCGCAGATTTCCAAATTGCTCAACTTGCTCAAGCAGTAAGACAATCCGGCGCGTCTCTGCCACGATCAAGTCAGTTAACTCCTGATCCTGCGGCTCAAGCCCCATCGACAGCAACTGTGCAGCCCCAGTGATCCCCGCCAGCGGGTTCTTGATCTCATGCGCCAGCATCTCCGCCATCCCAATGGCAGACTTGGCCGCAGACTTGGTTTGCAGCGCCTGCCCCATCTTATCCGCAATCTCGCGCGGTTTCATGAGCACCAGAAGATATCCCGGCCGATCCACGAGCGTTGAGAACTGGATATTGCACTGCACCGGCGGCCGTTCCCCCGACCCGACATCCACATTGTTGACGAACAGCGGCGCATCATCGCGCCGGATCCGCATCACCGCATCTTCCAACGGTGCGTTGACATGCAGCTTGTCCCAAACAGGCGCCCCGACCATGGACCTCGCGGAAAGGTTCAAGAACGTCTCCATCGCCGTATTGGCATCATGGATCGTGTTGTCTGGCGCAATCACAAGCCCGGGCAAGGGCAAGGACGTCCAGAGCGTCTCGAAAAAAGGGGCATTCATGTCGTTCATGCGGCGATACTCTGCGGCATAAGGGCCTCCGGCAGCATCTTGAGCGTCGCCTCCGGCGATTTCGACGTCAGCACCGCGCGGCGCAGAACAGGCTCAGTGCCGACCTGATCCATGTACCAGCCCAAATGTTTGCGCGACACACGGCCCCCAAGCTCCAGCCCGTAGAAGCTCAGCATGGCCTCGTAATGAGCGCAGACCAAGTCGATCAACGCGTCCGGCCCGGGCGCCTCCGGCACAGGCGCACCCGCCAGATTTGCCGCGACCTGCGCCAAAACCCAGGGCCGCCCCTGCGCACCGCGCCCGATCATAACTCCGTCCGCACCGGACAGCCGAAGCGCGTCGCGAGCAGCATCGGCAGAGGTGATGTCCCCATTTGCAATGACAGGGATACGCACAGCCTCTTTAACAGCCCGTATCGCCGCCCAATCCGCATGTCCTTTGTAGAACTGACACCGTGTACGACCGTGAATTGTGATCATCTGAATGCCAGCAGCTTCCGCGCGGCGCGCCAGCTCAGGCGCATTCATGAGCGCGTCGTCCCAGCCCAAGCGGGTTTTCAGCGTCACCGGCACATCAACGGCCTCAACAACCGCCTCAATAAGCCCCAGCGCATGATCGAGGTCCTTCAAAAGCGCCGAACCAGAATAACCGTTCACAACCTTCTTCGCGGGGCATCCCATGTTGATATCAATCAGGCGCGCGCCATTTGCCGCAACCATCCGCGCAGCTTCCGCCATCCAAAACGCTTCACGCCCGGCCAGCTGCACAGCCGTGTTCTGACTGTCAAAGCCCAACTCCGCCCGCTCGCGCACACCGGGTTTCGATTGAACCATCTCCTGACTTGCAACCATCTCCGACACGACGAGACCAGCCCCAAAGCCGGACACCAACTGACGGAATGGCAGGTCCGTGATCCCCGCAAGCGGTGCGAGAAAGACTGGCATTTCAATCTGCATATCTGCCAATGAAATAGTCAGGTGATTAATCCTTGTGCATTTGCACCTCTTTTGCCCGCATTCCTCATGCTTCGCAACGCGCTCCGCGTGAAAATCGCTGCCAAAACGACCAATGCCCAATTTTTGAGCAATGATTTCGCCCGATTGCCTCTGCGAAGCGCGAACAGGGCAAAGACGGAGCGCAATGGCTTCTCTTTGCAAATAATTCTCATCGCCGATAAGAGGTTTTCAACACGACAAGCGACGCCCCGCGACAGGAGACAGGCATGGACGTAAGAACAGGCAACGGTTTTGATGTGCACCGCTTCGGCCCCGGCGATCATGTGATCTTATGCGGCGTCAAAATTCCGTTCGACCGCGCACTGCAAGGCCATTCCGACGCGGATGTCGGCCTGCACACAATCACCGACGCGATCTACGGCGCATTGGCGGAAGGCGATATCGGCCAACATTTCCCACCCTCGGACCCGCAATGGAAAGGCGCCGAAAGCCATATCTTCCTGACCCACGCGGTGGAGCTTGCCGCCTCCAAAGGGTTCACCCTGACCCATGTCGATTGCACATTGATCTGTGAGTTCCCTAAAATCGGGCCGCATACTTCAACAATGCGCGACAAGCTTCAGGAATTGCTCGCAATTACACCGGACCGGATCAGCGTCAAAGCCACCACATCCGAGCGGTTGGGCTTCACGGGTCGCGGCGAAGGCATCGCTTGCATGGCGACAGCAACACTGGTCAAACCATGAGCAAACTGATCGCATCGGTCTTTTATGTGGGCTTCCTCAAACCGGCCTCCGGCACATGGGGATCGCTCGCTTCCATCCCTTTGGCATGGGCTGTCTGGCTCATCGGCGGCTGGCCTGCCCTTGCTGTTGGATGCATCATCGCCTTTGCGCTGGGGTGCTGGGCCACGGCCGACTACATCAAGGTCGCAGACAACCACGACCCGTCCGAAGTTGTTATCGACGAGCTTGCCGGACAATGGATCGCCCTTCTGCCCGTCGGGATCGGCGCGGCACATGCGGGCGTCAGTTTTTGGGCGCTCTGGCCGGGCGTCTTGACGGCCTTCGTCGCCTTCCGCCTGTTCGACATCTGGAAACCGGGTCCCATCGGCTGGGCAGACCGGCGCGGCGACGCCTTGGGCGTAATGCTTGACGACGTCATCGCAGGTGTCTTCGCAGCAGTTGTTGTAATGATAGGTGCGTACATATCCCATGGATAAAGCAACGCATGTCCTTGATCTTGCCCGCGAAAAAGGCGTGGTCATCGCAACAGCCGAGAGCTGCACGGGTGGTATGATTGCCGCCGCTCTGACCGATATTCCCGGATCCTCAGCCGTGGTGGATCGCGGCTTTGTCACCTACTCAAACGCCGCAAAAACAGGCATGTTAGGCGTCAAGCAGTCCACATTGGACGCCGTCGGTGCCGTCTCCGAAGACGTCGCCAAAGAAATGGCCGACGGCGCGCTCGCGCGATCAGAAGCCACGCTCACCGTCTCTGTCACAGGTATCGCAGGTCCCGGCGGATCAGAGCACAAACCAGAAGGTCGCGTCTGTTTCGGCCTTGCAGCACAGGGCGTTGAGACCAAAACCCAAACTGTTGACTTCGGCGCCTTAGGACGTGCGAAAGTGCGGGAACACACAGTTCGTCACGCGCTCGACCTGCTCGCAGAGGCGCTCAGTCGCTGATTAAAGCCGCGCCACAAAAACAAGCTTAACCTCGAAAAAGCGCATAATTTTTCATCACTTTGCGTTTTGCTTGCCAAATACGCAGATCGCAAGGCAACTGCCTCTTTTCAATGCAGGTCTATAGCCGTTTGTGGCCCCTACTGAAATTTAACGGGGGGACCGACCATGAACGGAGCAGATACCGCATGGATCATCGTCGCAACAGCATTGGTGCTGTTCATGACATTGCCAGGGCTGGCACTTTTTTACGGCGGCTTGGTGCGCGCACGAAACGTGTTATCGGTTTTCATGCATTGCTACGCAATCGCATGTCTTATGAGCGTTCTCTGGCTGGTCGCTGGTTACTCCATCGCGTTTGGTGGCGGCACATCCGGCTACTGGGGCGGCCTCGACAAGATGTTCTTGGGCGGCATTGATGCGGACACATTGTCGGGCACCCTGCCCGAAGTTCTGTTCTTCGCCTTCCAAATGACTTTCGCAATCATCACACCGGCCCTGATCGTCGGTGCCTATGTTGAGCGGATCGGCTTTGGCTTCGTTCTCGTCTTCTCCGGCCTTTGGATGCTGTTGTGTTACGCACCCGTTGTGCACTGGATTTGGGGCGGCGGCATGATGGCAGATGGTGGCATCTTCGGCGAGATTGGCGTGCGCGACTTCGCAGGCGGCATTGTTGTTCACGAAACGGCAGGTCTGGCCGCCTTGATCCTCGCCTTCTTCCTTGGTGGACGGAAAGACAAAACCAAGCCGCCGCACAACCCCGGCATGGTCATGATCGGCGCAGCAATGCTGTGGGTGGGCTGGTTCGGCTTTAACGGCGGATCACAACTGGCGGCCGATGGCGGCGCAGCCATGGCTCTGACAGTCACGCATATCTCAGCGGCAACCGCGTCGCTCACCTGGGCGCTGTGGGAGAAGATCAAATACGGCAAAGCGTCCCTTGTGGGCCTCGTGACCGGAACGATCGCCGGTCTGGCCTCCATCACGCCAGCTTCTGGTTTTGTGGGTCCCGTGGAAGCCCTTGTGATCGGTGCTGTAGCAGGCGTGCTGTGCCAAGAAGCCGTCAATGTGGTCCGCAACCTGCTGAACATTGATGACACATTGGACGTCTTTGCCGTCCACGGCATCGGCGGTATTTTCGGCACCATCATGATCGCCATCTTTGGCCAAGGCGCATGGGCGGCCCAGCTTGGTGGATTGGTCGTGGTAGGGATTTACACCATTGTCGTAACAGTGGTGCTGATTAAACTGGTCGCATTGATCACACCTTTGCGTGTCGATGAAGAGACAGAGACGACAGGCCTTGATCTAACCTCCCATGGTGAGCGGGCCTACGACATTACCTCATAGAGGTCCAAGAACTCTCCCTGAGAACTGGGCGTCCGTGCAAACGGGCGTCCTTTTTGCGTTCTAGATGATGTAATGGTTTTTGGGATGCAGGGCTGCTTTGCAGCGTGTATGAAGCCATCATGGAACATGTAGCACGATGACACGGGATTATTCCCAGTTCATGCCAACCGCGCAGGCACCGCAAACCGACCTGTCACGCTTGACTGCACTCGGGTGGCAAGCGTTCTTCTCTCAACAACTCAGCATTGAAGAGCTTGAACAAACGCCGCCGGTGCGCGTTACACAAATTCATCGCAATGGCCTGCACGTCACAGGCGACACGATCGAAACTGTCCTTGCGCCCGACGCTGACGTCACAGTTGGCGACTGGCTGCTTTTGGAGACGGAGACTAACAAATATGTCAGGCGGCTAGAGCGTAAAAGCCTGATCAAACGCCGTGCCCCCGGGCATGACAGGTCGGTACAGCTGATAGCCGCGAATGTGGATACGGCTTTCATCGTGTCCTCCTGCAATGCCGATTTTAATCTGGCCCGGCTTGAGCGCTACATCGCTCTGGCCTTTGAGGCCGAGGTCACGCCCGTCATCGTTCTAACCAAAGCAGATCAAACCGACGATGCCGCCGACTACGCCAACCGCGCGCAAAGCATATCTGAGGCGATCTCCGTGCTGACCCTCGACGCACGCGGCGACGCGCCCGCCACCCTACTCGCACCGTGGTGTTGCCCTAGCCAAACCGTGGCTTTCCTTGGCTCCTCTGGTGTTGGGAAATCAACGATGGTCAATGCGCTGTCCGAAGCCGCGCTGATGGACACACAAGCGATCCGCGAAGACGACGCCCGAGGGCGCCACACCACGACCTACCGCCACCTTCACATTCTCCCCTCCGGTTGCACGGTACTCGACACGCCCGGTATGCGTGAGTTGCAATTGACCGATGCCTCATCCGGCGTCGGCGAAGTGTTTGCCGATCTCGAAGATCTGGCGACGCGTTGCAAATTCAATGACTGCGCCCACGACACCGAACCGGGCTGCGCAGTACGCGCCGCCGTCGCCGCCGGAGAGATCGACGAGGACCGGTTGGTCCGATGGCACAAATTGGTCGCGGAAGATAAATTCAATTCCGCCTCCCTCGCGGAACGCCGCTCTACCGACAAGGCTTTCACCAAAAGAGTGAACCAAGCCGTCCGAAAAAAACGAAAATAGCCCGCGTTAAGCCACTTTTAAGCAAGCTTACTGATTTCCTAACCCTTTGACTCTTGTACAAATTGGGTTTCAGGCCTCCGGATTTTACCCCATCTTGTACGATTTCGGTATCAGCCCTCTTGACCTACACCGATACAAACCCATCTATGTAAATGTGAATAACATTAACTTTGATCGCAACAAAGGAACACTTTGATGACAACCATCACCCATACGCCGTCCAGGTCAGGTCCAGGCTGGTTCAAACGCGCTGAGATGTGGCTGGACGAGCGCGGTAAAGGCGCTTGGATCGCCGCCATGGTCTTGGGCTTCATTCTCTTCTGGCCCGTCGGCCTCGCCCTTCTTGCATATATGATCTGGAGCAAACGTATGTTCAGCAAATCCTGCACGACCCGCCGCACACATGCCCCGTCCTATGGGTTTAAGTCTTCTGGCAACACGGCTTTCGACAGCTACAAGGCCGATATGTTGAAGCGTCTCGAAGACGAACAACACGCATTTGAAAGCTTCCTAGAGCGTCTTCGCGAAGCGAAAGACAAACAGGAATTTGACAGCTTCATGGAAGAACGCGCGGAAGTCGCATCTGAAGAACCCACTGAAAAGACTGCATAAAGCAGCGACAGACTACAGGCGCGCGGCCCTCGCGCGCCCTCTCCCTCTTCACAAATACAGGCCAAATCCCCATGTCTGCGACTATGACAGAAACACATCTTCCCGACCCGATTGCGCAGGCAGAATTCTACGCAGGCGTTCCGTTCAAACGGTTTCTCGCATGGGTGATTGATATCCTAGTGATCGGCTTGATCAGCGCCGTTATTGCCACCCTGCCTCTTTTCATAGGATGGTTTTTCTACCCGTTCATTTTTCTCGTGCTCAGTTTCGTCTACCGGATCGCCACGATCACGTCAGGCTCCGCCACCTGGGGGATGCGTTTGTTCAATATCGAGCTGCGCAACAGACAAGGTCAACATTTGGACGGCGCCGAAGCCTTGATCCATACGACAGGCTATATGATCGCCTCGGCGTTCTTTATTCCTCAGCTTATCTCGTTGATTTTGATGCTGATTTCAGAACGCGGGCAAGGTCTACACGATCTGTTGTGCGGGACAGCGGCCATCAACAAACCGCAACGTTACTAGGTAAATTCTGAAATAAATTAAGACCATCGTAATCTGAGTGAGAAAGAGTTTGTCCCTAGCAGTTCCCGTTGCTAGGCTCCGACGAAACAACCAATTATTGACCTCAGATGCGCCACACACTTCCTATCGCACCGCAGTTCTATGTGACTGCGCCACAAACCTGTCCGTATCTCGACGGACGGCGCGAAAGGAAGCTATTTACAGCCTTGCAAGGCGAACACGCAACAACGCTCAATAACACCCTATCAAAGCAGGGTTTTCGTCGATCACAGAACGTATTGTATCGCCCTTCCTGCGCAGAATGTTCGGCCTGTTTATCCGCCCGAATTCGTGTTGAAGATTTCGACCTGTCTAAGTCTCAAAAGCGCATCATGAAGCGAAATCGCGTGTTGCAACGCGAGGCCACAAGCCCATGGGCCACGGAAGAGCAATATGACCTTTTCCGCCGCTACCTCGAATCGCGCCACGCCGATGGCGGCATGGCCGATATGGACATTTTCGAGTTCGCAGCGATGATCGAAGAAACACCAGTGAAAAGCCGTGTTATCGAATACTGGGACAGGACGGGCGATGATGAAAAGCTGATCGCAACCTGTTTGACCGATGTTTTGGATGACGGTCTGTCGATGGTCTACTCGTTCTATGATCCGGAAATGTCGCGTAACTCTCTGGGAACATATATTATTCTTGATCACGTGAAGATCGCGAAAGAAGCAAACCTGCCTTACGTATATCTAGGTTACTGGGTCCCCGGCTCGTCCAAGATGGGCTACAAGGCGGGTTTCTCAGCCCTAGAAGTATTCCGCAGCGGCGATTGGCATGACATCCAAGACGGCCACGATTACGCGGCTGAAACACATCCTCTCGCTGTTGATCCAATCGCCGAGCAAGTCGCCCGCATCACACTGCCAGACACGCGCGCCCCGAAAGAGTGACCCTGCACCTCCACGCGGTCGCCCTGCTTGTGCCCGACTACGACGCGGGCATCGCGTTTTATGTCGGAAAAGTCGGCTTCACGCTAATCCAAGACACAAAGCTATCCGCGACAAAACGCTGGGTCCTGATCGCTCCGTCGCCGGACGCTACGCAACACATTCTCCTCGCTCGTGCGGACGGTCCAGTTCAAAGCGCTGCAATCGGAAACCAAGCCGGCGGTCGCGTCGGATTCTTTCTGCATAGCGACGATTTCGATGCCGACTACACACGGATGCACGCTGCTGGCGTCGAGTTTGAAGAAGAGCCCCGCGATGAGCCCTACGGAAAAGTCGCTGTTTGGCGGGATCCGTGGGGGAACCGTTGGGACTTACTGCAGCTCAAATAGAAAACGGGCAGCAAAGACTTATATTGCTGCCCGCCAATCTGAAAACCCGCTTTATTTCAGTAGGTTCGGAATGATTGTGACCACAGATGGGAACATCCACAACAAGAACAATCCTGCCACCTGAATACCGACAAAGGGTATGATACCGCGATAGATATGTCCCGTCGTAACTTCTTTCGGTGCAACCCCCCTAAGGTAGAAGAGCGCGAACCCAAAGGGCGGTGTCAGGAAGGACGTCTGCAAGTTCACGGCGATCATAATCGTCACCCATTTTGGGTCCATTGTACCGCCATAAATCACAGGGCCGACGATGGGGATCACAATGTAGATGATCTCAAGAAAGTCCAAAACAAAGCCCAAGACGAACAGCACCAGCATCACAATGATGAAGACTCGGAACTCGCTGTCAAAGCTGCGCAGGAATTGCTGGATATAGTGTTCTCCGCCGAAAGAGATCACCACAAGGTTCAGAAGTTGGGAGCCGATCAGGATGGTAAACACCATGCTGGTCACTTTTGCTGTCTCCCGCACAACCGGCGACAGCACACCGTTGCTAAACAGCACCCAACAGGCGAACAGAATGCCGAACATCGCAAACAGATAGGCTGATTTCGCGAAAATGAAGGCCATCATATTCTCGAAGGAAACTTCTTCGATATTTACCCGCAAATCGAAATTTACACCGATGAGGATCATAATGATCACGGCAAATGTGCCCATGATAATGATGCGGCCAGACTGATTGTTGTCTTGAAGCTTGCGGTAAGCGGCCAGCATGATTGCACCACCCGCCCCAAGTGCTGCCGCAGGTGTCGGGTTCGTGATCCCGCCAAGGATCGATCCCAGAACAGCAACAATCAGCACCAATGGGGGGAAGACCACCCTGAGCAGATCATTCTTACCCAGAATACCAACGGCATATTTGGCCCCATAACCGATCATGATCATCGGCAAGATCATCAGCAGGAACGTGTTCCCCGGCGACGTCACAGGCGAAATGAGAACGGTATCAATCAGAAGTGCAAGAACGATCCCTACGGCCCCTACGATGATTGGTAGCGGATTGGCTGAGGGCGACACGCCCCGTGCCGTGGTGAAGACCAAAGCCATCAGCAGAAGCCCCACGGCGATGCCGGTCCCAATCGGTGCCGCAGCAGCAATTTTCGCTGTGATTGCATCAGTCAGCTCTTCTTCGGTCAATTTAACCGATTGCTGAACGCCACCAGCCGCGTCGATCTCTTCCTGCTCGGCCAAGGCGGCTTCCCATGCCTCGATCCCGTGCAAGTCGATCATGGCTTCCTGACAACTTTCCGACACGTTTGTCCGCAGAGATGCGGTTTGACCGGCATCCGAGAAACTATCGACCTGAACCGATTGATTTCCAATCAAGCCGACATTCATCATCAGCATCAATCCTGCGATCAGACCGACCGGTGCAAACAGGAACCATGTCAGCGCCTCTGACTTCCGGATCGGCTCGTTATTTGCAGATCCGAGCTCGACAGCCGGTGCCTTGGTTGGGTTGATCACCGCGTAGCCAAAGGCATAGAGGCCATATAGCACTGCGAGCAAAATGCCAGGCAGCAAGGCGGCTTGAAACAATGTACCAACGGAGACGACTGCAGGCTCGCCAAGATAGGTCAGAGCGTCAGAGCACCCAACTTCCTGTGCGCGCGCCTCTTGCGCAGCGGAATAGAGGTCACCTGCCAGCGTGCCCAACAATACGATCACGATGGATGGTGGGATGATTTGGCCAAGCGTTCCAGAGGCGGCGATGACCCCAGTCGCCAGTTCTGGCGAGTAGTTATTTCGAAGCATCGTCGGCAAGGACAGCAGCCCCATCGTGACAACTGTCGCGCCCACGATCCCAGTGGAGGCCGCAAGGAATGCACCAACCACAACAACAGACACGGCCAAACCACCCGGCAACGGGCCAAAGACGCGCGCCATTGTGGTCAGAAGATCATTCGCAATCTTCGAGCGTTCCAGAGTGATCCCCATCAAGACAAACATCAAAACAGCCAAGAGCGTCTCAATGGATGCACCGGCCAACACACGCTCATTCATCCGGTTCACGATGAACGACACATTGCGGTCCAGCGCTGTCTCCCAACCAGATTTGAAGACAGGTTCAGCCAGAGTTGGCAGATCGGGATATCTGAAAACAGAGATGGTTTCCTGTTTGACCCCTTCTGCGATCAAGGCCGCATATTCTGCCGAGGCTGGGTCAATCGCTTGGTGTATCAGCAGTCCCGCGGAGTCCAGCGATGCAATGATCCCAAAGGAAATGACCGCAGAGCCACCGATTGCAAATGCTACCGGAAAGCCCGACAGAATCCCAGCAAAGAGGCAGAGAAAAACGATGATCAGGCCAACTTCGACGCCATCTAATCCAAAAAGCATATCTTGGGTTCCTTAATGAATTTCTGCAACGAGTTCGGCGTCAGCGTCGCCCAGCGTGTCTTTGTCGAGGTATTTACCTTCAGCCTCCGGTCCGCCCTTCCATTCGAGGTAAGACCGATAAAAGAACGCGATTGCCTGCAAGAAGACCATTGCCGTGAATGCAACAAGCAAGATCTTGAACAGAAAGTAGGCATTAAACCCGTTTGGTGAGAAGCCAATCGTTTCAACGTTCCAACGCACCGCGCGGGCTTTTGTGATCAACCGATCAAGGCTATCAGAAGCAGAAGGCTTAGGCGTGATCAGATGACGCCATAAGAAGTACCACCCATACATCCAAGTCAGGACAGCGGCGGGCATCATGAACAAGATCGCGCCCAGCATATCAATGACCTTCTTCGTGCGGTAACGCACAGCGGAATAGACGAGATCGACCCGTACATGACCGCCCTGAACGAATGTGTACGTACAACACAGACAAACGACCATGGCGTTGTAGAACTTCAACTCTTCCGCCCACCAACTGATATCTTTTGAAAAGCTCATGCCAAATCCCATGGAGATTTCGGCCCGGGCGAAAATCCGTTGAATGAAGATGATGACGATCTGCTGAAGAACCATTATCAGGCCTGCCCATGCGAATAACCGTCCGACAGAGTTTGCGAACCCTTCAAGCAGCTGCACGCAGCCCCACATGAACCGGTTGTTCCATAGCCCAATAGCTGTGAGCACGAAGAATGTGGTGATGATGACGAAGAAGAATTCAGCAGATCCACCGTAATACACGAAGCGCATCAGCGCCTCTTTGTCTTCAACGCTTTCCATCTTCTGATTGATATGCGGCACCCATGCCAACCAAAGATCGGGATGGGTTACCGCATAAAAGAAGTTGTAGAAGGCGTTGAGAATATTGGTGAAAAACCAGACAAGACCGTCCAGCATAAGTTTCTCCCCCGTCATGGGCGGCGCTATCGGCGGCCTGCCCTGAAATCCGTGCCGCGACGTCCCCTTCGCGGTGTTGTCTGGGGCCAGCCTCTATAGCAAGGCAGCCCCAGACGTTGCTCTAGTTCAAGCGATTAACCCAGAACGCGGTCACGCTGTGCGCGATATGTGCCTTCTGCACGATCGATCCAGCCGGAAGACGCTTTCAAAGACGCTTGGTAATCATCGTGGATCTTCTTGTAGAGGTCGTCGCCCATGTTTTCGGCGTGGACTTCTGCGGATGCTTTACCAAACGCATCCCAAACGCTGTCAGGGAATTCCAGAACTTTAACGCCGCCAGACTGCAAACGCTGCAGTGCGGAGCCGTTATTGTTCAGGAACTGGGCGAGGTTCCACTGGTGCGTGTTACCAGATGCCACTTCGATGATTTTCTGCTGCGCAGGTGTCAGCTCGTCAAAGACGTCACGGTTTGTGGCCAAAGACAAAGCCGCACCCGGCTCATGGAAGCCAGCGGTGTAGTAAGTCTTTGTGATCTCTTGGAAACCGGCTTTCTCATCAGCCCATGGACCGATCCACTCGGTGCCGTCAATAGCGCCGGATGCAAGCGCTTGATACACTTCAGCACCTGGAAGGTTCTGAACAGATGCACCAAGTTTACCCAAGGCTTTACCGCCGAGGCCCGGCATACGGAACTTAAGACCGTTGAAGTCTTCTGGACCATTGATCTCCTTACGGAACCAACCACCAGCTTGTGCGCCAGTGTTACCAGCCAAGAAGGATTTCAGGCCGAAGATCTCGCCGAGCTCATCATGCATCGCTTTACCGTTGCCATGCTCATACCAGTTCAACAGCTCTTGCGCTGTCATACCGAAAGGCACAGACGTAAAGAACGCGTAGCCTGGATGCTGACCCACGAAGTAGTAATCAGCGGCGTGATACATGTCAGCCTGACCAGCAGTCACAGCGTCAAATACTTCAAATGCACCGACCAATTCGCCTGCTGCTTTGACTTCAACGGTCAAAGTGCCATCAGACATAGCGTTGATGTCGTCAGCGACTTTTTGAGCCGCGTCAAACACACCAGCCAGACCACGTCCCCACGTGGTAACCATTGTCAGTGTGCGGTGGCCAGCTGCATATGCAGGTGCCGCCAGAGTTGTTGCTGCAGCAGCCGAGCCGCCGAGCGCAGAAGTTCTTAGAAAAGAACGACGATCCATAGGTGTCTCCTCCCAATTATTACGTCCACCAACAAAAACAGCCGGTTGGACGGACCGTTACGGTAGCGCGACCTTACTCATGGTGAATGCGGGTGGCCATACCCATTGGCGGGTAGTTTTTGGGCTTTTATAGCGCTTTCGCTCAGTTTTTTGGCGATTTCTCTACCCAGCAGCAGCGATTGACGTTGCATACACCCTGCCCCATGTTCGATTCGTTAATGAGCAAGCTCTGGGCAAGGTGGCGCGACCGTATCGCGCTCAGTTACGGCCAAAAGGTTTTCCTTCTGGCAACCGTTCCCCTTGTCCTCGCTGTCGCCGCCATCTCCGTCGTTGTGGCAAACCAATCGCGCCAACTTGCCGAAACGGAAATTCAAGAACTCGAAACACAACTCATCGAAGCCAAAAAGGCGGAGTTGAAAAATTACCTCAGCCTTGCCCGAACCGCGATCGGGTCGATTTATGGAAATGCATTACCTGATGACGAGCAAGCAAAGCTGGAAGTCACACAAGTCCTCTCAGCAATGATTTATGGCCAGGACGGCTATTTCTACGTCTATGATTATGAAGGCAATAACCTCGTCAGCCCACGCCAAACCTTTCTGATCGGAAAGAACTGGTCCGGTTTTGCTGATGAAAATGGTGTCCCGGTCGTTGATCAGATCATTGAAACAGCGCGATCGGGCGGCGGTTATCACGCGTTTGACTGGCCAAAACCCAGCACGGGAGAAATCGCGCGCATGGTCACCTATCAAATTGGACTTCAAGATTGGAAATGGGCGCTTGGCACAGGCATTTTTGTGGACGACGTTTTAACAACTGTTGCGACGGCGCGCGCGACAATGGAAGTCCGCATCCGCCAAACTTTCTTGCAGATCGCCATGATTACGATTGCTGCTCTTCTTGCTGTTTTCATCACGGGTATTCTACTCAACCTTCGTGAACGGAAATTGGCGGACAGCAAACTGAAGGCCCTGACCGAACGCATCTTTGACACACAGGAAGAAGAACGTGGTAGAGTCGCCAGAGAACTTCATGATTCTATTAGCCAAATTCTGATTGGTATTCGCTATACGCTAGAACTGGCCCGGCGCAGAGTAACAACTGGTGATGCACGCGCCGCCTCAGATATCGACAAAGGGATTGGCGGGCTGACTGATGCCATTCACGAAGTACGCCGCATCTCGTCGGATCTGAGGCCGGGCGTCCTTGATGATCTGGGGCTTGGTCCCGCGTTGAAGTCGCTCATCGACGACTTTGCCGAGCGAACTGGTATCATGACAAATTTCGAAACCGTTGTTTTCAGGAACCGGTTGGACAAAGACGCCAAGATCGCCCTGTACCGCATTGCGCAGGAAGCATTGACGAATGTCGAACGACACGCTGAAGCCGATGAAGTTTCCCTCGAAGTGTTCGGTCATCGCAGCGGCGCCACGTTGCGCATACAGGACAACGGGTCTGGGATTGAAAACAATCGCCGTTCTGGTGGGCTGGGTCTACGCAATATGCAAGAACGGATTGATCAGTTGAATGGGACGTTGCGTGTCCTTAGCACGGCTGCGGGAACGACCATTGAAGCGTCTGTTCCGCTCAGCCATATGCTCCCCCCTCAAAGCAAACCCGACAGGAAAACCGCATGACCCCGATCCGAGTTCTAATTGTCGACGATCATCCGATGGTTGCAGATGGTATTCGCGCAATTCTGGAAAGCTACGACGAGATCGACGTCGTTGGCACATTAGCGAACGGTCAAGAAGCTGTGGATCAGGTAGAAATGATTGCGCCTGATGTGGTTCTGATGGACCTCAACATGCCGCAGCTTGGCGGCTTGTCAGCGACAGAGATTTTGTTGGAACGAAATGCGGACACGCGCATTTTGATCTTATCGATGCATGACGCGCCCGAATATGTCTCAACGGCGATGCGCCATGGCGCGCGGGGCTATATCCTGAAAGATGTTCCGACCGAGGAGATCTACACTGCGATACTAACGGTCATGAAAGGCGAGACGTATTTGTGCACAGGCGCCTCCGGCGCATTAGAGCCAAATACAAGCGGTGGCGAAGAAATCCTGACCGCACGGGAGCAGATGATCTTGCTTCAGCTTGCACAAGGCAAATCCAACAAGGCGGTTGCGCGCGAATTAGACATTTCAGTCCACACAGTCGAGACACATCGTAAGAATATCAAACGCAAGCTTGGTATAAATTCCACCGCCGGATTGACGCGCTACGCGCTAGAACATGGTGTTTTGCAAGGAACAGGCGCTGAATTCTAGCGGACGAGTTTCCACTTTGTCTTATCGACAGGCAAGAAAGCCTCAATAGCCGCTGTCGCAATCACGTGGGTTTGTTCATTCTCGGCGTCATGCACATTCAAACCGCCTTTGACAGCTTTGACCGTTGCACGGCCGCGTGGCAGTTCGTCGGTCAATGCCACGATATCCAGCTTGTCCGGCTCTTGCACTGCAATCGTGACCTGAACCCGCATGTCTTCATGGCTAAGCCCGAGTGATTTGAACATCACAAGTGATGAATGATGCAAGGCGTCCTGAATCGCCCGTTTGCCAGCCTTGGTGTAGTCCATTCCATAGAGGTCGTTGCCGGTCCCCATCTCAAGAATTACCCGCTCATCACTCATGATGCGACCTCCAGATCAAAGCTCACGATCACGGCAACATTCGCTATTACGGTCACGCCGTTTCCGTCAGGCTTTGAAACATCCAAGCCGCCCTTCGTGACCGTCACGTTTGGCTGTCCGTAGGGAAAAATATCGAGAAGTTTCGAGACGTCGACTTCTTGCGGTTCCTGCACACCAACCTCTACATCAATCAGCATGGCCTCCTTCGAGAAGCCAAATGCGGGTGCGACAGACACCGAATTATGCCACAGTGCGTCTTTGATCGCGCGCGATGCGGCCTCTGTATAGTCGCGTCGTCTGAGTGATGTTCCCATACCAAACTCATGTAGAAACCGTGTCTTGGCCATGTCAGCCCTCCTCATTCCCGTCATAGGGATGGGCCATACCGAAGAGCAAAAGGCAAGAGCCTTCGTCCTTCACATGAAACTCACGCTGGTTGTAAAACTGGTTGAAGGGCGCGCGCACCCTGCCTTGAGGTAAATCCGCCAGCTGCGGTCCTAGTTCTGACCACAGCGCGTCGACATCGTCCACATCTATATAGACCATCTGCTCTCGGGCTTCTTCGGACAGATCAGCATCGGTTTCCAGCAATCTGACGGCCACGCTCTGTCGCTTCAAAAATGCATAACCTGGATCGGCCCCTTGAAACCCGACCGTGAAGCCGAGGCGGTCGCGAAAAAACGCAATCTGCTTTGATATATCATTGCAGAAAATGAACGGCGTTATCTGGGTCACTTCAGCCATTTCGGCACCTCCAATTCGCAGTTATTCCGAAACTTAGTAGATTTAAGAAACAAAAATACGCGAAAATTTGCGTTCGCGACAGATTATTCATCATTTTGCCTGTTGACCCCCTGCGAACGACTGGTAGTGTCATCGAACTTATAACGGAGCCTTCAATGACAGCTGTGGTCGTCATTCTAAGATATCAGCGCATGGGTCGGTAACGCGACAACCATAACGGTAACCATGCGCCCCCGCTGGAACGGGGGCTTTTTTATGGGCAAGGGACGAGACGTAAACGGAGAAAGAACATGACACGTCAAATGACCGGCGCAGAAATGGTGGTTCAGGCCTTAATCGATCAGGGCGTGGATACGATCTTTGGCTACCCCGGTGGCGCCGCTCTGCCGATTTACGATGAGCTGTTTCAACAAGAGACAATCAAACACATTCTTGTTCGTCATGAACAAGGGGCTTCTCATATGGCAGAGGCTTATGCACGCTCAACCGGCAAGCCAGGCGTTGTCCTTGTGACATCTGGCCCCGGTGCGACGAACACCGTGACCGGCCTTACGGATGCTTTGCTCGATTCCGTTCCAATTGTCGTTCTGACGGCTCAGGTTCCAACCTTCATGATCGGAACCGATGCCTTCCAAGAAGCCGATACGATCGGCATCACGCGTCCATGCACGAAACATAACTACCTGATCAAGGACACAGACAGACTTGCGAATGTCATTCATGAGGCGTTCCACGTGGCTACGAGCGGCCGTCCGGGACCTGTTTTGATCGACATCCCAAAGGATGTTCAGTTTGCTAAAGGAAGCTACACCGAGAAAAACAAAGCGAGTACAGGTCACTATAAACCAAAGCTCAAAGGTGACCTTGACGCAATTACCGAGCTTGTCGCGCTTATGGAAACAGCCAAGCGGCCAATCATTTATTCTGGCGGTGGTGTAATCAACTCCGGGGACAGTGCGACCTCGTTGCTGCGTGATCTCGCGACGGAGACCAATTTTCCGGTGACCTCAACCTTGATGGGACTTGGTGCCTATCCTGCATCGGGCCCCCAATGGATGGGCATGCTGGGGATGCATGGGCTTTATGAGGCCAATATGGCAATGCATGGCTGCGATCTGATGATAAACATTGGCGCGCGGTTTGATGACCGGATTACGGGCCGGATTGATGCGTTCAGCCCAAAATCAAAGAAAGCCCATATTGATATCGACCCCAGCTCCATCAATAAGGTGATCCATGTCGATGTTCCAATCATCGGCGACGTGGCTCATGTTCTTGAGGACCTGTTACGTGTCTGGAAATCACGCGGTCGAAAAACGAACGCTTCCGGCCTTGCCAAATGGTGGGAGCAGGTTGAACAGTGGCGCGCAATTCGTTGCCTTGACTTCAAAAATTCGGAAAAGGTGATCAAGCCGCAATATGCTTTGCAACGGCTGGAAGCTCTGACGAAGGGTCGCAAGGACCGCTACATCACGACGGAAGTCGGTCAGCACCAAATGTGGGCTGCACAATATCTGGGCTTTGAAGATCCAAACCGTTGGATGACATCCGGTGGATTGGGCACGATGGGCTACGGCCTGCCTGCCTCAATCGGCGTACAGGTTGCACATCCGGATGCCTTGGTGATCAATGTTGCTGGCGAAGCGTCTTGGCTGATGAACATGCAGGAGATGGGAACAGCACGGCAATATGACCTGCCGATCAAGCAATTTATTCTCAACAACGAACGCCTTGGCATGGTTCGGCAATGGCAGGACCTGCTGCACGGCAACCGTTATTCGCAAAGCTGGTCAGAAGCCCTGCCCGACTTTATGCTCCTCGCGCAGGCTTTTGGTGCAAAAGGTATCATTTGTTCAGATCCGTCTGACCTTGATGATGCGATCATCGAGATGCTCAACTATGACGGACCGGTCATTTTTGATTGCCTCGTTGAAAAGCATGAAAACTGTTATCCAATGATCCCATCAGGCGCGCCACATAATGAGATGCTCATGGGCGATGCTGGTGTCGATGATGCGATCGGTGACTCCGGCGCTGTTCTTGTGTAACACGAGCTGATCATGTCTCAGAACGTCTACTTCTTTGGTGAAAATGGCCTTCCAGACCCCGTGGTTTGGGAGGCAAGTCTAGGCGATTTGAAGGTCGACTACACACTCGACATCGAAGAACGCGAAGACGGAGCCCCTGTATACGGAGAGATTTTGGTCGCAGGTGAGGAACTCGCGCAGTTCGAACTCTACAATCGCTCGCAAACGGCGGCCGGATTTGATGGCGCAACTGGTCAGTCAATTTTTGACGAAGAAATCGCGCTATCCAAATCGCAGAAATCAGACGGCAACCCAGAAGTCACCGCCGCTTTGAATAAAGCGACAGAGTTGCTTGTGCTCGCAATCGCGGAAACAGACAAGTCTGATGAACAGATCGAACGTGAGTTGGAACCGTTCCTTGATTGGCTACATACAACATCCAAGGGCGTCCACTACATAGATGGGCTTGGCTTCTTCGACGCAACGTCTAAGCTGTAAGGTCAGACCGCCTTTCCAGTGCTTCCTCAAGAGCGCCTTCTAAGGCGTTGAGACGTAGGGGTTTAGTGAGGAAACCGGTCATACCAGCGTCTTTTGTGTTCTGACGATCTGTATCGAATGCATTGCCCGTCAAAGCGATAATCGCACAGGGCGCACGCCCATCACTTTGTTCTAACGCGCGCATTTTCCTTGCCGCATCAAGCCCGCTCATTACTGGCATAGAGATGTCCATAATCACGACGTCAAAGGACTGTTCGGAGAACAGCGCGCAAGCTTCACGGCCATTGCTTACGACGGAAGGAGTGACCCCTAAACGCTGAAGCATCTTGCGCGCGACCAATTGGTTGGTGTGGTTGTCTTCAGCAAGCAGAACCCGATACTTAGAGAAGTCTTTCTGAAGGCTTGTCTCACTTAAACTGGCTGACTGTTCCGGCAGTTTTGCTTCCGGTAGACATATCTCGGCCGCGAATGTTGAACCCGATCCCTCTTCGGACCGGACTGTGATTTCGCCGCCCATCGCTTCGACGAGTTCTTTGGTAATCGCCAATCCCAACCCGGTGCCCTCAAATTCCCGACGGAATCCGCCTTGCACCTGCTCAAACGAATTGAAGATACTATCGATATCGGCTTCTGGAATTCCGATGCCGCTGTCTTCGACTTCAATCCGCATACAAGTTTTATCTGATCGCTCAAGACGGAGAATGACGTCACCCTGCGACGTGAATTTTATCGCATTCCCAAGGAGATTGATCAGGATCTGTCGAAGGCGCTGTTTGTCGCCACACACACCTGGCGCCAAACGCCCGACAATATCAACACTGAACGTCACACCTTTTGCTTGGGCCATCGGTCCCATCATCCGGCGTATGTCCTCGACAAGGCAAACAAGGTCAAATGGCTCGGGGCTTAATGAGAGATGACCAGCCTCAATTTTTGAAAAATCGAGGATGTCACCAATCAAACTCGTCAACGCGAGCGCAGACCTCGTGATCGTTTCAACATACTCGGTCTGTTCGTCATCTAACTGTGTGCCACCCAAAAGATCAGCAACACCCAAGATTCCGTTCATCGGCGTTCTGATTTCATGGCTCATTGTCGCAAGGAAGTTTGATTTGGCCTGCGTCGCTTGTTCCGCGTCCTGCTTGGCTTGCTCAAGCATTGAGGTGTGTTCATGAAGTTTCGTGACGTCTTTATGCACAAAAACCATTCCACCATCGGGGCGACGGATTGCTTTCGCTTCAACGCTGATACCGTTTGAAGGGAGTTTGAATGCAAGTGTTTTACCGCTTTTCAGTATAGAGCTATTGGCTTCGCTCAAACTTAGATTTGTGTCACCTCGTTCAATCCAGACCTGTCGCATCTCTGCAAACGTCATTCCGATGAAGACATCTTGTTCTGACATATTCATAATTTTTCGAAAGGCCGGATTTATGAACAGAATCCTGTTGGTTGGATCATCGACGTCAGAGCCACTTGTCACCAAGAGCCCTTCGCCCAAAGCATCAAGTACTTCAGCAAGCAACCTGTTCGAATTTTCGAGTTCCTGGTTACGTTGCGATAATGCCGCTTCAAGTTGATCTGCCCTGCTTTTGAGCGACCCGACGAGACTGCCATTGTCGCCTGCGACGCTCAATGCGTTGCTCAGGTGAAAAGAAACGCCGCAATAGCCAGAGAAGTTGCCCGCCTTATCATATTGAGGCAACGCACTGTCGAGCAGGACAACGCGATCACCAGACAGCAAGATTCGCTCATATGAAAAGCTTTCGATAGGAACACGCCGCCGCAATGCTGCGTGGTATTCCGCAAGGCCTGCTTCAGATTCGCCGCGACCGTAGACAGGATTTAGGATGCAAACGCCAACGAGATCGCTGGCCCTAAAGCCCGTCACCCGCTCGATATTATCGCTGGCGTAGGTTATTACGTAATCTGCATCTGTCTCCCAAAACCAGAGCGGCAACAAATGCGTAGTATCTCGCAAAGACGCGGATTTTGCATCTTCGATAAGCTGGAAAAATGGGAGTGGCGCGGGAACGAATGACATGGCTCACCAGATAATCTCTGCACAGGCAAAATAGAGGCCAATAAATTAACATTGTCTTAGCAAAAACATGGGCGCGGGACTGGTTGTTATCCACAGGAGCGCCTAGTGTGTTCTCACAAAGACAATGGAACCGAGTACACTATGGCACCGCTGAAAATCAAAAAGGGCACGTCCCGTAAGTCGGCTTACGATCTGAAAGATCCAAACGCCGATGTCATCGAAACACATACGCTCGCCGTTATTGTGACGAATGAAGCTGGTGTCCTCGCGCGTGTGATTGGCCTGTTCTCAGGCAGGGGTTACAATATCGAGAGCTTGACTGTGGCTGAGATTGATCATGAAGGGCATCGTTCCCGGATCACTGTCGTCACCACAGGGACCCCCGAAGTGATCACCCAGATCAAAGCGCAGCTCGGCCGGATGGTACCTGTTCATGATGTCCATGATTTGACGGAAGAAGGCCCGTCGGTTGAACGCGAGCTTGCGCTTTTCAAAGTGGCCGGATCCGGCGAGAAACGTATCGAGGCGGTGCGCCTCGCAGAAATATTTCGTGCAAACGTGGTCGACAGCACTTTAGAAAGCTTTGTCTTCGAGATGACGGGCACATCTGAAAAAATTGATGCTTTTGCAGAATTGATGCGCCCTTTGGGACTGATAGAAATTGCTCGGACAGGTATTGCAGCACTGTCCCGTGGTGCGTCCTGACCAATTGAAAGCGGCCAGAGCGGGGCGAACCCGGCTCTGGCCTCGCTGAGCGAACAATCTTCACAACAGACATCCTGTCTGGAAGGGGCGGACAGCTCTTGTGGTCATGCTCCTCAACGGTGCTGCCCGACAGCACTCGGGAGTATCGGGCATCGGACGCGCTGCGATCTTACCCGAGGCAGATCTTCGAAAACCGCAGCGCGCCCTAAGGCTGATGTTCCGTGAGGGGAAGTCAGCCCTTTGAAGACGCGTTAGCCTGCGGGGATCAGGCCACCGTCTTGTGCCGCTGTCATCTCAGTCTCGTCGACAACACCGTCACCGTTTACGTCAATCGCGCTGAAGCCTTCTTCAGTCAGTGTTGGATACACCGCAAGAAGCTCTGTATAGGACGCAACGCCGTCACCGTCCGTATCGACATCTGCTACGGCTGCGAAAGCAGCGCCGCTCAGTGTGAAAAGGGCAGTCGTTGTGATCAGCATCTTTTTCATTTCAAGTCTCCTAGAGTGAGTGTTCAAGGTCTTAAAGTCACCGTTCTTGGTAACTTCGAGAGACAACATGTGGATGAAGCGATCCGCTGTCAGGGGGGCATCGCCCTACCCTTCAAAAAGCGCCTGAAGCTGCCAATTCTTTCGTTTCGCTCAAGCGTTCTGTCGCCCAAAAAGGCCTTGAAATTTTGCGACGGGCTGAATCGGCAAGCTTTTTCGCATCTGCACGCGGCAAATCGGCGGATTTTCCGTCCGGCTGTCACATAGAAACGAGTCGCGGTGAGGAAGGTTTTGTCGCGGTGAGACAATGATTTTGGGTCGAATCTGATAGAATTACTGTATCTCAACCACCGGAAGGAGGCCGATATGAGCACTGATTTATCGACGGTTCATCGTCCCATCGCGAAAGCCAATGGCCTTCCAAATGCGCATTACACGGACAATACGATTTTTGCTGAAGAACGCGACGCGGTGCTGCATGCCTCATGGGCAGGATTGGCGGTTGGCGCGGACGTCCCTGAAAAAGGTGATGCTAAACCGATCGAATTTCTTGGCCTGCCTCTGCTGCTCGTCCGTGACAACGACGGCGAGTTAAGAGTTTTTCAAAACACGTGCCGGCATCGTGGCATGATCCTCGTGACAGAACCTCGAAAAATCGAAGGTGCTATCCGCTGCCCGTACCATTCATGGTGTTACTCAACCAAAGGCAAACTGGTCGCGACACCGCATGTTGGCGGACCGGGACAAAATGCACATCCAGATATGGACCGCGACAGTCTGGGTCTGATTGAAATACGGTCTCATATCTGGCGTGATATAGTGTTTATCAATATCTCAGGTGACGCGGCCCCTTTCGAAGATGTTCACGCTGATCTTATCGAACGCTGGGCAGAATTCGACAAACCGCTCTATCACGGTGGCGCGGACTCCTGCTTCGACCTTTCTGTCAAAACGAACTACAAACTTGCAGTCGAAAACTACTGTGAAAGCTACCATCTTCCTTGGGTCCATCCGGGCCTGAACAGCTATTCCCGCTTGGAAGACCATTACAATATAAACGAGCCGGGGAAGTTCTCCGGTCAAGGCACACTAGTCTATCGCCAATTTGAAGGCGAAAATGGCGAGTGCTTCCCTGACTTTGAAGGCCTTAGCCAGAAATGGCGTGACGGAGCTGCAGAATACATCACCGTTTATCCCAACGTCTTGTTGGGCGCGCAACGTGATCATGCCTACGTAATTATCTTGGAGCCAACGGCCGTCGATCAAACCGTAGAACACGTGCACATCTACTACGCCGAGCCCAAGGTGAATGACCAGATGCGAGTGAAAAACACTGCGCTTTGGAGAGAGGTGTTTGAAGAGGACATCTTTGTTGTCGAAGGTATGCAGAAAGGCCGCTACGGACCCGGCTTTGACGGTGGTCGGTTCTCACCCGCGATGGACGGCCCAACGCATTGCTACCATGCATGGATCGCGTCGATGATCTTGGAGCATCGCAAGAAACAGGCTCATGCCGCCGAGTGATCTCGATGCAAGGCTGCTCCGGGCCCACGCGGCAGAAGACCGCCCTGCCCTGATTAAACTGTACCTTGAGGCGTCGCAGTTGGCGCAAACCGATATCGCAACTGGGTTTTATTTGACCCATGCCTATGTATTCGCGCTGGAGGCAGGTGATCCTCGAGCAGCAGAGCTAAAATCAAAGCTGATAGACATGGGAAGAGAGGTTTAACTCAGTCTGTCGCGTTAAGGTCTGCGTCGCGCAGCAGGATGATGCGGCCAAAGCACTCTGCTGAACCGGAGGGATCATCATATTCATCGATAACGTGAAGCTGAGTGAAACACTCGCCGCTTTCGCCGCGAAAGTAGAAGCGTGCCATCTCTTCTTCGAACTCATCCAGAAATGGCTGCGGAATGCTGACTTGGCCCACGTGAGAATAGCGCACCACATGGCGCGCAGCCTTTAGCGTGACAATGACCGGTATCTTTGCTCCCGAAGGCGTTGCGACAAACCCCCGAAGCTTTTCTATAGATGAATTAACCGAAACAACCATTACACAACCCCAACACGGGTCGACCATAACACAATTATGCGATCAAGTGGAGATGTTTTGAAGACTGCGCGGCACCATCTTCGAAAGAAAAAGGGGCAACCGAAGTTGCCCCGTAAGTTTCGCTGATCAGGCTCATCGTTGGTACCGCCCGGTATTTTTCTGCCTGCGGCCTGATCCTCGTCCGCGTTAGGGGAAACCCCCACCGCGTATCTCTGGTTTTGGAGGCGGCGAACCGCCCCCAAGGAAGTGTTACTTCCGTTTATTAGGGCGCTGTGTCAGCGCCGACGCTGCCGCTGTTTTGGCAGCCGCCGAGGACTTGGGGTTACGAAGAACCTTTGCTGCAGCAGACGCAGCCTTGGCACTCGTGACTTCCGAGTTCTTTTTACGAGACATAGTATCTCTCCTCTTTGTCCACAGCCTACTTGGGTATAACCCATGTAAAACCTGTGAGTTGGCAGCGCGTCCTTGATCCGTCAGTTCACCTCTGTCTTTGTCCCAACAGGTCGACTCGAAAGAGCCGTACTGCTTTGTCCCTCGCCCACGCTGGTGAAACGGGGGACAAGCTGGGGGTTGGTGGTAGGACACCAACCCCCAACTCTCAATTTACTTAGCTACACCCAGAGGTGCCGCCACATGTGTTGCACTTCATGCAAGTCCCATTGCGCACGAGTGTGTAGTTGCCGCATTCGCCACACGCCTCACCCTCGTAGCCTTGCATCTTCGCTTTATCGCGCGCTGACATGGACACCGATCCTGCGGTCACTGTGGCCGCACTTGTCTCAGGAACGAGTGTTTGCAGTGCCGCGACCGGATCAGTGGACGTGTCCAGTGCCGTGGCACCCGTCAAACCTCCCTGTAAAACTTGGAGTTCTTGCGGAACACGTTTGCGAAGGTAACCTGTGGAACTGATTTGCTTGAGCACTTCGAGCGATTTAGTTGCAGCCGACTCTCCCAGCTCTGCGATGTTTTGCTTACCTTCATCCTCGCCACGACCCAGATCGTCAAATGTCTCACCCGTCGGTTTGACATGCGCCAAATCGGTGCGGTCCAGATAGGACACTGCCAACTCCCGGAAGATGTAGTCCAGTACGGAGGTTGCGTTCTTGATAGAGTCGTTTCCTTGGACCATGCCCGCTGGTTCAAACTTGGTGAAAGTGAACGCGTCCACGAACTCCTCCAACGGTACGCCGTATTGAAGACCGACGGAGACCGCGATGGCGAAGTTGTTCATCATGGCGCGGAAGCCAGCACCTTCTTTGTGCATGTCGATGAAGATCTCACCCAATTCACCGTTCTCATACTCGCCAGTGCGCAAGTAGACCTTGTGGCCACCCACATTCGCCTTCTGGGTGTAACCCTTCCGGCGGTGAGGCATCCGAGAGCGGGCTTGAGCCTTTTCGACTTCTTTGATCACGACTTTTTCGATGATCTTTTCGGCCAACACTTCTGCCTTCTGCATTGGGGAGCCGCTTTCCAGCACTTCGGCCGCGTCGTCATCATCCTCGACTAGAGCAGCCGCCAAAGGTTGCGACAGTTTCGAGCCGTCACGGTACAGGGCATTCGCCTTGATCGCGAGGGACCAGCTGAGCTCATATGCCTTCTGGCAATCCTCGATAGTCGCGTCATTCGGCATGTTGATCGTCTTGGAGATCGCGCCGGAGATGAAGGACTGTGCCGCCGCCATCATATAGATGTGGCTGTCGACGCTCAGATAACGCTTGCCGATTTTGCCGCATGGGTTGGCGCAATCGAAGACTGAATAGTGCTTCTCTTCCAGATGCGGCGCACCTTCCAGCGTCATAGTCCCGCAGACATGGTCATTAGCGTGGGTGATCTGCTCTTTCGAAAAGCCCAGATGCGTCAGCATATCAAAGCCCGGATCGTTCAGTTTGGCCATTGGGATACCCAATGTCCCGGTGCAGAACTCTTCACCCAGTGTCCATTGGTTGAACACGAAACGGATGTCGAAGGCGCTTGGAAGTGCGGCTTCGATCTTTGCCAGTTCAGCCTCGCCAAACCCGTGCCCGATCAGGGACGTGTGGTTGATCCCCGGCGCGTTGCCCAGCGTCGCGTGGCCGACAGCGTAGGAGACGATTTCTTCCACCTGGGAGGATGTGTAGCCCAACGTCTCCAGCGCCGCCGGGACGGAGCGGTTGATGATCTTGAAGTAACCGCCCCCTGCCAGCTTCTTGAATTTTACGAGCGCAAAGTCAGGCTCGATGCCGGTTGTGTCGCAATCCATGACCAGACCGATCGTGCCGGTTGGTGCGATGACGGACACTTGTGCGTTGCGATAGCCGTGCTTTTCGCCCAGCTCCAGTGCTTCATCCCAAGCGGCGACAGCCAACTTGACGAGGTCTTGATCCGGGCACGAGGCATGATCCAGCGCCAGCGGGTTTGTAGCCAGTTCCTCATAGCCCGCGTCATTTCCCTGTGCCGCGTTGCGGTGGTTGCGAATGACGCGCAGCATGTGGTCTGCGTTCTTAGCGTAGCCCGGGAACGGTCCCAGCTCTTTCGCAATCTCGGCAGATGTGGCGTAAGACACGCCAGTCATCAGCGCAGTCAGGGAGCCGCACATCGCCCGACCTTCAGCTGAGTCGTAGCCGTAACCCATGTTCATCAGCAAACCGCCGATATTGGCGTAACCCAAACCCAATGTACGGAAGTCGTATGAACGTTGCGCAATGGCAGGTGACGGGAATTGCGCCATCATGACGGAGATTTCCAGCGTCACAGTCCAAAGGCGCGTGGCGTGCATGTAGAGCTCAGCGTCAAACTTGCCGTCTTTGTAGAATGTCAGCAGGTTCATAGAGGCTAGGTTACAGGCCGTGTCGTCGAGGAACATGTACTCGGAACACGGATTCGACCCGCGGATCGCACCATCTTCGGGGCATGTGTGCCAGTCATTCACCGTGTCATGGTACTGGATGCCCGGATCGGCACAGGCCCATGCGGCGTGGCCCACTTTTTCCCACAGGTCGCGGGCTTTGATGGTCTTCGTCGCTTCGCCGGTCGTGCGGGATTTCAGCTCCCAGTCGCCATCAGTCTCAACAGCCTTCAAGAACGCATCTGTCACGCGGATCGAGTTGTTGGAGTTCTGGCCGGAGACCGAGTTGTAGGCTTCCGAGTCCCAATCGGTGTCATAGACCGGGAATTCGATCGAGGTGTAGCCCTGCTTCGCATAGTCCAACACGCGCTTGACGTAAGTCTCTGGGATCGCGACCTTTTTGGCCTCACGGATCGCGCCTTTCAGCGTCTCGTTGGCCTTCGGGTCAACCGCATCTTCGATCTTGCCGTCCCAAGCCTTGATCGCCTTGAATATCTCATTCAGCTTCTGCTCGTGCATCTTGGAGCCGGCAACGATGGACGCCACCTTCTGCTCTTCCAGCACCTTCCAGTCGATGAACTCTTCAATATCGGGGTGATCGGCATCTACGATCACCATCTTGGCTGCTCGACGGGTTGTCCCGCCAGATTTAATCGCGCCGGCTGCCCGGTCACCGATTTTCAGAAAGCCCATCAGGCCCGACGATTTGCCGCCGCCCGACAAAGGCTCGTTTGCTGCGCGAAGCGAGGAAAAGTTGGTGCCGGTACCGGAGCCATACTTAAACAGGCGTGCTTCACGCACCCACAGGTCCATAATGCCACCATCGTTTACCAGATCATCGCTGACCGATTGGATGAAGCAGGCATGGGGCTGCGGGTGCTCATAGGAGGATTTCGACTTGGTCAATTTCCCCGTCTCGTGATCGACATAATGGTGGCCTTGGGCCGGACCGTCGATGCCATAGGCCCAATGCAGGCCCGTGTTAAACCATTGTGGAGAGTTCGGAGCGGCCATTTGTTTGGCCAGCATCACGCGCATTTCGTCGTAGTAAGCCTGTGCATCTGCCTCGGTCGTGAAGTAGCCACCCTTCCAACCCCAGTAGCACCACGCACCCGCCAAACGATCAAAGACTTGCTTAGCTGAAGTTTCACCGCCAAAGCGTTGATCTTCCGGCAATTTCTTCAAGGCAACATCATCAGCGACGGAGCGTTGAAGGAAAACCGGTACGCCCTTCTCTTTCGCTTTCTTCAACCGCGCTGGAACACCTGCTTTACGAAAATACTTCTGCGCGATGACATCGGATGCCACTTGGCTCCACGTTGCTGGAACTTCAACCTCATCAAGCTTGAACACGATGGTGCCATCCGGATTACGAATTTCCGACGCTGTCGTTGTGAATTCCAACGCCTCATATGCGTCTGTACCTGCCTGTGTAAGCTTACGGTCGATTTTCATCAGTCTTCATCCCTACTGCGTGGCTCGCGCCCTTGTCTTCAATTCTGTGGCCTGCCTCATGCGGACCGCGCAAAAGTTCGAGAAAGGTCACCCGCGGCCTGCACGAGTAGTTGCAGGCATGGCGTCTGTATCGACGCTCGCATGTTTAGGTTCTTATCCCATCCCGTTGACCACCGAGTAACACAACATATGGTGGCCGCTTCATCAGCCCGCACAACCTGAAGGATGTGAACCTAGATCGTCAACGGAATTTTTACCACCAGTAAAAGGTTTTTTCTGTTGACCTTTAGGCAAGTCGACTTGCCGAAACTCTACCCACAAAGAAGTAAGGTTTTGTTAACCGGATCGGTTGTGAAAAAAACAAATAAAACAAGCCTACTTATCCGCCAGACTTTCAATAACGCTTGAGCGATCCACAGATTCGCTCACAGGTTTTTGCGCGCCACCATGAGACGCAAAGAGCCGGACACCAGGTGTTGATGGTGTTACATTTCCGTTACTAAAACTGGGGTGTGGTAGGCGAAAGGAACATAATCAAACTACACAGTTCAGTTATTCGGCCCTCAGAAGGCACAAAATGTAGTGGGCACTAGAATCGCTAGATCGGTCCCTGCCTTGGAAAAAGGCGGAGACCGATATCAATTTTATCGCAGGAGCGGCGTAATGCGGCGGACGACCGCACGGCGGTTAGCCTGTTCCGCATCGGCGGTGCGCACCTTAAGGTTTGCCTCACCGTAACCTTGAACAACCATGTTTTCCGGCGGCACATCGAAATACTCTGTCAGAGCTAAAGCCACAGATTCCGCACGACGGTCTGACAATGCGAGGTTGTAGGTAGCACTGCCGACTGCGTCTGTATGACCTTCAACCAAGAATACTTCACCTGGGTTCGCAGCGATGAAGTCGCGCATTGCGTTGCCGAGGGCTGAAAGCTCTTCTGCTTCGGCTACAGGGATCGCAGCGGAACCAGTCGGGAAATTCACAGCCTCCAGTTGGATTTCCGGCATCAAAGCACGCACAGATCTAATCTGGCGGATTTGTTGCAATGAGAAGGTGCGATCTACGTCAGCACGCGCTACCGCGCTCAGCGCTGCCTCTAAATCGCCATCAGATGCAAAACCATCTGTCTCACGCGGTTCTGGTAAGGTGCTGACCTGAACCGCAGCGACCTCAGTCGTGTCATCAAACAGCACGACGCTAGAGCCATCATTCAAAACTTTGGTGCGTTGCAGGACTTGGCCATTGGCTGCTTTGATCGTCACGATCTGTGTGCCATCTTGGCGGGTCACTGTGGTTGCCGATGAGCCATCGGCAAAGCGGCGCGTCTCGACTGTCGAACCTGGTCGACGGATCAAAACGTCATCATCCTTCAGGATGTAGTATTGCCCATCATCGCGCTGCACGACGACTCGGTCCCCGGAGTTCTCGACGACACGATCATTTTCGTTGATAAGCGCGGCGATTGCGCCGACGCCCAGAGCGCCGATAGCGAACTTCTCAAAATCACTCAGGCCATCTTCGTTTTCTGTATTCGCAGCTTGTTTTGCTGCGTTGAAATCTTCCGAACTGCTGCGAACATCTTCATCCGTTACGGTTAGTATTTCGATTTCCCCTTCAACTTCGGCATTCGCTGTTGCCGCCACTTCGGGGGTTTCGTTGGCAACGTCTACGCTCGTTTCCGTATCATCCTGAACAACCGTTTCTTCCTCTGCTGTGGTTGGTTCTGCCGCCTCGCTTTCGAGGGTCGCTTCGGTAGTCTCTTCTGAGGCCAAAGTCTCCTCTGACGTTAAGTTTCCGTCGGTGGTAAGCGTTCCCTCTGTCTCCAGAGTAATACCATTACCTTGCTCGGCGGTATCCACCGGCTCTCCGCCTTCGACGGGGTCTGATCCATCGACCGGATCGCTGGTCTCTACAGGATCCGCGCCATCAACGGGCTCGGTCACTCGCTCCGTGGCGACTTCGCCCTCGGCTGCGGGCGCATCTGTGTTGGTATCAGTCTCTGAAGACAAAGTACCGGCACCCGTTTCAAGCTGACTCTCTTCCTCAACGGCAGTCTCGTCAGCTGCAGTCGCCGTATCATCTCCAGCAGTCGCTTCGGGTTCTACGGCGATTTCGTTTTCTGCCTCAAGGCTTTCTTTCAGCTCTTCCAGTGACGGGCAGCCTTCGGTTCCCGGTTCGCAAGTCTCTGAGGTCTCTTGCGCCACGGCGAATGAGGTTGAGGTCACGGGCATTGCGAGCGAGGTTGCGACGACAATAGCGGCTGTCGAGTTGAGCAATGAGGTCTTCATCGTAGGTCTCCGGTTCAAAGTCAGGTTATGACCCAACTTCGGACCCGATGATCCAGTTCCATAAACTCTCTACTCAGCTTCGGAATGCAAAGATGTAGAATGATTTTCAGATGGTCGGGGCGAGAAGATTCGAACTTCCGACCCCCTGTACCCAAAACAGGTGCGCTACCAGGCTGCGCCACGCCCCGTCCATCTGTGACGCGTTCCTACTCGCAACCGCGCGGTTTGAAAAGCCCAAATTGATGCTAAATCATCGTTACTTCTCGTCACAACTCCAAGCAGCCACACCCTGAGGTAATTGCGGGTGCCGCAGTTGAGTTCCCGGACCGATTCCCAACTTGCGTGCCATGCCACCGTTGATCTCAAGAACGGCGAGAAGTGGTCGATTGCCCCCCGATAAAGGCGTCTCGTCCAGAGGTACGGCGTTCTCGTGAATAGTTACGATTGTTCCGGTCTCATCGAGAAAAAGCAGATCGAGCGATATCAACGTGTTGCGCATCCAAAAGGCCAAAGGTTGAGGTCGTTCATAGACAAACAGCATACCCGCGAGCTGCGGCATACTTTCACGAAACATTAAACCTTCTGCGCGTTCGGCAGGATCATCAGCGATCTCAACGGTAAAACGGGCCTTTCCCCAATCGCCGCGCAAATCAACTTTATCGGCGGCACACATAGAAAAAGCGCCTGCCGCGGCAGACGCCCAAACGAGTCCAGCTATCAAAATGCGTTTAATCGTTATTGAGAGCGTAATCCCATGAGTGGACTTCTGCCGCCATTTGACCACGATCTCCTTCAACGATGCGCAAGCAGACTGCTTCGCCCGCTTCCAGATCGGCCAAGCCGCATTTGCGCAGAATCTCGATATGCAGGAAGATGTCTTGATTATCACCATAAGCATTTGCAAAACCGAAACCTTTGGCTTTGTCAAACCACTTCACCCGTGCAGGTGTCAGAGCGACATCATCAAGATCGTGCAGGATCGCTTCAAATCCGGAAGCTTCCTCACCGCCTTCGGGCGGCGTGATTGACAAAACTTCGACAGCCTGAAGACCGCGTTCAGTACGCTGAACGCGCAACTCAACAGCGGACGTGTCAGCAATAGACCCTTGTCCAAAGTTGCGGAGAACGTTTGCATGCAGCAAGATGTCTGGCCCGCCTGCATCAGCAACGACGAACCCAAATCCTTTAGCCGCATCAAACCATTTCACGTGGCCCGTAACCAGCGGCGTGTCCGCTGTAACTTCTAGTGTCTCTGTCATCCAAGATGTGTTGAAACTTTCAACACCCCCAAGCCTGCCCATGAGCGAACCCCGTAACTGTTTTTTTTCAGTGGTTTATGGTCTCATGGATTTAACATTTAAGATAGGTATGTATTTCCTGTCCTGCGATTTACATTCACGTCATGAAAGAGACGTTGCTGTCTTAAGGGTTGAGGCGCTCCACAGCCCAGTTTTGCGTAACATCTGAGCGGGTCCAGCGGAACCGGTCATGTAACCGAAACGCCCCGTCCGCCCAGAATTCAATTTCAATGGGAGTAATCCGAAATCCACCCCAGAAAGGTGGGCGTTCAGGGTTAACCCCTTTATCAGCCGTAACCTTTGCGACTTTAGCCATCAGACTAGCGCGCGACGCCAACGGCTTCGATTGATCCGAAGCCCAAGCTCCCAGCCGGCTCTTGAGCGATCTGGAATTATAGTAATCGTCGGCTTGTGGTCCGTCTTCACGAGTCACGGTGCCGCGCACCCGAACTTGGCGTCGCAACGACTTCCAATGCAGCACGAACGCCGCTTTCCCTGACGTATCTAGTTCCGACGCCTTCACTCCCTCGTAGTTCGTGTAAAACACAAACGCGTCTTCTTCGATATCTTTAAGTAGGACCATCCTTACATTAGGCAAACCTTCGCCGTCCACTGTCGCAAGCGCGATAGCGTTTGGGTCATTTGGTTCCGAGGCTTCTGCCTCTTCCATCCAACCACGGACAATCTCAAACGGATCATCTCCAGCAAATTTTCCGTCTCTATCCGACATCTGTATGATTCTACCTTTCCGGGCTGTTCCGCGTACACCTCAATTTGAGGACATTTCAATCATGACGCCACGTCGATACAGGCAGCTTGAAGCCACATGTGCTTTGGCCTACACCATCGAACAATGCAAAGGTAGAATGAGGAACCGGTATGTCGAATGGTTTGATGGCAGGCAAGCGCGGCCTGATCATGGGGGTGGCCAATGACAAATCCATCGCTTGGGGGATAGCGAAAGCCTGCGCGGATGCCGGTGCTGAAATAGCGTTTTCTTACCAAGGCGACGCCCTGCTCAAGCGGGTCAAACCGCTTGCCGAAAGCATAGGGTCAAAACATGTCCTTCCCTGCGATGTCAGCGACGGCGCATCCATCGACGCTTTATTTGACACTCTCAAAGCAGATTGGGGAAGCCTTGATTTTGTCGTACATGCGATTGGCTTCTCTGACAAAAACGAGTTGCGTGGCCGCTATGTAGATACGAGCCCAGACAATTTCAGGATGTCGATGGATATTTCCGTCTATTCATTCACCGCTGTTGCACAGCGCGCAGAAAAGATGATGCCGGAGGGCGGATCACTTCTGACGCTGACATATTACGGTGCTGAGAAAGTCATGCCGCATTATAATGTCATGGGCGTTGCGAAAGCGGCGCTGGAGGCTTCCGTCAAATATCTGGCCGAAGACCTCGGAAAAGACAACATCCGTGTCAATTCCATCTCGGCGGGCACAATCAAAACACTTGCCGCCTCCGGTATTGGCGATTTCCGCTACATTATGAAGTGGAACGAATACAACTCCCCCCTCCGACGCACCGTGACTCAGGAAGAAGTCGGCAAATCGGCTTTGTACCTTCTGTCTGACCTCAGTTCAGCTGTCACTGGCGAATGCCTGCATGTCGACGCAGGGTATCACGTTGTCGGTATGAAAGCGGTTGATGCCCCTGACATTGAGAAATCATAGAACGAGATTGCTGCCATGACGGATCGCTTACCCCACGAAAAAGGCTTCCACATCAGCTGGGACCAAATACACAGAGATAGCCGTGCTCTTGCTTGGCGCCTTGACGGGCATGGTCCGGATGACGGTGCTTGGCGTGCGGTGGTTGCCATCACACGTGGCGGGATGGCTCCTGCAATGATCGCAGCACGCGAACTTGATATCCGGACCGTCGATACGATCTCGATCAAATCATATGATCATCAGTCGCAGTCAGAGGCGAAGGTGCTCAAAAAGCCTGACGATGAGATGATGGGTGACGGGACCGGCATCCTGATAATTGACGATCTCGTTGACTCCGGCAAAACGCTCGAAGTTGTACGCGGACTTTATCCAAACGCACATTTCGCAACGGTTTACGCGAAACCGAAGGGACGCCCGCAGGTCGATACGTTTATCACTGAGGTCAGCCAAGACACATGGATTTTCTTCCCGTGGGACATGGCAATGCAGTACGTCAAACCCTATCGCGGAACTGACTGACCCAACTGTTAATCTGCTTTCCGCTGCGCTGCCATCTTGATAGTCTCGCTTGACGAATTCAAAGCGAGTAAACCGATGTCAGCCCTCCTAAATCCCAATATGGCCTCTACGTTTCCACCGCCTGTGATGGAAGCAAGACGCTGGTTGGACGGCGTCCGCTTTCCA
The DNA here is from genome assembly GCA_947494435.1 of uncultured Litoreibacter sp. GTDB lineage: Bacteria > Pseudomonadota > Alphaproteobacteria > Rhodobacterales > Rhodobacteraceae > Litoreibacter. The sequence continues at coordinate 877,894 of CANLUY010000002.1, forward strand.
AACGATCAGCCTTTGATCAACGTGAGCCAAGCAGCTCCCGTTGACCCGCCCCCCGCAGAAATGCGCGCCGCAATGGCGGAGTTCGTCTTGAATGACGACGGCGCTCACCTCTACGGCCCTGTGTTGGGCTTGCCGGAGCTTCGCGCCAAAGTCGCGGAGGATTGGAGCGCTAGTTATGGCGGCCCGGTCGCCTCGGAAAACATTGCGATTACATCGGGATGCAACCAAGCCTTTGCCGCGACAATCGCCACCTTGGCCGCTGAGGGCGACGAAGTGATCCTTCCGACGCCTTGGTATTTCAATCACAAGATGTGGCTTGATATGGGGGGGATCGTATCCGTCCCGTTGCAAACTGGGGCAGGTTTGCTTCCATGTGCCCATGAGGCAGTAAAGCTAATCACATCAAAAACCCGCGCTATCGCATTGGTTTCCCCAAATAATCCCGGAGGTGTTGAGTACCCCGCCGAGACGCTCGAAGCTTTCCGTGACCTCTGTCGCGCACATAAAATCGCATTGATCGTCGATGAAACCTACCGCGACTTTGACAGTCGGACGGGCGCACCGCACAGCTTGTTCCAAGACACAGATTGGGACGATACACTGATACAATTATACTCCTTTTCAAAAGCGTATCGCCTCACGGGACACCGCGTCGGGGCTATGATTGCCAGCCCGGCGCGACTATTTCAGGCGGAGAAATTCCTCGACACAGTCGCGATATGCCCGAACCAACTTGGTCAACGTGCGGCCCTCTGGGGGATGGAAAACCTCAATGCGTGGCTAGCTGATCAACGGCTAGAAATACTGGACAGAGCACAAGCCATTCGAGATGGCTTTCCCGAACTCGAACAGCTTGGCTGGACGATGGAAGGATGCGGTGCGTATTTTGGTTGGATGTCTCATCCGTTTGACATGGCCTCCGACGCACTCGCGCAAAAAATGGTCAAGGATATCGGCGTATTATGCCTGCCGGGAACCATGTTTGTTCCCGAAGGCGATAGGACCGGTGAGACAGCCCTGCGGATCGCATTTGCCAATATCGACCGCTCCGGGATTGAGCAATTGTTCAAGCGTCTCGTAAGGCTGTCAGTCTAGCAAGTCGCAACACGCGCTTGCCCCGTTCCACGCAACCGTTTACGAACTCCAAAACCCTACTTTCGAGGCGCGTCAAAAATGGCCAAAAAATCCGACATCAAAGCACCCTCTAGCTCCATGCGTCGAGGCAGCACTGGTAAAGTCTTCGTTTGGATCATCCTGGTTCTCTTGATCCTCGGCCTCGCAGGCTTCGGCGCGGGTGGTGTCGGTGGTTCGATTGCCTCTATCGGTAAAGTGGGTGACACTGAGATTTCCGTTGCTGAGTTCCAGCGCGGCCTTCAACAGGAAATGTCATTTGAGACACAACGCCGAGGCAGTGCAGTGACGCTCGCGCAGGCCCGTCAAGAAGGTATGGATCAGCGCGTTCTTGAGCGTTTGGCCGGTGTTGCCGCACTAAGCGAAGAGACTAAGAAAAATTTCCTTTCCGTCGGAGACGGTGAAGTGGCGAACCAGCTACGCTCAGTTCCCGCCTTTCAAGGCCCCGACGGGCAGTTCAGCCGTGACAGCTACGAATTTGCGCTGCGCCAAAACGGAACCAACCCAGCGGATTTTGAGGATGGTCTACGTTTGACGGCGGCCCGGACCTTATTACAGCAATCGGTGACGGCAGGGCTGACAGTCGGAAATACTTACGCGAACACACTTTATAATTTCTTGGGCGAGCAGCGTTCGTTCCGCTGGGCGATTGTTGACGAAAGCCTTTTGACGGAAGACATCCCGGCCCCAACGGAGGAGCAACTACAGAGTTTCTATGAAACCAATGGCGATCAGTTCCGCACCGCTGAGCTTCGCAAGATTACCTATGCTTGGCTGACCCCTGAGATGATAGTCGATCAGGTCGACGTTGATGAGGCCGAATTGCGTCAACGCTATGAACAGCGCGCATCACAATACATCCAACCCGAACGCCGGCTATTGGAACGTTTAGGCTTCGCAGACCAAGCTGCGGCCGAAGCGGCTAAAGCACAGTTGGACGCGGGTGAAGTAACCTTTGATGACCTTGTCACAGAACGCGGTTTGACACTGCAAGATGTTGATCAGGGTGAAGTCGCGCGGAGTGGTCTTGACGCTGCGGTCGCCGAGGTTGTGTTTGGCTTGACCGAACCGGGCCTGACGGAGCCAGTTCAAACATCGCTCGGACCGGTCATCTACCGCGTTAATGCCGTGCTGGAAGCCACGACTGTCGAGTTCGAGGATGCACGGGGAGAGCTGACGGACGAATATACAACCGATCGCGCGCAGCGTGACATACTAGAGCAACTCGACGCTGTTGATGACCTGCTCGTCGGTGGTGCTACGCTGGAAGAACTCGCTGATGAAACAGACATGCAACTCGGGACAGTCGATTTTTCGAACGGCGTCTCAGAAGGGATTGCAGGGTATGAGACATTCCGCACCGAAGCTATGCGCTTGACGACCTCAGACTTCCCGGAAGTTCAGGAGCTCAGCGATGGAGGCATTTATGCGGCACGCTTGGATGAGATCATACCTCCGACCCTGCCCCCGCTTGAAGACATCCGCGAAATTGTCGCATCAGCATGGCGCGCTGACCAAACAGAGCAAGCATTGCTTGCCCTAGGGACCGACCTGCAGGAAAAAGTGTCCAATGGAACCCGGATGGCGTCTTTGGACCTCGCCGCCACAGCAGAGATTGATCTAAGCCGGACCGATTTCATTGATGGCGCGCCTATCGGCATGCTGGCAGAAGTCTTCGACTTGGAAGAGGACGGCGTAACCTTCGTGCAAGGACCAAACGGCGTTTCAGCATTGGTGGAACTGACCAATATCTCAGCGCCTGATACCACCACACCGGAGGCTCAAGCCGTTTTGACCCAGCTAAATGCAGCTGCCAGCGAAGGTCTAGCAGGCGATGTTTTCCAGCTTTTTGGAAGCGCCGTGCAAAACCAGTACGGCCTGACGCTTGATCAAGCTGCTGTCAACGCTGTGTTAAGCCAATTCGGTGGCGGCGGTCACGGCGGTATATAGAAAAGATGTCGCTACTTCCCGAATACTCCGCCTTCGCTTCAGACTTTGAGGCAGGGCGCAATCAGCTGGTCTATACGCGACTTGCTGCTGATCTGGATACGCCTGTTTCTTTGATGCTGAAGTTGGCGGACGCCCAGCCCGACAGCTTTATCCTAGAATCTGTGACGGGTGGTGAAGTTCGCGGGCGTTACTCGATAATTGGGATGAAGCCAGATTTGATCTGGCGATGCCACGGCGAAACATCTGAGCTGAACCGCCAAGCTCGCTATGACCGGCAAGCGTTTGAGCCGTGCGATAGCGATCCATTGACTGCCATTCGGGAGTTGATTGCAGAGTCGCGTATTGATTTGCCAATGGACCTGCCTGCGGCTTCGGCTGGACTTTTCGGGTATCTTGGCTACGATATGATCCGGCTCGTCGAACACCTGCCGAATGTAAATACGGATGTCCTTGGTTTGCCGGATGCCGTTTTGATGCGACCTTCTGTAATTGCAGTCCTCGACGGTGTGAAAGGCGAAGTCATTGTCTGTGCGCCAGCTTGGGTCACAGACGGCCTCTCCGCCAAAGCCGCTTACGCGCAAGCCGCTGAACGTGTGATGGATGCTGTGCGCGACCTAGATCGCGCGCCGCGATCTGTGAGTCACGATTTGGGCGAAGCCGCTGATGCCGACAATCCAGTATCGAACTTCGCGCATGATGATTACCTCAAAGCCGTCAACACCGCGAAAGAATACATCAAAGCAGGTGACATTTTTCAGGTCGTCCCGTCGCAAAGGTGGACACAGGATTTTACCTTACCACCCTTCTCACTTTACCGCGCCTTACGACGTACGAACCCATCACCCTTCATGTTCTACTTTAACATGGAAGGTTTTCAGATTGTCGGTGCATCGCCAGAGATCCTCGTTCGTGTCTTCGGAAAGGAAGTGACTATCCGGCCAATTGCGGGCACGCGCAAACGCGGTGCCACCCCGTCGGAAGATAAGGCACTGGAAGAAGACCTGCTAGCAGACCAGAAAGAACTGGCAGAGCATCTGATGCTCTTGGATCTCGGGCGCAATGACACTGGTAAAGTGTCCAAGATCGGTACGGTCCGCCCAACCGAGAAGTTCATCATCGAACGCTACAGCCACGTTATGCACATCGTTTCCAATGTTGTCGGTGAACTTTCCGACGACCATGACGCTTTGTCAGCGCTCCTGTCAGGCTTACCAGCCGGAACCGTATCAGGTGCGCCAAAGATAAGGGCGATGGAGATCATTGACGAGCTCGAACCGGAAAAGCGCGGCGTCTACGGTGGAGGTTGCGGATACTTCTCGGCCAATGGTGACATGGATATGTGTATCGCTCTGCGTACAGCTGTCGTCAAAGACAAGAAGCTCTACACCCAAGCTGGTGGTGGCGTGGTCTATGATAGCGATCCAGAAGCTGAATTTGAGGAAACAGTCAACAAGGCCAAAGCGATCCGCATGGCTGCAAAAGAAGCTGCTATGTTTGGCAGGAGTGGCAACAGCTAAGCCCTGGTCAGCCGAGGTCTTTCTGCATAACTTGTGAGACCGGAACGATGCTAAGCGCGCCGTCCTTCTCATCCAAAGCCCATTCTAATAGCGCTTTTACTGTTTCTGGGCGGCTTCGACCCATGACAACAACAGTCCCATCCTTTGAAGCATTGAACGCGGCGCGGTTGAGATAACGTTTGATCTTAGGGGCCTGCTCTTCATCAGCGTCCAACACGCGGAAGATAGTTGCCGCAGCAATCCCTTCGCGGCGTGCAGCCTGTTGTGCTGTGTTCAACCCACGATCATAGGTCACCAATCCATGCCCCGTTTCGCGGATTGCGCCAAGTATTGGTTGCAGCAAACTCCGGTTGGATTGGATGCGCCCATCTAAGGGGTCCATGACCGCAATGGCTTCCTTCAACACGCCAAAATAGCCTTCGACCGCCACAGCCACATCGCTCGGTTCCGCAGATGGCGGAAGGTCGTTCAAGATCGCGAGCACTTCGATCCCTGCCCCGCGATACTCCGCCGCAATTGCGGCTGCATTGGGTACGGAGGGATCAATAGCCACAGAGAAGGGCACGTCCAAAGCGATCAACTCCGACCGCGCGACACCAGAAGCACCATCATCAATCAAGATCACGGAGAATAGCGAACCGGTTGCAACACCATCCACACTTGCCGCGTAAGCATTCAGGGCGCCCACTTCACTTGCATCAGGCGCGGGCGTGCTTTCCTCCTCCGTCACCACTTCTTCAGAAGCGTTGCTTTCCGCCCCCCCAACTGATGGCAGCCTGTTTGTCACGACACCTTCAACTGGGTTCTGTATATTTGGAACGGGTAAAATGATCGGCGTATCAGCCGAAACTGTAGTGATCGTCGGTGGTTCGGTTTCCGCAGGCGTCGCGCGCGCGACGACATCTCCAGACGCTGTTGGAAGGCGATCCGGTTGCGGCGCAGCCAATCCTTCGGGGGCTATATTCTCGGAAATGGTGATCTGCGGAGCATCAGGTGCAAGCGGCGCTTCGCTTTCCTCTGGCGTTGTCGGAGCCGCTGTCGCAATCAAGGGATTGGCTGGCGTCGAGGGTGTTTCCAAATCAGCAAAGGGTGCCTCTAAGGCATCTTGCTCAAGCTGTACAACCTCACCATTTTGAAGAGCCGCGTCGGAAGACGGCAATTGAGTATTTTCACTCAAGGCCAAGGATTGATTGTCTACGCGTTCCGGAGCTTCTGTTAGAACGGTTGGTGCCGGTTCTTCTGGAGTCGGCTCGACGACAACGGTGGTTTCTTCTACGCCAACTTCCGGTTCCTGCGTTGATGTTTCTTCGACAACTGTCGGCCCGACCTCAGTATCGGCCTGCTTGTCATTAGCTTCGGATTGTTCGGACGCCTCTACTTCTAATTCTTCTGTCGCTTCGGCCTTAGGTTCCGGCGTTTCCGTCACTACGGGTTCAGCAACCTCGTCAGTCTCAGCCGCTTCGGCTTTGACGTCGTCTGCGGGAACGTCTGCGCTTGGCTCTTCAGCGTCTGGTTCTGTACGTGTTTCCTCGGCGGCTGGTACAAACCGTGTTTCATTCGGCAAAGGCGCATAAAGTGACAGCACAGACACAACTGCCGTTCCAGTCACACCACCCCAAATCAAGCCGAAAAGGATACCTTTGCCCACGTCGTACTCCTCGTTCAGGTGTTGGCCACCTGCACTTACCTCAAATAGCATCAATGGCAAACCTGCTGCCACTTTTAAACGCTTGGGATCAATTGATGCTCTTGACCCCGGCACGTAGCTCTGGCCATTTATACCCCGACTGATAAGGTGCTGAAAGCCCTTTTGAAAACACAGCCACCAACACTGACCAGACCGAGACCAGCATGCTGCTTCTGATCGATAATTACGACAGCTTTACCTACAATCTTGTCCACTATCTGGGCGAGCTAGGCGCCGATGTCATAGTCCGCCGCAACGACGCAATTGACGTCCAAGAAGCAATGGCGATGAAGCCTGCAGGGGTGGTTTTGTCACCCGGGCCATGTGATCCGTCGCAGGCGGGAATTTGTTTGGCCATGGTTGAAGCTGCGGCAGAGACAAATCTGCCTCTGCTTGGTGTGTGCTTGGGCCATCAATCTATCGGCGAAGCCTTCGGCGGAAAGGTTATCCGGCATAGCGAGATCGTCCATGGAAAAATGGGGCGCATCAAACACACAAATAAAAGCGTTTTCAAAGACCTACCACAAGACTTTGAAGCAACGAGATACCATTCTCTTGTTGTTGAGCGGTCATCGTTTCCCGACAGCCTGGAAGTCACGGCAGAGCTGGATGATGGTACGATCATGGGGCTACAGCACATCGACAAACCAATTCACGGTGTTCAGTTTCATCCAGAGAGCATTGCTTCTGAACATGGTCATAAAATGCTTCAGAACTTCCTGGATACGATCAAGGTGCCCGCATGAGCGCTGATTTGAAACCGTTGATCGGTTTGGCCGCTGATCGTGCTTTGACACGCGCAGAGGCAGAAGAAGCATTTGGCGTGTTGTTCGATGGCAATGCGACCCCCTCTCAGATCGGCGGATTTTTGATGGCGCTGAGGACGCGCGGCGAAACAGTTGAAGAATATGCGGCGGCAGCAGCTGTTATGCGTTCGAAATGCAAGCCAGTTTCCGCCCCAGAAGGTGCCATGGATATCGTCGGCACAGGCGGCGATGGTAAAGGCACACTGAACATCTCAACTGCGACGGCCTTCGTCGTCGCAGGCGCAGGTGTTACCGTCGCCAAACACGGCAACCGGAACTTATCTTCCAAATCCGGGGCGGCTGACGCGTTGGGGATGATGGGTATCAATGTCATGGTTGGGCCTGACGTTGTGAACGCAGCGATCTCAGAGATCGGGATAGGGTTCATGATGGCCCCGATGCATCATCCGGCGATTGCACATGTCATGCCAACACGCGCCGAACTTGGAACGCGCACGATTTTCAATATCTTGGGACCTTTGACCAACCCCGCTGGCGTGAAGCGCCAACTCACCGGGGCTTTTTCGGCAGACCTGATTGGCCCGATGGCCGAAACCTTGCTGGCGCTTGGATCAACGAAAGCATGGTTGGTACATGGTGGGGATGGCACGGATGAACTGGCGATCTCTGCACCTTCGAAAATCGCGAAGCTCGAAAACGGTAGGGTAACAATGGACGAGATTTCGCCGGAGGATGCAGGTCTCACGCCACGTCCGTTCGAAGAGATCGTTGGCGGTACGCCGGAAGAAAACGGCAAGGCTTTTGCTGCTTTGCTTGAAGGCGCGCCATCGGCCTACCGTGACGCCGTCTTGCTAAATGCGGCCGCTGCCTTGGTGGTCGCTGATAAGGTGAGCAATCTGAAGGAAGGCGTGGAGCTTGCCAAAGAGAGTATTGATAGCGGAGCGGCCAAATCCAAGGTCACAGCACTCGCCACTTTGACGTCGGAGGCCGCATGAGCACCCCAACTATTCTAGAGAAAATCAAAGCCTATAAGCTGGAGCATATCGAAGCGTGCAAGGCGGACCGGTCTTTCGAAGACGTCTCAGCTGCCGCCATGGCTATGCCAGACCCGCGCGGGTTTTACGAGCGCCTGCAAGAGGCAGCGAACACTGACTACGGCCTTATCGCGGAGATCAAGAAAGCCAGCCCCTCAAAGGGGTTGATCCGGGCTGACTTTGACGTACCCGCTTTGGCGCAAGCCTACAAAGACGGTGGCGCGACCTGCTTGTCTATCCTTAGCGATGGGCCATCTTTTCAAGGCGATGACAGTTTTCTCATGGCCGCGAGAGAAGTCGTCGATCTTCCGATCCTGCGCAAAGACTTCATGTATGACCCCTATCAAGTCGCTGAAGCCCGCATGCTTGGCGCAGATTGCATCTTGATTATCATGGCGTCTGTCTCTGATGCACAGGCGCAGGAACTTGAAGCGGCCGCAACGCAATTCGGCCTCGACGTCTTGGTAGAAGTTCACAATCAAGAGGAACTGGACCGGGCGGCAGCGCTACAATCACCAATGCTCGGGATCAACAATCGCGATTTGAACACGTTTGAAGTGACACTTGAAACGACACGGAAGCTGGCGCGCCAAGTACCTGCTGGCAAACTGATCGTAGCGGAAAGCGGTTTGTTTGAGCCTAGTGATCTGTCCAATCTGGCGATGTATGGTGCCCGTTCCTTCCTGATCGGCGAAAGTTTGATGCGCCAAGCGGATGTCGCGGCTGCGACCCGCCATATCTTAAGTGACAAGCCTTATACACGGGGCGCATGATGGCTGACCTTACCCATTTTGATGGCGAGGGGCGCGCGCATATGGTCGACGTGTCTGACAAAGACGTCACTTCAAGGATAGCCGTTGCATCGGGTGCCGTCAAAATGCGGTCAGAGACACTTGCCTTGGTGACGGCAGGCACCGCCAAGAAAGGCGATGTCCTCGGGGTGGCACGACTGGCTGGTATCATGGGCGCGAAGAAATGTTCCGAACTTATCCCACTCTGCCATCCTTTACCGATCACCAAAGTCTCCGTTGAATTGGTACCGGACCAAGACCTTCCCGGAGTACGGATAGAAGCAACCGTGAAAACGACAGGGCAAACCGGCGTTGAGATGGAAGCTCTCACGGCTGTCTCTACTGCAGCCTTGACGGTCTATGATATGTTGAAGGCTGTCGAGAAAACGATGGAAATTCAGGATATTCGCGTCACACTGAAAGACGGCGGCAAGTCTGGCCGGTTTGAAGCGTGATCACGGTCACAGAAGCGCTTGACGCCCTCTTTGAGCTGGTCGTCCAATTACCAGCCGAAACCTGCCCGCTTTCAGACGCGGCAGGTCGGACCTTGGCAAAATCCGTGGAAGCAAAACGGGCACAGCCGCCCTTCGCCGCATCTGCCATGGATGGCTATGCTGTTTTTGCGGATATAAAACCCGGAATGACATTCAAAGTCATCGGTGAAGCTGCCGCCGGACACGGGTTCACAGGGCCGACATCGTTCCACAGTTGCGTACGGATTTTTACTGGCGCACCTGTCCCCGAGGGATCGACCCGCGTGATCATTCAAGAGGATGTGATCCGAGATGGCGATATAATCACGCTTCAAGATAATCTCGATAAAGGGACGCATATCCGCCCTGCGGGAGGTGACTTCGAGGTTGGGGCCACCCTCAATGCGCCACGCGTCTTGAGCCCAGCAGATGTTGCCTTACTTGCTTCAATGAATATCGCCGAGGTCCCGGTTGTCAGGCGACCAACGATTGCGCTGATCGCAACCGGCGATGAACTGGTAATGCCTGGTGAGCAACCCAATATTGACCAGATTATTGCGTCGAACACGTTCGGCCTGAAAGCGCTGTTCGAAGCTGCAGGGGCTGTCGTTCGGATGATCCCAATCGCAAAGGATATTGAAAGCTCGCTCGCAACGGCTCTGTCCCTTGCCGAAGGCAACGATCTGATTGTAACGATTGGCGGCGCTTCCGTCGGAGATCACGATATCGTCGGTCACGTTGCGGCAAGTCAGGGCCTTGAGCGGAGCTTTTATAAAGTCGCTATGCGACCCGGAAAACCTTTGATGGCCGGAAGGATTGGGAAATCTGCGCTTATTGGACTGCCAGGAAATCCCGTATCATCAATGGTTTGTGGCGAAGTCTTTATCCTTCCTGTTCTTCAGAAAATGCTTGGATTGCCAGCTCAACCACGGCTGCAGCAAGTGTGCACACTCGCGCAACCTTTATCGAAGAATGGCCCACGAGAGCATTATATGCGTGCCTTTCTTGATCCAGTGTCGGGACAAGTTCAGGCATTTGAAAAACAAGACAGCTCTCTATTAACGGTTCTTGCGAATGCAAACGCCCTGATCGTCAGACCGGCACATGATCCAGCCCGCGCAACGGGTGACGAGGTGGCCTATATAGCACTGTAGAGACACCTCATTGGAACATGTTGACACAAAACAAGAACGTGGATAGAACATTTGTGAACGAATTCCAGTCAGGGAGCCGGAACCAATGCTGACAAAGAAGCAGTTAGATCTGTTGAAATTTATCCATACTCGCGTTCAGCGCGATGGTGTGACACCAAGCTTTGACGAGATGAAAGACGCTCTTGATCTGCGTTCGAAGTCAGGGATTCATCGCCTGATCACCGCATTGGAAGAACGCGGGTTTATTCAACGCCTTGCCCACCGCGCACGCGCGATTGAAATCGTGAAACTGCCAGATGCAATTGATGGCGGTGTTGTTCCGAAGACGTCAGGATTTAATCCGAAGATTATCGAAGGCGACAAGACGGATCCGCCACGCAGTGCGATGCCTGTCTCGGACGTTCATGCGATTGAATTGCCTATCATGGGCCGCATCGCTGCCGGTACACCTATCGAAGCGATCAGTCAGGTCTCCAACCATGTTGCGGTGCCTGGAACGATGCTGTCAGGAAACGGGCATCACTATGCGCTTGAAGTGAAAGGCGACTCAATGATTGACGCGGGTATCAATGATGGCGATGTCGTCGTGATCCGGGAACAAACCACGGCGGAAAATGGCGATATTGTTGTCGCTCTGGTCGAGGATGCGGAGGCCACGCTGAAGCGTTTCCGTCGTCATGGCTCCTCTATTGCGCTCGAACCTGCCAATGTGAATTATGAAACACGGGTTCTTCCGGATAATATGGTCAAAGTGCAAGGGCGTCTTGTCGGATTAATTCGGTCCTACTGAAAATGCGACTTGTCGAAAGTTAAGTCCCCCTACGGTTACGTAGAGGGTCTTTTATTGAGGCACCCACAGTCGATTACCTCGCACGAGACGGCTGGTTTTTACGATCAGACCCTCTTCGGTGGCATCAAGCGAAACAGAACCGGCCTGCTTTAAATCCTTCGCTGCAAGCCCATCACAGGGAAGCCTATCCTCGTAGAAAGGGAGGATCAGAAAATCCTCTGACGCGCACAACTCTGACACATCCATAGCCGTGAGTTCCTTATCAGCACTATAGCGAATGTCATGCCCGCTCAGTTCAAAACCTGCATTTTTCCTTGAGAAATCCGCCCGCGCGACTGCCTGTTCTTGCGTGACACGGTTCGCATCATTTTCGCTCCAGACCCGTGCTGCGAAACCGTCGCCTTTGGGTTTGTTTAGCGCCCTGCCCTCTGGCGTCATTACCCCAATCAACATTCCTGTGTCCGACAGCAAGACGGCGGGTCTTTCAGTGATAGCCCACAAGCCCAAGGCTAACGCCAGAACGGGTAAACCGATCAGACGGGTTAAACTTTGCAAAAGACAAAGCAGCGCACCAGCAACCGCTAGAATAGGAAGAACATGTGCATCGGGTGCTTTGATAAACCGCAAAGACCCATCCCAGCCTGACACGGTTTCTGCTACGAACAAGATCCATTTAACGCCGAGCCGCATCAACTCCAATCCGATTTGTTCAAGACCAATCGGTGCGAGGATCGCCGATAGAACGGCACCCGGCATGACGACCATACCCATCATCGGAACTGACAGTAGGTTGGCGATCAAGCCCCATTGCGCCATCTGATTGAAATGCAAAGCAGCAAACGGTGCTGTTGCAAAACCTGCAATTGCGGATGAAATCACCAGAGATGCAATATTTCTGGCCCAATTTGGCCATCCCAACATTAAGTGGCGATCCCTGATATCTGCAAAAACCGCTACTAGAGCAGTTGTCGCTGCAAATGACATCTGAAACCCCGGTCCCGTTAATCCTTCAGGACTTAGACAAAGGACAATCAAAGCAGCCACTGCGACGGCACGAAGTGTCACAGCACGCCTGTCTAGGCAGATCGCAATGAGCATGACGGCCACCATTACGAATGCGCGTTGGGTCGCAACATTCGCGCCAGACAGAGCAAGATAAAAAACGCCAACACAGAAGGCAGCAACAGCTGCAAGTTTCTTTGGGTTTGTGCGCATCGCCGCCTGCGGAACAAACGCGAATCCAACGCGGATCAAAGTAAAAACGACCCCAGTCAGCAAGCCCATATGAAGGCCAGAGATCGCCAGAAGATGCGCAAGGTTAGAAGCCCTTAACGCATCGAGCGCGTCTTGATCGATTGAGGATCTGTCGCCTGTTAAAATGGCTGTTGCAAAGGCCCCTTCCCGTGCTGGCAATCGATCGGTGATTGCACGTGAAAGCGTCATGCGAAGCCTAAAAATCCGCATTGATAGATTTCCCGCCTCGCCGGGATGCTGCAGCAAGACAGGCGTGCGTGTGTATCCGACGCCACCAAGCTTTTGAAACCACGCATGTCTCTGGAAATCGAAACCACCCGGTTCAACAGGACCTGAGGGCGGTGACAAATGACCAGCTGTCATCACGATCTGTCCCGGCTGCGGATCAAAGTAAGACTCTGGCCCATGCAGCGAAATGCGAACGCGCTCCGGTCGGTTGCGCGGTGCCATGCGATCTAGCCGAACCTGATCTAGCGTCAGCCGCACTTTGCCTGATCCGGACCGGTCGATCCCGACAATTCGTCCCTCGATAGGCCCGTAATACCGATATTCTAACACCGGCGCCGCGCTGTGATGTGCATGGAGACCAGCGGTGACAAACCCGAGACCCAGAAAACACATCGCCCATGCAGTTGGCAAAACTGCTGGCGCTTGCCGGAACGCAAATGGCGACAAGAGAGAGAGGACTGCGATGATCAGGTAAGCTGATAGGGCTGGCTCAACGGTCAACGCGAAGTAGAGGCCAATTCCAGCACCAAAGAACACAGGTGTCCAAATGAAGAACCATCCCTGCACAAGTATTTCGAAAGCAAGACCGCTTTGCGCATGACGGTTCGTCCTCGCGTGGCGCTGCGGCACACTTGTTTCCATCATCAGACCGGCCTAAACACCCGTGAGTTTTGCCCGCGCAGTGTCGCGCTTCTTGGTTTCCGAAAGGTTAATCAGCCCCATGCCTGATACGTCGTCCCCACAGCAAGTTGTCACCCGCTTTGCCCCATCCCCGACGGGATATCTACATATTGGCGGTGCGCGTACTGCCTTGTTTAATTGGCTCTATACACGTGGACGCGGCGGGAAATTTCTGCTGCGCATTGAAGACACGGATCGTGCCCGCTCAACTCCCGAAGCGACACAGGCCATTCTTGACGGATTGTCATGGCTTGGTCTCGACTGGGACGGAGAAGCCAGTTCGCAATTTGAAAGTGCCGCCCGGCACGCCGCTGTCGCACATGAGCTTTTGGCGCAAGGCAAAGCATATAAGTGCTTTGCCACGCAGGACGAAATAGCTGCCTTCCGCGAGGAGGCCAAAGCAAACGGAACTTCGACTTTGTATCGTTCCCCTTGGCGCGATGTGGCCGAGGCTGATTATCCTGACCTTCCCTATGTGGTCCGGATCAAAGCCCCGCAAGTCGGAGACATTTCAATTGAAGATGCAGTTCAAGGCACAGTCACATGGAGAGCTGACACGCTCGACGATATGGTCCTTCTGCGCTCTGATGGCAGTCCCGTGTATATGCTGGCCGTTGTTGTGGACGATTACGATATGGGTGTCACTCATGTGATCCGTGGGGATGACCACCTCGCCAATGCTGCACGGCAATCCTTGATCTACACTGCAATGGGCTGGGACCTACCAACATTTGCGCACATTCCATTGATCCATGGGCCCGATGGCAAGAAGTTATCCAAGCGTCATGGCGCACTTGGTGTCGAGGAATATCGGGCAATGGGATATACGCCAGCAGGGTTACGCAATTATCTGGCACGTTTAGGCTGGAGCCACGGCGACGATGAAGTCTTCACAGACACCCAAGCCCTGGAATGGTTCGACCTTGGCGGCATCGGAAAAGCACCTGCCCGTCTCGACTTTAAGAAAATGGAAAACATTAATGGTCATCACATCGCCATGAGTGACGATGAGACATTAATGAACGATATTGAGGCCTTCGCGCACAATAGTGAAACGCACAGTCATTGTGCACAACTTTCGCAACTGCAGAAAGATGCGTTAAAAAGCGCACTTCCTTTGATCAAGACCAACTCAAAAACCCTGGGGGCCCTTCTGAATAAGGCGCATTTTGTCCTCGGCAGCCGGCCATTCACTCCAGATGAGAAAGCATCAAAGCACCTTGATCCGGTATCCCGTGGTATACTGAATGAATTGACGCCGCAGTTGCAAACTGCTAGTTGGAGCCGTGAAACGCTTGAGAGCGTATTAAACGGTTACGCAGCATCCAAGGAGATGGGATTTGGCAAATTGGCTGGCCCCCTTCGCGCTGCACTTGCCGGACGTGCAGTAACTCCCAGTGTCTTCGATATGATGATGCTGATCGGGAAAGAGGAAACCCTCGCCCGACTGGAGGATGCCGCTGTGTCCGACTAACGGCTTGTCAGATTTTGATGAGCCTACGGCCACTTTTTGGGGGCCAATTTGACAATTAGGGAGGAATGACGACCGCGTTATCCCCCTCCGACACTTAGAAAGGGTGCACCATGGCTGATAAAACTGCAAAACTGATCTTCGACGATAAAGAGATCGAATTGCCAATGATGTCCCCGACTGCTGGTCCGGATGTTATCGACATCTCAAAACTATACGCACAGGGCAATGTCTTCACCTACGACCCCGGCTTCACATCCACCGCTGCTTGCGACTCAACCATCACGTATATTGATGGCGGCAAGGGTGAGTTGCTGCACCGCGGTTATCCAATTGACCAGTTGGCTAAGGACTCCCACTATCTTGAGGTCTGCTATCTGCTGCTTTACGGCGAGCTACCATCTGCTGCACAGCTCGAAGACTTTGAGAGCCGTGTCACAAATCACACGATGATTCATGAGCAAATGATGTTTCTTTTCCGTGGCTTCCGCCGCGATGCTCACCCAATGGCCATTATGAACGGCGTGGTTGGTGCGATGTCTGCCTTTTACCACGACTCCACAGATATCAGCGATCCATGGCAGCGCGAAGTTGCCTCCATACGTATGATCGCCAAAATGCCAACAATTGCAGCAATGGCCTACAAGTTCACCATCGGCCAGCCGTTTGTGTACCCCCGCAATGATCTTGACTACGCATCAAACTTCTTACGCATGTGTTTCTCCGTTCCGTGTGAAGATTACCAAGTGAACCCAATCCTCAGCCGTGCGATGGATCGGATTTTCACTTTGCACGCAGACCATGAGCAAAATGCATCGACATCGACGGTGCGTTTGGCATCCTCATCTGGTGCAAATCCGTTTGCGTGTATTGCCGCTGGCATCGCATGTCTTTGGGGTCCAGCGCATGGCGGTGCAAACCAAGCCTGTCTGGAAATGCTGCGCGAGATTGGAACGGTCGATCGCATTCCGGAATTTATTGCCCGCGCAAAAGACAAAAACGACCCATTCCGCCTGATGGGCTTTGGACACCGGGTTTACAAAAACTTCGATCCACGAGCTAAAGTCCTTAAGCAATCTGCGGATGAAGTGCTGGACCTGCTCGGTGTTGAAGACAACGCTGTACTTCAGGTTGCTAAAGAACTTGAGAAACAAGCTCTGGCCGACCCCTACTTCGCCGAGAAGAAACTGTTCCCGAATGTTGATTTTTATTCGGGCATTATCCTCGAGGCGATGGGCTTCCCAACGTCAATGTTCACGCCCATTTTTGCCCTATCACGCACGGTTGGCTGGATTTCTCAGTGGAAGGAAATGATTGCTGATCCAAAGATGAAAATTGGTCGTCCGCGTCAACTTTATCAAGGTGAGACGCTGCGCAACTACGTCGATATCGAAAAGCGCTAACGACTTTCTTCAAAAACGAAACAAGGCCGGGTACATAAGTGCCCGGCTTTCTACATTTTTAGACATCTCTTAGTGAAACGTCCGAATTCAGACTCAATTCTGACCTTCGAAATACCAACGCACTGGATATCGAATGATCTCACGTCAAAAAAGATGACGACACGAGGACTTCAACATGGCGCAACTGCGCGTTCAACTTCCAGGTAATTTGCCTGGAGAGATAGTGGTATCGCCACGATCATTGGACACGTTCGATTGCCGCGTCTGTCTAGCTAAACACGCTGGTGTTATCTCAAATTTGAAGCTCCCAGCGCGATCAGGCATTCAGACGTACCCAGTTGATGCAAGTGACAACGGCCAAGCAGCTAAAGGCGCGCTGTTCCAATTTACTGCGCCGTTTGCGTTCAAACTGTCTGATCTCGCTGGCATGCTGTTGAGCTTCACTGTTCTCCAATCCGATGGAACAGAAATTACCGTCGTTACAAAGCTCCCTCGAAGTGACGATGCCAAAACACCTACTGACCCTGAGTTCACTCCGCTTTCAGCGATGATCGAAGATGACGACATCCTGCTTGCATCGTTTGAACACTCTGCACATTCACCGTCAGAACTGCAAAATAGCTGCAATGAAGTCGTCGAGAGGCCACCGCTTCATTTTATCGAGGTCGAGGATGATGACGGGTTTGTTCTGTTCGCCGATACCAGACTCACAACGACTTAGCGCCCCTCAAAATGAGCTGCGCGCTTATCTAGAAATGCCAACACACCTTCGCGGAAATCATGGCTCTTGCCCAATTCACCCTGAAGTTTTGCTTCGAGCATAAGTTGTTTTTCCAGACTGTTATCATAGGATTTTCTAAGGGCTTGTTTCACCCGCTGGAAGGCAGCGGTTGGCCCGCTAGCAAGGTGCGAAGCGCGTTCCTTCCAGACAGACGCAAAGTCTTCGTCAGGGACGGCTTCCCAGATCATCCCCCATTCAGAGGCTTGCGTCGCTGTAACAGGCTCTGCAAACAAAGACGCGCCCATCGCTTTTGCCAATCCGATTTGTCGCGGCAAAAAGTAAGTGCCGCCTGCATCAGGAATTAGCCCGATGCGTGTAAACGCCTGCAAAAACACAGCGCTCTCTTTGGCAATCACGACATCGGCGGATAGCGCGAGATTGGCGCCTGCGCCTGCAGCCGGTCCATTCACCGCAGAGATTGTCGGGATCTTGCAGTCGTAGATCGCCGTAAGCATGGGTACATATTCGTCCCGCAAGGTGCGTTCCAAATCGATTGACGCGACGCTGGCGCGATCCCCAAGGTCCTGACCTGAACAAAACGCCCGCCCCTTGCCTGTCATTACCAGAACACGCGCTTCTTTTTCGGCAGCTTTAACAGCGTGCAAAATCTCTGCACGCATTTGAGTGTTCAGCGCATTCATGACGTCGGGGCGCGAAAACTCAATCACTCCGATGTGGTTTCGGACCGAATATTTGAGCGTATCATACTGCATGCCAAGGTCCTTTTTTCTAACCTACCTCGCAAGATAGCGAACTAATCGGTTTAGAAAAGAGGAACCTCCCGTCATTTGCAAGATTTACCCGCCCCTCCGTGCGCGCCATGCCTCAAGGGCCGCATTCGTACTTGGCCTTTCCAAGTCGCGATCTTCATCGCTCGGCAATTGGGGACGAACAATATCAACACGTCTTGAGCGTTTGTTAGGTGACCGCGCATAGTGCAATTCACGCGCGCCAAAATAGAAACTGACAATCGCCCCGAGAAGCCACCAAAGTGGATCAGGTACCAATGCCAGACCTTGCATGCGCGGCGCAAACCCCGCTGGATCAACCATCGCATACACAAAAAGCCCGATAGTGCCCAAGGCAAGCATTGGTCGCGGCAGCCGGTTTAGGCCATTCATCAACGCGTCAAACCAACCGGGACGTCCATGCTGAAATTCAGTACCATGCTGACCAAGCGCGGCAATATAGGCGTCATGCTTAAGCTGGCGCGCGCGCGTGGCGTTAGGACGGAAGCCATCAGCAACTTGCCCAACAGTTCTTGTCAGATTCGCGGCACCACCGCCCAATATCGACTGTATCAACCCCATGACGATGTCCTCGCGCGATGCTCCGCATTTGTCAGATGATACTGTGGCGAAATAAATTTCTCTGCACGAGTGATCCATCCGCCTTTGCCACCACGCTTTGTTCGAGCATATTTCCGAGACGCCCGACGACGATCGCCAATCCTGTAATAGTAGTCCCGCCGCGCAATCCCATAGGCATCGACAAGATACTCCTGCGCCTCATCGAATGCAGCGAAGCAAACACGAATGGTCTGCGGCCCAATCACACCATCCCGCGCAATGTCATATCCCATCTCAAGCAGAAGCGATTGGAGGATTTTTACTGCGTTTGAGCCTGCATTGACCTGCATGTCATAAACGCTGGCTTGCAGAGGTTGCGGCAAAGCATTGATCTTTGGGCGTCGATAGTAATGGTCGATAAATATCTCGGCAGCCTGTGCCCTGCTCAGTGATTTCACATCTGCAACCGTGACTGCACCATCTCCGGTCAGATCCAATCCGAGCCGGCGCATTGTGTGGATAGTCACTCCATAGTTTGTGGCGCCACCCGGATCATCCGGATCGTTCACATAGCCCCCTTCGGAGCGCAAAATTTCCTCGGTTATGTCTTCTACGGTCATCATCGCAACAGCCCCACTAAGATTTAGCGGCACTTTGCATGGAACTGGTTAACTGAATGAAAGTCCTGCGCGCGTTGCTCGGACGGAAGATGCTACCCTTCAGGCGCTTGATAAACACCCTGCGCTTTGAGGGCATCAATGACTTCCACCGGCATATAGGTTTCGTCGTGTTTTGCAAATATTGTAGAGGCTTGGAAGACGTTATTGATGTACTTACCAGTCGCAACTGTCCCTTGACCCTCTTCGAAAAGATCGGGCCTTGGCTCATCACCGATATAGCGGACAGGTATTTCAGCATTCCCGTCAGTGACCACAAAACTGAACGCAAAGCCGTCACCATTTACAATACTATCTTCAACAACCAACCCACCGATCCGGAAGGTTTCCGTCTCGCTCGGTGGATTTTCCGATACCTGCGTCGGCGAATAAAAGTAATTAATGCCGTCACGCAGGGCAAAGCCAATCACGACCGTCGCAACGGTCAATGCCACGGCCGCGATTGCTATGATTTGTATACGACGTTGCTTTTTCAGTCCGCGCATCAAAGTCCTCTAAGGAAACACAGGGGCCAGCATCAAACCGGCTGTCTCTGGATGACCTAACATTAGATTAGCGTTTTGCAATGCTTGGCCAGATGATCCTTTCGTGAGGTTATCAAGAGCGCAGACAATAATCGCACGCCCCTCGATACGGTCACCTGTTACACCGATATGGACGAAGTTGGACCCTCTGATATGACGCGTTGACGGGGCTTGGCCAAAGGGCAAAACCTCAACAAAGGGCTCAGACTTATATGCTGTTTCAAACGTCGCCTGAATGACCTGCGGATCACCTTTGACATATATCGTCGCGACGATACCGCGGTTTGCAGGCAATAAATGCGGTGTGAATTGCACTTTCACCGGGCGGCCCGCGATAGCGCTGAATTCCTGATCAAATTCGGCCAAATGCCGGTGCGTCCCGCCGATGGCATAAGGGTGCGCTCCCTCGCTCAATTCAGCGTGAAGGAGGTTTTCCTTCAGCGACCGCCCTGCTCCGGAAACACCCGTTTTAAGATCAATGATAATCTCATCGAGATTGATAACGTTAGCCTCAATCAGCGGCCGCAATGCATATTGGCCAGTTGCCGCGTTGCATCCCGTCCCAGCGACAAGGCGCGCTTTCGCAATCTCATCTCTGTAAAATTCGGTCAAACCATAGACAGCTTCAGCCTGCTGTTCCAAAGCCGTATGCGGATTCCCATACCAGGTCTCATAGGCTTCTGGATCGCGCAGCCGAAAATCAGCGGAAAGGTCAACAATTTTCAAAGACTGAGGCAGCTTAGCGATCACATCCTGCGATGTTTTATGTGGCAATGCGCAAAAGCACAGGTCGATCTCAGCAAAGTCGATCTCGTCAATTTTGACAAGGCTGGGTAAATCCAAATGGCGGAGATGCGGAAAAACTTCCGCCATTTCCATACCGGCCTTACGGTCCGCCGACAAAGCAGAAATGTTCATGGATGGGTGGGTTGCAATCAACCGGACAAGTTCCGCGCCAGTATAGCCGGACGCACCGAGAATGGCGATGTTGTGGGTCATGTCAGACTCCGTAGAATTTTCGTGTGGTGTCGTAAAAAAGGAAAGCGAAGCCGCAGTTACGCAGCAATAAAGTCGATCTTTCGTCGCAAGAATTGTGTGGCACGGTCTGTGACTTGCCGCGCATCACCGGTTGTCAAAAACACCGTCTTGTCTCCCGTTCCCACCATCTTTGGATGCCGGTTCAAATAGTCAGCAAGACTTGCAGACACAAGATTGGCCTGACTGAACACTTTGACATCTTCGCCCAGCGCCGCTTGAAATGCGTCTTGCATCAGAGGGTAATGTGTACAGCCCAAGATCGCGGCCTGCGGATGTGGCATCCGGCGCTTCAAGGCATCGACGTGAGACCGCACCAAAGCTTCGGCAAGCATCTCATCCCCGTCTTCCAGCGCGTCGACAAGCCCACCGCAGGGCTGTGCCTCAACATCTACGCCAATTGCGCGGAACGCCAATTCCCGTTGAAACGCGCGTGAAGCGACCGTCGCCGGTGTCGCGAACAAAGCGACATGTTTTACATCGACTTCGCGTGGCCGGGAGTTATCACCCCATTTCCGTTCTGTGAGTGCTTCAATCATCGGTACAAAAACACCGAGCACACGTTTATCACGCGGTACCCAATTCTCCTGCATCCGGCGTAGGGCTGCTGCAGATGCAGTATTGCACGCAAGGATGACAAGGTCGCAGCCATGATCAAACATGGATTGCGTTGCCTTGCAGGTTAGCTCGTAGATGTCATCTGCTGTTCTCACACCATAAGGGGTGTTCGCGCTGTCAGCAAAATAACACACCGGAAGATCGGGCATATCTGCCGCGATCTGGTCGTAGACGGTCAAACCGCCCAAACCACTGTCAAAGATGCCTACTGCCATGTGTCATCACCTCAAGTTGCCGCTTCTTACGAGTCCGGCCAAAGAAATGCTAGCTATTAGAGTATGAAACGGTCAGGCCTTCCGCTTGTTTTGCAAATTCGTGCAGAAGAGGCACATCAACTCCATCGCGACATGCGCCCCAGCAACAGCCGTACATCCGCCGACATCGTATGCCGGCGCAACCTCGACAACATCCCCGCCGAGCATATTGATCCCCTTAATGTCGCGCAAAATTTTCAGAGCCTGGGCCGAGCTGAGCCCTCCAGAAACCGGTGTGCCGGTCCCCGGCGCAAAAGCGGGGTCCAGACAATCGATATCGAAGGTGAGATAGGTTTGGTGATCGCCCAAGATTGATTTAATTTTTTCTGCGGTTTTCGCAGCACCAATCTCATGAACTTCTGCGGCATCAATGATGTTTACGCCAAGATAGTCATCACAATGCGTTCGAATGCCCACTTGAACAGATCGCTCAGGTAGCACCAATCCTTCTTTGACGGCTTTGTAGAACATGGTGCCATGGTCGACGCGGTTCATATCGTCGTCAGGCCACGTGTCAGAATGCGCATCAAATTGTAGCAAAGCAACAGGTCCGAATTTGGCGACGTAAGCCCGTAGGATCGGAAAACTGATATAATGATCGCCGCCGAGGCAGAGCGCGCCTGCACCTGCGTCTAGAATGGTAGAAACGTGATCTGTCAAAGCTTTAGGAAATGCGGGTATATCTGCGTAATCAAACGCTAAATCCCCATAGTCACACACGTTAAAATCCGTTAACGGGTTGATATCCCACCCATACGGCGGATCACAGGGTTGCAGAGTTGATGCTTCGCGGATGGCGCGCGGTCCCATGCGTGTCCCCGGTCTATGCGTGACAGCTTGGTCAAAAGGAACGCCTGTCACGGCCAGATCGACGCCCGTTAGGTCTTTGCTATAAGTACGCCGCATAAAGGACAGCGCGCCACCAAAAGCGTTTTCGAATGACAAACCGCGGTACCCATCTCGGGTCAGAGCACTGTCAACGTCGTGAGCTGAATCCTTCAAGGCCATCAGTCTATTTTCACCCCTTCACGTATCAATTCGTCCGTTACAGCTGAAATCGCTTTGTCCAACGTCTCTGCCACAAACTCGACCTGAGGTCGGTCTATGATCAGCGCTGGTGACATGACGTTCAGATGCCCAATCGGTCTCACCATGAGGCCCATCGCTTCTGCGGAATTGCTGATCCGCTTACCAACATCAATTTCATCGGGCAGCAATTCTTTGGTCGCTTTGTTCGCGACGTTCTCGACGCACGCTATCAAGGCCTGCCCTCTTACATCTCCGACCAATGGCAAGTTCCGCAACGGTTCGAGGCACTGTTGAAAGTACTTCCCTACGTTCGTCGCGTTGTTCAACAAGTTTTCACGCTGGATAATTTCGATGTTCTTCAAAGCCGCGGCACATGCAACCGGATGGCCTGAGTAGGTGAACCCAGAGGCGTACCAACGATCACCCTGCATTACTTGCCAAATTTCATCAGAAAAGAGAATGGCACCAATTGGTTGGTAGCCAGAGCTCAACCCCTTGGCGCAACAAATTATGTCAGGCTGCGCGCCGAAGACATCCTTTGACGCGAACCAATGACCCAGCCGCCCAAAGCCCGTCACAACCTCATCCGCGATGAACAGAATGCCATGCTTTTGGCAAACCTCCCACATTGCACGCAGATATCCGTCAGGAGGCATCACCACACCGCCAGAGGCCTGAATAGGCTCGGCAAAGAACGCCGCAATTCTATCCGCTCCGACTTCTTCGATCTTGTCTTCAAACTCGGAAACAAGATGAGCACAAAAGGCCGCCTCGTCCATCCCGTCTGGCCGCCGATAGATGTTTGGCGAGGACACATGATGAATTCCACTCTCCTTATAGTGGAACTCAGGCACTTTATCTCCCGCCCGTTTTCCAATGGAAATACTTGCGAATGTTGAGCCGTGATAGCTGTCATCGCGGGCAATGACATGCGTCCGATCCACATTTCCGAGACAACGGTGGTAATAAATTGCCATGCGATAGGCGCTATCAATTGCTGTGGATCCACCTGTCGTAAACTTCACATGCGACAAATCTCCCGGTGCAAGCTCTGCGAGCTTTGCGGCCAACAAGGCAGCCGGTCCATGTGTCATATCAACAAACGTATTCGAAAACGCGAGCTTGGATGCTTGGGCCGCTATGGTGTCCGCCATTTCAGTGCGCCCGAGGCCAATGTTGGTACACCACAACCCACCGACGGCATCGAGGTACTTCCGGTCGTCAATGTCCCAAAGGTAGCAGCCGTCGCCACGCTCAATAACCAAAGGCGCTTTCGCCGCAAAACTCTCAAAATGCGTCCATGGATGCAGGGCGTGCTTTTGATCCAAAGCGCCGAGATCATTTGTAAATTCAGTGTTCATCCCCCCACCCTGATCCGTTCCGTTTTGCAATGCAAGGCTTGCAGAAGACCACTTCTACGGGCATTGAAGCGATATGTCTGAAAGCCATCTCAAACCTGATTTCATCAACGCGATGAGCACGCTAGTTTCTACGGTGACAATCGTGACGACGGATGGCGTTGCTGGGCACGCAGGCGCGACAGTTTCCGCCATGTCGAGCGTGTCTGCGGACGGTGACACCCCGACATTGTTGGTCTGTTTGCACCACGAAGCTTCTGCAACCGCAGCGATTTTGGCCAATAAGTGTTTCTGCGTGAATGCCTTACGGAAAGGTCAATCGGATATCGCAAACGTTTTCGCCAGCCGCGCAAAGTCGCAAAGCGGCGATAAATTTGACATTGCGACATTCTCTGCGCTTGAAACTGGCGCACCCGCTTTGGCGACGGCCCTCGCTGCTTTTGACTGCGTGCTACAAAGCCATGAGCGTATTGGCACCCACCACGTTATGATCGGTGCTGTGAAGGCCGTCCAACATGCAAATGGCGACCCCCTGCTCTACGGTAATCGCAATTACCGAGACTTAGCCTAGCTTTCCAAAGGCTGCGCAGTTTCAACCAGACGGGCGAAGAAGCTTGCGCCGATTGGAGCGACGTCATCATTAAAATTATATTCCGGGTGATGCAGTCCCGGCCCCTCACCTTGCCCTAAGAAAAGATATGCACCGGGTCGAGCTTGAAGCATATAGGCGAAATCCTCTGCGCCCATCTCCGGCTTGGCATCTGCGCGCACACCGGCTGTTCCGGCGACTTCTGTCGCAACACCAGCAGCGAACTCTGCTTGGTCTGCATGGTTGATGGTCGGTGGGTATCCTTTTTCGAAATCAAACTGGATCTCGACATCATATGCCGCTGCAACGCCCTCGCAGATGGAGGACATACGCTCCATCACCATAGCCTGAACAGATGTGTCAAACGTACGAACCGTACCGTTTACATAGGCCGTATCAGGGATAACGTTGTCTGTGGTACCGCTATGGATTTGGGTGACAGATATCACCAAATCCTCGAGGCCTTGCCGGTTACGTGACACGATTGTTTGAAACGCATTACAAACCGCCAAGGTCGCCACGATCGGGTCCTTGCATTCGTTTGGATAGGCGCCATGCCCCCCTGCACCTTTCACGTGAATATGAAACGTATCAGCTGCAGCCATGATTGCACCTTTGGTGGTGTAAAATGCGCCAGCCTCCTCTCCCGGTGTGTTGTGAAGCGCATAGACTGAAGAGATATCGAATGTCTCCATGATCCCTTCTTCGACCATCACATCAGCGCCACCTCCCCCTTCCTCCGCGGGCTGAAAGATCAATGCGACGCGACCCGCAAAGTTACGCGTTTCAGCAAGGTAGCGCGCTGCGCCTAGCAACATTGTCGTGTGACCATCATGTCCACAGGCGTGCATCTTGCCTTCGTGTTTGCTTGCGTACTCAAGCCCCGTTGCTTCCAAAATGGGAAGCGCATCCATATCGGCGCGCAGGCCAATCGTCGGGCCATCACCCTGCCCATCAATGATCGCCACCACACCACTTGTGGCAATCCCTTCATGGATTTCAGTCACGCCAAATTCCTTTAGGCGCTCGACGACATATGCAGCTGTTTCATGGCATTCAAACTGCAATTCTGGATGCTGATGGAACCACCGACGCCACGTCTTCATGTCTTCGGCATAGTCGGCGATACGGTTGACGGGTGGCATATCCTGCTCCTTCATGGTGTGTTGGTGGCACGTTCGCTGAAACTAAGGTGCTTCGCAATGACTGAACTCATTTATGACCCCACTCGGCCGATGGAGCGCCTGATTGAAATTATGCGTCGCCTTCGCGACCCTGAAACAGGGTGTCCGTGGGACATTGAGCAAGACTTCACCACCATCGCTCCGTACACAATTGAAGAGGCTTACGAAGTCGCAGACGCAATTGAACGCGAAGACTGGCCGGAGCTGGAAGGAGAGTTGGGCGACTTACTGCTGCAGACTGTTTACCACACTCAAATGGGTACAGAGGCTGGGCATTTCGATTTTGCATCTGTTGCCAACAATATTTCCGACAAGATGGTCGCACGCCATCCCCATGTTTTCGGGGACGAAAGTCGTGACAAATCCGCTGAGCAGCAAACCGCGGACTGGGAAAAAATTAAAGCCGCGGAGCGTGCGGGAAAGTCAAAGGGCGGGACGCTTGAAGGTGTCGCTATCGGACTTCCCGCGTTGATGCGTGCTGTCAAGCTACAGAAACGCGCAGCACGCGTGGGGTTTGACTGGCCTTCTACAGATGAAGTCATCGAAAAGATAATCGAAGAGGCAAAAGAATTAACAGAAGCGCGTAACACCTTGACTCATAAGGAAACCGAAGAAGAGTTTGGTGACCTCTTGTTTGTCATGGCCAACCTCGCAAGACATCTGAAAATAGATCCAGAAGAAGCACTGCGCGCGGCAAACGGCAAATTCACGCGCCGCTTTGAACGTGTCGAGGCATTACTCGCCGAAAAAGGTAAGTCGCCAAGTGACTCCGATTTGCTTGAAATGGACGCGCTGTGGGATCAAGCGAAACTGGAAGAGCGCAGCTAAACTGCTGCAGCCCTCGTTTCAATTTGGCAAGAGCTTAGATTACCGTCCTTTAAACAGGCTCCCCATGACACCGCGGACAATTGCGGTTCCGGCTTTCGTGCCGATGGAGCGCATCATTGATTTTGCGAATGCTGTGCCAACCGAGTCACCGCGCCGACTTCGTTTGCTTTTCGCCGTAGATCGCCCAACGCGATTTCCGGTGTAACGCCGGCCAGTTTGATATTCACGCTCACGCGCTTCCATTTCTTCTTCGCGCGCTTCTGCCTCTTCTGCCTCTTTGGCTGCTTTCTCCGCCCGCTTGGCAAGCATCTCAAATGCACTGTCTCGATCGATCAGTTGCTCATATTTACCAGCAACGGGCGAGGCCATAAGGGCCGCTTTGCGCTCGATTTTGGTGATAGGTCCCAATTGCGAAGACGGTGGTCGGATCAGTGTTCGCTCTGCGATACCGGGCATGCCCTTTTTGATCAAAAACGAGGTTACAGCCTCCCCGACACCAACTTCTTTGATCGCATCTTCAATATCAAAGCGCGGATTCTCCCGATATGTGTCTGCTGCAGCGCGCAGGTCCTTCTGGTCACGACGCGTGAACGCACGCAGCGCATGTTGAACGCGGTTCCCGAGCTGCCCCAAAATATCCTCAGGGACATCTGCGGGGTTTTGAGTAACAAAATAAACGCCGACACCTTTAGAACGAATAAGCCGTGCAACTTGCTCAACCTTGTCGACGAGCGCTTTTGGGGCACCATCAAATAGCAAATGTGCTTCGTCAAAGAAAAACACAAATCGCGGTTTTTCCGGATCGCCAATCTCCGGCAACGTTTCAAAGAGTTCTGACAAAAGCCAAAGCAGGAAAGTTGCATAGAGTTTCGGGGCTGCCATAAGCTTATCAGCCGCCAAGATATTAATCTGGCCATGCCCGTTCTCATCAATATGGAACATGTCTTCCAATTCCAAAGCGGGTTCACCGAAAAAGTCAGCTGCGCCTTGATTTTCCAACACAAGCAAGCGCCTCTGGATCGCCCCGACAGAGTTCGAAGAAACAAAGCCATATCTCAGCGCCAAGGACTTCGCATTCTCGCCAATGAAGACCAAAAGCGATTGCAGATCCTTCAGATCAAGGAGCGGCAGCGCTTCTTCATCAGCGACCCGAAACGCAATATTGAGAATGCCTTCTTGTGCCTCCGTTAACTCCAACAAACGCGACAGCAGCAGCGGCCCCATCTCGGAGACAGTCGTGCGCACCGGGTGCCCTTGATCCCCGTAGAGATCCCAGAACGTCACCGGAAATGCGGCGTAGCTAAAATCGTCAAAGCCAATTTTTCCGGCGCGATCCATAAAAGCGCCATGCAACTTGTGCTCAGGTGAGCCAGATGCAGCAAGACCGGATAGATCGCCTTTTACATCTGACATAAACACCGGAACACCCTGCGCAGAGAAGCTCTCGGCCAAAATTTGCAACGTTACGGTTTTCCCCGTGCCGGTTGCACCAGCAATCAATCCGTGGCGGTTTGCATATTTCAAAAGCAGACTTTGTTTTTCGCCGTAGCCCTCGCCGCCGCCGCCTACGAAAATATCTTCTAGATCGCTCATTCTAACTGCCTTCCCGATGCTTCGCGCCCAAACATACATTTTTAACCTCTCTATGCCAGTGTGATCGCGTTGTCGCCTGCGGTCCTAGGGCTTGCGCGGCACACTTCCTCCCTGTCGACTGGCCGTGTCTCCGTGACACGGCCTTTTTTTTGGATAAAGCCTCAGTAAATCACCCTATTGACGGTTGACGGGTGAAGGACTGTGACGTAGCGTTCACGCAATAAGTCGGCCAGTCCGACGGGGAGAAACGGGAAGAAGGGTCTGGTAACAGTCCCTTTTTTTCATTTCAGGGGGCGTAATTCTTGGTGCAGGAGACTGGCAGACTTTCGCTGCCCTTTCCCGCACTTTCGCCCTGACAGGGCTTTTGAGCCATGCTACTTAATCAGCGACAAACTACAGTATGGGAACCAGATGTCCGATTTCTTGAAATTTCTTGCCGTCAGCGCTGCAGTCGCATTAGCAGCACCGGCAACCGCACAAACAACGACAGAAACTGAAGCTGAAACTGAAGCACCTGCCGAAGATACTGCGCCTCGTGCAGATGGGTTGGCGACGGGACAAGAGGTCATTGAAACTGGTCAGACCTACGTTGTTTCTGAACATGACGATTGGGACCTGCGATGCATTCGTGCACCTGAAGGCCAACAAGACCCATGTCAATTGTACCAGCTGCTTGAAGATCAAAACGGCAACTCCGTCGCCGAGATTAATCTCTTCAACTTGCCGAATGATGACAAGCTTGCGGCTGGTGCAACGATCGTCACACCACTTGAAACCTTGTTGACACAACAAGTTCAGCTTTCGGTCGATGGCGGTCGCGCAAAGGTATATCCGTTTACGTTCTGTACACAAATCGGCTGCTTCGCGCGGGTTGGTTTCACGGAAGGCGATGTTGCTTCGTTCCGTCGCGGAAATGAAGCAAAAATCGTCGTCGTTCCTGCACAAGCTCCAGACCAGAAAGTGGAGCTTACGGTATCCCTGCGTGGGTTCACGGCCGGGTTCAACGCGGTGAGTGAAGCGACGAAGCCCGCTCAATAAACGACCACAGATTTAAGAAGGCGCGCCTGCTTACACAAAGCCGGCGCGCTTATTGATTAGCGTCCCACTCGCGCAGCACGTCCACCACGGCGTCCGGCTTTAGGTTGCTTGGCCAGACCCTCGTTCAAAACCTGAGTCATCGGGTGATCTTGATTGTCCGCCCCATACTCCAACAACAACGCTTTGATCGATGTTGTAGCCTCAGACGCAAGTGGAATACTTAGCGCCCAATCCAAAAAAATTGTTCTGCATTCTCCCGCGGTAATGCCGTCTATGCGGTAAGCTTCGCGAATAAGACCTTTGGGGTCATGCAAAGATTTTGATGTACTCATCTGCTAGGTCCATATTCATTAGGCGGCGGCTCCGCTGCCGAAACTTGTATCTCTGTTAGTGTGCGCTCAATAACAACTGCCGCGCGTTTGCGACATTTGTCGAGCAATTCGGCCGCAGAGATCATGTTTTCTTCGTCAAGATCTCGTAACACCATTGTCTGCCCTCCTTCACCCAACTTCTTTGGGTCAAGTTTCTCACCAAGAAGAAGTAACGCGGCTTGAGTCACCCTTCCAAAGCATTGATGCACTTCGCAAAGCATCTCAGCATCGGACGCACTTATGAGACCGATCTCAGAAGCCGCATGTAGTTGAGCTTTTGTCTGTCGTGCAAGAGACTTGGCTTGCAGTGCCAAGGCTTGTGCAAACAGTTCGATATCTTGAACGCCGCCTGCGCCCTGTTTCACATCCCATGTCCCACCGCGCCGCCCGGCATCATCCAAGCGCTGCCGCATATTTTGCGTCTCAAAAGCGGAGCTCGTCGGTTGACGATCTTTCGTAATGGCCAGTTTTCTTACGTCTTTTATCGCTTTTACAATACTTGGATGCCCCAAAAGCGGACGCGCGCGGGTCAAGGCCATGTGTTCCCAAAACCATGCTTCTTCGGTTTGATAAGTCCTAAACGCATCCAAGGCCGTCGCGACAGGACCGGACTGACCTGAAGGTCTGAGCCGCATATCGACTTCGTATAACTTTCCTTCGGCTGTTGGCGCGGACAAAGCTGTTACAAGCGCCTGCGTTAGACGCGCGAAATAGACCCTTGTCATTAGTGGACGTGCCCCATCTGAGGTTTCTGCCCCTTGCGCATCGTAGATCACGATCAAATCAAGATCGGATTGTGCCGTTAGTTTCTCCGCGCCCAAAGAGCCCATCGCAAGAATGGCTGCGCCCTGCCCTGGTACAGTTCCATGTTTACTCTCAAATTGAGCTTGGACTGCGGGAAACAATGCCTTCACAACCGCCGATGCCAAATCAGAGTATTGCCGTCCGGCCTCCTCTGGCGTGATCAGTCCGCGAAGCTGATGCACACCAATCCTGAAGTGCCACTCCTTTTGCCAACGACGTGCCAAGTCCAACTGCGCCTCATAGTCGGGATTTTGCGTAAGACGCTTTGTTAAATCCTCTGTTAAGCCATCTACGTTAGGCCAAGGGCTAAAGAACTCGCCGCCTAGCACTGCATCAAATACTTGGGCATTGCGCGACAGGTACGCCGCAAGAACCGGAGAGGCTGTACATATATCAACGATCAATTGAGAGAGCTGCGGGTTCGCCTCAAACAAAGAAAACACCTGAACGCCCGCAGGCAGCCCGGACAGAAATCGTTCAAATGCTTGAAGCGATTCGTCCGGTTTCGAGGCCAGCTTTAGCTTAGTCAGTATCTCCGGAAACAGCCGTGTAAAAACTACTGTGGCACGCGGGCTTCTCAATGCCGGAAGGCCGCGCCAGCGTTCAAGATAGTCACCAACATCTGCAGAGGTTTGTTCTGGGGCGTCTGGTGCGAAAAACGCTTCAGTCAATTCAGACGTTTGGACGAGCCGTTCTGTGAGGTCTGCACGCAATTCACCCACCTCAAGCCCCATAAATGCAGCGAGGCGCGCAAATCCGTCTTCGGTCGTCGGAAGATCATGCGTTTGCGCATCATTGATCATCTGCAGCCGATGCTCGACATCGCGATGTGCGCGGTAATTGTCTGTCAAGCGGGCGGCAACATCTGGTTCGATCCAACCTGACCGCTTCAAACGTTCCAGCCCTTCAACGGTGCCCAAAACCCTCAAGCTCGTATCTCGTCCGCCTGCAATAATTTGTCGGGTCTGGGTAAAAAATTCAATCTCACGAATCCCGCCCTGGCCCAACTTCATGTTGTGCCCTTCCAACGTGAGTTTTCCGCCAAGCCCTTTATGATCGCGAATGCGCAGTCGCATGTCATGAGCGTCTTGAATGGCCGCAAAATCAAGATGTTTACGCCAAACAAACGGTGTCAGCCGCTTGAGGAAAGACGTGCCTGCGTCGATGTCGCCTGCACAGCACCGCGCCTTGATGAACGCGGCCCGCTCCCAAGTGCGCCCGACGCTCTCGTAATACCGCTCAGCGGTTTCCATTGGGATGCACACGGGCGTGATAGAAGCGTCAGGGCGAAGTCGCAGGTCGGTTCTGAAAACATAACCATCCTCCGTGACATCATTGAGCAACGCAGTCATGCGGCGCGTCACGCGGATAAAAGAAGCACGTGCCTCCATATAGTGATCTGGCTTAAAGCGCGTTTCATCAAACAGGCAAATCAGGTCGATATCAGAAGAGTAATTCAGCTCTCCCGCCCCCATTTTCCCCATTGCGAGCACAGCCATCCCGCCAGCGGTTTCCGCGTCTTCAACAGTTGCCCCTGGTAATTTTCCACGATCAATTTCAGCCGCCACAAGCGTCTTTACTGCCCGATCCACACATGCATCTGCAAGATCGGTCAAAGATTGCGTTACATCCTCAAGCGCCCAAACGCCGCCCAAATCAGCAAGTGCGGTTAATAGCGCCATCCTGCGTTTGGCCTGACGAAATGCTTTGGCCATATCAGCGGGAAGCGCTGCCTGCACATCATTCAAAATATCCGCTTTGACATCTTTGGCAGTTCGATCCGCGAGCGCCTGCACCCAACCTTGTTCTTTTCGCGCGAGGCCCGCCAGATAAGGGCTGCAACCGGCGGCGCCTTTGATCAACGCATAGAAATTTTGAGGTACGCCTTCGAACAAGTCTGCCACTTCACGGCCAATTTCGGGCTGAAACGGGATCGGCGTTCGGGTGATCATAGAATGGAAACTCATGTTGAGACATTGCGCGTCCGCGGGGCTTGTGGTCAACCGAGCATTGAAATTTCAACCGCGTAAGAGGTGCGATATGAGCAAGAGCTTGACGCGTGTGCGTGCAGCTTTGGAAGCTACCGGGGTCAATGTCGATATCATGGAAACCGGAACAGACACGCGCACCGCACAGCAAGCTGCGGACGTGGCGGGGTGCCATGTTGACCAAATCGCCAAGTCCATCATTTTTCGCGGCGAAACGACGAACGAGGCTGTTTTGTTTCTAACAGCTGGCGGTAACAGGGTTTCTGCTGAAAAAGCCTCTCAAGTTGCGCAAGAAGAACTCGGAAAAGCCGACGCAGCGTTAATCCGCACTCAAACTGGTTTCGCAATTGGTGGCGTCTCGCCGATCGGTCACCTGAACCCAATCCGCGCATTTATCGACCCCCGTCTGATGGAGTTCGACACCGTTTGGGCCGCTGCAGGCACGCCGCACCACATCTTCCCAATTTCACCGGATCAATTGATTTTGCTATCTAAGGCCACCCTCGCCTCATTCACTGAATAAGATCATAAACCGAGAGCGCCGCACGTAATCCAGGTGGATCCCCGCCAAGCCCCAAACGGTTCATTGTTTCAGAACAGGCCGCCAGTTGGGCCTCGCGCTCATGTTCGTCTTTCATCAAGGCGTTTAAGGCACGTGCAATATCAGGCGCCTTGCATGCATCGCCCAAAAATTCGGGGACAGCCCGTGTTCCGCTTACGATATTAACAAGCGTGACAGTATCAATAAGCATCTTGGAAGCGATGACCTTCCGAGAGAACCAATTCATATCATACGCAATGACCATCGGTGTGCCAGCAGCAGCCAACTCAAGCGACACTGTGCCAGACGCTGCAAGCGCCACATGTGCCGCCTTGAAGGCCGCGCGTTTTTTGGACGCGAATTGATCCGGATCGACATCTCTTGGATCAAGTATAATGGGAACGCCGGGCCATTTTTTTACCAACTCGTGCACCTTGCCTGCGACGCTTGGCACGGTTGGCACAACGATCCGCGCAGTCGGGTTCTGAGCAACAACTTCCCGCAAAGCCTGACCAAACCTATCGGCCAAACGAGACACCTCACCGAGCCGAGAGCCCGGCAAAGCTAAAATGACAGGTGCATCACCTAGTCCATATGTCCGTCGGAATTGGCGGACGTCAGCATCTGTTGCAACTGGTTCGCTGACAACCGGATGCCCTACGAATTCGCAGGTCATCCCAGTCGCCTCCATCAACGGGGGCTCAAACGGGAACAGTGCCAAAACGTGGTCGATGATTTTAGCCATCTTTTCTGCCCGCTCTGGACGCCAAGCCCATACGGTGGGCGCAACGTAATGCACGGTTGCAATATGTGGAGACTTATCACTGACTTTCCGCGCGACCCGCAGACAAAAATCGGGGCTATCGATAGTAAGCAAAATATCCGGTTGCGCCAAAAGGACATGGGATACCACTTCGTCGCGTCGCTTAAACAGATGACGTAACTTGGGCAGAACCTCTGCGAGGCCCATCACCGAAAGCTCTTCCATCGGGAAGAGGCTGTCTAAACCTTCCGCTTCCATCAAGGGACCGCCGACACCAGCAAAACCGATATCGGGATTTATTGATTTTAGTCCGGCCATCAATGCTGCACCGAGCTTATCGCCAGAGGGTTCTCCCGCGACAAGATAGATGTTCATGCCATCACCTGAATGAATAGCCCGTGTCGGTCCGCAATTTCGATGCAGCGTGGCGCGTCCAACATCATCACACGATCGGCTTCAATGACGATACCATCTAGTTGTACCTGAATTGCGCGACGCACTGTGTCCAGACCAATCACAGGCATATCTACGCGTAACTCTTGTCCGGGTTTTGACGCTTTCACGAGAATTCCACCTTTAGGTAGGTGGTTGCTGCGGCCAAACTTCCCACCATAACCGACCACCTGCGCCATAAGGTCAGGCGTCAAAGGCGCATTTTGATCCATCAAAGACTGCATCATCCAGTCTGTCCCCGGCAAAGCCTCGATTGCAAGCGCTTGACCACCGGCCACGATACAGGACTGGCCCACGTCAACGCTAGCCATAGCGCCGATAATCTCAACCCCGCGGACCGCGTCCTTGGCATGTTGATCCTCGGGTTGCGTCTTAGTCAAAACACCCGGTTCGGGTAGCAGATCCTTTCGCAAATCATGAACACCTACGGCGTCAATCCCCGCTTCCTCAAAGAACCCCAAAACTAGTCGTAAAGCGGCGTCATCTCCAGACTGCAACGCCGCCATCATCCGTGGCACGAGCGGCATTGTCGCGGCATCAATTTTCGATGGGTCTAGAGGTGGGCGCGCAACACGACCTGCAAAACAAATCTGTTTCACGCCAAAAGACTTCAACTCGGTAATAAAACTTCCAAGCGTCTCAATCCGGAAGCGGATAACTGGCCTGTCGCCACGGACGTCAGATGGAAAGCCCTCCATTTCACATAGGCGAAATATTGTGCCTTCATCATTCAATTGGTCAATAAGAAGTCTTGGCAGATCGCCCTGCCCGGCCATAACCGCCAGCATGTATCTTACCTAGGGGTCAGGAACGACCGCCCGCTCTGACCCAAAATAAAGTCGACGACTTCGTGAACGTAATCACTTTCTGTCTCTTCTTTCAGCCGAGCCGCGCGATCTTGAAATGCACCATCGCCTTGGCGCAGCATCTGATAAGCTGCCCGCAATGCCGTAATATCAGAGCGTGCGACGCCTGCTCGTTTCAGCCCGACATAGTTCAGGCCATCAAGATCACCCCGTGGCGACTGTACTAATCCGTAAGGAATGACGTCATTGGTCACCATGGTGACTGCGCCGATTATTGCCCCGCGTCCGACACGCACCCATTGGTGAATACCTGACAGGCCACCAATGATGACCTTATCTTCAATATGACAATGGCCTGCGATAGCGCCTTGGTTCGCTACAATCACTTCGTTTCCAACAATTGCATCATGTGCAACATGCGCGCCGGTCATAAACAAACAATCATCGCCAACTTTCGTCAGACCGCCGCCACCTTGAGTACCGGTGTTCATCGTCACACCTTCGCGAATTGTGTTGCGCGCACCGATATCCAAGCGGGTTTCTTCACCGTCAAACTTAAGGTCTTGCGGAATTTCACCGATCACAGCGAAAGGAAAAACCACAGTGCCTTCACCAATCGAAGTCTGACCAGTCACGACAACATGGCTTTTCAGCTCAACCCTTGCAGCAAGACGCACCTGCGCACCTACGGTGCAAAACGGCCCAACCTTTGCAGTGGGATCAATCTGCGCACCATCTGCGATAATCGCTGTGGGATGGATATGACCACTCATTCTTTTGGCAAGTCCATCATGGCAGTGAATTCCGCTTCAGCGGCCATGTCGCCCTCGACCGTTGCTACGCCTTTAAACTTCCAAACCTTCCCACCGGGCTTGCCACGGGTTACTGTAACGTCCATCTGCAAAACATCACCAGGCACAACCTTCCGTCGAAATTTGCAACCATCAATCGCCATAAAATAAACCAAAAGGTCTTTGTCAGCCATATCCATCGTGACGCCCACCATAACAGCGGCGGTTTGAGCCATGGCTTCGATAATTGTCACACCCGGCATGATAGGTGCACCGGGAAAGTGACCCTGAAAATGCGGCTCATTGAAAGTGACGTTCTTTATGCCCTTCGCGGACAATCCATGCTCAATATCAACCACTTTATCAATGAGCAAAAACGGATAGCGATGCGGAATGATACGCTGGATGAGGTCAATATCGGCTGAAGTTGGTAGGGTCATAGACGGTTGCTCTTCTTTTTGTTGTGACCGGCCATCACACCGAGGTCTCTTTCTTCAAAATAAGTACCAGCGGACATGCGGTCAAACAAGCCATGCCGGCTACTTCAGTTATCGGCCTCACTACTCGTTTGACCTTGATTGCCGGGGCGCTGTAGCGGCGCAGTCGGCGGCTCCGGGGGCAGTGCTGCATCCCCAATTTCCGCGTCCACTCGCTGAATTGCAGTATCTGTGATGTCGATTTGACGAGATGACAAAATCACCGCCGATTGGTTCAAGATCGCAAGCGCATCTGTTTCTTCAACCAATTGAAGTAAGACGGGATAGGCCAACTCGAAAAAGCGCGCGCGCTCGGATTCCGTGACCCGTTGAAGCGCATTTCGTTTCTCAACCTGAGCGCGCCGGATCCCTGTGACGCGCTCATCAAAGTCCTCAGCCAAGGCCCTGAATGCCTCAGGCTCCATGGTCGGTCGATCATCTGTCAGCTGGCGTTCTTCAGCGACAAGTGCGGCTTCAATCTTTCGGTTCTCGTTTGCCAACTCTGCAGAGCTGGCTTCAAGCTCTGTGCGCACCCGTTCGCCGAACAAGGAATTGGCGTAAAGCCGTTCTTGATTAAGCGTCAGAATTGGCGGTTGCGTGACCGTGTTTTGCGCAGTAGCAGCCCCCGTCGCAATCAACCCGATCAGCAGCCCCAAACGTAGAACTGCTTGCAAAGACATTGATCAGAACCGCGTAGAGACTGTCAGATCGAAGTTGCGCGTCTCATCATAGGTCTCTTTCTTGAGCGCCCGAGAGAAATTGAAGCGCAGCGGGCCGATTTGTGTATCCCAAAACACCGACAAACCGATAGACGCACGCAAATTCAAGCTATCATCCACTATCGTGTTGTTTGCGCCCACCTTGTCGTCCAAGCCCCATACAGACCCGACATCGAGAAACGCGCCACCCGAAATCCCGTACTCTTCCGGCAAGCCCAGAGGGAACTCGGCTTCGAAGCGCGCAACGGCGAAGTAATTCCCGCCAAGCGCATCTCGGTTGCCTGAAGCCAGGTCACGAGGTCCGACACCATCACTGCTAAAGCCGCGCATCCGACTTGGCGTCAAGAAAAAGCGTTCTGTAATGCGGCTATTGCCGGTCAGCTGCGTTTGTGCCCCAAACTCAAGTTCAGCACGCAGCGTCACCTCCTCACGGGCCACCTTGGTTTCTGCAGAAAGCAGACCGGATGTTGTGACAAACCGGCGACCGCCTCCAACACCCGCAAATTGCTGCCCAAACTGGAGCAACACACCAGCATTCGGGTTCAATCCTGTCCGCCGCGTATCATATGAGTAAAGGTAGCCGAGTGCAGAAGTTATAGCCCCTCCCGCTTCTCTCGCGATGATGGGTGAGGTGTTTCGTACGCCGGCCATGTTCAAAGTAGCATCAACGTCTTTGATGGAGTCTTTCGACAGTCTATAGTTTAACCTCAAGCGCCCATTCTCGGAGACGGGGAATTCAATGCTCGGCTCGATCCCTATGTTTTGCGTGTCGTACTGCGCAAACTCAGAATCTGTCGTTCGGTAATAGAGATCGAGGCCAAACGTTAAATCACGCCCGAGAAACGCGGGTTCTGCAAAACGCAAAGACGTGTCTTGCGTGTCTGAGCCTGTATCAAAGGAAAACCCAAGAAATTGACCACGCCCCAAGAAATTGCGTTCTGTAAAGTTGACGTTAAACCCAACCCCGGCTTCCGAGCCGAAACTAACACCAAAACCCAACGATCCAGTCGTTGTCTCATCAAGATCAACGTCCACTACAACTTGGTCAGGCCCGGAGCCTTCACGTGTGTTTACATCAGCGGTTGAAAAATAATTAAGTGCGCGGATGCGTTCGGCAGCATCACGAATTTCACGAGGATTGAATGGATCACCTTCAACGGTCCGAAACTGTCTACGAACCACTCGATCAAGCGTTGTTGCATTGCCTTCAATATCAATTCGCTCAACGAAGACACGCGGTCCACGAATGACAGCGAACTCAACATCCAAAGTCAGATCGGCGTCGTTGCGCGTAACCCGCGGCTCAACCCGGATAAAGTCCAACCCTTTTTGGATCGCCAAACGCTCCATTCGCGTAATGGTGTTTTCAATGCGTGCTGGCGAATAGGTCTTGCCGGATTTGATTTTGTTTACAGCTTGGAACTCGGCCGGATCAATTTCTGGTAGATCACTTACAGTGGTGATCTCACCAAACTTAAACTGCTGACCCTCTTGGACTTTGAACGTGATGAAAAACGCATCCCGTTTGCGTGTCAGTTCTGGCGCAGCGGAAAGGACTTGAAAGTCAACGTAGCCCCGCGACAAATAGAAATCGCGCAGTAGTTGGCGATCAAATGCGATCCGGTCTGCAATAAATGTATCGCTCTGAATCACGAAGCGAAACAACCCGGCTTGCTTGCTTTCGACAACGCGGCGCAAGCGGCGGTCAGAATAGGCTCGGTTTCCGACAAAACTGATCCGCTCAACTTCGACCACCTTGCCTTCAGACACTTCGAACACAAGGTCCACGCGATTATTGGATCGCGGAATGATCCGAGGCGTCACGGTTGCGGCAATGCGACCGGCCTGGCGGTACCCTTCTGCAATGGTTTGCGCATCTGCTTCAGCGGCTGATGGATTATAAACGCGACGGGACTTGGACTGGATCACAGTCAGAAGGTCTTCGTCTTTGAGGCGACGATTTCCTTCAATGTTAACGCGGTTGATCGTTGGGAATTCTTTGACGGTTACAATGATGCGTCCACCGACCGGGACAACATCTACGGTTTCGAAGAGACCAGATTGCTGCAAACGCTGGAAACCGTCGTTC
The DNA here is from genome assembly GCA_947494435.1 of uncultured Litoreibacter sp. Classification (GTDB taxonomy): domain Bacteria; phylum Pseudomonadota; class Alphaproteobacteria; order Rhodobacterales; family Rhodobacteraceae; genus Litoreibacter. Next base: position 916,823 of record CANLUY010000002.1, read on the forward strand.
AATTGCGCAGCCGATACACTTTGACCACTGCGAACGTTCAGGAAGCTTAAAATAGTCGCATCTTCAATGCGCTGGTTGCCGTTGATTTCAACTGACGACACACCAAAGCTTTGCGCAGCGACAGAACCTACGAACATCGGTGCCGTATTAATGGCCGCCCCTAAGGTCCCCAAGACGCAAATCAGTTTAAGGCTGCCTAAAATCTTACCTGTCGCTTTTGCGATCTTCATATGCCCACCGCCCCGTTCTGACACTCTATATTGTGTTCCACTGGTATCGTGAGTCTATGGGGATGTCAAAACCCCGAAATAGCAAAAACGGCCTCAATTGAAGCCGTTTCATAAGTTCATTTCAAACCGTGTCGATCTATCGGCGGAGCACCGCTCTTCAGAACGTCGCGGCAAAGTTCCCGAGAAGCAACGCACCTGCAATCGCAGCAGGCCACAGGACACGATCAAGATTCAAATTTACCAACACGCGAAGACCGCGATAGCTTTGTTGAATGTGTTGCATCAGACCCTTGCCCTTTTGCGTTTCAGACTGTTCTTAAATCGCGTCTGATTATGGCCGAAATGCGGCAAGAGCACGGAGCTTCGGTGACATTGCACCTCGTCATGGGATCAAGGGCAAAGCAAATCATTGCTAAGTGCAAACACCATCAACGAGAGAAGTAGCACTAAACCCGTTGTCATCATCACATTCAGAACCTTGTCATTTGGCGGCTTGCCAGAGACCGCTTCGTAAGCATGAAAAACAAGGTGACCCCCGTCCAACACAGGGATTGGAAAAAGGTTCAACAATCCGACAGCTGTGCTTAACACTGCGATAAACCAGATGAAGGACTGCGCGCCTTGGCTCGCCATATCACCAGACGTCTGCGCGATACCAATCGGGCCTTGAATGTTGCACGAACTAATTGCCCCCGTAATCATGTGCCAAAGTCCGGATAGGCTTGACGTCGCAATAAACCACGTTTGACGCGCGCCACCCAATGCGGCCTCTCCAACACCAAGCGTGACGCGCGGTGCTTCAAAAAAAGCGCCACCAGAAAAGCCAATCAGCCAGCGTGTCTCAAACCCGCCTTCTACCGGCAAATCGCGCTGTCGGGGTGTCAGCTGTAAGTTGAGGATTTCACCTTCTCGCCAAACGCCAAGGTCTACCTCAGCTCCGGCACCAGCTTGTACGTATTCCTGAACTTCCTTCAATGCCCAGACGGGTTGACCATCAACACTCGTAATCACATCACCAGCCTCAAGCCCTGCATCCATCGCCGCTGATTGCGGCTGAAGGGAATCAAGAACCGGCGGAAAAGGGTAAACGCTGTCAAAAGTAACGTCCGCGCCGTTGCGCTCAATAACATAGCTGACTGTCTCGGCCGGCGGTGTATCCCGCGCAACTTCGTAGAACGCAGCCAAATCAGGCGTATTGACACCGCCAACTGCCTTGATCAGGTCACCGGCCTCAAACAGTTCTTCGTTCCCTGGATTGGGCTTCACCTCCCCGATAAGAGGCTCATCTGATGTCGTCCCGGAAAAGAGGAAGATTGCAGCAAACACCAGCATCGAAAGGATGAAATTGAAAATCGGTCCCGCAGCAACCGTTGCGGAACGCCGCCATAAATCGGCACCATGCATTGTGCGCTTAAGTTCTGCCTCCGATAGTGAGCTGATAATCTCTCCGTCCTTGCCTGATGCCGCATCCGCGTCACCCATGAATTTGACATACCCCCCAAAAGGCAAGGCAGCCAATTGCCACTTGGTTCCATGTTTATCGACACGAGAAAACAGGACCGGTCCGAAGCCGAGAGAAAAAACCTCCGCATGAATACCGCACCAACGACCGACAATGTAGTGGCCGTATTCATGGATCGCTACGATCACACTGAGCGCAAGAACGAAGGCAGCTAGCGTTCCAAGCAGCCCGCCCGCGCTGGGGATCATACCGATAATGTCCATCTGTGCCTCTTATCCTGCTGCAATGATCTCTTGTGCTGTCTTACGTGCCAGATGGTCGACGGCCAAGACGGAATCAAGAGACATATCCTCGCAGGAGCCTATCTCACCGGAAAGTGTCGAGAGCGTGGCGTCTACGACATCCGCCATTCGAGTGAACCCGATGTTGCGGGCGATAAACGCGTCCATCGCCGCCTCTTTTGCTGCATTGAAGATTGCACCTGCATGTCCGCCTGCGTCCATCACCTCCCGTGCCAAACGCAACGCAGGATACCGAATGGGGTCCGCTGGTCGAAAATCAAGCTGCGCAATTTTCGCAAGATCAAGCCTCTCGACGGGAACATGCCCGCGGTTGGGCCAGTGCAGTGCATAGCCAATCGCGTGGCGCATGTCGTGGGGCCCGATATGGGCCATCAAGGCCCCGTCGTTAAAACCAACCAGAGCATGTATCAGGCTTTGAGGATGCACAATTGCTTCGATTTGATCCGGCCTGACACCAAAGAACTCTTTTGTTTCAATGAGCTCCATCGCCTTGTTAAAAAGCGATGCCGAGTCGATTGTTATGCGTTGCCCCATATCCCAATTCGGATGAGTGCACGCATCTTCAACCGTAGCCTTGTGCAAGTCTTTCGTTGGCCAGTCACGGAAAGCGCCGCCTGAAGCCGTAATAATGACGCGCTCAACAGCGTCGATATCTTCGCCGACCAACGCCTGAAACACGGCTGAGTGCTCGCTATCCACAGGCAACACAGTTGCTTGATAACGATGCGCTTCACCCATCAAAATTGGCCCTGCAGTGACGAGCGACTCCTTATTGGCGAGCGCCAGAGTTTTTCCTTGCTTCAAAGCCGCCAGCCCCGGAACAAGGCCCGCTGCACCAACAATTGCGGACATTACCCAATCGCTGGGGCGATCTGCGACTTCTGCCACAGCATCCGCCCCAGCCGCTACTTCGATATCATACCCTGAGAGAGCATCTTTGAGCTCAGTGTAGCACGCGTCAAACGCAGTGACGGCTATGTCGGCATTCAATTCAATCGCCTGCTCAGCCAAGCGTTTAACATTCCGCCCACCGGTCAGGGCGACAATATCATAGGCCTCCGGCGAACGCTTAATCAGATCAACGGTATTTTCACCGATAGAACCGGTCGATCCAAATATTGTGACTTTGCGCATTTAGAAAACGGGTGGAAAATCGACGATTTGCTCAATGAGCAAAAGAAAAACCGACGCACCCAGCATCCCGTCAAATCGGTCGAAAACACCGCCATGGCCGGGGATCAGGTTAGAGCTGTCTTTTACGCCCATCTTCCTTTTCATTGCGCTCTCGGCAATATCCCCCATTTGCGAGGCCATAGAAATCGCAATTGAAATACCAATCACTTCGACCCCAACGCCGGGTTGACCGAGGAAACATATCCCGACAGCTGCGGCCCCCACCCAGCCTGCAATCGTCCCGGACCATGTTTTCTTAGGCGACACGCGGGGCCAGAATTTTGGCCCGCCGATAAAGCGCCCGGCGAAATAGCCTGCGACGTCGGTTACGATCACCACGAGAGCGAGCCAGAGCATCCAAGTGAACCCGAAATCATTGCGCTGAACGGCTAGACCGTAAGCCGCAATGATAATCAGGGCCGTAAAAATCATATAAAGCGTCCGATTTCGCGGTAGCAGCGCAATCCCCGCAATTGACGGCAATAAGATGAATGGCAATCCGACGCCAATTGGAAGCAATCGGGCGGCAAGAAAAGCGGCCCCTGCTCCAAGGCCAAGCATCAAAGCGCGCCTCGGCCCTCCGCCCAGCATGGTGACGAGCTCCCAAACCAGCGCTCCGGTGAGAAGGCAACATAGGGCGAGAAACGCTGCACCGCCGAGCCAGACGCACGTCAACCCGACCACTGCAATCACCGCCCCGGAGCCCATACGCACCCAAAGGTCGGAGAACTTCTCAGCCTGCAGGCTCATGCGCGTCAGGCCTTTACAGCGCCAAAGCGGCGATCACGGCCGCCATAGCGACTGACAACAGCGCCAAACACATCTGGAGTAAAATCTGGCCAATGCGTGTCGATAAACTCGTATTCCGCATAAGCCGATTGCCACAGCAAGAAGTTCGAAATGCGCGCCTCGCCCGATGTTCGGATCACCAAATCCGGATCAGGCAGAACATAGGTATCTAGGAAAGATGCAAGAACTTCTGAATTCACTTGTTCCGGCATCAAACGCTTTTCGGCAATTTCGACAGCAAGCCGCTGCGTTGCCCGCGTTACCTCATCTCGGGCACCGTAGTTCAACGCGATGGTAAGATGTGTCGTGTCATTATTTTCTGTCAGCTTCTCAAGATAGTCCATGAGAGCTTGCAACTTCTTGTCCAGTTTAACCCGGTCACCGATAAAACGAACCCGTGTGCCAAGCCGGTGCAGGTAGTTGGCTTCACGCTGGATATAGCGGCGGAACAAGGCCATGAGCCCTGCGACTTCAGACTGTGTCCGTTTCCAATTTTCCGTGGAGAATGCAAAAATCGTCAGATATTTCACACCTAGTGAAGGGCAGGTTTCCACGGCTTGACGCACCCGTTTCGCACCAGCTTGGTGGCCGAAAAGCCGCGGGCGGCCACGCTGTGTCGCCCAACGCCCATTGCCATCCATAATAATGGCCACGTGATTTGGACCGTCTGGGTTGATCTCGACTACGCTCATTTGTGAAATCCTCGCTCTAAATTGCAAAGGCCGCCCAAAGAGGCGGCCCGGTCACGCTTAAACTTGCATGATCTCTTCTTGTTTCGTTTCCAGCGTTGCGTCGATCAGTTTGATCTGCGCATCAATCATTTCTTGTACTTCTGACTCCCAAAGCTTTTGGTCATCCTCAGACATTCCGTCCGCCTTGGCCTTTTTGATTTGGTCCATTGCGTCGCGGCGAATGTTGCGCACGGCAACGCGCGCATTTTCCGCGTATGAGCCCGCGACTTTTGTCAATTCGCGTCGACGTTCTTCATTCAACTCAGGGATCGGCAGCATGATGATCGTACCATTGAGTTGAGGATTGATCCCTAACCCACTCTCGCGGATCGCTTTTTCAACTTTCCCAACTAAGCCCTTGTCCCAGACATTGATTGTTACCATGCGCGGCTCGGGAACATTGACGGTGCCAACCTGATTGATCGGTGTCATTGAACCGTATGCGTCAACCATCACAGGCTCCAACATTGAGGCTGAAGCACGCCCTGTACGCAGTGACGCGAATTCGGTGCGCAAACTGTTCATTCCGCCATCCATACGCCGTTGCAGGTCGTCTGTGTCTAGCATGAAGTCTTCGGACATAAGAGTTGGTCCTATCGCCTATTTTATTCTTGTTGCGCCACTTCATAACCCAGCGACGATCTGTTTGCCAGACGCTCATACCGTGGCACGGCAAGTAGGCCTGTTGCTGCGCCCTTGCGAACACGGTTTTGGCAAGCAGCCGTTTTTTTCTGATTAATCTTGAACGATTGTGTAGGTCCCCTCGCCAGCGAGGATACCTTTGAATCCTCCCGGCTCGTCCAGACTGAACACAATGATTGGCAAGTCATTGTCGCGCGCCAAGGCAATTGCAGAAGCATCCATCACTCCCAAACGCTTTTGCAGAACGTCATCAAAACTCACCGCATCATAGCGCACCGCATCTCCGTGCTTCGCCGGATCTTTGTCGTAGACACCGTCTACCTTCGTGCCTTTGAAGATGGCTTCACATGACATCTCATTGGCGCGCAAAGTAGCTGCTGTATCAGTCGTGAAGTAGGGATTGCCGGTACCTGCCGCAAAAATGCAGACCCTCTTCTTTTCCAAATGGCGGACGGCACGGCGCCGAATGTAAGGCTCAGCGACTTCGTTCATCGTGATCGCGGAGATAACCCTCGTATGGATGCCCAGCGCTTCGAGCGCGCCCTGCATCGCAAGCGCATTCATCACAGTCGCCAGCATCCCCATATAATCTGCGGTGGTTCGCTCCATTCCTTGTGCCGAGCCTTGCAGACCGCGGAAAATGTTGCCGCCACCGATCACCATGCAAATCTCAACACCCATGTCATGAACGGTTTTTACTTCCCGCGCTATACGCTCTACCGTTGGGGGATGAAGCCCGAACCCCTGATCTCCCATCAACGCTTCGCCGGAAATTTTTAGCATCACGCGGTTATAGGTGGTTTTGGGAGTCGTGCTGCTCATAGGGGGCTCTCACTTGGCTGCTTGCAAATCTGCGGCAAAATGTCGGAAAACGTGAACAGTTTCAACGGCGAAGACGTTCTTCGAACGGCTTTGCATTTATCCCACATGAAAGCCGTCACGAAGCATGTTGAAATTGCTAGATAAAATAGAAATCGAAAAACCGGTATTAATTGCCGGCCCGACGGCATCTGGCAAATCTTCTCTGGCATTGACGATTGCTGAGCGACTTGGCGGCACCATCATTAACGCTGATGCTCTACAGGTTTTCGATTGCTGGCAGCTTCTGTCGGCACGCCCAAACACTAACGAACTGGCCCGCGCGCCCCACGCGCTTTACGGGCATGTCCCGTATCAAGCTCATTATTCGACCGGCCATTGGTTGCGCGATGTTACACCACTTTTGCAAAAGGACCGGCCGATCATCGTTGGCGGGACTGGACTGAACTTCACTGCGTTGACTGAAGGCTTGGCCGATATTCCAGCGACGCCCGACGACATTCGCGAGCTCGCAAACGTAACGCCCATAGAAGCGATGCGCGCGGCATTAGATGAGACGACTTTGAGCAGAATTGATACAGTCAACCCGGCACGTGTCCGCCGTGCTTGGGAGGTTTTGCAAAACACTGGCAGGCAAATTTCCGAATGGCAGGACGAAACCCCGCCCCCTTTGTTGCCTGCGGTAGCCGCAACCAAGATTGTGTTGAACAGCCCTAAAGACTGGCTGAACGAGCGCATTACACGCCGCTTTGACATGATGTTAGACAATGGCGCCTTGGATGAAGTGCGCGCCTTGCAAAACGATTGGGATCCGTCGCGCCCGTCTTCAAAAGCTATCGGCGGCCCTGAGCTCATGGCTCACATAAATGGCGAGATCTCGCTAACCGAGGCACGCGAGCGTTCCATTATTGCATCCCGTCAATATGCTAAGCGGCAGCGCACATGGTTCAAGGCGCGGATGAAAGGATGGATGCAGATCGATGCAAAGGAGTTGGCTTCACGGTCGGAAAATTGACCTTTTTCAACCTTTGACTCGAATCGTAAGGGGATTTAGCCAATGACCCCTAACGAATTCAAACCTGCGCGGTCTGAACACCCTATGCCTTTAAAACGTCTTCCCTTGGTAGAAACGCTTGCTGCGGCCCAGCGGCGCGAAGCGTGGAAATCAGATACAGCGCGCTCACTCGACCATCCTGTCTTGTTTTGGGTCACGCGCGGTCAGGGACGTTTCATGGTTGATTGTCGGCTGCGGGGTGTTGGACCGAATACGGCAGTCTATGTGCCACGCAATACGCTTTTCAGCTATGAGATGTTTGCAGGACCTCAAGGCATGGTATTGTCCCTTCCGGATGATGAATACGCGGGTTTTCCGCGCAGACCGGCCTTGGTGCGTGCCACTAATGTTCAGGCGCAGGCAGAGATTAGCGGTCTCATTGATGCGCTTGCCCGCGAGCTAGGAGAACTTCGCACGGGTCAACGCCGCGCGGTCCAAGCCCACATCATGATGATTGCCGTTTGGCTGGATAGGCTCTTGCTCGGTCAACCCGCAGAAAGCCTCGGGAAGTCTGATCAGCTGTTGTCGAAATTCAGCCATGTCGTCTCCATCGGGCACCGCGATGGGAAGTCATTGGGTGAATTCGCGTCTGACCTAAATGTTACGCCAACACACTTGACCCGCCTGACCCAAGGGTCGGTCGGCAAACCTGCGTCCGCGTTACTGAATGAACATGTCATCAACACCGCATGTGAAGCTCTGCTGCAAACGGACCAACCGGTTAAGCAGATATCGGACAGGTTAGGTTTCTCGTCCGCGGCCTACTTCACGAGAGCGTTTCAAGCGCAAACGGGTGAAACACCTTCGAACTTTCGTAAATCGCGGCGCTAAGTTTTCTCTTTTCTGCAACTAGGCGCTCCACACGCGATTGTGTCGCTAATGGACACCATCGGTGTCGCAATTAGTCCCATTTTTGACGGTTCCAACCGTTGACCTTCGTGGGAATATCGGGCGCTATGGCTACTCAAGCTCAGGGTAAGAGTACAAAAATATCACTTAAGGCGATGTCACGCGGCAAAAATGTCAAGCGGGACCCTCGACCCCGAAAGCAATAGGTCACTGTCAAATAGGGAGAAAGACATGACACATGAAACACTGACGGGGGCTCCAGTGCACTCCGCAGCTGCAATGTACAAAGCTGAATATGAAGCGGGAAAGATGGACCGCCGCGAGTTTATGACACGTGCGACCATGCTAGGCGTCACAACAACTGCCGCATATTCCATGATCGGTGCAGCACCTGCTAAAGCGGCCGGTCACGCGCAACAAGGCGGCACGCTTCGGATGCAGATGGAGGTCCGCGCTACCAAAGACCCACGCACCTATGACTGGACACAGATGGCGGCCTTCACTGCTGGCTGGCTGGAATATCTGGTTGAGTATAATTCCGATGGCTCATTTGAACCAATGTTGCTGACAGGTTGGGAAATCAACGACGACGCGACACAATACACGCTCAGCGTGCGCCAAGGTGTTAAATGGAACAATGGCGACGACTTTACAGCCGAAGACGTGGCACGCGTAATCAGCGGCTGGTGCGACAAGGACGTTGAAGGCAACTCAATGGCCGGCCGCTTTGCTGTGCTGATTGATGCCGACACAAACAAAGCCATCGACGGCGCGATCGAGGTAGTCGATCCAAGCACCGTCAGATTGAACCTGCCTGCACCCGACATCACACTTATTGCCGGCATGTCGGACTACCCGGCCGCCGTAACGCACGCATCACATTCCGCAGACACAATGCTGTCCAATCCAGTCGGAACCGGTCCCTACAAACCAGAGTCTCTTGAAGTCGGCGTTAAAGCGGTTGTTGTCCGTAACGATGGCTTTGATTGGTGGGGCTACGCAGAAGGCAAAGGCGCTTATCTAGACCGCATCGAATTCATCGACTACGGCACCGATCCAGCCGCTTGGGTTGCTGCTGCGGACGCTGATGAAGTTGACACGATCTGGGAAACTGTTGGCGATTTTGTTGACGTATTTGACGGTATGGGTTGGACGAAATCCGAAGTCGCATCTGCTGCGACCATTGTCATTCGTCCAAACCAGGAATCAGAAGATGCCGATGGTAAGAAGCCATATGCAGACGTTCGCGTCCGTCAAGCGATTGCAAAGGCCGTTGATGTAAACGTCTGCCTTGAACTCGGCTATGCAAGCCGAGGTATTCCAGCAGACAACACCCATGTCGGACCAATGCACCCCGAATATGCAGATGTGCCAGGCATGGCGTATGATCCGGCAGGCGCAAAAGCATTGCTCGATGAAGCAGGCATGGCCGATTACGAGTTCGAACTGATCTCTATCGACGATGACTGGCGTAAAAACACGACCGACGCTGTTGGTGCCCAGTTGCGCGATGCTGGCTTCAACATCAAGCGGACAATCATCCCCGGAACAACGTTCTGGAATGACTGGACGAAATACGGTTTTTCCTCAACAAACTGGAACCACCGTCCCCTTGGCGTACAAATTCTCGGGTTGGCCTATCGCTCCGGCGAGGCGTGGAACGAGGCTGCATTCTCCAATGCCGAATTCGATGCCGCTTTGGCGGAAGCGAACTCAATCGCGGATGCTGACAAGCGTCGTGAAGTGATGAAGAAGCTTCAGACGATCATGCGCGACGAAGGCGTCACCATCCAGCCTTACTGGCGCTCCCTCTATCGCCACTCGAAAGAGGGCGTTGTCGGTCTTGATATGCATATCGCGTATCTGCCGCAGGTCTACAAATGGGGCCTTGCTGCTTAAGGCAAAAACTTGAGGCCGCGCGACACACTCGCGCGGCCCTTTTAGTCTCTATCCAGCGCTGCCCCGCCGCCTCACTTTGAGGTGAAAGATGTCACAAGACACGAAGCGGCCAGCTTAGACAGACAACAGGGGACCCAATGGGCCTATTTATCCTGCGCCGGGTGGGCGTGATGCTGCTGACAGCATTCTGCCTGACATTCGTCGTGTTCTTCATGACGAACCTGTATCCCAACCTCGAAAAGCTTGCCAAAACCGAAGGCAACTTCCGCATGTCGGATGAGGCGGTGACAAGTTACCTGACAAAGAACGGCTATCTTGAGCCCCTGCCTGTCAAATACGGACAATGGCTCGGCGTATTGCCGGGCTTTGTGCATACAGACGAAGACGGCAAGACCTCTGGCCAATGCTATGAACAAGCTCAGGTCGTTGGCGGCGGCACCGTGGATGCTGAGCGAGACGTGGCGCGGTTTTGTGGCGTGCTGCAAGGCAATTGGGGTTTTTCCACCGTCTTCAAAGAGAGCGTGAACACAATTTTATCAAAGCGGCTAAGCCTTACTGGGAAGCTAGCCTTGGCCGCATTCGGCGTCATGATCCCTTTGGCTCTCCTCATCGGTATACTCGCAGGGATGCGAGAAGGCTCACGGACCGATCGCAGTTTGTCGACATTCGCAATTACAACATCAGCAACACCCGAATATGTATCTGGTGTGATCTTTATTGCCGTGCTGGCTTCCGGTGCCGGTTGGAAAATTTTCAAAGGTTCCGCGACATCCGCGATGGATGACGCGACATTTGCCAATTTCACCCTGCCTGTGATGACAATTGCGCTATACGGCGTGGGCTATATCGCGCGGATGACGCGCGCCTCCATGGCAGAGGTGATGACGGCGCAATACATCCGGACTGCGCGCCTAAAAGGCGTGAGCTTTGGCAACATTGTCATGAAACACGCGCTGAGGAATGCACTGATTGCACCTTTTACCGTGATCATGTTGCAATTCCCGTACCTTTTGACCGGTGTCGTTATCACGGAGACGCTGTTTAATTATAAAGGGTTTGGATGGACGCTGGTTCAAGCGGCCTCAAACAATGACATTGATTTGCTGCTGGGATGCTCCGTGGTGGCCGTCTTCGTAGTTCTGGTGACCCAGCTGATTTCCGATATCGGCTACGTCTTCCTTAACCCACGCATCAGAATTTCGTAAGGAGGCGCACGCATGGATCCGCTCACATGGACAGGCTCAGTCGGCATAGTCTTGAACCCGATCTTCTTCGTGGTTGTCGGCCTCTTTGCGGTCATGCTGGTGATACAATTCGTCCTCAGCTTTACCGCACCTCCACCATCAATCACCGTTAATCCTGACGGTTCCGCTATGTCCTCAGGCGGCACGATTGATTTGGTGGGGCGGATTAACTCTTATCTCTTCCTCGGACTGCTCGGCATTCTGGCCACCTACATGTTCAGCGGGATATTTACGCCCTACGGAACCGGAGGCATCATCGGGGAAATCGGCGTAAGACTCCTGCCTGTTTGGATCGCGCTTATCATCACATTTGCCCTGTCAATGGCCTTCAAACGAAAGCTAGGCCTTTACGGCAAATTGTTTGACTCCGTCGTTGGCATGATCGGCTTCGCAATTGTGATGTTTTGGGTCTTTGTTGCGATTTTCGTCGCGTTCGACCTCGTCATCACACATGATCCGCTGAGCCAGGTCTCTGGCATGAAAAACAAAGTGCCGGGCACGCCATTGCGCGGTGCCGAAGATGGAGAGTACGCGCATTATTTGCTTGGCGGTGACAACCTTGCCCGTGATGTATTCTCCCGCGTGATGCAAGGCTCACAGATCGTTTTAATCATCGCACCAGCCGCGACATTGTTCGCCTTCATGGTGGGGATCGTTTTGGGGCTGCCCGCTGGCTTTTACGGTGGTATGTTTGACACCGTATTGAGCTTCATCGCGAACCTCGTTCTGGCCTTCCCTGTTATCCTGCTTTTCTTCTTATTGGTGACACCAGAGATCAGAGCCGCTGGCATTGATTTCGGCTTCTACATGTGGCGCGTCCCAACAATTTTAGCCTCAATCCTTTTCATCTTCCCGCTGATCTTTTTGGTGCTGCTGTGGAATTCTCGCTACTTTACACAGCCCTCCAAGAACATGCTCTTTATCGGGCTGACCGTGGTGATTGGGGGTTATCTTTACCTCGCACTTGCTTGGGACGCTGACCCGTTCGGACTGATCTCCATCGACCAAAACGTACTGATCGTTTTCGTGGCCGTTGTTTTCGTGAATTCGCCAACAGTGTTCCGGATCGTGCGTGGCCTCGTGCTCGACATTAAGACCCGCGACTATGTCGCTGCCGGCCAAACCCGTGGCGAGGGCGCGTGGTACATCATGCTTTGGGAAATCCTTCCTAACGCGCGTGGCCCGTTGATCGTCGATTTCTGCCTGCGCATTGGATATACGACGATCCTCTTAGGGACCCTGGGCTTCTTTGGTCTCGGCCTTGAATCTGAGAGCCCCGACTGGGGCACCACGATCAATGCTGGTCGCAGACTTTTGGGCATCTACCCCCACCCTGCAATCGCGCCCGCACTCTCCCTTATGACGCTCGTCTTAGGCCTGAACCTTTTGGCCGACGGTCTGCGTGAAGAAAGCTTGAAGGATTGATCATGGCTGACACTGACACATATGACGGCCCGATCCTTGAGATTGACAAACTGTCCATCTCGTTCTTCACCCGTCTACGTGAGATTCCCGCGGTGATGGATTTTTCCTGCACCGTCAGGCCGGGCGAAGCAATGGGCCTTGTGGGCGAGTCTGGTTGTGGGAAATCCACAGTTGCTTTGGGCGTTATGCAAGACCTCGGCGTGAATGGCAGGATCGTCGGGGGCTCCATTAAGTTCAAAGGCCGTGACCTCAGCCAAATGAGCCAAGAAGAACTCCGCGACATACGCGGCTCTGAAATCGCAATGATCTATCAAGAACCGATGGCTTCCCTGAACCCGGCGATGCGGATCGGTAAGCAATTGATGGAAGTGCCGATGATCCATTTCGGCACGTCTGAGAAAGAAGCATACGAGCGCGCTTTGGAAGTCGTCACTGATGTGAAGCTCCCTGATCCAAAACGCATCTTGAACAGCTTCCCCCATCAGCTCTCAGGTGGCCAACAGCAGCGCATCGTTATCGCTATGGCACTGATGTCGAAACCATCTTTGCTGATCCTTGATGAGCCAACGACGGCTTTGGATGTCACGGTTGAGGCGGCGGTGGTTGAACTTGTCAAAGACCTTGGTAAGAAATACGGCACATCGATGCTGTTTATTTCCCACAACCTCGGACTAGTCTTGGAAACTTGCGACCGGATTTGCGTAATGTATTCCGGCGAAACAGTGGAAACGGGCCGTATCTCCGATGTGTTCGACAAGATGCAACACCCTTATACGCAGGCGCTGTTCCGGTCGATCCCCTTGCCCGGCGCAGACAAAAACTCTCGCCCCCTCGTGGCCATACCCGGCAATTTTCCACTTCCTCATGAGCGCCCGAATGGTTGTAACTTTGGCCCACGCTGCGACTATTTTGAAGCTGGCCGATGCGATCAGGGTGTTATTCCGATGGCAGATGTCGCCCGAGGAGACCGCCACGAAACACGCTGTCTGAGATACGCTGAGATTGATTGGGGCGCGCCCATTGATGTCGGCAAACAGACCGAGAAACCCGAACCGGGCGATGTTGTCCTGAAGATGGACAACCTCAAGAAATATTATGAGGTTGCGGCCTCCGCCTTGTTCGGTGGGGCAAACAAGAAAGTTGTCAAAGCAAACGAGACACTCAGCTTTGAGGCCCGCGAGTCCGAGACGCTGGCCATTGTCGGGGAGTCCGGTTGTGGCAAGTCAACCTTCGCCAAAGTGCTGATGGGTTTGGAGACCGCCACTGATGGCAAAATTCTTTTGCACAACTCCGAAATCCAAGACGTCCCGATCGAAAGCCGCGACACAAAGACAATCGCAAATGTGCAAATGGTGTTCCAAAACCCGTTCGACACACTAAATCCCTCTATGACGGTCGGGCGCCAAATTATCCGCGCGCTGGAAATTTTCGGCGTGGGCGAGACCGAGAATGATCGAGAGAACCGGATGCTTGAGCTACTGGACCTCGTGAAACTGCCCCGTGAGTTCGCGGGCCGAATGCCACGGCAATTGTCCGGTGGTCAAAAGCAACGGGTCGGCATCGCGCGCGCATTCGCGGGTGACGCGAAGATCGTCGTCGCGGATGAACCGGTCTCTGCGCTTGATGTCTCTGTTCAAGCGGCGGTCACCGATCTGCTGATGGAAATTCAGCGCAAAAACAAGACCACGCTTCTGTTCATTTCGCACGATCTGTCCATCGTGCGCTACCTCTCGGATAGGGTCATGGTGATGTATCTGGGACATGTCGTGGAACTGGGATCAACCGATCAGGTTTTCCAGCCACCCTATCACCCCTATACCGAAGCGCTGCTCAGCGCTGTGCCCATTGCTGACACCAGTATCGAAAAAGAACATATCGTTCTGGAGGGTGACATTCCGTCCGCTATGAACCCGCCCTCAGGCTGCCCATTCCAAACGCGCTGTCGTTGGAAAGATCAGGTGCCCGGTGGGCTTTGCGAAAAGGAAGTTCCCGCCGTGCGCCACATGGCGGACGGGCATCAGGTCAAATGCCACCTGTCCGATGACATCTTTGCCAAGATGACCCCTGTCATCAAAATCGCAGCAGAATAGAAAGTACGGGCTTTCTTAAAGGCCGTACAACGCGTCGAACTTTGTATCGAGATAATCGAGCAACGGCATCTCGGACGGCTCAAAGCCGCACGCATGGCGGATCGTGTCACGCGGTTCGCGCAGTCCACCAAACGTCTGCAGATTATTTTTGAGCCAACCGGTCGCTTTCTTTGTGTCACCTTGCGCCAGTTGAGCGTCCAGCTGCGGAACAGCTTCGCGTAAAGCCTGATACAAACACCCGGCATAAACATTGCCCAGTGAATAGGTCGGGAAGTACCCGAATAATCCGAAAGACCAATGCACGTCCTGCAAGACCCCGTTGGAAGGTTTATCCACCGCGACCCCAAAATCAGCTTCGAACCGCGCATTCCACGCATCTTCAAGATCACGCACTTCCAGATCGCCGGAGATCAGTTGACGCTCCAGATCGAAACGCAACATGACGTGTAGATTGTAATGAATTTCATCCGCTTCCGTACGGATATATCCTGACGAGACACGGTTCACGACACTGTAAAACGCGTCTTCATTGGTCACGCCGAAATCGCCGAACTTGTCGCGCATCAAACCATAAAGGTAACTCGTGAATTCACGCGAGCGGCCCAGCTGATTTTCATAAATGCGACTTTGGCTTTCATGCACGCCCATCGACACTCCGGACCCGAGCGGCGTTAATTCGTAATCGCGGTCGATATTTTGCTCATAGCAGGCGTGCCCGACCTCATGAATTGTCGAATAGAAGCAGTTAAACGGATCACGCGGGCTGGTGCGCGTCGTTATACGAACGTCTGTTCCTGACCCCGAACTGAACGGATGCACGGCCTTGTCGATCCGACCTATGTTCAGATCGTACCCGAAACACTGCGCCAATTCTTTTGTCACGGCCATCTGGACGGTTTCATCGAACGCTTGATCTAACGGCTCAACCGAAGGGCCTGACAAGACACGTTCCCGCAAAGCGACCAAGCGCGGGCGCATCCGATCAAACATCGCTTGAAGATCGGCACCACTGGTGCCCGGTTCGTAATCATCCAAAAGCGCATCATAAAGATCGCCACCAGCAGCCAGACACGCTGCCTCTTCTCGTTTTAAGCGGATCATTTCCTCAAGAACCGGTGCAAAGCTTGCGAAGTCGTTCTCAGCGCGTGCTCTCGCCCAGATCCCTTGGCCTTTCGAGGTGTGACGTGCGATTGCGGTCGCCAAATCTGCAGGAATTTTAATCGTCCGCTCATAACTGCGTTTGATGAGGCGTAGGTTCGCGGCACTCACCTCATCAGTGCTTTCAGCACGCGCCAAAAGATCACCCGTCGTAGGGTTTGTACGCCGCGCATGCAGCACTTCCTCTAACGCTGCCATTTCCTCCGACCGCAAGCTGGCGGCTCCATCCGGCATAACCGTTTCCTGGTCCCACCCTGTGCGCCCCGCGACGGAGGACAATGCTTGCGTGACCCGCTCATAGGCCATCAAATCGTCATAGGCTGTCATCGATTATCCCCTTACGGATTGAGCGATCGGATACATGGTCAGGAACCGTGCGCGGAGGATCAGGCAGATCAAAACGACTGCGCCCAGTTGGTGGACAATCGCCAAATGCACTGGTGCTGCATACATGACGGTCCCAATTCCCAGGACCATCTGGCCGAAAAGCATAACCGCCACCCAATCATAGGCTTGTTTCGTTTTTACATTTCCCGAACTGCGCGACCTGCGCCAGACGACTAGGCCAAAGATAACGACAATGTAGCCCAACACGCGGTGGTTGAATTGAACGAGCGCCTCATTTTCGAAGAAGTTCGACCATAAGGGCGTCAACTCAAACGCGAGCGACGGAAATACATCTCCCCCCATCAATGGCCAGTCCGTATAGGTTCGGCCTGCGTCGATGCCTGCGACCAGTGCGCCAAGTATGACTTGCAAATAACAGGCATGCATCAGGCCGGAAACCATCCTCTTCAATCTCGGCTCCGCACTGCGACGGGCCTGCATAAGGTCGGCCTCAGACCGTCCGAGAGCGAGCACGTACCAGCAGATCAGGCCGAGGATGACAAACGCCAGTCCCAAATGGGTCGCGAGTCGGTAGGAGGCCACGTCCAACCTTGTGCCTTCAAGCCCTGAAGACACCATCCACCACCCGATAAAGCCCTGCAAACCACCGAGCGCGCCAAGCAAGAGCAAGCGGCCTGTCCAACCCGATGGAATGTCACGGCGCAGCGCAAAATATGCAAAACCTAACGCCCAAACCAATCCAATCACGCGACCGAGTTGGCGATGCCCCCATTCCCACCAATAGATGACTTTGAACTCTTCCAAAGACATCCCTTTGTTTTGGAGCTGATATTCCGGAATCGCTTTGTATTTCTCGAATTCTTCAGCCCAAACCTCTGCACTCATCGGCGGGATCGCCCCTGTGACAGGTTTCCATTCGGTAATCGAAAGACCGGAATCTGTCAGACGGGTCATGCCGCCAACAACGATCATGACGACGACCAAAGCGAACAAAGCCATCAGCCAGCCGCGGATGGCACGGCGTGCACCCGGTTTCTTGGCGCGGTCAATCACACCAGCTTGAGCCGCTGGCTTTTCCGCCGTGTCGACCTCTTCGAAAATGGAACGTTTTTCTGCCATACCTGCCTCTTCTGTATTGCGCTCAAGCTAGTGCGCTAACGACGGCCCGACAACTAGTCCTCGCGCGATTTCCACCGCACGAATTGCCGCAGGATCCCATGAAAAATCTGCACATCTTGCGGCGTCAGCGGAAGGCGCGACAACATATTTCGCAGATGCAATTTCATACTGTCCGCTTTGGTTTTCGGGTAGAAAAAACCAGCCACATCAAGCCTTTGTTCGAAATGCTCATACAGCTTGTGAATTTCGACTTGCGAGGCCATCTCTACATCTTGCAGCAATGCTTCGACAGCATCGGACTGCCTGCGCCACTCATAAGCGGTCAAAAGCACACATTGCGACAGGTTGAGTGACGCAAATCCTGGATTAACCGGCACAGAGACAAGCGCGTTCGCCTGCGCCACATCAGAATTCTCCAGTCCGGCCCGCTCTGGCCCGAACAACACCGCGACCTTCTGGCCATTTGCGATCTTTGCGCGGGCTTGTCCCATCGCTTCCTCCGGGGTGACGACTGGCTTGGTCATATCGCGCGCCCGCGCTGTCGTGGCGAAAACGTAATCGAATTCGCCAATCGCTTCTGCGGTCGTCGCGTATATGCTAACTGTATCAAGCACCTTTGCCGCGCCGGACGCCGTTGCTGTCGCTGCGGGGTTTGGCCAGCCATCACGCGGCGCCACAAGGCGCATCCGCTCCAGTCCAAAATTTAACATGCCTCGCGCGGATGCACCGATATTCTCGCCCATCTGAGGCGCGACCAACACCATCACCGGCTGCGGACCGCCCCACTCAGGCTGGGCGTCATGATTGGTTCCCGACATCGCTATTTCCCAATGTTTCACGGCGGTTTAAGGCTCGAATGCGCCTGAAGCAATGCCCTTGTGAGGCAGAACAGCTCCGTCTATGAAGTTCGAAACAAAAGGCCAGCCGAATGACCGATATCTCTGATGCTCCGCAAACACCGCAAGTCTATCTTGTCACACCACCCACAATAGAATTGTCGAGTTTTAACGCGACCTTGGCAGGCATGCTTGATGAGGTGGAAATAGCTTGTGTCAGACTGGCGCTGGCCGCCAGCGACGAAGATGATGTCAGTCGTGTCGCGGATGTATTGCGCGAAACCAGCCACGCCCGTGATATTCCGCTCATTCTCGATAGCCATGTCCGCCTGATCGAGAAACTCGGCCTCGACGGCGTACATCTCACAGATGGCGCTCGCTCTGTCCGCTATGCGCGAAAAGAGCTTGGCGCCGACGTTGTGATCGGTGCCGCCTGTGGCGCATCACGACACGAGGGCATGAACGCCGGCGAAAGTGGGGCGGATTATATTGCGCTCGGCCCCCTTACAGATACAGGGCTTGGTGGCGAAGAACTGGCAGCGTTAGATGATTTTCAGTGGTGGTCACAAATGATCGAACTTCCCGTTGTGGCTGAAGGTGGCCTTACGGTCGAAGCCATCGAAACATATGCGCCGTTTTCCGACTTTTTCGCTATCGGACAGGAGGTGTGGAAATCAGACGATCCGCTCGCGAGCCTTAAATCGCTGATTGCACCTCTTTCCTAAAACCGCGGCGCACCTGCTCTTCCGCGCGCTGGGCAAGGGCTTTCCTATTTGCAAAGTCGCTCACTTTCAAAGGCTCATGAAAGACGACTGTGATAGCGCCTTGTCGGGGTGCAGCCAGTGTCTGCAGTAAATGGGCTCCGAATTCCATATCGCCCCACCAGCCATAAAAATGGTCCGGCTCACCATTGGGAGCGTGGTACGTGACAGTTGCAGTCTGAATATGGCAGTTTTCTTTCAGATCATCTGTAAAGAACGCCGCAAAAAGCGTTGATTTGAATTGTAAAACCCTCAGTCCATCACTACTCGTACCCTCTGGGAAGAAAAGCAAACGATGCCCTGCTAACAACCGTTCTTCAAACTGCGTTTTCTGCTCCGCTGCATCACGACGATCACGCCTGATAAAGAGCGTTCCGGTCGCACGGGCAAGCCATCCGATGAAAGGCCACTTTGATACCTCTGCCTTGGAGACAAAATACACTGTCTGACACGCGTTAAGGGCAAAAATATCGAGCCATGAGGCGTGGTTCGCAACGACTGCACCTGAGTGACGCATCGGCTCTCCCTCGACGCGATACGAGATGCCAAGCAGCCGTAGTGCATTCCGGCAGACAAATTTGGTCATCATTGGCGTTATAGGTCGATGCAACCCAAATAGCGGCCTTTCAATCAAACGCAAAAGCAAAAGAATGGCCAACCCGCCAAAAACAAGAAGCCCAACGGGAATCCCACGCACCAACAGTCGTACCCACCCGGCCGCTTGAATAGGTTCCGGCTCAGCTTCTGGTATCTCATTCCATGTCAAAGCGATCGTGCCTTCGCGTAAATATCGCGATGTTTTGCTGACATTTTTTGGGTGTCCATCACAAGACAGACATCTGTCGTGTTAAAGTCATGATCAATAAAAGCCCCGTCGCCAATCATGCCACCCAGACGCAAATACGCTTTAATCAGTGCAGGCATGGCGCGCATTGCAGCAGGGCGATCTAAGTCCTCTGCGGGAACCAAATCCAAACTTTGATAAGCAAGCGATCTTGGGCGCAATTCTTCTGGGGCAAGATGCGCGGAGTGGAGGTAAGACAGCGCCTGCTCGAACTCCGAAACGTCAGTCCCGTGAAAACTTGCAACGCCAAAAAGCACGTCGATTTTGTGACGTTGAACATAATCCGCAAGGCCCTGCCAAAGCTGGAACATGGCCGTGCCGCCGCGATACTCCTGAGCAAGGCACGACCGACCAAGTTCGAGCAGGCGCCGACCAGAGCTTTTCAAAGCACTCAGATCGTACTCGCCCTCTCCGTAAAACCCTCCGGCAGCTTGCGCCTGATCTTCGCGCATCAACCGGTACACACCAACAATATGATCGCGGTTCACCGGATCCTGCGTCGTATCAACCAAGACAAGCTGATCGCAAAAGGGGTCAAACGTATCCCGTTCAAAGCGATTCACGTGATCGACTTGGGTGCCCGCCCCGCCGAGCTCCTTAACAAACACGCGATATCGCAGTCGCTGAGCCCCTTCGATATCTTCTGGGCGTGTTGCAAGGCGGACGTCTGTGTGGGGCACAATTGGAACAGTCATTCAATTCTTACCAAAAACTGACCCGCTAAGTTCCGACAAATCAACACCCTTGATTATTCCTAAATACATCTATTTCAATGTAAGAATAAGATTTTAGGACTCTCAAACAGACGTATTTCACGTGCGATCTCCAATTTCGATCCGCAAAATGACATTTGAACCGTTAATCGTAACTTTGCCTTGGTGCTCAAAATTAACCGTAATTTTACCATTTATGTTAGATTGAACTTGTCCCAGCCCCCAATCGGGCGCGTCCGGGTGGCGCACCAGCATGCCCGGCTCCAACAGAGAGTTCAATTCATCCATCATGGCACAACCCCTTGGAAACGACCTTATGAGCATTGACCTTAACGACACAGCATCTTTGCTTGGGTCGCGCATTTGCCATGACCTTATCAGTCCTTTGGGCGCAATCAGCAATGGGGTTGAGCTGATGTCGATGTCCGGTGTTGCTGACAGTCCTGAGATGAAATTGATCGAAGAGGCCGTTGAAAGCGCCAATGCACGTGTCCGCTTCTTCCGCGTAGCCCTTGGTGCGGCCTCTGGCAGTCAGATGCTCGCCCGCTCGGAAATTTTGCGTCTGTTAGATGGCTGCTATGGCGGCGGACGCACAGTGGTCCGTTGGTCACCGCCGTCTGACCCGTCCCGAACAGAAGCCAAGACCGCATTCCTTGCCTTGATGTGCATGGAAGCTGCGTTGCCGCAAGGTGGGGAAGTGTCAATCAGCGCTGATCGTGGCAATTGGCAACTTCAGGCCTTTGGCCCAGCCGTGCGCTACGATCCTGACCTTTGGTCGGTTCTCACACGCAAAAACGGACAGGCCATAGCTTCGAGCCAAGTTCAATTCGCGTTGCTGCAAGAGGTTTTTGAAGCAACGGGTCAAACACCCTTGGTTGGACATTCCGACAGCGCGGTGTCCCTCCGCTACTAGAGCGGCCGCAACCCATCGCGAAAACGGCGCATATTTGCTTGGTACCCTAGCGCTGATCCAATCAGCGCGTCTTGCGCCGCTTGATCCAACTCACGCACCACCTTGCCAGGTGTGCCTAAAACCATCGCCCCATCAGGTATCTCTTTTCCTTCGGTGATAAGCGCCCCTGCCCCGATCAGGCATCCCGATCCAATCCGCGCATTATTGAGGATTGTCGCGCCCATCCCGATCAAGCTGCCATCCCCGATGGTGCAGCCGTGCAGCATGGCCTTGTGACCAATCGTGCAATTCGCCCCAATGGTCAGAGGGTATCCGATATCGGTGTGTAACACACAGTTTTCCTGAATGTTGCTGCCCTCGCCAACGATAATAGGCTCGTTATCCCCGCGCAACGTAGCCCCGAACCAGATCGAGGCTTTAGACCGCAAGATCACCTGCCCAATGACATTTGCATCGGGCGCGATCCAGTAATCGCCGTCATCTGGCAACTCTGGCGCCATATCTTCAAGACTGTAAAGCGTCACGATTGCCGTCCTTCAAATTCCGCATTCAGCTCCCGCACAAACTGCACCAGCCCCGTCTGACGCGTGCGGCGCAGTCTTTCGGCACTAAGGATGGCTTTCAACTGCGCTTCGGTCTGATCCACGTCGGTATTCACAACGCAATAGTCATATTCAGCCCAATGGCTGATCTCATCCCGGCTTTTCGTCATGCGGTCTGCGATAACGTCGTCACTATCTTGCCCGCGGCTTCGCAACCGCTTTTCCAATTCGGCAATGGAGGGAGGAAGAATAAAGATAGAGACGAAGTCGTCAGATAAAGTGGAGTTGCGGACCTGCTGGCCGCCCTGCCAGTCTATGTCAAAAATGACATCCCGACCTTCAACCAATGCACGTTCAACGGGAGCCATGGGAGAGCCGTAAAAATTTCCAAAAACCTCGGCATGCTCCAGCATTTCGCCGTCATCAACCATTTGCTGAAACTGATCTTTGGTTCTGAAATAATACTCTCTACCGTCCACTTCACCACTTCGCGGCGCGCGCGTAGTGGCAGAGATCGAAAAGCTTAGCGTTGGATCCCACGCCATCAATCGGCCTGCCAAAGTCGATTTCCCGGCTCCAGATGGCGAAGATAAGATAATCGGGATACCGCGCCGCTGTGCCATGCTCACTCCACGTTTTGGACTTGTTCGCGCATCTGATCGATCAGCGCTTTGAGGTCAAGGCCCACACGTGTGAGCTCTGTATTGCCGGACTTAGAACACAGAGTATTTGCCTCGCGGTTAAATTCCTGCATGAGAAAATCAAGTTTTCGCCCGATTGCGCCTTCGCTCAAAAGCAAGACTTGCGCCGCCTCAACATGCGCGTTCAATCTGTCGATCTCTTCTGTGATATCTGCCTTTACAGCAAGAACCGCCAATTCCTGCGCGACCCGGTCAGGGTCAGCACCGTCAGAATTGTCGAGAACGCGCGCCAAATTGGTTTTCAAAGTCTCCGCAACCTGCTCTTTTCGCGCTTCGGCAAGATGTGCAGCTTGGGACACTAATGCGCTGACATCGCTCAAGCTGGTCTCCAGAACGGCTTTCAACGCGGCGCCTTCTGCCGCGCGCATCGTGAGAAACGCCTGCAATGCGGTCTCAGATGTTTTCATGACCTCATCAGCAGATGGCACAAGTTCACTGTCATCCCCAGATGCAATCACACCGCGCAACCCGAGAAACTCAGCGACACTAGGTGCTGTGACGTTAACGCCTGCTTTCTCGGCTTCTGCCTGAACTTGCTTTGCAGCCGCCATCACACCGGCCAAAACCGTTTGATCCAACCGTAACGCACCGCCTGCGCCTTCAGCTTCATACCGGACCGATACCGACACGTTACCGCGCGACAGTGACTTTTGCAGATGCGCCTTCAAAACCTGGTCGAATCCAATCATACGCTCCGGCGCTCGCACGCGAATATCGAGGCCCTTTGCGTTCACGCCGCGTATCTCAACCGTCCAGCTTAAGGAGCCAGCAGACGTGTTGCTTGATCCGCTTTCTGCCGCGAAACCAGTCATTGAATGAACCATGTCGGAATTAACCTATTAACAGTTTAGCGGCCTGCAATTTGAGTAAAATGTGCCATATTAAGACCACGTTAAGATTTCGCAGTCAGGGTTAACAAAACCTAAAGGTTGCGGCAACTCTGACGGGCGTTTGTGGGGAACGCGGTGCAAGTAGTGATCGAGAGGGTGTTTGTCATGCGAGGACAACAATCGGGTGGAACGCAGCGTTCCAAAAATGTGGTTTCATTTGGGACTTATCATATGGCGGCGACACAACCAATTCTGGCTCAGATCAGATCCTACTGGGAAGAACTGCGTGCTGGGCGCTTGATGCCCTTGCGCGCTGAAATTGATCCGCGCGAAATGTCACCCTTCCTCGAAGTCTGCTTCGTTCTTGAACGGCAAGAACCCGGGGACATCCGGTTCCGCCTCGCCGGAATGGGCGTCAACGACCTCATGGGGATGGAAGTCCGCGGTATGCAGCTTCGCTCGCTCATTGTGCCCGAAGGCCGCGCTCATTTCAGCAAGCAGATTGATACGCTCTTCACCGAACCCGAAATTCAGGAATACAAGCTTATTTCGGATGCGGATAATGCGCCGCACCTTAAGGCAAGCATGCTCATCCTGCCGCTCAAAAGTGAAGACGGCGAAGCAGACCGCGCCATCGGATGCCTGACAACAGACGGGATTGTGGGCGTGCCTCCCCGTCGTTTCCGTGTCGCGGAATTACAGCGCACGTCGCTGATAACGGGATTGTCGCAGTCAAACGCGGTCCTGACACCACAACCCGCCGCTTTAGCCCATGCGGGTTTCGCAGAAGCTGCTGCCGTGTTCGAAGAAAATCCACTTGATCAACCGTCAGCGAAGCCCACCGGCGCACCTTATCTTCGCGTCGTGAAATAGCAAAAGCCGCCTGATCGATGATCAGGCGGCCTGTTTTCCAGATTTACCAAATTTACATCGCCGCGCGACGGGCTTCCGCACGATCCGACAACTGCTCCGCCACAAGGAAAGCCAACTCAAGGGACTGAGACGCGTTCAAGCGGGGATCACAAGCTGTGTGGTACCTATCCGACAGGTCTTCGTCTGTGACTGCACGGACACCGCCTGTGCATTCGGTCACATCCGCGCCGGTCATCTCGAAATGCACGCCACCTGGGACAGTGCCCTCAGCCTTGTGGACCGCGAAGAATTCTTGGACTTCACGCAGAACACTGTCGAAGGGCCGAGTTTTGTAGCCGGACGAAGACTTGATCGTATTGCCATGCATCGGATCACAGGTCCAAACGACTTTGGCCCCCTCTTCTTCGACTGCCTTGATAAGGCGTGGAAGGTGTTCACCGACAGAGCCCGCACCGAAACGCGCAATCAATGTCAAACGACCCGCTTCATTCTCTGGGTTGAGTGTCGACATCAACGACTTCAAGTGACCAGTGGTCATCGTCGGTCCACATTTCAGCCCAATCGGGTTCATCACACCTTTGCAGAATTCAACATGTGCACCGTCTGGTTGACGTGTCCGGTCCCCGATCCACACCATATGCCCGGACCCTGCCAACCACTTGCCAGACGTCGAGTCGATACGGGTCAGGGCCTCTTCGTATTCCAGAAGCAAAGCCTCATGAGAGGTGTAAAAATCAACCGAGGCAAGCTCTGCATTTTTCTCTGGCGTCATGCCTGCGGATGCCATGAAATCAAGCGAGTCCTGAATTCGGTTCGCCATTTCGCGGTACTCTGCCGCTTGTTCGCCTTTGGTAAAGCCGAGCGTCCACGCATGCACTTGGTGCACATCCGCGTAGCCACCTTTTGAAAAGGCACGAAGCAAGTTCAATGTCGCTGCTGCTTGCGTATAGGCCTGCAGCATCTTTGCCGGATCAGGGATCCGCGCCTCTGACGTGAAATCCAACTCGTTAATGATGTCACCACGGTAGCTTGGCAATTCCACGCCATCCTTCGTCTCCGTCGGTGCGGAGCGTGGCTTGGCAAATTGCCCAGCCATGCGGCCTATTTTGACGACAGGTACTTTTGCGCCGTATGTCAGCACCATCGCCATCTGCAGCATCACCTTGAACGTGTCGCGAATGCCGTCGGCAGAGAAATCATTGAAGCTCTCGGCGCAATCGCCGCCTTGTAGCAAGAAGCCCTCCCCACGACTGACCGCCGCCAGTTGCGACTTCAGCGTCCGCGTCTCACCGGCAAAAACGAGCGGCGGATACTTCGACAATTGGGCCTCAGCCGCAGCCAATGCTGCTGCGTCGGTATATTCAGGCATCTGGATGCGTGGTTTGTTGCGCCAGTCCGTCTTGGTCCAAGTCTGTGCCATGCTCTTTGCTCCGTGCATGTTAGCGGTCTCAATGAAGAATGCCTTGTTTAGTCTGCATTGCAGGGCTTGCCAATGTCGAAAACTCAGCTAAGGGTGAACTGATCTGTGTAGCACAGTCATCTATGTTTGGATTGGGAGGTCCATGTGTCTACGCCTAGCACAATAACAGGACGCCCCGAGTCCGGTTCAGTCGCGACTACAGCGCGATATGTCTTTGTTTTAATGAACAATTTTACAATGCTCAGTTTCGCAGGTGCAATCGAGGCCCTCCGCATTGCAAATCGTATGGTCCCAGACAGCTACAATTGGCAATTGGCCGGCGAAGGTGGCGAGTTCGCGACCTGTTCAGCCGGGATCAAATACAGCCTCGATATGGATCTTGATGAATTACAACGCGATGACATTGTTGTCCTGTGTGGCGGCGTTGATATCCAAGGCGCCACAACCAAACGGCTGATGAATTGGCTGCGCCGCGAAGCGCGCCGTGGTGTGAAAATTGGTGCGCTTTGTACCGCAAGCTACACTTTGGCGCGTGCCGGTTTGCTTGACGGAAAACGCGCCACAATCCACTGGGAAAACCAAGACAGCTTTACCGAAGAGTTTGAAGAGGTTGAGCTGACAAAATCCGTCTTTGTTATCGACGGAAACCGCATGACAACGGCGGGTGGCACGTCATCCATCGACCTGATGCTCAAGATCATCGCAGACGATCTTGGCGAAGAGGTCGCGAATATGGTGGCGGACCAACAGATTTATAGCTCCATTCGGACCGATCAGGATCAACAGCGCCTATCCATTCCGACACGAATTGGCGTGCGTCACCCAAAACTCAGCCGCGTCATACAAATGATGGAAATCAACATTGAAGAGCCGATCAGTCCGTCCCTTCTGGCCAAAGAGGTCGGCATGTCCACGCGCCAGCTCGAGCGGTTGTTTCGGCGCTATCTGAACCGCAGTCCGAAGCGCTACTACATGGAAATCCGTCTGCAAAAAGCGCGCAACCTGCTTATGCAAACAGATATGAGCGTGATCAATGTTGCGTTAGCATGCGGATTTGCGTCGCCTTCTCATTTCTCGAAATGCTATCGTGCGCATTACGACACAACGCCATACCGTGAACGCGGCGCGCATTCGACAAGACAAACGCATTAACAACACACTCTAAGAGGTTGATATTTCGATTTTTCGCAAATCGACACCAACAAACGAGGTGCGCGATGGACTACATTCCATTGCGCCGCGGCTTTGGCGGTATTGCGTTGTATTGTCAGGAAGCCGCGACATTGCTGATGACCTTGCTCAAGCGGCTTGCCTCAGAGCCATTGAGAAAGCGGACCAATTTGAACCTGGGACACATCTTGACCGATGGGTCTTCCGGATTGCCCAACGTATTTGGCTCAATGACTTGCGCGCAGCCGCTGTAAGGCGCGGCACTGGGGTCGTCTCTGTGCATGACACCGACCTTTCAACTGAGATCACCGGGACAAATATGACAGCTGAGGCGAATATTTTCGTCACTGAAGTGTTATCCCAAGTAGCGGCCCTTCCAGAGGCACAGAAGGAGGCTGTGATGCTCGTTTATGTTGAGGGGTTCAGCTACAAGGACGCCGCAGACGTTCTGGATGTTCCGATTGGGACAGTCATGAGCCGTTTGGCCGCAGCGCGCGGGAAGTTGAAAAAAGATATGGCGGGTACCGATCAAGGTGGCCTGGAGGCCGGATGACTATGACGACAGACATCACTGACGAAGAGTTGACGGCCTATCTTGATGGTGAAGCCGATACTGCGTTGCGCGCAAGAATTGACCAAACCCTGACGTCCGACCCAGAGGTGGCCGCACGTCTGGACGCTTTAAGTATTGATACATCTTCGCTGAAAGCGGAGTTCGACGGCCTGCTTATGACTGCACCTAACAATCTGGTCCCGGCGGCTAACGACAGATCGCCCCCTCGGGCGTTTGGCGGGGCCATAGTTGCGTCTATGATCCTTGGCCTTACCATGGGCTACACAATTTTCAGCCCGTCCACGCCTGCCAAACCGGGTTGGACACAGTATGTTGCGGCGTACCAAGCCCTCTACGTCTCGGAGACGCTGAACACAGTTTCGCCGTCCGAACCATCAGAATTGATCCGTTTATCCGAAGTGATCGGGCGCGACCTCAACCCAGCGACAGAGATTGACACGTTGAACTTCAAGCGCGGGCAGGTTTTGGGATTCAACGGCAAACCGCTGATCCAACTGGCATATTTGACCGAAGACGGAAAACCAGTCGCGCTCTGCGTCATTCGAAATGGTAGCCCTCAACAAGACATAGAACACAGGGAGCTTGAGGGTATGCAGGCCGCAAGCTGGTCCGATGGGACATTCTCTTACCTTTTGATCGGCGGAGCAGATGCAGACCTGATCGCGGAAACCGCGACTAAATTCAAAGCCCGGCTGTAGACTCTCAATTTGCATTTTTACTTAAATGAACGCGTTCTGGCCGTTTTCTTGCCCTAGTCCACTGTCATCCCGGTCTCAATGAAACGACAATCGGGATGGATCATGGGACTGTTCAAATCAATCGTAGCACAGGCAGAGCCGGTCTTTATTGACCCTATTGAGACTAATGTTCCAACCTTTCGTAGCCGTCGTAGCCCGCGGGCACAAATGGATGCGGAGTGGGATTTCTCTGCAGAAGATACACAACCAGAAAAAGAAACCTCCGGCGTTCTGTTTGATGCTTTCGCTGACCGTCTAGCGTCCATGCGCAAACAAGGTGGAAAGATCGGTTAGACCCGTTTGAGCGCTAGAACTGCGTTCAAACCACCAAATGCGAACGCATTTGACAACACGACATCCACTTTCGCCTCACGCGCTTCATTTGGCACGACATCCAAAGCGCATTCTGGATCGGGTTCTTCATAATTGACCGTCGGCGCAATGATCCCGTCGCGCAATGCCATGATACAGGCTAACAGCTCAATCGCGCCAGTTCCGCCGATGACATGGCCATGCATGGATTTCGTCGAGGAAATCATCAAGTTATCGGCATGCGAGCCAAACGCATCTGAGACCGCAGCGCATTCTGTCTTGTCATTGGCCGCCGTGCCAGTCCCATGCGCATTGATATAGCCGACCTCTGACGGGTGAATCTTTGCATCTTTCATCGCACCAGAAATCGCGCGCGCAGCACCTTGACGGGAGGGCATCACAATATCGGATGCATCTGATGTCATCGCAAAACCAATGACTTCTGCCAGAATTTCCGCGCCGCGCGCTTTCGCATGCGCGTAATCTTCCATAACGAAGATCGCGGCCCCTTCCCCTTGCACCATACCATTTCGGTTCGCAGAAAACGGACGGCAAGCGTCTTTGGACATCACACGCAGGCCCTCCCATGCCTTTACGCCCCCAAAGCACAGCATCGACTCGGATCCACCTGTGATCATCACCGTCGCCATACCAGAACGGATAAAGTTAAACGCCTGCCCCATCGCGTGATTTGATGAAGCGCAAGCCGTCGCAACCGTGAAGGATGGACCCTTCAAATTATATTGCATGGAGACATGGCTGGCCGCAGCGTTGTTCATGAGCTTGGGAACAACAAACGGATGAACCCGGTTTTTCCCTTCCTCATAAACGGCGCGGTAATTTTCATCCTGCGTGTTCAATCCACCGCCAGATGTCCCGAGAATGACCCCGGATTGCGCAGCAAGGTCCCCGCTAAAACTCAGGCCTGATTGGCCGATCGCCTCTCGCGCCGCATGCAACGTGAACTGCGTGAACCGGTCATAAAGCGAGATTTCTTGGCGATTGAATTCTTGCTGCGGGTCATAGCCATGCACCTGGCCACCAATCTGGATCGCCAGACGATCAACATCTCGAATATCCAAAGGGCCGATCCCGCATCGCCCTTCGCGGAACGCTTCAAACGTCTCCCCGCTGGAGGTCGCAAGGGCGTTGATCGTCCCCTGCCCGGTGATCACAACGCGCCGCATTTGCTAAGCCTTTTGCTCCGCAACAAGCTTTTCAACTGCACCAATAATGGCAGACACACTTGATATGTCGAACTCACTTTCGCTCGGCTCATTCGCATTGAACGGCACAGAGATATCAAACGCCTCTTCAATCGCAAAAATGCTTTCAACGAGCCCGAGCGAGTCGATACCCAAATCCTCAAGAGACGCATCCAATTTGATATCGGACACCTCAAGCACTGCCTGTTCGGCAATGATTTCGATCACTTTTTCTTTTACGCTGGCTGACATGTCATCTGTCCTCGCGTTCTCTTCGTCTCAACTTAAGGGCAGGATGTACGCGGGATTGCCGCATATTACGAGGCCCTATTTACCGTTTCCATCCTCGGATGACTTTGCTGCCTGCGCCGCCTTCATGAAACGCGGTAATCTGCGTGCAGCCTTTTGCATCTCCAGATGCGTCTCCATTTTAACCGCCGGATAGCCAAGCAACACGCGACCTGCGGGTGCATTCGTGAAGATTTTGGTCGCACCGCCGGCGATCACGTCGTCGCCTACGAAAATATTGTCATTCACACCACATTGTCCCGCCATGACGACCCGATTGCCAATCCTCGAGGATCCGGCAATTCCAACCTGCCCACAGAGCAAACAATCCTCACCGATCTGGACGTTGTGCCCGATATGCACGAGATTATCGAGCTTGGTCCCACTGCCAATCGACGTGTTACGTATGGTGCCACGGTCGATGGCAGCGTTTGCGCCGATTTCTACATTATTTCCGATAGTTACAGCGCCAAGTGAATGTATTCTTGTCCAGCTTTGCTGCGCCGCATCACCTTGATCCCCGAGGCTTTTGCGGACGTTCTCAACACCGGATTTTTCCGGCGTGACAAAGGAAAATCCGTCCGCACCGATGACACAACCGGGCTGCGCAATGAAATCATCGCCGATCAGGACATGATGGCCAATACGCGCGCCCTGCAAAACAAGCGCACGTGCACCAATCACCGCCCCTTCTGCGATTGAAACATGCGATGCGATCCGTGCGTCCGGCCCGATCACAACATCGCGCCCAATAACCACGAAGGGTGCGATAGCGGCCCCTTCTCCAACGATTGCAGTTTCATGAACAACAGCAGTGGGATGAATGCCAGACGCAATATCCGGCCCCGGATCCATAAGACTGGTCAATCCGGACATCGCGTAGCGGGGACGCGGGACGAAAATCGCAGCTTGCAGGCCTAACTCCTGCCAAGGCGCGCCATCCCAAAGGATTGCGGCTTTCGCCTTGCCCTGCTTTAGGCCGCCAGCGTATTTTTCGTCCATCGCTAATGCGAGCGCGTCTGCATCAGCGGTCTGCGGCTCCGACGCGCGGGAAATGCGCAAAGTTCCATCGCCTTCCACCCGTGCACCAAGCGCGGTTGCGATGTCATTTACTGAATAATCCATTAGAACGCCTCGTCTTTGCGGACGAAGGCTCATGCCTTCGTTTACAAGATTTAGGCTCTAACGCTGCGCAACGTAACCCCTGCATTGCTCAAAGCTGCGAGAATTCGGCCGTCCCGGCCATAGACATCCCGCCGGTAATGCGGACGACCTTTTGCATCCACCCAAGCAGTGAAATACGCAAGATGCACAGGCAAGGGCTGCTGCAAGTCGACGCGGCGTTCAGAACCCGTACGCAAGATTTTTTGAAAATAGCCTTCGGCATCACGCTCTTGGGCAGACAACAGCGCATAGGCAAACTCGAACGGCTTGTGTACGCGCACGCATCCATGGCTATAAGCGCGCACTTCCCGGCCAAACAAGTTCTTGGACGGCGTGTCGTGCAAATAGATATTATATTTGTTTGGAAACATGAACTTAACCAAACCCAATGCATTTCTTTTGCTGGGCGGCTGCTTCATCGAAAACGGAAAATTCCGCTCGTTGTATTTCGAGAAGTCAATCTTCGCGCGATTGATCGGACGACCATTAGACCCAAGGATTTGCAGCTGACTTTGCGCATTCCGGTTGCGCTTCATCAGGGGCAAATACTCCTTCGTGACAATAGAGCGTGGGACGTACCAGCTTGGGTTGATCACCATGAATTCCATTGTGTCGGAAAACTCAGGCGTCACACGGTCCGACGTCTGTTTGCCGATGACAACGCGGGAGCGGAACGTGGATTTGCCCTTTTCCATGATATCGACATGGAAATCAGGAAGGTTCACCCAAACGTGTTTCTTCTCAAGCGGTTTTGGCGTCCAGCGGTTACGCTCCATCGCAACTAATACCTGCCCCAACCGGTCTTGAACGTCTTTGTTGATTTCCGCGATTGTCCCCGCCCCGGCAACGCCATCCGGCGCCAACCCATGGGAAATTTGGAACGTCTGAACGGCAGCTTGCAAGCCGGCATCATAGGATTGTGCGGCTGATTTGCGCAGGTATCCCATCCGGATCAAGCGGTTGCGCAATTGCACAACGGCGTCACCTGATTGACCTGGCTTCAGTGATTTGGCGGCAACGCGACCGCCCCATCCACCTTTGCCAAGCAACTTTTCAAGGCGGCGCTTTTCTTTCTGCAGGCGCACGTATTCCGGCTTCGTCGGCGCCAGCTTTTTCAAAAAGCCATTCGCGTTCGATTTCGCGAACGCATCCAATGTAGCCACTCGATCAAAACGCGGCACGTCCACAACAATCGCTGTATCAATTTTGCGCGGATTGACCACGCCGGAACGCAGATCATCAGCATAAGCCAAAAAGCGTTTCGCAGCTTCAACCTCAACCCGACCCCGATCTGCAGGCGTTCTCGCATCCCTAAACAGTGCTTTCATATCTGCGGCATCGTAGCGATTTAGCGGCAACCCGTGATCCGAAGCGCCACCAAACGCTTTCAGAATCGCAGAGCGACGGCGACCGTCACCCTTGGAGACAAACATCGGTTTGAAATTGCGAGAGCGGTAAAATGCAGCGATATCAGCGTCTTTTGAAGCCGCCTCTGCGATGGATTGCTTCAAAGCTGTAACAGCCGCCTCTGCGCGCCCGGTTCCGAAGCCAGGCAATACCAGTGAGGCAATCCCAGCTGACATCAATTGAAGAGTTTTTCGGCGGCTGAATTTCAAAGTCATATCTTGAGTCCAAATACAAATACACATCCCAACACCACTATATTTTGTAGGCCGAAGGGAGAGTCTATTCACAATAAGGTAAAAAATTCAGTTTTCGGGAGGCGTTGCGATTGGGTCACCCTTTCACCAAATTCGAACGCGCCGACTTCAATGCGCAATTTATTGCCTATTTGCACCTTCTTAAGACGCATCGCGCAAAGTGCGCTTGGTCAAAGAATCAACTTATGTAATAAGGGTGCGCATCTGGGGAGATAAGAACAGCTGCGTAAGCAGCACTTAGGGCTACGGGACAGGCAAACTCATGAGTGAGATCAATACTGCTAAGCTAACGCGCCGCGCGTTGTTAGGGGCTTTCGCTGCAACGACTGTGACGGCAGCACCAGTATATTCCAGCGCATTCGGCTTTCTACGCGGCGCAGGCGATGTGCGCCGTCTGAAAATGTACTCCGGCAGAACCGGCGAAAACATCGACATGATCTATTGGATCGAAGGCGAGTACATCAAAGAATCGTTGAAAGAGATCAACTACTTCATGCGCGACTGGCGTCAGAACTCCGCGACGAAAATGGACACGCGGACCATCGACATCATGTCGGCAGCGCATAACCTCATGAAAACGACAGAACCTTACATGCTCTTGTCTGGGTACAGGTCCCCCAAAACAAATGCCATGCTGCGCTCCCGCTCCGGCGGTGTTGCTAAGAACTCGCTTCACATGAAAGGCCAAGCCGCTGACTTGCGCCTCAAATCGCGCTCCGTTGGTCAGATGGCGCGAGCTGCAGCTGCGTGTTCTGCTGGTGGTGTCGGACGTTACTCCAGATCAGATTTTGTACATATGGATTGTGGCACAGTCCGCACATGGGGCCGCTGAGCCATCCGTCAGATTGAAAACGCAAAGCCGTCCTGCAATCGGGGCGGCTTTTGTTATTTAATCAACCCCTTTTCAGTTTGAGATTTTAACATGACCGATGTCATCCTCACCATAAACGCTGGCTCCTCCAGTCTCAAATTCGCGCTTCACCCAGTTAATGCGCCATTGACGCCAGTGTTGCGCGGCAAAGTCACGGGTCTCAAACGCAAACCGGTCTTCTCGATCTCGACGCCGCAAGAAATCAAAGCCGCGCTCCCTAAGCTCGCACGAGATTGTACGCATGAGGCCGCCACCGAAATTTTGCTGGACTGGTTAGCGCAAAACGCCGCTGAGTATCACATCACCGCAGTCGGACATCGGGTTGTCCACGGTGGGCAAGAATTCACAGGACCTGCGCGCGTTACGGATGACGTCATTGCAAAGCTCGACGCGCTGACGCCTTTGGCGCCCTTGCATCAACCGCACAACCTCGCTGCAATCAGGTTGATCGCCGCAAGATCATCCGACATGCCCCAAGTTGCCTGTTTCGATACCAGCTTTCACACCACACAAGACCCTCTGGCTAAGCTCTTCGCGTTGCCACGGGAACTGTCAGAAGACGGTTTGGTCCGTTACGGATTTCACGGCCTTTCCTACGAGTTCATCGCCTCTGCCCTGCCGGACCATATCGCAGACAAAGCACACGGCAATGTCATCGTCGCGCATCTGGGCAACGGGGCCAGTCTGTGTGCCATGAAAAACGGACACAGCGTTGCGACCACGATGGGGTTCACAGCCCTTGATGGTCTGGTTATGGGCAGACGATCCGGCCGAATTGACCCCGGCGTGATCCTGCATCTCGTTCAACAGCGCGGCATGAGCGTGCCCGAGATTGAGAAACTGCTTTATCAACAATCCGGCCTGTTAGGCGTCTCAGGCATCAGCAACGCGATGCAAGATCTCGAAGCCAGCGATGATCCGCAGGCCAAACTGGCGATTGATTTATTCTGCTACCGCGCATCCGCCGAAATCGCGGCCTTGATCCCGGCTCTTGGTGGCTTGGACGCTTTGGTATTCACCGCCGGCATTGGCGAAAATTCCGCCAACACACGCGCCCAAATCTGCGACCGGTTAAAATGGATCGGCATAGAAATTGACCCGTCCGCAAACGCCTCAAGCGCGACCCGCATCGCTGCAAAAGAGGCTCGTTGCGACGTGCTTGTTATCCCGACCAATGAAGACGCCGTGATCGCGCAAAGCACGATCAAACTGATCTAGTCATCGCCCGGCAAAGTGATCCCCGCATTGCGCGCATAGACCTTGGCCACAGCGGCATCATCTTCACGGCCTAGACCTGATCCGGACGCCGCAAGAAACTGCTGCAAAGCGGCCGCTGTTATTGGTGCGGAGAACTTCGCCGACTTCGCAATATCCAAAACAATCCCAAGGTCCTTCGGCCAGATATCAACCGAACTATGCGGCGTATAATCACCTGCCACGATATGCGGCGCGCGATTTTCCAACATCCAGCTTGTACCAGCACATTTGCTGATAACTTCAACGAAGGTTTCTGGCTTCACGCCTTGCGTCATGCCAAAGGTCATGGCCTCAGCCATCGTTGCGATATGCACCCCTGCCAGCAACTGATTAACGGCTTTCATGGCAGAGCCGGCACCAGCTGCATCTCCTAACTCGAACACAGTCTCAGCCGTCGCGTCCAAGATCGGTTTGGCCGATGCAAAAGCTTCCGGCGTCCCCGACGCCATCGCTGATAACTGCCCAAGGCCAGCCTTCACCGAACCGCCGGATATTGGCGCATCAAGGTAGTGCACACCATATTCAGCGCACCGGCCTGCCATCTCTCTGGCGAATTCTGGTGGGACAGTGGCGCACGCCATGATGACAGCGCCCCGTGGCAAACGCGGGGCCAATCCATTGGCTCCAAACAAAACATCTTCAGTTTGAGCAGCGTTCAAAACAACTACAACAGCACCGGCCAAATCGCTGACCACATCGTCCAGGGCACCCGCGGCCCCGCCTTCAGCTTGGAAGCGCGTGACCGCACTCTCCATAACATCAAACCCGTGCACGATATGACCCGCTCGCAACAAAGACGCGGCAATGCCGTAGCCCATCGAACCCAATCCGAAAACGGCTAATTTTGATGACATGAAAGCCCCCGCTGCAAAGGATGTGGCGCACCCGAGAGGATTCGAACCTCTGGCCTCTGCCTTCGGAGGGCAGCGCTCTATCCAGCTGAGCTACGGGTGCCTGACGTCTCTATATCCAGACAGCCCGCGCGCCGCAATCACCAATCGGCAGGCCTCATGCAAACAGCTCGTGACACAGCTCCAGCGCATCAATAAGCACATCGACTTCCGCCTCTGTGTTGTACATCGCGAAAGAGGCACGGCAGGTCGCCGACACGCCCATATGCTCCATCAACGGCTGAGCACAGTGATGCCCTGCCCGCACAGCAACGCCGCGTTTGTCGAGCACGGTTGATATGTCATGCGCATGCGCAGCCCCTTGCAACGTGAAGGAGAAGATCGCAGCTTTATCGGCTGATTGCCCTTGCACATTAAGCCAGTTCAATCCATCCAAACGGGTCCGCGCATAATCCCGTAGCCGCTGCTCATGCGCGGCAATCCGGTCCATGCCAATGCCCATCATATAATCCAGCGCGACACCAAGCCCGATGGTTTGCACGATCCCCGGCGTCCCCGCTTCGAACATCATCGGGGGATCGTTATAAGTCACTACGTCCTTATGCACTTCGCGGATCATATCGCCGCCGCCCATGAAAGGTTGCATCTCCGTCATCCGCTCTTGGCGTACATAGATCGCACCGGACCCGGACGGCCCATAAAGCTTATGCCCGGTAATGGCATAAAAATCGCATCCGATATCCTGCACATCGACGGGCATGTGCACTGCACCTTGCGAGCCATCGACCAGAACCGCGACGCCTTTCTCATGCGCACCATCACATATGGCTTTCACATCGACCACACTGCCAAGCACGTTGGAGAGCTGCGTCACCGCAATCAGCTTCGTCCGGTCCGTGATCGCACCAAGAACCTTATCAGCGTCCAGATCGCCGTTACTGTCGACATCAACCCAGACCAATTCCACACCCAAACGCTCGCGTAAGAAGTGCCAAGGTACAATGTTTGCGTGATGCTCCATCACTGACAGAATGATTTGGTCACCCGCCTGCATCCGCGGCATAGCCCATCCATAGGCCACCATATTGATGCCCTCGGTCGTGCCGGAATTTAGGACAATTTCATCCTCGGATCCGGCGTTCAGGAACCGGGCAATCGTGCCACGGACAGCCTCATACTTTTCCGTCGCAACGTTCGACAAATAGTGCAGACCGCGATGCACATTTGCGTATTCATGTGCATACGCAGTGGTGATTGCATCAATCACCACCTGCGGCTTCTGTGCCGAGGCCCCGTTGTCCAGATAGACCAAAGGTTTGCCATTCACTTCACGCGACAGGATCGGAAAATCCGCGCGGATCGCGTCGACGTCATATGGGGTCTTTTCAAGCATTGGGCAGATTAATTCCAAAAAGAATGGACATGAAGACGAAAAGCAGGCTGAGCCCGAACACCACGCCGAACAACGAAAGAACTAGGCCGACAAAAACGTAAGTCAGGCTTTTAAAGCCATGCACCACTGCGACAAAATTGACGAAGATCCAAATCGACAGCAAGCCAAAGACCAACCCGATTATGCCTGAGATCGTTGGCGAGAACAGCGCCAGCACCAGTTGAACCACTTGGATCACCAATAAAATTGTCTGCAGCCAGATGACCACAGTCAAGCTGTCATCAAATGCACCCGTTCCGCCAAACATTGCACCAATGTAATGCGTGCAGCACACCATCAAGACCAGCAGGCCCCACATGATAAGGGCGAACATCACCGGCGAGTAACGAAACGGAACCAAGACCTCCTGCTCTGCCGGGGCAGGCATCAGGTACGCCATGAACTGCGAAAGGATCACGCTAAGGGCTACTACCAATGCGAGGATCATCCACAATATTTCGCGTGACGGTTTTGCAGCCAAAACCATCTCGGCCCCTTGCTTGGGCGACTGCACAGAGAACTGCACCATCTGCAACAGTTGAGCGATCATGCGACCTCTTCCTTTGGACGTTCCAGCGCTATCAGGCAATTGACCCAAATCACGACGAAGACCACACCTGTGATCACTGTCGCGGCACTCAGACCACGCCCTTCACCAACAAATCCTGCGATCAATCCTTGGAACAACACGAACGGCGTCACCGCCAGCAGTGACCAGAACAATGCCAAACGCGCATCTAGCCAAACACCCTGCCCGCCCAGTGCTTTGGCAATCAGGTGAGAGCCCGCCGCGATGAAAAGAAACATCAAAGGCGCAAGAAGCACGGTGCCATAAAACGTGGGCAAAGCGAGACTGGACAGCGGAACTTCCCCACCATCCAAATGCGACTGTCGCGACAACTCCGGAAGTTCAGCAACGAAGAACAGCAAGCACGCCACGAAAAGCCACGTCAGCCCAGTCGCCTCATCCGCGCCGCTTGCACGATGCGTTCGGATCACCTCACGCGGTGCGCGATAGGTGCGCAATATGGCCGATACCGTCGACATGAGTTATGCGCTGCGCCGTGACAGCCAGTCTTCCAAACGGGCACGGATTGCCTCCGACAGCTCTTCGCTTTCGACCTCTTCCAAGGCCTCAGCCAAGAACGCCAAAACCAGCAAATCCTGCGCTTGCTTCAATGGAACGCCCCGCGACTGCAGGTAGAACAACGCATCTTCATCAATCGCACCACTGGTAGAGCCGTGAGAACACGCCACATCGTCGGCGTAGATCTCAAGCTCCGGCTTGGCGAGGAATTGACTGTCCTCATCCAGCAGCAAGGATTGACTGATCTGATATCCGTCTGTCTTCTGCGCTCCTTCTTTGACAAGAATTTTGCCTTGAAAAACCCCGACAGCACCATTGCGCAGCACTTTTTTGAAGACCTGACGGCTTTCGCAATTCAACGCGTCATGGGTGATAAAGACCGTGTCGTCATGGTGGAAAACACCATCCCCAACAGCGGCCCCCGCGACGGAGGCCGTCGCATCGTCACCTGTCAACTCAATCACACACTCATTGCGCGTAAGAACGCCATTGGCCGTGAGCGTGAAGGATTTGAACGTGCTCTCTGCGCCCAAACGCGCAAACATATGTGTCGCGGCCCGGCGCTCGTGATCGCGTCCCTGCGCGCGCACATGATGGAACGCGGCACCATCGGCGATGTCGACTTCCATGACCTTATTGAAGCGCGCAGCGGCTGGGCCATTTTCCGTGACAGTGATATCCCCGCCCGCTTCCACCTTGATGACATGGTGCAAGATCGCGTCAGAAACCTCTGATTTATGGCGATAAATCAGACTGACAGGCTTGCTCACTTTACCAGTGACGCGCAGCAGGATACCGTCCGTTGCCATGGCGGTATTCATCGCAGCCAAGGGCCGCTTCACAGGCGTTTGCCCGTTCAATTCCAAAACACCATAAAGCGACTTTGCCCAGTGGATATCCGCATTTGCCGTATCAGCCAGACGGGAAATCTCAACATTTTCAAGGCTGAAATCGTCGGACGCCTCGGCATCAAAAACGCCATCGACGAAAACGATCTTCAACCGGTCCACATCGTCAAACAGCAGCGCCTCGCCCGGCTCAAACAACGCAGCGGATGGCGCGTCCGCAGCCGTCAAGGTCGCGGGATCGGTGTATTTCCAGTATTCATCACGCTTGGTCGGCAATCCCATATCGCGCAGCCGCGCCAGAGCACTGGTGCGCGCATCCTGCGCCCAACCCGTGTCCGTCACCTGCAACCCATCAAGCACAGGCGCGCCGGTTTGAATGTCAGCGGCTCCCATCAGGCAACCTCTGCCAATAGATCGGCGTAGCCATTGTTCTCGACTTCCAAAGCCAGCTCCGGCCCACCAGATTTGATGATCTTACCGTTCGCCATAATGTGCACGACGTCAGGTTTAATATGGTCCAGAAGCCGTTGATAATGTGTGATAACAAGGAACGAACGCCCCTCGTCCCGCAGCGCGTTAACCCCATGAGACACAAGCTTCATCGCATCCACATCAAGGCCCGAGTCCGTTTCATCCAAGATGCACATCTTTGGCTCCAACATCGCCATCTGCAGGATCTCGTTGCGTTTCTTTTCACCACCGGAGAAGCCCACATTTACAGGGCGTTTCAGCATATCCGCGTCAATCTCGAGGTCCTTCGCCTTCGCGCGGATCACTTTCAGGAACTCGCCAGCCGACAACTCATCTTCGCCGCGCGCTTTGCGCTGCGCGTTCACCGCCGTACGCAGGAACGTCATGTTACCGACACCGGGGATTTCCACAGGATATTGAAACGCCAAGAAAAGCCCAGCTGCCGCGCGCTCTTCCGGTTCCATTCCCAATAGCTCTTCGCCGTTCAACGTTGCAGAACCGCCCGTAACTTCATAGCCGTCCTTGCCCGACAGAACATAGGACAGCGTCGATTTACCGGAACCGTTCGGCCCCATGATCGCGTGCACCTCGCCCGCGCCAATCTTCAGGTCTACGCCCTTCAGGATCTGCTTGTCTTCCTCTTCAAGTCCGACAGCTAAGTTGTTGATCTCAAGCATTCTCTTTTCCTTCTGGTCGCATTCTCTTTCCGTACCAAGTTGTGCGTCATCTCAACGCTTCGGTACGATGAAGTAGTTTTCGTTTGTCTTGTAATGGCGCATTCTGCGCTGCACCTTGTATTCATGCGCCTCGACCCATGTGGTAAAAGCGTCTTCATTCTCGTCATCCACCTCAACCATCATCGTCGGTTGGTGGGTCGTCACGGTCTGTTCCAGCCCATCAAGGACATCCATCTCCATGCCCTCAACATCGACCTTGATCATCGAGGGCGCGACGCCCTGCAGCAGCTCATCCCCGGCGCGCACGTCGATCTCACCCGCACCTGCCAGCATCTTTGCACCGCCCAGATTGCGCGCGCGTTCCTGCATCGCGTAACCTGATCCGGTCGCAGAAGCTACACCCAGCCCCAAATGGCTTAGGTCAAATACATCCTCAAGACCATTTAGATGAACATTGGCACGTAACAGATTGAATGCCAGAGGATTTGGCTCACACGGAATCACAGCAGCAGGCTGCAGAAAAAGCGCGGCATAAAGGCTATGATTGCCAACGTTCGCTCCGATATCCACGAAGACGCCGCCTTTCGGAAACCACCGGCCCATGAGCTTCAACTCTTTGGGTTCATAAAACTGCCCGCGACGATGGTTCCGCTGGATCGGGTCATTTTCCATATCCACGGCAAACAGCACGTGCTTGCCATCAATCTGGCAAGACACAACATCAATACCTGCAAAAATCACAGGCTCAGGCATTATATCGGTCGCGTGCTGCATCATTCCAATCGACGGGCTCCTTTAAGACGCGATCACGTTTGACTTAGAAAGACCTTCGACCACTGTCACAACGATCATCCTACCGACCCTTCAAGCGAGATTGCCACCAAAGCCTGCGCTTCCATCGCAAATTCCATCGGCAGCGCTTGCAGCACTTCTTTGCAGAAGCCGTTGACGACCAAGGCCACGGCCTCTTCCTCGTCCATGCCCCGCTGTCGGCAGTAGAACAGCTGATCATCATCAACCTTCGATGTCGTCGCCTCATGCTCTACGCGGGAGGAGTTATTCTTCACCTCGATATAAGGCACCGTATGCGCCCCGCATTTGTCGCCAATCAGCAGCGAGTCACACTGGGTGTAATTGCGCGAATCCTTCGCACGCGGATGCATCGACACGAGCCCGCGATATGTATTCTGCGCCTTACCCGCGCTGATGCCTTTAGAAACGATCCGAGATTTCGTGTTCTTACCCAGATGCACCATCTTCGTGCCGGTATCGGCCTGCTGCAAGTTGTTCGCAATCGCAATGGAGTAGAACTCGCCCTGTGACTCATCACCGCGCAAAATACAGCTTGGGTATTTCCACGTCACGGCAGAGCCGGTCTCGACCTGCGTCCACATCACTTTCGACCGCTTGCCGCGGCAATCCGCACGCTTTGTCACAAAGTTATAGATGCCACC
Organism: uncultured Litoreibacter sp.; assembly: GCA_947494435.1. Classification (GTDB taxonomy): domain Bacteria; phylum Pseudomonadota; class Alphaproteobacteria; order Rhodobacterales; family Rhodobacteraceae; genus Litoreibacter. Next base: position 958,649 of record CANLUY010000002.1, read on the forward strand.
CTTGCCGTCCTCATCACCCGGGTACCAGTTCTGAACGGTAGAATATTTGATCTCAGCATCATCCAAGATCACCAATTCAACCACTGCCGCATGCAGCTGGTTTGTATCCCGCATCGGAGCCGTACAGCCCTCAAGATACGATACATATGACCCCTCATCAGCAATGATCAGCGTACGCTCAAACTGTCCCGTATTCTCCGCATTGATGCGGAAGTAAGTCGACAGTTCCATCGGGCATTTTGTATTCGGCGGGATGTAGACAAAGGACCCGTCGGAGAAGACCGCCGAGTTCAGCGTCGCATAGAAATTATCCGATTGCGGCACAACGGAGCCCAAGTATTTCTTCACCAACTCAGGGTGTTCCTTGATCGCTTCCGAAATCGAGCAAAAGATGACGCCGGCCTTCTTCAGCTCTTCCTGAAAGGTCGTGCCCACGGAAACGGAATCAAACACCGCGTCTACGGCCACTTTACGGCCTTCCGCCGGGACGTCTTCGGCGCCTTCGACACCAGCAAGGATCATCTGTTCTTTCAACGGGATGCCGAGCTTCTTATACGTCTCCAAAAGCTTCGGATCGACATCGTCCAGCGATTTTGGCTTTTCCGCCATGCTCTTAGGCGCGGCATAGTAATAGATGTCCTGAAAGTCGATCTTAGGATAATCGACCATCGCCCAGTCCGGCTCTTTCATCTGCTTCCAGCGCGCAAAGGCTTCGAGACGCCAATCGGTCATCCACTCAGGCTCATCATTCTTCTCAGAGATCAGCCGCACGATGTCCTCATTCACACCGATCGGCGCGTAATCCATCTCGATCTCGGTGTTCCAGCCGTATTTATACGCGCCGCCTACTTCGCGAACCGCGTCAACGGTTTCCTGATCCACACCGTCTTTGACTTCTGTGTCGAGTGACATCTCGTTCTCCTTTTAGGCCGCTTTGGCCTGAAATCTCTTATGCGCTTTGATCCAGGCATCCGCGAACCTCAACACATGGTCTTCTGTCGTCTCGGGCCCGAGCGAGACCCGCACCGCGCTCGACGCGGTCACCTCATCATATCCCATCGCCCGCAACACTTTGCTGGCCTTGACCTTACCGCTCGAACAGGCCGAGCCTGCACTGATCGCAAAACCCGCCAAATCCATCGCCATCACTTGCGTTTCCCCCTTCCAGCCCGGGGTCGCAAAGCAGCAAGTATTCGGCAAACGGTCCGCGCCCTTGCCTATCAAAATAGTCTCCGGCGCCTCGGTCTCAATAGCCTTCTCTAGAATCTTTCTAAGTTCTGCAACCCGATCCCAGATACCTGCGTCCAAATCGCGCTTCGCCGCCTCCGCTGCCGCCCCAAATCCAGCGATCCCAATAATATTTTCAGTCCCAGACCGCCGCCCCATCTCCTGACCGCCGCCTTTCAAAACAGGCCGCATTTCAACGCCCGGTTTGACGTAAAGCGCACCCACACCTTTCGGACTGCCAAACTTGTGACCGGAACACAGAACGAAATCGCCGCCGGTCTTATCAACTGTCAGGGCCGTCTTGCCCCAAGCCTGCACGGCATCCACAACGATCAATGCCTGACGCTTCGTCGCCCAAATTTCTTGCGCCAGTGAGAGCGTATTTTGCAGAACGCCTGTTTCGCTATTGGCAGATTGCATCGCAACAACATCGTCCCACATACCATCGAAGATCGACGCACCATTGATCGTTCCAAGCAATCGGCCATCAGGCCCGACATCCAGCTTGAACTCCCGCACAGCGTCTTCCCATGATCCGGCCGCCAGCACGGCATCATGCTCAATATCCGCCATCATACTGCCGCTCATCTCAGGAAACGCCATTGCCGCCGCTTCGGTGGCACCTGAGGTAAAAACCAGATCATTACGGTCACAGCCCATCAGCTCTGCCACCTGCGCCCGCGCCCGCTCAATCAACCCTTTGGCCGAACGTCCCTCGGCATGCACAGAGGACGGGTTGCCCACGACATCCATCGCCGCAATCATCGCCTCACGCGCCTCTGCGCGCAGCGGCGCGGTTGCGTTATAATCAAGATAAACCCGCTCTTTCATGCGTCTTTTTGCCAGAAATACGCTGGGGAGCCTGCCCATGCGGCTGAGGGGCAAAGCCACTCAAAGAGCATAAAAGCATCGCGCGCGGCGCAGCCGCCCTTTTGGATCAAACGGATCATTCGTCCACAACTTCAAAGAGGTTCGGAACGGCGGGGCACGGCGTCAACTCGTTGCCGACCACATCCGACAAGCGTGCCTGATGCAAAAACACATAGACATTTGCCGATAGGCTCTCCCACAACCGGTTGGTCATAGACTGCGCCCGCGATCCGGAGGACGCGCCCGACGCACCCGCACCGGTGTGCATCGCACTCACAGTCTCATCCACCGCTTCCAGAATTTCCGACACGCGAATGGCATCAGCGGTCTTGGCCAGCTTGTAACCGCCGCCCGGACCACGCACGGATTCGACAAGCCCCGCACGACGCAGCTTCAAAAACAACTGCTCCAGATACGGCAAGGAAATATCCTGACGCTTCGAAATCTCACCCAGCGACACCAACCCTGCCCCGGATTCAATCGCAAGATCTGCCAAAGCAACCATTGCGTAGCGTCCTTTTGTGCTCAGTTTCATCGCGCTCTCCCCAGCACACACGGCTCAAACAAGCCCGTTTTCGATTGACGCCAACACAAGTGCAGCTTAGGTCAGTTGGACCGTTCGGAGGGGCCTCCCCACCAACTTAGAATAATTCTAGATTACCCGAGTGAAGTCGTCAAGATACGACCTTCACCCCGCAAGACCTAAGGACGTAGTGCCCATGCCCGAAGTGATTTTCCCCGGACCAGAAGGCCGCTTGGAAGGCCGCTACCACCCGCATAAGGGCATGAAAGACGCGCCCATCGCGATCATCTTGCACCCGCACCCGCAATTTGGCGGCACGATGAACAACCGCGTCGTCTATAACCTGCATTACACATTCCACAATATGGGCTTCAACGTCCTGCGTTTTAACTTCCGCGGCGTCGGCCGCAGCCAAGGTGAATATGACCAAGGCATCGGCGAGTTGAGCGATGCCGCCTCGGCACTCGACTACCTGCAATCCATGAACCCCAACACAAAGCATTGCTGGGTTGCGGGTTTTTCCTTCGGGGCATGGATCGGGATGCAGCTTCTGATGCGCCGGCCGGAGATTACCGGCTTCATTTCCGTCAGCCCGCCTGCGAATATGTATGACTTCTCTTTCCTCGCGCCCTGCCCGGCCTCAGGTTTGGTCATCAACGGCTCTGGCGACCGTGTCGCACCGCCCGCTGACACTGACAGCCTCGTTGCAAAACTGCATGAGCAAAAAGGTATCACCATCACCCACCAACAGGTTGAGGGTGCAGGTCACTTTTTCGAAGAAGACCATATGGACACGCTCACAGGCTCGGTCGAAGACTACGTCAAACGCCGCCTGACGGAGAACACGCGCTAAGATGGGCATCACAGACGACATTGCAGACGAGTTGGCCATCAAAGCGCTTAAACTCGAGGAAGAAACCGGCGACGAAAAGATCGTCACCAAAGTGTCTGAAATTCTGGGGGCCTCGTCGCAAACAACCCAAGAAGCCTATTTGACTTCAGTACGTGTCAGACGCGCAGAGCAGCGCGCGCGCATCTATTTGAACGGAATTGATCCGAAAAACCACACCCCGGCGAGTTGAATTTCCTCAAAGTTTCGCCCACATTTTGTCTCATACACTCTCTAGTCGTGATGACCACGACCTAAACCCTTTTGCGTAAAGTGATGATGTTTTGACCCAACATACCAGATTCCTCGCCTCAACCGCCCTCTTCTCAATCCTTGCCTCCGGCTCTTTCGCTGACGTTACCGCAAAGGAAGTTTGGGACAGCTTCAAAATCCAGATCAGCGCTTATGGCGCGATCACCGCGCAAGAGGTCCAAGACGGCAACACGCTGGCCGTCTCAAACATCACGACCACATCCGACGTCGACGGCGTGGCCACTCAAACAACACTGTCGGGTACGATCAGCTTCATCGAACAAGGCGATGGCACTGTTTCCATCCAGCTCCCTAACCTCATGGATGTAAATGTCGGTGTCAGCGGTGAAGGTGCCCCACCGGTTAAGGTCACGATGGGCATTGCCCAACAAGGCATGACCGTCATCGCAAGCGGGACTGCGGACAATATCAAACACGACTTTAATGCACCGTCCTTGACCTACGCGCTGTCAGGCATTGACGTGGATGGGCAGAACGTCACTGGCGATCTGAACATCACAATGTCAGAGACCGTCGGTACGTGGACCAGTTCGGGCCAGACCACACAACGCAATGTGGCCGACTACACAATGGCAGGCATGACCATCAAGGGTCAGTTCAAAGAGCCGGGAAGCTCCAACGGCTTCGTCATTGACGCCACAATGAAAGACCTCACGGCGAAAACAGACACGACCATTCCTGAAGGCTTCGCAAACCTTGAGCCCGAAAAAATATTCTCCTCCGGTTTTGCGGTAGACGGCACCTTGGCATACGGCGCGACAGATTTCGCGATGCAAGTGACTGACAAAGGCCGGACCACGAATGTTGATGGCAATATGGCCGGCGGCACGTTTGATTTCGGCATGGATGGCGACGCGATCCGCTATAATACTGCAACCGACGCTATGACCGTCTCTGGCGTGATCCCCGGCATGCCCTTCCCGCCTGTTGAAATGAAGATGGACAGCTCGTCCTTCAACTTTGCAATGCCCTTGGGTAAAACCGACGCGGCTCAAGACTTCGGCCTTGGCGTCTCCATTAAGGGCTTCACTGTCTCGGACTTCCTTTGGGCCATGGTCGACCCGGCCCAACAACTGCCGCGCGATCCGGCCACTGTAGTGCTTGATATCGACGGCAAGGCAAACTGGCTCGTTGATATCTTCGATCCAGCCGCCATGGCGCAGGCAGGCCCCACTGCAGGCAAAATCGAAAGCCTGACGCTGAACGACCTTGAGGTCACGGTGGCCGGTGCGTCGCTGACTGGGACAGGTGATTTCACCTTCGACAACAATGACCTTCAGACGTTCAACGGCATTCCACGCCCACAAGGCGCCATTGATCTGGCAATGTCCGGTGGCATCACCCTGCTCGACAAATTAACCTCGATGAACCTCGTGCCACAGCAACAGGCCATGGGTATCAAGATGATGTCAGGCTTGTTTGCAAAACCCGGCACAGGCCCCGACACCTTGACCAGCCGGATCGAAATCGATCCGTCAGGCTCCATTCTGGCAAACGGACAGAAAATCCAATAGTGGCCTTGACCTTCCAGTAACAGGAACCCCTATATAGCATGTCATATCAGCAGGATTGGCATGCATATGGGCTCCCAGACCACCACACTTTCCGTCACCGGCATGCACTGCGCGTCTTGCGCAGCGCGTGTCGAGCGTGAGCTGACAGCTGCCCCCGGTGTCGACAGCGCATCCGTCAACCTAACGACAGAGACCGCGACCGTCTCGTGGCATGCACCTCAGCAATCGGTCCAACGCCTTACCGACATCGTCACAAAAGCGGGCTTTCAGGCGAAACCCGCCAATGAAAACACCACGCAAGAGACCGACGCTCGCCATAAGCGCGAAAGCGCGACGCTCAAACGCGACACCCTTCTTGCCGCTCTGCTGACCCTTCCCGTCTTTCTGTTGGAGATGGGCAGCCATTTCATCCCCGGCGTCGGCAGTTGGGTCCACACCACGATCGGTCACCAAAACAGTTGGTTGGCCCAATTCATCCTGATGTCCGTCGTCTTGATCGGACCGGGCCGCAGCTTCGCGCGCACCGGCTGGCCCGCACTTGTGCGCGGCACACCAGATATGAACAGCCTCGTCGCGCTTGGCACCACTGCCGCTTGGGGCTATTCGACCGTCGCCCTCTTTGCCCCTAACTTTCTCCCCGCAGGGACGCGCGCGGTCTACTTTGAGGCCGTCGGTGTCATCATCACGCTGATCCTGCTGGGCCGTTTCCTGGAACACAACGCCAAGGCCCGCGCCGGAAACGCAATCCGCGCCCTGATAAAGCTGCAACCCCAAACAGCCCTCGTCCACAAGAACAACACCTGGGCGGAACTTGACCGCTCCGCGCTCCGCCCCGGTGATCTGATCCGCATCCGTCCCGGCGAAGCGATTGCAACCGATGGCACGGTTGCATCCGGAAGCTCTTGGGTTGATGAAAGCATGATCTCCGGCGAACCCGTTCCGGTCACCAAATCCGAAGGCGACCCGGTGATCGGAGGGACCATCAACGGCACCGGCACGCTCGAAATCCGTGCGACTGCGACAGGCGATGACACTGTCCTCGCAAACATCCTTCATATGGTCGAACAGGCTCAAGGCGCAAAACTTCCGATCCAATCCACCGTCGATCACATCATCCGCTGGTTTGTCCCCGCGATCTTGAGCATTGCCGTCCTGACCATCGCGCTCTGGTTGATCTTTGGCCCCAGCCCCGCAATCGGGCTCGCAATGGTCTGCGCCGTTTCCGTCCTGATCGTGGCCTGCCCCTGCGCGATGGGTCTGGCCACACCAACCTCCATCACCGTGGCCACTGGGCGCGCCGCAGAATTAGGCGTTCTTTTTCGCAAGGGCGACGTCCTGCAAACCCTGCAAAGCGCGACCGTGATCGCCTTCGACAAAACCGGCACGCTCACCCAAGGCACGCCACATCTCACCCAGACGCTTACGCATGGCGGAATAGATCAAAACACACTGCTAACCTACGCAGCCTCCGTCGAAGCCCTCTCCGAACATCCGCTCAGCGACGCCATCACCTCCGCCGCTGCACAGCGTGGCCTGCCCCTCCTTCCCACGACGGGTTTCAAAGCGATACCCGGCAAAGGCGTGGAAGCTTCTGTCGACCAAAAAACGGTTCTCATTGGCAATGCCGCGCACATGACCGCGCATAAGGTCGATATCTCTGCCCTCGCCTCAGACGCGCAGCACCTCAACGCTGAAGGCAACACTTGCGTCTTCATCGCCGTGGACGGTGCCCCAGCGGGCTTGTGTGCGATCTCCGACCCGATCAAGCCAGAGGCCGCCGACACCATCGCCCAAATCAAAAACGCAGGGTTGCGCACCTTGATGCTGACCGGCGACACAGAAGCAACTGCGCGCAGCGTGGCAGACGCGCTTGACATCGACACGGTTCAAGCCGCCCTGCTGCCCGCTGACAAAGCTCAAGCGATCAAAGCGCTGCAAGACCAGGGCCAAATCGTGGCCTTTGTCGGCGACGGCATCAACGATGCGCCTGCGCTCAGCACTGCAGAGATCGGCATTGCAATCGGCACAGGCACGGATGTCGCAATTGAAGCGGCAGAGGTCATTCTGTCCTCCAACAAACTGACAGGCGTGACCCGCGCACTGCAGATCAGCCGCGCCACGCTGCGCAACATTCGCCAAAACCTGTTCTGGGCCTTTGCCTACAACACCGCCCTGATCCCAATCGCAGCGGGATTGCTGTATCCGCTGACCGGCACTCTTCTCTCCCCGATGCTCGCAGCCGGCGCAATGGCGCTGTCCAGCCTGTTTGTTCTTACCAACGCGCTGCGTCTCAAGCGGCTGACCGGAGATCTGACATGAATATCGGTCAAACAGCCAAACAAACCGGCCTGCCCGCCAAAACGATCCGGTATTACGAGGAAATCGACCTGATCGCCCCGCACCGCGATGCAAATGGCTACCGCGCCTTCTCCGAGGCTGATCTGCACAAACTGACTTTCCTCGCCCGTGCCCGTGCGCTTGGCTTTACCATCGAAGACTGCCGGACCCTTTTGGCCCTTTGGGAAGACACCACCCGCGCAAGCGCGGATGTGAAACGGATTGCGGGCGAACATCTGGCTACGATTGAGCAAAAACTAACAGAGCTTCAAGCGATGCACGCGACCCTATCAACATTGGTCGCTTCTTGCGCAGGGGACGACCGCCCCGAATGCCCGATCCTCGACGGCCTTGAGCCCCTCACCTAAGCGGCACTCATCTACATCAAAAAAAGGAAATGGCGGACAGACAGGGATTCGAACCCTGGAGACGGTCTCCCGCCTACACACTTTCCAGGCGTGCGCCTTCGACCACTCGGCCACCTGTCCGTGAGGTGCGGTGTACCCAAACCCGCCCCCTGAGCGCAAGCGCTTTTTGTACAGAGCAACCCATTCGATACGCGCGCACTCAGAGAACCGATTTCAGCTATGCGTTGCGCTCGTGATATCTGAAAAAACAATGCGCGGTCGCGCACAATTGGATCAGGACACACTTGGAAAATCAGGTCTCCGATTTCGGCTTGCGCGCTTTTGCTGGCGGCTTGGCCCCCGGTAGAACTTCGGGGTTACGGATCCACAGATCGCGCTGCGCAAACGGGATCTCAATCCCTTCTTGTTCAAACCGGCGGACAATCTCGTGATTGATTTCTGACGAGGCAACCAGACCGTAATTCACGTCCCTCAGCACTGCACGGATCTCAAAATCGAGCGAATCTGCCCCAAACCGCATCAGGAATACATTCGGTGGCGGATTCAAAATCACCATCGGATGTTCCATCGCAGCCTCGCGCAGGATCGTCTCGACCTTGCGCGTGTCTGAGCCATAGGCGACACCAACAGGCAGAATGATCCGGCCATTGAGGTTGCCCTTCGTCCAGTTGGTCACCGAGGTGGAAATCAGATCAGCATTGGGGACAATCACATCGCGCCGGTCGAAGGTTTCGACCCGTGTCGCGCGGACCGAAATATCGCGCACAACGCCCATTGTGCCCCCGACTTCGATCCAGTCGCCCTCGCTGATCGGGCGCTCCACCAACAAGATGATGCCGGAGACGAAGTTGGACACGATCGTTTGAAGCCCAAAGCCGATCCCGACCGACAAGGCGCCAGCAACAATCGCGAGTGAGCTCAGATCAATGCCGGCACTCGTGATGGCAATCAGCGCCGCAAGGAAAATACCGATATACCCGGTGCCGGCCACAATCGCATTGCGCCCGCCAATATCCATTTTCGTCTTCGGCAACACCTGCGTTTCAAGCGCATTTTGCACCAGACGGGTCAGCATATAGCCGATGGCAAAAATGATGGCAAAGGTCAGGAAGACTGCAGGCGAAATCCGGCTGTCGCCCAGTTCAAACCCGGTCGAGATCATCGACCATGCCTCACTGATATCGGCGCCGCGTGCGCCCCAGATCAGGGCCAAAACTGGCAAGGCCAGCAGCGCAAGCGCAAAGCCGATGAGAACCGGGATCAGGCCGTTGGCCTTCTCTTCATCCCGCATCACCGCCGCATACGCGTCACGCACGAACCGCTGCAGCAGCGCGAGCACCGCCAGCAGTGCCAATGTCAGAGTAGAGGCAGAAATCAGCGTATTGCCCGCAACCGTGTAGCCAATCGCGGCCGCAATCGGCCCCGCAATCCCCACGGCCATCAGCGCCCGGCCTAAGCCCCCTGTCAGCAGGCTTGGCCGTGGTGGTGTCGCGCCCTCCTCAGCCGCCTCGGCTGCCGCTGCAGCGACGGCGCGCGTGGCCGATATCAGGATTTGCCCAAAGCGGAAAAGCATCAGCCCCGCCAGCACTGTAACCGGCAAATACAAAACCGCCTGCGCATCCAGCGGGATATCGACACCGGGCAGGCTGCTGTCGCTCAAGATCGTAATGCTCGCTTGCAAGGCAAACAGAAGAGCGAGCATAACGGTGTAGAACCGCCCCTCCTTCAGCCCCGTGCCTTCAACGTTCAGCAAAGGCCTGGGCGGGTAGGCTTTTGGGAATACTTGCGTCGAAATCCAGCGTGCCACGGCAAGACTTGCCACCAAAATCGCAAGCGCTGTCAGAATTGCGTCGCCCACTTGCCCAGTCAGTTCCGTCGCTTCGATCGCGAAAATCAACGCGATCATCCCCAGAACCGGCAGGATCACCCCAAAGATCGAGGCCAGAAACGTGCCGACACGGAACGCAGGCCCCGTGCCGCTGCGCCGCACACGCAGCAAATTCAGCCCCCGCTCAATCCACGCCCCCGACCGGAATACGAGCACCAGCCCCACGACCGCCAGTATCACTGTGACCGCAAGGCCCTGCGCTACGGAACTGCGCCGCTGCTCGTAATTCTCTACAACCTCGCGGCTCGCAACCTCGCCGATGCCGACCAGCGCAACAATCGCACTGGGCCAGGTCACAGGGTTCAACGGGGTTGGATCAAGCCGAAACGTCTCTTCCGCCTGCCGGTCCCGCATCAACGTATCAAGCTGCGTGATCAACCCGTCCGCGCGGGTGTAGGCTTCCTCCGCGCGCCGCACTGGCACAAGGTTCGTGTTCAACTGCTCCTGCAGCGTGCTGCGCCGCGAGGCAACTGTTTCATCCTCGGTCGCATCGCCTTCAGGCGCAGGCCCCAAAGCCGCCAATTGCTCGCGCAATGTCGCGATCCGGTTCTGATTGGTACCTTGCGCTGCCAAGAACCGCTCGCGCCACTCCGTTAACTGAACCCGAAGACTGCTCAGCGCTTCATCTGAGGCTAAGGCGCGCTCAAGCACCTCCTCCGCCCGTGTCGCGACCCGCTCCCATTCAGCATAATCTACCGCAGCCGACTGCGCAGCAGCCGGGGCTTGTTGCGCCACCCCTACTGAGGGAACAGAGACCGCAAACAGAACGAACGACAGACAAATCAGCGCGAGGCGCAGCAAAGCCCTCATTGCTCGAAGACTTCCGGCAAGCTGCGACCACTCTCTTCCAACCAATCGGGGCAAGGCAAACCCTTCTCTTTCAAGAAAGCCGGGTTCCAAAGCTTCGACTGATACCGCGTGCCGTAATCACACAGGATCGTCACGATCGTATGGCCCGGCCCCATTTCTTTCGCCAAGCGCACGGCGCCGGCAACATTCACCCCGGACGATGCCCCAAGGCACAGACCTTCCGTCTCCAACATATCAAACACATATGGCAACGCCTCCTCATCAGAGATCTGGTAGGCATGATCCGGCGTGAGCCCCTCAAGGTTCTTTGTGATCCGAACCTGGCCGATACCTTCGGCGATGGAGCCGCCTTCCGTCGTCAATTCGCCATTCGTGTACCACTCATACAGCGCTGCTCCCATTGGGTCAGCCAGACCGATTTTGACGCCCTTCGGCTGCAAAGCCATGGCCACGCCTGACAAAGTCCCACCAGAGCCCACGGCACAGATAAACCCGTCAACTTTGCCTTCGGTTTGGTCCCAAATCTCAGGGCCGGTCGTCTCAATATGCGCCTGCCGGTTCGCAACATTGTCGAACTGATTGGCCCAGATCGCCCCGTTCGGCTCGCTCTCATTTAGCTTTTTCGCCAAACGCTCAGAGTAGCGCACAAAGTTGTTCGGGTTGCGATAAGGCGCGGCTGGCACCTGCACAAGTTCCGCGCCAGCAAGCCGCAACATATCCTTCTTTTCCTGACTTTGCGTCTCAGGGATAACGATCACGGTCTTGTACCCCATCGAGGCCCCAACCAAAGCCAGCCCAATCCCGGTATTGCCCGCCGTGCCCTCGACAATCGTGCCACCCGGTTTCAGGGCGCCCGTCTCAATCGCGTTACGAATGATGGTCAGCGCTGGCCGATCCTTGACCGATTGGCCCGGGTTCATGAATTCACACTTGCCCAAAATCTCACAACCCGTCTCGTCTGAGACTTTGTTCAACCGGATCAAAGGCGTGTTCCCGATCAGGGCGGAAAGGTCGCTTTTTATTGTCATCGGGGGGGCCTTTCGGGGCAGCAAATATTACACCCAAAGGTGTAGGCCGCTATTGCCGCGAACTCAACCTCGGAGCGCGGATCCCTTACGCCCGTAAATCAGCCCGTTTCCGCGCCAACCAAAGCGCCGACATGATCAAAGGCGCATTCTCCGCCTCACCGCTTAAGATCGCCTGCATCAGCGTATCGAAGCTCACCAGCATGGAACGGATATCTTCGGCCTCGCTTTCCAAACCACCGACCCCTTCAATGCCATCAGGCAGGTCCGCAATGCCCAGATAGGAGGTCAGGTATTCCGTGTTCGCCCCGGGCGAGCTGTAATAGCTCGCAATCTTATGCAGCGCGCCCAATTCTAGCCCCGCCTCTTCCAAAGCTTCCCGCCGGGCGGCAGTCTCAAGCGGCTCACCGACATCTTGCCGACCCGCGATAACCTCTAATGACCACGGGTTTGGATCGCCGCGCATGTAGGTCGCAGCACGGAACTGTTCGATCAACAGGACACGGTCGCGACCGGGGTCATAGGGCAGTACTGTAACCGCATCCGCCGTCACAAACACCGCACGATCCATCACACTCGACATCTCACCATCGAATTGACGCGCTTTCACCATCACATCGCGCAACTCAAAGAAATGAGAGTAGGACTGTTTGTTTTCAATCAGTTCCACATCACTTCTCGTGTGCTTTTGACGCAAAACACTTGGGCTGAATTGCTCCCGCGCATTGCACCGCTGTTGCGCACGTGTGCGAATGACGCTGAAACGCTTGGCGATATCTTCGGGATCAGCGGTGCCAAACCCTTCCATGATCTCAGTGGCGGCTTCAGCCATCACATCACCAAAGAAATCCTGCCAGTCTTCCAAGTTCCATGCCCCATCTGGCTCCCATTGCCCGTCTGGCGGCATATAGACTTGCGCGCCTATCTCGCCGTCATCGGTCTGAACGGTGACATCTTTGCGGGTGTAGCCATAGGGCGCCTCATAGTAATCCACGCGCGCGGCTTGCTCTGGCGTCAAGTCCAACAGCAGCCCTTTCGCGCCTGTCGACCCGTCACGTGCTACGAGGATTGGAAAGGACTGACCTTTGGCCGTGGCCACGCGGTAGCCCGGAAGCACAGCCGTGCGACCGCGCACAGGTCCGCCTGCTACAGTTTCAAGCAGTACAGTGTCGCGTAACGTTCCAAATACAAAGAGCGGTTCTTGCGCGTCTAATGCCACTTATTCTCTGCCCATTCCCCAATAATGCCGGTCACAATACCACCAATTAAAAGAGTGCCGCCAATGCGCGGGTCAAGGAACATGACGCCGTATTCCAGCGCGATACCGAACATCCCCACAAGCGCGTCCATCGGCCCATCATACTGTAACCGCATGGAGCGTTTGATCATCTCAACAATCGAGAACAGGGTTGTGACGAAAAACATAGCAACTGCAATGGCATAGACGCCGGTATTGATACTGGAAACATAACCGCGTCCGATCAACCGGCCAAACACCTGCCATGCACAAAGCGCAGAAACAAACATCGCCCATGGCGTAAACACCCCTGTCGGCGTGCCTTCAGGCAACAGCGTCTTGGCGATACCACTGGTATAGAAAGCAAGGGCGGCGAATAGGACCGCCGTAATCATTCGGGCTGCGGTTGGCATTGTGCTCGGGCCTCATGTTTTGGCCCCGCCTTTAGTGGCTTATTTGGGCCCCGTTGTGGGTCGTGTCATCGTGATCTGCGTCACGTCGCAGTTTCCACCCCAGAAGGTCCCCGCGCAAGAGGTCAGATAAAAATTCCACATGCGTTGAAAACGTGCATCAAATCCCAATGCAGCTACCTCGTCCCAGCGCTCATTGAATGTCTCATGCCAACGGCGCAACGTGTCCGAATAGCTTTGACCAAACTCAATGGAGCCTTTCAGTTGCAGCCCTGCCTTTGCGATCTCTTCACGTAGCGCGGTTGGGCTTGGCAACATGCCTCCTGGGAAAATGTATTTTTGAATGAAGTCTACGCCGCGTTTATAGACATCCCAACGCTTGTCCTGCACCGTAATGATCTGCAACGTCGCATGTTTGCCGGGTTTTAGGCGCTCCCTGACAGTCTCGAAATAGACGGGCCAGTATTTCTCCCCCACGGCCTCAAACATCTCAATAGACGCGATGCCGTCGTAAAGCCCTTTTTCATCGCGGTAATCCTGCATCTTGATCTCGACCATGTCGCTCAAGCCCAACCGCTCCATCCGCGCGACCGCATAATCATGCTGCTCCTTAGAGATCGTCAGACCGGTGACCTTAATCCCACGCTCTTTCGCGGCATATTCAGCAAAGCCACCCCAGCCGCATCCGATCTCAAGCACATGGTCGCCCGCCTGAACGCCCATCTGATCGACCATACTCTCGTATTTATTTTCTTGTGCCTTCTCAAGGCTTTCCTGCCCGTTCTTAAACAAGCCAGAACTGTAGGTCATGCTGTCATCTAGCCACAACCCATAGAAATCATTCCCAAGGTCATAGTGATAACTGATATTCTTCTTCGCCTGCGCCTTGGAATTCGACTGCATCCAAAACCGCAGCTTCTCATAGGCTCGCACAAGCGCCATACCGGCATAGCCGTCATAGACCTCATCATTGTCGGCATGGACCAAATCCATGAACGCCTGCAAATCAGGCGTCGTCCACCAGCCATCCAAATAGGCGTCGCAAAACCCCAGATCGCCCTCACGGATCAGACGCGCGAAAAGATCGCTGTTATGAACGGTAAATTCAGCAACGGGGCCGGGCTCGCTGCCCTCCGCGCGAAAGACACGGCCATCCTCAAGGATCATATCCAACCGCCCGAACCGCATCTTCTGTGCGACGGTGAACGCCTGCGCAAAATAACGTGGCAGGTCCTTTTGACCCTCAGTACTCGTCAGGACACTCATGCCCGCTCCCCCCAAATTAGTGAGTTATTCTAGACAGATACGTGGCGCGCGCTCAAGAAGTTTCAAATTCGTTAACGCAGAAGGCACAGTTAACGTAAGGTCACCCACCTCACCGCGCCTTATACGCATCCAAGGCCCGCTGCCTGCCCTCCGCCAGTGACACGATCGGACGTGGGTACTGATCCTCAATCGACAGGCCCCAACTGCGCGGCACCGCTTCATAATACGCCTCCGCCCGCGCGCCGTGATTGGAAAACAATTCCCCCAAATACCGCGCCCTATAGGCACGATCTTTATCGAACTTCTCCGCCTGCGTATCGGGATTGAACACACGAAAATACGGCGCCGCATCCGGCCCGGACCCAGCCGCCCATTGCCAGCCCATCGCATTGCTGGCCGGATCCCAATCTATCAGACACTCATCAAACCACGCCTGCCCAATTTTCCAATGCGTCATCAAATGCTTGGTCAAGTAAGAGGCGACGATCATCCGCCCGCGATTATGCATATACCCCGTCACATACATCTCGCGCATCGCGGCATCGACAAGCTGAATGCCTGTGCGACCCTGCTGCCACGCCAGAACGTTTGCTGCACTGTCATCGTCAGACCATGGAAACGAGTCCCATTCAGGTCGCCAATTCTCCGTCAGGATATGCGGCGTGTGAAACGCCAGCTGATATGCAAACTCCCGCCAGACCAGCTCTTTCAGGAACGTCTCCGCCCCAGCAGCCCCGCTGTCGAGCGCTGCCCACCCAGCATGCCAGCATTGGCGCGGCGAAATTTCGCCATAGGTCAGGTTTTCCGACAGGCAGGACGTGCCTTCCATCGCCATCATATCGCGCGCTTTCTCATAGGCGCCGATTTTCTCTGCGATAAACGCCTCAAGCCGCTCCGCCGCCGCTTGCTCGCCCACCTTGACGAATTGCCCCACGACAGCCGCCCCGCGATCCATCGCGGCCCCCATCTGCCAAGACGCCGGATCATCGGAGGCAGGCCAGTCCTCAGGCGCGTCCAAAGCGTCTACCGTCGGCAAACACGCATCCAAGCTGCGCCCACGGACCGATTTCCACATCGGGGAGAAGACTTTGAAGAACCCGCCAGATTTATTCTCAACCGTCCAAGGCTCAAACAGCAATAAACCCGCAAAGCTCTCCACCTCGAGGTCGTCTTCTTTCAAAGCCGCTTTCACCTCAGTATCGCGGGCGATTGCATCGGGGTCATAGGAGCGCGACCAATAGACAGCCCCTGCCCCTGTTTCTGCCACCAGCTTGCGCAATTCCTCCAGCGCATTGCCGCGCCGCAGGATCAGCTTTGATCCGATCCCGTCCAGCACGCCCGCAAAATGTTCAACAGCCAGACCCATGCGCCATTTCGGGCACGCGCCATAGGCGTCAAGAAGATCGTCATAGATGAAGACCGGAATAACTGGGCGTCCGGTCTTCGCAGCGGCCGTTAGGGCGGGATGATCAGCCAGCCGCAAATCGCGGCGCAACCAAACGAGGATAGGTGTCTTACTCATACCGCGTGATCTAGCGCGCAACGCGCGCGGTCAAGATAAACCCACCATGTTGAATGAGACGACCGGACAGACCTGTCCACGGCAAAGAGCGCTTCGCGACAGACGCCAATGGAGCATTCACAAATGGCAACGTATGGTTCGAGTGTCAGGAATGGCTTGCGATTGCCCGTCTTTGTTGGACAGGTGGGTATAAATGTTGGAACACAACGAACCATCGGCTCGAAAAACCCTAAGGAAATTTTGATGACGACAGATAAACCCAAAGTTGGCGCGAAGATCGAAGAGATGAGTTTTGCGGTTGTAGGACGCTCCGAACCACTCTCGATTGGGCAGGAAAAGGACCGTTGGACCATGCTGTTTGTCTATCGCGGCAAACATTGCCCACGGTGCAAACGCTTCCTGAACAAGCTGAACGAGCAATTGCCCGCATGGACGGCAGTGATGGATGTCGTGGTTGTTTCGGCAGATACCAAAGAAAAGGCGATGGCGGACCAAAAAGAATTCGGTTGGGATTTTGATCTCTGCTACGGGATGACAGAGGCCCAAATGCGCTCAATTGGTCTGTATGTGTCATCCCCGCTATCAGAGGCGGAAACCACAGGATTGTTCGCGGAGCCCGGTGCATTTGGCATTCGCCCGAACGGCACCTTGATGCTTGTCGACATTTCAAACGGACCGGCCGCTCGCCCTGATCTCGAAGAACTTTTGGATGGAATGACGTTCAATATCGAAAATGACCGTCCTGAACGAGGCACGGCCTGACCTAAAGCCACTCAAGACAGCATCAACATCCGCTTTTCGTGGTATTGCAAAGCCGCGTCAAACCTATTGGGTTCACTGCGGACATTCACGACAAAAGAAAAGCCCCCGCCAAACTGACGGGGGCTTTCGTTAATTATCAGCGATGCTTACTCAGCAGGTGTCGCCTCGATATTGTCGATCGTGGTCGCAACGCCAGCAGCCTCGCGGCGGCCGTCGTTCCAGATCGCTTTGATCAAAGCTACACACATCAGCGCCATCACGACTGAGAATGGCAAAGCTCCGATCACCATCGCGGTCTGGATGGCCCCCGTCCCGCCAGAGATCAGCAATCCGCCAACCACAAGCGCCAAGGCAGCGCCCCAGAACAGGATATGTGGACGTGCTTTCGGACCTTCGTCACCCGCCGCGTTGATCGTGTTCACGATCAAAACCGCAGAGTCAGCGGACGTGACAAGGAACGTCAGCAGCAAGACCACGATCATCACCGCCATGGCCCAAGCCAAGGCTTCAGCGATTGGGGCCAGCATGAACTCCGTCATCGCAAAGATCTTATCGCCATTGGCGGCATCAAGGATCACCCCGTTTGCATTGCCGTTCAGCTCCAGATCAATTGCTGTGCCACCGGCCCAAGCGAACCAGACAAAGCACATCAGCGATGGGACGATCATCGCGCCCAGCACGAATTCGCGAATTGTCCGGCCACGCGAAATACGTGCAAGGAACAGACCCACGAATGGTGCAAATGCGATCCACCAAGCCCAGTAGAACACGGGCCACCAGCCCTGCCACTGCGTCAGCAAGAAGGCTTCGGAGCCCTCAACACCGTCAGAGGAGTACACGTTGAAGCTCAACCATGGCAGCGCCACGAGATAGTCGAAGATACCGACGAAGAACGCCGAGGCTCCGAACCAAGTCGCGCCGAAGATGATGAAGAAGCTCAACAGCACAATCGACAGAACCATGTTGATGTTCGACAGCCACTTGATGCCTTTACCAACACCTGACAACGCGGAAAGCGTTGAAGCCCCCATAATCACCAGAAGCGCCACAACGATACCCAGCGTCGTCGCCGAGCCATCTTCAAGCACCAAGCCTCCGATACCGATCCGTGTCAGACCTGCCACGAACTGCTCCACGCCGAAGCCCAGCGTTTGTGCCACACCAAGGATGGTCGCAACCACAGCCACGATGTCGATCAGGTGGCCCAAGCCACCGGACAAGGACTTACCAAACAGCGGTGTCAGCGAAGACCGGATCGTCAGCGGCAAACCGCGACGGTAGCTGAAGAAGGCCAGTGCCAGACCCGCAATCGCGTAACACGCCCATGCGCCCAAGCCCCAGTGCAGATAGGACCAGATATAGGCCTCCCGCACGTTGTTGGCATCCAGCGCCGTTGTCACGCCTTGGATTACCGCAGGGTTGTTTTTGAAATGTGCCACCGGCTCAGCCACGGCCCAAGTCAACATGCCCACACCGATACCGGCGCCAAACATCATCGAGAACCATGAGAAGTTGGAGAATTCCGGCACTTCGCCGTCCTGCCCCAAATTCAGCTTGCCGCCCGCAGGCCACAGCGCCAGACCGATACACACGATCACGAAGGCCGTCACGACCCAGATATACCAAGCGGCAAATTGCGCCAGAATAGCCGTGTTCCATTCGCCAAGAATTGTTCCGGCCTCGGTTGGCCAGACGATACACCACACAACCAGACACGAGATGATGACCTTACTGATCACCGCCACGTTCACACTGAACCCCCGATAAAAACCGCTATCAGCGGTCTTGATCGGGAGATCCGTTAAAGGAGGTTTTACAGACATAATATGTTCCCTGTTGCTTTACCCAGATCCTGTCCGCATCGGCTGCGACGGCCCGGGCCTTTCATATTGGGGTTGTTTTGAGTGATTGAGACCGTCTCCCCGGTACACCGCTCTTCCCCCTGTTTACAGGAAAGCAGAAATAGTTACGTTTGATAAGTACGAACTTTCTGACCCATGGTTTCATAAACAGGCAACATACGTGGTAAAGCGTGCACATCTCAAAAGCTTGGGCGATGTCGACATCCGCCTCGTCCGCGTTTTTGTTGCCGTCACGGAGTCAGGCGGCCTCGCCGCCGCAGAGCCCGAACTCAACATCGGCCGCTCGACAATTTCGAAACATATTGCGGATCTCGAACTGCGCATGGGGCTCAAGCTATGCAACCGCGGTCCTTCCGGATTTTCGCTCACAGTGGAAGGCGAACGCGTCTTAACATCAGCCCGCAAGCTCTTGTCTTCCATTGATGATTTTCAGTCATCTGTCGACAATATCCACACCAATCTCGCAGGCACCCTGAGGCTCGGATTGTTCGACCAATCCACCACCAACCCCAACGCTTTCATCCACACCGCGATCCAGAGCTTTGACAGGATTGCGCCAGATGTCTCCCTCGAAATCTCGGTCGAGCCGCCCACTGGTATCGAGGGGCGCGTCATTGACGGGTCCATGGATATCGGCATCGTGCCCATGCACCGCCAGTCCACATCCCTCAGCTACGAAATTCTTTATGACGAGTGGATGACACTTTACTGCGGCGCGGGTCACGCGCTGTTTGAGTCGCCAAAGGGCGCATTGGCCGGCATTGACCTGTCGGAGCAGAAATATGCGGGCTTCGGCTTCAACTCCCCCAATATGAAAGCGGGCCAAGCCCTTGGCATGCGCCGTGCCGCCCGTGTGCAAGATGAAGAAGCGCTCTCCCTCCTGATCCAATCCGGCAGCTATCTGGGCTTTCTGGCCGACCACGTCGCCGAAACTTTCCTGTCAAAAGGCAAAGTCCGCCCCGTCGATGCAGAGCGGACGCGCTACGTCTCAACATTCGCGGCCATCACAAGAAAACAACCCGAGCCGGACCGCAAAACCCAAACCTTCCTAAGCTGCCTCACAGCTGCCCATGGCAAAGACCCCTAGGCCTGACAGGCGCCCACATAGGTCTTGAAAGCGGCCCAAATCTCTTCACTGGCATCGCTACGCCGCGGATGAACCAAGACAAATTCGACGGTTTGATCTTCCCGTGCTGGCAATTGGCCCGCAACTTCGCCTGCATACACATCCAAAGTCGCCCGCGCCGATTTGGAAGCAAACTTATTCTGGTTTGAATCCAATCCGACACCGCCAGACATCATCGCCGTTGCACCGTCTTTCAATACGCCACTCGATAGAGGCCCCGCACCACCTTGCGCTTTGATAGTGTCATATTGCAGATCACCGGCATCAAAACGCGCGCTGTATAAATCAATCGACGATACGTTGCGTCGGCTGATGTGGAAGTAATTGCCATAATAAGTCAGCTGGACTTTGCAGTCCTCACCACTGACCAGAAGCCCTGTTTCACTGTCTTGATAGGCCGCAACCTCGCGCAAGGCGTTCAAAGCGTCGGGAACTGACGCCCCGCCGCCTTGATCGCCGCCGCGCTTGGCGCTCAGCATCTCGGACAACGCTGTGAAGCAGGCCACCTGCGCCTCAGGCGCGCCGGTCATGCTTTTGCAGTTCTCCATCAATTCCGTGACTGTGTATTCCTTGCCGTCAACCTCGACTTTGACGACAGCCTGTGAGTCGCTCGCGACAACCCCGATTGACAAAGTCAGACCCCAAATCAGCGTTCTCATTTGCTTTACTCCGAACTAAATCGTTGGATTTTCTCAACGATCTTACTTTTTACATGTTGGACAAAAGCCCATTTGCCGTCCTCGCCAAGGCACAACTCGTTCGGATGCCTTGGCTTTTGGTTTACACACGCAACGCCTTAGTGGCTTAGTTGCTCAGCACGAATGTGCTTTCATCAATCCCGGCCTCTTCGGTGTCAGATGTTACACGCAGACCCATGGTCTCTTTCAGCAACAACCACACAACACTGGTCGTCACGCCGACATAGGCAATGATGATCAAGACGGAGGAAAGCTGCCCAGGAACAGTCGCATCCGGGTTTGTGATCGCAACAGCAATCGTGCCCCAAACACCGCAGAACAGGTGCACCGGAATGGCGCCAACAACATCGTCGATCTTGAAGTAATCAAGAACCTGATTGGCCCAATACAGGATCAAACCGCCCACCAGACCAATCGCAAACGCTGCGAATGGCGTCGGGAACAGCGGCTCCGCCGTGATGGCGACCAATCCCGCAAGCGCTCCGTTGACCATAAAGGCCAAATCAAAGCGATATTCCTGAAGGTAGGAGACGAAGGCCGCAGCAATCACACCACCAGCAGCCGCCATATTCGTGTTCAAGAAAATGCGCGAGACATTCGCCGCATCCGCATCGGTTGAAAAACTCAGGTAAGACCCTGCGTTAAACCCGTACCAACCCATCCACAAAATCAACGCGCCAACAGTGGCCAGCGGCAGGGAATAATTGCCCAGCGCCACTTTCTTGCCGTCCACGAAACGGCCTTTCCGCGTGCCGACAAAGAGCGCACCGGTCAGGGCAGCAACGCCACCAACAACGTGCACAACAGAGCTACCAGCAAGGTCTTTGAATCCAAGGTCTGAGGCCAAGAAACCGCCGCCCCATGTCCAAGACGCCTGAATTGGGTAGATAACGGCGGTCAAAACAGCCGTGAAGATAAAGAAAGAGGAAATCTTCACACGTTCAGCAATGGTTCCGGACACGATGGAGGCAACCGCGACGCAGAACATAGACTGGAAAAAAATGTCACCCGCGCCCGCATGGCCGCGTCCTATGAAGTCAGACCCGCCATCGACGACGCCTGTGACCTCGATTGCCCCGTTAAATCCAACGATCCCCGGCATGATCCAATTCCCATTCGGGAACATCAGGCCGTAACCGCTCAAGACGAAGGCTGTCGATGCGATTGCAAACAAACCAATATTCTTCGCGCATTGGTTAACGACATTCTTCGCGCATTGGTTAACGACGTTTTTCTGACGAACGAACCCTGCCTCAATCATCGCAAAACCTGCGGTCATCCACATGACCAAGACTCCGCAAAAGACGATAAACAGCGTGTTCACGACAAAGGAGGAGACGCCAACAGACGCCTGTTGTGCAGCAGCAGGCCCAGCATACAGGGCGGCTAGCGTTGCGATTCCGATAAGATTTTTCTTCATTTTTACTCTCTACACAGCTTACTCCGTTCTCATTTTGATTAAATTTTAGGCAAAACAATGTTCGTAGATTAAAAATTCGAAAATCAAGAGCGTCCACCCCCATTGCATTGATAACAAACAGAATAAAAATTTAGCGCCCTTCGAAGGATGCTCAAAAAACACACTGATGCTGTAATTTTGGCAGCCTCAGGGCAGTTTATACCCCGAAAAACCACACCAAAACTCACTGCCTCAACACGGCTTGGGTGCCGTAAGGGCAACTCACTCAATCGATTCTGAAATGCATCGGCAGTGCACTGTCTAGAAGGGTGCTGGAGTGTCAGGCGCGCGGGATTTCGATCCCTGTCAGATATCTTCGAGGCTCACCGAAACATTTAGTTTGTTGCCGTCGAGATCACGGACATAGGCCCCGAAATAATCAGGGTGATACCCACGCGGCCCCGGTGCGCCTTCATCCGTACCTCCGCATTGCAAAGCAGTTTCATGAAAGACCCGCACCGCGTCTGCATCTGGCGCATAGAACATAAACTGTGTCCCATTTCCAAACGTAGCAGGCTTTTCATTGAATGGTAAAATCACAAAGACAGTGACCCGCCCATCCGCGCCCGCATAGCCAAGCTCATCCGCTTCGCTCAGCACACGTCGCATCCCAACTGTCGCCAAAACCGCGTCATAGAACGTTCCAGCGGCCTCGATATCATTCGTGCCAATACAGACGCCAGACAGCATGATGCCTCTCCTTGGAACAGCCTTTAGATCGGCCCAAAACAGGCCGATCTCCCGCAGCAAACAAAAACGTCCTTTTTGTTTTATTTCAGGGTCTTAAAGATTTCCCCGCATGCGGGGCACTGCGGTTATGCGTTCACATCAACCACAACACGGCCCTTGACCTGACCTTTCAAGATGTCCTTCCCAAGACCCGGAAGATCGCTCAAAACCGCAGGCTGAACCATCGCTTCAAGCTTATCCATCGGCAGATCCTTCGCGATCCGCTCCCACGCTCTGAGGCGATTATCATAGGGCTGCATCACGCTATCAATGCCCAGCAAATTCACGCCCCTCAGAAGGAACGGAATAACCGTCGCAGGCAAGCCCGCACCACCAGCAAGACCCACCGCGGACACGGACGCCCCGTACTTCATCTGGCCCAAAACCCGCGCCAGCATGTCGCCGCCCACGGCATCAACACAGCCCGCCCAAGTCTCCGCTTCAAGCGGCCGCTTCGTGGTTTCATTCAGATCTTCACGCGCTACGATCTGGCTCGCCCCCAAAGACTTCAGATACTCACCCGTCTCAGGCCGCCCCGTCACGCCCGCGACCTCATGTCCAAGATTGGCCAGAATAGCCGTCGCAACGGATCCAACACCACCCGCAGCGCCCGTCACCAGCACAGGACCGTTCCCCGGCTTTAGCCCGTGATCTTCCAGCGCCATCACCGCCAGCATTGACGTGAAGCCAGCCGTTCCCACAGCCATAGCCTGCCGCGCATCAAGGCCCTTGGGAAGCGGAACCAGCCAATCGGCCTTCACCCGCGCTTTCTGAGAATATCCTCCCCAATGCGCCTCACCAACACGCCAGCCAGTCAGCACGACCTTGTCACCGGGTTTGTAGCGATCATCCGATGACGCTTCGACCGTGCCTGCGAAATCAATGCCGGGCACATGCGGGTAGTTCCGCACCAGACCGCCCCCGGGCCCAATGCAAAGCCCATCCTTATAATTCACGGTCGAATACTCGACCGCCACCGTCACATCCCCGTCGGGCAATTGATCTTCCGAAATCTCGGTCACTGAGGCGCTCGTCTTGCCCTCGTCATCCTTCGTTACAAGCAATGCGTTGAACATCTCGTTTTCTCCTCAAATCCAGAAATTTTCGTGCACGACAGCCTGCCTCGGCCCGTCTTGCGTTTCAACTTGAACCGTTGTGCCTTCATCCCAATGGGTCATGCGCACCATACCGATCGCGACATTCGTATTAAAGTCCGGACTCAACGCGGCAGATGTCACCTGCCCGATCAACTTCCCTTTCGAAGTAATCTGCCAAAGCCGGTCGCATGGCGGGATCACGCCTTGAATGGCCAAGGCTCTGACCTGCTTCACTGGTCCCTCCGTTGCGACGCGCAACAATGCGTCCCGCCCCACACAGCCGATAGCCGTCTGTGTCGAACAGAACCGCCCCAGCCCACACTCATGGGGTGTGTTATCGCGAGTCATATCGTTGCCGTAGCTCAATAGCCCACCCTCGATCCGCTCGATCAGGTTTGGACATCCGGCATAGACATCCAAGTCCTTCCCAGCTTCCATAAGAGCGTTCCATAGCGGCATCCCATTCTGGCTGCCTTCAACATAGACTTCAAAGCCGCCTTGCTTTGAGTAGCCAGACCGCGCGACGAGCATTTGCTGGCCTTTGAAGTCGAAATATCCATAGCGGAAAAAACGAAGGTCTTTGACGGCATCCCCAAAAATGCGCGCAGCCAACTCATCCGCCTTTGGACCTTGGATCGCCAAGGGCGACACATCCGGCTCATCCACGATGACATCCAGATACAGGGCATGGGCCAGACCTTTGACCCACAGCAGCAAGTCGCTATCAGCAATCGAGATCCAATACCGATCCTCGGCCAGCATCAATGCCACTGGATCGTTCAGCATCCCTCCAGTGCCGTCCACGGTCGGCAAATAATAACACATGCCAGGCAACATCGAACGCAGATCGCGTGGCGTGAGCATTTGCATCAACCGGCCCGCATCGGGACCACGCAACTCTACCTGCCGCTCGACTGAGACGTCCCAGACTTGAACAGCTGATTTCAGATGATGATAGTCTTCCTCTACCGAGCGAAACACGGTTGGAAGGAGCATCCGGTTGTAAACGGTATATCCTTTGACGCCTGCGGCTTCGACACCGTCAGAGAATGGCGTGCGGCGCACGCGGCGGGATGGAGCAATGCTTGCCATGGCTTTTATTCCGGCATGATGAACAGATCGGTATCATCCGGGTTTTGCCCAGCTGCGGTCAGCATGGCATGCAATTGACCGCGATGATGCGTCTGATGGTTGAAGAAATGCGTGATGCACAGCGCTTTAGGTTTAGAAACCGTTTTATTCAGAGCACCGGAGTGCCAGATCATTGGGCCGACCAGATCAAGCTGTCTGAGTTTGTTCGCCCAACGCATGATCCTTTCATCCGTGCGCAAACGGTCATCGAGCCAGAGCTGTTTATCATCGTGTAAACTTGTGCTGTCAGGGATACCGGTGCTCGGCCCAACCCCACCGTCAAAGCGCGACATCCATAGTTGATCACCCCATAACAGGTGATTTGCGGTTTCCCAGATTGATCCGAAGAATGCCTTACGGTCTTTTCTCAGCTCTTTCATCTCGAGGTTTTTGACACATCTCGAGACGCTTTTGTTCTGCCACGCATTATAGCGCGCCATGGTCTGACAATATTCGACCGTGATCATCGGTTAAGGCCCCGACCACTCGATCGGACAAATCTCTGCTGATTTTCCACCGAAATCCCAAACGCGGCCATAGTCGCGAATACGAGACTTTTTCCCGACCGCTGCGATAATATCCGGACCCATCCAGTATTTGGAGTTCGTTACCATCACAGGATGATCATCTGACTTACCAGAAATCATCTCAATCTCACCTTGGATTTTACGCCCGATATTGATCGACCGTTTCTTCCCTTCGCGAACGATTTCAACCGGAGCACGTTCTGCACCAATGATTTCTGACACCAGCATAGTGAACAATCCCGTTGTCCCACCAGCGGCACCGGAGAAGATTTTTAGGATACCGTTATAGGCTTTTTGTGTTGATCTTTCATCGACATAGGCGGCGACCTTCCAGTCGCCCTCGCCCATCCGACCTGGAATATCTACGAGCAATCCAATATTGAGGCCCGACAGGTCCTCCCCTTCGAAATGCCCTTCATCAATCGCGATTGCCATCCACGCGTGGCAATGACCTTCGGTCGGAGGATGCGCACCAAGAGAAACCACACACGGACAAAACACCGTGCAAGAGCAATTCAAAAACAGCTCACCCTTGATTGACCAATCCGTAGGCTCTTTGCGTCTGCGCCGCGGGTTCATGCGCGCGTCGATCTTCTGCATGACTTGCAGGCGATCAGATGGTTTGCGTTCCTTTTTGGCCATACGACCCTCCCTTATCCAACGACGCCGTAAGCGGCGCAGCCTAGCCCTGCGAGGATTAAAACAACCCCCATAGGTTTCGTAACATAGTGCCCGATTTGAGGCAGCTTTTCGATCACCATAAACACTGTGGCCAAACCCATCCATAAAAGGCTCATCACACCACCAACAAAGCCCAGGGCCATGAAGCCCCAACAGCAACCGACGCAGAACGCACCAAGGCCCAAGCCCATGCGCAATCCACCGGCAAAACCAGTCTTCCAATGACCGAGGAAATACATGCCGGGTGAGTGGCATACGCCGTGGCAAATCTCTTTTACACGCGTGAATTGAAATGCTCCTACGACCACAAGCAAAAGCCCTGCGAACCAAAGCGAATTTGAGATGCCCAGATCATCAATAAACCCGGATGCCATAAGGCCAATTTGCGCCACAGCGATCATTGCCGCGAATCCGACCCAAACAACAAAATATCCGAGCAACACGCCAAGCCACCCTGCCCGTGTACCATTGGCTGAGACCATTAAATCTTCATAGGCCCGTAAAGTCGGAACCATTGTTGGCAACATCATTGCCGCCATCATAATCGCCCACATAGGAAATAATGCACCAAACGTCGTCATTTGCATCATTGGCATGCCTGCCATTGGGGCCATTCCCTCAGGCTTCATATCGCCTGACATAGACCCTGACATGGCACCGCCCACGTCCATCATACCAGTCGGGCGTCCAATCCAGTCCACACCCATCATTTGAGCCATGGAGAACATGACCCACCACGCGGCAAGAATTGCTGCGAAAAAAGACAGCCAGAGAACTGATCTGGTGATATGTGGCATACGTCCTCCCGACTCGACGGCTTGCCAATTCATTGTCAGGTTTTTAAATGTCTTACAATTAAAAAGGCAGCCAAATGAAAATTGATCATACGTCAGACAAAGATCTTTCCGCGCAAATTGCCACGGCAATCCGTGATGCGATTATCTCAGGTCAGCTGCCCGTCGACAAACGTCTTCCCTCGGAGGCCGAGTTAGCTGATCAGTTTGAAGTGTCCCGTCCGACAGTGCGCGAGGCTTTGAAACGCCTTGCTGCGCAATCCTTGATCCGAACGCAGCGCGGTGCAACCGGTGGGGCTTTTGTCAATCGGCTGACCTTCGAGGATGCGTATGGCCAGCAGATCACCACCTCAACATTATTGCTGTCCATGAATGCGGTCAGCTTTGAAACTGCGTGTGAGGCGCGCTACGCGCTTGAGCGCGCATGCGCCGTGCTCAGTGCCGGTCGGCGCGAAGCAGATCACCTTGCAACAATGCGCGCGGAAATTCACCGCCAAGCCCAGCCCGGCTTATCAGATGAAGCATTTTGTGCATCCGATGTGGCCTTTCATAGGGCGTTGGTCGATGGCGCGCGCAATCCGGTTCTGTCCTACCAATTGGCAGGCGCCGTCGAAGCGATGCAGCCGCTGATGAATATGATCACTTTTTCAGCGCGGTCACGTGAAGAAATTATCGCGCTTCACACCCGCATCGCGGATGCGATCGAAACGCAGAAACCCGATCTCGCAGATGCGGCATTGCGGGAATTGCAAGACTATACCATCGCATTGGCCAATGCGGTCATCGCAGAGCGTGCAGCGCAGCAAACTTGACGACGTGAACCTGCCATGCAAGTAACGCGCAAGGGTCTGACCCCTGCCGTCCGCAAGCGTTCCGCTTTGGCGAAGTTAGTTATAACCTTAACATTCGCGCTCATGTGCAACATGTCGCCCGGATGGCAATGCGGACCCCATCTGATCAACGACATGTTCGAAAGATGTGAGATCGATCATGCGACAATCGCAAACACTTGAGACCTACAAACAACAAGCCAAAACCCTCCGCACCGAATTGGGGAGCACGCGCATTTCTCATGCCGAAGCTCTTGAATTGGTCGCCAAGCAGCACGGTTTCCGAAACTGGAATACTTTGCACGGCGCGCTGGGCAACCGCCCTATCGTGTGCAGCTATACTCCTGGTGCACGGGTCAGTGGTTACTATTTGGGCCACAGTTTCAAAGGTACCGTAAAGTCTAGCGCGCGTTGGGGGCAAGACGGCCATACTCGATTGACAATCCGTTTTGATGAGCCAGTTGATGTGGTTGAGTTCGAGAGCTTCTCTGCGTTCCGGCAGCAGGTCAGCGCAGTCGTTGGACAAGATGGCATTTCCCCTCAAAGAACCTCAAAAGGCGTTGCCCATTTGGTGATTAGAGGCTGATCATCGAAATTTAAATATGCCTGAAAATAGAACGATTCTGTTTTCAGGCACACCAATAGTGCGGCCTCCCGCATACCGTCCTTCCAATCAAATGAATTTACTTGTCCCCTCAGACGCTTGCGCCTAGTTTTTTGTCAGTTCGACAACCGCCTGGGAGGGCAATTCATGAACCACGTCACAAAACTGTTGGGCAGCGCCGCATTGGCAATGACTGCGACCACCGCTTTCGCCGCTGACCCCGATCTGCTGGTCTTTGACTGGTCCGGATATGAAGAAGAAGGTTTCTTCATTAAATATGCTGAGAAACATGGCTCTGGCCCGACCTACGCTTTCTTTGGTGAAGAGGAAGAGGCCTTCCAAAAGCTACGGTCCGGATTCAAAGCAGATGTGGCGCACCCCTGCTCACAGTCTGTGGATAAGTGGTATCAAGCAGGCTTGTTAGAGCCATGGGACATCACAAAAATTCCCTCCTACGACACGCTTGCCGAATTATACAAAACCGACCCGACCTTTGTCCGGGACGGTGATGTTTACTTCATTCCGGCTGATCTTGGGATGACGGGCATGGCGTATCTGTCCGACGACGTCCCGGCTGAAGATATCGCCTCCTTGCAGATCTTTGTTGATCAAAAATACGCCGGACGCACATCGCTGCCAGACAATGTGGATGACGCTTATGCGCTCGCCTATTTGGCGACAGGCGTTTCCGATTGGACGCAAGCAACAGAAGAAGACTTCAAGACCGCATCCGCTTGGCTGCGGCAAGCGCATGCGAATGCGCGCGCTTACTGGGCTGATGGCGCTGAGTTGGCACAGCTTATGGCCACGGGCGAGGTCCAAATTGCATGGGCCTGGAATGAAACTCCGGTTCAGATGGTCGGTGATGGCTACAATGTCGGCTTCCAGCGCGAAGCGGCAGAGGGCTCCTCAAGCTGGTTCTGTGGCTATGTCAATTTGAAAGACGGCCCGGGCTCTGAAGAAAAGGCTCATGATTTCATCGAAAGCTTTTTGAGCCTGGATACCGCAAACTACATCGTGACAGAGTGGGGCTATGGCCATTCGAACACTGCTGCAATGGGCGGATTCGGCACAGACGCTTTGACCGAAGTCGGCCTGAACGACATCTCTGCACCGCAGTTGGCGCAACTGCCAATGGACAATGCGTTGCGGGAAATGATGATCAAAGAGTTTGAGCGCATCAAAGCCGGTTTCTAGTCACATCTTTCTATCAACGTGGCCCGCCAATCTCGGTGGGCCGCATCTTCGCGTTTAGGCTCTCAAGCCACTTGCCCATCCAGTTGCTGCGCTTTCCGTCCGACGATGACACGGGCATCCGCAAGTGACATCGGTTTGCCAAAGTAGAACCCTTGGACCGATGCACAATTCTCGCGTTGCAAGAACTGCAGCTCATCCTCCTGCTCCACCCCTTCGGCCAACACAGGAATGTTTAACGCATCGCCAAGTAGAAGCGTTGAACGCACAATGGCTGCACGTTGAATATTTGAATGTACGTCTTGGACAAAGCTCCGGTCGATTTTAATCTTGTCGAACGGAAAGGCCTGAAGCGTCGCAAGGGAAGAATAGCCAGTTCCGAAATCATCCATAGCGATCCGAATGCCCATTTGCTTGAGCTTGTGCATGACCTTCAGCGTGTTTTTCTGATCGTCGATAATACTTGCTTCCGTCACCTCAAGTTCAAGACGCGTAGGGTCCAGCGCGCTTTCCAGCAAAATATCTGACACATGCTCTAGGAACGATGGCTGAACCAATTGTTGGGGCGCAACATTGACGGCGATCCCAAACGGTTTTTCCCAACTTGCCGCTTCCATACAAGCGGTTCGCAACACCCATAGTCCGATATCGCGGATCAAGCCGGTTTCCTCTGCCAGAGGTATAAAGTTGGCGGGTGAGATCAGACCTCTTTCCGGGTGGTTCCAACGAAGCAAAACCTCAAACCCTTCAGGTGCCAAGGTCTGAATATTGTTCTGTAACTGATAGACCAACTCAAGCTCGTTATTGGGCACGGCCTGCCTGAGATCATTGACCATAAACAACTTATCCCGGTTTTGTTTGTCCATCTCCGGATTGTAAAAACAGACCTTCTTATCGCCACCGGATTTCGCCCGATACATTGCCAAATCCGAATAATGCAAAAGCTGGTCGGTATCGCTCCCATTATCGAGACTGCTGGAAATGCCAATGCTCGCCCCAATGGAGATTTCGCCTTGTTCAATCTGGATCGGTTCGAGGATCTGCGCCCTGAGCCGATGTGCAAATGCTTGAACCTCGTCGAGGCGTCGAAACCTTGTCTTGATCGCCACGAACTCGTCCCCGCCCACGCGCGCAAGAAATTCATCCTGATCAAGAACGGACGTCATCGCCGTAGAAATATTAGTCAGAACGAAATCTCCAGCCCCGTGGCCGTACAGGTCGTTCACGTCTTTGAAAAGGTCCAGATCAATCGTCAAAATTGCCGCTCTTGCGCCGGGCTCAAGCTCAAGCAGCTCAGACAAATCTGCCATCTTCTGCTTCAGTTTCAAGCGATTGGGCAACTGAGTCAGCGGGTCGTGCATAGCGGCATCCCGCAACTTTCCATCGGTCTCATATTCCATCCCGGTCTCGATCAGCAGCGCGGCCAAACCGATGAGCAACACCGCAGCGGTTACACCAACCACAAGAAAGCTGAGGGTCATGTCGGAGATCACTTGTGGCGGCACAACAATCCGCGGATCGAGTTCAATCTCGATCGCTCCCATCGCGGTGAAATGCATGCTGCAAATCGTCAGAACCATAAGCGCAGCACCAATGCGCCACATGTAAGTCGGACGGGGTTGGCTGATGGCGAAAAACGCGCATGCCCCGAGACTCGCGCCAACAATGACCGACGCGACGACCAACGAGCC
Source organism: uncultured Litoreibacter sp. (assembly GCA_947494435.1). Lineage (GTDB taxonomy): Bacteria > Pseudomonadota > Alphaproteobacteria > Rhodobacterales > Rhodobacteraceae > Litoreibacter. The sequence goes on from CANLUY010000002.1 coordinate 989,993, forward strand.
GTACCAAACGATTTGTCCCGGAAGCAAATATGCAGACATCCCAAGGTAGTGCATCAGCGTCACGGTAAGCCCAAAAAATGCACCACCGACCAATCGCATCGCTGGGGGTTTGAAATTCACCGTTACAAAGATCGAAATGGCCATCCCCAAAATTGCCACCAGAAGTGACAGTGTCGTAATTCCCGGCTCATAGGCGTGTTCGAAAACCGGTTCATAGGCAAGCATGGCAATGAAATGCGTCGACCAAATCGTCGCGCCCGATATCATTGCCGTAAGCAACAGTTTAATCGTTCGTTGATGGCCCTTCGCGCGGCAGGTTCTCGAAAGAAGTTGCGCTGACAAACCCGACCCGACGATGCAAACCATTGCGGCAAGCAACACCAAGCCATGATTGTGCTCGTATCCTAAACACTCAATAATCCGGTACATAAGCGCCCTATGTCATGAAACGAGCGATTAGGTAGCGGGGAGATGCCTAACAAACCCTGCATGTCAGGCGCATAAATCATCGCAATATAATGCAAATTTTGCGCAAATTTTTAACGCTCTGCCATGACGAGGCCGTCTGACATCAGACCAAAGCTGTCATTGTAACCTTAGCACCTTTGACCTATATCAGGATTGTCCCTCGGGACTATGAACATAAACGCGCTCGTAATAAGCGGATCGGACCCGGGGGCGGTACCCGGCGACTCCACCAAACATCCTTCGTTTGAGGATCATGGGGTCGAAATAGGATCGACGAACGTCTAAAGGGGTTAGCTTTGTTTCGGTGAGTTACCACCGTTATCGGTACATTTTAAGCTAGTTGCAAACGACAACAAAGCTCCAATGGCTCTGGCTGCGTAAGCGGTCCGAAACATTGAAATCTTAAGCCCTTAGGCCTAGCCGCTTAAGGCGGGGTTTGCAGGTACCTGGCAACAGAAACCTGCGCTTTCCTTACCTTGTGTTTACGTTTGTCCATGTAAGAGTTCTGATACGCTTTGTGGATTGGACACCGCATGAAGAACGAAGACCTTTTACGGAATTGGCTGATACAGGTCTGGATCGAGAATGACTTTCGCGGTGCCGAAAAAGCGTTTTCACCTGAAACACAAACAGCGCATATCGCTGGTGAGTTAAAGCTCCGCGCCAACGACTACGAAACGATGGTCGGCGCGATTTGCGCTAATTTCAGGCCTGAGAGCCTTGAATTGTCCAACGTCATTGAACAAGGCAACAAGATATCGGCACAGATGACTTTGAAAGGACGCCGCCTAGATAGCGAGGCTGAGGCTAGTCTTAACGTATATGTCTACCGCGAAATAAAGAACGGCAAATTCGTCGGATCGGCGTCCTACCCCGACTACATTGCTTTCTACACCGCGATGGGACAGTTGCCGCCAGATATGGTCTCTACACTTATGATGGGCGGCAGCTTGCATGAGTGAGTGTCTTGGAAGCTCTTAGCTGATACCAAACGCCGCCTTAAATTGACCAAGACCTTTGGGCTTAAAAGAAACGACCCGGCTGTCGGCAACACGCTCTGCCCAACCCTCGCTATAGAGGTGATCCAGTATCGCGCGACCAAGTCGACCCGCTAGATGTGAGCGCCGTTCTGACCAGTCCAAACATTCACGACACAGCGGTGCGCGTCCTTTCGGATCAACATGAATTCCAAGCGCGTCTATCTGTTGCTGCCCAGTCTGGGTTAATTCCAACCCATCCACACCGACCATCAGTGCCTGGTCCCGTTTCAACGCATCAAACAGGGCCACGCCAAGATCACCTGCAAGATGGTTATAACAAACGCGGGCAAATCGCATTTCTGGATCGCGCGGCCCAGTGCGTGTGCGCAACTGACCGCGTTTGGCGGCAAGCCCCATAAGAGCTTCGAGAACGCGCGCAACGTCTTCATCCGCCAATACAAAATAATGATGGCGCCCCTGCCTGTTGCGCCGGATCAAGCCGCCTTCTTCCATCTTGGCAAGATGGCCAGACGCAGTTTGCAATAAAACCCCTGCCTCAGACGCCAATTCACCCGCCGTCAACGCTTTGCCACTCATTAAAGCGGACAGCATGTTTGCACGACCCGGATCTCCGATTAACGACCCAATCCGCGAGATATCAGGCCCTTCCTTCATAACGCCCTTACAATTCGCTTGATACCGAACCATGCCAGCAAAACCGGTTTCAAACAAGCGCAAACACTACGGCCCGTACCGAAGCATTAACTGCCACCTAAGCACTACGTTTCCCTCAGACACATAAGGAGGGCCCAATGCTCACATGCTTCATTCGCTACCAGATCGACCCAACCAAACGCGCATTGTTTGAAGAATATGCGCGCAACTGGGGTCAAGCCATCCCAAGAAATGGTGCAGGCCTTATCGGATACTATGCCCCTCACGAGGGGTCGAGCACGCTGGCCTACGGCGTCTATACGATCCCGTCCCTTGCGGCCTATGAAACGTATCGGGCTCGCCTCGCAGAAGACCCCATCGGGAAAGCCAACTATGACTTTGCAATACAAGAGAAATTCATCTTGCGCGAGGACAGAACATTTCTGAAACTCGCCAGCACACCTCATGGAGCGCAAAAATGATTGCTGTAATGTTTGAAGTCGAACCTGCGGACGGGAAAAAAGAAAGCTACCTTGAAGTGGCCGCGAAAATGCGCCCGTTGCTGGATGAGGTCGACGGCTTCATTTCAGTGGAGCGGTTTCAGTCGATAACAAATCCCAACAAGATGATCTCCCTGTCATTTTTCCGCGACGAAGACGCCCTGAAAAACTGGCGCACACTGGCTGAGCACAGAGCCGCCCAGAAAGCCGGCCGCGGTGGTCTGTTTGCAGGGTATCGCCTTCGCATCGGGTCCGTCATCCGCGATTACGGGTTGGACGAGCGCAGAGAGCAAGCGCCACTGGACAGCAATGTCGCCCATGGGTGTCCCATGCATTCCAAGGCTTGATATTTTCGGCGACCCACGGCACAAGCTACGCATGGGGTGGCGCGAATACCCCGTGAGGCGACAGCCCAAGTTTCGCATCCCAACTCAAGTATAACGGGGTGCATCTATGCCTGCTCTTAACGAAATATCTCAAACACAACTGATGCGTTTGATCGGAACACCAGACGCGCCCGCAATCGTCGACGTCTGCATGGCCTCAGATTTCGAAGACGACCCTCGGGTCATCCCGACGGCCCAGCGCTGCCCACACGATCACATTGAAATGCTGGGCCCTGATTTACAGGGCAAACGCGTCGTCATCATTTGCCAGAAGGGCAAAAAACTTAGCCAAGGCGCAGCTGCGCTTTTGCGGACACAGGGTTTGAAAGCGGAATACCTTGCAGGTGGGATACATGCATGGCGTGATGCGGACCTCCCCCTTATTCCTGCGGCAAACCTGCCGCCGAAAGGGTCCACTTGGGTCACACGTCACCGACCGAAAATTGACCGCATCGCCTGCCCTTGGTTGATCCGCAGGTTCGTAGATCCCGACGCAAAGTTCTTATACGTGCAGCCCGGTGAAGTCGCGAGAGTTGCTGAAAATTTCAACGCAATCCCCTTTGATATCGAAGGCGTTGAGTTGTCCCATCACGACGACGACTGCAGCTTCGACGCAATACTGAAGCGGTTTGCGCTCGACACACCACCGTTACAAAAGCTTGCCACTCTGGTGCGGGCCGCGGACACGAACAGACATGATCTTGCCCCGGAGGCTGCAGGACTGCTCGCCATCTCCGTCGGGCTAAGCCGTGCCCATAAAGATGATCTGGATCAGCTGGAGGCAGGGATGGTTGTTTATGATGCCCTCTACCGGTGGGCGCGGGATGGTCAGGGCGAGGGTCATGACTGGGCAGCTACGCGTAAAGATGTGCCATCATGACACTTACAGAGCTGTTCAAGATATTCGCACGGATCGGAATATTGTCCTTCGGTGGGCCAGCGGCGCAGATCGCGCTTATGCATAAAGAATTGGTGGAAACCCGTCCTCTTCTGAAAGAGCAACAGTTTTTGCGGGCGCTCAGCTTTTGCATGTTACTGCCCGGACCCGAGGCAATGCAGCTGGCAACATATGCAGGCTGGCGACTGCGCGGTGTGCCCGGCGGCCTCATTGCAGGACTGTTATTCGTTCTACCCGGTGCTGCGGTCATTCTCGCCCTCGCATTGGCCTATGGCACTTACGGTGGCCTCGACTGGGTTCAGGCGGTCTTTCTGGGGATCAAAGCGGTTGTGGTTGTGATCGTGCTTGAAGCTCTATTGAAAATCTCCAAACGCGCTTTGAAACGCCCAGCGCATTGGGTCATCGCAGTGTTTTCGTTCATTGCGATCTACGTATTCTCCGTCCCGTTCCCCGTGATTATCTTGTTGGCTGGAATTGCTGGCGCTGTTTTGTCATCAGAGGCTCCATCGGAAAATGCAGCACCTGTGTCATTCAGAAAAACACTGAAAACGATCGCGATCTGGACAACAGTTTGGATCACCCCACTCGCGCTAGCATATGCTATCGACCCAAACTTTCTGGGACCGCTGGGCGTATTCTTTTCCAAACTCGCGATGGTGACATTCGGCGGGGCCTATGCGGTCTTGGCTTATATGACGCAAGCCGTCGTGAGCGACCTTGGCTGGCTGAGCACGGCGGAAATGATGGATGCGTTGGGATTGGCGGAGACAACACCGGGCCCATTGATCCTTGTGACCGAATTTGTAGGCGCGCTCGCAGGCTACCGCGAAGGTGGTCTGGCACTCGCGGTTTCGGCGGCGTTCATTACCTTATGGGCGACATTCGCCCCGTGTTACCTCTGGATCTTTGCAGGTGCCCCCTACATTGACTGGCTCGCCAGCCGGCCCCGTCTTTCCGCAGCACTCAGCGCGGTGACAGCCGCTGTTGTTGGTGTCATCTTGAATTTGACCCTCTGGTTTGCTCTGCACCTCTTCTTCAAAGACCTAATATCGCTACCACTCGGATTTGGAGCTTTGATCATCCCAGAGATAAGTTCGCTCCAGATAACTCCCATCTTTCTCGCACTGATTGCAGGCTATTTGATGCTCGTCCGACACATGAACTTGGTCACCGTTTTGGCGTGCGGCGCGCTTTGTGGATTGGCGACCATTCTTCTTTGATCGCCCCTTCCCCTCCGTCAAGAATCCCCTATGCTGGGACGTAGCTGCCAGCAGAGAGTCAACGCATGCCCGATACGATTGATTACGGCAAAAAGATGCATCACGCGATGCGCGGCCTGATTTCAGGCGTGTTGCAGGACGTCGCGGATCACGGCCTTCCGGGCGAGCACCATTTCTTTATCACGTTCGACACGCAGCATCCCGATGTTGAGATGGCAGATTGGCTGTTTGACCGGTACCCCGAAGAAATGACCATCGTGATCCAGCATTGGTATGATGCGCTTTTCGTCGGCGAAGACGGTTTCCAGATTACATTGAACTTCGGCGACAATCCGGAGCCTCTTCGGATCCCGTTTGATGCATTGCGCACCTTTGTGGACCCTTCTGTTGAGTTCGGCCTGCGGTTCGAAAGTCATGAAGGCGAACTACATGAAGTCGTTGAGCTTCCGGAGTTTGAAGACACACCCGACGAGCCGGAGAAAGCCTCTGAGCCTGAGGCCGTCGAAGATGGTGCGCCAGAGAAGAAAGCGGATGTCGTAAGCTTGGATAGCTTCCGCAAAACCTGACTTCTGTCAATTGATAGCGAAAACATTCCGCCCGGTTCCTCCGCGCGATTGTCATCGCCTGCCTCGCCCCCTATAGATTTTTCCGATCATAGACACGAGGACCTCCCATGACCGACACCCGTACCGAGACCGACAGCTTTGGCCCATTGGAGGTCCCAGCGGACAAATATTGGGGCGCTCAAACTCAACGCTCCATCATGAATTTTCCGATTGGGTGGGAAAAACAGCCTGTCGCTATCGTCCGCGCCTTGGGCGTCATTAAGAAGGCCGCAGCAACTGTAAATCTTGAATTCGGCGATCTGGACGCAGAGCTTGCGCCGCATATCCAAGCCGCAGCGCAGGAAGTGATCGACGGGAAGTTTGACGACAATTTCCCGCTCGTCGTCTGGCAGACCGGATCCGGCACGCAATCCAACATGAACTCAAACGAAGTGATTTCTAACCGCGCGATTGAAATGATGGGCGGCGTTATGGGATCGAAAACCCCGGTCCATCCAAACGATCACTGCAATATGGGGCAGTCTTCCAACGACACGTTCCCGACAGCAATGCACGTCGCCATCGGCATGGTCGCACGCGATACACTACTGCCCGGCCTACGAAAGTTGCAGGCAGCACTTGCTGCGAAGTCAGAAGAATTCAAAGACATCATCAAGATCGGCCGCACCCACACGCAAGACGCGACACCTCTTACGCTTGGGCAGGAATTCGGCGGCTACGCGCATCAAATGACGAAGGCCATCGAGCGGGTAGAAGCCTGCCTGCCCGACATTTATGAACTGGCCCAAGGTGGCACCGCCGTGGGCACCGGGCTGAACACCCGCAAAGGGTTCGCCGAAAAAGTCGCGGCAGAGATCGCGGCGATCACCGACCTGCCGTTCGTCACAGCTCCCAACAAATTCGAGGCGCTCGCCGCCCATGACGCGATGGTCATGTTCTCCGGTGCGTTGAAAACTGCCGCCGCCTCCATGTTCAAAATCGCTAACGATATGCGCCTGCTGGGCTCCGGCCCCCGCTCTGGCCTTGGCGAATTGATCCTGCCCGAAAACGAGCCGGGCTCGTCCATTATGCCTGGCAAGGTGAACCCAACGCAGGCCGAAGCGCTGACAATGGTTTGCGCCCATGTCATGGGCAATGACGCCGCCGTAGGCTTCGCCGGCAGCCAAGGTCATTTCGAGCTGAACGTCTACAATCCAATGATGAGCTATAATGTCATTCAATCCATGCAGCTTTTGGGCGACGCAGCGGGCAGCTTCACCGACAACATGGTCGTGGGCACGCTTGCCAATGAAGAGCGCATCGAAAAACTGATGAAAGAGTCCCTAATGCTCGTCACGGCGCTCGCACCGACAATCGGCTATGACAACGCAACGAAAGTTGCGAAGACCGCGCATAAAAACGGCACGACATTAAAGGAAGAGGCCATAGCGCTTGGCCTCGTCGATGAAGAAACCTTCGATCGCGTTGTACAGCCCAAGGATATGATCGGGCCTAAATGAAGCCGGTCAATCTAAACCAGTTTAGAAAAACCAAAGCGCGCGCCGAGAAGAAGGCGCGCGCAGACGCCAATGCTGTGAAATTCGGGCGGAGCAAGGCTGAAAAAGACGCGGTCCGAAAAGAGCAGACGACACTGGCAATCTATATTGATGCCCATAAACGTGCACCAGAAGACGAGTAAGTCTGACCGAAAACCGTCGATTCATTGCAGGTTCTTCATAACAGACGATAATTTTGTTTTTTTCCCCGAGCCGAACCCTATCTTTGTGCGTAAGCGTTAGACGACTTGAGGCCACGTAGGATGGTCCAAGCCCAACAGGACGACATGTAAACGACCGGGGAGGACGACATGACACAACGCCCGAAGAAACGCTCGCTCACCCTAAAGGGGCACCGCACAAGCGTATCGCTTGAGGATCCGTTTTGGTTTGAATTTCGCAGACTTGCTTCTGAACAGTCGCGACCGATCAATGATTTAGCGGCTGAAATTGATGCAAATCGTGGCCCAGATATCGGCCTCGCCTCTGCAATGCGCCTCTACATCTTACGCAGTTTCACCCATCCTACTGATACGATGGACGAGGCGACGTCCAATCAGACAAATCCCGCAAACCCAAGCGGTTATGCCAAGTGCGGTTAAAAGGTTCAAAATCATAGACGTCATAAATTGACGCTTGAAGGGCACATCAATCGCGACTGTGCCCTTTTCTTTGTCCCACAAAACGTAGACGGGCTGGTCGACCTCAAGATCGAACCGCCGCGATCCCTCGCTGACTTCCCTGACATAAATCGCGCCATCCTCATTGCGGAAAGCAACCTTTGGAACAAAGGTGACAAATGTGTCCTCGGCCCTTCGGTAGGAGCGGACGTCGACAACGATCCCAGAAAGGTTTGCGCCATTTGAAGTCAGGTTCCAGAGTAACCTGTCACCATTGCCAAAGCCGACAAGCCCGACACCAAACAGTAGAACCATCGAAATTATGCTCCAGCTTGGCCGCCCCTCAAAGGCTGCTTTGAGGGTATCAATCATCGCTGTCCCTCCGCGTGACACGCAACCATATACCATCCTTCGCCCGAACGGTCAGATGCGCAACTGGAACAGGGGTTTTTCCTGCAACCAGCTCAAACTTGTAGTGGCGCAGAAGCATGGACAAAAGCAACGGCCCCTCAAACATCGCGAATCCCGCACCGGGGCAAACCCGCGTGCCCGCCGAGAACGGAATAAACGCCTCCCGTTGGCAGGTCTTTCCGTTCTCCGTCGTCCAGCGACTTGGATCAAACCCGTCCGGATTGTCCCACAGCCGTTCCTGCCTGTGAAGGTGCCAAGGGGAGATGACGATTTGCGAACCCGTCTTCACGCTCCGCTCCCGAAATGTCTCCGGACAGGAAGCTTCACGAACCATCATCGGCACAGGCGGATAGAGCCGAAGCCCCTCCCGAAACACGTCGCGCGACACCTTGAGCTGCGACATCACCGCGACATCTGGCTCTTTCGGCAGAACGCGCGCCTCTTCAGCCACCTTATCTTGCCACTCGGGATACATGGCCAACAAGTATAGCGTCCAAGCCAAAGCTGACGCACTGGTCTCGTGTCCCGCCAAAAAGAAAATCGCGACCTGATCGACCATCTCTTCCGTCGTGAACACATTGCCCGTTTCCGGATCGCGCATTGTCATGATCTTGGTTGCCAGATCATCGGGTGCCTGACCCGCTTTGATCTCATTCATGCGGCGCGCGGTAAGCTCCGTGATAAGCGCCCGAATGGCGTGCGCGGTTTGCTTGGTTTCCTTGCGGAACAAACGTGGCATCCAGCTTGGCAGCCGCATCATCGCTGCAAGATTCAGGATCGGCTGGGAGCGTTGATACTCACGAAATTCGGTGAACACTTTCTTTGCGATCTCATCATCGATCGGGATTGAGAATAACGTTCGAAAAATCACGTCAGCCGCGGCAAAACTGGTCTCTTGCTCGATCTCAATCTCGCCTTCAGTCATCCGAGCAACTGCCGCTTCGCCCGCAGCCCACATGGCCGGAAATGTGTCTCGCAACCTGCCGCCCTCAAACGCGGGATCAATGATACGACGTTGCCGCTTCCACGTGTCGCCATTTGTCACAAAGACCGAATTGCCCAGAAGCGGCCGCAGCCCTTCACTGATCCGGTCCGACTTCGGAAAATCATCAGGCCGGTCTTTCAATACCGTCCGGATAAGTTCGGGCTGGTTGATCAGATAGCTACGAAAAAACGGCGTCTTAAACTCGGCCATCCAAGCGCGGTACAGCTTCGCCGGTTGCGCAGAGAGGATGTCCTGCCGGAACAATCGCAAGTACTTCAAAAAGCTGACTTTATCGGCGCGTGCAGCCGGTTTGGGCGGCAACATCTCAGGCAGCCATCGAGGTGTATCGCGACACAGCCACATCAATCCGCGATCTCGACGGCGGTCGATCTGCATAGCGCTCTGCAAGCGTCAGCGGGCCTGCGGTAATCTTGAAATAGTCATAGTCCTTTGGCCGATCAAACGCGCAAAGATACTGGAAATGAAGTCGGAAAAAGCGCCACCTCAAGGCCTTCCATCGCTCTGGACTCAAGCTCTGCGTAAATGCGGCGGAGAACACCAAAGGCCACTTTTTATTGTCTGGCTCTACGCCACTGACAGACACGGGATCACATAAGGCAAACGCGCACCCGTCTCCGGGCGCGGTGACATCTATCCATGTCAGTTGATCGCGCGCTGACAGATAATGCAGATCACGCCGCAACCGATCCGCTTTGGGCAAAAAAGACAACATCGGAACAACCTGCCCCAAAGAAAGAAACGATAGCGCCGGACCATGCTTAGGTACTCGGCCCTCACGGATTAGATCGGCCAAGATCGACACAGCCAAATGCGCGCCGGAGGAATGCCCCACGACAAGCACTTCATCCACATCCTCTTCTAAGGCCGATGCAATCGTGTCGCCAAACTCCCGCATCCGGTCTTCCAAAACCGGCGGATTTGCCCCGCCCCATTGCGCGGAAAATGCATAGTCATGCATCAAATAGTACGCAAAAAACGTGCCGTCTTTCTTTTTGAACCACCTGAGCAACATCACAAACGCAACGGCCCCACCCGCAGCTCCGAGCGCTGAGATTGCAATCAAAATAACCCAGGGTGTGCCATCAGGCAGCATCGCGCCGACACGTTCCACGCCGTTCCAGATCACAAAAAACGCGATCACGGCGACGGTCAGTTGCAACAAAAGCATCCCGACCGGATAGAGTGCAGCAATCACCGGCCCCTTGCGCAGCATCATCAACCGCCTCAGCGCGCCAGAAGAAATGTAAGTCCAAGCCGTCCGTATCAACTGCCAATAGGTATGCGGGATATCGGTCGCCATACTGTCACGGACAATGTCAGACCACACCAGCACTTCAATGTCCGCCTCGGTTTGCAGGCCATCCATCTGGCTTCGGACATGCCAGCCATAATGCCCATCGCCTGTCTTGGGGCTCAGTCCAATGTCATAGTTACTGATCTCGGCCTGCGCCGCGCTTTCGGTGCGGTACAGCTCGCGGTAGCGGCGCGGATGAATCGGGTCGTAGCCCGGGATGTAGAACACCCTGCGCCGCGAAACTTTTCTCTGTGCCTGCTCTTTCGCCATAAGGCGAACCTAACCGCTGACTGGGGCAAAAGTAAGGTCGGACTGCGCATGGACAAGTTCGCGCCCGCGACCTAGATGAAAGATATGGAATTTGACGACACTTTAGACGCGACGGGCCTTTTGTGCCCCCTTCCCGTCCTCAAGGCGCGTAAGCGGCTGCAGGGCCTTCAATCCGGCGCGGTCTTGCGCGTGCTTGCTGACGATCCCGCAGCGATAATTGACATGCCGCACTTCTGTACCGAGGCTGGGTATACACTGGTATCTCAATCAGAAAACGGGGCGGCCCAAACCTATCTAATCCGCAAAAGCTAGTTGCTATTCAGCAGCCTGGCGGCTGGTGACAGCGTTCAAACTGGCCAGAAGCTCTTCGCGCCGTTTTGCGGCCTTGCGTTCGTTTTCCTCTTTCACTGGTCCGAACCCCCGAATTTGCAAAGGTAACTCTGCCAAAGCAATCGCCGCATCTCTATTGGACGCAGACGCGATCTTGCCAAGGTCAGCCTCATACTGCTTGATCAAGGCCCGCTCCATCTTGCGCTCAGACGTATAGCCGAACACGTCCAACGGTGTGCCGCGCAACCGTTTCGCCTTCGCCATCAGTTTGAACGCGCGCGACATCGCTGCACCATATTCCTTCTTGATCGGTCGTCCATTTGCGCCGTTTTTTGACAGCAACGGCGGCGCGAGATGATAGCTCACACGAAAATCACCATCGAATGTGTCACGCAGCTTGGCTTCCGTTTCCAAATGCAACCGCGCGACTTCATACTCATCCTTATACGCCAACAGCTTGTGGTAGCCGTTGGCTACAGCTTCTTTCAGGGCCGGATCGGCAAACTGATCCAATGCTTTGCGATACCGCTTCGCCAAACGTTTGCTTTGATATTTGGCCAAATGCGCGGCACGAAACTCAATCTTATCCTGCAGCGTTTTCGGCAGTTCCACTACGTTAGACTGAAGATGCGCCGCGGCCTCAGCCGGATACAGGACCGCCCAACGCCCCATCTCAAACGCACGCAGATTTTTCTCAGGTGCTGCCCCATTTAGCTCAATCGAGCGCTGGATCGCATCGCGCGACAAGGGGATCAATCCCCGTTGCCACCCGGCACCAAAGATCATCATGTTTGAGAAAATGGAATCGCCCATCAGCGCTTTTGCCAGATCAGTGGCGTCAAAGAAGGCAACACGATTCTGCAATTTGGCTTCAAGAGACAGCTGCAACCTATCGGAAGGTATAGAGAATTCTGTATCGCGCGTAAAATCACCAGTGACAATTTCATGATCATTGACCACGGCGCCAGATGTCTTTGGTTTCATCAGCCCCAATGTTTTCGCGCCAGCACTGACCACCAGATCACCGCCGATCAGCGCGTCAGCCTCGCCCGTCGCCACCCGAATAGCGGAGATATCTTCAGGACGGTTGGCAAGACGACAGTGAATGTGAACAGCACCGCCCTTCTGTGCAAGGCCCGCCATCTCCATCATGCCCGCACCTTTTCCGTCCAGGTGGGCAGCCATCGCGAGCACAGCACCAATGGTGACGACCCCGGTTCCACCGACACCCGTGATCACGACATTATGCGTGCCATGGATCACCGGCAAATCAGGCTCCGGCATATCGGGCAATTCAAAGCTAACAGCTTGTTGCTTTTTCAACTGCGCACCCTCGACGGTGACGAAAGACGGACAGAACCCGTTCACACAGCTAAAGTCCTTGTTGCAGGAGGACTGATCGATCGCGCGTTTCCGGCCCAGTTCTGTCTCCACAGGTACGATAGAGACACAGTTTGATTGCACACCACAATCGCCACAGCCCTCACACACATCAGTATTGATGAAAACGCGCTTGTCAGGGTCGGGAAACTGCCCCCGCTTGCGCCGCCTGCGCTTTTCTGCAGCACAGGTCTGGACATAAACAATGGCCGTCACACCTTTGATATTACGCATCCTTTCCTGAACGTCCTGTAGCTCTGCACGCTCGTGCATCGCGATACCGCTTGGAAAGGCTTTAGCCTCTACGTCTTCCTTCTCATCGTAAACCACCACGACTTCCCGAACACCGACGGCTTGCAATTCGCGGGCAATTTGTGGCGCATCCAAACCACCGTCATTGCCCTGCCCGCCCGTCATAGCCACGGCGTCATTATAGAGAATTTTGTAGGTTATATTCGTACCCGCCGCGACAGCTGCGCGGATCGCGAGATTACCGGAGTGGTTATACGTGCCATCCCCGATGTTCTGAAATACGTGATCGCGGGTTGAGAATGGCGCCTCCCCAATCCAGTTCGCGCCCTCGCCGCCCATCTGGGTGGAGCCTGTCGTCTCCCGATCCATCCACTGCACCATGTAATGGCATCCGATCCCGGCATAGGCACGCGACCCCTCTGGAACTTTCGTGGACGAATTATGCGGACAGCCGGAACAAAAATACGGAAGCCGCGCTGCAATATCCTGCGCATTATCTGATCGCTTCGCTTCAGCGAGCATTGCAAGACCAGCCTCGATGCGGTCTGTGCGTCTTCCCTCTTCAACCAATATGGTGCCGAGCTTTTCCGCTATATCAATCGGATCAAGCGCATAGCGCGTGGGAAACAATTCAAGCTGTCGGCCGTTCTCCCAATTGTCGCCCTTATGCCAGCCGTAAACGCGTCGGCCGTGGCGGTCATCAAAGATCGCCTCTTTAACCTGAACCTCCAGAAGCTTCCGCTTCTCTTCAACGACAACGATCAGATCAAGCCCTTCGGCCCAGTCATGGAATGTCTCGACGTCAAGCGGCCACACCTGACCGACCTTGTATGTCGTGACCCCAAGACGCTCCGCCTCAGCTGCGTCAATACCCAACAGGCTCAGCGCATGGACCAGATCCAACCAGTTTTTTCCAGCGGCCACAAAGCCAATCTTTGCCCCCGGCTTACCCCAAACCCGTTTGTCAATTTTATTCGCTTTTGCAAAGGCTTCCGCCGCAAACCTCTTGTAATCAATCATACGGGTTTCCTGCTCGACCGGTGTGTCGATCAGGCGGATATTCAGACCGCCCTCAGGCATCACAAATTCAGGGGCGACAAAGGACATTCTGTGTGGATCGCCATCCACAACCGATGTCGCCTCTACCGTGTCTTTCATGGTCTTCAACCCAACCCAAACACCCGCGAAACGCGACAAGGCCCAGCCGTAAAGCCCGTAATCCATGATCTCTTGAACACCGGCGGGTGACACCACCGGCATGTAGGCATCGACCATCGCCCAATCAGACTGGTGCAACGTCGTAGAGGATTCGCCCGTGTGGTCATCCCCCATCGCCATAACCACGCCACCATTTGGCGATGACCCAGCCATATTCGCATGGCGCATCACATCACCGGACCGGTCGACGCCCGGGCCTTTGCCGTACCAAAGCCCGAACACACCGTCATACCGCCCTTCACCGCGCAATTCCGCTTGCTGCGCGCCCCAAAGCGCTGTTGCGGCGAGGTCTTCGTTCAATCCGGGTTGAAATGTCACATCGGATGCAGCCAATTCCCGGCCAGCTTTTGTCATCTGCATGTCAACGGCGCCGAGCGGCGAGCCGCGGTACCCGGTAACAAGCCCCGCTGTGTTCAGCCCCACCGCAAGATCACGTGCTTTTTGCATCAGAACCAAACGCACAAGTGCTTGGGTGCCGTTCAAAAGAACGGGGGATTTCTCCAGATCAAACCGATCCGCAAGCGTGATATCTTGTATGGTCATCGAAATCCCTCCCAAGCTTTCCGATAGGTTACCATGGATATTAGGTCATATTTACTGACCTACCAACATCTTTTTCGCGAGAAATTGCTTGATAACTGCCAAGAACGTCGCGAGTTATGACTGAAACATGTTAGCGACCAATATTAAAACAGAAGAAGTGTTATGGACTGGGACAAGTTAAGAATATTTCACGCGGTCGCTGATGCAGGGTCCCTGACCCATGCCGGGGATACCCTGCATCTGTCACAATCCGCCGTCTCAAGGCAAATCCGGGCGCTCGAAGAATCGCTGAATACCAACCTTTTTCACCGCCACGCGCGCGGACTGATTCTGACCGAACAAGGCGAGTTGCTATTCGACGCGACCAAATCCATGTCAAAGCGCCTCGACGCCGCCTCCGCCCGCATCCGTGACAGCGAAGAAGAAGTATTTGGCGAATTGCGCGTAACAACAACGATCGGCTTTGGTTCGCTCTGGCTGGCCCAACGCCTGTCGAAGCTCTACGCTGACTACCCGGAATTAAACATCGACCTCATGCTCGACGAGCGGGTCTTGGACTTGCCAATGCGTGAGGCAGACGTTGCCATCCGCATGAAGGAGCCGTCCCAAGCAGACCTTGTTCGCAAAAAACTGATGAGCGTCCGCATGCAACTCTTTGCAAGCCCAAGCTATCTAGAAGAACACCCCATACCGGAGGCAATAGAAGACCTCCGTGACCATCGTTTGATCTGCCAGAACACCAACTCGGAGCAGGTCAGCGCAGGGGCGACACTGGTCCGGGAATTGCTGAGCTATGAGTTGCCAAACTTGCTGACGGTCAACAACTACTTTGGATGTCTGCAAGCGGTACATCATGGGCTAGGCGTTGGCGTTCTGCCAGACTATGTCGCCATTGATGACGAAAACCTCGTGCGCGTGCTACCAGATGTTCAGTCAAATGAGGTTCCTGTTTTCTTGGCCTACCCCGAAGAATTACGCCATTCCAAACGCATCTCGGCTTTCCGCGATTTCGTTGTCAGCGAAATCAATCTGCAACGAAAAAAGGCGCAAGCCCTTTAACTCGCTTAGAAAACCGGCAGCCATGCAATCGCTGCATATCGGGTATGCCGTATTTTTCGGCAAATTTTCTTGAACCGCACAATGAGTAATCCTATCTCAAGCCTCGAAGGCAGCAGATGCTTCCTTCACCTCCCTGTTGGACTTCGGCCGAGCTTATTGCTCGGCCTTTTTTTTGCAGGTTGCGCTACATGTCTTACGATGCCCTCTCATTGCAAAATACCCCATCTCCGCTACGCTGCGCGATGATCTAAGGGGCCGCAGTAGTAATACTGGGGGTAACAAGAGTGCTGAAGGTATTACGCAGACTATACGCAAACGAGGCCGAGGTCATGGCCTCGACCAAGCGCCTTGGCTGGACAGAATTCACAGTCCGTCACCTTATTCTGCTTGTCTTGGATCTGACGGCCTCCATCCTGTTTGACCTCACCTTCCCGCTCATTTGGCTGGCGATCTATACTCTGGCGGGCTTCGGATCACGGTTTTCTGTGGCGCGGCTCGACAGCGCCCCGAGCTTACAAAGCTACCTCTACGCGCTGTTCTTCTACACACTACGCATGGCCACATATCGCGCGATGATCTTGTATCTGTGGTTCTATCCTGACTCCGCCGCACAGTTTCCAGCGATATGTATGATCATGGCGGGCATCTTGTTCTCGATCAGCCAGAGTACGCGGATCCGAAGCTATTCTATCATTCAGGGCGTTGGCGACTCCGCCGTCATGTTGATCATCGGTCTGGATTTTCTGCTCATGGGGCAACAGACCGCCGGCACCCTGCTGTCCGGCTTGTGTGCGCTATCCGTCATGATCTATCACGCAGCCTCCCTGCGTGAGATGCAACTGAACCGCAGAGCCTCTCAAGGGCTGGAAAAGCGGATCAGGCAATCCCAAAAGATGGAAGCCGTAGGCAGGCTCACGGGCGGCGTGGCGCATGACTTCAACAACATTCTGACAGTCGTGATGGGCAATCTCGATCTCTACAACGAGGTCACCAATGAAAAAGAGCGCGCAGAACTAGTCCAGAAAGCCCAAGATGCTGCGATGCGCGCATCTACGCTGACATCGCAACTGCTTGCTTTCTCGCGACAAGCCCCTTTGCAAAATCAACGTGTCGAGACGGCACGCTTCTTGAATGACGTGCACAACTTGTCAGAACGCGTCTTGCCCGCAAACATCTCTCTGCAACTCACCAACACCCCATCGCTCTGGGATATGCAGGTTGATCAGAACCAGCTTGAAGTGGCGCTTTTGAACCTGATTATCAACGCGCGCGACGCCATGCCAAAGGGCGGATCACTGGAACTGACGGCGTCAAACTACGATCCCACCAAGAACACCAAAGCTCCACAGGTTGAGGGCCGCTTCGTCGCTCTCGATTTGATTGATGAAGGTGAAGGCATTCCGGAGGATATTTTGCAGCGGGTCTTTGATCCGTTTTTCACAACCAAACCTGTCGGCAAGGGCTCCGGTCTTGGCCTGTCCATGGTTCAGGGCTTTGTCGAACAGTCGGGGGGTGACCTGCTGATACTCAGCGAAGAAGGGAAAGGCACGCGGGTCTGTTTGCTGATCCCAGCCGCCCCGGAACAACATGGATCTTCATAACGGGCTTTCCCCTTCCGCGGCTCTGGCATAAGAAGCACCCAAGGCAAGATATCTTGGGGGAAGTCGCCACATGCAGGACCCTGCAATCACCGAAGACCTGATCGCATCACACGGGCTAAGCGCGGACGAATATCAACGGCTACTAGAGATCATTGGACGTGAGCCGACCTTCACAGAGCTTGGTATTTTCTCCGCCATGTGGAACGAGCATTGCTCTTACAAATCCTCCAAGAAATGGCTGCGCACCCTGCCCACGGAAGGCCCTCAGGTGATTTGTGGCCCGGGCGAGAACGCAGGGATCGTCGATATCGGCGACGGACAATGTGTGGTCTTCAAAATGGAATCGCACAACCACCCCTCCTACATTGAACCGTATCAAGGGGCTGCCACCGGTGTCGGTGGCATCCTGCGTGACGTCTTCACTATGGGCGCGCGCCCGGTTGCGGCGATGAACTCGCTTAGTTTCGGCTCCCCCGATCACCACAAAACCCGCCAACTCGTCTCCGGCGTCGTGGCGGGCGTCGGCGGATATGGTAACTGCTTTGGCGTACCAACCGTGGGCGGCGAAGTCCGCTTCCATCCAGCCTATAACGGCAACTGCCTCGTGAACGCGTTTGCGGCAGGCATCGCGGACACCGACAAAATCTTCTACTCCGCCGCCTCCGGCATCGGTATGCCCGTCGTGTATCTGGGTGCCAAAACGGGCCGCGACGGTGTTGGTGGGGCCACCATGGCTTCTGCCGAGTTTGACGACACCATCGAAGAAAAGCGCCCCACCGTCCAAGTCGGTGATCCTTTCACCGAGAAACGTCTGATGGAAGCCACACTAGAGCTGATGCAAACCGGCGCGGTTATCTCCATCCAAGACATGGGCGCGGCAGGTCTGACCTGTTCGGCTGTCGAGATGGGCGACAAGGGTGGTCTTGGCGTCAAACTGAACCTCGAAGATGTCCCGCAGCGCGAAGAAAACATGACCGCATACGAGATGATGCTGTCGGAATCGCAAGAACGCATGCTCATGGTCCTCAAGCCCGAGCTGGAAGAAGAAGCCCGCGCCGTCTTCGTCAAATGGGATCTCGACTTTGCCATCGTCGGCGAAACCATCGAAGAAGACCGCTTCCTGATCCTGCACAATGGCGAGGTCAAAGCAGACCTGCCGCTGTCGAAACTCTCCTCGACCGCGCCGGAATATGACCGCCCATGGGTAGAGACACCCAAAGCCGCACCAATGAAAGACAAGATCGAGATCGATGCAATCGACGGCCTCAAAGCCCTGATCGGCTCCCCCAACTACGCCCGCAAACACTGGGTCTGGGAACAATATGACAGCCAGGTCATGGCCGACACTGTTGCGAACCCCGGCGCCGGTTCCGGCATCGTTCGCGTGCACGGCACCGACAAAGCGCTCGCCTTCACCTCAGACGTGACCCCGCGCTATGTCAAAGCCAACCCGTTTGAGGGCGGCAAACAAGCCGTTGCAGAAGCCTATCGGAACCTCTCAGCATCAGGTGCAACGCCGCTCGCCACCACCGACAACATGAATTTCGGCAACCCCGAAAAGCCTGAGATCATGGGCCAATTCGTAGGCGCAATCAAGGGCATAGGCGAAGCAGTTGAAGCGCTGGATATGCCCATCGTGTCCGGCAACGTCTCGCTTTACAACGAGACCGACGGCAAAGGCATCCTGCCCACCCCCACCATCGGCGCGGTCGGCCTGATCGACCATCTCGACCAGATCATCGCTGGCAAAGTGCAAGAGGGCTATGTGGCCTTGCTGCTGGGCGGCGAAGGTAATCACCTCGGTCAGTCCGCCCTACTCGCGGAAGCCTTCAATCGTGAAGAGGGTGACGCGCCAAAGGTCGATCTGGCCGCGGAGAAATGGAATGGCGACTTTATCCGCAACCACCGCGAGCTGATAGCTACCTGCACTGATATCGCTGATGGCGGGCTGGCGCTCGCCGCGTTTGAATTGGCGGATGCCGCGCAAATCGGCGTGACCCTCGACACCGAAGAAACCAACGCGCTCTTTGGTGAAGACCAAGCCCGCTACGTGATCGCGTGCACGCCTGACAATGCTAAGGCGTTGCTGCTGGCCGCAGAGGGCGAAGCGGACCTGATCCAAATCGGCACATTCGGTGGCGACCGCGTGACGTTTGGCGACCAATCCGCCCCGCTCAGCGAACTGTCGGACCTGTATCACACCAGCTTCGAAGCCGCCTTGGGCTAACGTGACTTGTCACATGCCTCGTGGCTTCCTAGTTTAAAGAAAATCAAAGGACGAACGACAGATGGCTATCACCGCACAAGAAGTCGAAGACCTGATCCGCCAAAGCTTTCCCGACGCGACCATTCAGGTCGAAGGTGCGGACGGTGTGCATTTTCAAGGCATGGTCATGGATGAAAGCTTTCGCGGCAAAAACCGCGTGCAACAACAGCGCGCCGTGATGGCCGCAATCAAAGACAAAGTGGACAGCGGTGAAATTCACGCGCTGGGCCTGACAACCAAAGTACCGGAGTAAGCCAAATGAGCGACGCAAACACACAGATCAAAGAGACCGTGACCGGCAATGACGTCGTGCTGTTCATGAAGGGCACATCGCAGATGCCGCAATGCGGCTTCTCGTCGAAAGTCGCGGGCGTGCTGAATTATATGGGTGTCGACTACCAAGACGTGAACGTGCTTGCCGATGACGGCATCCGTCAGGGGATCAAGGAATTCTCCGACTGGCCCACAATCCCGCAGCTTTACGTCAAAGGCGAGTTCATCGGCGGTTGTGACATCATCACCGAAATGACTTTGTCCGGCGAGCTAGACACTTTGTTCGATGAAAACGACGTCGCCTATAACAAAGAAGCCGCCGACACGATCCGCTCCCACAACTCTTAAACAGTCAAAAACCTCAGAGTTTCGACTGCGTGCGACCAAGCTTATGACACCGCCATGCGCCGGGAGGCACCCGGAAAATACCTACCAGAAACAAAAAAGCCCGCTTCACCAGCGGGCTTTTCTCATTCTATATCAAAGCCTTTACGACAGAAGCTCACGCACTTTCGCGGCTGTCTCTTTCGCTGTGATCCCGAAGTGCTCATACAACTCACCAGCAGGTGCAGACGCGCCGAACCCGTGCATACCGACAAAGCCTGCCTTCTCACGACGGCCACGCTCGCCAAACAACCAGCGATCCCACCCAAAGCGGATCGCGGCCTCAACAGCCACACGCACCGGCCCCGCTGGCAACACCTTGCGACGGTATTTCTCGTCCTGCTCTTCGAACAACTCCCAGCACGGCATCGACACGACACGCGTTCCGATCCCGTCTGCTTCCAACAGCGCTTTCGCTTCCATCGCGATGGACACTTCGGAGCCAGTCGCCATCAAGATCGCCTGCCGCTTATTCTCGGCCTCAGCCAAGACGTAAGCCCCTTTCGACACTTCATTGCGCGTCGTGTGCGACGTCCGCACAGTCGGCACCCCCTGACGGGACAGCGCCAGCACCGATGGCGTCTTCGGCGAGGTCAGCGCAACCTCCCAAGCTTCCGCCGTCTCAACCGCATCGGCTGGCCGGAACACATTCATATTCGGCGTCGCACGCAGCATGGCGAGATGCTCAACCGGCTGGTGCGTCGGGCCATCTTCACCCAGACCAATAGAATCGTGCGTCATAACATAAGTCACCGGAATGCCCATCAGCGCTGACAGGCGCATGGAGCCGCGTGCATAATCGGTGAAGCACATGAACGTCCCGCCGTAAGCCTTTGTTCCACCATGTAAAGCCATACCGTTCATGGCAGCAGCCATCCCGTGTTCACGCACGCCATAATACATGTAGCGACCCTTGCGGTTCTCTGGGTCAAACACGCCCATATCGCTGGTCAGCGTGTTGTTTGATCCGGTCAGATCAGCCGACCCACCAAAGGTTTCCGGCATGATGGGGTTGATCACTTCCAACGCCATCTCGGACGCCTTACGCGTTGCTACTTTCGGTGCGCTTTCACTGATCTGCTTCTTGAGCGCTTTGATTGTCGCCGACAGCTTCCGTGGCGCCTCACCAGACTGTTCCCGCGCAAACTTGGCTTGCTTGTTGGCGGACATGCCTTCCAAACGCGCTTCCCATTCGTCACGCGCCGCTGCGCCGCGCGATCCAATCGCTTCCCAAGCTGATTTCACATCCGCCGGAATGACAAACGGCCCATGCTCCCAACCGTAGACCTTACGCGTATCCGCGATCAGGTCATCCGCCGTCAATGCGCCGTGGCCTTTCGATGTGTCCTGCGCAGACGATCCCAGCGCAATATGCGTCTTACACGCAATCATCGACGGTTTCTTGGTCTTCTTGGCCTTCTCAATCGCGGCATCAATCGCATCCGGGTCATGCCCGTCGATCTCCTGCACATGCCAGCCCGACGCCTTAAAGCGCTGCACTTGATCCGTGCGATCGGACAACTCAACCGTACCGTCGATGGTGATATTGTTGTTGTCCCACAGCACGATCAGCTTGCCCAACTCATGACGGCCTGCGATGCCGATGGCCTCTTGGCTGACGCCTTCCATCAGGCAACCGTCGCCCGCAATGCAATAGGTATAGTGATCGACCAGCTTCTTGCCGAACCGCGCGCGTTGCACTTCCTCGGCAATCGCGAAGCCAACCGAATTGGCAATCCCCTGACCCAACGGCCCAGTCGTGGTCTCAATGCCAGTCGCATGCCCAAACTCAGGATGGCCCGCCGTAATCGCGCCCAACTGACGGAAGTTTTTCACCTGCTCAATTGTCATGTCCGCGTAACCCGTCAGGTGCAGCAGCGAATAGAGCAACATGGAGCCGTGGCCCGCAGACAGAATAAACCGGTCCCGATCCGGCCAGTTTGGTGCGGAGGCGTCAAATTTCAGATGCTTTTCGAACAGAACCGTGGCCACATCGGCCATACCCATCGGCATACCGGAATGGCCGGAGTTGGCGGCCGCAACCGCATCCAAGGTCAGCACACGGATGGCACAGGCCTTGTTCCAATGATCTGCATGTTTTTCACGAAGGCTGGCAATATCCACGTCTCGGGTCCCCCAATTGGCGTGTTCTTTGCCCGCGGTGATACCAGCGTGACCGCGAAGTTCAAGCGCTACAGGCACAAGACCGCCCAAGGTGTTTGAATTCTTCGCTAAATTCCGTAGGCTCAGCGTCAAACGGCCTAGAATAGGCCTTTCCGCGATTCGACGGAGCGCTCAGCACATGGGCGGCAAAGAAGACAAAGGGGGCAGAAATGTCAGATATTTCCCAACATGAAGGCCGGATCACGGCGGCATTGGATCGCATCGCGTATTCCATCGAAAACATAACCCCTCAGCCAGACCAAGCCGCAACTTCGCAGGAACCTGATCCCGACCTCGTTGAGGAATTGGAGATTGAGCGGGCCACGAATGCGCGCCTCGTTGCCTCCAAAGCCGAGGGGGAAGCGCAGATCGAACGGCTCGACACGCGCGTGCACCGCCTCACAGACCGCCTTGAAACCGCAGAGCTGGAAAACACCCGTCTGCGTAATGTGATCGCCGCCCTAAGCCAGAATAACGCAGCCCTGCGCGACGCGAATGCGGCACATCAAGGCGCGGCTTCTACGGCTGACGCCGGCGTATCTGCTCAGCTCGCGGACCTACAGGCCGCACGGGCAAACGATATATCGCAGTTGGACGAAATACTGGCCGAGTTGGCCCCAACCCTGAAGGAGGCCTAACCCATGCCCGAAGTAAATATCGACATCGGCGGACGTATCTTTCAGGTGGCGTGCCAGACTGGCGAAGAACATTTCCTTCAATCCGCCGCAAAACTGCTCGACAATGAAGCCAGCGTTCTGGCGGAACAAATCGGACGGATGCCTGAGACGCGAATGCTTTTGATGGCAGGCCTTATGCTGGCGGATAAAACGGCCGGTCTCGAAGAAGAGCTACGCAACGCAGAGGCCCGGCTTGAGACCCAAGCCAAAGAGCTTTCAACAATGAAGTCTGCGCCGCCTGAAAAAATCGAAGTGGCCGTAATCCCACCTCAAATCGAAGACTCGATGGCAGAGATCGCTGCGCGCGCCGAAGCCTTGGCTGACAGTCTGGAAGCCAAACGGGCCTAAACGACTCACCGCAATAGCAAGTCACAGACGAAAAGCGGTGCTGGAAACAGTTACCGCTAACACTCCGCGATGCGTTTTCAATTCGCCGCCCAATTCGGCGGGCGCGCTCTATGATAACGCTATCATACTGTCAGAAAACGAGAATCTGACTTCTCGCACTCCGCCTACGCCTGTATACGCTGGTCAGGGGTAACGAGGAGATCGGAAGATGACAACGACAGTCGCTATCAACGGATTTGGCCGCATCGGTCGCTGTACTTTGGCACATATCGCACAAAGCGGACGCAACGACGTGCAAGTCGTCGCGATCAACGCAACCGGCCCGATTGAAACCAATGCGCATCTTCTGAAATACGACTCCGTCCATGGTCGCTTCCCCGGCGAGATCATGACAACCGATGACACGATGGATCTAGGTCGCGGCCCAATGAAAGTGTTCTCCACCTACAATCCTGATGAGCTGGACTGGTCCGGCATCGACGTCGTCATGGAATGCACCGGCAAGTTCAACTCCAAAGAGCAATCACAAGTCCATATCGAACGCGGCGCTAAGCGTGTGCTGATCTCCGCGCCTGGCAAAAACGTCGACAAGACCATTGTCTACGGCGTCAACCACCGCGATCTGCTACCCGAGCATGGCGTCATCTCCAACGGCTCTTGCACCACCAACTGCCTCGCGCCGCTGGCGAAAGTCCTGAACGATGCCATCGGGATCGAGCGTGGGATCATGACCACGATCCACTCCTATACAGGCGACCAGCCAACGCTTGACCGCCGCCATGACGACCTCTATCGCGCCCGCGCCGCCGCTATGGCGATGATCCCGACGTCCACAGGTGCTGCCAAAGCGATCAGCCAAGTGCTGCCGGAACTGGATGGCAAGCTTGACGGCACCGCAATGCGCGTGCCCACGCCAAACGTCTCCTGCGTGGACCTGACATTTGAAGCCTCAAAAGACGTGACCGTGGCCGATGTGAACGAGATCGTGAAAGAAGCCGCAGCCGGTCACATGGGCGCTGTGCTCAGCTACGATCCCGAGCCAAAAGTCTCAATCGACTTTAATCACACGAATTATTCATCAATTTTTGCGCCAGATCAGACCAAGGTTGTCGGTGGGCGTACCGTTCGGGTATTGGCTTGGTATGACAACGAATGGGGCTTCTCCTGCCGCATGGCCGACGTGGCTGCCGCGATGGGACGCCTCTAACTCTGACGCAAAGGCCCTGCCTCAGCCATGACCAACAAAATCGCAATCGCGCTGGGGCTGCTGATCGTCTCCCTACTGGTCCTGAACGCAGTTATGGGCTGGGAAGCACATGTCTTCCTTGGACGAAAATTCATTGATCTCATCGAATACCTCGCCTTCTGGCGCTAATGATAAACGCACTCCCACTCGGCAAAGCTCAATACCGACGTCTCCCTGTAAACGTCGAATAGAAACCAAACGCGTCACGCGCCTAAAAAACCACAAGAAATCACACCTACCCCATTTGGGTGACTTGATTTTCTTGGATTTGGTTAAGAAACTTACCACGGTGCAATTTGGTATTTTAAATGGCGAAACAGACTTCTTTAGACGACACGCTACTTGATGTATTTTCGCTGGTCTCGAACGACGACGCACTGTCAGCACGCAGCGAGGTGATTGCGCATTACCGCAATGGCGAAGGCTCCATCTCAGGATCTGTCATCTGGTGCGACTTTCAATCTGACGGCAAATTCCTAAGGGCTGGCGTATCCGATGTCGGACTGATGGAAAGCCGCTCCATCCTGACCAAAAACGGCCACCCTGTCGTGGACGAGATCACCGAACACGCCGAATTGCATGGCCTGCAGGCGGGTAACCTGATCCCCTCTACCCAGCGGGACGGGTTTCACTGGTGCATTCCCTACTCTGCCCCCAGCACGAACAAACGGCCTGTCCACGGGTTGCGCACGTTGCTGATCACCGAAGACCTGTTTCTCGAAGTGTTCGACCTGTTCAATATCGAAGTGCAACTCACCCCGGCCGAGAAACGGCTGGTGTACCAACTGATCTCAGGGCTCAACACCAACGAAGCCGCCGAACTGGACGGCGTCTCTGTAGAAACCAAGCGCACGCATCTCAAACGCGCCATGAGCAAGCTGGACTGCTCCAACCAATCCGCCATCATGCGCTTGGTCGTCTCCCAACTCATCCATGTCCTGTACCTGTGTGAGAACGAGACCTCCCAAAACCGGATCATCGAAGCCTTCACCTCAGACCACTTACATGGATCAGTACGACTGTCTTCGCAGCGCCTCCCCAATGGCCGTCTGCAACGCGTCTGGGAAATGGGCCCCGCGGACGGCAAGCCGCTGTTGGTTCTGCACGGCTATCTTTTCCCGTTCATGATGCTGAACGCACAGGATGCTTTGGAAAAACTTGGCCGCCGCTTGGTAATCCCCGTGCGCCCCGGATATCTCGACGATCAGGAAAACACGCGGATTTATCATGAAGGCCGGATGATCGAACAAACGGTCGAAGACCTCGAAGCGTTCATTCGTCAAACTTGGAGCGGCCCGGTCGACGTCCTGTGCCATGCGACAGGCGCGTATTACGCGATGATCATCGCAAAAAACTCACCTGACATTTTCTCAAAGCTGATCGTCACATCGATTAATTTGATGATGGACAATGAGGACAAACAGTCTTTATCCGCCAGCTTTCTGGGTGGCATTCGCAAACTCGCGAAACATAATGGCATGTATGAAATGCTGGTCCGCCAGTTTCAGAAAACAACCTTCTCGAATGACCGGACGACACGCTTTGTCTTGCGTCGTTTATTTCGGGAAAACCGAACGGATCTCGACACATTGAACGGCGTCTTGGGCCACGGTGAAGCCTTCGGGTGGTACCGTGCGCTTCATGCGGCGTCGATGGTGGGCATCGCGTCTGATTTTGGCTTAGTAAATATCCACGCGGGCGAAGCTTTGGCAGATGTAACTGTCCCCGTCATATTCCTGCATGGGCCCGAAGACTGCTTCACTAGCATCGCGGAAATGCAAAGCTACATAGAGCTTTGCCCCTTTGCAGAGTTGAAGATTTTGCCCGAAGGCGGACATCTGGCGATTGCCAGTCACGCAGCGATGTTCTGGGACCAGATCGAAACCGTTCTGACCGAGTAACATACGGATTTTCATCAAATTTAACACATGTCACCTGTTTGGGTGACGTGATGCTTCTTAAGCGATTCTAGACATATGTTAGGGGGGAGTCCGCGTAGAATCTGGGCTGCCTTTTTTTTAGGAACTGTCTCGGTAAAGGGTCCGGGTCACAGAAGAAAGAAACGGTAATGAAAGTAAAGTATCTCGTAGGTTTTGTAGGTGGGGCCATTATGGCCGCCACCATGGCATCAGCGGCTGTCTTGGACTTTAACGGCAGTGGTCAATTGACAGGTGCGACTGGTGTCGATGTAGACGGTACGCTCTACGATGTCGCATTTGTCGATGGGACATGTGCCAATTTGTTCAATGGATGTGACAATCCAATGGATGATTTTGTGTTCCTGACGCAAGCGCTTGCTGACAGCGCGTCGCAAGCATTGCTCAATCAGGTCCTCTTTGACGGCGCCATGGGCAATTTCAGATCGCAGCCGGAACTGGTATTCGGGATTGATCCGTTCAACCCCGCAGCGCCCAATAACACGGGATCAGTTATCACCGCCTATGAAATAAATGGCGGCGCAGTGCGTGGATCTACGGCGATCATTTCTAACAATCCCACAACGGCCGGTCAGGTTGGGTCAGCTGTTCTTGGTATCACGAACCGCGACACATCTGCGACAACAAGAGCTGGCAGGTCCACAGTTTTTGCGGACTGGAGCGTCTCCAACGTCGTGATCGTTGATCCTCCGATGCCTGCCGTGCCATTGCCTGCTGGTTTCGTGCTCAGCCTCACCGCATTTGGTGGGCTATTCGGCTTACGCCGTATGAAGCGGAAGTCCTAAATCCTATCTTCAGCGGGCCAGCGTAATTCTGGCCCGCTACCCCACAATTGCGCATTCAAATGCGTGGGTGGCGACGAATTCTCTGCGGATAGCTGCCTTGAATTGGTTTGCCCGGCAAAGCACCCCTCGCCCACATTCATCTGCCTCTCAACCTTGACCTTTTCCGCAGAATGCTTTTGTTAGCGGTAACAGCAAACACATTGCAGAGCGCGAAAATCAAGGAGCACAGAATGTCCGTAAAAGTTGCTATCAACGGGTTTGGCCGCATTGGCCGCAATGTCTTGCGTGGGATCATCGAGTCCGGTCGGACAGATATCGAAGTGATCGCGATCAATGATCTTGGACCGGTTGAAACAAACGCGCATCTGCTGCAATTCGACTCCGTCCATGGCCGCTTCCCGCAAGAGGTCACCGTAAAAGGCGATACGATTGATGTCGGACGTGGCCCAATCGCAGTCACAGCCATTCGTAACCCCGCCGATCTTCCTTGGGCCGACGTGGACATCGTTTTGGAATGCACAGGTATTTTCACCTCGAAAGAGGCATGCCAAGCCCATCTCGAAAACGGCTCCTCTCGCGTTTTGATCTCTGCCCCGGGCAAACAAGCGGACAAAACAATTGTCTATGGCGTCAATGAAGGCACGCTGACCGCAGATGACTTGGTCGTTTCAAACGCGTCCTGCACCACGAACTGTCTTGCGCCGATTGCAAAAGTTCTTAACGACAATCTCGGCATCAACAAAGGCTTCATGACAACGGTCCACGCCTATACAGGCGACCAGCCAACATTGGACACGATGCACAAAGACCTTTACCGCGCGCGCGCCGCCGCATTGTCAATGATCCCAACGTCGACCGGCGCCGCAAAAGCCGTCGGTCTGGTGATGCCAGAACTGGATGGCAAGCTCGACGGCGTTGCAATCCGCGTCCCTACCCCAAATGTCAGCTGCGTAGATTTGACCTTTGAAGCCGCACGGGAGACCACGGCAGAAGAGATCGACGCAATGATGAAAGCCGCGTCAGAGAAAGGCCCGCTCAAGGGAATATTGGGATATTCCGACAGGGCGCTCGTCTCTTGCGATTTTAACCATGATCCGCATTCCTCCACCTATGCGACAGAACAGACCAAGGTTTTGGGTGGTAACATGGTGCGCGTGCTTAGCTGGTATGACAATGAATGGGGCTTCTCCAACCGGATGGCTGATACAGCGGTTGCGATGGGAAAATTGATCTAGTTTCGCACTAACAATTTTCGGAAATACGTTCTATTACAAGACCTTGAAAGATTCCCCGCATGCGGGGAATCTTCTTTTATTTCTGAGGGGACACATCAATGGCTTGGAAAACGCTCGACGACGTTGAGATCAAAGCGAAGACAGTTCTCATTCGCGTGGACATCAACGTCCCCGTAGAAGACGGCAAGGTCACCGACGACACCCGCATCCAGCGGATCATTCCAACCGTCAACGAAGTCATCTCTAAAGGCGGCAAAGCCATTCTGATGGCCCATTTCGGCAGACCAAAAGGTCAGGTCGTACCTGAGATGTCACTGGCTCAGATCGTCCCGGCAGTTGAGGCGGCACTCGGCAAGCCGGTGACCTTCATCTCCGGCAACTACGCCGAAAGCGTCGGCGCGCTTTCCAGCGGAGACGTCGCTTTGCTGGAGAACCTGCGCTTCAACCCCGGTGAAGAGAAGAACGACGCAGGCTTCGCACAACGCCTCGCCTCCCTCGGCGATCTTTATGTCAACGATGCCTTCTCCGCCGCGCATAGGGCACATGCCTCAACAGAAGCAATCGCCCGCCTCATGCCCTGCTGTGCAGGTCGATTGATGGAACAAGAGCTGAGCGCGTTGGAAACCGCGCTGGGCACACCAAAGCGGCCCGTGGTGGCGGTAGTGGGCGGCGCTAAAGTGTCTACCAAGCTTGACCTGCTATCAAACCTTGTGGAGAAAACAGACCATTTGGTCATCGGCGGCGGCATGGCAAACACCTTCCTTGCAGCCCAAGGGATTGATGTCGGCAAATCACTTGCCGAGCATGACATGACCGACACAGCGACGGAGATCATGACAAAAGCCAAAACCGTCGGGTGCACGATCCATCTACCCGTGGATGTCGTCGTCGCGCGAGACTTCAAAGCCGGTGCCGAGAATGAGACCGTTGCTGCGGACGCTTGCCCCGCAGACGCGATGATATTGGACGCAGGTCCAAAGACCGTCGACAATTTGGAAGCTGTCTTCGATCAATGTGAAACCTTGATCTGGAACGGACCGCTTGGAGCCTTTGAGATTCCTCCCTTTGACATCGCCACAAATGCGGCGGCGGCAAAGGCGGCGGAGCAGACCAAGGCGGGCAAGTTGATCTCTGTTGCGGGCGGAGGGGACACAGTTGCTGCCTTAAACGTGAGTGGAGCTGCCGACGATTTCACATATATTTCTACAGCAGGTGGTGCGTTCCTTGAGTGGATGGAAGGCAAAACCTTGCCCGGAGTGGCCGCTTTAGAGACTTAGTTCAGGAGGGATATCATGGCCTATGCGTTGATCACCGGAGCCTCGGAGGGCATCGGAAAGGAGCTGGCCAGATGTGCCGCCAAAGACGGATATGATCTGATCCTTGCCGCGCGTTCAGAAGACAAACTGACTGCTGTGGCGTCTGCCTTGTCCAACGAATTTGGCATTTCAGCCGATGTCATTCTATCCGACCTCAGCAAGCCTAATGCAGCTGATATGTTATGGAAAAAGGCCACCGACGGGCGCGAAATCGATGTGCTGGTCAATAATGCAGGCTTGGGAAGCAACGGGCCGTTTGCAAAAAACGACTGGGCACGCGAACAGGATATGATGCAGATCAATATGATCGCGCTGACGGCCCTGATGAAATTCGCGGTCCAAGACATGAGTGCACGAGGCCGCGGTAAGATCCTGAATGTGGCTTCAACTGCCGGTTTCATGCCCGGACCGAAAATGGCGGTGTATCACGCCAGTAAAGCCTATGTCCTACATCTTAGCGAGGCCGTCGCGGAAGAGTTGTCTGGCACACGCGTCCTGATCTCGGCCCTTTGTCCGGGAGCGACCAAAACAGAATTCTTTGATGGGGCAGACATGCATGATGTGCGGCTGGTCAATATGGGGATGATGGATTCCGCCCAAGACGTCGCTGTGGCCGGTTGGCGGG
The DNA here is from genome assembly GCA_947494435.1 of uncultured Litoreibacter sp. Lineage (GTDB taxonomy): Bacteria > Pseudomonadota > Alphaproteobacteria > Rhodobacterales > Rhodobacteraceae > Litoreibacter. The sequence continues at coordinate 1,020,439 of CANLUY010000002.1, forward strand.
CGATGAAAGCGGGCAAGCGCATTGAGGTCACTGGCTTCATAAACAAAGTTTTTGCCTTTCTGCCACGTGTCTTGCCACGCCGCGTCATCGCGTGGACAGTCAAACAGTTTTTCGCACGGAAACACTAAATTTCCGACGTTATCAAAACTGTTAGCGCCACCATAATTGCATCCGTGATCCACCTGCCCTAGACACCGTGCAAGGCAGTCTTGCCATTATTTTTTGCTATTGGGATGTTTCCACTGATGCCGAACCAGAACCAAATTGATCAAATCACGTCCGGACTGGGCTTTATCGCAGCTCTTGATCAATCCGGTGGATCGACCCCCAAAGCCCTGAAACTCTACGGTATCGAAGAAGACGCATATTCTTCCGAAGACCAAATGTATGACCTAATCCATGAGATGCGGTCCCGTATTGCCCTGTCGCCTGAGTTTACCGGCGACAAAGTGATCGGCGCGATCCTGTTTGAAAAAACCATGGAGCGCGAGATCGCGGGCAAACCTGCCAGCCAATATCTTTGGGAAGACAGCCGTGTCGTGCCGTTCCTGAAGATTGATAAGGGCCTTGAGGATGAAAGTGACGGCGTAAAGCTGATGAAAGATATCCCCGGCTTGGACGACCTGCTGCGCCGCGCCGTTGACGCGGGCATGTTTGGGACCAAGATGCGCTCTGTGATCGATGCTGCATCAGAGAGCGGGATTGCCGCGAACGTCTCTCAACAGTTCGAAGTTGCGCGGGCGATTATGGCGCATGGATTGGTGCCTATCGTTGAGCCTGAAGTGACTATCAGCATTGCAGACAAGGCGCAGGCCGAAGATATTTTGCGCGGAGAGCTGGCGCGCCAGTTGGATGGTCTAAACAGCGATCAGAATGTCATGCTGAAATTGACGCTTCCGGAAACGCCAAATCACTATAAGGCGCTTGTCGATCACCCCCGCGTCATGCGGGTCGTCGCATTGTCGGGCGGATATGACCGTTCCGAGGCCAATGCGCGTCTGTCAAAGAACAGCGGTGTTGTCGCGAGCTTCTCGCGTGCGCTGACTGAAGGGTTGTCTGCCGGTCAGGACGATGCGGCTTTCCGCAAAACCCTGAGCGAGACGATTGACAGCATCTACACCGCGTCTGTCGCAGGCTGACGATCGCCTAAAACTCGGTGTTTTCCGGCGTTTTTCTCAGGAAGATGTCATTTAGGGGATTCACAAAGCGAATCGCCTGTGCGATGTTTGCTAAAAGCCAGCGGGACAAGTTGGTGTTAAGAGGTAATCGCGGCGCACATGTCGACCACACGGACATCACCAGGCCTGACATCACTGCTCATTTGTGCAGTGCTTTTTACAATGGGCGCCTATTTCACATTTGCCGCTGTGCAAGGAGATTATGGGATTTTCCGCCGTGTGCAGGTGGATGCCGAAGTCGACACCCTGCGCCAGGAGCTTGATGCGCTGGAAGCTGAAGTGGCTGAGATGCGCAATAAGACAAGGCGGTTGTCTGATGGCTACCTCGATCTTGATCTGCTCGACATGCAAGCACGCGAAGTGCTTGGCATGATGCGGGCTGATGAGATTATTATCCGCTAATTTTCGAAAATTTTTGGAACTTTTACAGCGGTGTCGCGTTTTGCCTCGCGTGCATAGCTGGCTTGTAAAATCTGATCGTGCAATTATCAGCACCGTCTGATATTACATAGTTTAACGTTAAACTACTTTTTACATCAGGGAGGATGTCGCACAGTGGCTGCTAAGAAACCTGCCAAGAAAGCGAATGTCTCAAAAGACGAGCTTCTGCAATATTACAAAGACATGCTTTTAATTAGACGGTTCGAAGAGAAAGCAGGACAGCTTTACGGAATGGGCCTGATCGGTGGATTTTGCCATCTCTACATTGGGCAGGAAGCTGTTGTGGTTGGTCTTGAAGCCGCTGCCAAAGAAGGCGACAAACGGATCACCTCCTACCGCGACCATGGTCACATGCTAGCATGCGGGATGGATCCGAAGGGCGTGATGGCTGAATTGACCGGACGCGAAGGTGGTTACTCGAAAGGTAAAGGCGGCTCCATGCACATGTTCTCTAAGGAGAAGCATTTCTATGGCGGCCACGGAATTGTTGCAGCGCAGGTGCCACTAGGTGCCGGACTGGCGTTTTCAGACAAATACAAGGGCAATGACAACGTTACTTTCACCTACTTCGGTGATGGAGCGGCGAACCAAGGTCAAGTCTATGAAGCCTATAATATGGCCGAGCTGTGGGACCTGCCCTGTATTTTTGTTATCGAGAACAATCAATACGCAATGGGAACTTCTACACAGCGGTCCACCAAATCTCCCTCCTATTTCGCGCGAGGGGCGGCATATGGCATCGAGGGCGAAGAAGTCGACGGCATGAACGTACTTGCGGTGAAAGAGGCTGGTGAGAAAGCTGTCGCACACTGCCGTGCGGGCAAAGGTCCTTATATCTTAGAAATCAAAACCTATCGCTATCGCGGCCACTCTATGTCGGACCCTGCAAAGTATCGGACACGTGAAGAAGTTCAAAAGATACGCGATGAACGCGATGCAATTGAGCAGGTGCGTGATATGCTGCTGACCGGCAAGCACGCATCTGAGGATGATCTGAAAGCGATCGACAAAGAGATCAAGTCAGTGGTCAACGAGGCCGCCGAGTTTGCTAAAGAAAGCCCAGAGCCCAGCTTGGACGAGCTTTATACAGATATCTACATGGAAGCGGAGGCCTAAGAACATGGCGACTGAAATTCTTATGCCCGCCCTCTCGCCCACTATGGAAGAAGGCACTTTGGCCAAATGGCTTGTAAAGGAGGGCGACACCGTCTCCTCCGGCGACATCATGGCCGAAATCGAAACAGACAAAGCCACGATGGAGTTTGAGGCTGTCGATGAAGGTATCATTGGGAAAATTCTAGTTGCTGAGGGCACGGAGGGCGTAAAAGTTAATACTGCTATCGCGGTGCTGGTCGAAGACGGAGAAAGCGCAGACGACATTGCAGAGGCCGAGCCTGCCGATGCTCAGATCTCAATAGATGAACCTGCTGCTGCAGCACCTGCCGCTCCGGTCGAGGTTGTCACTCCGAAAGAGATGGACATCCCCGAGGGCACCGAAATGAAGCCAACAACCGTACGTGAAGCTTTGCGCGACGCCATGGCCGAGGAAATGCGCCGCAGCGAGAACGTGTTTTTGATGGGCGAAGAAGTCGCTGAATATCAAGGCGCTTACAAAATTTCCCAAGGATTGCTAGATGAGTTCGGCGCTAAGCGCGTGATTGATACGCCGATCACAGAGCATGGTTTTGCAGGGATTGGCGTCGGTGCAGCGTTTGGTGGTCTGAACCCTATTGTGGAATTCATGACATTTAACTTCGCCATGCAAGCCATTGACCAAATTTTGAATTCTGCGGCCAAGACGCTCTATATGTCAGGCGGACAAATGGGTGCGCCCATTGTGTTCCGCGGCCCAAACGGCGCTGCTGCTCGCGTGGGAGCTCAGCACTCACAAGATTATGCCGCATGGTACGCGCAGATACCGGGCCTCAAAGTTGTCATGCCTTATTCGGCAGCTGACGCAAAAGGATTGCTTAAGACTGCAATCCGTGACCCTAACCCAGTCATCTTCTTGGAAAATGAAATTCTCTACGGACAGTCCTTCGATGTGCCAGTGATGGACGACTACACCCTGCCCTTTGGGAAAGCCAAAATCTGGCGCGAAGGGTCTGACGTCACGATCGTGAGTTTTGGTATCGGAATGAAATATGCCCTAGAAGCAGCAGACGAACTAGCCAAAGAAGGCATCTCGGCGGAGGTCATCGACCTGCGGACCTTGCGCCCGATGGACATGCCGACCGTGCTGGAAAGCGTCAAGAAAACAAACCGCTGCGTCACTGTTGAGGAGGGTTTCCCGGTCTGCTCCATTGGCAGTTACATCAGCTCACGGATAATGACAGAGGCATTTGACTATCTCGATGCGCCTGTACTGAACTGTACCGGTAAGGACGTACCTATGCCCTATGCAGCCAACCTCGAAAAGCTTGCGCTGACCACGACCAAAGAGGTCATGGACGCCGTCAAAGCCGTCACTTATCGCTAAGGAGAGCTGGATATGCCAATAGAACTGCTTATGCCCGCGCTCTCGCCGACGATGGAAGAAGGCACGCTGGCCAAATGGCTGGTGAAGGAAGGTGACTCGATTAATTCCGGGGACGTCATGGCCGAGATCGAAACCGACAAAGCCACCATGGAATTCGAGGCGGTGGACGAAGGCGTCATCGGCAAAATTTTGGTCGCCGAAGGCACCGAAGGGGTGAAAGTGAACACACCTATTGCAGTGATCCTAGAAGATGGGGAAAGCGCCGATGATATTGGTGAAGCTTCTGCCCCTGCTGCGGCTGCTCCATCGACCGAAGAGACTGTTGCTGAAGCGCCAAAGGCCGAGACCTTCACAGAGCAATCCACCGCTCCAGCCAAAAACGGGGATCGTGTGTTTGCCTCCCCTCTGGCCCGGCGCATTGCTAAGGACAAGGGGTTAGACTTGTCGCAGATCAAAGGCTCTGGCCCAAAAGGCCGGATCATCAAAGTGGATGTGATGGACGCCAAAGCAGGCGAGGCCCTTGCCCCGGCGGCCTCCGCACCAACTGCTGCAGCTCCGGCTGCGCTGGCCGCTGGCCCCGCAACAGATGTCGTGCTGAAAACATACGCCGACCGCGAGTTCGAAGAAGTGCCTTTGGACGGAATGCGCAAAACCATTGCGGCCCGCCTGACCGAGGCCAAACAATCCGTGCCGCATTTCTACCTGCGCCGCGACATTGAATTGGACGCGTTGCTTAAGTTCCGCGGCCAGCTGAACAAGTCGCTGGAGCCGCGCGGAATCAAATTATCGGTGAACGACTTCATCATCAAAGCCAGCGCCTTGGCCCTACAACAGGTGCCTGACGCAAACGCGGTTTGGGCAGGTGACCGGACGTTGTCGCTAAAACCGTCAGATGTGGCCGTGGCCGTAGCTATCGAAGGTGGGTTGTTTACGCCTGTACTGAAAGATGCGGAAATGAAGTCACTTTCAGCTCTGTCGGCAGAGATGAAGGACCTCGCCTCCCGCGCCCGCGACCGAAAGCTGGCCCCGCACGAATACCAAGGCGGTAGCTTCGCGATTTCCAACCTCGGCATGTTCGGCATCGACAATTTTGACGCTATTATCAATCCACCCCACGCCGCAATTTTAGCGGTAGGGGCTGGGACGAAAAAACCTGTCGTAGGCGATGATGGTGAGTTGAAAGTTGCAACCGTGATGTCGACAACGTTGAGCGTAGATCACCGGGTGATTGATGGTGCTCTTGGAGCAAACCTATTAAATGCAATCAAGATCAACTTGGAAAACCCAATCACAATGTTGGCCTAGAACACAGTTGGCAGCTCTTTACTTCGAGCTGCCGACTGCTGGAAGCAAAGCTGTGCTAGACTTGGCCAGAAAGAAGTTGATCCATTGTTATCGAAGGTTGTGAACAACCTGCTTCGCCGACAATCTTTGCCGGAACGCCAGCCACAGTTTTCATCGGAGGAACCTTTTCCAGAACGACCGAACCAGCGGCTACACGCGAACAATGGCCTACTGTTATATTGCCCAACACCTTGGCTCCGGCACCAATTAGGACTCCATCCTCAATTTTTGGGTGTCGATCATCGTCCTCTTTTCCCGTTCCACCAAGCGTAACAGAATGCAGCATTGATACATTGTCGCCTACAATTGCTGTTTCACCGATGACAATGGAATGGGCATGATCAATCATTATCCCACGCCCAATTTTTGCTGCAGGATGCACGTCGATCCCAAAGACTTCGCTGACGCGCATTTGGAAAAAGTAAGCTAAATCCTTTCGCCCCTCCTTCCAAAGCCAATGACCGACGCGATACGCCTGAACAGCCTGAAATCCCTTGAAATAAAGCAACGGTTGAAGAAACCGATGACATGCCGGGTCACGTTCAAAAACAGCGACAATATCTGCGCGTGCAGCATCTCCCAAGGTCTTGTCAGACGCATATGCCTCGTCGGCGATTTCTCTAAGGATCTGCTCAGACATCTCCGCTGAGGCTAGTTTCTGCGACATCCGGAATGACAGAGCACGTTCAAGACTATTGTGGTGAAGAACTGTTCCATGGATCATGCCACCCAAAAGGGGTTCATCCGCAATCGCATCACGAGCTTCCTCGGATATGCGCTGCCAAACGGGATCAATTTCGGCGACGTTGCTGCTAGGTTGCTGCATAACCAACTCCTGTATGTCGGCAATTTACCTACTATAACAACAACCACAATTCCATGACCAATGCGGTAGTGTACACTAAGCTGTGAAAACCTGCCAAAATCTAATCCGCGCTCGGCAAATCAAATTGCATCAGATGCACAGCAAGTCTGACGGTACCGGCGCTAAAATTTCCACCATTCGCAGTTAGTCTCAATGAAGTAGGAACGTAATAAGCAACTGGCTGACCGGTGACGCCGCGAAGCCACGCATTGGCCGTGAGGCCAAGGCTTGAACCATAGCGGGTTTCAGCTCCGTTCACGCCCAACGACCAGTCGGACAAGTCTCCAGTAATTTCGCTTAGAACACGCCCCGTTACAGCCAAAACGCTGGTATGCGCTGGGATGATGAAACCTGTGTCCTCAATCGCCCCACCACCAGACAGGATGACATCCGTCTCGACGACTTCTGCCCGCAGTGCCGCACGACTGACGGAGACGGCCAACAAGTTTTCGATCCAATGAGCTCCATCAAAGGTCAACCGAACAGCCTCATCAGCCACCCAAACATTCCAACCAAATAGCGGCTCTAAAAAAACCCAGCTACCGTTTAGGAAGGAGGCCATTTTTCCATCCTGCCCAACCCACGCATCTGTTCCACCGGCAGCGATCAAATAGCTCTCACCCTCTGAAACGACGAATGGTGGTGCATTGAGAACGCGACTCTCGACAGATAATTGCATTGTCGCATCAATACGCGACAAAGCCTCGTTCACAGTGACATGTTTTTGCGCCTGCGCTGATGCAATCAATGGCAATTTCAGTTTTGCTGTTTCAGACATAGATTATTTTCCTTGCGTAAGGGCCAGGCCCGAAACTTTGTGAAATTTGCGAGACACGGATTTCAAAAGGAGCACTGACCCCGTCAGAGGTCGCGGTCACGTCCGCATAAGTCCAATGTGGATGATCCACCTGTTCTTCTCGAATAATTGCCCCCTCCTTAATAATTTGCAGCAAGTATAGTTCGCTGGTTTCTCCCAACGGAACCTCAACTGAAGACCAGCTATCTCCATCAATTCGCGTGCGTCTGATCCATGAAAAGCTCCTCCCACTCGGGCCTCGCGTTGCTTTTAGCTGTGCCGGTGAATAGGGCCTGAGGCCAATACCGTCGAAAGCTTCGACGTAATGTCGATAGGAAACGTCATCATAACCCTTCGCCGCTGGGCCAATTCGATAATGTCTTTGAAGGTCACGTTGCGATGCGTCTAGGGCGATCTGTTCTGCTGCGCCATCGAGAAGCACAAAACGAGAGTTTGCCGGCCAAACGTTGGGCATCACGGCGTCTGTTCCAGCCTGCCCCCGCAGCAAGCCGGAAAGCTCATATTTGTTCTCTGCCACTAAGACGGCATCAGAGAATTGAAAAACTTCCCAACGCCCGGTCGTTCCATCACCAATCGCGGCAACATTGGCACCATTCAAAACTTGAAGACGACCCTTGGAACTGAGCGTTCCGTTCCACAATTTTACTTCAAGTATTGCTCCATCTGACCAAAGTCCCGGACGTGAGGAATATAGAGGTTCTTCCGTCAAACCGATGACCGATGGGCGTTCAATCAGTCTATTTAGGGTGTAGTCACTGTCTTCAGTGGCGGAAAAAAGTGCGGCTGTTCCTGGCCAAGGACGGCCAGACACAGCCACATACGGCGCATGAGGCACCTTCTCCCCTGACAGTAGTGGTAAATCCATAAACTGCGTAATGAGTGGCGATGGTTTGGTGAACCTACGAATTTGTGGAAGTTCATCGTCCAGACGCGGTGGTGCATAAACCTGCTTTTCCACACGCGTAGCTTCGATCAAACGCTCATTCGCGTCTTCTATTCGATCAATTCTGTATTGCGCATCTCCACCATCTCTAGAGCCTACCCTGATCCAGTCCCCAGCCTTCACATCACTCCGTGAAGGAGGAAGCGTCAGTGTTACGCTGTCGCGCGATACACGGGACTCGACCAACCAACGTTCAACCGTCAATTGCGCTTCAGATGCCGTTAAGTAGATTGGTAGATCATTTTGAGTAGACAATGGAGACTCGTCCGAAGGATAACGAGCAGACACGACGTGGCTCTCAAACGCAGCTTCACCAGCCGTATAACCAAGACGAACCGTCCCTATTAGCTCCGCCTCTGGTGCTCTCGAAAATTCGATTGCAGTGTCTGCATCTTCAGGCAGGACATAGTCTTCACTTCCGACAAAGTGCAGATCAGCGGCGTCACGATTACAAAAAACCAACGTACCGCCGCGTTCAATTGCGTCAAAACCATATGTCACCATAAGGCTCTGCAATGACGCCCTGGCAGATTCTAGCTCAGTTACTGAATATCCCCTTACGATCCCATGAAGCGCACTCACATCGTAAGAGATCACTCCTGAGAACTCACAAATCTCCGCAACGACAGAAGCCAACGTCTGTACTGAGCTTCTCCCATTGAGCCAATGTCCTGTCAGATAATTCTTCCCATCGCTCCAAATTTCCAAGTTGTTTGGGAAATCAGGCCACGGGCGAGCATCCCAAGCCCAAATATGCGATTTGGTGACATCGACCATTTGGCCTGAGTAAAGGCTCGATGGCGGGTTTTTAGTTGGGTCTGAGAAATGCAGGTCATAAGCCCGAAGAAACTGAAGCTGAGCGTAATCATCGCGGGATCCGTTCGAATAGTAGGGTCGCGCGCTTTCGCTGGACTTGTCGTCAAGAAATTTGTTTGGTTGATTTGGGCCTTTATCAATGGCTGCACAGCCCAATTCGGTAAACCAAATCGGTTTTGACTCAGGAACCCAACTGGTGGGATTTACCGCTCTGGTTCCGTTGATACGATCAAAATGCGGCTGCCCCCACCAGCCTACTAAGTCTTTATGTCGGAAAACCCAGTCCTCTCCGTACGCTCCATCAGTAATTGGTGTACGGACTTGATCGTCCCGATCCGATTGTGAGGCATAAAACCAATCAAACCCCTCGCCACCTGCCACATTGGCCATCAAATAGTCCAACTCATAGGGGCTACCGAAGGAAGCATCCAAATGCGTATCCCCATCGCGCCAATCGGAGAGCGGCATGTAATTGTCTATTCCAATGAAATCGATAGCTGGATCCGACCAAAGCGGGTCGAGATGAAAGAGAACATCCCCACTTCCATCTTGCGGGTGATATCCAAAATACTCTGACCAGTCGGATGCGTAGCTAATCTTGGAATTTGGAAGGATAGCTTTGACGTCTGCAGCCAGCGCTCTCAAAGCATCGACAGCCGGAAATTCACCTAAATCATCCCGTATCTGGGTCAGAGCACGCATCTCCGACCCTATACAGAATGACGATACTCCCCCAGTAGCAGCACAAAGATGGGCATAGTGTAGGATAAAGCGCCTGTAAGAAAACTCTGATGGCCCTGTATAGGACACTGACGTCCCATCAACGCTAAAATCACTTGGAAGAGCCGTCCCAAAGAACGCGTCAACTTCAACGCGCGCTTGAGCTGATTGATCTGTGGTCCCGGGAACTTCCGGAGCAAGCTCAGTCGTAATGCGCCCACGCCAAGGTAATACAGGTTGCCCTATGCCAGCAGTCCAGGGATTTGGTAAAGTGTTCCCCTCGAGAACTTCCATTAACAAGAATGGGTAGAACATCACATCTTGCCCAGCCGCTTGAAGTGCGTGGATAGCTTCAACAACTGAAGCATCAGTTGGCGTGCCGCCGTAAATCGGCCTACCATCAACGCGACCGACACTCTCGGCATCTGCACGGGCAATGCCGTTTACGCTCCAAGAAGCATGCCCGTCTTGCGCCCATTGCGATTGATTTTGGTCGACGACCACAGGACTACCTAAACTGGGTTCCGTTGGTGCACCGCCAGCCTCGACTTTGGGTTTGCATATGCAAAAGGCGGCACGTAGGTCATCACCGAACCAACTCACGACGAGAGACGTAGACTTACTTTTCGGAAGTTCGGTTGTCAGGGCATTCAGCGACGAAACCAAATCGACTTGGCCGTCCTCTGAATTGATGTTGGCAGGCGGTTCGCCGTCACCGGAAGCAAAGACAGGTGTGGTTGCGAGGGCAAATTCTCCACTTCCCGGAAGAAGTGTAACGCCCCGAACGATATCTGCCAGCGACCCAGCTTCGGTATGATGTTTTGGTTGAGAAGGCCGGACAACTTCGAATGTGAATTGCGGCACGCGATTTCCATAAGGTTCCAACGGAATGTCTTCGAAGACCACGTAGGCCAAACCACGATAAGCCGGAACCTGTCCCGCTCCTTCAATCGCGGTCATAAGAGGATCTGGGAGTTGATCAGGTGATCCAGTGTAAACCCTCATATTTAGATCGTTGTTCTGTACGATACTGCCATCCGCCCAAACGCGACCGACCCGCGCAATTTCTCCTTCGCACAAGGCGATAGCCACGCTAATCGTGTATGAATAGCTACGCGCAGTAGGCCCTTTGGGCGCACCTTTCCCGCCGGTCTGGGTCGTCGTTACTGTCTCTCGGTAATTCGATGTCCAGATAACATTCCCAGGAATGCGAGCCCGCCCGAATACCCGGGGGATAGCACCGCCTTCGCTCGCTCCCATGACACGCATGCGATCAAGCTTGCCTGTCTCTACGGTTTGGCTACCAGTGCCCATCAACCGCTGATCAATGGCTTTTCCAAGTGTCGCACCGATCGCGCGTCCAATGACAGCCGAGCTGAGGCCAAATGCGCCACCGCCTAACGAGCCGCCGATCGCAGCGCCAGCCGCGGACAAAAGAATGGTTGCCATGCGGCACCTCGTTCAATGAAAATTGATTTGTAAAAGCAGTGCTGGCTAGTGTTTGAGCACCAATCTTAAGCGTCGGGAAATCTAAACCGCGCAGCAACACGACGCCGCCACGGTTTGGAAAACGGTGACAGTTCCACCCCATGGCCGCTATAGGCGTGAATGAAGGCAGGCTCTCGCCCGGATCGCGCCAGAATTCCCAAGTGTTTGGCTACGCTGCCATGACGCATACGGAATAGAATAACATCGCCCGCAGAGGCTTCCGCCGCATCGGTTTGAATTAAATGTCGCTTTGCTGCGAGAAACAGGTCTTCCCTCCCTTGCGGCTCAGACCAGTCCGCACTGTAGGCCGGCGTTTCTTCCGGCTCTTGCCCATAAAGCGCACGCCAAACACCCCGCAACAAACCCAAACAGTCCGTTCCCGCCCCTTTGCAGGAAGCTTGGTGCCGGTATGGTGTACCGACCCACTCTATTGCCTCAGCGACAGCACGATCTGCGATCTCACTCATTGATACCGGCTCCGTCCATCATTATTGGTAGATGCAGATGGATAACCCATAAGCCAATCTTCTCCGGGAATATGTGGAAATCCGCGAAAATTCAGTAAGTTGTCAAATTTATCTCGGCAAGTCTGTAGACACTTGTCACACCCTGCTTCCAACAACACAGCATCACCGACAGTGACGTCCGCGCGGAACTCTTCCCATAGTTCAATTTTGCGCTGCCCGTCGCTTACAAGATCCGACTTGATTGCTCCACTCAAACCCTCGGCAGCGCCGCTCATCACTTCGCAGCGACCTCGCGCAAACCACCCTTCAGAAAAGGACGAATGTTCTTCAAAAATTAGAACGCGATTGTCTTCAATACCAACAATCACGGTGTCCAAGCGCAGCGTCGGAGACTCTAAATCGACACCACAAGCCGTATCACCAAGAAGAGCCTGACAACCACGTTGAAAGACCGCACCAACAGGTTGATTAAGCCCTTCGCTTAACCCTCGCAACTCAGCGTGAAACGCACCGTCGATGCACTTAATTTCACCAATGCTTCCGGAAAATTGCAATTCTCGCTGGGTAACGTCTTGCCAATTGACAAGCCAAGATTTCACATCGGCACCATCAAATCGCCCTGCAGATATATCAGCCTCCGTCACCGAAATATCTGACAAAGCGCCTACAGCTTGAGAATTATCGACCGCCAAGCCCGTAACCTGCTCCATCGCTCTAGCGGTCATCCCGCTTTCCGCTTTGAAAGAAATGCCGTCAAAGGAAACTGAAATGTCATGGTCTGTGAAACCAAAGACTCTGCCATCTCTCCGGATCACGGCCCAGCATCGACATACAGTGGTCGTTTTGGTTTGTAGATGTTCGAGAAGGCCCGTCATATGCGCACCTCGACGACTGGGACATTTGGAACTTCGCCCGCTTGAAAAGAGGCAACGCCAGTCTGGATGACGTCGGTGTCAAAACGAACAGGCACGTCAAACTCAAAACCTGCAGAAACACTTATCCCGGGCGCAGGAGGCGTCAAAAACGTGACGATTCCAGTGGTGAGGTCAATCGTCCAATCAAAACCCTCAACAGTAACAAGTCCGTCCAATCCAACAGTGACGGTTCCATCGACCGGTTTGGTGATCGGGCGCACATAACTTGTTCCACCAGATGCGTAGGTCTTAGTTATCTGAAAGCTGCTTTCGACACCGTCGCCAGTTCCAATCAGTTGGTCCTCAAAATTAACCTCCGCAGTTGCTGTACTAGACTTATAGTCCGACCAATCTTTCCATCGAAACGCATGCAACTGTCCCTGCCTCGCTTCAAAGAACGAGATCATTTCAGATACATCGTCCTGCGACCGCAATCCGAAGCCCGCATCATATCTGCGGCGTGAATGTGCCCAGGGCGTATTTCTTTCTTCAAACCCATTCGCCAGCGTGACCACTTCGGTACGTCGCTCCGGTCCACCAAGGGAACCAAAAGACAATGCCGCCGGAAAGCGTACTTCATGAAAGCTCATTTTAGACCTCTTTAGCGATTGCGTTGACCGGCAGCCATCATCCGGCTCATCCGAGCCGCGATCTGGCTCTCAGAGCGTTGGAAACCTGCGACGTTAGGGGTCGAGATATTCATAACGACTTGCACAGGTCTGCCTCCACCACCTGACGCGACGCCCAATTTGCCATCGGGACCGCGTGACAGCGGCATAATCGCTTCAGGTCCCGCTTCTCCCATCAGACCTATACCACCCCTCATCGGAAAATGTGTCGGTCCCCCGATAACTCCGCCTTTTGCAAAGGGCATCACGCGACCTTGGGAAAAGCTACCGCCTTTCTCGAAAGGCAAAATACCCGAAACAACGGAATTCACACCATTCGCGAGGATTGAACCCAACCCATCCTGAACTGGCTTCATCGCAGAGTTATAAGCCGCATTGATCATGCTTGAAGCGACAGTCTTGAGAGCGTCTGAAAGCTTCATCCCATCAAATGCCAGGCCGTCGAATGCTTTACGTAACCCGCCTCCAATAGACAGCGACAGGGATTGTACCTCTTTCGAGGTGTAAACCATCGTCTGCCTCATGCCCGCCAACTCGCCTGCGAACGTCGACAAAACAGACTGCGCTCCCCCCAACGAGCTATCCAATCCATCAATCCGGTTTTCTAATTCATCCAAACTGCCAAAAATCTCACTCATTGCGATCAAACTCCCCGCGATGCGCTGCGTCCAATTCCATAAGCCGAGCCCTAGTCAGTGGTGGATCTTGACCTTCAACACCCAAAATGATGCTGAGCTCGTATGGCGTAAGTGCCCAAAACTGCTCAGGCTGAAGACCAGCACCACGCAAACCAGCCTTCATCATATGAATCCAATTCAAACCGCTCATAGAGACGGTGCCGCAAAGGCTCGGGCCAACAGCTGCGCCGCAGCTTTGGTGGCCGCCATCAACCCACCCTCAATTTCGACAGTGAGCAGATCAGCCGACGTGCCTGTCCAACCACCTCCACGTAGCCCAGCAATAAGCAAAGCAAGAACGTCACCGGTTGCAAATGCGCCTGTTTCGAAGCGCTCAATCAGCTCAACAATGGTTTCATCTCGCAGTTCTGCTTCCAACTCCGCCAAAGCTCCAAGTGTCAGCTTGAGAGCATGCTCCTGACCATCCAACGTGACTGAGACTTCGCCAGCCCAAGGGTTCACCATCAAACGGCGACCGGTGCGAAAGTCACAGCTGACGCAGACGCCATCGCCAATTCATATGTTGCTTCTCCATCATGGGAGCCCGCGTACTCTATGGATGTGATCTGAAACTTTCCCTCTACGGTCCCGAAATCCGGAATGATGACTTGGAAATCAGGCATCTCTCCATTGAAAAAGATCTCCCGGGCACGTTCATCGGTCTGATCATCGCGAAAGACGCCCGATCCCGACAACGACGCAGATTTGACCCCTGCACCTGCAAGGAGCTCGCGCCATCCCCCTTGGCTCTCAAGCGTTGTGACATCGACTTGCTCTGCATTGAATGAAATGCGTGTAGCTCTCAAACCAGCGAAGGTTTCAAAGCTACCAGCGCCCGTCACGTCTACCTTGAGTAATAAATCCTTACCTCTTTGCACTGCCATTGAGGTCTCCAATTCTGATATGATTTAGATGAATGTTGATTGGTGCAGATTTAGTTGTCCTGCACCCGCGCCCGAAAAATCAGATCAATGCGTCTGATACGTGCCTTTTCCACACGCGCAGCTTTGGCCCGATAAAAATGCAGATAGACCAAGCGGCCCCGGCTTAAGGTCAGTTCTGCATCAACCAAAGCATCTGAGACAGCTGCGGCAATCCGTTTTGCCACGAAAAACCCATCGGCTTCAGTCACTACCGAAATATCAAATTCGTGCAGCGCGCCCGCGCCAGTAATATCGGATCGATCACGCACGCGTTCGCCACCAAGCGTGACATAGCTCGCCGGTAAAGCTCCGCTTGGTTCAGCATCGAAAACAGCTGGGCCAATCAAACCACTTAAAGTGATATCCGAAATCAACTTCTGGAAAACAGCTTCCTGCAAAGCTGCAGAGACAGCGTAACTCATCCCGCCACCTCTTCGACACACTGGCAACTCAAGTAGCGCTGGTCTGTATCAGCATCGGTCACGGACAGTATTCGAAACAGTCGTGTCCTTTCCCGAAACCGCTGATCAGGTCGTGGCCGTTGCGGCGACCCGACCGGTGCAGAACGGATGACGATCTTACATGGAACCGATGACAGCGCCACGCCTCCGCCTAGCGCTTCACGGCCAGAGCCGGGATGCAATGCCCCCCAAAGATCTCCAACAGCGACCCAAGCATCCGCAAAACCGCCTGCCCCGTCGGAAACGCGCGTGGACTCTTCAAGCAAAAAATGACGATTTAGGGTACCCAAACTCATTGGTGCCCCCCAAACAAACGAATGTTGCGATGTGCGTCCAGTAAGGCCATCACACCAAACGGCATGAGCCCCGAAGAACCGCTCCGATCCCAGCGGTTCTCATAGTAATGCGCCGCCAATAAGAAAACAGCTTCGCGCAAGTCAGGCGGGATATCCAACCAAGCAGGTCCAAAGCCTGCATCAAACGCCATTTGGACACTCCCACCTTGAGGAACGACAGGTAGCCGAGCCCCAACAGCCTGCAATTGTGGTCGATGCGTGTCGCGCTTAAGGCTATACAGACCGGGATCAACCACGCTCTGCAAACCTTCGCGATTTGTTAAAGTGACAGAGACGATGCTACTGACCGGGGCGACCGGTAATGCCTGACTTTGCGGAGTGGACCAGCTGGTTAATTCCCAAACAACTTGGCGTCGCAACAACATCTTTCCGATGCGCGCCTCAATAGTTGCCATTGCCGCCCGAACATAACTTTCCAATACAACGTCTTGAATGTCATCATCGGCAAACCCGCTTCCTAACCGCAGATGCGCTTTGAACGCCTCAATAGGCAAATTGGACAAATCAATGGATGTCAGCTCTACAAGCACCATCACGCACCTCCGCAGGCAAGTTCAGTTTTAAAGAAAGGAGGCCCCGCCCGCGCGCCACAAGCAGGCAGGGCCGATCTCAATCCAGTCTTAGCTGGTCGAGAATTTCAGTAATTTGATCGCTGCAAAGTCGCTAACATCGCCGCCTACACGCTTGGTTGCATAGAACAGAACGTGCGGCTTGGCGGAAAATGGATCGCGTAAAATACGAAGATCAGGACGTTCCGCGACCGTATAGCCAGCATTGAAGTCACCAAATGCAATTGCATGTTCGTCTGTCGCAATATCCGGCATGTCTTCAGCAATAAGGACGGGATACCCCATAAGACGGGCCGGTTCCCCTGCGGCCAACCCATCAGACCAAAGGAAGCGCCCATCAGCGTCCTTCATTTTGCGCACTGCGCCAGCCGTTTTGGAGTTCATAACAAACGATGCATTGGCGCGGTACTTGGCACCCAATGCATAGACCAGTGTCACAATGGCATCTGCAGCTTCACCTGACGCGAAATCGCCGTCGACGCCGGTGGCGATGTACCCAAGATTATTCCAGCTCCAGCTATCATTATCGACCGTTGTATGCCTCAAGAACCCTTTCGGTTTATCGACGCCATCACCGCTGATAAATGCGGCAGCCTCGCTTGACGCAAACTTGTCAGCGATACGGGAAGCCAACCATGTCTCGACATCGAAAGCGCTGTCATCCAACAGGCGCTGAGATGCTTTTGGCAAGGCTGACAACTCATGCAAAGGAATGGTGATACGCTCGATCTGTGGCGTATCTGTCTCCGCAGCGGCGCCGGTTTCCGTGGCCCAACCAGACCCAACTTCAGTATGGTCAACAAGGACCTCAAATGCTGTCGCTTCAACGTTCACAATATTTGCAACAGCACGCAAGGACGCAGTGGAGCGCAAGACGCCGCGAATGGTGTCCGCAGTCTGCGGATCAACAAGATACCCGCCCTCAGCGGCAATCGCAGAAGACAAAGCTTTACCTTCCAGCTCAAGCCCACGCAGCGCGTCATCATCTCCGGAACGCAGATAGGCGTTAAAGGCCTTCTTATGGGGCGCCTCCGTGTCCATAGCGGTCGAAAGTGCCGGCCGGGCACGGGTAATAGTTTTACGATCCAAATGGGTCATGCGGTCTTCCTGTTGTTGTAGTCGGGATTTAATGTCGGCTTGAAATGCACTGAAATCGCTTAGAAAACCGGTCATCTCAGTCGCTAAATCTGCAGCACCGCCTGCAGATGGGATCGGGGCAGCGGGCATAGCCTCACTACCCCGAGACTTCGTCTCGGGTTTGGTCATGAACTCACCTTAGGTTTGAAAAATAGGTCGGGCGGTTAGGCCGCGAGTGTTCGGCGCAAGGTTCGCAGTACCCCGGCCAAGTTATTGGCAAGATCAGGCTCCGGCTCATCCGCCTTTGCACCAATCCGCGCTTCCGGAAGCATAGGGAACGTAACGAGCGACACCTCCCACAGCTCCAACTCCGCCAATTGCCTGCGGCCTTTGGCGTCCCGATCAGCTTTCACCGTCCGGTATCCGATAGATAATCCGTCAATAGCCCCTGCCCGGATTAATGCTGCGGCTTCCCGGCCGCGCTGAGTTTCAGTTAACAATCTTCCCTTTACGAAAAGGCCTTTTTTGTCTTCTCGCACTTCATCCCAGACACCAATCGGTTCGCGTGGATCGTGTTGCCAAAGCAGCTTAACACTTGTTCCTGCATCCTTAAGGTGCTTCAGCGATGCGCCATAGGCACCGGGTCTCACGAGATCACCGCCCTGATCAACCTCGTTAAACAAAGACGCATAACCGGCAATCGTAGCGTCCTCACCAAGCTCTATCTGATCGCCAATTGCACAGTACTTCCGCTCTAACTGCTCCGAAATGCTCATAGCACGCCGCCTCCTAAAATTCCTGTTACCGTCTCGCTCAGAACCGCCGCGGTCACACCGAAAATAGTCAGCCAAACGCGACGCTCGAGCCGCTCCAGACTTATTTCGATCTGCCCCAAACGGTATTCGAGAGCGCGCCAACGCTCATCTTGAACGCGCTCATTGGCTTGCACTGTATCCGCCCGGGCATACTCGAACGGTTCATAGAGATACCGCGATCCCCCGGTACGCTCATGCGGGCTATCGCTTTTGGTTTCCTTCATTCGTGCACCTCACGCGGCAAACCGAGCAGGACCCGCTTTTCGCCATCACTTAGGAAGGACGCCTTAGCAACTCGCGCCCATTGCGCGTCTCTCTCAATGCTCAACGCTGCAATTTGATCCAAGTCAGGTGTAAGCGTCACAGCTTCACCGGATAGCTCGCTCAACCAATGAGACAACGCCCCCAAGACTTTCCCCGCCATCGGCAAAACCGTCAGCCGGTAAAAGGCGCGGTTGGCTTCAGCGTAATTTGCGTAAGTTGCATCTCCCGGTATGCCCAACAGCATTGGCGGAACCCCAAATGCTTGCGCGATCTCACGTGCGGCAGCCTCCTTGGTCTTCTGGAACTCCATGTCTGACGGAGAAAACCCCATTGGCTTCCAGTCTAATCCACCTTCAAGCAACATCGGACGACCAGCATTTCGCGCGCCTTGGTGATGCGCTTCCATCTCCACTTGCAGGCGTTCATATTGGTCGTTGCTCATCGCGCCGTTGCCATCTGATCCCTTGTAGACAATTGCGCCTGATGGACGGGCGGCATTATCAAGTAGTGCTTTCGACCACCGCGATGCAGAGTTGTGCACATCAATCGCACTTGCAGCGGCCTGAAGTGGCGAGAAGCCGTAATGATCATCTTGCGGATGAAAGCTACGCACATGACAAATCGGCGCGCCATCCACCATCGAGAAACGATGTTTCTTGCCCCCCACGGAATAATCATATGCGACAGGCCAACCATCACTCCCCGGAACCAAGGACATCCGATCCGAACGCAGAACATGAAGCTCAATAGGAACGCCGTCGCCAACAGCCTCAATATAACCGTTCCCACTCAGCAATAACTGACCAAACAAAGCTTCCAACAGCTCAGCGCGACCCTGCGCTGCATTGGGTCGAGAGATAAGCGATAGAACAGGATGCGTTTCAAACCTCCGAACATCATCTTGCATCACTAGGGGCAAGGCCGACGCCGCTTCTGCGACCATTTTTACGGCCCGAAACCCGACGGGGTTTCCTGAAAACCCCGCCCGCGTCAGGGAGGCTGTGTCTCTAGGTGACCACGCCACACGGCCCGATCCATGCCAAGCAATAACAGGACCGGTCGCCGACGCCTTCGCCTCCGCAACCTCCACAGTCCCGCGTTTTAAGAAATCAAATACCATGGTGCCGCTCCCTTGACCCACACGAAACAAACCGGCTCCCGCTATGTCGCGGCCCGAGGCGTCTCAGTAATTATTGAATAGTTTCCGCGACGCGTCTGCCTTCAGGCGCACCGATACTTCACGTGCTGCTTATGCAGCTGAAGGCCAATCAACCCACGGACCTGATCCTCGGCGACGGGTCTTGCACATGAGAGACGATCATTTCCGTGACCGCCCAGACCAAAGCGTCAACTCTGTCAGGACTACGCCGTCCCTTGTAACCAGACACTGTCATTTGGCTCATTTCATCCTCAAGAGCGACAAGATCACCGTAGTGTCCCACACGCCCCTGCTCATAGAGTGCCGCAACCGGTTCAGCTCGGATTTCCTTGCCTTTCGTCGCGTGGACGCCCTTAAACGGAACAAACGGGTCTTCCTGCCGCAGTACTTCTTCAACAAGAAGTCCGCCCTGATTGATCTCCGCAACAATCCTGTCACCACCATGTCGCGCCAAAGCCGCTAAAGCCGCTCTCGCCCAACCAGATGGCGATGCACCCTGAATAGTCGCATCCTCAATCACGACAGCGCGCCAGTCACGCGGTGGACCTTTAAGGACGCCACCGACAACAACAATACCACAGGCATCGGCGTTTTTGCCTTTCGAAACTACCGGATCAACTGCAACGACAATGCGATCAAACTCCGGGACCTCTCGGACACGCGCCGCAGCCAACATTTCTGACGTCCACAATGCGCCCTCTGCGTCCTCAAGGAACTCCCCGTCCAACTCCTGACGACCAAGCCGCGTCCCGCCGAAACGGGCACGCACCTCTTCAAGGAAGTTATCCGCAAGATAAGCCGAATTCGCTTCAGTCGCCGCCGATGTAACAACCGTCGACGACGTTTCCAATATTCTCTTAAGAACCTCAACATTCTTCGGTGTTGTCGTTATCACCTGCTGAGGATTGTGTCCGAGACGCAAGCCAAACTGCAACATGTCCCATGCGTCCTGACCCTTTGACCATTTTGCCAGCTCGTCCAGCCATGCCGCATCAAACTGTGGCCCACGTAGCTCCTCCGGTGACGAGGCCGAATGGCACTCAGCAATAGCACCGTTTGGCCAAACAAGTCGACGTCTCGTCGCCTGCCAATCCGGCCTGCGATCCGGCGGTGAACACGCCAGAATGCCACTGTCACCAAAGACCATAATGTCTCGGACCTGATCATAGGTATCGCCGACCAAGGCCACACGCTTCGCGCGCCCTTTTGCCAACGGTGTATCGCCCTCAACCATTGAGCGGACCCACTCTGCACCTGCTCTTGTTTTGCCGGCTCCCCGCCCTCCCATGATAACCCAGCTGCGCCAATCCCCTTCTGGTGGCAATTGATGCTCCAAAGCCCAGAATTCAAAAACATAGGGCAACGCAGCCAACGCATGATCACTCAACCCGTCTATGAACTCCTTGACCAGTTCCGGCTTCGCGCAAGCGAGTGAGGCGGCCCCTAATTTCAGATCGTGCTTGATCAAGGTCGAATGCGTATTTTCCAGCCTTGCCGGCGCGCTGTTCAATCTGCTCATAGAGTTTGCTCTCCTGATTCATCGAAAACGAAAGAAGAGGCAGGACCTGCCTCATTCCCGAACTGACCTCGGAGTCTTTCAGTTCTCCTTTTGCGATCTGATCAGCATAGCCAAGCAACGCGCCGGTCATTTTTTCGAACACCATACAGAACGTCGTCAGCGAATTATCGAGCGTCTTGGAATACGCATCCGCAGCAGAAACCAATTCAGGCTCGACGATGCTGGCGTGTTGGTGATCTTGGTCTTCTTTTTGTCCACTGTCAGACGTTCCTTCCGGAACGACCACCTTGGGGGTGTCATTCATTAGCGCCTCCAATCCACGCAATGCGTTATAGAATGTGAAGCAACAGCAACAAAAAAGCGGCGCCGAACAAAGGTTCGTGCCGCTTCACATGATGCCCGTCATTAGACCCGGCTTATCACCGACCCAATTCATCCATCTTATCGAAACGTATGCCAGACACCGTTCGCAGAGTCAAGACAATTTCGCGGAAAATTTCAATTTAATCATTCATTAACAATGGGTTAACATTAACACCTGACAAAAAACGGCCTAATTTCATGTTCAAAACCTATAAGATACTCACTGAAAAATAGTTAACGAACGACGCCAGATCAAAGTCAGCAGACTAGTTGTTTGCGTTTCTTTCGGCTTCAATCTTACGCCAAGCTGCCACGTTACGGTTGTGATCTCCGATAGTCACAGCAAACGCATGACCACCGGTCCCGTCGGCAACAAAGAAAATATACGGCGTGTCGTCCGGGTTAAGCGCCGCCTCAATTGCCAATTTGCCTGGATTGGCGATTGGCGTCGGTGGCAGACCTTCGATAACATACGTGTTGTAAGGCGTGCGCCTGCGTAGCTCTGATTGCCGGATACCGCGGCCCAAGCCAGAACCTTCTCCC
The DNA here is from genome assembly GCA_947494435.1 of uncultured Litoreibacter sp. Taxonomy (GTDB): domain Bacteria; phylum Pseudomonadota; class Alphaproteobacteria; order Rhodobacterales; family Rhodobacteraceae; genus Litoreibacter. Next base: position 1,042,266 of record CANLUY010000002.1, read on the forward strand.
AATGTAATCCCGTAGATCACGGTTGGGTCTGTTTGCAGCCTCATGCCTTGGTTAAGGCGATTGGTGAACACACTCGCCACTTGGCGGCGCTCTTCAGGTACCCCTGTTTCCTTTTCAACGATAGAGGCAAGGATGAGCGCCTCTTCCTTGTTTTCCAAAGGCAATCCATCGGCCCGATTGGCCCAAGCTTCGTCTAGTATGCGCGTTTGGGCTTGTGCCATGCGGGTCAATAGCTCACCACGATCCGTTCCTCGTTTGATCTCGTACGTGTCGGGTGCAAGAGAACCCTCTGCCGGGACTTCATCCAACTCACCGACTAAAAACTCAGCACCCTTTAGTCCGTCAACGATTTGCCAACTGGTCAACCCCTCAGCAATCGAAACACGGTACACAATGGGGGTTTCGTTCGAGACCGCCTCGCTATAGGCGGCGGGAATCTCTTCACCCGCCTTAAACTCGGCAAGGACTTTCACTTCTCCCGTACCCGGCGTGCGTTCCCGAAACCGCAATTCTCCACCAGTGTTGCGGATCAAGTAGGTCGCAACGAACCTGTATGTAGAGGGTCCGCCAGCCGTAATGATATCGACAATCTCGACCATCGACGCACCCGCCGGGATTTCATAATTCCCGAACTTAAGCTTACTTGCCATATCCGTGTATTCAGCGCCCATCCGAAAGATCGACGCGTTTGAAATCGCTCCTGCTTCCGCCAATTTATTCGAGACAGATCGCAAAGACGCACCACGTGGCACTTCAAAAAACGTAGCCTGATCCAAAGGACCTTCAGCTTTGTATTGCGACTGCCCCCACCCGACGAGCCCGCCGACCGCGAACAGGGCGAGGATAAAAAGCGTCAGAAAATTGGAGGCGATGGACTTCCACATGACCCGCTCAAACTTTTCCCAAGATCAAACACGCATTTGTACCACCAAACCCAAAGGAGTTTGATAGCACAACATTCACCTCGCGCTTTACAGCCTCATTTGCACAAAGGATCATCTCAGTGTCAGCGGCAGGCGTATCCAAATTGATCGTCGGCGGGCAAATCTGATCACGAATTGCCAGAATGCAGAAGATCGCTTCAATCGCGCCTGCTGCGCCAAGCAAATGCCCCGTCATTGACTTCGTTGACGACATTGCTGTCTTCGCAGCAGCATCACCAAGCAAACGCTCAACCGCGCCGAGTTCAATCGTATCGGCCATGGTTGAGGTGCCGTGCGCATTCACGTAGTCAATCGCACTCACGTCAATTCCCGCGCGCTTCACCGCAGCCCTCATCGCTCGCTCAGCACCTTCATGGTCTTCTGGTGGCGCTGTAATATGATGCGCATCTCCTGACAGGCCATAGCCAAGCACTTCAGCGTAGATTTTTGCACCACGCGCTTTGGCGTGTTCATATTCTTCCAAAACAACGACGCCAGCACCTTCGCCCATCACGAAGCCATCACGATCCGCGTCCCACGGACGTGAGGCCTTGGTTGGATCATCCGCGTGTCCGGTCGACAACGCCTTACACGCATTAAAGCCCGCGATACCAATCTCACAAATCGGACTTTCGGCACCACCCGCGATCATAACATCTGCATCATCCAAAGCGATTAAACGAGCCGCATCGCCGATGGCGTGCGCACCCGTCGAACAAGCCGTCACGACCGCGTGGTTAGGACCTTTAAAACCATAACGAATGGAGACCTGACCAGACACAAGATTGACCAATGCCCCCGGAATAAAGAACGGAGAAACACGGCGCGGCCCACGCTCTTTGATCAGCACAGCCGTTTCCGCGATGGATTGTAACCCGCCGATACCAGAACCGATCATAACGCCCGTGCGCTCTAACTCAACTACATCGTCGGGCTGCCAATCAGCATCCTCAACGGCCATCTGCGCCGCAGCCATTCCATAAAGGATAAAGTCATCGACTTTTCGCGCATCTTTGGCAGCCATAAAATCGTCTGCATTGAACTGTCCAGGCTCGGTTCCACGCGGCACCTCGCATGCGTAGCCAGTCCCAAGATGCGACGCATCAAACTTCTCAATGGTGCGCGCGCCGGATTTTCCAGCCAACGCGTTTTTCCAAGACGTCTCAACACCGCTTCCTAGCGGTGTCACCATTCCCAGACCTGTCACAACGACCCGACGCATGCCCTGCCCCCTTTTATGCCTTCTTGAAGGTTTCCACCGCTTCTACACGGGCCAGCGCCCCAAGGAAAGTGGCCGCACGCAGCTTTCTGCCGACCCAAAAACAACTTGCCCAGCGCAGCACATGAGAGAACGGCTGGCGGAAACCACCGCCATGTTGAGATAAACCCTTGCGCCTGTGCATCAAGGCGCTACCAATTGCCTGAATACGAATTCAGAGAGCCATGATGACCGACTTCCAAGCCGTAAAAGCAGTCACGCGTAGTTATATGTCAGCATTTGATGCAGCTGGCACTGATGATCGGCTAGCAGTTCTGCTGGACCACACCTCTGACACATACCAATGGCGTGGCTTACATCCCTTTCATGAACAAAACAGTGCAGAAGATACGGTTGACGCTTTCTGGCGCCCCCTGCTTACTTCATTCACAGCGTTGCAGCGTCGCGAAACTATCTTCTTTGCTGGTTTGAACGACTGCGACGGCTTTGAAAGTACTTGGACCTGCTCTATGGGGCATTTCAAGGCTTTGTTCGACGAAGACTGGCTCGGCATCCCTGCGACGCGAAAAACGGTCATGATCCGGTATGCAGAGTTTCACCGGATTGAAGAGAACAAAATAGCCGAAACAGCGCTGTTCATCGATATACTCGACATCATTAAACAAGCTAATCTCTGGCCGCTCCCAGCAATGACGGCAGCGTCTTTTGTCCATCCTGGGCCATTGACTAATGATGGACAGCTTTGGGACCCACATGATCCGGCTGAAGGCCAAAAGACACTCGCAATCATCAATCAAATGGCCCAGAACATCTCCGTCGCAAATGCTATTCTTCAAGGCAAATTGGACGCGAAACCGTTGACACCCAAAGAAGAACTCGCGCTCACATGGCATGATGACATGGCTTGGTACGGCCCTGCGGGTATTGGCGCCGTCTTCACGATTGATCGCTATATCGAACAACACCAACAGCCTTTCCGAACCTACCTCGCAAACCGTGTTTTCAATGGTCACGTCGCACGGATCGCAGAAGGAAATTACGGCGGGTTCTTCGGTTGGCCAAATCTTTCTGTCACCCCGACGGGGGGCTATATGGGCCTGCCCGGCTCAGGCCGGCCTGCAGACATGCGCGTTGTGGACGTATACCGTCGAGACGGCGACAAGCTCGCTGAGAACTGGGTCTTTATCGACATGCTGCATTTCTTAAATCAGCAAGGCCTAGACGTTTTGGCCCGCCTCAAAGAGGTTCCGCGAACTTAAATGTCGGCAACCTGTTCTTAACGCACACCGCTTAGTCAAGCTGCAGATTTGTAGTCGGATGTGTTATGGTAGTCAGTCATTTATCGAAAGCCGTGTCGCGTTGGCAGGTAATACTCTGTGTGCTCTTCTTGCTTTGGACGCCAGCAGCGCATGCAAACTGCACGGCACTTCCTGTCATATCAAAACTAGTCATAGAAGTTGATCGCTTAAGCAGCCTCGGCTCTCGGCCAGATATCTCAGCTTCGGTTCGCACAATCCATGCGCTTCAAGGCAGCATTTCTAGGTTCGAACTCTTCTCAAGGCTGAGGTCATTCGGAAAAGAGCGGCATTTCAACCCTCTACTCGGCTTTCAAGCTCAATTGGCTAATTTGAAACCTATATTGGAAGGATCAGGGGCCCGTGAAATGTCACGCCACCTTAAAACAACAAGTTTTCAAAGCTCATTACAAATGGCTAAGCGCCTGACAAACGAGCTGTGCCTCACTGAAGAAGAGGCGCAACAAAGCAAATTTGCAGCTGACGAATTCAAAGTTCTAGAAGGGATTCCAGCGTCCCGATTACCGACGCTAAATACACGGTCAGTCGCATGGAGCCTTATTGGGATGGCGCTTACTCTTGTCGTTGGGCTGTTCGTGGGCGGCCATTTACGCAAAAAATATCTGGAAAAAGAGAAACGGCGCACAAAGCGCTTCCCGTGCAATATCCCCGTCCTTGTCCAGATCGAGGGCAAGACATCAATGCAGCGTCTTGTCGATCTAAGCAGAAGCGGCGCGAATATGGAAAATCAGTTAGGGCTGGATATCGGAAATGAAGTCGCATTGAGTTTCGGTGGCGTCAAACGCACCGCAACCGTGACTTGGTGCAATTCGCATTTCTCTGGGGTTCAGTTTGGAAAAATTCTCTCAAACCAGAATCTTACCGATATTTTGCACAATGCGTATCAAGCCGATAAGTCCAAAGAAAAAAACAGCCCCCTTACGGAGGCTGCTTAATCAAAAAAAGACGGTCACCCGTCTTAGTAGCTATTTAGGCTGCTGCACCGATAAATTTCACAGCGTCGCCGAATGTCTGAATGTTTTCAGCGGCATCATCTGGAATTTCGATACCAAACTCTTCTTCAAAGGCCATAACCAGCTCAACAGTGTCCAGGCTGTCTGCGCCCAGATCATCGATGAAAGACGCGTTGTCGACAACTTTGTCTTCTTCAACGCCCAAGTGCTCGACAACGATCTTTTTTACGCGGTCTGCGATGTCGCTCATGATGAGTATCCTCGTATTCATGCGGGTCAATCCCGCTTTGTGGATGGCCGTTTGGCCTTTGAATGTTATCCCTAAAGACAACCGCCAAAGCCCGAGATCGCCCCCGGCCTTCAGTAAATCTGGTGCGCCTATAGCATACCAAATGGGGAACGCAAACGCTTATACAAGCCCCGAACGGTGCTAGGCTAAATCATCGCCATTCCGCCATTTACATGCAAAGTCGTACCAGTCACGTACGCAGCACTTGGACTGGCGAGGTATAGAACACTGCCGGCGACCTCTTCGGCATCGCCCATCCGGCCAGCCGGAATTTGAGTGAGAATACCTGCCTTCTGATCATCCGTAAGTTTCTCAGTCATGGCAGTAGCGATAAAACCGGGCGCGACACAATTCACCGTGATCCCGCGTGACGCAACTTCGTAGGCCAGAGACTTAGACATCCCAACCATCCCGGCCTTGGACGCCGCGTAATTCCCCTGCCCCGGGTTGCCCGTTGCGCCAACAACGGAAGAGATATTGATGATCCGTCCCCAACGCGCTTTCATCATCCCGCGCAAAACACCTTTGCAGAGCTTGAAGGTCGATGTCAGGTTCACATTGATCACGGACTGGAATTCCTCATCTGACATCCGCATGAACAGATTATCCCGCGTGATCCCGGCGTTATTGACCAAGATGTCAACCGATCCCATCGCCTCAACGGCCTGTTTAGGCAATGCCTCGACCGACTCAAAATCTGACAGATTACACGGAAGAACATGTGCGCGTTCGCCTAGCTCTGCAGCCAGCGCTTCAAGGGGCTCAACGCGCGTTCCAGACAGGCCGACGCTTGCACCTGCTTCATACAGCGTCTTCGCGATAGAGCCGCCAATGCCCCCCGACGCGCCAGTGACCAGCGCTGTCTTTCCTGTTAAATCAAACATCTCAACGTCCCTTCTCAAGAATTCAGCGCGCTTGCAGCGGCTTTTACATCATCAGGGCTTGAAACCGCGCGGGTTGCAACATCACGGTTGATCCGACGGATCATGCCTGACAATGCCTTTCCGGCGCCAACCTCCCAAATTTCGGTAACCCCATTCGCAGCCATCCATGCAACAGATGCGCTCCAGCGCACTTGTCCGGTCACCTGCTTGACCAACAAATCGCGGATGACGGCGGGGTCTTCAACCGCTTCGGCCACGACATTCGCAACAACCGGAACGCGCGGGGCTTTCATGTCAACCGCGCTCAAAGCCTCGGCCATGACATCTGCGGCCGGTTGCATCAACGCGCAGTGAAATGGTGCGGATACAGGCAACGGCAAGGCCCGTTTTGCCCCCGTCTCTTTCGCGAGTTCAATCGCCCGCTCAACGGCCGCTTTGTCACCAGACAAGACATTTTGAGAAGGATCATTTTGGTTTGCGACTTGGCACACATCCCCTTGTGCAGCCTCTTGAGCAACGGCAGTCGCCGTCTCGAAATCCAATCCCAAGATCGCAGCCATTGCGCCTTGTCCTACGGGAACAGCAGCTTGCATAGCCTCGCCCCGTTTACGCAGTAGGCGGGCCGTATCTGCAAGGGTGAACGTTCCCGCAGCTGCCAAAGCAGTATATTCTCCCAGCGAATGGCCTGCTACAAAACTTGCCACATCAACCTCGACACCCTCGTCTTTCAACGCGGCCATGACGGCCAAGGAGGTCGCCATCAAAGCGGGCTGTGCATTTTGTGTCAGGGTAAGCGCGTCGAGATCCTCCCCCCAAATCAGATCAGACAACTTCTCTCCCAAAGCGTCATCCACTTCGTCAAAAACAGCCAGCGCACTTGAGTAAGACTGCGCCAAATCGCGCCCCATACCCAGCGTCTGTGCGCCCTGCCCCGGAAATACTAATGCCCGCATGTCGTGCCCCTTCGTCTTCTGCTGCATCCCGACTTAGCCAAACCCGCATACCACTACAAGCGTGGCGCACACCAAATGTTGAGCCATGCGGGGTTTTTATACCGGCGAGCACGCACTACTCTTGCCGCAAAGTAAGCCAAGCAGAGCGAGTCCTGACATGCGCGGTAATTCTACGACCTCCTACGGAAGCGTCACCAAGACATTCCATTGGACGATGGCCGCTATGGTCCTGAGCATGATCCCACTTGGCATCGTTGCCAGTGGTTTGGAAAATTCTGAACCATGGAAACCGCCGCTATTTTCGCTACACAAAACACTCGGGATCGCGATATTTTTCCTTGCCCTTGGACGGATCGCATGGGCCTTCATTCAACCAAAACCCGCCAGTCTTCACCCAGACCGAAAAGTCGAAACCTTCTTAGCTGAATTGGTACATTGGCTCCTTTATGCGTCCTTAATAATTGTCCCGCTATCCGGCTGGATACATCACGCCGCAACCACAGGGTTTGCACCGATCTGGTGGCCTCTAGGTCAAGGCTTGCCATACGTTCCAAAAAGTGAGGCGCTCGCCCATACGGCAAAGGCGTTGCACATCATCTTTGAAAGGGTACTGGTCCTATCTTTCCTGCTGCACTTACTGGGCGCATTGAAACACCATTTCGTTGACAAGGATATCACGCTGAAACGTATGCTCCCCGGGCACACGGTGAGCACTGGTCGCGACGTCCCGCATAAACACTCTTCCATAACACTGTTCGCTGCTGGTGGTGTCTACCTCGTCGCGCTTGCGATTGGCGCTGGTCTCGGTCTTTTCGCCACCGAGAAACGCATTACCGCGCCTGAACTAGAAGCGGCACAAAGTGATTGGATCGTTCAAGACGGCATGCTCGGAATAACCGTCAAACAGCTAGGGTCCAACGTAGAAGGAAGCTTTGCCGACTGGACCGCAGCCATTACCTTCAATCAAGAGCCCGATCAAAACGGTCGCCACGGGGATGTCGATGTGACAATTTCAATTCCCTCACTCGCCTTGGGGTCTGTCACCGGGCAAGCTTTAGGCCCAGATTTCTTTGATGCGGACACCCATCAAACGGCCACCTTTAAGGCCGATATTCTTACTGCGGAGAACGGATACACCGCAAACGGCACGCTTACGATACGCGACAAGAATGTTCCGCTGTCTTTGCCCTTCTCTCTTCAGATTGAAGGAAACACGGCGACAATGTCCGGCGAAACCTCCGTCAACAGGCTGCAATTTGGGATTGGTGAAGGGACACAACCAACAGAGGGGTCACTTGCCTTCGACGTCGCTATATCAGTTACTCTTACCGCCATACGCGAGCAGTGACTGCATCCAACCAAGTGATCCATCAGTCTTGCCAGACAACGGCTTATATTCCGCCCCTAGCGGCGCAGTGTAACCAAGCTCAGCCAAATATGCGAAAATATGCGTGTAATTCACCTCGCCCAAGTCCGGCTCTGCGCGTTCTGGAACACTCGCAAACTGAATGTGCCCGATAATGTCGCGATGATGCGTTAACCGCCGTGTCAGATCGCCTTCCATGATTTGAAGGTGATAACAATCGAACATCAGTTTCAAATTTGGTCGATCCACTTCGGCAATGATATCAGCGGCTTGACTGGAAGAGTTCAGAAAATAACCTGGCGCATCGTGATGGTTCAGGGGTTCGATCAAAATCGTCAAATTGGCTGCTGCGTCACAGGCAAACCGCAAATTTTCGACAAAGCATTGATGCGCCTGCTCGCCATCCGCGAAACCAGCCATCACATGAATAGCACGCGCGCCCGTCTCATTTGCATAACGAATAGCCTGCTCGATTGAGGCTTTGGCCTCCTCTTCGCGGCCCACCAGAGCGCACAAGCCGTTTTCCCCATCATCACCCCGAACAGTGTTGATTCCGAGAAGAGGCAACCCCGTTTCATCAAGTGCCGCCTTTATCTCCGCCGCAGGTGTCGCATAGGGCCAATGCATCTCGACGGCCGCGAAGCCGCGCCGTTTCGCGGCACGAATAGCGTCGGGTAATGAGAGGTCCGTCCAAAGAAACCCAAGATTTGCTGAAAACTCAGTCATCCCATTCCACCCCAAATTTACGCACCAACCCCTGAATCTGTGCCTCGTTCAGCAGGTTTGGCCCCATTCCGCGTGTCATCAACGCGAGCTTCGCAGTCTCTTCCAACTCTTCCATCGCGTAACAGGCCGCTTCAATATCTTTGCCCGCCACAACCGGTCCGTGATGTGCCAACACCACCGCACTACGCTTTCCTGCAAGCCCGCGAATTGCGTCCCCCATCGCCGGATCGCCCGGCATAAAATAGGGCAACAAGGCCACTTTCCCCAACTTCATGACGCCATAGGCCGTGATCGCAGGCAGCATGTTATCGGGATCGGTATCGGGCAAGGTCGACAAAGCGACGGAATGGCAGGAATGCAGATGCACGACGGCACCTGTTGGCCGAGTATCATAGAAAGCTGTATGCAAGGGCACCTCTTTCGTGGGGGCATCCCCGTCCACGTGGCGCCCATCGTCGAGAACCGCCAAACGCGCTGGATCAAGCCTGCCAAAGCAACTGCCAGTTGGTGTCACAAGTAGCCGGCCATCATCCAAGCGAGCAGAAATATTGCCGGACGACCCCATTGTGAGTCCTCGGTCGAACATCGATTTTGCCAGAAGGCAAATATCTTCGCGAAGTCGCGCTTCATCGCTCATTCCAACATCCCTAATGCATCGGCAAAGAACGTCTCTGCACCGAAGTTTCCTGACTTCAACGTCAGCGCGATATCATGACCGTCAGATTTCGTGAATGTCCATGGGACACCGGGCGCGATTTCTTGGCCGATAGTTAGCTTATCGACGCCCAAAGCCTTTGTCACAGCACCTGATGTCTCGCCACCAGCCACGACAAAACGACGTATCCCCGCTTTCAGCGCGACTTGGGCCAATTCAGCCAAAGCCTCCTCGACCAAAGCCCCCGCACGCGCGACGCCAAGCTTCTCCTGAGCTTGCTTCACCTTGGCTGGCTCTGCAGTGGCGTAGATCAATATTGAAGCCTTACTCTTCTGCGACAAAAGCCATTCCTTGGCCAAGGAAGCTCCGTTGTCCGCAAGGTCCAGCGGGTCCAGCTTGAAAGCCATCACCTCAGGCGCATATGCAGCGACTTGCGCTTGCGTCATGGCAGAACAGCTTCCAGACAAAACGATTGAACCGCCATGCGGAACAGCCGTTTCGGCACTCGCAGATGGGGGCCCGAGCAACCCCTTCTTCCTGAAGATATCTGGCAGTGGCATCGCGACGGCGCTGCCACCGGTTCCGAGCGCCATATCAGCACAAACTTCGCCAATCACCTGCAAGTCGTCGTTAGAGACCGCATCTATAACAACATGCGCGACGTTTTCATCGTGCAGTGAGGCCATGCGTGCTCGCAATGCATCCGCCCCCTGCTCCACGACTAGCCTGTTCGCAAGCCCGACCGGTTTACTCACTTGTGGTTCGAGGAGCGCGACCAAGCTGCTCTGACGCATTGGCGTCAGCGGGTGATCTTTCATTGGGCTTTCACTCAACAATTGCTCCCCAACGAACAGATGCCCCATGAAGATAGATCGACCGTTTTCAGGAAATGCAGGGCAGTAAAACGTTTGGGACGTCCCCAATTCCGCCATTAAGGCTTCGGCGACAGGCCCAATATTTCCCTCAGCAGTGGAATCAAATGTTGAGCAATATTTCCAGAAAAACCGCTCTGCACCCGTTTTTTGCAACCATGCCAACGCGGTTTTGCATTCGGTAACTGCTTCTTCGACAGGCGATGTTCGACATTTCAAAGCAATCACTTCGAAATCCGCTGTATCAACCGGCGAGGTATCAGGGATGCCAATCCGCAGGTTGACCGATGCGCCGGACCGCGCAAGCAACCCCGCCAGATCTGTTGCACCCGTAAAATCGTCTGCGATGCAGCCCATGACGGTCATCCGCGTCTCTCCTCTTTATCTGTCTAGATTGCATTAATGTATACATTAACCGCTAGAAACCTGAGCCGTTCAAAAACGTCAACCTGTAATAGCCAAGAAAACCCCCGCCACGGCAAGGCCATGGCGGGGGTTTTCTAGAAATATTCAGAAAAGCGGCTATTCAGCTTCTTGAGCCTCAATGGAAATCATAATTTTGACTTCATCGCTCACGGCTGGTGCGAAGGCGCCAAGATTGAAATCAGACCGCAGCACTGTCGTCGTCGCATCGAAACCTAACCAAGGCTTGCCTGCCATCGGATTGTCGCCGGCTTGGTTCAGCTTTGCGGCCAGCACCACAGGCTTTGTCGTGCCTTGGATGGTCAGGTCACCAGTGATGTTTGCCGTATCATCCCCAGTCACTTCGATGGAGGTTGAGGCGAATGTCACCATATCCCCATCCTGGGCATTCAGAAAATCCGGACCAAAGAAGTACCCTTCGCGCGCTTCCCAGCCTGTGAACATGGATTTCACAGGAATTGACACGTTCACTGAAGAGCTTTCGGGTGCGTCCTTGTCGAATATGATGTCACCTTCAAAGCCGGAGAACATCCCATATGTCGTCGAAAATCCAAAATGGTTGTACGAAAAAACTATCTGGCTATGGCTTGCGTCGAGCGTGTATTTCTCAGCATCTGCATATGCTGCTGTAGCCGCTAACGCAGCAATTGTCGCAAGGGCAGTCAGTCTCATTCGGTGCGTCCTTTTGCAAAACTGGGTCACTCAAGAACTATCCACTTCCTCAGACAGAACAATTCAAAGAAAATCAACAGATTGTGTGCATTAAAATATACATACGATTTAGAGCTTGAATACACACACCGCCCCTGTAAAAGGGCTCATCCTCCGCGAGACTATTTGAATTGCGGTGCCCCTCGTGACCGGGGCGCGGAGGCTCACGCCCGGTCTTTGAAGCACGCACGTAAAAACTGGAGTACGCACATGCCTTTGTATGAGCACGTGTTTATCTCGCGCCAAGATCTTTCCAACGCGCAAGCTGAAGGTCTGATCGAGCATTTCGGCGCCGTCCTCGCGGACAATGGCGGCAAAGTGGTCGAGCACGAGTATTGGGGCCTGAAAACGATGGCCTATAAGATCAACAAGAACCGCAAAGGCCACTACGCCTATGTCCGTTCCGACGCACCGGCACCTGCCGTGCAGGAAATGGAACGCCTGATGCGCCTGCATGATGATGTCATGCGTGTTCTGACCATCAAGGTCGATGAGCATGAAGAAGGCCCCTCGGTTCAGATGCAGAAGCGCGACGAGCGTGAACGCCGTCCCCGCCCGTAGCATTCGACTTTAAGAACAGGAGATAAACCATGGCTGCAAAACCATTTTTCCGTCGTCGTAAGTCGGACCCATTTGAGGGCGATAACGCTCCCAAAATCGACTACAAAGACACTCGCACACTGCAACGCTACATCTCAGAGCGTGGCAAGATCGTTCCATCGCGCATCACCGCAGTGGGCGCCAAGAACCAACGAGCGCTGGCCCGTGCCATCAAACGTGCGCGTTTCTTGGCCCTGTTGCCATACGCCGTTAAGTAAGGAGAGCGACATGCAAGTTATCCTTATGGAACGTGTCGCCAAGCTCGGCCAAATGGGCGATGTGGTTGATGTGAAGCCGGGCTTCGCACGCAACTACCTTCTGCCTCAAGGCAAAGCGATGAACGCGACAGACGCGAACAAAGCACAGTTCGAAGCGCAGAAAGCTCAGCTGGAAGCGAACAACCTTGAGACCAAGAAAGAAGCCGAAGCAATGGCTGAAAAACTTGGTGGTCAGCAGTTTGTCATCATTCGCCAAGCGTCTGATTCGGGTTCCCTTTACGGGTCCGTCACGACACGTGACGCTGCTGAGGCTGCAACGGCTGATGGATTCACTGTTGATCGTGGTCAGGTCGCTCTTGAGCGTCCAATCAAAGACCTCGGCCTGCACGATGTGATCGCGAAACTGCACCCCGAAGTTGACGTGACCTTCACTCTGAACGTTGCACGTTCGACAGAAGAAGCTGAATTGCAAGCCTCCGGCAAGTCGATCCAAGAGTTGGCTGCTGAAGAAGAAGCAGAAGCAGAATTCGAAATTGCTGAGCTGTTTGACGATATCGGTGCAGCAGCATCTGAGGATGAAGTACTCGCTGAAGCAGTGGCTGAAGATGCCCCTGCTGAGGACGCTTCCGAAGAGGACTAATCTTCGTTTAATCCACTTTAAGGCCGCTCCAAATTGGGGTGGCCTTTTTTGTTTGCGCCCTCTTCGAAGGCCATACAAAAAAAGCCCACCTTTGAGGGTGGGCCTTGACCTTAAGTTAATGGCGCAGTGTTGGGGGAACTAGCCCATACCCACTTCACGACGTAGGTTCCCTAGAAGCGGCTCCAGCTCAGCGACGTCGCCCGTGATCATCGGGGTCACCTTGTTCTGTTGCCACGTGACATCAATCCGACCCATGTCCCATTTCATCGTATTCGCCCGCATATCGAGAGATGCGAGATGATCAATCATCGTGAGTTTGACAACCTCTTCAAAGCGGATTGTTTGTCGGGACTTTTCTTGACCGCGCCAGTTGCATTTCACGATGTGAAAAGCGCGGCCCTTCTTGTCGACCAATAGTTCTTGTGGTCGACGGCTCAATGCGACCAACCAAACCATCCCGGCGAGCACAAGGTAAAGTCCAATTGGATACAGCAACCATGCGCCAGTTGCTTCGGCGGAGACGATCTTATCGCCCGACATCATGAGAAAGACACCCGTCAGCGCCATCACAGTTGAAAGAGCGGCACGACCTACCCGCGTTTGCGCACCAGCGGCGGCGGCTGATTGGCTCAAACGATAGCCGGACCGTGTATTGGATCGGTCCAGTGACATGACATGTGGCGCGTCATTCTCTGTCGCGTTCAGCGTCGTCCCAAATCCGTAATCAGCCAATGCCATCGTGTAAGTCTCCCCATATTCTTGTTGGGGTACAACTCGCGTTCAAATACGGCGGAAATTCAGCAAAGCTCTGCTCATTTCAGGGCGTATAGAATGGTTTACCGAAAAAAGGCCGATCCTCGCGGATCGGCCCTTTCCAAATAGAAGTAACTATACGGCCTAGGCGGCGTCGTCATCCAAAGCTTCAACAGCTTTTTCAAGCGCAGCTTTCTTGACGGTCTTATCTTTGATTTCAGCCAGTTCGAACACGAAATCAACGACCTTATCTTCAAAGATCGGTGCACGCATCTGCTGTTGCATCTGCGGGTTTTTTTGCACGAATTCAAAGAACTCACGCTCTTGACCGCGGTACTGGCGTGCTTGGTTCATGATTGCTTGCGTCATCTCCGCGTCAGTGACTTCAATCTCGTTTTTCTGACCAAGTTCAGCAAGCAACAAGCCCAAACGAACCCTGCGCTCCGCCAGTGTCTTATGCTCATCAGTTGTTTCGATCTCTGGGTGATCGTGGCCCTGAACTTCGGGGTTGTCTTCATGCCACAGCTGATGGGCGATTTGACCTGCTTCTGCGTCGACCAGCGATGGTGGCAAATCGAATTTCACCAGCTTATCCAACTCATCGAGCAATTTGCGTTTCATCACAGCGCGCGATGCACCGGTGTATTCTGCTTCCAAACGCTCTTCGACCTGAGCCGTCAGCGATTTCAAGTCTTCTGCTCCAAACTGTTTGGCCAGCTCGTCATTCAACTCAGCCGCTTTCGGCTCTTTGACGGCTTTCACTTTGCATTCAAAGACAGCTGCCTTTCCAGCGAGGTTTTCAGCTTGGTATTCAGCAGGGAAGTCAACTTTGACCTCAACATCTTCACCCGCTTTCGCGCCGACCAACTGCTCTTCAAAGCCCGGAATGAAGGAGTTTGATCCCAACACCAAAGGATAGTCTTCGGCAGCACCGCCATCAAAGGCTTCGCCGTCTACTTTGCCCAAGAAATCGATCACAACCTGATCGCCATCTTTCGCTTTGGAGCCCTTCTTACGGTCTTCGAAGTTCTGAGCCGTCTCTGCGAGGTTCGAAAGAGCCTCATCGACATCTTTCTTCTCAGCTTTGACGACCATACGCTCCAGCTTGATCTTTTTCATGTCGACTTCTGGAATTTCAGGCAATGTCTCGTATGAGACGTTTACTTTAACGTCGTCGCCCGGCTTCCAGTCTTCGCCGTCCATCTTCATCTCAGGCTGCATCGCAGGGCGATCGCCGGACTCTTCAAAGTGTTTGGACATCGCGCCGTCGATTGTCTCTTGTAGGGCTTCGCCCATCACACGATCACCGAATTGCTTTTTCAGCAGCGCCATAGGCACTTTGCCTTTGCGGAAGCCCTTCATTTCAACATCAGGCTGCGCTTCAAGCAACTTTTCGTTCACTTTCTCATCCAGCTCGGAAGCCGCTATGTCGATCGTGTAGCCGCGCTTTAGGCCTTCGTTCAGGGTCTCAGTGACCTTCATGTGATCTCGTCCTTATATACAGTCATGGTGCGGGTGAAGGGACTTGAACCCCCACGCCTTGCGGCGCCAGAACCTAAATCTGGTGCGTCTACCAATTCCGCCACACCCGCAAAACTTATGCCGCCGCAGACAAGCTGCGGCGGGGTTGGCGTGTCATTAGCAAAGGTCGCAGAGGGATGCGAGGCAAAAATTGCGTCAAAAGGTAAGGTATTCCACCGCTAGATGACACAAAGTCCCGAAATGATCCCGACATCGCCCGCAATCTGGCACAGGTCTGCCCAGATTGTGCCTCAATTGACGAAGAAATTAACTTCTATTGAAACACTAGTCCGGTGATTGCGTCGTCTGCCAACACGCTTTCAATTGTTCCGGGGGGGAATAAAAATGACTGATACCAAATTACAGACAGGTCTTCTTGGTGGCTGCAATGTGCTGACCATGAAAGGTTATGTACCGATCTCCGAACTGAATATCGGAGACCGCATTATCACACGAAATGGTTTGCGGGTTCTGCGCGAACTGTCCGTCACCACTCACACATTCCGAGCAATATCCGTCGGGAAAGGAACGTTGGGTTACTCGCGCCCGACAACAGAGATGCTGATGGCACCTGATCAGGAAGTCATGGTGCGCGACTGGCGCGCCGAAGTGCTCTTTGGCCGTGACGCTGTTATCATTCCGATCGAGCGGATGGTCGATGGGAAGTATATTGCTCAGAAAGAAGAGCTGACAGACCACAGCGTCTATGAACTGCGCTTTGATAGCGAAGAAGTGTTCTACGCCGATGGTGTCGAAATAATCTCGAAGCTTACGGTCTCCTCGGAAGAGGAACTGGATATCGCTGAAGCAGCTTAACACGCGAGTGCCCAACTGAGGCGCCGCACAAATCATATCAACTACGTTAACCGTGAAGCTTCCCCCTTTCTCGGTGACGTGCAAAATACAAACCGCCCCATTGTCATCGGACAGGGGCGGTTTTTTCATTTACGGACGTGATA
Source organism: uncultured Litoreibacter sp. (assembly GCA_947494435.1). GTDB lineage: Bacteria > Pseudomonadota > Alphaproteobacteria > Rhodobacterales > Rhodobacteraceae > Litoreibacter. The sequence goes on from CANLUY010000002.1 coordinate 1,058,247, forward strand.
AAGCCGAATTCGCAAAGGTTTCCTTCGCCTATGGATTCAGTTTCGGCGAAGAAAGGTGCGATATGCCTAAATTTTAAGCATTACTTGCTGAAGCGCAAGTTTGCGCCTTGACCAACTTCGCTTGCCAATTGTCCTCGTCAGACAGAAATGGTCTCACCCATGAAGAAGCAAAGGGAGTCGCCAGCGATGAAGAAAATCGAAGCCATCATCAAACCGTTCAAGTTGGATGAAGTGAAGGAAGCCCTTCAGGAGCTGGGCGTTCAGGGTCTTAGCGTTACGGAAGTAAAGGGTTTTGGCCGTCAAAAAGGACATACCGAGCTCTATCGCGGTGCTGAGTATGTTGTCGACTTCTTGCCGAAAGTGAAGATTGAAGTTGTGCTTGCCGACGATCTGGTCGACAGCGCGATCGAAGCGATCATCACAGCTGCCAAAACCGATAAGATCGGTGACGGTAAGATTTTTGTCTCTACCGTTGAACAAGCCATTCGCATCCGCACCGGCGAGTCCGGTGAGGACGCATTGTAACTACAACCTACACTTAAATAGAGAGGATCAGGTCACATGAGCGCCAAGGATATGCTTAAGACCATGAAGGATGAAGACGTAGAGTACGTGGACATCCGTTTCACAGACCCACGCGGCAAACTCCAGCACGTGACAGTGATGGCTGACCAAGTTGACGAAGACTTCCTTGAAGAAGGATTCATGTTTGACGGCTCGTCTATCGCCGGCTGGAAGTCGATTGATGAATCCGACATGAAACTGATGCCCGATCCTTCCTCCGCGTATGTTGACCCCTTCTATGCAGAAAAAACGCTTTGCGTGCACTGCACTGTGGTCGAGCCAGATACAGGCGAAAGCTATGATCGCGACCCACGTGGCACTGCCGAGCGCGCCGAAGCCTACCTGAAGTCGTCCGGAATTGGCGACGTGTCCTATTTTGGACCAGAGGCTGAGTTCTTCCTTTTTGACGATGTGCGCTTCTCTGTTGAGATGAACAAAGTGTCCTACGAGGTTGATGCAAACGATGCCTCTTGGAACACGGATGCGGAATATGAGATGGGCAACATGGGCCATCGTCCGGGCATCAAGGGCGGCTACTTCCCCGTAAACCCAACAGATGCTGCACAAGACCTGCGTTCCGAAATGCTATCTACCATGAAACGCATCGGTATGAAGGTCGACAAACATCACCACGAGGTTGCGTCGTGCCAACACGAGTTGGGGTTGATTTTCGGGTCTTTGACACATCAGGCGGATGAGCTGCAGAAGTACAAATACGTCATCCATAACGTCGCGCATGCCTACGGCAAGTCGGCAACATTCATGCCAAAGCCAATCGCGGGCGATAACGGCACAGGAATGCACGTCAACATGTCGATCTGGAAAGACGGCAAGCCGCTTTTCGCTGGCGACAAATATGCGGACCTGTCTCAAGAAGCGCTGTATTTCATCGGTGGCATCTTGAAGCACGCGAAAGCGCTGAATGCGATCACAAACCCATCGACAAACAGCTACAAGCGTTTGATTCCCGGCTTTGAAGCTCCCGTATTGCGCGCTTATTCAGCCCGCAACCGGTCTGGCTGTGTGCGTATTCCATGGGCTGAATCTCCAAAAGCGAAACGCGTCGAAGCACGCTTCCCTGATCCGGCGGCCAACCCATATCTGTGCTTCTCTGCATTGTTGATGGCAGGCCTCGACGGCATCAAGAACAAGATCGACCCAGGTGCTGCATCTGACAAAGACCTGTACGACCTGCCACCAGAAGAGTTGGCAGAAATTCCAACAGTTTGTGGCTCGTTGCGCGAAGCGCTCGAAGCGCTCGAAGCAGATCACGAGTTCCTGACAGCTGGTGACGTCTTCACCAAGTCACAACTCGAAGGATACATGGAACTGAAATGGGAAGAAGTGTACGCCTATGAGCATACGCCACACCCAATGGAATATAAAATGTACTACAGCTGCTAACTCGGCTGTTAGAAAGAAAAAGGCGCCGTTCGCGGCGCCTTTTTTTGTGGACTACGTAGATTGCAGGCCTGTGTATCTATCCGGTCAGCGCCGTCCCGCTTGGCGACACAGTATCGCCAGTTCCCGCGTCCAAACCATCCTCAAATTCCGGCGCAGCAATGGCAGCGGGCTTAACCTTTCCTTCGGGTATGACGGCCGCTGCCGGATTGACCGGTGCAAGGTGCGACGATTGCTCTGGTTTCGAATTCCTGCCAAAAACCTTCGTCAGCTTGGCAGCCCTAGCGCCATTGAATTGACCAAGCCGCGCTTTGGCGAAGGGGTGGCCGTTGCAGTCTTTCAATGTCACCTGCTCCAACGCAGACCTTGGGATATGAAATACCGTTCCCACGTCCAAACTCATAAGAACCCCGGCAGTTGTCTGGCACCCTTCTAACCAGGTTTCTAACTCGACCGGACAATCCTCGAGTAACTCAATCATTTGCGGATTTTTCGGCCTAATTTTCGGTCGCGCGGCTTGCTGCGCGACAGCCTTTGCCCACAACTCAAATTTTCCAGTCTTTATCCCGGGCCCCATATCAATCTCGGCCTCAAAAACATCGTAGCGCCCCTCCCCCAATGCCAGACGTAAAGCTGCGCGATCCTGCTCTGCGCAGTTGAATGTCAGGTCTTTGAACTGCCCCGTTGCTTCCGCCCCAAGTCCTGCCAAGACAGCTTTGACAAATGGTTCGCTCAGACCTGCATCTATGCTGGTAACCGGGCGATCAAGGCGTTCCGTTGGAAGCACGTCGCCCAGCAATTGCTGTTCGATCAACCCATCAATCAGAATGCCATCGAGAACAAACAAAGCCGCGGCATCACCGGCAGCATTCAACAACATCGGCAAAGCTATTTTGGGCATCGCGTCCAGCGCTTCGGGGGCAGACACTTGTTTCCCGGTCAGGCCCGCGACTTTCACGTCCATAGCAAAGCTGGATTTGCACACTTTACGCAGCACGCGATCCAATTCGTCTTGCCACCAAGCAAGACCAGGACCAACCACAGGCGCGGATGGGCGCATCTTTTTGCGCAATATGTCGGCGGTGCTGCTCAATTCATTGATTTCTTTGGGTACCTCAAGTGCGCACAACCTGCATTAATTTGGTTTACATAAGGTTATGCTGCATCCGCGAGACGTTTGCGTGGCAAACTCACGCGGAACGCCGTACTCCCTTGCCCCGGAAGATAAACAACTGTTCCACCAAGCCGTGACATGACTTCCCGACAGATAGCCAATCCCAACCCGGCACTTCCCGCTGAAGAATGGTCGCTAAGCCGCGCAAATTTCTCGAAAATAATACCTTGCTGATCGCGCGGAATCCCTGATCCGTTATCAACGAAGTCAACATCAATTCCATCACGGCTTTCAGAAACCGATATGTTCAGGACAGGATTTTGCGCATCACAATACTTCTGAGCGTTTGAGATCAAATTGATGAAAACTTGACTTAGACGGTCGATGTCCGTGTGAAGAGTAACCTGTTCATCAGCCTTGTTGCGATGGACGACGATCCCACCTCGTTCTGCACCGGCTGATGAAATCGCACGATCCAACACATCCGACAACACGGCTGGCTGTTTGTTCAAAACGACTTGTCCGCTTTCGAGGAACGATAAGTCCAAAAGTGCGTCTAGCAGCCTTGTGAGGCGGATACTCTCATCATGAATAATCGTCGAGTATCGGGCGCGATCTTGCGGTTGCATCTCGCACTCCATCAGAAATTCCGAGAAGGACCGGATTGAAGTCATGGGCGTGCGCAGTTCGTGACTGACCTGAGAAAGAAACGCATCCTTTTGAACGGATAGTGCAGTCAGTTTCTCATTGGCATCTCGCAACTGCCGCGCTGTCTGTTCCAGCTCTTTTGACTTCGCTTCCAATTGATTGGAATATTCCAGCATCTGTGCGGACTCATCTGCCACGGCCAACAAGTCTTGAACCGACACGGCCGCGTTGCCATCAATCTGGCGGACCATCGCATGCGCGGTTGCGGCGCCAACAGAACCAGCCAGCTCGCGCTCTAATACCGCAACAAACTCAGGCGTTGGATCGGGCAAATATCCTGATTTGCCCTGCTGCTGTGCAATAGTCTGGAACAGCCGTTGCGCCTCAAGCCCACCAAGCAGGCGCTGCGCCATAACAAGCAAATCCTCGGTATCGGCGATCCCGCGGACATAGCCTGTACCAGCTTCGCCGCGATTGAACACATTAACAAAAGCCGCACCTTGCAGCCGCTCAAGCGGGCTGGGGAATGTGACCAGAGAAACAGCGATAAAGGCAATGGTATTGGCAGCCATTGACCAAAAGATCGAATGTACGAGCGGATCAAGCCCCGTCAGACCAAATAAAGCCTGTGGCCTCAACCAAGCCAGCCCGAATAAACCAGTTTCGAGAATGGCATCTGGCAGCAAGCCAATCGCTGGGACAAACAACGTGTAGCCCCAAACCGCAAAGCCTATAACCAACGAAGCCAAAGCGCCTTTCCGCGTCGCTCCCCGCCAATACAACGCTCCCAGCAAAGCAGGGACAATCTGTGCAATCCCGGCGAAGCTGACTAACCCGATCGACGACAGAGCCGCAGAACCACCGGTGATACGGTAATAGGCATAACCAAGCGCGAGAACCACGACGATCGAAACTCTGCGTGACAAGATCATGATATCTCGGACATCGCCCGAGATCGTTGCCCGAGGACCTTGCGACGATAACCAGAGCGGCAGTACGATATGATTGGAGACCATCGTGCTCAAAGCAATTGCGGCCACAATCACCATAGAAGTGGCGGAAGAAAACCCGCCCAAGAAGGCCAGCATGGCCAGCATTTCTTGATCAAGTGCCAGCGGAACAGTGAGGACAAACAGGTCTGGGTTAGAGTTCTCGGGCAAGACGGCCAGACCGACGACAGCAATGGGTAAGATGAATAAGCTCATCGCCAGCAGGTAAAGCGGGAAGGCCCAGCTTGCGATTGTAAGGTGCCGTTCATCTTCGTTCTCAACGACCATTACCTGAAACATTCGAGGCAGGCAGATGATTGCAGCAGCAGACAAGAAGGTCATCGTGACCCACCGGCCAGCGTCCGGTTTCCACTCTGCCACTGGGCTGGCCTCAATCATTTGCAGCATATCGCTCATGCCGCCCGACACACCCCAGATCACAAAAATACCGACTGCCAGCAATGCGATCAGCTTGACTATGGCCTCTACCGCAATCGCTATGACCACACCGTGGTGACGCTCGTTCGTATCGAGGTTTCGCGTACCAAACAGGATCGTAAAAACAGCAAGGCCCGCCGCAACCCAAAAAGCGGTCGCGTTCAGATCTGGAGGAATTGCATCTGATCCCTCTGGGACAAACGCCGCGAAACTGAGGGTTACCGATTGCAATTGCAGCGCGATGTAAGGCGTTGTTCCTGTCACTGCGAGGCATGTCACCAAGACTGCCAGAGCCGTTGATTTACCGTATCGGGAAGAAATCAGGTCGGCGATAGATGTGATACGTTCTGCGCGTCCGATACGGACAAGTTTGCGAAGCAGAACCCAAAAGCCAAGAAAAACGAGAGTCGGCCCCAAGTAAATCGCAAGATATTCGAGCCCTGATCGCGCGGCATTGCCAACCGCACCGTAAAATGTCCATGCGGTGCAATAGACACTCAGGGACAATGTATAAGTGAGTGGTGAGCGAAGCCATTTCGCTCCGCCATTGCGTGCACGGCGATCCGCAAAGAACGCAATCGCAAATAAGATGACAACGTAAGCAAGTGCGACCGTGACCAGAATATTGAAGGTCGGCACCTGTCAGTCCTCGTCACTCTTGGCCACATGCCGCACCAACATAGCGCAAATCACGATCAGGCTGACCCAAGCTAAAAAGAAATAGACGAGGCGTAAAGCCGTGGAGCCGCTTTCCTCGGCCAAGATCAGCGGTGGCAACAGAAATAACGCGGCCCCCAAAACCGGAAGAAGCTTCAATGCATCAATCGCACGCCGACGCCGATAAACGCTCTGTTCTAAGAACTCCGCCCGCTGCTCTGGGGTGCGAGACATCTGCGTCATACGGCGTCTTTCGAAACAACAGGCTTGCGCCCCTTGGACAGATCACGAACGGTCTGTAGCATCTCTGAATTCGAAAACGGTTTGGTCATGAAGGAACTTACGCCATAGCCCTCCGCGAGCTCGCGATCCTTTGTTTGGCCTCGCGCTGTCAGCATCAGAATTGGCAAATCGGGGCGTGCAGCGCCTTGGCGTAACTCCCGAAGTATATCAAACCCGCTGCCACCCGGCAGCATAACATCCAAGATGAGGACATCGGGATCATTTGCGACCACAGCGTCTACTGCGCCCTGACCTTCTGTATGAAGGCGCACGGTCCAGCCGTCGCGCTCCAAAAGGAAGCTTATCGCCTCGATAATATTTGGTTCATCTTCGATGAGAAGTACTGATTGTCCCAAAGTCCGCCTCCCCTCCCAAAGAGTTCTAAAATAACCTTAATGCAGTTAGGCAGAGATGGCCCGTGCTGTCAAAACGACAAACCGTCTTAATTCCGCCCCGTCAGAATTGACGCCTCACGGCGGGCTCCACACTCTTCCGCGGCGCACATACGGCAGGTACTTCCAACCACTCGCCCCTCGTCAACCGGCGGATCTGCCGAAACAAGCAGCATATGCGACTTTACGTTCAATGGCGCATCAAATTCTACGCGTTCTTGCAATGTTGCTACGGAATACGACTTGAACACGGCGCCTTCAACTGTTTTCAAGGTCGTCCTTTGAGGCGCGCCAATTGAGCGCATCGCCCCGAACAACGGCCAGAGCGGACAGGCCGCACCGAACCTTGGGAAAGAAAAACCTAGAGGTTGCTTTCGCAACAAAATCGCACCAGCGGCGTCACAGATCACCAATCCAATCTCTGGCCTATCTGGTGCCCGCGGCAAGGTGGCCAACCGACGGAAAACACGGGGAAGACCGACATCGAAAGCACGTGCTATCGCAGCAGGATCATAATTATGCTCAGTCGCGGAAATCGAAAACTCATTCAATGGCAAGCGCGCCGCGTCTTTAGCATACACACTCAGCGCTTTGCGCCCCAGTGAACGCGCAGCAGCTCCTTCAAATTCGGGGGCGTTCGCCAAAATACCCTCGACGGCCTCCCGTCCGCCTTCCTCCAATTCTGCAATGTGAAACTGTCGTATCTCGAAAAAGGCGGCGATCGCTTCGAGTGGCGTTTTGTAGCCAGCTTCGTCTTTCGTAAGTTGATCGAAATGGGCCGCCATGGATTCTGATGTTTCCGCCAACCTGCGGCTTTCCACGTCAATATTGGCATGAAACCTTGCCCGCCATTCGGCATCAATTGTTGGAGTGTCGACAAGGATAGATGACGTTGACCTGATCGCGGCGACAGCTCCTAACACATCATGCATCTTCTCTGTTAGAACGGGATCATGCGTGAGGCGATCATTCAGGCCGCGCAGGCTACGCTCGAGTAGGTCGATCCGTTCATTCTGATCCGTCAATTTAGCAGCCCAGCCCGGAAAGCGACCCACAAATTCCTCTACACGGTCCGCTTCGACTGAAGGCGACTGGGAAGCAACTGTTTCTAGGCCGTGCACCAATTCAACATCTGCGCCCTCGCTCAGACCCGACGGCTCAACACCTAAAACGTCTGCAATTTGGACCAGTAGTTTTCCACCGATTCTGCGGCGATTATGTTCAATCAAATTCAGATAGCTCGCAGACACGCCTGCTGATTTTGCCAGATCCGCCTGCTTTAGCTGCAGTGCCAGCCTTCTATCTCGAATGCGGGAACCAGTTAGAGCGATCTTGGGCACGTTGATTCCCTTTGAAAAATTATGCGTTGCTGCGCCGCATTGATAATAACTTTACACATTCTGCGGGTGCAATGTCCATAAATTTACAGAAAAAATAAGTGAGGCCAGTGTGTTATTGCCTCCTTTGCCAAACGTCCGCGATAGTAACGCATCTCGGAAAACCGAGGCGGGGGGCGCCTTGTTCTGGTGCACTCCCAAAACCACCTAGGGAGGATATTAATGTCCAAATCTAACTTCACACGCCGCGGGCTTTTGAAGACGTCTGCAGTTGCAGGCGGCGCAACACTCGCTGCACCACAGTTTTTTAGCCCATCCTGGGCAGACGGCCACGCTGGTTATTTGAATGCGCCGCAAGGAGACACGGTCACACTTGGTTTTAACGTACCACAGTCTGGCCCATACGCTGATGAGGGTGCAGATGAGCTGCGCGCCTATGAGCTTGCTGTTGAGCACCTGAACGGTGGCGGCGACGCAGGCATGATGAATACCTTCTCATCCAAAGCGCTGACCGGTAACGGCGTCTTGGGTAAGAAAGTCGCCTACGTCACAGGTGATACACAGACGAAGCCAGATGCAGCGCGTGCGTCTGCGAAGTCGATGATTGAAAAAGACGGCGCAGTGATGATCACTGGTGGCTCTTCTTCAGGTGTTGCGGTTGCTGTACAAGCGCTTTGCCAAGAAGCTGGCATCATCTTCATGGCGGGTCTGACCCACTCCAACGACACAACGGGTAAAGATAAGAAAGCCAATGGCTTCCGTCACTTCTTTAACTCCTACATGTCTGGTGCGGCTCTGGCTCCGATCTTGGGTGCGAACTACGGTAAAGACCGTAAGGCTTATCACCTGACAGCTGACTACAACTGGGGCTACACAACTGAGGAAGCTGTACGTACGTCAACAGAAGCTATGGGTTGGGAAACTGTTGCAGCCGTGAAAACACCGCTGACACAAACAGACTTCTCTTCCTACATCGCGCCTGTTCTGCAGTCCGGTGCTGACGTTCTGGTTCTGAACCACTACGGCGGTAACATGGTGAACTCGCTGACAAACGCGGTTCAGTTCGGCCTGCGTGACAAGCAAGTCAACGGCAAGAACTTCGAGATCATTGTGCCGCTCTACTCTCGCCTGATGGCGAAGGGTGCGGGTGCCAACGTTAAAGGCATTTTCGGCTCCACAAACTGGCACTGGTCGCTGACCGACGAAGGCTCAAAAGCATTCGTTAAATCCTTCGGCGAGAAGTATGGCTTCCCACCGTCGCAGGCGGCGCACACATGCTACGTGCAAACAATGCTGTACGCAGATGCTGCAGAACGTGCGGGCACGTTCAACCCATGTGGCATCGCAGAAGCACTCGAAGGCTTCGAGTTCGACGGCATGGGCAACGGCCCAACACTCTACCGTGCAGAAGATCACCAGTGCTTCAAAGACGTGCTGGTCGTGAAGGGTAAAGAAAACCCAACTTCCGAATTCGACTTGCTCGAAATCGTGGAAGTCACACCTGCAGCACAAGTGACCTATGACGCCTCCATCTTCGGCGGCGAGCTGGGCACATGTAACCCAGGCGCATAAGCCAAAACGAGGGCGTGGCGGCATCTCGCCGCCCGCCCGACCTCTCTAAAGAACTCTGACATCCGACCCTTGGTCGGGTGACCAAGCTATCCATGCGAGGCGGGGACAATGGACGCAATCATTCTTCAAATTCTAAACGGGCTGGATAAGGGCTCTGCCTATGCGCTGATTGCGCTGGGGCTGACGCTTATCTTCGGCACGTTGGGCGTGGTCAACTTCGCGCATGGCGCGCTGTTTATGATCGGTGCCTTTTGCGCAGTCACTCTGCAACGCATTTTGACCCTCAGCCACGTTGTGATTGACGACACCAAGAAAGACTTCTTGGGAAATCCGCTGAAAGTTGAGGTCCCCTATATCTACGATTGGTTTGGCCAAGAAACCGGGGCCGCGATCATAGACTGGGCTGTGCCCCTAGCGATCATTTTTGCAATACCGGTAATGATAATCATCGGCATGGTGATGGAGCGCGGCCTGATCAAGCACTTCTACAAGCGCCCGCATGCGGACCAAATCCTTGTGACATTCGGCCTCGCGATTGTGCTTCAAGAGATTATCAAAGCGTATTACGGCGCGAACCCGATCCCTGCCCCAGCCCCAGAGGCATTTAAAGGCAGCTACGATTTTGGCGCGCTTCTCGGCTTTGACGCAAACACCATCATCTACCCTTACTGGCGCCTCGTGTACTTTGCATTCGCCGCCGTCGTGATTGCTGCCGTTTTTGCCTTCTTGCAATTTACAACGTTCGGCATGGTAGTGCGCGCAGGTATGGCTGACCGCGAAACGGTGGGCCTGTTGGGCATTGATATCGACAAACGCTTCACAATGATGTTCGGGCTTGCCGCAGCCGTCGCTGGGCTTGCCGGGGTTATGTATACGCCGATCAACGCACCCAATTACCACATGGGTATGGATTTCCTTGTGATCTCCTTCGTCGTGGTGGTTGTGGGTGGCATGGGCTCCCTACCCGGCGCTGTGCTCGCAGGTTTCGTTCTGGGTATTCTGGAAAGCTTCGCCTCTATGCGTGAGGTGATCGAGTTCCTTCCCGGCATCAACCAAGTGGTGATTTACCTTGCCGCAATTATCATTCTATTGACCCGTCCCCGTGGCCTGCTTGGCCGCAAGGGCGTGATGGAGGACTGATCCATGTTTGGCCTAAGTGCAAAAGACACACGTCTGTTTTTCATCGTCACCGGATTGGTCGCGTTTGCACCCTTCCTGATGAACCCCTTCCCCACGGGCAGCGCCATGGCGCAGTTCAACGCGGGCTACCCCGATTTGATGCAACGTTTCGTCATCTTCGGTATCTTCGCGATTGGCTTCAACCTGTTGTTTGGCTTGACCGGATATCTTTCGTTTGGTCACGCAGCCTTCTTGGGCGCAGGCTCATACGCAGCGGTGTGGATGCTAAAACTGCTTACGATCAATGTCATTCCGGCAATCTTGATCTCAACAGTTGTTGCTGGTGCCTTCGCTTTGTTGATTGGCTTCATATCGCTGCGCCGCTCGGGCATCTACTTTTCCATCCTGACCTTGGCCTTTGCGCAAATGGCCTTCGCACTTGCTGCGTCCGTACTGACGCCAATAACCGGTGGAGAGACTGGATTGCAGACCGCTTTGAATGACCCACGCATTCTAGACGGAATTGCATCCTCAGGCGGAAATATCCCGGCCCCGGCTTTGTTTGGTTTGGAAATGCGCAACAGCTACGTCTGGAACGTCAGCGGTTGGACCTTCACGTTTAACGCAGGGTACTATCTGGCTGGCGCCTTTATGATTGTCGCATTCTATCTGTCTATGCGTATCTTCCGGTCTCCGTTCGGACTGATGCTGCAAGCGATCAAAACCAACCAAACACGGTTGAACTACACAGGCTTAAATTCGCGCCCCTACACACTGGCAGTCTTCGTGATCTCAGGAATGTATGCCGGTCTTGCAGGTGGCTTGATGGCGTCGATGGACCCGCTGGCTGGTGCAGAACGCATGCAATGGACAGCTTCGGGCGAGGTTGTATTGATGACCATTCTAGGCGGCGCGGGCACGTTGATAGGCCCGGTGCTTGGCGCGGGATTCATCAAGTATTTCGAGAACATCTTCTCCAAGATCAACTCCAACGTGCTGCATGAGTGGTTCGCTTTTATGCCCGATGGCATGGAAGACTTTATCGTGACCATCCTCTACCCGTTCGTGGGCAAGGGCTGGCACCTGACACTTGGCATTATGTTCATGATGGTTGTGATCTTCCTACCCGGCGGGTTGGTTGAAGGTGGTCAACGTATCGCCAACCTCTTCCGTCGCAAGAAGTCACAGCCGTCCGAGGCTGACGGCGCCAAGACACCTGCAGAATAAGGAGCAACGACAATGGGTATCCTAGAGATCAAAAATGTCGGCAAGCGCTTCGGCGGGTTGCAGGCGCTGGGCGACGTGAACCTCTCTGTCGCCGAAAACACGGTTCACGCGATCATCGGACCGAATGGTGCAGGCAAATCCACCTTGCTCAATTGTCTCGTTGGTAAGCTGATCCCTGATACGGGCTCTGTCACCTTCCAAGGTCAGAGTTTGCTTGGACGCAAACCACACGAGATCAATCAGATGGGTGTCAGTCGCGTCTTCCAAACGCCTGAGATCTTCGCAGATCTTACAGTGATGGAAAATGTCATGATCCCCTGTTTTGCGCATCGCGACGGGTCTTTCAAATTGAACGCGATTGGCTCTGTTGCGGGACAAGCAGACATCAAGACGCAGGCAGAGCAAATTTTGGAAGACGTCAATATGCTCGACAAGCATCAAATGCAGGCCTCTTCCCTTTCGCGTGGCGACAAACGTCGGTTGGAGATGGCTATGTGTCTTGTCCAAGAGCCAAAGCTTTTGCTGCTCGATGAGCCGACTGCGGGTATGGCGCGCGCCGATACAAACAACACAATCGATCTGCTCAAAGAGATCAAAGAGAAGCGCGATATCACCATGGCTATCATTGAACATGACATGCATGTCGTCTTCTCCATGGCCGAACGCATCACAGTGCTGGCTCAGGGTACGCCGCTGGTCGAAGACACGCCAGACAACATTAAAGGCCATCCAAAGGTACGTGAAGCGTACCTTGGCGAAGCCCAAGTTTAAGGAGGTTTGAACCGATGAACGTCAAACCAGACTTCAATAAAAATGCAAACAACGCAGCCACGGCGCCTGCATTTCTGAGCGTGTGGGACATCGAAGCCTATTACGGCGAAAGCTACATCGTCCAAGGCGTCAGCTTCAATGTTCATGAGGGCGAAATTCTTGCTCTATTGGGTCGTAACGGCGCGGGCAAAACATCGACATTGCGCACCATCGCGCGGCTTGGTGATCCACAGCTGCAGCATGGCGAAATCTGGCTGGACCACGAACCGCTCCACAACATGAAAGCGCATGAAGCGTCGCGCGCAGGCATTGCACTGGTTCCAGAGGACCGCCGCATCATCGCAGGTCTGACTGTGGAAGAGAACCTGAAGCTTGCTCAAATCGCGCCCCCTATCGGTTGGTCGCTTGAGCGTGTCTATGAGCTGTTCCCGCGCCTCGGGGAACGCCGCAAGCAAGATGGGACCACTTTGTCTGGCGGTGAGCAGCAAATGCTGGCAATCGCTCGGGCGCTGTGTCGCGACATCAAAGTTCTGCTGCTTGATGAGCCCTATGAGGGGCTAGCCCCCGTTATTGTGCAAGAGATTGCCAAAACACTTAACATCATTCGCGATCAAGGTATTACAACCGTTATCGTTGAGCAAAACGCAGTGGCAGCGTTGAAGCTGGCGGACCGTGCCGTCATCTTGGACACTGGCTCCGTCGTTTATGACGGCTCTGCCAAAGATGTGCTGGAAGATGAGAAGCTACGGGCCGAGTATCTCGCGATTTAGCAATAACCGCCCTACCCGACAAAAAACACCCATCAATTCTGGGGGACAGAGATGACCGATAAGACCTACGCACCTTCGAAAGAATTTGCGGCGAATGCGCATGCCGACAAAGCAACCTATGACAAGATGTATGCTGAGAGCATCGCCGATCCGGCTGCTTTCTGGGGCGAGCATGGCAAACGCATTGATTGGATGTCTCCTTACAGCACTGTAAAGAACGTCTCCTACGAATACGGCAAAGTCGATATTAAGTGGTATGAGGACGGTACGCTCAATGTCGCTGCAAATTGCATTGATCGCCACCTCGCAACACGCGGCGATCAAACTGCCATCATTTGGGAGCCAGATAGCCCCGACGACGAAGCGCTGCACATTACCTACAACGAGCTACATGCCCGCGTCTGCAAATTCGCCAATACGCTGAAAGCTATGGGGGTTGGCAAAGGTGATCGCGTTGTCATCTATATGCCGATGATCCCTGAAGCCGCTGTCGCAATGCTGGCGAGCGCGCGCATAGGTGCAATCCATTCCATTGTCTTCGCAGGGTTTTCGGCCGATGCATTGGCGGCACGCGTCAATGGCTCGGAAGCAAAGGTCGTTATTACTGCTGACGAAGCGCCCCGCGGTGGACGCAACACGCCTTTGAAAGTGAACTGCGACACTGCATTCGAAAGCGTTAAACATGACGCGAAAATGCTCGTCATCCGCCGCACAGGTGGCGAGGTCGCCATGACTGATGGGCGTGACTATTGGCTTCACGAAATGGAACCGACCGTAGATGCGGATTGTCCTCCTGAAGAAATGAATGCGGAAGACCCTCTCTTCATTCTCTACACGTCAGGATCAACTGGGATGCCGAAAGGCGTCGTTCATACGACGGGTGGCTACATTGTCTATGCGTCCATGACGCACCAATACACGTTCGATTATCATGACGGCGACATCTTCTGGTGCACAGCAGATGTGGGTTGGGTGACCGGCCACAGCTATATCGTCTACGGCCCGCTCGCCAATGGCGCGACCACTTTGATGTTTGAAGGTGTCCCAACCTATCCCGATGCAGGCCGGTTCTGGGCCGTGTGCGAAAAACACAAGGTGAACCAATTCTACACCGCCCCAACTGCGATCCGCGCTCTGATGGGACAAGGAAATAGTTTTGTCGAAGGGTACGACCTGTCTTCGATCAAACTACTGGGAACCGTTGGTGAACCGATCAATCCTGAAGCATGGAATTGGTATCACGAAGTGGTTGGCCAAGGCCGTTGTCCAATTGTTGACACGTGGTGGCAAACGGAAACCGGGGGACACTTGCTGACCCCCCTGCCCGGTGCGACCACAACCAAGCCCGGCTCAGCGACCACACCGTTTTTTGGAATAGAACCGGTCATTCTGGAACCGACAACGGGGGCGGAGATCGACAGCACAGAAGCCGAAGGCGTGCTATGCATCAAAGACAGCTGGCCTGCGCAGATGCGGACGGTTTTTGGCGATCATGACAGGTTCATGCAAACCTATTTCTCCGACTACAAAGGTTACTATTTCACAGGAGACGGCTGTAAACGGGACGCGGATGGCTATTATTGGATCACAGGCCGCGTGGATGATGTCATCAACGTATCAGGGCATCGCATGGGGACAGCCGAAGTTGAAAGCTCCCTTGTGGCACATCCCAAAGTGTCTGAGTCTGCCGTTGTTGGATATCCGCACGATATCAAAGGCCAAGGCATTTACGCATATGTGACACTGATGTCTGGTGAAGAGCCAACCGAAGAGCTGCGCAAGGAACTGGAAACATGGGTCCGCAAAGACATCGGACCAATTGCCAAGCCGGACCTAATTCAATGGGCCCCTGGCCTTCCCAAGACGCGTTCCGGTAAAATCATGCGTCGTATTTTGCGCAAAATTGCCGAGGATGATTTCGGTGCCTTGGGTGACACATCAACATTGGCAGACCCATCAGTCGTCGATGACCTGATCGATAACCGCATGAACCGCGGATAGCAGAACAAGAAGAGAGGTGCGATTTGACGAAAATTGCACCTTTTTTTCAATTGGTTAACAGATCAAACGTCCGTTAATTTGATTATGTCTGGTGAAAAGGGGGCTTCAACAAAGGAGCGTTGAAGCACATGTCGGGTATTTCTGTAGGCTCAGTCGGAGCGCAACAACTGGTTGCATCTCAATCGACGCCGCCAAGCAATCAAACCTCCACCTCCGACCCGTCGTCAGGCGAGAATCCGAACACAGTCGCAGCTTCGTCCCCGTCTGGCTCTGCAAATAATTCTGCGGGGCAGTTTGGAACGAATACCGGATCCGGCGGAACTGGGAATAGCACAAAGGCAAGTGGCGGCAGTACGACCGTCGCTGGCCCCGCCCTCGACGGGCAAAAAACAGTTACAGCAAATGCCGATGCAGCGGCGAAGCCGAAGCAAAATATAACGAGCCCGGCAGATGTGAAACTCAGTGAAGCCACACCGAAAAGTCAGATAGACGCGAAGGCCTACGAGCAGAAAGTCGAAGAACAAGCGGCCCGTGACCAAGCACTTGCGCAACAGGAACGCGCGCGTCAGGACGCTCTTGTCACCAAGCTTGCCAAAGGTCCTGCATCAATCTCAAACCTACTCGATCCGAACGGTGCAGAGCCTTCAGCCCTGCCAAATGAAGTTGCCGTCCCTGATGCCATTCCGGATCGATTGCCACCTCGCGCGGGGGTCAATACATAACGCGGCGTTAAATCCGGCTTTTCACCCTAAACACCTTGGCCTATAACGCTGGGAACAAGATCGAACCGGCGTTAGGCCGGTCAATTTGGGTGAGGAGTGATCCCCTATGGCCAAGACCGTACATGATGGCGATGTCGCCTTCATTAAAGCGCTCGCTGAGTTGCTCAACGAAAATGACCTGACCGAGCTGAGGGTCAAGCGCGAATACGGAAGCGATGATAGCCTTGATGTACGGGTCTCAAAGGGCGCTGCTGCTGTTCAAACAGTCGCAGTTGCTGCACCTGCCACCCCACATGCGGCTCCAGCTGCCGCTCCCGCAAGTGCGCCGGCTGCCACAGCGACTGTAGATGACGACCCTGCGCAACATCCGGGCGCAATTACGTCGCCAATGGTCGGCACATGTTATCTGCAAGCTGAGCCGGGTTCGCCCGCGTTTGTCAGCCAAGGTGATAAAGTCACCGAAGGGCAAACCATCCTGATCATCGAAGCCATGAAAACGATGAACCAGATACCTGCACCAAAGTCCGGTACTGTGAAGCGCATTTTGGTCGAAGACGGTTCGCCAGTTGAATTCGGTGCCCCTCTGATGATTATCGAATAGCGCTCATGTTTAAAAAAATCCTGATCGCCAACCGGGGCGAGATCGCCCTTCGCGTCATCCGCGCCGCGCGTGAGATGGGCATTGGTTCCGTCGCGGTGCACTCAACGGCCGACGCAGATGCAATGCATGTCCGTATGGCTGATGAGGCTATCTGCATCGGCCCACCACCCGGAACAGACAGCTACCTCAATATCGCGGCTCTCATCTCAGCCGCAGAGATCACTGGCGCAGAGGCGATCCACCCCGGTTACGGATTCTTGTCCGAGAACGCGAATTTTGTGCAAGCCTTGCAGGATCACGGGATCACATTTATTGGCCCAACCGCCGAGCATATCCGGGTTATGGGCGACAAGATTACCGCCAAGGACACGATGAAGAAGCTAGGCGTCCCGTGCGTGCCCGGCTCTGACGGTGGTGTTCCAACGCTCGAAGAGGCTTATAAAGTCGGCGACGAGATCGGATATCCGGTCATTATTAAAGCGACCGCTGGCGGCGGCGGACGCGGTATGAAACTGGCAAACAACCGCGACGAGATGGAAACCGCCTTCGGGTCTGCACGTTCAGAAGGCAAAGCCGCTTTTGGCAACGATGAAGTCTACATTGAGAAATATCTGGGCACACCACGCCATATCGAAATTCAAGTTTTCGGTGATGGCAAGGGCGGCGCCGTGCATCTTGGGGAACGGGATTGCTCCCTCCAACGTCGCCATCAGAAAGTATTTGAAGAAGCCCCCGGCCCTGCGATTGACGCCAAAACACGCGCCGAAATTGGCAAAGTCTGTGCCGATGCGATTTCGACAATCGACTATGCGGGCGCAGGAACGATCGAGTTTCTTTATGAGAACGGAGAGTTCTACTTCATCGAAATGAACACCCGCCTGCAGGTTGAGCACCCAGTGACCGAAGCCATTTTTGGTGTCGACCTTGTGCGCGAGCAGATCAACGTGGCTGCGGGCGAAGGCATGTCTTTCTCGCAAGATGATCTGTCAATCAATGGCCACGCTATTGAAGTTCGGATCAACGCCGAGAAGGTTCCAGAGTTCTCACCTTGCCCCGGCAAGATTACTCAATACCACGCGCCCGGTGGATTGGGTGTGCGTATGGATTCAGCTCTCTATGACGGCTATTCGATCCCGCCCTACTATGACAGCCTCATCGGCAAATTGATTGTACATGGTCCAGACCGTCCCGCCGCCCTTGCGCGACTAAAGAGAGCGCTGGGTGAATTGATCGTAGATGGTATCCACACAACAACCCCATTGTTCCATGCTTTGTTGGAAGAAGAGGCCGTTCTGTCGGGTAACTACAATATTCATTGGCTTGAAAAGTGGTTGGACGAAAACACCTAACATCTGCCGCCCTTTCTGATTCATCAATTTCCGCTTAGGATGGGGCAAAGCCTTTGTTTGTAAATTCTTCGAATGCCGTCTGATCTGAGTTCGCATCTTATCCTAAACGCTTATGCGCGCGGCATCTTCCCGATGTCCGAGGCGCGCGACGACGACGGGGTGTTCTGGGTGGATCCCGAACGGCGTGGGATCATTCCACTGGATGGTTTTCATATCTCTCGCTCCCTGCGGAAGAAGATCATGAAAGATCCCTTCGATGTTCGTGTCGATACAGATTTTACAGGGGTTATTCACGCCTGCGCTGACCGTGAAGAGACTTGGATTAACGATGAGATTTTCTCGATATATCTGGAGCTATTCAAAAATGGGCATGCGCATTCATTGGAAATCTGGGATGGCGAAGACCTTGTCGGCGGCGTCTACGGGGTCTCGTTGAAGGCGGCTTTTTTCGGTGAAAGCATGTTTTCGCGTAAACGCGACGCGTCGAAAATCGCGCTCGCCTATCTTGTACACAGGCTAAACGTTGGCGGCTTTAAGCTGTTTGATACCCAATTTCTAACAGATCATCTCGCAAGCCTTGGCGGCGTTGAGATCACACGGCGTGCCTACCACCAGTTGCTCAAGGACGCATTATCGGCCGAGGCGAACTTTCTCCAGCAATCACCGACGGTGTTCGGTCATCAAGTTTGCAACGAATAACCCAAACATCGTATCGCGGGTGATCAAGCGCACTAAGCGCAGGACTGGACGCGACCATCCAACCATCAAATACCGGTGTGTCGACCCCGCGATCGCGGATCGTCAGATGCAAATAGGCATCCCCTGAGGGGTTATTTTTAGGGTAGCGGCAGTCATGCATTTTAATGGTCAACGCACCGAATTGCAGGGGTTCCAGAACTCCTGCCTGAAGGTCAACGCTTGAGCCGGATAGCTTATCCAAACCACGCAGCACAGCAGCCTCTGCGCTTGAAACGCGCGCGCGTGTTTGCGTTGTGATGTCCCGTGCATTTCCCAGGCGGATGGTCGTGTTATCACCTTGAATGGTGGTCTGCGCGCCCAAAGGTGCGGCGAAAGACATCAGAACCGCGCAAGCGAAACGCTTCACTCTTCACCGCCGGAAACGAATTTCAACAGCAAGGTGATCAAGCTGACAGAGCTTTGTGTGTCCTCAATCTCTCCGCCGGGATCGAGATTGAAGAGCGAACCACCGGGAACAATCTCGACAAAATTACCGCCTAGCAACCCCTCTGACGAGATTGAAATGGCACTGTCATCGGGGATCTCGATCCCCTCTTTGATCGTGAACTGCGTATCCGCCCTAAATGTTTGAGGATTCAGATCAAGTCCGGTTACCGTACCGACTTTGACCCCGGCCATCCGCACTTCGCTGCCTAAGGCAATCCCTTCAACGGACCGGAAGCTTGCCGTCAGCGGGTAGCTGCTTACATTCGATGTGCTTAAGCCTGTCAGCCCCGCCGCATAAATCAGGAAGCCCGCAGCAACAGCAAGCACGCCGGTTCCAACCAGAACTTCTGTTGTATTCTCAGCCATGTCGTCAGTCCCCGCTTTTGCGGTCAATCACCGTTATTCCGGTGACCAAGCCTCGTAGTCCTTCGCCGGAGCAGCCGAAGACTTACGGATCGAACCAGCCGGCGCATAGGCCATTGCCGTTCCCGTCAGGTTTTCCTGATGTGGCTTTTCCCATGCCTTCCGTGGCAGCGGGGCGTCCGTCGGCGGCTCTTTATAGGTATGATGCAGCCATCCATGCCAGTCCGGGCTGACACGCGATGCTTCTGCTTCACCGTTATAAATCACCCAGCGCCGCTTAGCGTCTTTCGACTCGTAGAAAACATTGCCCTCTGCGTCTTCACCAACTTTCACACCGTTGCGCCAGGTAAAGAATTGCGTGTTCAAAGTTTGACCGTCCCACCACGTGGCCACGCGTAAGATCGATTTTAGAATGCCCATCAGGTCTCTCCGGCTGCGTTGGGATAGATATGGCGCAAGCCTGCGCTGAGGTCTAGTGGTTGCGCGTGTTTTGACGCTGTCTTAACTGCCGATATACGCCGTAACTTCGATCTCTATCCGGTATTTGGGATCAATGAGACCACATTCGATCATTGTCGCGGCTGGCGGAGCATCGCCGAAGGCTTCTCGCAACGCTGGCCAACACGCTTCAAACTCCGCAGCGGCTGGCAACATATAGGTCACCCGCACAATATCACTGAGACTGGCACCAGCATCTGCCAAAGCCCCTTTGATGATCCGCAACGCACTTTCACATTGCGCAGCCGCGCCTTGAGGCGGCTCGCCCGTACTTTCCTCTGGAGAGGCAACCGTGCCGGCGACATGCACCCAATCGCCTGCGACAACCGCGCGGCAGTACCCGATCTTCGGCTCAAATGCGCCACCAGAATGAATACGCTTGATCGTCATTTTCATATCCCTTTCAGCAGAAAAGGCCAGCCGGTCTAGGCTAGCCTTTCATAATTCTTTTTCTTCAAGGCGTTAGCCCGCCTCGGCTTCGGCTTCTTTTTTCTCGCCGTAGATCACCAGCGGTTTCGCTTCACGGCCAACGGCTTCTTCGTTCACGACCACCTCGTCGACACCTTCAAGCGCAGGCAAATCGAACATTGTGTCGAGCAGGATATCTTCGAGAATCGACCTCAAACCTCGCGCACCAGTTTTGCGTTCAATCGCACGTTTGGAAATTGCGCTCAGCGCATCTTCTGTGAAGTTCAGCTTTGCATCTTCCAGCTCAAACAAGCGCTGGTATTGCTTCACCAACGCGTTTTTGGGCTGCGTCAAGATGGTGACCAATGCATCTTCATCCAGATCTTCCAATGTCGCAATTACCGGCAAACGGCCAACAAATTCCGGGATCAGGCCAAATTTTAGCAGGTCTTCAGGCTCAAGTTCCGAGAAGAACTCACCCACACCCTTGTTCTCTTCATCGCGCACGTCAGCCCCGAAGCCCATCGCAGACCCTTTGCCACGCTGCGCAATAATCTTCTCAAGACCCGCAAATGCACCACCGCAGATGAAAAGGATATTTGTCGTATCAACCTGAAGGAATTCCTGTTGCGGATGTTTGCGACCACCCTGTGGTGGGACAGACGCGACTGTTCCCTCCATGATTTTCAGCAAAGCTTGCTGAACACCCTCACCTGAGACATCACGTGTGATAGACGGATTGTCCGACTTGCGGGTAATCTTATCGACCTCGTCGATATAGACGATACCGCGTTGCGCACGTTCGACATTATATTCGGACGCCTGAAGCAATTTCAGGATGATGTTCTCAACATCCTCACCGACATAGCCAGCTTCGGTCAGTGTTGTTGCATCGGCCATCGTGAATGGCACATCGAGGATCCGCGCCAAGGTTTGTGCAAGAAGCGTTTTACCGCACCCGGTCGGGCCAATTAACAGAATGTTGGATTTCGCGAGTTCGATATCGCCGGATTTCGCCGCGTGGTTCAAACGTTTATAATGGTTGTGTACTGCGACGGAGAGCACACGTTTCGCGTGACCTTGTCCGATCACGTAATCATCCAGCACATCGCAAATCTCTTGCGGTGTCGGCACACCGTCGGATGCCTTCAGACCAGCTGTTTTTGTCTCTTCACGGATGATGTCCATGCAAAGTTCTACGCACTCATCACAAATGAAGACCGTGGGCCCCGCGATTAACTTGCGAACCTCGTGCTGCGACTTACCGCAGAACGAGCAGTAGAGGGTGTTTTTGCTGTCACCAGAATTATTCGCCATCACACCACCTCATCTGGGGTATTGCCAGTAAACTTGCGCAGATCATACGCGAGACGTTTCTTTGATCGTCAGGTTAGGCCAGCAGGAATGCGGGCACAACGCGAAAATCGATGCCGCGGGCGCTCAAGAGTCATTCTCGCAACGCCCGCCTGTCGCCCAGTTGGGCCACTTCGCTTTCAGTTACTCTTTGTCGTCTTCTTTGGACCGGCTTGTCACAATTTCGTCAATATGGCCCCATTCAAGCGCTTCCTCGGGGGACATGAAGTTGTCACGCTCCAGCGCCTTTTCTACTGCCTTTACAGTCTGACCGGTATGCTTGGCATATATCTCGTTCAATTTGCCTTTAAGCTTTTTGGTTTCTTCGGCGTGGATCATGATGTCTGTTGCCTGACCCTGATACCCACCGGAGGGTTGGTGCACCATGATCCGAGAGTTCGGCAGCGCAAACCGCATGCCAGCCTCGCCTGCGCAGGCAAGAAGTGACCCCATGGAGGCTGCTTGACCGACAATCAGCGTGGACACTTTGGGGCGGATATATTGCATCGTATCATAAATCGACAGCCCTGCGGTTACGACACCGCCTGGCGAATTGATGTACATCGAGATATCTTTAGAAGGGTTTTCTGCTTCCAAGTGAAGGAGTTGCGCCACGATCAGCTGGCTCATGCCGTCATGAACGGGACCGTTCAAGAAAACGATCCGTTCTTTGAGAAGTCGTGAAAAAATGTCGTAGGCGCGTTCACCACGACTTGTTTGCTCAACCACCATCGGGACGAGGTTCATATATGTTTCTACGGGATCGGTCATAGCCTGCCTGCCTGTTCTGTCAGCATAGAATGCGGTTTTTGCGCTGATAGGCGCAATTGATGAAGATGACGTTAGTTGCGGAAAAATCTGGCTGCAAGAGCCGCTTGCGCTCGCTGTGTTCTAGGAAATGGTGCCGGTTGCCCGCACCGTCAAGTGCGAGAGCTATCCGGCACCCAACGATGATGGACTAAACTGACAAAATTCAGATACATCGTGACGCACAAATACAAATAAAATCCGTAACTTGACGTACTTTCCTCTTGTACCATTTCGCATTTTAATTACCCTCCTCAGTTAGACTTGAGGAGGCACTGAAATGCGAAAATTTATTCTTCCCCTCGCAGCAGGGATGGCAGCGTCATCTGCCTTCGCATTAGACTTGCCAAGCGCGATTTCGGATGATGACTACGCGCCAGTGTCTGTGAAAGAAGCAGAGTTAGGTCAGTTGCTGTTTTACGACCCCATCCTTTCGGGGAACAAAAATATCTCCTGTGCGACATGTCATCACCCAAAATTCGCGACGGGTGACGGCGTATCCTTGTCGCTTGGCGAGGGTGGCATCGGGCTTGGGCCAAATCGCGTTGCTGATCCGAATAACATGCCAGAACAACGCATTCCCCGGCACGCCCAAGGCTTGTTCAACCTCGGCGCGAAAGAATTTACGCGTCTTTTTCACGACGGACGTATCGAAGCAGACCCGACAAAGCCAAACGGGCTTCGAACGCCGATGGACGATGATATGACGGCAGGCTTTGTCTCGCTCTTATCCGCGCAAACAATGTTTCCCGTTCTTAGCCAAGATGAAATGGCCGGGCATACCAGTGAAAACGATGTGTCCAAAGCGGTCCGAACAGGGCGTATAACTGGAGCAGGTGGCGCATGGGATATCATCGCCAAGCGCGTCGAGTCTTTTGAAGATTATCAAACTCTTTTCAATGATGTATATCCAGACATTAAAGCAGGTCGCGCGATTGCGTTTACGGATATTTCAAATGCAATCGCCGCGTTCATAGAGTTTGAGTGGCGCTCTGATACCAGCGCATTTGACGCTTATCTCCGTGGCGGTTCTTTGCCAGACAATGCCGTGACTGGCATAGAGCTGTTCTACTCATCCGCGGGATGCGGTGCGTGTCATAGCGGGCCATTTCAAACGGATCATGGGTTTCACGCTACGGGCATGGTCCAAATAGGACCCGGAAAGGCCGCAAGGTTTGAAAGCCACGCCCGCGATACCGGACGGATGCGGGTAACTGGCGCATCAGAAGACGCATATAAGTTTCGAACGCCATCTCTGCGCAATGTGACAAAGACCGCGCCCTACGGTCACGCAGGAGCCTATTCAAATCTGGCTGAATTCATAAAAGTACATGCTGATCCCAAAGACGCTTTCGAAAACTATAGCCGAGGCAGCGCGGTCCTTCCTTCACTCCCTGACGACCCTTGGTGGGTACTGACACGCCCTAAAGAGGTAGCGGCCATTGAGGCTGCAGTGAACATATCGCCAGTCAAACTGACAGAAAACGATATCAACAGTATCATCGCATTTCTTGAAACTTTGGACGACCCACAAGCTTTGAATGGACGCCTCGGGATCCCGAAAAATGTTCCGAGTGGTTTGACAATAGATCGTTGAATATCAAGGCTTTATAACGACTACTTCTTGTCCTGCGGAAACCATACTCCATGGTCCGATTGTTCCGTCCGGCCAAATAACCCGGACCTTTGCGTTATCAGCGTCTCCGAGCCCGAAATGCGACGGTCCCGCCTGCCCACTCACATGTCCACCGCCGACTGTTACCTCTTGCGTTTGAACAGTTCCCGAGACGTCAACCTCGATCCAAGCACCAACCGCGTTTTGATTGGCAGTGCTCTGCAGTGGAACGACTTTAATCCAGTTGCCGGTGTTTTTGGTTACATTTTGATAGATCTCCGCAGCAGCGCGCCTGTTGACGACCACCAGATCAAGCGCCCCGTCTAAATTGAAGTCCGCGAGCCCCGCGCCACGTGATCTATCAAATGTCGCTATGCCAGCTTTATCGCCATGCTCGGAAAAACGGCCATCAGCACCTTGGAGCAAAAGGTTATTGGGATCTTTTGTTGCCATACCCGGCATTTGATCCACATTCCCTTTCGCTATGAACAAATCCGCACGCGTATCGTTGTTCACGTCACCAAACTGTGCGTGCCATCCAGTCGAAGGCCTGCCATCGTCACCTGTGTAAGGCCGATGCGCATAACTGCCGATGGAAAACGGAGCCGCCGTATATCCATCCCTATCCGCGATTTGCATCAGTTGGTCGCCCATCGAGGTCAGTACAACCTCAGGCCGGCCGTCGCCGGTGAGATCCTGTGATGCGATACCCATCCCCCATATGCTGATCGGCTCCCATCCAGCGCCGTCCATAAGCGTTAGGTCAGGCATCTTCCACATCTGTTCAGACCCGTCAGATACGTAGTAATGCCGGTCATTTGAGACACGCAAATCTTGCGTGCCGCTTCTATTCCAATCGGAAAACAACATCGACAAAGCACAATACCCCGGCTTCAAAGCCTGTCTCTGATACCGCATGCCGTCATGACGGTAGAGAGCGTTTTCATCGCAGGCTTCAAACGGGCCCTCAGGATCAGTGCGGTCAACATAGTTCCCGATGGCCAAAGTCGGCCAATCTACGCCCTCTTCCCACGTCGCCGAAAAAGCGGTGCTCCACTTGTCGGGAGTGGTGATGCCCCAATCCGAAGTGACATCTTCGAACTTACAATCCGGCTTGCCGCGCAGCACGATATTGGGTCCGACGCGCAAAACAAACAAATCCAAGTGCCCATCACTGTCGATGTCTAACGGGTAAGCACCTGTCACGCCGGTGATCTGCATAATCTGACGTTCTACGAACTTAAGATCACCGCCGATATCATTGGTATCATTAATGAAAAGATGAGACGTATTTTCACCGCCCGCAAGGAATAGGTCCTGAAAACCGTCAGCATTACAATCGAAGACAGCGACACCGCCACCAACAAAATGCTCCCAACCACCCCCATATATATGCTCCGCCGGAAATTCACGCCGTTCAAATACAGGGTCAGCAAAAGCGATGCTTGGAAGGAAAATGAGCCAGAGATATTTCATGTCTCTGCCCACGCATCACCGAACACATCATCTGTGACCGCTGACAGTGCCAAAGCGGCAGCCCCGCGCGCCCAAACGAAACCGCCCCAAAAGTTGATATCTATCTCGGGCCCAGGACGTCCTTTATCCAGCGTGAGTGTGCCCATTTCAGACAGCACTTCTTCGGCATAAAGATAGTCATACCGCATCCGCTCCCCCGACAAGATAATCAGGCTGGGATCGAAAAGATGCACCACATTGCTCAACGCGACAGACAAATAGCGGCCCGCCCTTCGAAAAATCGTGCGTGCGCGTTCATTTCCAGCTTTTGCCTGATCATAAAGTGTTTCTAGCAGCACATGAACTGGGCCGAATTGCTCACTTTTCATGTCGAGCGCGATACGCGCTTCGCGCACCAAAGCGTAGTCCGCAACATACGCCTCGAGACAGCCACGATTGCCACAACGGCACAGCGCACCATCCAACTGCACCTTCGTATGTCCAAGCTCCAATCCCAGACCACCTGACCCTCGGTACAACCTATTGTCCAAGACCAGCCCCATCCCAACACCGTATTCGATTGTGACAACGGCAAAGGACTGTTTGTTTCGCCCCGCTCCAAACCAAAGCTCAGCAAGGGTGAGAACATTGGCATCATTATCAATGAAAACGGGCAATTTTAACGTTTCGGAAAGCCTGTCACGAAGCGGCACATTCCGCTCCGTAAGCAACGGTGACCAAGGAACAAGACCTGCTTCGTGGTCCACAATGCCTGCCAAGCCAACGCCAACAGCAGAAATATCAGCCGTAGACAGCCCAGCTTCGGCGACAAGCTTGTCAAACAGATGCTTCGCTTCCGCAACCAAACCTTCTAAGTCATGCTTCTGCGACATCGATTGCGCTTCACATTCAGAGAATGGGTTGCCCGCAAAGTCAACGATTACTGCGGAATGGGTGAAGTCACCCAGCTTCAAACCAACGACATACCCAGCACCCGGAGCAACAGCGAGTGCTACAGGCGGCCGTCCTCTTGTGCTGCTTTCATGGGGGGTTTCCGCCTCGACAATCAATCCATGCGCGATAAGCTCAGACGTGAGTTGGGTCACAGAACCAGGCGAAATCCCAAGGTCTTTCGCAACGTCAATTCGAGGCGTTTGTCCCGCCGCACGGACACGCTCAAAAATCTGCTGCCTGAGTGGTTTTGCCATTGCGCTTTCAGACGGAAGTACCGGACCGCAGCCGGCATCTTCAAGCAGGCCTGTTGTGTTGCGCTGCAGCATTTCTTTTGTTGCCAAAACTATATATCTGACCGATTCCGGCCAAACCTCCCTATTTATCAGAACAAACTCGCAGTATTTTCGAATTCCTGCTCTAATTTGGAGGTCGATGCTGCGTTATTTTCTTTTTTTCGTCAAATTAATTTTGACAGCTAAATTAAATATGTCATTGTCAACTCACCCCGAATCAAACAGGGGCGGCCCGTTGGTGCAGGAGGCATCTAAGGGCGTATTATATTGGGAGGAACTCATGCGTAAGGCATTGACAGTTGCCGCGATTGCGATCGCCGGCTTCACAACAACCGCAGCTCTGGCTGACGGACATAGCAAGACAATCGGCGTAAGCTGGTCTAACTTTCAGGAAGAGCGCTGGAAAACCGACGAAGCTGCTATCAAAGCTGCTTTGGACGCCGCTGGTGCAAAATATATCTCTGCTGACGCGCAGTCTTCCGCAGCAAAACAGCTGACAGACATTGAAGCACTGATCGCACAGGGCGCTGACGCTCTGATCATTCTGGCACAAGATAAAGACGCAATCGGCCCAGCACTTGATATTGCTGAAGCTGAAGGCATTCCAATGGTCGGCTATGACCGCTTGATCGAAGACCAGCGTACTTTTTACCTGACGTTCGACAACAAAGGCGTTGGCCGCATCATCGCTGAAACCGTTATGGCAGCTCAGCCAGAAGGTAATTACGCGATCATCAAGGGTGACAAAGGCGACCCAAACGCGGGCTTCCTTTTGGAAGGCATGATGGAAGTCATTGGCGCAAGCGTTGACAGCGGCAAGATCAAAATCGTTGGGGAAGCTTTCACTGACGGCTGGAAGCCAGACAATGCTCAGAAAAATATGGAGCAAATCCTGACAGCTAACAATAACAACGTTGACGCTGTTTTGTCCCAAAATGACGGCATGGCTGGCGGCTCAATCGCTGCTTTGGAAGCCCAAGGTCTGGCGATCCCGATCGGTGGCCAAGATGGTGACCATGCAGCGCTGAACCGTGTTGCACGTGGCTCCCAGCTGGTTTCTGTTTGGAAAAACAGCCGTGATCTCGGAAAAGCTGCAGGCGAAATCGCAGTTGCATTGGCCAATGGCACAGCCATGGACGCTATCGAAGGTGCTGGTAAGTTTTCCGGCGGCGCGAAGGGCGTTGAAATGAACGCGATCCTTCTCGACCCGACACCGATCACGAAAGACAATATCTCTGCCGTGATCGACGCAGGCCACATAGCAAAAGACAAAGTCTGCGAAGGCGCAATGGACGGTGTTGCTGGCTGCTAATTGCCAATGAGCTGAACACCCGGCACTGGCGCGCTTCCTCGCGCCGGTGCCACCCCCTACCCCATATCAATCAATTCAATCGCAACTCTCCGCGCGGCAAAAGCCGCAGCGATGGTTTTGCGTATCTTGTTCGAGGCCGTAGCCATGACCGACAGCACAACCGACACCCATCAAAGCGATCAGAAACGTGAAGGCGCGATCTCCCGCTTCTTGCGCGAAACGGAGGTCGATACACGACTTCTCGGCATGCTCGCGGCGCTTGCGATGATTTGGATCGGCTTCCACTTCTATGGCAAATTCGTCAACGGATTTGGCGCGTTTCTGACACCGCGCAACTTATGGAACCTGTCTGTTCAAACCTCGTCCATCGGGATCATGGCGACCGGCATGGTGCTTGTGATCGTGACCCGTCACATCGATCTGTCAGTTGGCTCTATGCTTGGCTTTATCGCCATCATTATGGGCGCTCTTCAGGTGAATATCCTGCCTCAGTATCTTGGTCTCGGTCATCCGACGATTTGGATACTTGCAATTCTCGCAGGTCTTCTTGTCGGCACATTGCTGGGTGCATTCCAAGGCTGGATGATCGCATATGGAACAATCCCAGCTTTTATTGTCACGCTAGGTGGTCTTCTTGTCTGGCGCGGCGTCGGATTTCTTGTGGCACGCGGGGAGACGATCTCGCCAGTGGATGCGACCTTCAAACTGCTAGGCGGTGGCCCCTACGGCGCAGTCGGTAACACAGGCAGTTGGATCGTCGGTCTTCTCGCCTGCGCAGCGGTTTTATCACTTATCATTTTGGGCCGCAGGAAACGTAAATCATTCGGTCTGCACCTTCGTCCTGTTTGGGCGGAAGGCTTCTTGGCTGTCGTAGGATGTGGCGCCGTAATCGGGGCAACACTGTTGGTGAATGCATACCCTTGGCCGAAGGGCATCGTGAAGAAATACGCGGCCGCCGAGGGTATTGAAGTGCCAGCCGAAGGTCTCTTTATCTCACACGGCTTCGCTATTCCCGTGCTTATCCTGATCGGAGTTGCGATCTTGATGACCATATTGATGTCGCGCACAAAGTTTGGCCGTTACGTCTATGCCATTGGCGGCAATCCGGAAGCGGCCGAATTGGCAGGCATCAACACGCGCTGGAT
Source organism: uncultured Litoreibacter sp. (assembly GCA_947494435.1). Taxonomy (GTDB): domain Bacteria; phylum Pseudomonadota; class Alphaproteobacteria; order Rhodobacterales; family Rhodobacteraceae; genus Litoreibacter. Next base: position 1,087,589 of record CANLUY010000002.1, read on the forward strand.
GACTGTAAAAATATTCGCCTTGATGGGTTTTCTGACTGGCTTGTCTGCGGTTGTGGCCTCTGCTCGTTTGGGCTCCGCAACAGCAGCACTAGGCACATTGGACGAACTCTACGTCATCGCTGCAGCTGTGATTGGCGGCACGTCCCTCGCCGGTGGTGTTGGTACAATTTACGGGGCCATTCTAGGTGCCTTGGTCATGCAGTCCCTACAGACCGGCATGGTCTTGATTGGGTTTGACGCAGCGATCCAACAAGTTGTCGTAGGGTCAGTCCTCGTCATCGCCGTCTTCCTCGATATCCTTTACCGGAGGAACTCCAAATGAGTGATACACCGCTTGTTCAACTCAAAGACATCTCGATCTCCTTCGGCGGTATCCGCGCCGTGGATCACGTCAGCCTCGATCTGTATCCCGGTGAAGTTGTCGGTCTGCTCGGCCACAACGGTGCGGGCAAATCGACGCTGATTAAGATCCTCTCCGGTGCCTACCAAAGAGATGGTGGCGAGATTTGGATCAATGGCAAAAAGGCCGAAATTGCCTCCCCCCGCGATGCCCGCGACCATAATATCGAGACGATTTATCAGACGCTGGCTTTGGCAGACAATCTTGATGCCGCCTCCAACCTCTTCTTGGGTCGCGAATTGACATCTGCGATGGGCTTTGTCGACGACGCCAAAATGGCTGCGGAAACTGCCAAGATCATGGCGCGTCTCAACCCGAACTTCAAAAAGCTGAAAGAACCGGTCAGTGCTTTATCTGGCGGTCAGCGCCAGTCGGTGGCTATTGCCCGTGCGGTCTATTTCAACGCCAAGATTTTGATCATGGATGAACCGACGGCTGCGCTTGGTGTCCATGAGACCAAAATGGTCGCCGACCTGATCCAAGAGTTGAAGGCGCAAGGCCTCGGGATCTTCCTGATCTCTCACGATACACGTGAGATGTTGGAACTTTGTGACCGTGTGTCTGTCATGAAAAACGGCGCGCTGGTCGGTACAGAACGGGTCGAGGACGTCACCGAAGATGACATTCTGTCGATGATTATTCTCGGTAAGAATCCCAAACGCGACGCTGCATGACCTTACCATTGTTTCGAGAAAAACCTGACCAAAGCCAACAGAAATGGGGGTTGCCCCGGTTTGAAAAGGTGATGCTATGTATCTAGGTCTCGACCTTGGAACTTCTTCTGTGAAGGCCCTATTGATCGGATCGGATCAAGAAGTCGTCGCAGAAGCCCGCGCGCCGCTCTCGGTTTCACGCCCGCACCCGGGATGGTCAGAGCAGGCACCGGCGGACTGGCTGGCTGCAACGCACGACGCTATGGACGCAATCGCCTCTCAGACCGACCTGTCTGCGATCAAAGCGATTGGACTGTCAGGACACATGCACGGCGCTACACTGATCGACAAGGCGGGCGATGTGCTGCGTCCTTGCATTTTGTGGAATGACACACGCGCTCATGTCGAAGCCGCTGCTTTGGACGGTGATCCCAATTTCCGTGCGATCTCAGGCAACATCGTCTTTCCGGGGTTCACCGCGCCTAAGTTGGCTTGGGTCAAAGTCAATGAACCTGAGGTATTTGAAAAAACCGCGAAGGTTTTGCTTCCTAAAGACTACCTACGCCTGTGGTTGACCGGTGACGCTGTGTCTGAGATGTCAGATGCCGCTGGGACCTCTTGGCTCGATGTCGGCGCACGGGATTGGTCTGACGCGCTCTTAGAGGTGACTGGCCTAAGCCGCGACCACATGCCGTCCCTCGTGGAGGGCACCTCACCTTCAGGTGGGTTGCGTGCAGAACTTGCCGCGAAATGGGGCCTGAAACCCGGCATCCCAGTTGCTGGTGGAGGCGGCGACAATGCTGCAACGGCTGTTGGATGCGGGGTCATTAAACCCGGACAGGCATTCCTGTCTCTTGGCACCTCCGGCGTCCTTTTTGCGGCCACGCCGAGCTATGCGCCCGATGCGGAAAGTGCAGTCCATACATTTTGCCATGCACTGCCAAATACATGGCATCAGATGGGGGTGATCCTGTCTGCTGCAGACAGCCTGGAATGGTACGCAAGGCTGACAGGAAAAAATGCCGCTGAATTGACCGGAGCACTGACCAGCGTCACCGCGCCAGGCCGTGCTTGCTTCCTACCCTATCTGGGTGGCGAACGTACGCCTCATAATGACGCGCAAGTGCGCGGCGCATTAATCGGACTGGATCATCAAACCGACACCGAAGCCGGCACGCGGGCTATTCTGGAAGGCGTCGCTTTCGCTTTGAAAGATAGTGCTGACGCGCTTGCTGGGACAGGAACCAAAATTGACAGCTTGGTAGCCGTAGGTGGCGGCTCTGCTTCATCAGTTTGGCTGGAAATTTTGGCTACGACGCTTGGGCTGGATATTCAAATTCCTGTCTCAGGCGACTTTGGTGCCGCCTTTGGCGCTGCACGTTTGGGCATGATGGCTGAAACAGGTGATCTTTCTCTCGCCACGCCGCCAAAGATCGCTGCGACCATTGCACCGAATGCGAAACTGCAGGACGCGTTTCACACGGCACATCTTAGATACAAAGAAACATACCAAGCCCTCAGGAGCCTCTCATGACCGATTTCTTCAAAGGCATTGCCAAAGCAAAATTCGAAGGGCCTGACAGCACCAACCCATTGGCATTCCGCCATTACAATCCCGATGAAATCATCATGGGCAAACGCATGGAAGATCACCTGCGTTTTGCATGCGCTTACTGGCACTCCTTTGCGTGGCCTGGCGGTGATCCGTTCGGCGGTCAAACCTTTGAGCGCCCGTGGTTCGGCGACACGATGGAGCTGGCAAAGCTAAAAGCCGATGTAGCCTTTGAGATGTTCGAAATCCTCGGTGTTCCGTACTTTTGTTTCCACGACGCTGATGTGCGTCCAGAAGGTGCGAATTTCGCCGAAAATACAGCCCGGCTGGACGAGATCACCGATTACTTCGCAGAAAAAATGGAGGCTGGAGGCCCAAAACTTCTTTGGGGGACAGCAAACTTGTTCTCGCACCGTCGTTTTATGTCGGGCGCTGCGACTAACCCAGATCCAGATGTGTTCGCCTTCTCAGCCGCGACAATCAAAACCTGTATGGACGCCACGCAAAAGCTTGGTGGAGAAAACTACGTCCTATGGGGTGGCCGTGAAGGGTACGAAACGCTCCTGAATACAGATTTGAAACGCGAGCGTCAGCAAGCGGGCCGGATGTTGCAGATGGTTGTCGACTACAAAAACAAAATTGGTTTCAAAGGTGCGATCCTGATCGAGCCAAAACCGCAAGAGCCGACAAAGCATCAATATGATTACGACGTAGCAACTGTTTATGGCTTCCTCAAAGACTTCGGGCTCGAAGGTGAAGTGCAGGTGAATATTGAGCAAGGTCATGCGATCCTTGCCGGACACAGTTTTGAGCACGAACTCGCGACAGCCGCAGCACTTGGTATTTTCGGCTCCATCGACATGAACCGCAACGACTACCAATCGGGCTGGGACACAGATCAATTCCCAAACAACACACCCGAAGTTGCGCTTGCCTATTATGAAGTCCTCAAAGCAGGTGGCTTTACGACGGGTGGCACCAACTTTGACGCCAAACTGCGCCGACAGTCTCTCGACGCCGAAGACTTGATTGCCGCACATGTCGGCGGCATGGATATTTGTGCACGCGGCCTCAAGGCCGCCGCGGCAATGCTTGAAGATGGCCAGTTGGAAGCAAAACGTGCCACGCGGTATGAGGGTTGGGACAATTCGGACCTGCTAAGCGGCACGTTGGAAAGCATTGCGGAGAAGGTTGCTGCTGAGGATATCAACCCTGATCCACGCTCAGGCCAGCAGGAAATCCTCGAAAATATCGTAAACCGTTTCGTCTAACCAATTTCAGGTATGTAAGCTCCTCCCCGATTTTGCCATAACACGCAAGAAATCGGGAGGGGCTTCATGTCGTCACAGATCAAAGATATGCGGGCAGAGGCGCTGCGTCTCTTTCAGGTCGCGATTGAGGCAGCTGATCCAGCAAAGGCCCTTGCGGCTCATTTCTCCGAACCACTTTCCGCCCCAGCGGGTGGACGCCTGATCCTGATTGCTGTTGGCAAAGCGGCCTCTCCGATGATGGAACAAGCGCTTGCGATGACCAACGGCCCGTCAGAGGCCCTTGTCGTGACAAACTACGAAAATGCACGAGATATCTCCGGCGCGACTGTTATTGCAGCAGGCCATCCCGTTCCGGACGAGAACGGGCTAAAAGGGGCAAAGGCCGTCACTGCCTTACTGAATACGACCAGTGAGAAAGATCATGTCATAGCAATGATCTCAGGTGGCGGTTCCGCGTTGCTTCCCCTGCCCGCTGAAGGGATTAGCCTCGCTGACAAAGCCGCAACCAATGAAGTGTTGCTGGGTGCTGGCTTCGATATCATACAAATGAACTTGGTCCGCCAACAGCTTAGTCAAATGAAAGGCGGCGGCATGGTCCGGTTTGCGGCGCCCGCGAAGGTTGAGGCTTACATCCTTTCCGATGTGGTGGGCGATGACCTTCGCGCAATTGCCAGCGGGCCAACGGTTGCGCCAATTGGAACCAAAGCGGATGCGCGTGAGCTGTTAAAGGATGTTTGGAAGCATCTGCCCGCCTCCGTACAATCCCACCTGTCAAAAGACGATGAGCCAGCCGCCGCCACTGTTGGCGAAAACCATTTGATTTGCTCAAACCGGAAAAGTCTTGAAGCCATGCAAGCCGCGCACCCCAGTGCCGTCATTTTAAATGACCGCCTGGAAGGCAATGTCGCCGAGATCGGGCCTCACCTCAAGAAGATACTGAAGGAGACTGAGGGACCCGCCACTTTTCTTTTTGGCGGGGAAACAACCGTAACGTTAAACGGAACTGGCAAAGGGGGCCGCAATCAGGATCTGGCTTTACGCATGGCGATGTCCGATGTCGAAGGCGATTGGGTTTTCTTATCCGGCGGGACGGACGGGCGTGATGGCCCAACGGATGCTGCTGGCGGTCTTGTCGATAGCAACAGCCAATCAAGGATGATCAAAGCGGGCGTCGACCCCGAAGCCCTGCTGAACAACAATGATGCGTATGAGGCGCTGAAGGCTTCTGAGGATCTTGTGATAACCGGCGGGACAGGGACCAATGTCGCAGACGTTCAAATCCTGATGAAGCTTTAGCGCTCGCGCAGCGCCTCTCTTGATTTGTAAAGCGGCTTGGTCAGGTATTGCAGCACGGTTTTGTCGCCCGTATGCAGCTCTACCGCAGCCTGCATGCCGGGGCGCAACGCCACATCGCGCTGACGCGCTGTCATCATATCTGTATTCAGTTGAACCGTAACCTTATAGTGGGGATCACCATCAGCGACGCGTTCGTCTTTGAACGTATCGGCTGAAATGACAGTCACCTCCCCCGACAACGACCCGTATATGGTGTAGTCATAGGCCGACAGCTTCACCGTCGCTTGCTGCCCCGGACGCACACCGCCGATGTCTTGGGGTTTCACCTTGGCTTCGACAAAAAGCTCTTCGTCTAACGGAATGATCTGGAAAATCTCTTCCCCCGGACGCACAACGCCACCAATTGTCGAGATAGAGACGTTGTTTACAATCCCCGACATAGGCGAGCGAATAACAGTCCGCTCCAATTGGTCTTGAGAGATTTTCAAATTCTGGCGCAACGTAGCAAGTTCTTTCAATGTGTCAGAGTATTCACCCGCACGTTCCAAATCCGTCTTCGTGATGATTTCGTTATATTTATTTTCTGCATCGCTGTGGGTCTTACGAGCACGGGTCACCTCAATCAGGGAAACGATCTCTTCGTCCAGAAGCTGTTCTAACAAGGCCAGCTCTTTTCGCGCTTCGCTCAGCACATTGCGCGCGCCAGAGGTACGGCTTTCGAAATCGGCCTGCCGTGCGTTTAACAGTGCGAGCTCTGATGCCACCATCTCAGGCTGACGCAAGGCCAGATGCTGCGGCACATCGAATTCGAAACGCCCTTCCAATTCTGCTTCCAAGCGAATTTGGCGGACTTCCAGCGTGTCAATCTGATCTTGGAGGTCAGCCACAGTGGTCGAGAACTGCGTGCCGTGCAGCCGCGCCAACGTATCGCCTGGCGACACTCGGTCCCCCTCAGAGACAAGCATCTCCGACAGGATACCGCCTTCAAGGTTCTGGATAATTTGCGGACGAGAGGAAGACACCATCTCACCGTCACCACGGACAATTTCATCAAGTTTGGCGAACGCCGCCCAAACCACGAACAGCGCTACCGCTAGGATGACCATCCGGATGGTCCAACTCGGACCCCGCATCTGCGCTGTAAATCCTGCATCAATGACAGCCATTACGCGCCCTCCTTCTCAGCGACCTGCTCGGCGCGTTTCGACTTCATATGGTTGAGAACTGCATCTCTTGGACCATCGACTGCGAGCTTGCCGTTCTGCAGGATCAAGACGCGGTCGGTCAGTTCCAGAATTGGCATCCGGTGGGTAGCGATAATTGCGGTGCGGTCTTTCAGCCAAGTTTCGAGACGTGCGACCAAGGTGTTTTCGAGCGTTTGATCCAATGCAGCTGTTGGCTCGTCCAGCAACACGATACGCGGATCAGCAAGCCACATCCGCGCCCAACCGATGGATTGCCGCTGACCGATGGACAACCCGGCACCGCCATCATGAATTGGCAGATCAAGCCCCTTGGGATGTTTTTGAACGAACGACCCGAGCCCTGCAAAGAACAACGCATCCATCAGGCGTGTATCGTCGCGCTCCAACTGGCTGAGGTTCAGGTTGTCGCGCAGTGTCCCTTGGAACAAACGGACATCTTGCGCGAGGTAGCCAATGCCACGGCGCAGATCGCGGTTATGCAATTGCCCCATGTCGATCCCGTCGATCAGTACGCGTCCTTCCTCTGGATGCGCGAGACCCGTCAGCAATTTCAACAGCGTAGATTTCCCTGATCCGTTTGCACCCAGCACGGCGATATGCTGGCCCGGCTCGATCACAACACCTGAAATATCCAGGACAGGCGCGGCGTCGTCATCGTAGCGGTGAATAACGTCGCGCAGCTCATACCGCCCTTCGAGCTTCTCACGGCGCATATAAGTGCGCGCCTCGTCATGGTCCTGCTCAGAGCGCGCGACGGTATCGAGGCCGGTCAAAGCCGTTTTCACATTTGACCAGCGCGCCATGGTTCCAGCCAGCTGCGTCAGTGGCGCTAAGGTCCGAGACGTAAGAATGCCAACCGCAATGATTGAGCCGACAGTGAATTCGCCCGCAAAGACAAGGAAAGTGCCAGCGACGACTGCCGTGACATAAGTCGCCTGCTGCACGCCTTGTGACCAGAACGTAAGCGTCGCCGCAAGTTTGCGTTGATCAGAAGACTTGACCGCTGACAGGGTTGTCAGTTCATCCCAAACGCGTGCGAAGCGATCTTCGCCACGGTTGGCTTTGACAGTGTCAGCCTCATAGATTGCTTCTTGCAGCAAGCGGTTCGCTTTGACGGACGCCCCTTGGGTTTCTTCCGTCAGGCGCGTCATCTTCTTCTGCAAGAAAAAGCCGGGCAGAACCATTAAGATACCACCAAGGATCAAGACCCATACGAGGTTACCCGCGATGGAGCCAACCAGCAGCAGGAATACAAAGATGAACGGAATATCCGTCAAGGATCCAATAGTAGAGGCCGTGAAGAACTCGCGCACACTGGAGAATTCGCGCATGGCGGAGAATGTGCCAGAAGGCGTCATCCCTTTTTGTCCACCACGCATCCCGAGCAAGCGCTGCATCAAGGTCTTTTGAACCGCAAGTTCAACCTGCCGCCCTGCCCCATCCATCAACCGGGAGCGCGCAATCTTGATTGCGGCCTCCATGACCAATGCGCCGATTGCGCCAATCGCTAGCACCCACAGTGTCGCCGTCGATTGATGCGGAATCACACGGTCATAGACTTGCAAAGCAAATAGCGCGACAGCGACAGCCAGAACATTTGCTACGAAAGAGCCCAACGCGATCTCGGCAATGTAGCGACGATATTTACCAAACTCGCCCCAGAACCAGTGCTCTTGGTAGGTTTGCAATAGGTGACGTTGCTCGACCTGCTCTAATGTCGTGGACGCCCTCAAAACGGTACGTGTTGCAACATCGCGGAACGCGGCGATATCCACCTCAGTGCGCCGGTCCGACGCCGTCGGATCAAGAATGGTCAGCATTTGACCGTCTTGGCGAATAACCAAAACCATCTGTCCGGTCGTCATTTCAACAATTGCAGGCCAAAGGGTCGGACCAAGCTCGGCTTGTTTGACGCTGGCCTTCAGGCCCAACGAGCGTAAGGCAGCCGCCAAAACATCTGTCGTGACCTCACGCGCGCCCGTCGCAGTTTCCTCAGCCGCGTCAATGATGTCAGAGGCCAGCAATTCACTGCCGACAAGCCCTGCATATGTTGCGGCAAGTTCCGCCCGCGCGCGTTGACGCTTGATGTCTACCTGAGACGGTTGCGCAATATCCTGTTGAGCCGGCTCAATCTTGGCCAAAGGCACGACGTTAGCCTGTGTTTCAGCCTTTGCTGCCTGAACCGGAGCCGGCGTCACGGTGATCGGGGTTTGGGGTGCTTGCGGCGTTTTGGCTTTGGCGGTCGGCGTAATCTCAAAACCGGGCTTCGGGTCCGTCTCTTTCGGAGGCTCAAAGCGGATCACAGGAACCTTCTTCTGCGATGCCGGCTGCGGTTTGACTAGTTTTGGAGCTGGTTCAAATAGCTCATCCTGTTGGGCAGCTGCGGCTTTTGCACGGGCCATATCAAAGGCTACGACTGGGGCGCTCATATATCTGCTCCATCTACCAAGACACCCAATTCACGGGCAATTTCTAATCTGACTTTTGCGGCTCTGTAGGCGTATGAAATTTGCTCTCGCTCAACGCGCGCCTTTGTTTCGTAAACGCGCACCACATCCATGACGGGACGCACACCTGCTTTGTATTGGCGATCGAATAGATCGAGGTTGGCATCTGCTTGCGCCAACAATGAACCTGAATTGGCCTGCTGCCGTTCAAGCGCGACCAACTGCTGCTCAAGTCTGCGCAACACGCGCGCGCTGTCTTCATCGGCCTGATCAACGCGGCGGCTTGCAGCTTCACGCGCGGCCTCAATAGCTTTTAGGCTCGCGCCTGTTCCAAAACCGATCCCGTTTTCCGTTCCTACGTCTAAGCTGGCGGACGAGCCGCCCTTTGCAATATTTCCGCGTGCGGAAACGGTCGGCAGAAAGCCAGACCGGTCAATTGTCGCCTGCGCGACGGAGCGTTCACGCTCTGCTTCTGCTTTGAGGACCGAGAGCGGCTTGGCCGTTGCAGACGGGCTGTGCACCGATGAAAGCCCTCGCACGTCATTCAGCGGCACCAAGGACATGGCGTTGAGTTCAGCAATTGCCATGGCTGCCGTTTGGGCATCTGCGTCTTGATTGCTTGCAATCTCGGCAAGCTTTTGTCGCGTGACTTGCAGATCGGCACGATCAGACACGCCACCCTGTACGCGGCGCTCCATCACATAAGCAAAGCGCTCCATCCGTATGCGTACCGCCTCACCCGCACGGACTTTCGCACGGGCCTCTTCCGCGTCAATGTAAAGCCCCAGGGCTGTCAGGACACGGTCATTCGTATCTTCGGCCAAGCCAACGGCGGCAACCTCAACATCGGCCTTTGCAAAAGCACGCTCGGCCTTCTTGCGGCCATTGCCAAATAGCACCTGATCTATGACCAAACCTGCAACAACTTCGCCAAGTGACGTTAGCGAGACAGACGGTCCAATCGTGGGCAGCCAATTCTTGGATGCAGCGTCAGCACGGAGTTTAGCGGCACGAAGCTCCGCTTCAGCCGCACGAGAGTTTGCAGCAAGCACAGCGCCTGCGACTTTCCCGAAACTGCTGCTCGAAGACAGGATGGACTGTCGTCCCAGCAAACCATCAATAATTTCCGACTGCGCTTCATCACCCGAGCCGCCGGTGCCACCCGCTAAGGCGGGCTGCGGTGCGGTCGTCTCCGCATTCGCCTGCTTCTCAGGCGACACGGCGGAAAACGCGTTGCGGGTGGTTTCACCCAAATCGGACCCCATGCAGCCAGACAGCACGGTTGTCAGTCCTAAAATTACAATTGTCTTGTTCACTTGCCCCGTTGTCACACCATGCACCCAGTTTATACTGTTGTTATTTTTGGTGATATACCCGCCAAACCAATGGCTTGGCGGGTGATCTTTATTTTAACTTAGATAACAGGATTGACCGAAATATCGCTGTCGATGATCAGGCTTCCTGCCCCCAGCGTGTAGACGTCGTAGACCTGATCGCCGATCGTCTCCGTCGCGCCAGTCGCCACAATCCCTGCCGCGTGAACGACATCATCTGCGGCGCCATGCACGATCAGCGTATCACTGACGCCCGACATCGCCAGCAAATCGGCTTCTGTCAGTGTCAAAACGCTGTCATTCGCAATGCTCAGATCAATTGAGCCAATGTCAAACTGGTCCAATCCGGTTGAGGTCGTATTGACTGCGTTGGTTCCTGCTTCATCAAGGACAACAAGCGTTGCATTTTCATTTCCAACACCATCCTCTGCATTCACGACCAGATGCGATCCGTTCGGAATACGCTCGTTGAAAGTGAACTGCATCTCGCCATCACGCACACCGGGGATTTCGGAAAGCGTATTGGCGGAATAGCTGACATTTGAAACCTGACCCGTATCACTAACCTTGCTGATCCCGGTGATATCGTCGTTGATCTCGGTCCCAATCCCGGAAACCCCAGCATCGCCACGGGTATATTCTGTGTATGAAATCACAACAGGCGCATCCGGCAAGGCAGTGTCTACATGCACAGGGCTGGTGACACTGTCCGTGTTGTCATTCTTATCGACCGTTGTAACCGTAATTGTGGTGTCATACTCCCCTTGCGGGATATCATTCGGACCAAAAGTAATCGTCCAATTGCCAGCCGCATCAATCGCTGCATTGCGCGCCGCACCATTTCCGAATGCGACGGAGACGCTCTGCGCCCCCTGCTCAGTTGTACCCGCCAGCGTAAATCCCGACCCGGCTTCCGAGGCATCAATCACACCGTCACCAGTCGCCGCCTGCACGCCAAGGTTGCGCACAATCGTATCAACCCCAACGGAGCCAGACGCAGACGCTGTGTTCCCGGCCGCGTCCGTAAAGGTCGCGGTGATAGGCAATGTCGTCTCGACCCCCATCGGGATATCACTCGCGGCAAAACCAGCTGACCAATTGCCGACCCCATCCGCCTGAACTGAGCGCGTAGAACCTGCAAAGTTTACGCTCACAGTTGCATTTGCTTCAGTTGTACCGGTCAGGATGACGCCGTCGCCTGCCTCGACGATATTGATGACTCCGCCATCGTCCTGAGAGCCGTTATTGACCGCAATATTTGCGACTGTATCAACGTCAAACGTGGAAGTTTCTGACGCGGTATTTCCTGCTGTGTCAGTGGCTTGCGCTGTGACGTTCACGCCATACTCACCGCCCGGCAAGCTGTTGGCCGGAAAGTTTGCGACCCAAAGACCAGAGCCGTTTGCGATCGTTGTTGTCGTTCCCAGAAAATCGCCTGCTGCATTTCTGAGGGTCACTTCGACGCTCGCATTTGCTTGTGCAGTCCCGTTGATCGTCACCTCACGTCCAGCTTCGACATTATTGTAGACGCCGTCGGGACCCGCGTTGTTATCGGTGATTTCAACCCGTGTGACCGTGTCGATTTCCATTACCTGCGTCGAGGTCGCGGTGTTTCCTGCATCCCCGACAATCGAGACCGTGACAGGCACCGATGTTTCACCCTGCGGGATATCACCAGGCGCAAAGTTCACGCTCCATAGGCCGTTCGCATTAACCGTTGTTGTCGCCGTTCCCCCACCGGGCACTGTTACAGTGATAGCCCCGTTTGGCTCCCCTGTCCCGGACATCGTCACGCCATCCGCACGCTCTGCGGCATTGATAACCGCACCACTGTTAACAGCGTCACCGTCAATCGTGGTTAAATCAACATGCGTGATAGTATCGACAGGCAAGGTTGCAACAGCCGTCTGGGAGTTACCATTTGCATCCGTTGCAACAGCTGTGACCGTCACATCGTACTCACCCGCCGGGAATGTGCCGACTGGATAGCTGACGCCCCACTGCCCAGCACCATCAGACGTCGTTGTCTGGGTGCCCAGAACAGTTCCAACGGCATCCGTCAGGGTCACAACAACAGTGGAATTTGCCTGCGCAGACCCCGTCAATTCTGTTGGAGATTGGTTTTCGACTTCATTTACAACGCCGTCAGCGCCAGCGGAATTGCCCGTGATCGAAACGTTCGTGATTGTATCTACAATCATCGTCCCTGTTGTCGTCGCGGTGTTGCCCGCGGCATCAATGGCAGTGATCGTCACGCCGCTGCTATATTCACCCGTCGCGATTTCACCCGCAGGGAAATCAATCGACCACTTACCATCCGCATCAACAGTGGTGGTCGCGGTTGGCCCACCTGCAACCTCAATGGTCACAGAAGCACCGACTTCGCCCATGCCGCTCATGGTCACGCCATCCGCATGACCGACCGCATTGATCGTGGCACCGCTTCCCGCGGCGGCGCCATCAATTTCAGCAAGAGTTACGGTCGTAACAGTATCGACCTCGATCGTCTCAGTCAGCGTTGTTGTATTCCCAGCAGGGTCGGTCGCTGTAACGACGACCTCTTTCGTGTACTCACCGCCCTCAACATCCGCAGGATCAAAGACAACCGCCCAAGTCCCATCGGGCGCAGTCACGACCTCCTCAAGCTTTCCGCCAACCGTCACGTTGATAAGAGCACCCGGCTCACTGGTGCCAGCAAGCTCAACACCATCAGAATGATCAGGGTCATTGAACAAATGACCCACATTGACCGTACCCTGCGTGACCGCCAGTGCAGGTGCGGTCGTATCTACTGGCGCATCAGGCGTCTCCGCCGTTGGCTCGTCTGCGGGAGGCTGCTCATCCGCTGCCGGCGCAGCGCCACCACCGCCGCCACCTGTACCAGCGGCGACAAGGCCGAGACCACCGACCGCAGCAGCACCTGCAGCAAGCCCGCCGCCGCCAAGACCACCAAGGCCTGCGAGAATGGGTGCGGCCAGCATGGTTGGTGTTTCGTTGACCGCGTCCGCCGCGATAATCGTGTCGACATCCGGCCCACCCGTGAAGAACAGCGTATCATCAGGGCTCCACTTACCAAAGGCTTGCGCCTCCTGATAAACCGCGTCAACACCGCCTGCATGCTCTGACAAAGCAACTTCTGTCAGCTGACCATCTGACGACAGGAACAAATCATTGTCACCCTCGAAAAACCCTTTGAGCCGCAGCGTGCGTCCATCAGCCAACTCAATGACCAGAACTTCACCATCGCGCGCATATTCTACCGCCTGGAATCTGCGGATGTTGATTGATACATCCTCACCGCTTCCAACGTTGATTGCCGCTTGACCATTAATGTCCTGAAACATTCCACGGCGGATGCTTCCATCCTCGCCGCGGACTACGAATTCAATCGCGTCCATTCTTACTCTCCGCCTCGATGACTGCGCATCTTTTTGTGCACTAGTCTTTTTATAATTGCCGCCACCCTACCCTAGGGCAGGCGGAAACACCAAGCGAAAAATAGCCGATTTAGTAGTCGGGCGCGGGGAATCCACATGGATTATTGTCAGAACCTAGCCAAAACCCGTAAGACCATACGGTCCCGAAGTCAGATAAGCCAAAAACACGCATGCTAGCGTGCGAGGGTCAATCCAGCAGGATCATCCGTGCCTAAGATGCGATAGCAAGACGCCTCACCAGTCATTGCGGGCACAAAGCTATGAGACAGGCCCGGCGGAATTGCGCAGGTGTCGCCCGGATTCAAGACCGTTTGACCGCCATCCCACGTCAACCGCCAATGGCCGCGCATCGGCATCAGCACTTCGTTTGTTTCACACACATAAGCGTCAGAAGGTAACGAGTCCCGTGACAACAGCTCGACATCGAAACCGGGTCGATCCCGCAACATCGCTTCCGGGCCGATCACCTTGGCAGGCTGGCGATCAGACAATGCCATCATATCGTAATATCGCGCCACGTAATGCGGCACGACATCATGCGTCGTCGGCTCAGGATACGTCTTCAACTCCTCTTCCGAAAGCACCGGCATGGGTTCAACCCCATCTGACAAGGCCTCGCCCTTTTTTGTGTCATACAGTTTGCCGTTCGCACCCAAGACCAAACCATGATCCTGCGCGTCTTCGATGACTTGAGGGGCCCAAGTCACACCACCACCAGCGTCATCCCCCCCAAGGATCGCCATAATCATCCCGTAATCCGTTCCGATATTTTCAAACCCGCGGAAAATGCCAGTTGGGATGTTGAAAATGTCGCCCTCGTTCAGGATCACCTCACCTGCGTTCCCCCACCGCCCCCAAAAGAAACGCCAGCGGCCTTTCAGGACAAAAAACACCTCAGCCGTCCTGTGGGAATGCAAGGAGTTGCGGCATTTCGGAGGTTGGCCAGCAGCGCCGATGTTAAACCCTATCTTATCTGCAATATGCACATGCTGATCCGGGCTTTCCGATACTCCGCCGCCAATAATTGTGAAGTTTTCCTTCTGATCACTGCCCGGCGTATGCGCATCAATAAATGCTGTCTTACAAGGGATCAGATCACCGTAGCGAACAATACGGGCATTCATTTCTTCGGCTGTCATCTCGTAAGATCCTTTGAAAACTCAAACAGACTTTGCCGCTCCACCCTATTGAAGGTGAATACGTATTCAAGCCTTATTTTCGTAAGGTTCAGAGCTGCCGATGCAAGACCACGCGATCGTGCCCGTCGCCCTGCCCGTCATCCGGCGCATCCCGGAAATGGACAAATCCATTGCGCTGCCAGAACCGCATTGCATCGGGATTTTGTGTAAACACGGCCAGTTTAAGCGTTTCAGCGCCTGATGATCGGGCAAGCCTTATCAATTCACGCAGGACAGTCGTTCCGATGCCTTTACTGCGCATATTCTCCGCCACAAGTAAAAGCCCGACATACCATTCGGTCTGCGTTTCATATCCCGGTGAGACCCCCAACAAGCCATCAAGCGACCCGTCTGGCTGCTCCACCCCAAACATCAAAACATCGTCTTTGGTTCTGCCCGGTGGGATATCGTTAAAGAAACCCATAACCCAATCTGCGTCGGGTTCACGTCCGGCTTCCATCAGAACGTAATCCCGTGCACGCTCTGCGCAGCTCAGCACGCGCGCACTATCGGCTTCCGCGTTGAGAAGCGTGAGTGTCCAATCATTCGTCATTGTTTCTTATGCCACTTTCAAGACCTGCCAATATCAATCCCGTCCAAATCGGGAAGCTTCGGCACAGCATCAATCAACGCCTGTGTATAGGGATGGTGCGGGGTGTCAAAAACATCTTCGGTTGCGCCTTCTTCGACAATTTTCCCTGCCTTCATCACCAACACCCTGTCAGTGATTGACCGGACCACCGAAAGATCGTGACTGATGAACAAGTATGTCAACCCGAACCGTTTGGACAAATCCGCCAGCAGGTCCAGGATTTGTGCACGGATCGACACGTCCAGCGCAGAGACCGCTTCATCCAGAATAATCAGTTCCGGCCTGATGATTAGCGCGCGCGCAATCGCGATACGTTGGCGTTGTCCACCAGAAAACTCGTGAATATACTTCACCTTATCTGACGGAGTTAACCCAACGGAGGTCAAAGCGACTTCGATCTCCTCATCGGTAGCAGTACGACCTAACAAGTAGAACGGCTCTGCGACCAACCGCCCAACTTTGTGCCGCGGATTGAATGAGCTGTAAGGATCCTGAAATACGACCTGCATCTTTCGCCGCACTGAAAGATCGGCCTGACGACCGCTCAACACCGGCGATCCGTCAAGCGTGATGACGCCGCCTTGTAACGGCTCTAGCCCCAAGATTGCCCGCGTCAGGGTAGACTTGCCGCACCCGCTCTCACCAACGAGACCAAGGCTTTCCCCGCGCTTGATCTCAAAGCTGACGTTATCGACCGCAACGAACCGTTTCGGCGCACCGAAAATAGCCTTGCGCGGCAACGCGTAGCTACGGGTCACGTTTTCAACCCTAAGCAGCGCCGCATCTGCTTTGGCCTCAGTACGGTCAGGCTGGTGCGAAGACGCTGCAAACAATGCTTTCGTGTAGGGATGCGTCATGTCTCGATAGAGCGTTGCGCCCTCACCCTGCTCCACCACGACACCGTTGCGCATGATTGTTATGTGATCCGCCAATCCACTAACGACAGCCAGATCATGCGTAATCAGCATGACACCCATCCCGTCTTCATCGACCAGCTTACGGATCAGCGACAGAATTTCCGCTTGTGTTGTGACATCAAGCGCGGTTGTCGGCTCATCGGCGATCAGTAACTTCGGCCGTAAGGCAATAGCCATAGCGATCACAACGCGCTGACGTTGACCGCCTGACAACTCGTGAGGAAACCGTGACATCGGAAATGTGTCAGCAGGCAATTCGCAGCGCTCCAATGCGTCTTGCGCCCGTCGCATCGCTTCCGCCTGAGAAACGTTTTCATGAATCAGCACAGTTTCAGCCACTTGCGCCCCAATGGTCATCAACGGGTTAAGCGCCGTCATCGGTTCTTGAAACACCATCCCAACCCGTTCGCCGCGCATCGCACAAAGAGCGGCTTCATCAGCGTGCAACACGTCCTGCCCATCGAGCCGCAATTCCCCTGAACAGGTCGCTCCGTCGGGCAGCAACTGCATGACAGAAAAGGCCGTCATTGACTTGCCAGACCCGCTTTCTCCAATCACCCCATGGATTTCACCCGGCTCGATCGACAAGGAGACCCTTTCCAAGATCTGCGTACCGTGAATGGACAGCGACAGGTTGCTTATGCTCAGCAAACTCATCGCGCTACCCGCCTCAGCTTCGGGTCAAGCAGGTCTCGCAAACCGTCACCTGCAAGGTTAAGACCCAAGACCGTCAGCAGGATCGCGAAGCCCGGAAATAGCGTGATATGAGGCGCCAACATAAACAGCGTTTGGCTTTCTGCGAGCATCCGACCCCAGCTGGGTGTTGGTGGCTGCGCGCCGAGGCCGACATAGGACAAGGCAGCCTCAGCCAGAATGCCCAATGAGAACTGAATGGTCCCCTGCACAATTAGCAGGTTCATCAGGTTTGGCAGGATATGCTCGAACGAGATACGCGCCGCCCCTTTTCCCGAAACGCGCGCTGCCAAAACGTAATCCCGCGTCCAAAGCGACAGCGCCGCCCCGCGTGTCACACGCGCAAAAACGGGAATGTTGAAAATCCCGATTGCGATAATGGCATTGAAGGCAGATGGGCCATAAACGGCAGTAATCATGATCGCAATCAACAGCGACGGGAACGCGAAGATAAGATCATTCGAGCGCATGATGATTTCGTCAAGGACACTGCCGTTCCACGCAGCGGCGGTCAGCCCTAATGGGACACCCAACCCGATCCCAATCCCAACCGCTACGATAGCAACCGCAATTGAGGTTCGCGCGCCGACCATGATCATCGACAAAATATCACGGCCGTATTGATCCGTTCCAAACCAATGATCGCCATTGGGAGGTTTCAGCTTATTGGTGATCTCCAAAACGGTGTGATCATAGGGCGTCCAGACGAAAGAAACCAAAGCCCCCAAGACAAATAATGCTGTCAAAGCAATGCCTAGCACAAGGTTTCTCATGTTCTGTCTTTCAATCTCGGATCAACCCAAACATAGGCCAGATCGACAAGGAAATTGACGACGATCACCGCAAAAACGAGCAACATCACAACGCTCTCCACCACAATCAGATCGCGTTGTGAAATGGCCTGAAACACTAAGCGCCCGAGCCCCGGCAGGAAGAAAACGTTCTCGATGATGATTGCGCCCGCCAATAGGAAAGAAAGCTGCAACCCGATGATCGTAAGCACAGGAATGAGCGCGTTGCGCAGCGCATGGCGCCGCAAAGCCTGTCGCTTTGTTAGCCCCTTCGCGCGCGACGTACGGATGTAATCCTCCGACAAAGTATCAAGTAGTGAGGACCGCATCACCCGCGCAAGTATTGAGGCTTGTGGAAGCGCCAACGCAATCGCGGGGACAGTAAGTGCCTTAATGGCAACCAAAAAACCAGCGTCCCAACCGGGAAAGCCACCCGCTGAAAACCAGCGCAGATTGATCGCAAAGATCAAGACCATGATCATTGCAAACCAAAAGTTCGGTATCGCTACGCCAAGCTGCGTACCCCCCATCACCGCGACGTCTGTCAAAGAGCCTCGCTTGGTTGCGGCAAGAATACCCACTGGGAATGCGATGACGACGGTCAGGATCAAAGCATAAAGCGCCAAAGGAAGAGAGATCACCAACCGCTCCGCCACGATCTCGGACACAGGCGAGCGGTACGTATAGGAAATTCCCAAATCCCCGGTTACCAGCCCAGTGACCCAAGACAAATACCGCTCGGCTTTTGTTGCGTTCAGCCCGAGCTCTTCCCGCAGCGCTTCCAATGTCTCAGGCTGCGCGTTGATCCCAAGCATAAAGGACGCGGGATCGCCGGGTACAACTTCAAGCGTGAAGAAAATCACAAGGCTCGCCACGATCAAAGAGATCAGAAGCGAGCCAAGTCTTTTCAATGCATAGCGCAGCATGGTTTTGGCCGCGCGCCGTTCTTATTCAGCCCAGCTGACAGCCGTCAAATCGACCGCCTGTGTCGGCGCGTTGGGCCAGATTCCATTGAGGTCAGAACTCACCACCGAAGTAAGTGCTAACTGGAAAAGATACGCATTTACATAGTCTTCCGAGATGATCTTCTGAGCACCCTGCATCATTTCGGTTCGCTTTGCAGGATCATTCTCGACATCCAGTTCTGCAATCAGCTTTTGAAAATCAGCATTGTCATACTGGAAGTAATATTCAGGCCGCGCGTAGATGCCGATATCCATCGGCTCCGTATGGCTTACGATCGTCAGACCGTAGTCATATCCTTTAAAGGCTTGCTCCAACCACTGAGCCCATTCCAGATTGCTGATCTCTGTTTCAATCCCAACTTCGCGCAACTGTGCGGCTATGATCTCCCCACCGCGCCGCGCGTAGGAAGGCGGCGGAAGTTTCAGTGTTGTTGTGAAGCCATCGGCAAATCCAGCCTCTGCCAGCAGTGCCTTGGCTTTTTCGGGGTCATATTCGGAATTGCCCGTCAGATCGACATAGGCCGGATTATGCGGCGCGAAGTGCGACCCGATGGGTGTCCCGTAGCCAAACATTGCTCCGTCAATGATGGCAGAGCGGTCAATTGCATGGCTGACCGCTTGACGCACAAGCTTGTTGTCGAAGGGCGGCAACTTGTTGTTCATCGCCATGATCGTTTCGCCCTCGGTATTCCCAGCCAAAACGGTGAAACGCGGATCGGCTTCGAATTGAGCGAGGTTTTCTGGAGCAGGATAGCCGTAGAACGCATCGATATCTTCGGCCATCATCGCGGCAAAAGCTGCTGTCGGGTCGGAGATGAACTTGAACGTCGCACCATCCAGCTTTGCTGGCGTTCCCCAGTAGCCATCATTGCGGGTCAATGTGATGCTGTCACCCTGCTTCCAGTCGGCGAATGTGAAGGCGCCAGTCCCCACCGGGTTTGACTTGATCGTCTCAATGCTTTCAGGCGCGACGATGACAGCGTCACCCCATGCCATGTTGAACAGAAAGTTACCTTGCGGTTTCGAGAGAGTGACTTTGACAGTCGTATCATCCTGCGCGGCGACGCTCACGATGTTTGCAAACAAGGCTTTTTGCGCGTTTACACTGTCTTCAGCCCGCGCGCGATCGAGGGAAAAAACCACGTCTGACGCGTCCAAGTCTGTGCCATCATGGAATTTTACGCCAGCGCGCAGATTGAACGTATAGGTCAGACCGTCTTCAGAGATATCCCAGCTTTCAGCCAGACCAGGGTTGACCGATCCGTCTGAACCAAAGCGCGTAAGCCCTTCAAATACATTGGAATACAGGACTTGATCAATTGCACCCGCCGCTGCCGAGGTCGGGTCAAGATGAGGAGGTTCCAATTGCAAGCCAACCGTTACGTCTTTTGCAATTGCAGCGCCTGTCATCAAGGCAGCAGCTGTTACCGTCCCCAAAAGCAAATGGTTCATGTGTCGTCCCTCTCAAAAGTAAATGCGTGTTGCGTGAAGTTTGAAGCGGAAACGCGCCGTAATCAAGCAACTTAGGGCAAGCTTGTGCTGACCAGCCCTAAATCTAGGTCGGCATCAGCAGGTCGATCAGGCAGTGCCCCATGACCTTCGCGCTATCAAGCATATCGTTCACGTCGACGTATTCGTCAGGCTTGTGCGCCAGCTCAAGCAGACCCGGCCCATAAGCAATGCAGTTCTTAAGACGACCGATCCGATCAATATGTTTCTGATCATAGGTTCCCGGGCTGACCACATATTCCGGGTCTTTACCCAACACATCTTCAATGGCTTTCGCCACACTGGTCACAACGGGCGCATCTTTCTCAGTCATAGTGGGAGAAACACTCCACATCTCATTGAGATCGTAAGAAAAGTTTGGTCGCTCGGCTTTGAGCTTTTCCAGCAGATTGACAACTTCGCCTCGAACTTCGTCCTCGCTTTCTTCGATCAAATACCGTCTATCTATGATCATCTTGGCGCGGTCAGGAACACAGGCTGACGGCAAACCGGTGAAGTCTGGCTCAGGTTCAGCCTGCCCGCCGTGAAAGCTGTTTATGTTCATCGTTGATTGCCGCGCACCTTCCGGCACTACCGGCATCTCGGTATGCTTGCGCGCCAGAGCCGGATACAAGCTGTCCTCCATCTCCTGCAGGACCGCGCCCATGTGCCGGACGGCACAGTCGCCAAGAAATGGCATTGACCCGTGTGCAATCTCGCCATGGGTTTCAATCTCAGCCCACCAAACCCCGCGGTGTCCAAGGCAAATGCGATCTTTCTGCAGGGGCTCGGGAATGATGACGTGATCGACATGCTTGAAATGACCTTTT
Source organism: uncultured Litoreibacter sp. (assembly GCA_947494435.1). GTDB lineage: Bacteria > Pseudomonadota > Alphaproteobacteria > Rhodobacterales > Rhodobacteraceae > Litoreibacter. The sequence continues at coordinate 1,108,638 of CANLUY010000002.1, forward strand.
TCAGCCAAATAGGCGACACCGCCGTAGCCGCCAGTTTCTTCATCAGCGGTTCCCGATATTTCTATCGCCCCCTGAAAGTCAGGGCATTCCTCGATGAAAGCCTCAGCCGCAATGATTGAAGCGGCCAAGCCTCCCTTCATGTCACAAGTCCCACGTCCGTAAATCTTGCCATCGATCAACTCGCCACCAAACGGATCGGTCGTCCAACCTTGGCCAACTTCAACGACATCGGTGTGACTGTTGAAATGCACACATTCCCCGGTTCCAGCCCCATCACGACGGGCCACAATATTCCAGCGCGGATATTTCTTACTGTCCCCCGGCGTGCCTTCCGCGCGGATCAATTGGACTTCAAAACCTGACATGCCGAGGCGTTCTGCCAGATAGCCACAAATCTCGCGATAATTCTCACCCGGAGGGTTGAGAGTGGGGATGCGGACGAGGTCTTGTGTCAGCGCAATTAAGTCATCCCGCTTGCCGTCGAGACGCCTTGCTAGACTATCAAAGATTTTGGCCTTGTCGCGCATTGTAGGTCTCTTCCCTTCCTGAGGTGTGGCCACGCTACCGCGCCAGCCACACCGCAACAATAGTGTGGTGGCACACAATCAAAAGCTGCAATAGACTCAAGGCTATGGAACACAGGCTGCCGCCCTCACCCATCCCTGATGTCATCGTTTGCCCGCATTGCGATGCGGCCTATAAACTTGCGCGCCCCGCACATGGCCAGCGGGCAGTTTGCGTGCGGTGCCATACCGTTCTTATTGCCCCTCGCTTCAAAGCAGGATTACAGATTATCGCGGTCTCAATCGCTGTCGTTATATTGGTGATCGCAGCAACCGTCTTTCCGTTCCTGACAATTCGGGCTGCAGGCGCATCAAACTCCGTCTCGATTATTGACGCGGCCTTGGCGTTCAGCGACGGCCCCCTCGTGGTCTTGTCGCTGTCTACGGCTGCATTGATCATTTTCATTCCGCTCTTGCGCGTTTTGTTGGCGCTGTATGTCTTGGTGCCAGTTGTGCTTGACAAAATGCCAGCACGGGGATCGCGTCAGGCCTTTCGTCTCGCAGAGGCGCTGCGGCCTTGGTCGATGGCGGAAATCTTTGCCATCGGTGTCGCCGTAGCATTGGTCAAGATTACGGATCTGGCAGATGTCGCGTTTGGCGCGGCCTTCTGGATCTTCGCACTCGTCGTGTTGCTGGTCGTGATCCAAGACCGTTTCATGTGCCGCTGGACGGTTTGGAAATCACTCGACGGATTGCGCAAATGAGCGACGTGCAGGTCATAACGGCGCGGGAAATGGGCGTGGTCGGATGCAGACGCTGTACTCAGGTCTGGCCAGTTGGCACTGAAACCTGTGGGCGCTGCGGTAAAACGCTGGTCTCACGCGATCTGAAGTCGCTTCAGAGGGTTTGGGCTTGGTGGATCGTCGGCTTCATGTGCTACATCCCCGCGAATATGTATCCAATGCTGCAAACGCGGACGCTCTTCACAGTCCAGCAAGACACAATTGTCGGCGGCGCCGTTGAGCTCCTCACGCATGACGCGGTCGGTGTCGCGCTTATTATTCTCTTCGCGAGTGTTGTAATCCCGTTGGGCAAGTTCTTTGCAATTGCCTATCTCGCCATCAGCGTGAAACGGAAAAACGCGGCCTCTTTCGAGCAGCGCCAGTTGCTATACGAGGTCGTCGAATACATCGGACGTTGGTCGATGATAGATATCTTTGTGGTTGCGATCTTATCCGCTCTTGTGCAACTCAACACGCTCGCGGCGGTTCACCCCGGTCCAGCAAGCCTGTTCTTTGCGCTCTCGGTCATCTTCACGATGCTGTCGGCTCAAAATTTTGACTCGCGGATGATCTGGGATGTGCAAGCGCGCGAGTTGGGGGACGAGTAAATGGCACAGACGCCGCCTGATGTGAAAATTGAACCGGCTCGCGGCTTGTCACGCGTGTCTTTCGTCTGGCTTATTCCGATCCTCGCCCTTGCCATCGCCGTGGGTGTCGCTTGGCAAAGCTACAATGATCGCGGTCCCGTCATCACCATCGAGTTTGAGAACGGCGCGGGCATCGCAAAAGACGAAACGCTGCTCAAGTACCGTGATATCGCGGTCGGTGTCGTGGAGGATGTCAGCTTCACCGAAGGCTTGGAAACTGTGCTTGCGACCGTGCGACTGGATAAAGCCGTTGCACCTTATATAGACAATACTGCGACGTTCTGGGTTGTCCGGCCTGAGCTGACCGCGCGCGGGGTCAGCGGGCTGGATACCGTTTTGACCGGCGTCTTTATTGAAGGGTCTTGGAATAACGAAATTGGCGATCCGCAAACGGCATTTCGAGGGCTTGAAGATGCCCCTCTCTTTCGCGCCAGCAAACCGGGGCTAGAGATCGCGTTGCGCGCCACTGCCAATGGGCAATTGACAGAGAACGCTCCCATCTTTTTTCACGGGATCGAAGTTGGTCGTGTTGGGAAGGCCCGGATTTCACCGCGCACGAATTTCGCAATTGCTGAAGCCATCATCTATGAACCCCATGGCCGCCTAATTACACCCACAACGCGGTTTTGGGACACGTCAGGCTTTTCCGTCTCTATCGGCGCGAGCGGGGCTGAGATTGATTTCACCTCTTTGGCCACGCTGATTTCGGGCGGCATTTCGTTTGATACGTTTGTATCGGGCGGCGAACGTGTGCCAGATGGCGAAGTATTCCAGATCTATGTCAGCGAAGAAGCCGCGCGAAATTCGGTCTTTAATGCATCCGAGGTCGAGACTTTGGAAGTCAGCGTGATCTTTGATGACAATATCTCCGGCCTTGCTGTTGGCGCCGCTGTGGAGTTGAGTGGCCTAAAAATCGGGGAGGTCCAAAGCGTATCGGGCATCATTGATCGGGCGGCGTTCGGTGATGGGCGCGTGCGCCTTAACGCAATCCTGTCCATCCAGCCTTCACGCCTCGGATTGGAAACGGCTCCTTCACCCGGCGCTGCTTTGAATTTTCTCGCCGCGCGGGTGCGCCAAGGCCTTCGGGCACGCTTGGCGTCTGCAAGCCTGCTTACAGGTGGCTTGAAAGTCGAAATGGTACTGCAGGAAGACTTGCCGCAGGAAACCATCCCCGACCTCAACGCGCCCGTCCCGATCATGCCCACGACCAAAAGCGAAATTGCCGATGCAGGATCCACGATTGAAGGCGTGGTTGGACGCATCAACAAATTGCCAATCGAAGAGTTGCTTGCATCCGCAATTGATTTTCTGAACTCCGCGACCGCCTTCGTCTCCAGTGAAGACCTACAAGGCGCACCGCGCGAGGTCGTTGGCCTCTTGGGCGATGTTCGCGGCCTTGTGACCTCTGATGAGGTCCAGAACGTCCCGGTGGTCCTCAACAAAATGCTGGAACGGATGGAGACACTGCTTGCGCAACTTGAGCAGGAACAGCTTGTCCAGCGTCTTGTCAGTGCGGTTGACGCAGCAGCAAACGCCGCGGCCGGCGTGGATACGGCAGTAGAAGGCGTGCCCCAATTGCTAGCTGCATTCCAATCGGTTGCTGAAAAAGCAGAAGCCTTGCCCGTCGATGAGTTGGTAAAGGAATTGACCACACTTGCGGGTACAGCAGAAACAGTGATCGGCAGTGACGGTTTCAAAGCCCTGCCCAATGACTTGAGTTCGGCTCTGGAAGAAGTCGAGGCGACGCTCAAGGCCATTCGCGAAGGTGGGATCATCGAAAACGCCAACGCAACCTTGGCCTCAGCGCGGTCAGCCGCAGACGCAGTGGCGGGCGCTGCAGATGATTTACCTGCTCTGATGAACCGCATGTCCACGGTGTTGAACCAAGCAAGCGCAACGATCAAAGGCTTCGATCAGGGCGACAAGCTCAGCCGGGATGTTGAAAGCGCATTGCGCGATATCCAAAAGGCAGCGCAAGCTCTTGCATCGCTGGCCAAAACAATCGAGCGTAACCCAAGCTCGTTAATCCGAGGACGCTGATATGCGCAACTCATCTTTCCCAGTCCTTATACTCGTTGCAGGTGTTCTCGCTGGCTGTGCGGGCGAAACAGACCGCTATACTGTCGCCCCGCCTCAAGTGAACGAAAAGGTCTCGATCCGGTTTGGCTCTGTTGAAGTCAGGGATGTCTCCCTGCCAAGCTACGCGGCATCCGACGAGATACATCAACAATTGGACGGTGGCGTTCTGAAAAGCTCGACTTCTGTGCTTTGGGCCGACAGCCCTGAACGTGCCGTAGAACTGGAATTGACACGTAACCTTGCGAAATTGACGGGCGCTCGCGTTGCCTCTGACCCTTGGCCCTTTGAAGCTTTCCCCGACGCACGTCTTGAAGTCCGCTTTGAAGAGCTGTTGCCAGGTGCAAACGGCATTCTGCGTGCGACCGGTCAGTATTTTGTCGCCGTAGAAGAAGGGCGCGAACGTTCCGGGTTATTTGAGCTGAATGCACCATATGATCTTGAGGCCGGCCCCACAGCGATTGCCCGCGCCCGCGGCCAGGTGATGCTGGACTTGGCAATCTTCATTGCCCGCAATGGACTGAAGTAATTCTTTCTTAAGCTTTTGTTGAAAAGGATGAAGGCACTAACCGTAATGCGATCAGTGCCTTCACTTAGGGACTTTTACGACCAACGCCGCGTGGGGAGAAAAGGGTTAGGTCATTAAAAACTCGTTACCTTTTTTACTGGGTAAGTAACCGCGACGTTGGCCTATCAACCGTAATTGCTGATGAACCTAACATCGCCTATCGCTGTGAATGTGCCGTGAATTTACGCTGGGTAAACCGTTAAAAAAACATAAAACCGAAAGTTTTTTGAAATTTTGGTCAAAAAACTTTCGGTTTTATTGCGAAAATGAAAATTACCGGCAGAAATTCACTCTGTCAGCGAATCCGAAAGACAGTTTCGGCGAATCTGATTCTTTGACGATTCGTCATAGTCGCGAGAGCCGCCTCGAGTTTGGTAAGGGGCGAAACAAAGCGAACGGTCATCCCCGACCGATAAACGGCATGGATGACGCCATAACTGTGATAAACTGAACATTCGCCTCAAGCGGCAAATCGGCCATGTGCAATACGCTGTCAGCCACATGTTTCACATCCATCACTGGCTCCGGTTTGATGGACAGATCCGCTTGTGGCACGCCACCACCCATCTTTGCAGTCATCTCTGAGGCCGCATTTCCGATGTCAATTTGCCCACAAGCAATATTGTAGGGTCGCCCGTCCAGCGAGATTGTCCGGGTCAGCCCTGTGATTGCATGTTTGGAGGAGGTGTAAGGCGAGGAGCCCGGCCGCGGTACATATGCGGAGATCGAGCCATTATTGATAATCCGTCCCCCCTGCGGGTCCTGACGGCGCATCAAGTTAAATGCACCACGCGCACAAATAAATGCACCGACCAGATTTACATTGATGACTTTCAAGAAATCCTCGACTGGCACATCCCCAATGGGCGCGGCAGCAACATTATTGCCAGCATTGTTAAACAGAACATCCAACCGCCCGTGATCGGCTTCAATCTTCGCATACATGGCGTCAACGGCCTCAGCATCGGTCACATCTGCAGCGATGGCAGACGCATTGCTTCCGATCATCTGAACCGTCTCATCCAGCGCTTCGATACGTCGTCCGGTCACAACCACGTGGTAGCCATGCGCGCCCAGCGTCAACGCGCAGGCCCGCCCGATGCCAGACCCACCACCTGTAACCAATGCGATTTTTGTCATGTCCGTCATCCTTTTTACATCTGCTGGTTGCCGCGTCGGCACCGATTGGGGATTTATGTCAGCAGATAAGCGGACGCCGCAAGCCGAAAGACTGCGGCGGCGGGGTCCGCAATCAGCGCTTCAGGCTCGCAATCAGCTGGTGAAACTTTTCACCTTGGATCGCAACATGCGCCCTCAGGGTGTTCGCAGCGCGCTCTGCATCTCCCGTTTGTATTGCATCCACGATCGCATCATGCTCTGACATCGACTGGTCAAGACGCCCGCGGAACCGAAGCTGGATTTTGCGATACGGCTTGAGCCGGTTTTGTAGACGCACCGCCTGTTTTTCCAAAAACGCATTTGCTGCACCACGGTAAATGGTTTGATGAAACGTCTCGTTCTCATCGTAATACAGATCGTAATTCTGCGCAGCCAGCGCGGCCCTGCCCCGCTCATTTGCACTCACAAGCTCTGACAGTACATCCTCTGAACTGCGCACCGCCGCATAGCGCCCACAGGCCGCCTCCAGCTCGGCCATCGTCTCGAACATTTCCATCAATTCAACCGGACCGGGCTGGCTGACAAAGACACCGCGGCGCGGGATTTGAATCGCCATCCCCGAGGAGACCAACACTTGCAAGGCTTCACGGATCGGCGTGCGGGAAACGCGGAATTGCTCGGCTAATTTATGTTCATCCAAGCGTTCGCCATCCGCGAATTCACCAGAGAACACCAACTGCTCCAAAGTCTCTGCAATTTTGTCGGCACGGCGTATTTCCATACGGCAGCTTTAACATACGGTAAAATCAGAATGCAATATGATCAATCTTGTATACAATTTGATTGACCTGGAATGCAGAATATGAAAGGAGCGAAGTGCAGACGTCGGGGGCTGCCTCCTCACGTCACACCTTGGGAGGAACACATGAACGCTAAATTTCTAACGACTGCAGCCGCTTTAGCCTGCTTCGCATTCAGCTCAGCCGCACAATCCGAGACACTGCGACTGTCACATCAATGGTCCAACAAGGACGTCCGTCACCAAGTCGCCCAAATGGTCGCCGACGGTGTGGCCGCAGCCGATGTCGATCTTGAAATTCAGATTTTCGGATCGAAATCACTGTTCAAACCACGCGAACAATATCGCCCGCTCAGCCGTGGTCAGCTTGATATGACCGTCTTTCCGCTCAGCTACGCAGGCGGCCAGCAACCGGCTTTCAACCTCACATTAATGCCTGGCATGGTGAAAAACCACGATCACGCCGCCCGCCTGAGCGCCTCGCCTTTCATGGACGCGTTGGAGGCCAAGATGGCTGACGATGACGTCATGGTCTTGGTCCATGGCTACCTTGCAGGTGGCTTTGTAGGCAAAGACAAATGCATCACAGGCCCCGATGACGTGAAAGGCCTTCAAACCCGCGCGGCAGGCAAAGCCTTTGAACAAATGCTCGCCGGTGCCGGGGCGTCCATTGCATCCATGGCCTCGTCGGAAATCTACAACGCAATGCAAACAGGCGTGTTGACGGCGGCCAATACATCGTCGTCGTCTTTCGTCTCCTACCGCATCTATGAGCAGGTCAGCTGCTATACACCTGCGGGCGACGTCGCCTTGTGGTTCATGTATCAGCCTCTCTTGATGAACAAATCCAAATTCGAAAGCCTGAACGCAGATCAACAAGCCGCTTTGATGGACGCAGCGGCCAAAGCAGAGGCCTTCTACCTCGAAGAAGCCAAAAAGCAGGATGCCGCCTCAGAGAAAGTGTTCCGTGACGCAGGCGTTGAGATCGCAACAATGACCCAAGACGACTTTGAAGCGTGGCGCGCGCTAGCGCAGGAAACATCCTACAAGAAGTTCATCGAAGACGTCTCTGACGGGCAAGAGCTTCTCGATATGGCCTTGGCCGTCGAATAAGCCTTCGGGAAGGCTGCTGGCAAAGCGGCCTTCCACACTGATCCCAAAAGGAATTTCCAGATGGCTGGCCAAAGCTCAGCTGCCTCAGCGCAAACGGGTAAGAACCCCTTCCTGCGATCTGTGGCTGCTCTTTCAACTGTCGCCGGGTGGTGTTCAGCCGCGATGATCGTGGCCGCCGTGGCAATCACTTGCCAAATGATCTTTATTCGTTTCATTTTGAACGGATCTACGATCTGGCAAACGGAAGCAGTGATCTACCTCGCCATCGCAGCGACGCTTGTGGGGCTACCCTACGTGCAACTGCTGCGAGGCCATGTGAACGTCGATCTCATCCCCCTCGCCCTGCCCCCAAAAGGTCGGTTCGCCTTGGCGCTTTTCACGCTCAGCCTGTCTATCCTCATGGTCGGCGTTGTGTTGTGGTACGGATACGAATTCTGGCACCTCGCATATGAACGCAACTGGAAATCTGACACCGTTTGGGGTGTTCGCCTTTGGATCCCATATGCGGCCCTGCCAATAGGTTTCGCCCTCTTCCTACTGCAACTGATTGCCGATCTTGTCGCCGTCATCCTGAGAATTGATACGCCCTTCGGGTTGGAGGAGAGCTGATGGATCCTTTGACCCTCGGTGCCATCGTCGCTGTCTGCACAATCCTCGTCTTGTTTTCCGGCGTCTCAGTCGGATTAGGCTTGCTCATCGTCTCAACCGGCTTTCTGTTGATCTTTGACGGGATGCGGTCCCTTGAACTGATCCCTGAAATCCTCTTCGGCAAACTCGATAATTTCGCGCTGCTTTCCATCCCGATGTTCATCATCATGGGGGCCTCCATCGCCTCCACACGCGCGGGCGCGGACCTCTACGAGGCGCTCGAACGCTGGCTGACCCGCGTACCAGGCGGACTTGTCATCTCGAACCTCGGGGCCTGTGCCTTATTCGCAGCCATGTCCGGCTCCAGCCCCGCAACTTGTGCCGCGATTGGCAAAATGGGCATCCCCGAAATGCGCAAACGCGGCTATCCCGACGGGGTGGCGGCGGGCTCCATCGCGGCAGGCGGGACGCTGGGGATTTTGATCCCACCCTCCGTCACCATGATCGTTTACGGCATCGCGACGGAGACCTCGATCGGGCGCCTTTTCCTAGCCGGCGTCATTCCCGGTCTGCTGCTGGTCGGCTTGTTCATGGCGTGGTCGCTCTATTCAACATGGCAATCGGGCAATCGCGCATTGCTGACGGCGGGCAATTACAGCTGGAAAGAAAAGTTTGAAATCCTGCCCCGCGTGATCCCGTTCCTGCTGATCATCATTGGCGTGCTCTATGCGATGTATGGTGGCGTCGCGACACCGTCTGAGACCGCCGCAGTAGGCGCGTTGCTATGCCTTCTGATCGCGATGATCATCTACAAACTGTGGAACCCAAAGGACCTGTGGGTTGTCCTGCGCGACAGCACCAAAGAAAGCGTGATGATCCTTTTCATCATCGCGGCCGCTGGCGTGTTTTCCTACATGCTCTCAAGCCTTTTCATCACCCAATCCATCGCCGCATGGATCGGCACATTGGATGTAAATCCTTGGGTCCTGATGGGGGCCGTCAACATCTTCCTGCTGGTCGCGGGCTTCTTCCTACCACCCGTCGCCGTGATCTTGATGGCCGCCCCAATCCTGCTGCCCATCATCACAACCGCAGGCTTTGACCCGATCTGGTTTGCCGTCATCCTTACAATCAACATGGAGATTGGCCTGATCTCCCCGCCCGTTGGATTGAACCTCTATGTCATCAACGGGATTGCCCCTGATATCTCCCTGAAAACCATCTTAAAAGGCTCATTGCCCTTTGTCGGGTGCATGGTGCTGGCCATCATATTACTCTGCATTTTCCCCGGCTTGGCAACATGGTTGCCCGACACAGTAATGGGCGTGGCAAGATGAGCTTCGTCGGCGGCCTGATCTCCACGGTTTTTGAACGCAGGTTTCGCAATGCCCTAACCGATGAGGCTGATAGCCGGAACACGACAGAGCTTGTATTGGACCTTCTGGGCAGTCACGGCGAGGTTTCCGGTGGGGCCATGGCCCGCGTTATTCTCGATCGCTACGCCGGAATGGGTGACGCCGAGAAACTCCCATTTTTTCAGTTCATTATGCATGAACTTGAGATTGACGCCGACACTGTCATCGCAGCCCTCTCAGCCTATAAGAGTGACCCAACCAAAGCCAATTACCAGCGCTTTGCCGCAGCAAGTGAGCCGAAACGGCAAGAAGTTATGCGCAGGTTGAACCAACTCCCCGGCGCGACGGGGGCTTTGGTGGCCATGCGCAGCGATCTGTTGCGCCTCATGCAAGACCATCCCGACCTGCAACCCCTTGATGTCGATATGAAGCACTTGTTTTCATCGTGGTTCAATCGCGGGTTTCTCGTGCTCAACCCGATAAGCTGGAGCAGTCCCGCCGATGTTCTGGCCAAGATCATCGCATATGAGGCCGTGCACGCCATAGAGAGCTGGAACGATCTCAGACGCAGGTTGGAACCATCTGACCGCAGGTGTTTCGCTTACTTCCATCCTGCCATGCCGCAAGAACCCCTGATCTTCGTAGAGGTCGCGTTGACCCGGGGTATCCCGAACTCGATCCAGACAGTGCTGGCGGATGAAAGGACGGAGATTGACGCAGAAGACGCCGATACTGCTGTGTTCTATTCTATCTCCAACTGTCAGACCGGTCTGGCTGGCATTTCCTTCGGCAACTCGCTGATCAAACAGGTTGTCGCAGATCTGTCCCGCGATCTGCCTGCGCTCGCAAACTTCGTCACACTCTCCCCCATCCCCGGCCTCAACAGATGGCTTGAAACATCAGGCCCGAATGTTGCAAGTGACGGGAATGAAGCAGCCCTCGCCGCACATTACCTTCTGCATGCCAAACGCAAGGATGACATGCCCGTTGATCCTGTTGCCCGGTTTCATCTCGGAAACGGCGCGATGATCCACGCGGTCCACGCAGACGCGGATGTCTCACCAAACGGACTGGCCCAATCGAGCGGGGCCATGGTCAATTACCTTTATAACCTGTCCGAAATAGCGAAGAACCATGAGCAGTTTGTGACAGAGAAGACGGTCATTGCATCGCCCGAGGTCCGCGCGCTTGGGACAAGACTCATGGCTGAAACGTGAGGGACCAGCGATGACAAACCCGCTCTATGATACATTATTCGGCCGCTACGCGGGTCAGGATAGCGTGTTTTTGCACTTGCCCGATGGACGAACCTGGACCCATGCCGCCTTCGTCAACCTTGCTGCACAATATGCGGGCCTGCTGAACGCGTTTGGCCTGACAGCTGGCGATAGGCTGGCCGTTCAAATCCCCAAATCTCCCGAAGCCCTCGCAGTCTATGCAGCTTGCGTGCAGGCGGGCATCGTGTTCTTGCCCCTCAACACCGCCTACACTCCTGATGAAGTCAGCTATTTCGTTGAGAACAGCGGCGCAGGTGTGGTTTTGTGCGACCCCGCTCGCGAAGGCGCCCTACGCCCCATCGCGGATCAGTTCGGCGCACAGCTCGAAACGCTGGGCGACGAAGGCAATGGCACCTTCGCTGATAAAGCTACCAGAATGCCCGCCGTCCATCCGACGGTAGAGCGCACCTCAGACGACCTCGCCGCGTTCCTCTATACATCCGGCACAACAGGCCGCTCCAAAGGCGCAATGCTCACGCAAGAGAACCTGCTGTCAAACGCACGCACGCTCACAGCGGCGTGGCATTTCACGGCCGATGACGTTCTGCTTCACGCCTTGCCGATCTTTCACACCCATGGGCTGTTTGTCGGCACCAACATCACCCTGCTCGCAGGTGGGCAAATGGTCTTTTTGCCGAAATTCGACATCGACGCGCTCCTCACCCATATGCCCAAATCCACGACGATGATGGGCGTGCCGACCTTCTATACCCGATTGCTCAGCGATCCCCGTTTCACAAAGGAACTGACAGCGCATATGCGTCTGTTCATTTCTGGCAGCGCCCCACTCTTGGCAGAGACGCACGTACAGTTCGAAAAACGCACCGGCCACCGCATCCTCGAACGCTACGGGATGACGGAAACCAACATGAACACATCCAACCCCTATGACGGCGAGCGACGCGCGGGTACGGTTGGCTTTCCCTTATCCGGCACCGAGGTAAAAATCACCGACAGCAAATCAGGCACAACCTTACCTGATGGTGAAATTGGCCAAATCGAGGTGCGCGGCCCCAATGTGTTCAAAGGCTATTGGCAAATGCCGGAGAAAACCGCAGAAGAATTGCGCGACGACGGTTTCTTCATAACTGGCGATCTCGGGAGATTCGACGAGGACGGCTACCTGCATATCGTCGGGCGCAACAAAGATCTCATTATTTCCGGCGGTTACAACATCTATCCGAAGGAGATTGAGCTCCTTCTTGACGAAGTCGATGGCGTGATGGAAAGCGCTGTGATCGGCGTGCCGCACGCTGATTTTGGCGAAACAGTCGTGGCCATCCTCGTGCCTGAAAACGGCGCTCAACTTGATCTCGACGCAGTTGCTTCAGAAATCAAACCCTCGCTTGCACGGTTCAAGCAGCCTCAAAAGCTGGTCACCCTGTCGGAGCTCCCCCGCAACACGATGGGCAAAGTCCAGAAAAACGCCCTCAGGGCGCAGTTCGCCGACAGCGTTCCGGCCTAAATTAGCTGCGTTATTGAGGGGGATATGAAGCCATCGCGAGGTGGCGGAGGAGGTGGGATTCGAACCCACGGTAGACTTTCACCTACGTCGGTTTTCAAGACCGGTGCATTCAACCACTCTGCCACTCCTCCGACTTGGCGGGGTGTAACGGGCAAAATCCGATTCTGGAAGCACGAAAGCGCCCATCACACTGTTGTACAACACACGCCGTTTTTTGCCGAAACCCGCCTCGGAGGCTTTGCAAAACAAGTGCAAATCCTTAAAGTGCCGGACAAGGTAAGGACCATAAGGTCTGACGGGTCAGGTAAAACCGCAGAAATCTGCGGAAAAAGATGCGTGGTGAACGCACGACAAGAGGGGCTAAACTCATGGAAATTTCAGGCAAAAAGCCGGTATCAACTCGGATTGCGCTATTGCTTAGCACAAGCATTTTGTTGGCAGGTTGTGAAGGCGGACCGGGGCTCGGTCTCGATTTCCTGAAGAAAAAGCCGGAAGCGGAAACCTCCACAAGCGCGGACCTTGCGGTCGCCGGCACCGGGACTGAGCGTGATGTCGAGGCCCCTGAAGTTTTCTCCGTCAATGAAAAAGCACTGTGGGACGGACGCCCGTCCTTGGGAGGCGTTTGGGTCGCCTATCCCGGCGTCAAAGATCCAGAGCGGGTGCTGGTGCGCAACGAAGCGAATGGCAAATTTGTCATCGGCGCTTTGTTCCGCCGCGAACGCGACAACCCGGGACCCAAACTGCAAATGAGTTCTGACGCAGCTGCCGAACTTGGCATGTTGGCGGGCCAACCTGTGACGGTAAGTGTCGTGGCACTGCGCAAGGAAATCGTTGAGGCCCCGCAGGACATCCCATTGCCGGGCGCAGGGGAAGCCATCGACAGCACGTTGCCACCTGCTTCAGATATCGAAGCTAGCACTCTTGATCCGGTCGCGACAGCCACTGCAGCCCTCGACCGCGTTGAAGAGCCAGCGGCGGCCACACCTGCTGCAGCCCCTGCCCCAAAACCTGTCAAACCTGCTCCGGTCCGCCAGTCTTCGTCGCTGTCAAAGCCCTTCATCCAAATCGGTATCTTCTCGCTGAAGGAAAACGCGGATAACACGGCAACATCGCTGAAAGGTGTTGGCGTCCTGCCCGTGGTGAAAGAACAGTCGAGCAAGGGCAAGAAATTCTACCGCGTCCTCGTGGGGCCAGCAGGCACCAGCTCTGAACGCGGCACACTTTTGAAGAAAGTTAAAGATCTGGGCTTCAACGACGCCTATTTCGTTTCAAACTAACTGCCACAAGGAGCTTCCATTCGTGATCCGCGCTGCCACGCTTCTCGCCGCTCTTCTCATTGCCCTGCCCGCATGGGCTTTTGACACGCCCGCTAAATCGGCGATCGTCTTTGACGTGGGCACCGATCAGACCTTGATGGAAAAGAATGCGGATATGGCCCTGCCTCCCGCATCCATGTCCAAGCTGATGACGCTGAATATGGTATTCGAAGCGCTGGATGACGGGCGCTTGTCGCTGGATGAAACGGTCCCCGTGTCCAGTCATTCCGCAACCTATGGCGGCTCCACGATGTTTCTGGAAACCAAAGACCGCCCCACCGTTGAGGAGCTGATCCGAGGTGTCATCGTCCTCTCTGGCAATGACGCAAGCTCAGTTCTTGGCGAACGCTTGTCCCCTGACGGATCAGAGGCCGGATTTGCCCGCCTTATGACCGCCCGCGCGCAGGAGTTGGGCATGACGAATTCGACCTTTGCCAACTCAAACGGCTGGCCTGCTGCCGGGCACCGCATGTCGATGCGCGATCTTGCAATCCTTGGGAAACGCCTGGTCACGAAGTTCCCGCAATATTACGGCTATTTCGCTGAGACAGAGTTCCAATACGAGGACAGCCCCATCGCCAACCGCTTCAACCGTAACCCTTTGTTGAAACTCAACATCGGCGCAGACGGTTTGAAAACAGGCCACACGCAAGAAGCGGGCTATGGCCTTGTAGGCTCCGCCATTCAAAACGGACGCCGGATCATCTTCGTCTTCTCCGGCCTCGACACTGAAGCGCAACGCGCCAACGAGGCGGAGCGGATCACGAACTGGGCTTTCAACCAATTTGTCGAACGTCAGCTCTTTGAAAAAGGCGTCCCCTTGACCAAAGCTGAAGTCTGGATGGGCGAAGCAGCAAATGTGAACATGGCAACCACCACGGATGTGAAAGCCTTGATCCCTGTTCTCGGCCGCGACGGCGTCAAAGCCAAGATCACATATCAAGGCCCGCTGGAGGCCCCGATTGAAGCGGGTCAGAAAGTTGCCGATTTGATCGTCACCGTCCCCGGTTTTGCAGATGTCACCCACCCGCTTGTGGCCACCGAAACCGTACCAGCCGGCGGCTTTGTCGTCCGTGTGCGCACGGCCGCAACCGTTTTGTTTCGGCAACTAACCGGACGCCTCCAAACCCAAGCTGCGACGCTGTTCTAAGTGTTCATTACATTTGAAGGTATAGACGGGTCGGGCAAATCGACCCAATCCCGCCTCTTGGCCGGAAAACTGGAAGCACAAGGTCACGAGGTCGTTTTGACACGCGAACCCGGTGGCTCTGACGGGGCGGAAGAGATCAGGCGCCTGCTCGTGGAGGGTGATCCCGACCGCTGGTCTGCGGAAACGGAAATTCTGCTCTTTACCGCCGCCAGACGTGATCACCTCGAACGCCGCATTCTGCCAAGTCTGGCCGAGGGCAAGATCGTCATCTCCGACCGGTTCGCGGACAGCACACGCGTATATCAAGGCGCGACACGGGGCGACCTGCGCGCAATGGTCGATAGCCTACACGCGCAGATGATCGGTAAAGAGCCCGACATGACACTCATCATCGACATGGATCCTGATAAAGCACTGGAACGCGGCCTCGCGCGCGACAGTGGTGAGGACCGGTTCGAAGAGTTTGGGGCAGAGTTCCAAAGCAAGCTGCGTCGCGGTTTCCTCAAGCTCGCCGAATACGAGCCGGAACGCTGCGTTGTCATCGACGGTACTCGCGGTGCGGATGAAGTAGGTGCAGACGTGCTCAGCGCCGTGCTAGACCGCCTGTAGGAGGCCATTGGCATGAGCGAGGATGACATCCCCCAAGCCGATCAGATCGACGGCGCACCGCACCCGCGCGAGACCGCCACTCTGATCGGACAAGCAGCTGCAGAAACAGGATTTCTGGACGCCTTCAACGGCGACAGACTGCATCATGCCTGGCTGATCACGGGCCCTAAAGGCGTCGGCAAAGCCACCCTCGCATGGCGGATCGCACGCTTCTTGCTCGCAACACCCAAAGACGATGGCGGCATGTTTGCAGCCCCCACACCGGACACGCTCGACATTTCACCCGATCATCCCGTGAATGCCCGGATCGACGCGCTGTCCGAACCAAGCCTTTGCCTGCTGCGCCGAAGCTGGGACGAGAAAACCAAGAAGCTCAAAACGGTGATTTCGGTCGATGATGTCCGTAAACTGAAAAGCTTCTTCTCCATGTCAAACCCCGATGGCGGCAGGCGCGTAGTGATCGTGGACGCCGCGGATGAGATGAATGTTGCAGCCGCCAACGCCCTGCTCAAAGTGCTTGAAGAGCCTCCAGCAGATTGCATCTTGCTTTTGGTCGCGCACCAACCGTCGCGTCTGTTGCCGACGATCCGCTCCCGCTGCCGCGAATTGCGCTGCACCCAACTCAGTGCCGATGACATGGCCCAAGCACTTACAGCGGCAGGGGCAGACGCCCAGCAATATGCAGTCGCCCTGTCCGAACTCTCCGGCGGCTCCGTCGGTGAAGCCCTGCGCTTGCTCAACCTCGACGGTCTTACACTTTACAAAGAGCTTATGTCGGTGATTGAGACCTTCCCCCGCCTTGACCGCTCCGCCGCAATCAAACTGGGTGAAAAAGCAGCCGCACGCGGTGCCGAAGGGCGCCTTGATCTTATGCTCCGCTTGTTCGATCTCGCGCTGTCCCGTCTGTCGCGCGCAGGCCTCGGCATGATCGACACGCAAGCAACGCAAGGCGAATTGCTGACCCTCGCACGCCTCTCGCCAGACGCAAACGCCGCGCGTGCTTGGGCAGAACTGGCCGCGACTTCGTCTGCGCGCGCGCGCCACGGACAAGCCGTCAACCTTGACCCCTCCTCCGTCATCCTAGATATGCTTTTCACGATGAATACCGTGGCGGCGCGTACCGCCGCTTGAGGGGCAAAATGACACCGCAGATCACTGACAGCCATTGCCACCTCGACTTTCCCGATTTCGACGAAGATCGCGACGCACTCATCGAACGCGCGCATGAGGCTGGTGTCACACGCATGGTCACGATCTGCACAAAATTGCGCCTTGAGCCGCAGGTGCGCAATATCGCTGAAACCTATGACAGCGTCTATTACGCCGCAGGCACTCACCCTATGAGTGCCTTAGACGAGCCGCTCGCCACTGTCGAAGACCTCGTCCAACTGGCGCAGCATCCCAAGTTCGTGGGCATTGGGGAAACCGGCCTTGACTACCACTACACCGCCGACAGCAAAGACATTCAGCAGGAAAGCCTGAAGATCCATATCGAGGCCGCTCGCCAAACCGGACTTCCGTTGATCATCCACGCGCGCGCAGCAGATGACGACATGGCCCGAATTCTCAGCGACGCCCATGCCGAGGACGCATATTCTTGCGTCATGCACTGCTTTTCATCCTCAAAAGAGCTGGCACAGGCCGCCCTAGATCTGGGCTTCTACCTGTCCATGTCTGGCATCTCTGCCTTTCCGAAATCGCAAGAGCTGCGCGATATCTTCGCGACCGCACCAGTGGACCGCATCCTCGTCGAAACCGACGCGCCCTATTTGGCACCGCCACCGTTCCGCGGCAAACGCAACGAGCCCGCATACACCGCTCACACGGCCAAAGTCGGCGCAGAGGTCTTTGGCCTCAGCTACGAAGACTTCGCAGCCCAAACGCAGAAAAACTTCGATCGTCTCTTTACGAAAGCCGCCTCATGACTCGTCGTTTCACTATCCTAGGCTGTGGGTCGTCCGGCGGCGTGCCGCGTCTTGGTGGCAACTGGGGCGATTGCGATCCCAACAATGCCAAAAACCGCCGCAACCGCTGTTCGCTTCTGGTTGAACAAGACGGGCCAGATGGCACGACAACGGTCCTGATCGACACCTCCCCCGACCTACGCCACCAACTGCTTGCCAGCGGAACCGGCAGGTTGGACGGTGTCATCTACACACATGATCATGCAGACCACGTGCATGGCATTGATGACCTTCGGATGATCGTATTCAACATGAAAGAGCGCGTGAAGGTATGGGCGAATGAAGCCACATCCAAAGCCCTCACAACCCGGTTCGGCTATGTGTTCGAAACCCCGCCCGGCTCTGGCTATCCCCCGATCCTTGATCTCAACCTGATCGACGGGGACGTGACAATTGATGGCCCCGGCGGCCCGATCATCTTTACACCGTTCGAAGTCCAGCACGGGACAATCAAGTCCCTCGGCTTCCGCATCGACGATGTTGCCTACCTGCCTGATGTATCAGACCTGTCAGACGGGCGCAAAGCCATGCACGGGTTGGATGTGCTCATCATCGACGCGCTCAGACGCACCCCGCACCCAAGCCACTCCCATCTGGACAACACGCTGGACTGGATCGCAGATCTGGAACCCAAGCGCGCTATCCTCACTAACATGCATATCGACCTTGATTACGACACGCTCGAGGCCGAAACGCCTGACCATATCACCCCCGCCTATGATGGTATGGTAATCGAGGTCGCTAAGTGAGCGCATTGCTAGAAGTCATCCTGCCCGTTTTCTTCGTAATCGGCGCAGGATACTTGGCGGTAAAACTCGATCTCTTCTCCGAAAGCGGCGTCGATGGGTTGATGAAGTTCACCCAGCATTTTGCAATCCCCTGCCTCTTGTTCAAAGCCATCGCCGAACTGGAGCTGGGCACCTATTTCGAACCCCGCCTGCTTGCCAGCTACTACGTCCCGGCGGTCATTGCTTTTATCGTCGGCATCGCCGCGTCTCGCATGGTCTTTCAACGCCCGTGGGAGGACAGCGTCGCCATAGGCTTTGCCTGCATGTTTGCCAACTCAGTCCTCCTCGGGTTGCCGATCACTGAACGGGCCTATGGCCCTGACGCGCTTGACCCGAACTTCGCCCTCGTCGCGCTGAACGCGCCCATATGCTATGGGCTGGGCATCACAGTGATGGAGACGGTCAAACATCGCGGCCAAGCGCCAATCGCTACAATCCGCGCTGTCATCAATGCGATTTTTCACAACGCCCTTATCCTTGGGCTAGCCTTGGGCTTTGCTGTGAACCTCAGCAACATCGAATTGCCGACGGTGGCAAATGACGCGCTTGATCTGATGATCCGCGCAGCCCTTCCGGCTGCCATCTTCGGACTTGGCGGCGTGTTGGCTCAATACAAGCTTGAAGGTGACCTAGGCGTCATCATCATGATTTGCGGCATCACCCTATTGGCGCGACCTGCCATGTCCTACGGGCTCAGCCTTGGGTTTGGGCTGAACACAGGCGCGACCCGCTCTTCTGTTCTGACGGCCGCCATGGCGCCTGGGGTCAATGCTTATGTCTTCGCCAACATGTATGGTGTCGCAAAGCGCGTTGCCGCATCCGCCGTCCTTGCCGCAACAGCGCTGTCTGTCCTGACGCTAGCGGGCTGGCTCATCGTGCTGGCATGACGCCTTAAAGCGCCAGCAGCACCTCAGCTTCATGCGCCTTAAGGCCGTGATAGCTGATCGACTGACGCGTCTTTCTCACGTCCGAGACTTCATCAAGCGACCGGCCACATTCCGTAGGCACCCGTTCCGCAAATACGATCTGCGGCGTATCGAGCCACAGCTGGTGGTAAACCATCTTACGCGCATCCTCGCGCAGCACGGTGTCGCCGTTTACGAAAGCAATCGCAGGCACCAACACTTCCGGTTCTCCAAAAAGCAGATCGGACTGCCAACCGGAAAACCTGATGCGATGCTCAGGATGCACGACAAGATCATGCTCGTTGTTTAGCACACCGGCACGAAAACGTACGGGACGGCTCGCCTCATCTTCTACAAGAACAGTTTTGCGGGTCAGCCGGATCGGTTGCGCGCCGCCATCAAGCGTTTCTACCCTGTTGCCAGCGACTAAATCCTGAACAAGGCAATCCCCACGTGGGGTCAGGATTAATGTCCCCGAAGCAAAACTTCCAAATTCCGACACCGGTCAGACCTCTTCGCCACGCCCCCACAGCAAGGCAATACTCTGCCCGGAAGATGGCGAAAGGAAGGCGGATTGGGTCGGAGCCGCTAACACGGTGTTGCGAAATCGCGAACAATCAGCCGGGCGAAATGCCCCGCAACCGCTCAGACCGACGCCGCAGAATTTCAACTGTTGTCAGCAGCAAGATAGAGATGATCACCAAGATCGTCGCCACAGACAGGATCGCCGGTGAGATTTGCTCCCGGATACCATTCCACATCTGACGCGGGATCGTTTGCTGGTCATGCGCCGCCACAAACAGAACCACGACCACCTCGTCGAAGCTCGTAACAAAGGCAAACAACGCGCCAGAAATCACCCCCGGCAAGATCAGCGGCATGGTGATCTTGAAAAATGTCGTCGTCGGGTTTGCGCCCAGATTTGCCGCCGCACGTGTTAAGGAATGATCGAAACCCACCAGCGTCGCCGTCACAGTGATAATCACAAACGGAATGCCCAACGTGGCATGTGCCATGATGATACCGGGATAACTGTTTGCCAGTCCGGTAGAGGAGTAGAAGAAGAACAGGCCCGTCGCCGTGATGATGA
The DNA here is from genome assembly GCA_947494435.1 of uncultured Litoreibacter sp. GTDB lineage: Bacteria > Pseudomonadota > Alphaproteobacteria > Rhodobacterales > Rhodobacteraceae > Litoreibacter. The sequence continues at coordinate 1,128,752 of CANLUY010000002.1, forward strand.
TCGGCACGATCATGGGCGAAATCAGAATGGCCATGATGGACCGGCGATAGGGCATCTCAGGCCGGGACAAACCAAGCGCCGCCACAGTGCCCAGCACGGTTGCCAGTAGGGTCGAGAAGAACCCGATGATCACAGAGTTCTTCGCCGCGTTGACCCAAGCCGCGTTGGACCAGACATCCGCCCACCAACTGCCATCCCGCTCCGCATCCGGCGCGTCCATGCCGAAGGTCAGCAACAAGTCATACCAGCGGGAGGAATAGCCAGTCGGGTCCAGCTTCAACATCTTCTCCGTGAAAGTGAAATACGGCTCCGCGTTGAAGGAGAGCGGGATCACGATCAGGATCGGTGCGATCAGGAACAGAAAAATCAGCGCGCAAATGACCAGATAGGCCTTGTGCCAAATGCGCTCCAACGTGTCCGCGTGGGAAGGTAAAGCCATGATCTTATCCCAGTTTCAAATTGTCGATGCCGATGAGGCGATCGTAAAGCCAGTACAGCACCAGCACGCCGCCCAGCAGGATGGAGGCCAGTGCGGCAGCCAGTGACCAGTTCAGCGATTTCTGCATGTGGAACGCAATGAGGTTGGAGATCAGCTGCCCATCCGCACCACCGACCAAGGCGGGCGTGATGTAATATCCAACAGCCAGAATGAACACGAGCAGCGCCCCTGCCCCGATACCCGGCACGGTTTGCGGGAAGTAGATGCGGCGGAAAGCCGTCCAGCTTGTCGCGCCCAGCGAGCGCGCGGCGCGCACATAGCTTGGGTTGATTGGCCGCATGACGGAGTAAAGCGGCAGCACCATGAAGGGCAGTAAGATATGCACCATCGCGATGATCGTACCCGTCTGGTTATACATCATCTGAATGCGGTTCTCATCGGCCAGAATATTTGCGCCCACCAGCGCATCATTTACGACCCCCTGACTTTGCAGCAGCACCATCCAACTGGTCGTTCGCACCAGAAGCGAGGTCCAAAAAGGTAGCAACACGAAAATCATCAGCAGGTTCGAATAGCGCAGCGGCAAGGTCGCCAGCAAATGCGCGATGGGATAGGCCAGCACGAAGCAGACGAACGTGATCAGCAAGGACAGGAACAATGTGCGCTGGAACAGCTTTACGTAAACCTGACGTTTCGGGTCCACTTGCGTGATCTCTCCATTCACATCGCGCGTCATATCCAGCGCGGCGAGGTAGAAATTAAACGTATAAGCCGAAGAAGCACCGCGCATCGCGGCCCACATCTCAGGATCGGCCCAGTCCTCATCGAGGTCCAGCATCGCCTCTTTAAAAGGCGGCTCCAGCTTCTGCGCACGTCGCGCGGCTTTCGTGAACATCGACCGCGAGCCAGAGCGCTCATAGTTGATCCGTGTCCCGACAGAGCCCGGCGCCTTCAATTCCCGCAACACGACCAAATCGGCGGCCAGCGCAGCGTAAGCCGCCTCGTCCGGTTCAGTGCCCAGCGGGTTGTTGTCAAACCATTCCCGCAACCCCACCATGATCGGCGTCTGCGTTCCGCTTGAGATATCCGTATGGGTCGTGAAGCCCGGATTATGGACCGAGCGTTGCAGCAATTGTCCGATCGGGGCCACGAAGGTGAACAAGACGAAAGCAAGCAGCGGTGCGACCAAGAAAAACGCGCGCCAGCGGGCCTTTGATTGTGCCGCATTCAAAGCGGCTTTCAACGGTTTGCCATCGGCAGTGGTCAGCGTGCCCGCGGCACCCTCAGTGCCCGCAGGTCCCGTGTAATTGCCTGCCGTCATGTCGGCCATGCTCAGGTCCCCTCAATCACAACGATGTCGCTGTCGGAATTGGCAAGCCGGATTTTCGCCGCCGCCTGATAATCCTCAGAGTGGTAGCAATCCAATGCCGCCTGATAGCTGGGGAATTCTACAATCACATGGCGGTCCTTCTGCGGCGCTTCAGGTGTCTCGTTTTGGCCACCGCGCACAAGGAATGTCCCGCCGAACCGCTCCACAACGGGCGTATCAAGGCGCACATATTCCGCGTAATTGTCTGGATCCGTGACGGTGACATGCACCATCCAATAGCCCTTTGGCATCTTGTTCCCCTAGCAAGATAGTGATCGCGGCGCCCTCCTCCCAAAAGGCGCCGCGACAGGTTAGCTTATTGAGCCAACCAAGCGTTGAAACGCTCATTCAACTCAGCGTCCTGATCGACCCAGAACTCAAAGTTGTTGACCAGCGCGTTGCCAAGGTTGGCTTCGGCTGTTGGCATGTGAGGTGCCATGTCGGTCTTGCCATCGGAATATTTCCCGACCAAAGCACCAGAGGATTTCCGCGCCGGACCGTAGGAGATCCACGACGCCTGATCCGCCAGACGCTGTGTGTCTGTCGAGAATTTGATGAACTTCAGCGCTTCTTCTTTATTCGGAGCGCCTTTCGGGATCACGAACAGATCGAAGTCGAGGATTTGACCATCCCAAACCACTTCCAAAGGCTGACCTTCGGCAACGGCTGCGTTGAAGATACGACCGTTATATGCGGTCGACATGGTGACCTCGCCATCCGCCAACAATTGTGGTGGCTGTGCACCGGCTTCCCACCAAACGATGTCGTCCTTGATCGTGTCGAGCTTTGCGAATGCGCGATCCACACCTTCTTCTGTTTCCAGAACGTCATAGACTTCTGCCGCCGGAACGCCGTCCGCCATCAAAGCCATCTCCAGCGTTGCTTTCGCAGACTTACGCAGACCGCGCTTGCCTGGGAAGTCAGCGGTGTTGAAGAAGTCATCAATGCTGTCCGGCGCAGTTGGATTGTTGTCTTTGTTATAGGCAAAAACAGTGGACCACACGATGTTGGCCACGGCGCAATCCTGCAACGCACCTTCGATGAAGTCTTCTGATGCTGGTGTGCCATCTGGCGCCGCTGGCAATGCAGATGTGTCGATCTCTTCCAGCAGACCTTCGTCGCACAGACGCACAGCGTCAGAGAATTCGACGTCAGCCACATCCACGGTCACGTTGCCCGCTTCCACTTGCGCCTTGATCGGCGTCGCAGGGTTGTCACTGTCCACGGAGTTCACAGAGATACCGGTCTCAGCCGTAAACGGCTTGTGATAGGCTTCAACCTGCGACTTCGTGTAAGCCCCACCCCAGCTCATAACGGTGACTTCCTGCGCGTTTGCTGCAAAAGCCGTACCGACAAGCGCCGTTGTCAGAATAAGTGTCTTTTTCATTGTAGTTCTCCCAGTTTATGCCGCCCCAAGGGGCCGCTCTTTTGCTCTCAGAGGGCGTCCAACGCACGGGCGTCTTCCGCAGCCCACGCAATCTTTGTTGTCTCGCCCACTGACAGATGTTCGTGGCCTGCCGAGTTCGGCACCTTCACCACAAATTCGTCATTGCCATGCACATCCAGCCGACAGCGGATGTGATCGCCCAAATAAATCAGCTCTTTCACCAATGCGTCGGTGACGTTCGCGCCAGCTCCGCCAATCGTCACACGCTCCGGCCGGATGGAGATCAGCGTGTCGCTACCCGCATCGCCGCAGTTCACAGCCAGCGCCTCAGTTGTTTTGCCATTGGCCAATTCAACCGTCGCAATATCACCGGAGATAGACTTAACTTTGCCCGCCAACTTATTGTTTTCACCGATAAACTGCGCAACAAAGCTATTATCAGGCCGCTCGTACAAGTCCTCAGGCGGGGCAAGCTGCTGGATACGTCCGTCTTCGAAGACTGCAACACGGTCCGACATGGTCAGCGCTTCGGTCTGGTCATGCGTCACGTAAACAACCGTCACTCCCAATTGGTGCGAAATATTCGTGATCTCAAACTGCATCTGCTCGCGCAGCTGCTTGTCCAAAGCGCCCAAAGGCTCATCCATCAAAACCAGTTCCGGCTCAAAAACCAGCGCACGCGCCAAAGCGACACGTTGCTGCTGCCCACCGGACAATTGCGCCGGACGGCGAGCCGCGAAATCGCCAAGCTCCACCATCTCCAAGGCACGCTTCACTTTCGTTTCGCGCTCATCTTTTCCTAAGCCCCGCACTTCCAACGGAAAGGCAAGGTTCTCCCCCACCGTCATATGCGGAAACAGCGCGTAGTTCTGAAACACCATGCCAATGCCGCGCTTATGAGGTGGGATGTTGTTGATCTCCCGCCCATCAAGGCGGATTTCACCGTGGGTTGCAGTCTCAAACCCTGCCAGCATCATAAGGCATGTCGTCTTGCCAGAACCCGATGGCCCGAGCATCGTGAGAAACTCGCCCTTTGGCATAGCGAGGTTCAGGTCTTTGACCACGAGCGTCTCGCCATCATAGCTTTTTTGCACGCGATCGAACGCCACAAAGGCGTCGGTCATATCAGTGTCCAGCAAGTTGGACTCTCCCCAGTTTTTCGGCCGCCCTGTTGTCCGGGCTGGTCCGACGGAAACTAAAGCGCGATTTGTAAGACATATCAAGGCGAACCTGTCTCAATTTTTGCTGGCCTTCGGAAAAACCGAAATTGCGCGCTGGATTGCCGAAACCTTGGCGGTTTTGCCCGAAGAACCACCGTTTTTGGGCTTTTCATCCGGCCCAATCGCTGACCTTTTGAACAGATGGATCACAAAACAGCCCTCGCCCAAATTTCTGCAGAGACCACCACCGCTTTGACCCGGCGTGAGAATCGCACGGGGCTTTTGCATTTGGCAGGGCATCTGGGCCTGCTGCTGCTCAGCGGAACGGCTATCGCGATACAGGTTTCCCTATGGTGGCTGCTTTTACCGGTCCACGGCGTCCTGATCGTTTTCCTGTTCACATTGGAACATGAGGCGACACATCAAACTCCCTTTGCCAATGTCACATTGAACGACTGGGTCGGACGGGCTTGCGGGCTAATGATACTGCTGCCCTTTGAATGGTTTCGTTACTTCCACCTCGCCCACCACCGCCACACCAATGATCCTGCGAAAGATCCTGAGTTACTGTCGGGCGCAAAGCCAGACACGTGGCGATCCTATCTGACCTATGTGTCGGGCTTCAGCTATTGGACCAGTATGTCCCGGCAGCTTTGGCTCAATGCAACAGGCAAAGCCATTGCCCCCTACCTGCCGCCGCGCGCGCTGCCCCGCATCAAAAATGAAGCGCGCCTCATGCTGACGCTTTATGCCTTTGCACTCCTCTCGCTCTTGGTCACGCCCGCATTTATTTGGCTTTGGATCGTTCCCGTCTTGCTCGGCCAACCCGCGCTGCGCCTCTACCTGCTCGCAGAACATGGCCGCTGCGCGTTTGTCAGCAATATGCTGGAAAACACCCGCACAACTTACACCAACCGTATCGTGCGCTTCATCGCATGGAATATGCCGTTCCATGCCGAACACCATGCGGCCCCGCAGGTGCCTTTTCATAAGCTGCCCGCATTGAACGCGCATCTGAAAGACAAACTGCTCGTGACATCCGGCAGCTACACCGAATTCACCAAAGAAACGATTGAGCACCTCAGGCGCTGAACGACCAAAAGCATCCGTCGCAAAAGGCTGTTGTTCGGGTCTGCCTCGTGCGGGTTTTGCCAAGCAAAACCTGTGGTGCGGTCGGGGGGACTCGAACCCCCACGAGTGTTACCTCACAGCGACCTCAACGCTGCGCGTCTACCAATTCCGCCACGACCGCAAGTCTCGGCTGGGGGCGGTTTAGCGGAGAGCTTTGCCCTTGTGAAGCGCAAAATGAAAAGGGCGCCTGCATCTGTGCAAGCGCCCTTTCAAAACCGGAAGTCTCTTCCGTTAATTTTGGATATTGAACGTCGGCAAAGCCGCTGCGGCAGGTTGTACCTGCGGCTGCACCGTCAGCGATGAGCTGGTCGGATTGAACACAGCGCGGCGCAGCAAAGCTGTGCGATTCTGATCGCCCGGGTTGAATACGGGTGTTGCGCCCTGCTCTACCGCAGACAGACCCATCTCGTACCAAGCTTGGCTCAGATCCGCGCGCTGCGTGACACCGAAGCCTTGCGACAGGTGATGGCCCATTAACTCGCCATAAACAGGCTCGCCCACTGTTGCGAGCAACAAAGCAGAGCCTACGGCGACATCCATATTGTCTTTGCGATATCCGACGGACAAACAGATTTTCGCGGTTCCAGCCAATTGCGCAGGCGCCATGCCGGAGGTTTGCACGAACTGGTTGACGTCATTGGTCACCTGATCCGCCGGTTTCACCGCAAGCGAAGCTACAAGTGGCGACAGCGCTGTTCCGAAGCCCGCACATTGCGCCTCAATCTGCTGCGGCGTGAAGCCTTTGACCGATGCAGCCATCTGATCGCCCTGCGTGATCGCGTAATTGCGCGCCAGACAAATCTGCTCCCGCAGCACAGACGCGCCGTCGGTCATGTTGGCCTGTGTCGTGTAGCCGTTGGTCGAGGCGATCAGCATCACTTGGTTACAATGCGATGCCAGCGACTGCGCCTCTGTGGTACCAAGGAAGTTCGGCAAGGCCGCGCCACCTGTCGTGGCCACAGCCGTTGCAACCGGTTGGGTCGGCAAGACTTGCGGCTGTAGCACCTTCGGTTGCACGACTTGCGGCTGAACTGCGACAACCGTCGCGGTGCTCGGTAGCGGCGTCACAGCCGGTTGCGTGGTGACAGCTGTCGTCACACCCGCCGCCTGATCGCGGTACTGGTTCAACAGCCCCTTCGGCCCCAAAGGATTGCCCGCAATTGCTTGCGTGGTCGCCGCACCACCAGCAATCGCACGGTGATAGGATTGCAACAGGAAATCACGCTCATACTGGGTCAGCTGACCTGTCGCGGGATACCCCAGATGCGCTTGATAGTTCGAAATCGCGGCCCGCGAATTGCGGCCCAACACGCCATCGGGCGATCCGGCAGGGAAACCGAAATAGTTCAGCGATGTCTGCACTTCACGGTTCTGCGCGCGCGCAGCGTTTGAAATCTTGGGTTTCGCCTTGTACTTGCGCGTCGTCGACTTACGCACAACCCGCTTCGGCTTATTGGCATTACGCACCACAGCACTGCCGATTACACCCGCCACAATACCAGCAGCAAAGTCACGCGAGTCCGCTGTTGCCTTTGTCGCCGGGATCGCCATCAGCGAAGCAGCCGCGCATGTCATTGTAAATTGTTTCAAACCCATGGAGTTCCTCCGAAGTAAAATATACCAATTGCCCTAAGCTAACACGGCATTTGGCCGCAAAGGAACAAAAACATTGGTGGAATGGATCACATCGCACGGGTTGACCGAATATGCCGACGCCGTCGCATGGATGGAGGACCGCGCCAACGCCATCGCCGCAGGTTCTGAGCGGGAGGCGATCTGGCTCGTAGAACACCCGCCCCTCTACACCGCTGGCACTTCCGCAAAGCCCGCAGATCTCACTGATCCCGACCGGTTTCCCGTCCATGACACACGCCGTGGCGGGCAATACACCTATCACGGCCCCGGTCAGCGCGTGGCATACGTTTTGCTTGATCTCAACACACGCGGCAAAGACGTCCGAAAATTCGTCAAAAACATAGAGAACTGGGTCATCGCCACATTGGCCGAATTCAACGTCACAGGTGAAATCCGCGAAGGCCGCGTGGGCGTCTGGGTGCCGCGTCCCGAAAAAGCCCCCCTGCCCGATGGCACCCCCCGTGAAGACAAGATCGCAGCGATTGGCATCCGGTTGCGCAAATGGGTCAGCTTTCACGGCCTTTCCATCAACGTGGAGCCGGACCTAGATCATTTCACAGGCATCGTGCCGTGCGGTATCTCAGACCAAGGCGTGACCTCAATGGTCGACCTCGGCCTACCGGTCACTCTTGGCGATGTGGATGACGCGCTGAAACGCACGTTTCCTGCACATTTCCCGTCGCCAGATCCCAACACTATCTACAGGAAAAGAAGGGTGGCCTCTCCCAAAACCACCCTTCAAGCACGCGCGGTCACTCACGAAAGGACCGCGCCATGCGACGCTTAAAAACTCATGCGTCACAAAATAAACGATCCAGCCCCGCAGATAGTTTCAATAAATCGAAAACAATTTTTTGCGCTTTGACACCTGCGCGTGAAACGGGTTGAATTCACAGGGTGTAGTGGGGGCATACGAGTATGGATATTTCCGACATTGACCATTTGATATCGCGCGTCGCACTTGGTGACCGCGCGGCGTTTTCGAAACTCTACGATGCAACCTCAGCGAAACTTTTCGGCGTGGCCCTGCGTGTGTTGAACAATACCGCAAGTGCCGAGGATGTGTTGCAAGAGACATTCATGAAAATTTGGCGCTACGCGGACAGATACGCAAGCACCGGAAACAGCCCCATGACATGGCTCATCACAATTGCCCGCAACACAGCCATTGACCGGCTGAGGGCCACCAAGCTGACCGCAGATATAGCGGATGTCGAAGACCGCGTGGCCGCTCAAGGCCCCACGCCGGAGCAATCCGCTATTGCCGGGTCTGAGGTTGCAAGGATCGTGGCATGTCTGGATGAACTAACAGAGGACCGCCGCTCGGCCGTACGCGGGGCCTATCTCGAAGGGGCCAGCTACGCGGACCTCGCCACGCGGTTCGACGTCCCGATCAATACCATGCGCACATGGCTGCGCCGGTCGCTGATCGCCCTACGGGAGTGTATGGCGCGATGACCGAAGACCTGACACCCCAAGAAGAAAACAGCGCTTTGGCCGCAGAGTACACTCTGCGCCTGCTTTCCCCTGAGGAAGAGCGCGCGTTTGAAACCCACCTTGCACAAGACCCTCAGCTTGAGGCTGAGGTAGCTCAATGGGTCCATCATTTCGCCCCGCTCGCGGACGAGATCGCCGAAATGCGCCCGCCCAAAACGGCCAAAGCAAAACTGATGACAGATCTGTTTGGCGAAGTAACGCAGGGGCAAACAGCCCCTTCCTCGATCTGGTCGCGCCTTGGCCTCTGGCAAGGGCTCACCCTCGCCGCAACCGCCGCGGCTGCTATTTTGGCCGTGATGCTGGTAACGGGACCGGCTCCGCAAACGCCTGCCACCGGACCGCTCTATGTCAGCGAACTATCGGCGCAAGATGACAGCCTGCGCGTCTTGGCTGTCTATGATGGCTCCACAGGCGGCTTGCGGTTGACCGGAACTGACGGCACCGCAGCAACGGGTCGCGATTTTGAGCTTTGGGCCATCATCGGCGACAATGCCCCCGTCTCTCTCGGTGTTCTGACCGATGACGGCACGGGCAACATCATCTTACCGCCAGAGTTGCAAAGCACCGTCGGCGGCATGGTCCTCGCCATCTCTGACGAGCCTGACGGCGGCTCACCAACCGGCGCGCCCACTGGCGCCGTTTTGGCCGTAGGCGAGATGACGGATATCTGAAATGCAAAAAAGGCCCGCCAGTGACAGCGGGCCTTTCCTAATAGAAGTCAGTCTGTAATCAGGCAGATTTGCGCTTGCGCATAAACGCCAACCCACCGAAGCCTGCAATCAGCAGCAGACCGGACGCTGGCAACGGCACTGGTGTGAGGCCAAGATCTTCATCAGACGCCGTAAACACAAAGCGTTCCCAGCCATTGCTAGAGTTTAGGCCCGTGTTGACCCCTGAGCGCCATCCGTAAAGAAGTTGTGTTGGCGCTGAATCGTATCCCCCTTGCTGGGTATGCCATGACATGCGTTGATCGGCGGTCGGTCCTCTAACTTCTTGGACGTCAGCGCTGTTTTGGCTGATTGTTGCACCCGCCGGTGCAAATCCAAGTGATCCACTGTTGCGGTACCACTCGGCACCATTATGCAGCTCGGTGACATTCCGGCCAGTGGCAATGGCGTTGAAATCTTCAACACGAATGCTGGCCAACAAGTCGAAATCGCTCGATCCGACCGTTCCCGAAGCAATCATCACCCAATCAGACAAGTTGTTGAACACGGTGTCGTAACTGACAGACGCGTTAAACAAACCTGAATACACTTGCGTCCAGCCACCGCCAGTCACATTGGATTTTGCAACGTCGTTTTGTGGACCGAACGGCGTATACGTCGCAGCGACAGCTGCGGTTCCCAAACCGAGCACCGCAGCAGCAGATGCAACGGCGAACAGTCTCTTGAAAATGTTCATTTCTTTCCCTCGAAATATTGGCAGACCATCAAATGAGTATCCGTCAAAATTGTCAGGAAATTTCTTTAAATACGGCCAAATTACGGTGTGTCGAAATGATTGGGAAACAATGCCATTCGATATCCCGGTTTGATCTCGATTAAGGTAGCTATTCACCCCAGTGGGTGGGCAACCCTCTTGCACTAACGTGCTCTTTTAGCGCTGCGATGTAATGGGTCATCGAATGATCCATCCCCGGATTTGTCGCCGCAGACACAAGGCGCACGGATGTGCCCAAACGCCTGAAACCTGCCTCGCTCGGCGGCACGCGTGTCACCAGATCATCGGCGCGGCAGATGTTGAGAACATTGTGCTCATACTTCAATTTGCCCGACCCAAACTTGACCCTTGGAGACGCGAAGCCAATCGCTGGTAAGTCCAGCGAGGTGCCCAAGATTTGCGCCGTTGCCGCACCAAGGGAATGTCCGATCAGGAATTTTGCGTCATTCTCCCGGGCAAACTTCTGCAGTCTCGAGGCATGCCGCAGAAACCCCGCATGCAGCACAGCCCCCGTACTCCCTCGCCCCTTGTCAGAGCGCCCAAAGCTCCGCCCCAAGATCCGGTAGACATCGAAATTCGTGACCCAATCCATCAGCTCATTGGAACCGGGGATAATCATCACCCCATGCGCCATCATCTGCGCCTGCGCGCCCCTGCTGTTGATATGCGCTTTCACCTCAGACGGCACCCGCCCACGCTTGATCAATCGGGCAATGACATAGCTCTGCTCCGCCATCTCAGCCGCATTCATCACAGAAAGTCTCATCTCAAATCCAATTCGAAAAAATTAATAAACTTTGAACAAGTTACCAAATTTCACGCGCCCCACAAAATCCTCTGCCCCGCGACACTTTTTCCCGATCTTATTCGGGTTCAAAATATTGCCCTCAGGGCCACAACGCTCTAAACCAAAGGCAACGGGCAGGCTGAGTCTGTCCAAAGCCAAGTCGAGAACTACCACATAAGAATTGGGAGACACCCATGGCCGACGCAGCCATCGAGGGACACGATCACGACGAGCGGGGCTTCTTTACCCGCTGGTTTATGTCCACAAACCACAAAGATATCGGTATCCTGTACCTCTTTACAGCCGCGCTGATGGGCTTCATCTCCGTCGCCTTCACCGTGTATATGCGGCTCGAGCTGATGAACCCTGGCGTTCAGTACATGTGCCTCGAAGGCGCGCGCTTCATCGCACAAGATGTGGCCAATTGTACGCCAAACGGCCACCTCTGGAACGTACTGATCACCGGCCACGGCATCTTGATGATGTTCCTCGTGGTTATTCCGGCGCTCTTCGGCGGCTTCGGCAACTACTTCATGCCACTCCAAATCGGCGCGCCCGATATGGCGTTCCCGCGCATGAACAACCTGTCCTACTGGATGTATGTTGTGGCCTGCGCCCTCGCAGTCGCGTCTCTTCTGACACCGGGCGGCAATGATCAGGCAGGCTCCGGCGTGGGTTGGGTGCTCTATGCGCCGCTTTCCACCAATGAAGCCGGCATGTCGATGGACTTCGCCATCTTCGCGGTCCACATGTCCGGTGCATCGTCCATCTTGGGCGCGATCAACATGATCACGACCTTCCTGAACATGCGCACACCGGGCATGACAATGCACAAAGTGCCTTTGTTTGCATGGTCGATCTTCGTCACCGCATGGCTGATCCTTCTGGCCCTGCCAGTGCTCGCAGGCGCGATCACAATGCTTCTGACAGACCGGAACTTCGGGACAACCTTCTTCGACGCCGCTGGCGGCGGTGACCCCGTTCTCTACCAGCACTTGCTTTGGTTCTTTGGGCACCCTGAAGTGTATATCGTGGTCGTTCCCGGCTTCGGCATCATCTCACACGTCATCGCAACCTTCTCGCGCAAACCCGTCTTCGGCTACCTGCCGATGGTCTATGCGATGGTCGCAATTGGTGCGCTGGGCTTCGTTGTCTGGGCACACCACATGTACACAGTCGGCATGAGCCTCACACAGCAGTCCTACTTCATGCTGGCCACGATGGTGATCGCGGTGCCGACAGGCATCAAGATCTTCTCATGGATCGCGACAATGTGGGGCGGCTCGATCGAGTTCAAAACCCCAATGCTCTGGGCCTTCGGCTTCCTGTTCCTGTTCACCGCAGGTGGCGTCACAGGTATCGTTCTGTCCCAAGCAGGCATCGACCGCGCCTATCACGACACCTACTATGTTGTGGCCCACTTCCACTACGTGATGTCACTTGGTGCCGTCTTCGCCATCTTCGCAGGGATTTACTTCTACCTGCCGAAAATGTCGGGCCGCATGTATCCTGAGTGGGCAGGCAAGCTGCACTTCTGGACAATGTTTGTCGGCGCAAACATCACCTTCTTCCCACAGCACTTCTTGGGTCGCCAAGGTATGCCACGCCGCTACATCGACTATCCGGAAGCCTTTGCTTACTGGAACTACGTCTCCTCATGGGGCGCGTTCCTGAGCTTTGCATCCTTCCTCTTCTTCATCGGCGTCATGGTCTACACATTGGGCTGGGGCCGTCGCGTGACAGAAGCCAACCCATGGAACGAATATGCAGATACGCTGGAATGGACATTGCCGTCCCCTCCACCGGAGCACACATTCGAAATCCTGCCAAAGCAGGAAGACTGGGATAAGGCGCATCACTAAGTGCCTGTTGAAAAGATAGACCTAACTGGAAGGGCCTCGGATTATCCCGAGGCCCTTTCTACTTACAGCGACACAGCACCCCTGTGGCGCGTGCTGCTCTATCCGCACCGCTCTCTGCCTGCGACGGGGTTTGTGTGGACCATCGGCCTGCTGTCAGCGGGTCTTGCCTTCCCGCTTATCGGTGTGTTCGGCACGAACGTGCTCTGGGGCGTCTTGCCCTTCCTGATCCTCACCGTGGCAGGCACGTGGTATTTCATCATGCGCAGCTACCGCGATGGCCAGATTGTTGAGGAGCTTTCTTTGTGGGGCGATCAACTGACCCTCGTGCGCGTCGACCCCAAGGGCACGCGCAAAGACTGGCAGGCCAATCCTTACTGGGTCAAAATAAACGAACGCGACACGCCGGTGAAACACTACCTGACGTTGCAGGGCGGCCCGAGGGAGGTAGAGCTTGGCGCGTTCCTCTCGGCAGATGAACGGCTGACCCTCAAGGCCGAGTTGGAAGACGAAATTCGGCGCATCCGCTAGGCCCTAGCCTGCCGCGCGCCCTGTTCCTTCAACGGCTTCCAACACATGAACTGCCGTTGGAAATTGCGGGCCATGGAACACGGTGACACCCGCCGCTTCCATTGCGCGGATGTATTTCAGATCAGCCTCATCCGAGCCATCACGCGTCTCGCGCAAAACAACAACAGCAATCCGACCGGGGTGTTTCTCCACCATATCAGCATAAATCGCGGCGTCCTTCTGACCGGTATCGCCCATCAAAACTGCAGGCAAACCGTCATGCACGCGGAGCAACATATCAATATGTCCGCCCTTATGATCGCCATGTCCTTCGGTGATGAATTTTGTCTCGCTCAGACCAAGATCACGTAGAAACAACGGCGCACGCACCAACCCATTGCGCTCAAAGATTTGGGTCAAAAAACGGTAGAGGTTCCAAGGGGAAGAACTGACATAGTAGACAGGGTTTTCGTCCTGCCCTGCCAAACCAGAAATCAGCGAAATAGCGTCGGGATAAATGCGTCGTGTCAGCGCATTACCCGTCATGGAGGTCCACAGGTTTCGCGCCAATGAGTACGCACCCGTCTCCAACACAGTGTCATCAATGTCTGAGACAACCATCAACTTCGCGCTTGCCGCTGGCACGAAGGCAGAACATGTCGTTGTGTCCTCGAACTGATCAATATGGACCTCAACGTCGACCCAGCCCGTCTGCTCTGGCCGCGGCAAAAGGAGCGTAAAATACCCCTCCTCGTCCGTGATCGCCTCGGCGCCTTGCGCGTGTACCCGCACATCCGCAACCTCATCCGTCAGAAACAGCGACACCATCTGGCGCAGGTTTGTCAGTTTGCTCGCGGTTTCATTAGGCTCATCGCGCCGCAACGCCGTCAAAACGCGCCCGCGCAGGACTAGATGCTCCTGCGTTGCATATCCCGCATAGGCATCAATAATCCGATCCTCGCTTTGCGTGCGCTGAAACCTGTCAGCAAAACGCTCTGCGTTTAATGCGAGCCTATGCAATATCTCTTTCATGGTTGGTAAAGCGGCACGGTCGAGATCGCCATTTTCGCCGATCCGTTTTGAATTTCGCGCGCATGCGCCAGATAAATGAGAGTTTGGTTCTTCTCATCGAAAATACGTTTGACGTTTAAGCTCTTCAGGATGATCGAGCGACGTTCCGAAAAGACGCTCTCTCCTTCGTCAGATCGGTCAATATCCCCGATCTCTATCGAACCTGTTTGACGACAGCTGATAGAAGAATTTGACGGATCCTCGAACCAATTGCCATTTTGCAGTCGGTCAATAAGCCCGCGCTCGAAGTAGGCCAAATGACAGGTGACGCCTTTCACCTTCGGGTCCGCGACGGCCTCAACAATGATATCGTTGCCCAGCCAATCGACGTCAACTTTGCCGACCTCTTCGGCCTGAAGACCGGCGGTCATCGCGACAAACGCGAGACCGGTTTTCCAGAGTTTGATCGGCACGCTTATCTCAGTCCGACAAACGACAAGATAGCCAATACGACAACGACCAGACCGATGAGATAGATTATGCGGTTCATGATATTTCCTTACGTGTGGAGGGTTTGATGTTGCCTCCCAACGCCCTGTTTCCACAAAGGTTCCGCAAGGAATACCGCCCGCGCAGCCGACTTGCCCCAAAAGCCCGGGTTAAAATATCGTAAAATTTTAAGATAACTGTATGAAAACAGAATGTTAGGAATTTCCCCGCATGCGGGAAAATTCATCCCAACCGGGATTTCACCATCGGCCCTACAGCCCCGAAATCCATCCGGCCGGTATATTTGCCCTTCAAGACTCCCATCACCTTCCCCATATCCCGGATACTTTCCGCTCCGGTCTGGGCAATAGCTTCATCAACAGCCGCTTGAGCTTCCTCAGCGCTCAGTTGAGCCGGAAGGAAATCAGTGATCACTTTGATCTCCAATTGCTCTCGCTCCGCCAGTTCAAGTCGCCCGCCTTCTTCATAGGCTTTCGTGCTTTCCTGCCGCTGCTTGACCATCTTCCCGAGGATGCCAAGGATCTCCTCGTCGGTCACCTCACGCCCTTCACTTCTGAGGTCGATATCCCGATCCTTAATCGCTGCATTGATCAGCCGAAGTGTCCCCAAGCGGGTCGCATCCTTCGCCTTCATCGCCTCTTTCAAAGCATCCGTGATCTCAGTGCGTTTGTCTTTCGACATGAGCAAGCCTCAAAGCTGTTTCCGAACACGGATCCCTAACGGTAAAATCTGATCCTGCCAAGTCCGGATGACCCAACGTCTGAAAGGCACCAATAGGATGATTGTAGCGGTTGACCCTCCCAGCCGCTCTCACTAGGTTCCGACAAATTTTGCCCATAGCTGATGAAAGGGAATCGCATATGTCTCCCAAACCCACCGCCTGCCTTGTCTTGGCCGATGGAACTGTCTTCTACGGCATGGGCTTTGGCGCAACCGGACTGACTGTCGCCGAGTTGTGCTTCAACACCGCGATGACCGGCTATCAAGAGATCATGACCGACCCCTCCTACGCAGGCCAAGTCGTGACCTTCACCTTCCCGCATATCGGAAACACCGGCGTAAACGCCGAGGATGATGAGACCGCCGACCCGGTAGCCGCAGGCATGGTGGTTAAATGGGATCCGACGGCCTCTTCAAGCTGGCGGGCAACGGAAGAACTAGGCCCGTGGCTCGCGAAGCGCGGCCGCATAGCGATGGGCGGCGTCGACACCCGCCGCCTCACCCGCGCGATCCGCGCGCAAGGCGCGCCGCACGTCGCGATGGAGCACAACCAAGACGGCATTTTCGATCTTGAAGCTTTGGTCGCCAAAGCACGCGCCTTCAACGGCCTCGAAGGGCTTGACCTTGCCAAAGAAGTCACCTGTGCCCAAAGCTACCAATGGGACGAAACTCGGTGGGCTTGGCCCGAAGGCTTTGGAAAGCGTGACGGAAAAGGACATAAGGTTGTCGCCGTAGACTACGGCGCAAAACGCAACATCCTACGCTGCCTTGCATCCGCCGGATGCGACGTCACAGTTCTGCCTGCCACAGCCACGGCGGAGGATATCCTGTCTCACGATCCGGACGGTGTGTTCCTTTCGAACGGACCCGGCGATCCTGCAGCAACCGGCGCTTATGCTGTCCCAGCCATCGAGGGGGTGCTCAAAGCGGACATCCCAGTCTTTGGAATATGTCTGGGGCATCAGATGTTG
The DNA here is from genome assembly GCA_947494435.1 of uncultured Litoreibacter sp. GTDB lineage: Bacteria > Pseudomonadota > Alphaproteobacteria > Rhodobacterales > Rhodobacteraceae > Litoreibacter. Next base: position 1,145,181 of record CANLUY010000002.1, read on the forward strand.
GCCCTCGCGCTCGGCGCGAAAACCATCAAGATGAACCACGGCCATCACGGCGCCAACCATCCCGTCAAAGACATGGAAACTGGCAAGGTCGAAATCACATCGATGAACCACGGTTTCACGGTAGATACACAGACACTCCCTTCTGGCGTCTCTGAGACGCATGTCTCGCTATTTGACGGCTCAAATTGTGGGATCCGCGTCGATGGCAAACCGATCTTTAGCGTCCAGTACCATCCAGAGGCCTCCCCAGGTCCACAGGACAGCTACTATTTGTTCGAGCGTTTCGCAGCCGCCATGGCTGAAAGAACCCTACAAAATGCCTAATCAAATTTAACTGCGATTTAACCATGTAGACCGACTGTGCCTAAGATAGTTTCAGGCAAATCGGTCTATTATGAACGCCCCGAATTACCAGTTTCGGCAACGCCGCTCAACGAGTCTACCAGACGCACCGCGTCAGGACGGCAAACTTAGATTGGGTGATGTGCTCATCCGCGATGGAACACTGCGCCCAGATCAGGTTGCTGAAGGGCTAAAAATCCAAAGCCGTTCTGCCGCTCCGCTCGGTGAAATTCTGACCAGTCAAAATATGCTCAGTAAAACGGCGGTCACGCGTGCGCTGGCAAAAATGTGTGGTACAACGACTGTCGATCTTGATCGTGATCCCCCTGATGCACGTTTGCCGCCTCACCTCAGTGCCGCACAATGTCTGGCGCATAGTATGATCCCTTGGCGCAAAAAAGGTGGTACGACACTTATTGCAAGCTCACAGCCGGATGCCGCGTCTGCCATACTGCGGCAGTTGCCAGAGAGTTTGCGCCCCGCACGCGTTGTGGTTGCCAGCCCAGAAGCGCTCAATCGCGCGATCAAATCATCTTATGGTCCCGAACTCACGCAATTGGCTGAAAGCCGCACCCCTTTGCACCAAAGTTGTCGAGAGTGGACAGGCCAAATGATGGGCAGCTTCGCTTTGGTCTTAGCTCTGGTTTCCCTTATTTTCTTATTCAGCGCGCCATGGTTCCTTGGCAGCTTACTTTTCTGGCTTGCGACGATGACACTCGCAATCAATACAACGCTCAAAGCTGCGTGTGTTTGGCTGGCTCTTCGGCGGCATGCCAGACCCAGCATGATCTTCAAACGCCCAAAGGCGCGCGGGATAGGAAAGCTTCCGAAAATCTCAATATTGATCCCGCTTTTTAAAGAGGCAAACGTGGCAGTCGCGCTCATCGACCGCTTGGGTCGTATCGACTATCCGACGCCGCTCCTTGAGATGTTTCTTGTTGTTGAAGCTGATGACACCATCACCCGCAAAGCCATCGAGAGGGCAGCGCTTCCTCCGACAATCAAGGTAATTACTGTTCCGGCCGGTCAATTGAAAACAAAGCCGCGAGCTATGAACTATGCGCTAGACTTCACAACGGGCTCAATTGTCGGAATTTATGATGCCGAAGATGCGCCAGACCGCGATCAGCTCTACCGTGTTGCTCGGAAGTTTCAGGAAAGTGACGAGGGCCTCGCCTGCGTCCAAGGCGTCTTGAGCTTTTATAACCCAAGGGCCGGTTGGTTGGCGCGCTGTTTCACTTTTGAATATGCGGGGTGGTTCCGCGTGATGTTACCCGGCCTGCAAAAGCTAGGCTTCGCCATTCCGCTCGGTGGCACAACACTGTTTTTCAAGCGACAGGCCCTCATGCATTTGGGAGGGTGGGACGCCCATAACGTCACAGAAGATGCAGACTTGGGGATACGCTTGGCACGATATGGATATCGCTGCGAAATGCTGGCGACGGTAACCGAGGAAGAAGCAAACAATCGGTTCTGGCCTTGGGTGAGACAGCGGTCGCGGTGGCTCAAGGGCTATGCGATGACCTACTGCGTCCACATGCGCGCACCTGTGCAACTCTGGCGTGATCTTGGCGCGTGGAAATTCTTGGGCTTTCAAATTCTCTTTGTCGGCACACTTCTGGCATTTTGCCTCGCGCCGGTCCTTTGGTGGAACATGGCCTTTTTCTTGTCCGCTGGACTAATCCCTCCTGTCGTTGGGCTGAGCATGACGCAAATTTACGGGTTGTCGCTCCTGTTCATGCTCTGCGAGGTCATTACGTTCACACTGTTCTTCATTGCTGGTCGCAAGCTCGAGCATCGCCCTGCCCTCTGGTGGATCTGCACCTTGCCCGTCTATTTCGCGATTGGCACCCTCGCGGCCTATAAAGGCGTGGCGGAAATGATTTCAAAACCGTTTTACTGGGACAAAACAGAGCACGGCCTGAGTACGTCGGAGATGGTGCTACAAGTCCCCTTGAGCGTCAATTTTCAAGCGAGTCTCGAACGCGGCGGAGAGGTGGTCTCGCAAAGCAGTGGAGGCGGCGACAGGGTCCCGCGCCTCGATGGCTTTTACGATAGCGAGGTGCTCATCAAGCGCGATTGAGCCACGCCCATCAACGGCAAGCGATGTCGTCGCAAGTAAAGCCATGGAGCGGTACACCAGATCAAGCTGCTGCACGAGATAGCGGTTATGTGACGCGCGGTGCAGCTGTCTATGAAAGCGGCGGTTTGATTGGCTGAGCTCAGCAGGTTTGTCCAAAAGCTTCCGGTCTTTTTCAACCATGTCGAAAAGGACGTTTATCTCTTCCGGTGCAGCATGCTGCGCAGCCAGTTCTGCGGCCAGCCCCTCTAAGGCTCCGCGGACGGTATAAAGTTCCGCCATCTGATCATGGTCAAGTGAAGCAACAATGAGCGAGCGCCCATCACGCGCAAGTAAAGACTGCGTTTCAAGCCTTTGTAAAGCTTCGCGAATTGGCGTTCGTGATCCACCAAAGCGATTGGCAAGCTCGCTTTCAACCAGACGGTCCCCGGGCTTATAGACCCCAACATCAATCGCGTGCAAAATTGCCTGATAGGTTGAACTCTCCGCTGGTTTCGCCATGTCACTTACTTCCCTCACGCTTCATGTAAAGCAAGCTAGACACTCGCTGAAAAAGGCACAAGCTTTTCTGCTTTCAGCGCCCGGTCCAACCCGTTAGCGTTGGGCGATGAAAGCAGATTTTGACCATGTCGACACATGGGTTTTCGACTTAGACAACACACTCTATCCGCCACATATGCGGCTCTTCGACCAAATCGAACAGCGGATGATTGACTACGTCATGCGCGCCCTTGGTGTCGACAGGGAGGCTGCGGACAGATTGCGTGCCGATTACTGGAAGGCGCACGGCACGACCCTTGCGGGGCTGATGGCGGAGCATGACGTCGATCCGGAGCCATTTATGCGCGATGTGCATGATATAGACTTCTCTGTGCTTAGCCCTGATCTGGTACTCAGGCACCGAATCCAACGCTTACCCGGTGAAAAGATCATCTACACAAATGGCAGCGCGCCCTATGCTCGAAATGTGATTAAAGCGAGAGGCTTAGACGGCATCTTTGATAAGATTTTTGGCGTGGAACATGCTAACTACCACCCAAAACCAGATGCCAAAGCCTTTGAGCTTGTGTTTCATCTCGCAAATCTGGACCCAAAAACGGCTGTGATGTTTGAAGACGAAGATCGGAACCTTGAAGTGCCTTATCGCTTAGGCATGAAAACTGTTCACGTCGCACCGCAACCATCAGACAAGCCTTACATCACACATCATACCAGCGCGCTTAGCGGCTTTCTGGCGCAGCTTGTCAATTGAACCTTGGCGCAGGGCACAATGCGCATACATTTATTCGCATGACACATGATACTCAAATACTGATCTCTGGCGGCGGCGTAGCCGGTTTGACTGCAGCCTGCCTCTTTGGCTCCGCCGGATATGACGTGATCTGCGTGGACCCCGCCCCACCTGTGACAGAGCGCGATGTGGACGGGGCCGATCTGCGGTCAACCGCCTTTCTACAACCGTCGATGCAAACCCTTGAGCGAGCTGGTGTTTGGCAGAAATTGCAAACGCATGCGACACCGCTTCAGACTATGAAGATTGTCGATGCCGGCGACGATGGAGCTTTGCGCAATCAGCGCGCCTTTGATGCCTCTGACGTGTCCGAACTGCCGTTTGGTTGGAATTTACCAAACTGGCTGATCCGACGCGAGTTGGTTGCACGGGTCACCCAGCTGAAAAACGTCGACTTTCGCCCCGGCGTCCAGACGGACCGGATGTTGGCACGCTCAACTGGTGCAAAGGTCTGGCTGTCAGATGGCACGCAAATCAACGCTCAGCTGGTGATTGCAGCAGATGGACGTGGATCCCGATTGCGGGAAGCGGCCGGAATTCAAGTTAAAACCACTCGCTATGGTCAGAAAGCGCTCGCATTTGCAGTGACCCACCCCATTCCGCATCACCACGTCTCGACCGAGATTCACCGCACGGGAGGGCCATTCACTCTTGTGCCTTTACCCGATTATGACGGCTTGCCTTCCTCAGCGGTGGTGTGGATGGAGGATGGCGCGCGCGCGGAGGAGCTGGCGGCGATGGATGTGGCCGCTTTCAACGCGGCAATGTCTGAGCGGTCCTGCCACATGTGCGGCCCTCTAACCCTTGCGTCGAAGCGGTCGGTCTGGCCTATCATCAGCCAAATCGCGGAACGGTTCGCAGCACGGCGTCTCGCCCTTGTGGCAGAGGCCGCGCATGTCGTGCCTCCGATTGGCGCGCAAGGCTTGAATATGAGCCTCGCTGATCTGCAATCGCTGCTGGATTTATCGTCATCGTACCCGCTTGGCAGCGATGAAATGCTGGATGCGTATAGCCAAGAACGGCACCGCAATGTGGCATTGCGTGTGAAAGGGATCGACTTGCTGAACAGAACGTCGCAATCAGACGCAGAATGGTTCAGACAACTCCGAAGCTGGGGGATCGGCGTCATCCACGACGCCGAACCGGTCCGCAAAACACTGATGAATATGGGGCTTGGACTGAAGTAGCCCGAGCTTACAGCACCTTGTCGGCGGTTGCTTTGAACCGGGCCAAAGTCGCTTCGACATCGTACAACTTGTCCAATCCGAACAAGCCGATCCGGAACGTGCGATAGTCATCCGGTTCATCACATTGCAACGGTACACCTGCCGCGATTTGCATCCCCTCGGACGCAAACTTGGAGCCATTGTGGACCGCAACGTCATCCGTGTAGCTGACGACAACACCGGGGGCCCCAAATCCATCAGCCGCAACTGACACTATACCTTTTGACTTCATGTAGTCCCGAACACCATTACCGAGCGCCCATTGGGCATCCTGCAGCCGGTCGAACCCGTATGCCTGCGTTTCTTTCATCGTATCGCGAAAGGCCATCAGACCGTCTGTTGGCATCGTGGCATGATAAGCATGACCACCACCCTCATAGACCTCCATGATATCCAGCCATTTCTTCAAATCGATGGCAAAACTGTCCGACGTTGTTTCACCAATGCGCTCACGGGCCAGTCGCGACATACAGACGATCCCAGCACAAGGTGTGGCAGACCAGCCTTTCTGCGGTGCTGAAATAAGCAAATCAACGCCGGTGGCCTTCATATCGACCCAAGCGCACCCAGACGCGATACAGTCTAGCACCATTAGCGCACCTACATTATGCGCGGCATCCGCCAGCGCTTTGATGTAGTCATCAGGCAAGATGACACCCGCCGAGGTCTCGACATGCGGGGCGAACACGACGTCCGGCTTTTCTTCAGAGATCCGTGCAACCACATCTTCAATCGGCGCAGGCTGGAATGGAGATCGCGTTTCATTGCCCGATTGGCAGGCCTTCATAACGACTGCTTCCGACGTCAGACCGCCTGCTTCAATGATCTGCGACCAACGGTAGGAAAACCACCCGTTGCGCACGACCAACGCCTTCTTGTCGCGAGCGAACTGGCGGGCGACGGCTTCCATCCCGTAGGTGCCGCCACCGGGAATGAGTGCTACGGAGTGAGCATTGTACACTTGTTTGAGCATTGCGGAGATGTCCGTCATCACGCCCTGAAATGACTTGGACATGGAATTGAGGGAACGGTCTGTGAAAACCACGCTGAATTCTTCTAGGCCTGTCGGGTCAACGGTATCAAGCAATGCCATGTCTGGTCCTCCAAAAGATATGCGCCTTGAATAGAACCGCACTTCAGTGAACGCAAAGTCTAACTGCCACAATTATCCGGCCTCAGTGTCGCAGTCAGATTTCAGCACATTGCAATAGGCCCCGGTAGCCTTTCCTCGCTCAACAGAACATTCGCCTCCACATTGCCCACGCCCGGCAATGTCATGATCCGCCGGCGCAGAACCCGTTCAAAATCTGATAAATCCCGGGCAACGACCCGCAGCCGATAGTCATACAATCCCAAAACATGCTGGACGGTTTGCACTTCCGGAATTGCTGTGACAGCCCTTTCGAAGTCTTCAAGAGAAACTCGGCCCTTGGTCGCAAGCTTGACGCCAAGAAAGACGGTGACACCGAACCCAAGCTTTTCTGCATCCAGGTCTACCCGACGGCCTGCAAAGACGCCGGCATCCTGCAACCGTCGAATTCTACGCCATGTCGCGGGTTGGCTCATTCCCAACTGCTTGCCGACCGCCCCTGCACTTTGCCTGGCGTCACGACTGAGAGACGCGAGGATCGCGCGATCGATGTCATCAATCTCAGTCATATCGGCAACGATTCAGCTGATTTGATGGTGGCCACATGCATCAAGGCTTCAAGCTCGGCGATATGTGGCAGCACCAGAATTTGGTCGCGGTAAAGCCGTTGATAATGCCCCATGTCACGCGCAACGACAGAGAGGCGGACATCGACAACACCTAGGAACGTCTGGATTGCAATCACTTCTGGTATTTTGCGCGCAGCAGCTTGGAAGTCGTCAAATGCTGTACTTTGTGTCTTATCAAGTGTGAACCGGAGCGAGACCTCGACGGAATACCCCAATGCGGCCCAATCGATCACCATGTGTTGACCTCTGAGCACGCCTTGAAGCGCAAGTTTTTCCAGCCGCCGTGCTGCCGTGCCTGGCTGAACAGCACATCGCTCCGCAAGCTCTGAAAGCGGAGCTGCTGGGTCAGCCTGCAATTGGCGCAGCAAGCGCCTATCTGTATCGTCAAACATAAAAACCACAATAACGCTAAATTTGACGAATTGAAAATAGCATAAAATCAAAATTATTCGACTTAATTATCTGTCATAGAGCTTCGAAAATTGTAAATTGCGTCCTGAGATAAACCTAGCAGAGGAGCGCCTGATATGCGCGTTTATTATGATCGCGATTGCGATGTTAACCTGATCAAAGATAAGAAAGTTGCTATCTTGGGCTACGGCTCGCAAGGCCACGCCCACGCGCTGAACCTGCGCGACTCTGGCGCGAAAAACCTGGTCGTTGCGCTGCGCGAAGGATCTGCCTCCATCGCGAAAGCCGAAGGCGAAGGCCTGAAAACCATGGGCATCGCAGAAGCGGCGGCATGGGCTGACGTCATCATGTTCACCATGCCCGACGAGTTGCAGGCCGAGACATACAAGAAATATGTGCATGACAACATCCGCGAAGGTGCTGCAATTGCCTTCGCGCACGGCCTGAACGTGCATTTCGGCCTGATCGAGCCCAAAGAAGGTATCGACGTGATCATGATGGCGCCCAAAGGCCCCGGCCACACTGTGCGCGGCGAATTCACCAAAGGCGGCGGCGTGCCGTGCCTCGTGGCTGTTGACCGTGATGCGTCCGGCAAAGCGCTGGAAATCGGCTTGTCCTATTGCTCCGCAATTGGCGGCGGCCGCTCTGGCATCATTGAAACGAACTTCCGCGAAGAATGCGAAACAGACCTGTTCGGCGAGCAAGCCGTTCTGTGTGGCGGTCTCGTTGAGCTGATCCGTATGGGCTTCGAGACATTGGTCGAGGCTGGTTACGCCCCCGAGATGGCCTATTTCGAATGCTTGCACGAGGTGAAACTGATCGTTGACCTGATCTACGAAGGTGGCATCGCCAACATGAACTACTCGATCTCCAACACGGCGGAATACGGCGAGTACGTTTCCGGCCCGCGCGTGCTGCCTTACGACGAGACCAAAGCCCGTATGAAAGCGATCCTGACTGACATTCAGACAGGTGCATTCGTGCGTGACTTCATGCAAGAAAACGCAGTCGGGCAGCCGTTCTTCAAAGGCACCCGTCGTCGCAATGACGAGCACCAGATCGAAGCGACTGGCGAAACGCTGCGCGGCATGATGCCGTGGATTTCGGCAGGCAAGATGGTTGATAAATCGAAAAACTAAGTTGGCAGGGTCGGGTTACCCCGACCCAACGCGCCACACCGCGCGACTGCGCGTAAAATAAAAAGTGCAAAAGGCATCGCTTGCGGTGCCTTTTCCATTTAGGTCACGCATATGCAGAATAACTCTTCCCCTCCCGGCATTCTCAATTGTATGATCTTGTGCCTTCTAGGTGTCATCTGGGGCGCATCATTTATGTCAATCGGCGTAGCCTTGCGGGATGCTGGTCCGTTGAGCATCGCAGCCATTCGCGTCGCAATAGCAGCGGTAATCCTTTTCATCGCGATGCGTATTATGGGGCAGCGATTACCGACACTCGTTGACCGTAAACTGTGGTTCTGTGTTGTTGGGATGGGGCTGTTCACAAATGCTATCCCGTTCACACTTCTCGGCCTGTCTATCCAATATGTCCCAACCGCTTTTGCAGGCATTGCCATGGCGGCCATCCCGCTGCTGGTCTTGCCTTTGGCTCACTTGTTCGTTCCAAATGAAAGCCTGACCCCAATAAAGGCTATCGGATTCTCTTTGGGCTTTCTCGGCGTCCTCGTGTTAATTGGCATCACGGACATTTTCAGTGCAGATAGCGTGCTCATCGCACGACTTGGATGTGTCGCGGCGGCCCTTTGCTATGCGGTCGGCTCTGTCATTACCCGGATTGCTCCGCCCTCCCATCCAATTGTTTTCTCTACAGGTGGTTTAGTCGTCGCCAGTATCGTGATGATCCCGATAGCTCTGGCTTTGGAAGAGCTCCCCACCGAGATATCCGCCTCAAGCTTGTTAGCGCTCCTCTATCTGGGTCTCGGCCCGACTGCCCTTGCAACCATCCTGCTGGTGCGCGTCATTCAGACAGCAGGGCCCAGCTTTATGAGCCTCGTTAATTATCAGGTGCCGGTCTGGTCTGTTATTTTTGGGGTCGCTTTCCTGAATGAAGCTTTTCCCGGTAACTTCCTCACGGCCTTGGCCCTCATTCTTGTGGGCCTTGCTCTTAGCCAAGCGGGTCAAAAGCGGTTCGGCCGTTATCCCAGCGCATGAACGCCCCAACCCCTCAAAATCCAGGCTTGTTGAACTGGGGCTTGGTCGCGACCCTTGGTATTGTTTGGGGCGCCGCCTTCATGTTGGTCCGTATTTCACTCGACGGGTTTGGGCCGTGGACTGTCGCTGCGTCGCGCACGCTTCTAGGTGGGCTCATCCTTTGGACCATCGGCTCTGTGCTCGGCCAAGGCTTGCGCACACTGCCATCCAGACAGGCTGCAGGTTATGCGTCCGTTATCGGTGTAGGCGCAATCGCCCTACCCTTCGCGCTTCTCAGCTGGGGCCAACAATTTGTGCCGTCGGCCTTCGCAGGTGTCGCTATGGGAGCAGTACCGCTGCTGGTTCTTCCGTTGGCTGCTCTCTTCTCGAAAGACGAGGGGATTGGCCCGAGGCGGATCATCGGCTTTGCCCTTGGTTTTATCGGATTGCTGATCCTGCTCGGTCCCGAAGCGCTCAACCCCTCTGGCGCGGAAATGGAATTCTGGGGGCGCCTTGCCTGCTTTGGGGCGGCCAGTTGTTATGCCTGCGGTTCAATCATCACCAGACGCGCGCCTAGAATGCCACCCTTGGCTTTTGCAACAACCTCACTTCTCGTTGCAGCTGTTGTCCTTGTGCCTATCGCCCTTATCACCGAGGGCCTACCAACACATTTCCCAATGAGGCCTGCACTCGCCTTGTTTCTTGCGGCACTTCTTCCAACAGCACTTGCCTCTGTCATTCGCGTGCGGGTCATCACTACAGCCGGAAGCATTTTCATGTCGCTGACAAGTTATCAGGTACCCGTATGGTCCGTGATATTTGGGGTCGCTGTGATGCAAGAAGAGCTTCCGTCACAACTTTTCTTCGCGCTTGCAATTATCTTGCTGGGCATCGGGATCAGTCAATCGAGATCGCTGATCGCGTTATTCAAAGGTTAGGCCTGCGCTGCTGCCTCTACGGCTTGGACGACAGAAAGGACTGACGCGTTCAATTGCGCCTCATCTTCGCATTCAGCCATCACACGGATCAAAGGCTCTGTACCGGACTTACGGATCAGCAAACGTCCATTGCCTTTCAAGTCAGCCTCGGCCTCAGCAATTGCAGCTTGCACAGCGGCATCATTCAGCGGCTGCTTCCCCGCACCAAATCTGACGTTTTCAAGCTTTTGTGGTACCGGTTCAAATTGCCGGATCAGTTCAGATGCCGGCTTTTCAGTTTGCACCATTGCCGCTAAAAACTGCAGACCCGCCAGAAGCCCGTCACCCGTCGTCGCATAGTCCGTCATCACAATATGGCCGGACTGCTCACCGCCCAGATTGTAGCCTTGTTCCCGCATCGCGGCGACAACGTAGCGGTCACCGACATTGGTTCGTTCCAAACGGAGGCCCTGCGCCTCTAGGTGCCGCTCCAACCCAAGATTTGACATGACAGTTGCAACCAAAGCACCGCCTTTGAGCATTCCTTCTGCGCCCCAGCGTGATGCCAAAAGCGCCATAAGCTGGTCGCCATCGGCAACATGTCCATTTTCATCAAGTACCATGACACGGTCCGCGTCACCGTCTAGGCAAATTCCCAAATGCGCACCATGTGCGACGACCGTTTCAGCTGCAGCTCTTGTGTCGGTAGAGCCGCATTCTTCATTGATATTGAAACCATTAGGCGTAACTCCAACGGGAATTACTTCCGCGCCGAGCTCCCATAAGACCGTTGGCGCGGCCTTGTAAGCAGCGCCGTTCGCGCAATCCACTACAACTTTTAGCCCGTCAAGACGCAAGCCCGCAGGAAACGTTGCTTTCGCGCGCTCGACATATCGTCCCATCGCGTCATCGATCCGCTTGGCTCGCCCGATATTTTGGGGTTGAGCAGGCACTATTTCGCCTTCCAATAAGGCTTCAATCTCATGTTCCGCCTGATCGGACAGCTTATACCCGTCAGGACCAAAAAACTTGATCCCATTGTCATAGTGCGGATTGTGCGAGGCTGAAATCATAATCCCCAGATCTGCGCGCATGGATGTCGTCAGAAGACCGACCGCGGGGGTTGGCATAGGCCCCAGCAAAAAGACATTCATACCGGTGGAGGTCAGACCAGCTGTTAACGCGTTCTCAATCATATAGCCCGACAGGCGCGTATCTTTTCCTATTACGACGCGATGTTCATTGCCGTCTTGGCGAAAATAGCGACCTGCTGCTGCCCCCAACTTCAAAGCCATATCTGCTGTCATCGGGAATGTGTTTGCGCGACCGCGTACGCCATCCGTACCAAAAAACTTACGTGCCATGATCTTGTCCTGCTCTTTAAGAGTGCAACGCCTGCCAAAGAGCAAACGCCTGCGCGTGCTCTTCTATATCATGTGCCCGGATGATCTGAACACCCTGCATCAGCCCATGAAGCGCTATTGCGACCGATCCGGACGCCCGTTTGTCGGCTTCTGGTTGATTACCTATCGTTCCAATGAAGCGTTTACGGGAGACACCCAACAAAATGGGGCAACCTAACCCATGAAACAAAGACAAACCGCGAATTAACGCGAGGTTGTGGGACACGGTTTTTCCAAAGCCGATGCCTGGGTCTAAAATAATCCTATTGCGATCAATCCCGGCCGCTTCGGCAACTGCTATCCGGCTCTCCAGGTAATCGAACACATCCAACAGAACGTCGTCATAGTGCGGATCTTTCTGCATCGTTTTGGGATCACCCTGCGCATGCATCAAACAAATTGGTGCGGGGCTTTTCGCAGCAATATCAGACATTTTGACATCAAAGCTCATAGCAGAAACATCATTCAATATACCGGCACCTGCCTCGAGCGCGGCCTGTGCGACATCTGCCTTACGGGTATCAATTGACAATGGTGCCGACACGCCCGCATCGCGCAACGCGGTGATGACAGGCGTCGTGCGATTAATCTCCTCTTTCACAGGGACAAAGGCTGCGCCAGGCCGCGTCGACTCGCCACCGATATCAAGGATATGAGCGCCTTGATCCACCATTTGTCGAGCATGGCGCACAGCAGCATCCAGACCCGTAAAACGACCACCATCAGAAAAGCTATCCGGTGTCGTGTTCAATACTCCCATCAATTTTGGGGTGTTCATATCCAGTTCGGCAATGGGCGACCGAGGTGTTGTTAGCCTCTGCAAGATATCTGAAGGAACATCACCAACCCAAACAACTTTAGAGGAACCTCCTCGCTGCAGTCTCTCAACCTGAACGAACCAAACATGCGGATTGCCCGCCAATGGTTGCGCGCTTGTCGGGCGGAAGTGATCCGTTTGTGCGATAGGACGATAATACATGGGCACTTTTAGTCGAGTATCGCCATGCCCTGCAACACGGCGTCGACATCAAGCGCCCGCCCCGGCCCAGAGGAACCTGAGCCAAGAGAGATCACAGTCCTCGCTTCAAATTCCTCGGCAAACCAATCCGTCAAAGCAGCGGCATCCATTTGGCTTAAGTCAGGGCCTTCAGTGGCGTCCAAAACAATCTTTGACGGAGCCCAGACGCTGATTTGACCGTTTTTGATAGACCAATCCAATTCCGTACGTGTGGCGACCACGACGCATCGCTTATCTTGCCCTGCCAGTACCCAAGCATTCTGTTCAATCGCCAGCAAGTCTATCCGGCGTTGGGCGGCAGGATGTGCTGCATGCGGTGCCTCCGTCGCGCCAAGTCCTACACATAAAATCAATGGCTGGCCGGTGCCTGCGAGTTTATCCAGAACAGCCGCCAAATCGGAACGAGCAAAAATGTCATTTCCTAAGAATGCGACAAGCGGTTTCACCTCGGCCTCGTCCGGCTGAGCCAAGGCAACCAACGTACGGTCGCGAACGATTTCAACACCTAGCGCACCCGGCCCCCGATCCAGCTTTTCAATACGCACAAACACTCGCGCAGCGCGGCGATCCATCAGAATATCTTCGGCCACACGTTCAGCCAGTGTTTCAAGCAGGTTGAGGCGTTCAGCATTTAAGCCACGGTCAATCGCCTCGGTAATCGTGTCGTAGCTCAGTATACGATCCACATCATCCTCAAGACCGCCTGCATCACCAGCATCAGGCAAGCGTACTTCGACCACAATGTTGAAGCAGATCCTTTGCATCGTTCCGCGTTCAGCCTGAAATGCACCGATATCGACCTCGCGAATATGATCCCGCAAAGAGATACGATCGCGCAGTTCTTCGGCCAACGCTTCAGAGCGTTCCGACGGATGAGCAAAAGCCAGACGAATTTCGGAAGTCATACGACGACGCCCTCACAGTTGATGCCTCAAGCACAACTAACGGGGCACGACGCAAATGTCGCCCTGAAAGACGGTCTAGAAAGGATTAAATGCGACGGTCTAGGTGGGTCTGTAAAACAGATGCACGCCCATACGAGCGGTTCTACGAAATTTTCGAGACCACGATGGGCTGACTGCAGTTGTATGGTAATATGTGGCACCGCCCGACAATTTACGAGGTGCGCCATCAAGCATCATACGAGCGACCTTTGCGACACGCTGATATGCACCCGGCTCATGAATTGTCTCTGGATTGCCATCACAAGTGTATGTGAACTGGCATGCATATTTGCGACCGGTTCCTTGATGTATGACAGCACAAACCGTGTTGGGAAACCGGCTGGAACTGACCCTGTTTAGGATCACTTCCGCCACTGCGATCTGACCCTTCAGTGTCTCACCGCGCGCCTCGAAATAAAGGGCCTCTGCAAGGCACGCCCATTGCGCATCACCCGTGGCATTGGGCCGAGCATTCAATTCGGCGACGCTGTAAGTCAGATTGCCGGAGCCCTTCGGAGCTGGGACATCTACAGGCTTAGAAATTTTCGCAACACGACCGCTGCGCAGTCGTTCCTTGCCTGCCTTCTCCGCCTCAATCAGCTTGAGAAACGCAGGGCTCACCACCGTGTCTTGGGCCGCCTCAACATTAGGATTTCCGGATGTCGATCCGACGCCAGATCCAGATAAAGTCAGATCAGCCCAACTTGAAGCCGGCAAGGCAGATATCAAAGCAGCCAGAACAGCTGCGCTCGTGAAATTTTGAAAACTCATCACACTTTCCCCGTATCTTTTTGCACCGCAAGCAAAATCAGGCGGCGCTCACCCCCCAAGGGCGACCAGTCACAGTTCGTTAACTTCCGCGTGGATATAGGGAGCTTAGGCAGTCGCGTCCAGTCAGCGGACAAAAGGACGCATATTTACATATGGTTAACGCAATATGTTGTGGCCGCTGGCTACTCAGGAACAAAGGACGCATCGTCCGAATAGTCTAACTCTGCCTCTTCCAAAAGCGGGTCGCGAATCGCTAAATGCGCGGCAGCGAGGCGTGCAATAGGAACGCGGTATGGAGAACACGACACATAATCGAGCCCCAAATCACGGCAGAAGGCGATGCTTTCAGGATCGCCACCATGCTCCCCACACACTGACAGGGTCACCTTTGAGCGGATTTGCCGACCTCTGTCAGCCGCGAGCCGCAACAACTCGCCAACCCCATCTTGATCGAGCGCGTGAAACGGATCTTCCGGGAAAACGCCCTTGTTGACGTAATTTGACATAAACCGTCCTGCGTCGTCACGTGACAGACCATATGTCATTTGCGTCAAATCATTCGTACCGAAGCTCAAGAAACTAGCATGTGTCGCGATATCACCAGCACGCAGCGCGGCACGAGGCGTCTCAACCATCACTCCAAGCTTGTAGGATAAGCTCTCACCCGTCCGGTTCATAATTTCCGCAGCAACTGCGTCTATGCGCGATTTCACCAGCTCGACTTCTCGCTTGGCGGAGACGAGTGGTATCATGATTTCCGGAACGACTTCCGGATTGTCTGGCGTTTGCGCCTGCAAAGCCGCCTCGAATATGGCGCGCGCTTGCATGTCATAGATTTCAGGTACCGTGATCCCTAAGCGAACACCGCGCATGCCCAGCATTGGATTAAATTCCTTTAACCCGTCGATGCGAACCTGAACTTCCTTTGCGCTTAGCCCCATTGCTTCCGCCATTTCTTTAATGCCGCGACGGCTCGAAGGCAGGAATTCATGTAGCGGAGGATCAAACAGCCGCAAGCAAACTGGCCGATGCTTCATAATCTTAAAAAGTTCTGCGAAATCATCACGTTGCATCGGCAACAATCGTGCAAGAGCTGCCGTGCGGTCTGATCCCTTTTCTGCAAAGATCGCCTCGCGCAAGACAGTCAAACGATCCTCTGCGAAAAACATGTGTTCGGTACGCGTAAGCCCAATACCTTCGGCTTCAAAGCGTCGTGCGACTGTCGCCTCTGCAGGTGTATCCGCATTGGCCCGTACGCCAATGTCGCGATGCTCATCCGCCCAGGACAGCAAAGTTTCAAGCGGACCACTAATTCCCGCTTCATCTAATTCTATTGAGCCAACAAGGGCTTGCCCTGTAGATCCGTCTAGCGTGATCACGTCACCTTCTTTAAAGACCCGACCATCGCGCGCGACGATAATTTTCGCCTTGCTGTCAATCTCAAGATCAGATGCGCCGGAGACGCAAGGCAACCCAAGCCCGCGTGCAATCACAGCCGCATGGCTTGTCTGCCCGCCGCGTTCCGTCAAAATTCCCCGAGCGGCATGCATGCCACGAATGTCCTCAGGCGCGGTTTCGCGGCGCACCAGAATGCAGGACTCTCCTTGAGATTCAGAGGCTTGTGCGGCGATCGCATCGAAAACCAACTTACCGGTTGCAGCGCCGGGGCTTGCAGCAATGCCTTGCGAGATGATGTCACGCTCGGCATCCGGATGCACTTGTTGGTGCAAAAGGTCGGGAACTGCATTGGG
This sequence comes from uncultured Litoreibacter sp., assembly GCA_947494435.1. Classification (GTDB taxonomy): domain Bacteria; phylum Pseudomonadota; class Alphaproteobacteria; order Rhodobacterales; family Rhodobacteraceae; genus Litoreibacter. The sequence continues at coordinate 1,161,201 of CANLUY010000002.1, forward strand.
TTCGATGCGCAGCAGCGCTTCTGATTGAGTGATGATTTCATCATTGGCCAAGGCCACCGCAACCGCCACAGAAGCCCGCGCGCTGCGCGGGGCGACAACCGCGTCCAATATGTAAAGGTCACCCCCTTCAAGCGTGAACTCAATCTGCATTTCTTCACGCAATCCTGTACGAGCTATGCCCCCTAACCGTTTGAGTTCCTGATAAATTAAAGGGTTCGCGTCTTGCAGACTCTGGCCACGTGGATCGCTCGTGAGAAACAGCGCATTGCCTTCTCCACTCAGCGCATCTCGCCCTTGGGACTGGCGCAAATAACGTCCCTTTCTCTTGGGGGTGCCGTCTTCGGGGTTGATGAATTGAATGACGCCGGAGCCGCTTTCGCCGAGGCCCATGCCGAAGGCCATGCGTTGGACGACGAGGCCGAGACCTGCGTCTTCCGGGGCGCCTTTGGACATGCGCAGGATGCGGGCCGATGTGCCTTCCCATGCGCGGGCCATGGATTTCAGGACTTCGAAAAGCTGGACTTCGATGTCTTGAGGAAACTCCTCGTCCATCTCAAGCTCGTAGGCCTCATAGGCTTTTTCTACTGTTAAATCAGGGACATCGAACATGTCTTCGTCAAGACGTGCAACCTCGATTGCGTAGGAGCGGATGAATTTCAGGTGCAAAGCGCGGGCGGCTTCGGCGCCTAAACGGGAGGCGAAATAGGCTTCGTTGGCGCGATTCATACCGATATTCAGAACCGTGGAAGGACCGCCCCATTCGGGTTTTTCTGTTGAGGCACGGACACTTAGCGCGGGCCAGCGGCCGAAATGTTCGAGAAGCTGGCCGAGATCGGGGCGCTGGCCGCTTGCGATTTTGCGCACCAAAGGGATCGACAAAGCCACGGTGTCGGGGACCGGCATGTCCAATCTTATCAATCTTTGCAAGCACTTAGCACGTGTTCCGTGGAGGCGGCGGCTGATGCCTGCCGTCTGTGTGATGAGCTCAAAATTGATCGAGTCCAACATGGGATCGTCCTTATACTGCGCTGCAGCATAGACGCATAAATGTGTCAATCAACTGTTACATTGAGGAAATCGGGAATCTGTGTCTCAGAATTCACGATGCGCGAAATGCAGCCTGAAGACGGACTCTTGTACAAGTTGGGGGAAGACTTTTCGGCCCAAAACCCAACTTGTACAAAATTGTTTCATTAACAGCGGGTTAAGGGCCAGCGGAGATGTGCCCTCACCCCTCGAGCTTAGTCAAATCTGCGACCCCACCGCAAATCACACGAATGCGGTTGAGCAGGCAGAGGCGGTTGCGGCGAACGATTTGGGAATCTGCGTTGATTTTGACGGCCTCGAAAAACGCGTCAATCGGAGCGCGCAGCTCGGCCATGGCGGTCATGGCAGTGGTGAAATCTTCTGCTTCCATCGCTGGGGTGATCTTGGCCTCTGCGGCGTCGAGGGCTGCGAAGAGGGTTTTCTCTTCTTCGGTTTCGGCCAGTTCGATTTTCGGGTCGAGCTCGTAGGAGACGCCGTCTTTCTCTTCTTCCTTGGACAGGATGTTGTTGGCGCGCTTGAAGCCTTGGACGAGGTTCTCGCCGTCTTCAGTTTTCAGCGTTTTTGAGAGTGCTTCGGCGCGTTTGACTAGGAGCGTCAGGTCGTCATTTCCGGGCATGGCGATGCAAGCGTCGATGACGTCATGGCGGATGCCTTTATCCTTTAGAAAGACTTTGAGTCTATCGTGGAAGAAGGAAAAGAGTTCATGAGATAGTTCAACAAATCGTTCTTGAATTTCATCTCTCAATTCTCCGCCTTCGACGGAGGCAGCCCAAGCTTCGATTTGGCTTGATAGACTGTTTTCTGCGTCAATCTTAAGCTCGAACATGAGGTCTGACTTTTGTATTTCATCTGACTGTTGGGAGATAACACGCCTAAAGTCACTTATTACGTGAGACCGAAAACCAGCCTCAAATGCGGAGTCCAGCGATGATCGGAAGTTTGCACCCAAAATCAGTCTAATAACACCCAGAGCAGCACGTCTCAGAGCAAATGGATCTTTTGAACCGGTTGGTTTCTCATCAATTGCCCAGAAGCCTGTTAATGTGTCGAGTTTGTCGGCCAGCGCGACGGCAACCGACACCGGAGCAGTTGGCACATCATCCGACGGACCTAGCGGTGAGTAGTGCTCTTCGGCGGCGTTGGCTACCTCGGCAGGCAGGCCAGCGGCTTCGGCGTAGTAGCGGCCCATGAGGCCTTGGAGTTCGGGGAACTCGTAGATCATCTCGGAACTCAGGTCGGCTTTGGCGACCCGGGCGGCTTGCTCGGCGAGGTCGGGATCAGCGCCGACAACGGGCGCGATTTCGCGGGCCAAAGCGGCGATGCGGTCGATCCGCTCTTTTTGGCTGCCGAGTTTATTATGGAAGGTGACGTTTTCCAAAGCGTCGAGCCATGGCTTCATTCGTGGCTCGGTTTCTGCCTTGGCAATGCGCAGGTCGTTTTCCCAGAAGAATTTGGCGTCTGAGAGACGCGCAAACAAAACCTTCTGATTGCCTGCGAGGATGGTGGCTCCGTTATCTTCCGTCTCTACGTTCGCGACGGTGACGAATTTCTCAATCCGGCCTGTCTTGGGGTTCTTCACGGAGAAGAACTTTTGATGCTCCTTCATGGAGGTTTTGAGAACCTCGGGGGGGAGGCCGAGGAAGGTCTCGTCAATCTCGCCCATCAGGACCACGGGCCATTCGACGAGGCCTGCGACTTCGGCCAGAAGGCCCTTGTCTTCCACGACTTCAAGGCCCTGCGCGAAAGCTTGGGAGGTGGCGTCGGCCCAGATGTGATCGGCGCGCTCTTGGGCGTCCAGAACCACGTAAGCGCGTTTGAGCTTTGTACTGTAATCCTCGAAGGACGTTACAGAAAATGGTGTGGGGGCCAAGAAGCGGTGACCTTCCGTTTTGTCTGCCGCTTTGATGCCGTCCACGTCGAGCGGCACAACCTCCGTGCCTGCTTCATCGGTCAGGATGCAGAGGATACGGTGCAGCGGGCGGACCCATTTCAGGTTGCCTTCGCCCCATTTCATGGACTTGGGCCATGGGAAATTGCGGATCGCGTTTTCGAGCACCTCGGCGATGATGTCGGCGGCGGGGCGGCCCGGCTTTTCGATGATGGCGAAGAAGACTTCGCCTTTCTTGCCCATATCGCGTTTCTCAAGCTGATCGGCGGTGAGGCCGGTGGAGCGCAGGAAGCCCTCCAAAGCTTTTTCGGGCGCGTCGGTGCGGGGGCCTTTGCGTTCCTCGCGCACGGCGGCGCTCTCAGCGGTCAGACCTTCGACGGTCAAAGCCAAGCGGCGGGGCGTGGAGAAGCTTCCTGCGGAGGCGTAAGTCAAGCCGGCCTCGACCAAGCCGTCTGTCACCAGCTTTTTCAGATCCGCGGCAGCGCGGGTCTGCATGCGGGCGGGGATTTCTTCGGAGAAGAGTTCGATCAGCAGGTCGGGCATATCAATTGTCCAGTGTTCTGTCAGGGCATTCAGGGCCCGTGGGCGTGCCGTCATATTGTTTGCGGCCGCAATCGTTGAGTTGGTGCCAGACGAAGCCGCGCCCGTCTTCCATAATGGCGACGATGCGGTCGACGCCGTAGTCGTGATTTTCTTTGCCCATGAATGCGAGGGCGGTTCCGGCTTCGAGCGCGGCGCCGATTTCGGCGGCATTGAAGCAGTCGAACCAGTCGGGGGCGGTCAGAGGGATCGCGCCGGGGGCTTCGACATAGGCTTCCGTCAGCAGGGATTGCGACATGGGCGTGGTGAAGCAGGCGCGGTAGCGGATGGGGGAGGAGGTCGCGTCGATGGAGGTGACGTCATCGGCGATGATCTCCTCCGGCTGGCCAGATCCCAGCGCAGTGAGTTCGATCAGGTCGCCTGTGCGCGGCTCCTCATAGAAGTGGTAGACCTGCAAGTAATAGAGGCTGATGGCGGTGATGAGTGCTGTGACCATGAGGCCGATCCCTACGATTTTTCCGCTCATGCTGCTTCCGGTGTCCAGCCGCCTGCGGTGGATTGCACGAAGGCGTCGGCGCAGGCTTTGGAGAGCGCGCGGACGCGGCCGATATAGGCTTGGCGCTCGGTGACGGAGATGACGCCGCGCGCGTCAAGCAGGTTGAACAGGTGGCTGGCTTTGATGGCTTGGTCATAGGCGGGGTGTGCCATGACGATGCGTTTGCCGGTTTTCGGGTCGTCATACGGTGCGTCGAGGATGCGTTGGCATTCGGCCTCGGCGTCCTTGAAGTGTTGCAGCAGTGTGTCGGTATCGGCCATGTCGAAGTTCCAGCGGGAGTATTCTTCCTCCGTTTGTTTGAAGACGTCGCCGTAGCTGAGCGCGATGGGGCTTTGCGGGTCGTTGAAGGGCATGTCCATGACGTGATCGCAGCCGAGGATATACATGGCGAGGCGTTCGAGGCCGTAGGTCAATTCGCCTGAGACAGGCTTGCAGTCGTGGCCGCCAACCTGTTGAAAATACGTGAATTGTGAGACTTCCATGCCGTCGCACCAGACCTCCCAGCCGAGGCCCCATGCGCCCAAGGTTGGGCTTTCCCAGTCGTCCTCGACGAAGCGGATGTCGTGGAGGGCGAAGTCGATGCCGATGGCTTTGAGGGAGCCGAGGTAGAGGTCCTGCATCTGGGGCGGCGAGGGTTTGATGAGCACTTGGTATTGGTAGTAGTGCTGCAAACGGTTGGGGTTCTCGCCGTAGCGGCCGTCGGTGGGACGGCGGGAGGGCTGCACGTAGGCGGCGGCCCATGGGTTTGTGCCGAGAGATCTGAGGGTTGTGGCTGGGTGGAACGTGCCCGCGCCGACTTCCATGTCGTAGGGCTGCATGATGGCGCAGCCTTGGGCGGCCCAATAGGTTTGGAGCCGTAGGATGATCTCTTGAAAAGAGGTCGGTTTGGAAGTGGTCTCGGCCATTGTCGCTGCCCTTTGATACGTTGAGCGTTCAATAGGCAAAGCGCGCGGAAGGGTCAACGCGACAACATCTCCGTGAGGGGTGATTTGAGGGGGTGCGCGTGGCGTTGGACCTGATAACTTACCCAACAAGATTCGCGGCTGGGGGATCAGCGATGCGGGCAAGACAGGTTTTGCGCAAGGACATCACTATGTTTCGAGTATTTTTGGCTGTTGTATGTATGGCCATGTCTGCCTGTGCGGCGGTGGCACAGCAAACTTGGGTTCAGGTAGAAGCCCATCCGAGCTTGCGGGAGGCCCAAGATCGTGCCCGTTCTTACAGCAGCGCGTTTCAGGATGTTGTGGGGTATCGGTTGCCGGGCGGATGGTACGCCTTGGCGCTTGGTCCCTACCCGTCCCCGAATGCAGCCCGTTCGCGCCTGCTGGATCTGCGCCGTGGCGGGATCATTCCGAATGACAGCTATGTGGTCGACGGCTCAAACTACCGCAGGCAGTTCTGGCCGGTGGGTGGCGGCGTGGGCTCTGTAGCGACAGAGACGCCAAGTGAGACACCTGCCCCTGCGCCACAAACACCTGTGATCGAGGCAGAGCCGCTTGAGCTTGATGAAACGCCGCGCGAGGCGCGTGCGAGCGAGCGGTTGTTAGACCGCGCAGACCGTGAAGCCTTGCAAGTCGCCCTGAAGTGGTTCGGGTTCTATACCTCTACCATTGATGGGGCTTTCGGGCGCGGCACGCGTGCCTCGATGGGGCGGTGGCAGCAAAGCAACGGGTTGGAGGTCACCGGTATTCTGACAACCAAGCAACGCGCGACTTTGTTGCAAGACTATGACGCGGCGTTGGCCGCGTTGGGTCTTGGCACGGTCGACGAAGAAAAGGCCGGTATCCAGATCACGATGCCAGCCGGTCTTGTTGAGTTTGACGGCTATGAATATCCGTTCGTGAAGTACAAAGAGAAGAATGGCAGCGGTGTACAGGTGCTGTTGATTAGCCAGCCGGGCGATGATGGCACTTTGGCTGGGCTTTATGAAATCATGCAAACCCTTGAGATTGTTCCGCTTGAAGGCGAGCGGCGCAAACGGCGTGACAGCTTCACGTTGCGCGGCGTGAATGATCAAATCCAGTCCTACACCTATGCGAAGCTGGAGGGTGGCTATGTCAAAGGCTTCACCTTGGTGCATCCGCCCGAAAAAGCTGCCGAAATGGCGCAGGTCTTAAGGATCATGCAGGAGACCTTCACCACGAGCGAAGGTCATCTTGAGCCGACAGACGGCGATGAGGACAGCCAATCGGTCGATTTGTTGTCGGGCCTTGAATTGCGCAAACCGAAAATTGCGCGCTCCGGGTTCTACGTTGATGGGCGCGGACGTGTTGTGACGGTGGCTGAGGCGGTGCAAAGCTGTACGCGCATCACGCTTGATGATGCGTATGAGGCGGATGTGACCGTCACCAATGACGGGTTGGCATTGCTGACGCCAAAAGACAGTCTTGTGCCTTTGAATTTTGCACGGTTCTCAACCACCGTTGGAAGGTTGCGGTCAAACATTGCTGTCTCAGGATATTCCTATGAAGGCGCATTGAGCGCGCCGACTGTAACCTATGGCACATTGGAAGACGTGCGCGGGTTAACCGGCGATGAGACGGTACAGCGGTTGGAAATTGGTGCATTGACCGGTGATGTCGGGGGGCCTGTATTTGACATGAGCGGTGCGGTGTCCGGCATTCTTCTTGCCAATGACACAACGGGCAGAGACCTGCCCGAAGGCACGATGTTTGCAACGAAATCAAGCGAGATTGCGCGTTTCCTGTCTGAAAACGGGATCACTGCAGCGGCCTCTGATGCCGCACCCAATCTGGCAGCCGAAGAGCTATTGGTTGCAGCCTCGGATATGACAGTGTTGGTAAGCTGCTGGTAAGCGTTCGGGCGATCTTCGGCACTGAGGTGCCGAATTCAGGTGTCTAGAACGTCACTGTCAGGCCATTTCCAGGCAATCGCGCCGAGATAGTTACTGGTTTCGACCGAGGTAACAGAAATTCGCATTGGTCCATACCCATCTGCTTTGCGAGGGTTGCGAAACGAATTGCGATTGCGCGCGAGGCGCGTCAGTCCTGAAACGGTCAGCACAAGAAATGCGCCCTCACCTTTTAACGGAATAGTATCAACAGTTTGCCAGCCATCTCGAAGCGCTTTTTCAAGCATGTCGAATGGATTACGACGCATTGGAATTGTGTGTTTCACAGATTTGAACGTCTCCAGTTCGGCCCGAGTGAGACCAGTGTAGCAGGTATTTTCGAATTACGGCAGTCACATCCACATGACCGCCATATTTCAGTCAAGAATCCTCTCTAGTTAACGCTTTGTTAAAGGCTCCACGAGCGCAAAACCGCTGCGGAATTGCGCCTGAGGGCTTTTTGAGAGGATTTGAAATGAAAACCGTACTGCATTCGATTGCTGCCGCATCCCTAGCCCTTGTCACGTTGACCGGGGCCGCGTCTGCATCCACAGTTTTGTATAGTGATGACTTCAATCGCGCCGACAATAATACAGTCGGCAATGGCTGGAGCGAAGTGAACCGCAACCGCAACGACGTCAAAGTCCGCAAAGGAAAGCTACGTCTGCGTGATGAAAGCGCCGGCAGTGTTGACGCCGCCGCCGCAACCTCCGTGATTGATGCCACAGGGTTTGAAGACCTGACTGTGTCCTTCCGCTGGCGGTCGCTGCGCGACAACGACATTGATGACACGCTGACACTGTCTTACGCATCCGCGCCAACACCTGCTTTGACAGATGTACGGTCATGGTCGCACGTGTTTACAGGCTCAAATGATGGCAACGGATGGTCCCGTGGGACGATCTCTTTCGGGTCTGATCTTGATGGTGCGCAGTTCAGCTTGATGTTCTGGACCAGTGTGAATGGCGCGACCGAAGGCTTCTGGATCGACGATGTTGTCGTCAGCGGGTCTGCTATTCCGGCCGTCCCATTGCCAGCGACCCTGCCCTTGCTGGGTCTGGCATTGTTAGGTGCGGGCACAGCTTTGCGCCGCAAGGCCGCTTGATCAAGACGCCAGATCCGGAGTGATCCGGATCAGCGTGGGCCGGTCCGCGTCAAGCGCGTCGCGCACAGCTTGTTGAAATTCCGACATGGTTTGAGGGCCTATGGCATATGCGCCGTAGGCCTCTGCCAGTTTGAGGAAGTCCGGGTTTTGCTGGACCACAGCGTTCGGCGCGATTTGCGCGCGGATCATGCTGTCTTCGATCTCTCCCAATTTGCCATTGTCCCAAAGGATAATGGGCAGCGGGAGGTTGAGTTCAACGGCTGTGGCCAGTTCCATGATCGTGTATTGCAGACCGTAATCGCCGATGATGCAGAGCGTCGGTTTGCCCGGTCGCGCAATCGCGCCGCCGATGGCGGCGGGCAGCGCATAGCCCAGCGTGCCGAAGCCCGACGGGTGGTGCCAGTGGCCCGGCGCGTCCATATCCCAGACCTCCTTCGCGGCGTAGGCGAATTGGGTCATGTCGGAATAGATCATGGTTTTGGGCGGCAATGCCTCGCGCAGCGCGTCGGCCACGGGGACGATGCCGGGGCGTTCGGCCATGAGTTCGGCGCGCCAGTTTGCCCGCGTTTTGGCGGTTTTATCCGCGTCCCAATCTGACGTTTCACGACCGATATCGAGGCTGTGGAGGTCTTCCAAGAAAGCGTCGCCGTCATAACGGTAGACAATCTCAGCGCGGTGCCGGTCTGCGAGGACTTCAGGATCAATATCAACGCGGACCAAGGGGCAGTCATGGCCGAGCGCGTCGCGCCAGATATCGCATTCGGAAAGCTCCGTGCCCACGGCGATGACCAAATCAGCTTCGGCCAGCACTTGCGCGCTGGAAGGTCGGGCCAGCATTGAGCCGAAGTGCAACGGGGCATCGGCATCAACAAGGCCCCGCCCTGCATAGGTCGTGAAGGACGCGGCTTTGGTTGCGTTGAGGACCGCGTTGACCCAATCCGTATCTCTCACACCGCCGCCGAAGATAAAGAGCGGCTTGGACGCCGTGGCGAGCATGTCTTTCAGCGGGAAGATGTTGTCCGCCCGCAAAATAGAATGACTCGTCGGTAGCGCTTTAGGCGGCCGGGCGGCCTGTTCTTCCAGTTGCGCGATCGGCACTACGACTGATTTGGGCCGCTTCCGTTGATGCCGAAACTCCGCCAAGGCCCGGTCTATCAATGTGTAGGCGGCTTTGGCCGAGTGTGCAGTTTCGGACCAGTCGCAAACCGTCGCGGCTGCGGCTTGTTGGTCTTTCATTTGGTGCAGTTGGCCGCGGGTGGCGGCGGTCTCGTCGAGGCAGCTGGAGATGCACAGGACCGGCACGCTATCCGAATAGGCTTGGCCCAGCGGGGTCATGATGTTGCACAGGCCCGGGCCGGTGATGACATAGGCGACGCCGGGCTTGCCGGATGCGCGGGCATAGCCGTCGGCCATGAAACCTGCGCCTTGCTCGTGGCGGGCGAGGATGTGGATCAGGCCGGCCTCTTCAATGCCGCGATACATCTCTTGGTTATGGACGCCGGGGATGCCGAAGATATGCGTGACGCCGCGGTCTTTGAGCATATGAGACAGCTGCGCGCCGAGGGGGCGTTGAGACATCAGGGCCTCCAGAAATTGAGAGTGAAGAGGACGTAGACCGCCAGGAGTTCCAGCCTGCCGATGAGCATACCTGCGCAGAGCAGCCATTTGGCCGTCTCGTTCAGGGTGGAGAAATTGCCCGACGGGCCGATTGTGCCACCGAGGCCGGGGCCGATATTTGCGAGCGCTGCGGCGGCACCGGAGACGGAGGTGATGAAGTCGAGGCCGGTAAGGCCCAAAAGAACCGACAAGACGCCAAGGGAGACGATGAATAGCACGAAGAATGTCATGACAGACGACAGCACGTCGTCGGAGACGGTCCGGCCCTGATAGCGGGGCTGGAAAATACCATGAGGCGAGTGGATGCGCCGGATCTGTGCTTTGATGGAGGCGAAAAGCAGTTGAAAGCGGAAGACTTTGATCGAACAGGAGGTGCTACCCGCGCAGCCGCCGATCAGGCCCATCAGGAAGAAAGTGGCAACGGCGAAAGACCCCCAGAGCGGGTAGTTGTCTGAAGCATAACCCGTGCCTGTCAGGATCGAGACGGTGTTGAACAGCGCTTTGCGGAAAGCCAGTTCCCCCTGTTGGTAGCCGGTCCAGATTTGCCATAGGGTCAGGACGCAAACCAAGACGAATGCGATCAGGAAAAAGACCTGAATTTGGGTGTCGCGAAAAAGCGGCACGGCGGTGCCTGCCACAAGCTGCACATAACGCACAAAGGGCAAAGCCGCGAGCATCATGAAGAGCGCGCCGACATATTCAGCGGAGGGCGCATAGGCTGCAAAAGAGATATCGGAATTGGCGAAACCGCCCGTGGCGATTGTTGTCATCGCATGGGTGGTGGCATCCAGCACGCTCATGCCCGTTGCCAGATAGGCAAAACCGCAGATGACTGTCAGACCCAGATAAATTACGGAAATATTGCGCGCGATTTCACCTGCGCGGGGCAGAATTTTGCCAAAGGTATCAAAGCCTTCTGAGCGAAAGATTTGCATGCCGCCGACGCGCAGTTCAGGCAAGAACACCATCGCCACAACAATGATCCCGACGCCGCCGAACCATTGCATCAAACCGCGCCATAGCTTCAGCCCATCTGGCAAAGTGTCGATGCCCATCAGGATCGTCGAGCCCGTGGTGGTGAGGCCTGACATCGCCTCGAAAAACGCATCCACGAAATTCGAATTTGTCTCGCCGATGTAAAACGGAATGGCCCCGAAGATGGGCAGTGTCAGCCAGACGCCGGTCGTCAACAGAAAGGTCTGTTGGATCGAGAGCCGCTCCCCCACACCATTGGACGTTGCCATGGCCAGCAGACCGCCCGTGATCGTGGTGATGATGGAGGCTTGTGCGAAGACCGGCCAATGCCCATTTCCAGCCGCCATATCAACGACCATCGGAACCAGCATCGACGCTCCGAGACAGGCCACCAAAAGACCAATGACATAGCCCACCGGGCGCAGATCAAACATGGTGTAAGGCTTGGCGCGTGTGCGATGGGCTGTCAACGGCTTGGCGGCAGATTGTCATTGGCTGAGGCCGTGTTACGCTAACCCGAAGAATTGGAGGTTATTATGCACAAAGGATCATGTCTGTGTGGCGCTGTGACGTTTGAAGTAAGCGGCGCATTAACCGCGCCAGACGGGTGTCATTGCAACAAATGCCGCAAAACCTCAGGCCATTTCTTTGTGTCTTGCGATGTTCCAAAAGACGCGGTGCGCATCCTCGGGGCGGATCGTTTGCGGTGGTTTGCCTCTTCGGAGAAGGTCAATCGGGGATTTTGCGGGACATGTGGCTCGGCCCTGTTTTTCGACCCGCCCCATCTTGATTGGATTGCGATCGCGATGGGGGCCTTTGACGGTCCAACAGGTGTGAAGATAAGCAAACATATTTTTACAGCTGATAAGGGCGATTATTACGAGATTTCAGACGGCGTGCCGCAAGAGCCCTACCCGCCGCACTAGCGTTTGCGCCGCCCGCCTGTGGTTTTCGATAAAAATTCCGGGGGGCGTTTCCGCACCCAAGCGATGAATTTCGACAGCCTTGGATGCGCCTTCAAGGTCTCTGGCGTGTTATAGCTGCGGGCCAGTTCCGCTTCCGTCAGGCTGGCGTGGATTTCTTTGTGACAGATGTGGTGCAGCAGAACGGTCGGGCCACCCTTGCCGCCTTTGAGCTTCGGGATCAGATGGTGCAGGCTTTGTTTACACCCCGGCGGGATGGGCCGGTCACAGAGCGGGCAAATCGGGTCAGACATCCTTTCATGAGATGCGTGCGTGGCGGGATTTGGCAAGGGGTCGATTGTTGCAATGGCGGGTCTTGTTCGGCTGTAAAGCAGGTGGACAACCCCCATTTCCGCACGCTCCTGATCGCGCGATGCTCAACAGCCTCTTGACCCCTTCGGTGGACAGGCGTATCCCAACACTGTGGCGATTTGTTACCGGATTGCGGGCCACGTTAAAAACTCCGCTAAAGAGGATGGAACGCACGCGTTATGCATGAGCCTCCCCCTTTTCCCGGTGGAGGCTTTTTGTTTGGGCGCACCCGATTAGGTGGCCCTTGAAGGAAAAACGATGACGAACTTGTCCCCCCGCACCCGCGCTGTTCACGCAGGCACTCGCCGTTCGCAATATGGTGAAGTGTCTGAAGCAATCTACCTGACCCAAGGCTTTGTCTATGACACGGCCGAGGCCGCTGAGGCACGATTTATCGAGTCCGGCGATGACGAATATATCTATGCCCGCTACGGCAATCCAACCGTGCGGATGTTTGAAGACCGCATCGCGGCGCTGGAAGGCACGGAAGACGCGTTTGCCACGGCCTCCGGCATGGCAGCAGTGAACGGTGCACTGACATCTATGCTGAACGCAGGTGATCATGTTGTCAGCTCGCGGGCCTTGTTTGGGTCTTGCTTGTATATCCTCGAAGATATCCTGCCGCGCTTTGGCGTGGAGGTAACATTTGTCGACGGCACCGATTTGGACGCATGGCGCGCAGCTGTGCGCGATGACACCAAGGCGGTCTTTCTTGAGACCGTCGCCAACCCGACGCTTGAGGTCATTGATCTGAAGGCCGTCGCGGAGATTGCGCATGAGAAAGGCGCAAAGGTCATCGTCGATAATGTGTTCGCGACCCCTATTTTCGGCCATGCGCTGCGCGACGGGGCGGATGTGATTGTTTATTCCGCGACCAAGCATATTGACGGGCAAGGCCGGTGTTTGGGCGGTGTTATCCTGTCCACCAAAGAGTTCATTCGCAAAACGGTTGAGCCCTATCTGAAACATACGGGCGGCGCACTGTCGCCGTTTAACGCGTGGGTCATGCTCAAGGGTCTTGAGACAGTACATCTGCGCTGCAATGCCCAAGCAGAAACGGCGCTTCATGTGGCCACCGCGCTGGAGGGGCACGCGAAACTGGACAGCGTGGCTTACCCGCATTTGCCATCCCATCCGCAAGTTGAGATCGCAAAACGTCAGATGGATCAGGGCGGTACCGTGATCACGCTCAACATCAAAGGCGGCAAGGCTGAGGCGTTCAGGTTCCTGAATGCGCTCAAGATTGTGACCATTTCGAACAATCTCGGGGATAGCAAGTCGCTCGTCACCCACCCGGCCACAACGACACACCAACGCCTCACCGATGCGCAACGCACAGAGCTTGGCATCACGGATGGCACAGTGCGCTTATCGGTTGGCCTTGAGGACAGCGCAGACGTTTTGGGGGACATTTTGGGCGCATTAGATATGATCTAACCGGCGAAGAGTCGCGTAGACTTATAACAATAAGCATTGGTTTTTCGGGGGCCACGCCCCATATTGAGAACTGCGCGAACCAAAGGGGGACTGTTATGAACGTCCACACGCCGGAAATTGACCGCAATCCAAGCCGTGACGAGGCCGAGAGAGCATTAGAAACACTTCGCCGCTGGGCCGGTAGCTCAAGTGAGGTCGAAGTCGCTGATCTAGACCCGATGATTGCACGGCTTTTGCCGGGGCGGGAAGTCTCCAACTACCCTGCCCTCGCCCGCGCCTATCCTGAAGAATTTGAGGTGGATGAGGCTTATAAAGCCTCCATGCCGGACCTGCAGAACGGGCCGTCTTCGCTGATACGCGGGGCCAAGCAACATATTGAGCATGTGGGTATTTCCAACTTCCGCCTGCCGATCCGGTTTCAAACCCGCGACAATGGGCCTTTGACGCTGGAAACCTCTGTGACCGGCACTGTGTCGCTGGAGGCGGAGAAGAAGGGCATCAACATGTCCCGCATCATGCGCAGCTTTTACAAGCGCGCGGATGAGACGTTTTCCTTTGATGTGATCGAGCGGACGCTTGATGCCTATAAGTCCGATCTGGAAAGCTTCGATGCACGCATTCAGATGCGGTTCTCTTTCCCGATGAAAGTGCAATCGCTGCGCTCTGGCCTTGAGGGCTACCAATATTATGACATCGCTTTGGAAGTCGTGGACGTCGCTGGTGTGCGCAAAAAGATCATGCATCTTGACTACGTTTATTCCTCCACCTGCCCGTGTTCGCTGGAACTTTCCGAGCATGCGCGCCAATTCCGCGGCCAGCTTGCGACGCCGCATTCGCAACGCTCTGTTGCGCGTATTTCGGTGGAGATTGAGTGCGACAAGAAATGCCTGTGGTTCGAGGATTTGATTGATCTCTGCCGCGCCGGAGTGCCAACGGAAACGCAAGTGATGGTGAAGCGCGAGGACGAGCAAGCATTTGCTGAATTAAATGCCGCCAACCCGATCTTTGTAGAGGATGCAGCGCGGTCATTTTGCGAGCAGTTGCAAAGCGACGTGCGGATCGGAGATTTCCGTGTGATTGCAAGCCATCAGGAAAGTCTGCACAGCCATGATGCGGTCTCCGTCCTGACAGAGGGGAAGACATTCGCCTCGGAAAGCATTGATCCAAAACTGTTTTCGACGCTATTCCATGTGGGCTAAGGCGCCCCTGTGAACTGGTCTGCGGCTCCCTTCCTCGCGTTCATTTTCAGCGTAGGCGCTGCGTGGTCACAATCCCAACCGGAAAAGCCCTTGCCCGTCGATGGCCGGATCGAGGTGGATGGCTCCGCCATTCACTTGAGCCTTGCTCATGCGATGCCGCCTCGTGTCGGCAATGTTGCCGTCAAGCGCCGGACATTGGGCGAAACGGGCGGACGGACATGGGAAGCAATCGCCCCGCAACTTGGTCCGGTGCTGCGCTTCACCGATACCAATGTCAGGCCCGGCACCGCTTATGAATATCAAGTCCTGCGGACCGCGCGCGATATCGTCGATGTGGGATATTTTACAGCTGGCGTGGAGATACCCGCCGTTGAGTCTCGCGGCACGGCTTTGGTCGTGGTCGATGACACGCTTGCCGATGATCTTTCCCTCCGGCTTGACCGGTTTGAACGGGACCTGATCGGCGACGGCTGGGATGTGATCCGGCACCGGACGGCACGCGGCAGCGACGGCAATTTTGTTGAAAGCCTTGAGCAGGCCGCGACGCTGAAATCCTGGATACAAGAGCAGTATTTCTCTGACCCCTTTGCGCGGCATGCGTTAATCCTTGTGGGCCATGTGCCAATTGCGTTGACGGGCAAGGCGCGACCCGACGGACATGATCCTGTGCCACATGCAAGTGATCTGTTTTATGCTGAAATGGACGGCACTTGGCGGCTGGTTCGCAATGCCGAGGGCAAACCGCTTCTTGGCGAAAACAGGTTGCCGAGCGATACGATTGAGATGCAGGTCGGTCGAATTGATTTTAAACCAGTGAGTACAGGCGACCGCGATAAAGAACTCAGGTTGTTGCGTGCCTATTTCGACAAGAATCATCACTGGCGGCACGGCCTTTTGGGCGATTTGAGAGGCGGCTATGCGAAAACAAACCATCTGCTCGTTGAACGCGATGGTCTTCGCAACATTGTAGGCACCGAGTTTCTGGTTGAAGGCGGGCATCACGATGCGGGCGAGGAAAGGCCATGGCTTTGGGGCGTTGATTTTGGAGACCACAAAGTCGCCAATTACGCCGATTACGCAATGAAGGCCACTTTTGTCATCAATTTTGGCAGTCACAAACAAAAAATCCAAAGGTTCGGCAACGTGCTGAGCGCGACACTTGCGCAACCGTGGCATACTGTTGCAGCCGGTTGGGGCGGCAGACCCGCTTGGCGGCTGCACGCTATGGCACTAGGCGGCACGATTGGTGAAAGCCATATGCGGACGGTCAATAATGGCATCGCCAGTGAATCCTATCGCGAGAGCATGGATTATTTCCCAACGGGGCATTATCTGTGGCGCAATCCGGTGTGGGTCAATCTGCTGGGCGATCCCACATTACGCGCCTTCATGCTGCCCCCGCCTAGCGTGCTGCGGGCGGATGCAGAGGGTGAGGCGACCCGCCTGTCTTGGAGCCCATCCCCCGCGCGCGCTGTTCAAAGCTATGTCATTTACCGCGAAGATGAACTTGGGAGCGGGTTTGAGAAGCTGGCAGAGGTTTCTGACGGGGAAAGCTATCTGGATGCGACGCCGCCTGAGGGTGCGCGGTACATGGTACGCGCCTATGGTTTGCAACAGGTCCATGCGGGGTCTTTTTATACCTACTCGCAAGGCGTCTTTGCCGAACGGGATGCGGTGCCGCCAGTTGCGCCAGATATACGTCTCAACGCGCGCGATGGTGCTATGATGTTGGACTTTAAGCCACGCGATCTTGAGGCAGCTACGACGGAAGCATTCTTGCACGGGCCGGATCAGGGTGACTTGCAACTGGTCGAAGGGGCCTGGCGCTACACACCGTCAGAGGGGGCTACTGGTGAGGTTGTACTGCCTTATACACGGTCGTCCCGCCACGGCACGGCGGTCGGGCGGTACGTTATCACTTTGGGTGACTAGGCTTTGTCTTCAGGCTCTTCTGCGTATTTCTGAAACAGCCAGCTTTGACTCATGAAGAACACGAACAAAGCTGCGGGGAAGCCAAAGGTTTCGATCTTGACCCACGCGTCTGTCGACATGGTGCGCCAGACGAATTCATTAGCGACTGCAAGGGCAGCAAAGGCCATGGTCAGGCGTTTGGTAAAGATCATCCAGCCTTCGTTTGTTAACGGCAGGAAATCGTCCATCACGTATTCGAGCCAAGAACGCTTGAGCAGCAACCCGATGCCGAGAACGGTCGCAAAGAAGCCATAGACAATGGTGGTTTTGATTTTGAAGAATTTCTCGTCATTGAACCACACGGTGAGGCCGCCGAAGAAGATCACCATGAAGGCTGTGAGCACTTGCATACGGCTGATCTTGCCTGTGAGCTTCCACAAAATTGCGATAGATATCAACAGGATCGGAACGAAAGCTGCAGTTACGACGATGAAGCCGTCATAGTCGGTACCGCCGATTGTATAGGTTTCGTCCTTGAGGCGGGTATAGGCCACGAAGAACAGCAAGACGGGCCCCAGATCGAGCGCGGTTTTGACCCATTGTGAGACCTGTTTTTCGGCCATGCTCTATCCTCCGAACTCAACAATAACGGCACCGGCCGCGATCAATGCCATCAGCGTCAGACGCCGCGGGCCTACTTTCTCTCCCAAGATCAGCCAGCCGATGAGGGCCGCGAACACGGTCGAGGTCTCGCGCAATACCGCAGCCTCCCCCACTTTGTCGAGGCGGGTGGCCAGCATAATTGCGCCGAAGGAGAAAAACGCCACAAATGCGCCTGTGACGCCACGCGCCATCAAAGGGCCAAGCGCGGGGCGGTCCGGGTTTTTCCACCAAAGGTAGCCCGCAACGGGCGGCATAAAGAACAGACCGTCGATGAAGAAGAACCACGCGAGAAAGGTGAACGGGTCCGCCGTGGCGCGGATGCCGTAGGCGTCATAGGTCGTGTAGAGCGCCACGAAAAGGCCAGTCGCCACGGCGAGCCAGAGCGCAGGCACGAGCGTGTCGCGATCTACGGTGATGGTTTTGAGATTATATGCGGCAAGGCCGTAAATGCCCGCAAGCAGCACCGCGACACCGGCGATTTGGATCGCGTTGAACGTCTCCCCAAAGACAAGATAGGCCCCGATGACGGCGAAAAGCGGCCCTGTGCCGCGCACGACGGGGTAGACGACGGTGTAGGCGCCCTTGGAATAGGTGAAGCCCTGCAGCAGCTTGTAGCACACGTGGATGACATAAACGGTAGCGAAGATCGGCCACATATGCGGCTCCGGCCACGGCACAACGAACAGCGCAAAGGGCATGGCGATCAGGCCGTAGCTGAGGTCGATCGCGCCGCGTGACAGCCAAGGATCATGCCGCCCTTTTTGCAGCGCTCCGAAAATAGCATGCAAAATCGCGGCCATGATGGCGAGGCCAAGCGCCAAGTGGTGCCCCGCCTCCGTGCCTTCAAGCGATGTGATCCATGCGCTCATGGTGACCCTCGCTAGGAGGTCGTGGCCCCCGTCAGGGCCTGCGCGAACTCCTCGGGGTCAAAGGGCGCAAGGTCGTCAATCTGCTCGCCCACGCCAATGGCATGGATCGGCAGGCCAAACTTATCGGCCAAAGCGACAAGGACACCGCCTTTGGCTGTCCCGTCGAGCTTGGTCATCACGAGGCCCGAGACATCAGAGATATTTTGGAAAACATCAACTTGATTCAAGGCGTTCTGACCCGTTGTTGCATCAAGAACCAGCAGAGTGTTATGCGGCGCAGTCTCATCTTTCTTGCGGATCACGCGCACGATCTTGGCGAGTTCTTCCATGAGGTCTGCGCGGTTTTGCAAACGGCCTGCAGTGTCGATCATCAGCAAATCAGCGCCATCGGCTTCGGCTTTGGTCATCGCGTCAAACGCGAGGCTTGCGGGGTCCGTGCCTTCGGGTGCGGTCAGCACTGGCACGCCGGCGCGCTCCCCCCAGACCTGCAGCTGTTCGACGGCAGCGGCGCGGAATGTGTCGCCTGCGGCGATCACAACCTTTTTGCCAGCTTGACTGAATTGCAAGGCCAGCTTGCCGATGGTGGTGGTTTTGCCCGAGCCATTGACGCCCACGACCAGCACAACCTGCGGGCGTTTGGGATAAAGCGGCATCGGTTTGGCGACGGGCTCCATAATCGTTGCGATTTCTTTGGCAAGCAGGTCCTTGATCTCTGCCGTACTGAGCTTCTTACCGAAGCGTCCTTCGGCCATATTGGCGGTCACCCGCAAAGCCGTGTCGACGCCCATATCCGACGCAATCAGCAACTCTTCGAGCGCTTCCAGCATATCGTCGTCAAGCTCACGCCGGATGACGGTTTTCTTCTCCGTCCGGCCCAGCAAGCGACCGAAAAGGCCGGGCTTTTTCGCTGGCTCTTCAGGGGTTTCATCGGCGTCCAACAGCGCTGCGGCATCAGGAGCATCCAGTGCTGCGGCGACATTGGCTTTGGCGGCCTCTAGTGCGCGCGCTTCTTCTTCGGCCTGCGCTTCAGCAGCAGCGGCGACCTCAGACAACCGTGCGGCCTCAGCCTCTGCACGGGCTGCATCTTCCGCAGCTTCCTGCTCAGCGCGCGCTTTCGCGGCGGCCTCCTCAGCCAGACGGGCTTGTTCACGCTCTTCCGCCAAACGGGCTTCTTCGGCCAATCGCGCAGCCTCAGCAGCGGCACGAGCTTCTTCTGCTTCACGCGCGGCGCGTTCTTCGGCTGCGCGGGTTTCTTCCGCTTCGCGCGCTTCCCTCGCCGCCGCTTCGAGGGCGCGCGCCTCTTCAGCAAGGCGGGCGTTTTCGGCATCTTTGGCCTCTTGCGCCAATTGCGCGGCCTGCGCTGCAGTGGCGGCGGCTTCTGCCTCTACGCGGGCCGCCTCGGCCAGACGAGCGGCTTCGGCTTCTTCGGCGCGGCGCGCCTCCTCCGCTTCTTGGGCTTGGCGTTCGGCAAGCGCTGCGGCCTCCGCCTCCAGCCGGGCCTTCTCGGCTTCAGCCGCGGCTTGTGCTTCTAGACGGGCGCGTTCTGCTTCCTCAGCGGCGCGCTCTTGTTCTGCCACACGGGCGGCCTCCGCCTCGCGCGCTTCCTCTGCGAGGCGTTCTGCTTCAGCGGCGCGGGCTTCTTCGGCCAAACGCGCCTCTTCCGCTTGGCGAGCGTCTTCTGCGGCGCGCGCAGCCTCATCTGCGGCGGTATCGACAACCGGCGCGTCCACCTCTTCCGCCACGCCCCCATCAGAAACTATCGCGTCGAGCCCTTCATCCAGCTTGGACGAGGATTTGAAGAGCTTTGTTTTCAGCTTTTTAAAGAAGGACATGTGCACCTGTGAAATCGTGTCTCCCCCTCACCTAATACGCGGCGGCGGGCATGAAAAGGTGGCAGTTGACATGAAGCGCTTAGCGCGGGAACGCTGGCGGGTATGAGAGTGGTGGTGTTTCTGGTTCTGAGCCTGTGTTTCAGCATGCCTGCGCAGGCAGAGGCGCGGCGTATTGATGGCCCCGGTCGGGTTTGTAGCGACGGTGAGTTTGGCCATATCGGGTGCATCCGCACGGCGCATTTTGTGCATGATACCTGCCATATGCTGCGCGACGCGGCACGCAGGCATTTTATCGACGAGGCGTTTTTTACACGGCTGATCTGGCAGGAAAGCCGTTTTGACCCGCACGCTGTCAGCCCTGCAAGCGCACGCGGGATTGCGCAG
This sequence comes from uncultured Litoreibacter sp., assembly GCA_947494435.1. Lineage (GTDB taxonomy): Bacteria > Pseudomonadota > Alphaproteobacteria > Rhodobacterales > Rhodobacteraceae > Litoreibacter. The sequence continues at coordinate 1,181,349 of CANLUY010000002.1, forward strand.
TTTATTGACAGCACCGCGCAGATACGCGGCCTGAAAGACAGCTTCAATCCGGCAGAAAGTATCGAAAGATCAGCGCAGTATCTATCATACCTCAAGCAAGAAAACGGCAATCACGGATTGGCTGCTATGGCCTATAACGGTGGCGAAGGTCGCGCGTTCGGGTTCATGGCCGGTAATGTCGGCCTGCCGCAAGAGACGCGCGATTACGTGCGCATCATCACGGGTTTGACGGCTGAGAGGTGGCGTAACAATCCGCCGACGGACCATGACTTTCGCCTCTCTAAAGATACGCCGTTTCTACCGGCCTGTTATGCCTTGGCCAAAAACCGAAAGCTGACGCCCTTGGTTCCGCCGGGGTCCCGCTTTGCGCCATGGGGCGTCCAAATCGGCTTTGGCCGGACGGAGAAGACAGCCCGTGCGCAATATAGGCGGATCACCAAAGCCTGCCGGGTTTTGGTGGATCGAAACGAGATGCAGTTGGTCCCCGTCCGCAACCGCGTTTCGGGGCGCAAGGGCTTTTGGATGGCCCGTCTTGCGGCCTCTGACCGCAGGGATGCGATGAAATTATGCGCGCAGCTCAGGCAACAAAGCTGCGCGTGCAGGGTCTACAAGAACCCTTAGATCTCGTCTGCGAAGTGCTTCATCACCATGCGGATCGGGTTGGGCGCGGCTTGGCCAAGACCGCAGATCGAGGCATCGGACATGGCTGTGCAGACGTCCTCAAGCAGCGGTTGATCCCACGTATCGGCCTGCATCAGCTTGACCGCTTTCTCGCACCCCACGCGGCACGGCGTGCATTGCCCGCAGCTTTCATCCTCGAAAAAGCGGAGCATATTCAGCGCAGCCGCTTTTGCGCTGTCTTTGTCAGACAGGACGACGACAGCCGCCGAGCCAATGAAAGTTCCGAGCGGTTGAAGCGTGTCAAAGTCGAGCGGTACGTCGTTGATACTACTTGGTAAAATACCAGACGACGGGCCGCCAGGTTGGTAGGCTTTAAAGGTGTGGCCTTCGGCCATGCCACCACAGGCCTCGATGATATCAGTGATTGTGGAGCCTGCAGGCAGCAGATGCACACCCGGGTTTTTGACGCGGCCAGAGACGGAATAGCTGCGCAGACCTTTGCGACCGTTCTTCTCCGTCGTGTTCAGAACTTCAGGACCTTCGCGGCAGATGCGCGCGATCCAATGCAGCGTTTCGACGTTATGCACCAGCGTGGGCCGGTTGAAGATGCCAACTTGGGCGACGTAAGGCGGACGGTGACGTGGGATGCCGCGCTTGCCTTCGATGCTTTCGATCATCGCGGATTCTTCGCCGCAAATATATGCGCCTGCCCCGCGGCGCAGGTCGATATAGCCCGGCTCAACGATGCCCGCCTCTTCCAGCGCTTTGATCTCTGTTGCGAGGATGTGCAAGACCGCGGGGTACTCGTCGCGCATGTAGATGAAGCAGGTATCGGCCTCGACCGCCCAAGCGGCGATCAGCATGCCTTCGAGAAAAAGATGTGGTTCACGCTCTAGGTAGTAGCGGTCTTTGAACGTGCCGGGTTCGCCCTCGTCGCCATTGACGGCCAAATAGCGCGGACCCGCATTGCCGCGCACGAAACCCCATTTGGTGCCCGATGGGAAGCCCGCGCCACCAAGGCCGCGCAGCCCGCTTTCTTTGACCTTGGCCTGCACCTCTTCCCAATTGCCGTTGGTACGCAGGTCTTTCAATGTGGCGTAGCCACCACTTGAGCTATAAGCGCTAAGCGTTTGATATTCAGGTATATGTGCGTGCGTGTCGTTCGCCGCAATCGCGGCTTCGACCTTCTCTACCGTGGCATTATCAATATGGGCGTGACCCAATTCCAGAACCGGCGCGGTATCGCAGCGACCCATGCAGGGTGCGCGCAGAACCCTCACGTCTTCGGGGTTCAACCCGTCTTCCAAAGCGGCCTTCAATTGCTGCGCGCCAGCCAGCTCACAAGACAGGGAGTCGCAGACACGAATGGTCAGCGCGGGTGGTTTCGGTTCCCCTTCTTTTACGACATCGAAATGCGCGTAGAAGCTGGCGACCTCATAGACCTCCGCCTGCGACATCCGCATCTCTTCCGCCAACGCGCGCAGATGCGCAGCAGACAGGCAGCCATATTCATCTTGGATCAGGTGCAAATGCTCGATCAGCAAATCGCGACGGCGCGGTTTTTCGCCCAGAAGCGCTTTAACCTCGTCCCACGCTGTGTCTTCAAGCTGACGGCCCTTCGGCGTGCTGCGGCCCTTGCCGCGCCCGGATTTCCAAACGCCTTTATTGTCATCCAACGCCATGGGTCGCACCTTTCTCAAGCGGTTTGGCGCAGCTTAACGCTCTGCATGCCTTGGGATACCGGCGGAAAACGACCAAAACAGGGGGCTTCGCGCTCAGCGGCCTTCTGATTTTTACTCAAATTCCATGATTTAGGCACATTCGCCTGCTTTGAACGTCGTATTGAGCAGTAAATACGGTTACAAATATGCCCCGATCCTTTCTCGCATTCGGTCTGGTCACCCTTTTTCCACTGCCCCTTCTGCTGGCGGGCGCATTGTTCGGTGGGTGGGCTCCGTGGCTTGCTTTGGCCTATGTCACGTTGGTCATTGCGGGTGTCGACGCGCTATTGCCCGCGCTGACATATGACGGCGAAGCGGCGGAAGATGACGAGGCGACCTTGCTTTCGCAGATGCTGGTCGGTGTGCATTTCGTGCTGCTTCTATTGGTGATTTGGTCTCTTGCAGGTGGCGGTCCGGGATTGTTCAGCGCGTCAGGTGTTGCGCTCTTTCTGGCAGCGGCCTTGTTTCTCGGACAGGTCAGCGCTGCAACAGCGCATGAGTTGATCCACAAACCTGCACTTACGCAGCGGCTGATGGGGCGCTGGGTGTTGATTTCCATGCTCTATGGGCATCACGAAGTGGCGCATTTGAACGTGCATCACCCCAAAGTCGCGACGCCTGAGGATCCGAGCAGCGCGACGTTGAACGAGAGCTTTTATCAATTCGCACCACGCGCTTGGATCGGCAGCCTTCTGGCTGCAAGACACTCGGAACACGCGCGGCTTGAGCGTGCAGGTTTGCCGTTCTGGCATCCATCAAATGCGTTTATCAGCATCATTGGCGGGGCCGCAGTGATGCTTATTCTGGCGGCGATCATCGGCGGAGTGATGGGGGTTGTTGTGTATCTTCTGATTGCGGCAGCGGCGCAGCTTCAGATGTTGGCGCAAGCCTATATTCAGCATTACGGCTTGGAACGTGCGGCCCTTCCGGATGGCACCTATGAGCCTGTGAATGCGACACATTCATGGAACGCGCCCCACTGGCTATCGGCACTTTGGACGTTGAACAGCGCGCGCCTGTCGGATCATCACGCCCATCCGGAACGGCCGTTCCCACAGCTTGATATTCCGGCGCGCGGCCATGCGCCGATGCTGCCCTATGCACCGCCCACAATGATGGCGCTTGCGCTGATCCCTGCCCTGTTTTTCAGCGTTATGAACCCCCATGCGACAGCATGGCGCGAGAGGTAAGCCGCCACTTTCCTTTCTCGGGCAGATTTGAAACACTAGGGCATGCGTATTCTGACCATCCTCGCCACTTCGCTGGCCTTCGCCCTGCCCGTCATGGCGCAGCAGGAAAAAGAGACACCTCCGGTGCCAGAAAATGCCCTGACGGCGGAAGAGTTCGAAACCCTGACGTCCGGCAATACGTTCTACTTCAACCGTCGTGGCGAGCCTTATGGGGCGGAACAGTATTTCGAGGATCGACGTGTGATCTGGACATTCCTCGATGGCCGATGCGAACGCGGCGCGTGGTATAATGAGGGGAACACGATCTGCTTCGTCTATGAAACGCAGTCAGAAGCGCAATGCTGGAACATCTTGGACGTGAACGGCCAGAAGCGCGTGCGTCTTGTTGGGGATGACCCCAGCAATGATTTGGTTGTGGTTGGCCAAGACAAGGCGGACCTCAACTGTCCCGGCCCGGGTGTTGGGGTCAGCTATACGCCTGCGCAGTAAATTTGCCTGCCGTTTAATCGTCGAACAGTGAGCTTTGCTCTGCAGGTTTGGCTGGCGCTTTCTTGGCCTTTGACGACCCGCCCATTTTGAAGCGCCCGTCTTTGAATTGGATCTCGAGCGCGCCTGCCTCTTTCGCCTGCGCCTTGCTGGTCACCAAAGTCTCGCCCGCGCGCACGACTGCATATCCACGCTCAAGCGTTGCCTGATATCCCAGCGTTTCCCTCAACCGGTCAAGGCGGCTCAGGTTGTCTTTCCACGCCCTCGTCTGACGTGTCGCTGCAGAAGCCAGCGCATGATTGGCCCGGTCAAGGCGGTCATTTGATTGTCTGATGTCGCGGCTCAATTGTGCAGGCCGTAAGCGTGAAGTCGTTTGGTTGAGCCGCGCGCGCGCTTGGTCTGCGCGGGTGTTCAGAGCACGCCCTAAAAGCCCCTCGGCCCGTTCCAAACGCGCCGCCATCTGATTGGTTTTCTGCGCCAAGATTGACGGGCGCAATGGGGCGGCCTTTCGCTCCAACTGAACGCGTTTGACTTGGATGGCGCTGGTCAGTGCTGTCGGCAGCCGCATCACCGCCGTGTCGAGGCGCTGGTTCGCGCGGTCGGTCAGGTCGGTCTTTTTCGGCAAAGCCCGCGATAGGTCCCGCAGACGTTCTTTGCGCCGCGCCACATTGCTCGACAAGGCGCGGGTCAAGCGGCTGTCATAACTGTCAAGTGTGGCCATCAGATCAAGGCGCACAGGCACCGCCTTTTCTGCAGCCGCCGTCGGCGTCGGCGCGCGGTAGTCCGAGACGAAATCAATCAAAGTTGTGTCCGTCTCATGCCCCACAGCTGAGATCAGAGGAATGTCGGAGGCCGCAACCGCCCGTGCGACGCTTTCCTCATTGAAGCCCCACAGGTCTTCGAGCGAGCCGCCGCCGCGTGCAACGATGATCAAGTCGGGGCGCGGCAAAGCCCCGCCCGGGGTCAGCGCGTTGAAACCGTTGATCGCGTTGGTGACTTGAGGTGCGCAGTCTTTGCCCTGCACCGCGACGGGCCAAATCAGCACTTTGCGCGGAAACCGGTCGCGCAAACGGTGCAAGATATCGCGGATCACCGCGCCTTGCGGGGAGGTTACGACGCCGATGATTTCCGGTAAATACGGGATTGGCTTCTTGCGTTCTTCGGCAAACAGCCCCTCCGCCTGCATCGCTTTCTTGCGCTTTTCCAAAAGCGCCATCAGCGCGCCCTCGCCCGCCACTTCGATGCTGTCGACATTGATATTGTAACGCGACTGCCCGCCAAAACTTGAGACTTTGCCGGTGACGATGACCTCCAGCCCTTCTTCGGGCAGCACGCCAAGGCCCGCGACCTGGCCTTTCCATGTGTTGCAGGAAATGACGTTCCGGTCGTCTTTCAGGTCGTAATACATGTGGCCGGATCCAGCCTTCATCACACGCCCGATCTCGCCACGCACGCGGACACGTCCAAAAGCCTGCTCCAGCGTTTTCTTCACCGCGCCCGAAATTTCCGAGACAGTGAATTCGGGGGCATTCGGGGTTGCTGTGTCGTCGTCGAGAAGGTCCATGCGCACGCGCTCTTGTGGTGAGGTGAGCCACAGCTTAGAACGCTCGCGAACTGAGGGGAAGCGGCGATGAACATTCTTATTCTGGGCTCCGGTGGGCGCGAACACGCATTGGCTTGGGCCGTGAAGCAAAACCCGAAATGTGACCGTCTTGTCGTTGCACCGGGCAATGCGGGCATGGCCGAGATCGCCGAATGCGCGTCGTTGGACATCATGGATGGCGGTGCGGTTTGTGCCTTTTGCGAAGCACAATCCATCGACTTCGTGATCATTGGCCCTGAAGCTCCGCTGGCTGCGGGCGTCGCTGACAGATTGCGCGACGCAGGCATCTTGTGCTTTGGCCCTTCCGCTGCTGCCGCACAGCTTGAGGCGTCCAAAGCCTTCACCAAAGAGATTTGCGATGCCTCCGGCGCACCGACCGCCGCCTATGCACGTTTTACCAATGCCGCTGAGGCGCGTGCCTATGTCGAAGCCCAAGGCGCGCCTATTGTGATCAAAGCCGATGGCTTGGCCGCAGGCAAAGGCGTGATCGTCGCAATGAGCGTAGCTGAGGCCACCGCGGCAGTGGACGACATGCTGGGTGGCGCGTTTGGCGAGGCTGGCGCTGAAGTGGTGATCGAGGAATTTATGGAGGGGGAAGAGGCCTCCTTCTTCGTGCTGTCCGACGGCAAAAACGTGCTGCCAATTGGCACCGCTCAAGATCACAAGCGCGCCTATGATGGCGATGAGGGGCCTAATACCGGTGGCATGGGTGCCTATTCTCCTGCCCCCGTTATGACTGATGCCGTCACTGCGCGGGCCTTGGCTGAGATTGTGCAGCCGACTGTGGATGAGATGGCAAAGCGCGGCATGCCCTATCAGGGTGTGCTTTATGCGGGGTTCATGATCAAGGACGGCGCGCCACGGCTTGTTGAATATAACGTGCGCTTCGGGGATCCCGAATGTCAGGTGCTGATGATGCGCCTTGGTGCACAGGCGCTTGATGTAATGCTGGCCTGCGCGCGCGGCGAACTGGACCGCGCGCAGGTGAACTGGGCGGACGATCACGCGCTGACGGTCGTGATGGCCGCGAAGGGCTATCCCGGGTCCTACGAAAAGGGGACCGCTATCGGCGGCCTTGAGGGATTACCAGAAGATAGCAAAAACATGGTGTTCCACGCGGGCACTGCCCGCAAAGACGGCACTTTGATCGCCACAGGCGGGCGGGTGTTGAACGTCACAGCCCGCGGCGAAACCTTGGCAGAAGCGCGCGATCGCGCCTATGCAATGGTGGATCAAATAGACTGGCCGGAGGGGTTTGTGCGGCGCGATATCGGATGGCGCGCCCTGCCCTAGACGGAGAATTCAAGACAGCGGCGCATCTTCACAGGCAACGGGGATTTCTGTAATGGCCGTGATCCGCTGGGTTTGAAATGTACTGCTCGACATCACCATCAGCGTTCCGTCGTCATCAAATGGCATCCAGCAGTTTTTCGGGTCCGGAAAATCCTCGTAGATGAAGCAGATCAGCGGCCCGCGCTGCTCGATCCGTCCGTAGGAACACCGCCCGTTCGTTTCGGCCCAAACGGATAAGTCACGACGCAAGAACTGCTCGATCCCGACGACGGTGCCGGATTGATGGTCGGTAAATGTCAGCGTTTTGCCAAGTGCGCGATTGAGAAATGCTTCGGGTGAGATTTGATCCTGAGCCTGCGCGGCATCGGCGCAGAGCACGGCACACACAAAGGCCAACCCGAACAGATGCCTCACGGGCAGGTTAACGCGTCGGTAAAACTGGCGCGCCCCCGATACGGACCGATCTCTTTCACAGAAAAGGCGCGGCCATCAAACTGCACGGCATTCAAACGCGTCCAGTTGGCCGTGGCCACGATCATCTCCGGCACATCGTCGCATATCCGGATGCCGCCGGAGATATAATCCTCTCCGATCCGATGATTGGTGACACCAGCCAAATTACCAACGGCAGCCAGCTTTCCGTCCTGAAACCGCCAAACGCGCAGCGTTTTGGCAAGATGGGGCCGGTCAATATATGCGATCTCGATATGGCCATCCCCGTCAAGATCAGCCGCACCGATGGGCGCGAGCCAGCGGTTTCGTGTGCCAATATGCGGAGTGGCTGCGATCTTGCCACTCTCGTCATAGATCGCAAGCTGCGCGCCCGTGTTTGCTTGCGACTCGACCACAATCACTTCGCGGTCACCATCGCCATCCACATCAATCAAACGCGGGGCGATGTCTTCAAAGACGCGGTCTTGCGCCAAGCGCATCGTCAGCCTCGGCCCGTCCGTCTGGTCGGTGCGCAAGATCAACGCGCCGTATTCTATCGCGTCCCCTAACACGCCATGCGCATAGCGCGTGGTGGGTTCTGCGTAATCGGCGCGCAAGATATCCGCCTGCGCGCCGGCACCGGTTGCCGCGCACGCCAACGCCAGCAAAGCGCGGCGAGCGGATGCGGACAAACAGTGCGACGCCAGACGCCGCGCCTTGTTGAAAAAATCGGAAATCAAATCTGCTTTTCGGGCATACGGACGATCAGCCCGTCCAACGCATCAGAGACTTTCAACTGGCAGGTCAGGCGGGACTTTTCTGCATCCGGCTCATAGGCGAAATCAAGCATGTCTTCTTCCATTGCTTCTTTCGCAGGCAGTTTCGACACCCAGCTGTCATCGACATAGACATGGCAGGTGGAACACGCACAAGCGCCGCCGCAATCGGCCTCAATACCTGGAATGTTGTTGTCACGTGCGCCTTCCATAACAGTCAGCCCGTTGGACACTTCAACGACATGTTCTTTGCCGCCAAACTCGATATAGGTGATTTTTGCCATTTCTGGTCTGTCCTCATGTCTCTTTGCATCTCTGGATTTAGGGCAGTTATTCGCATTTTGCCAGCCCTTCCGCATCCAAGCCCTGCGGCCTGAAAGTCGCACCTTTTCGCCGCTCGGCCGCCTTGGGGTTTGAACACCTGCTCTCTGTGTGTAGTTTCGCTGTGAAGCGACGGCAAAAAGACCGTTCGACGTGAGAGCAGAATGATCAAAGCAACCCTTGCTGCAACCGCGACAGCGGTCATTTTGGCAGGCTGTCAGCAGGCAGCCGTCTCTGACGTGACGCGCTTTATCAAACCGACGGTGCTTGATACGTCCGACATGGCACCGCCCAGCGCGGAACCCGGCGTGTGCTGGGGCCATGAGGCTGCGCCGCAAGTGACGACGATTGTGACCCAGACGATCCTCGTGGAAGACGCGGTCTATGATGATCAGGGTCGTGAGACGCAGCCTGCAATCTACCGCAAGGTTCGCGCGCCAAAGCTGGTCAATGATGGTACCGGCCGCTGGTTCGAGCGGGTGTGTGATGCGGATATGAGTGTGGAATTCATTGAAACGCTGCAGCGCGCCTTGTCGATCCGCGGCTATTCGCGTGGCGATGTGACAGGCATGCTGGACACATCGACCCTGCGCGGCATCCGCAAATATCAACGCGAACAAGGGCTCAACAGCGAGACCTTGGCATTGTTTGCCGCACAGCAACTTGGTCTTGTGGCGATCGAGCTTGATCCCGAAGTGGTCGAAGGCTAACGCGCGCTATTCTTTCACACGGCGTGCCAGCCAGACGGTGTGCCTGCCGCAGTCCGGATCTTCAACGACATGATCTGCAACCTCAAATCCATGCGAATTCAGCAGGTCGCGGTATTCTTGCGGATCAAGGCTCGCATGATAAAGCCTCTCCCCCTCAAGACATCCCATCGCCACACCATCATGTGTCCCGCTCGTAAACATCAAAGCGCCATTGTCAGCTATGTGATCGCGAAAGACCCTGAACATCTGCCGTTGCTCCTCTGGTGAGAGGTGAAAGAAGCTGTTCCACGCCAGCACGCCATCAAACCGCTGACCCAGATCCAATCCGCGCATGTCGGCGACATGCCAGCGCCCCTTTGGCAGCGATGTCTGAGCCATCTCGATCATCTCCGGCGCGCTATCAACTCCCTGAAGATCAGCGCCTTGGTCGAGCAAATAGCGCGCCATCGGTGCACCCGATCCGCATCCCAGATCCAAAATATGCGGGCGCAGCGGCATGGTCTGCAAAAAGCGATCCAGCCAGCTTTTCTCCTGCAAGGACTGGCTGCGCCGTGCGGCCCAGCTTTTCGCGTGCCGGCGATACAGGTCTATGATCTCTTCTGCGTCGCGGTTCTTCTTCACACCGCCCTCCCCCTAGGCTTTCAGTCCGGTGCCGATGATATCTTCGGTGATCCGTGCCACCATCTGATTGTCCCCATCAGGGTATTTCGTCCGCCCCGCCTGAAACAATTGCATCGCAGTGGAGGCCGTGAAGAGCGGCACGCCCAATTCCATCGCCAGATCAAGACTGATCGTCAGGTCTTTATGCATCGTGTTGATATGTGATCCCGTGTCCTGAAAGGTCCGCGCCATCACTGTGCCGACAGCCGCGTTCGTAATCCCGCACCCCGCCGCAGATGTTGAAAAGACATCATAGAGCACCTGCCCTGGCACGCCCGCTTTTGCCGCCAATCCTGTGGCCTCAAACGCGCCCGTAAAGATCGAACCAATCAAGGACTGCAAACACGCTTTGACCGTCTGGCCCTGCCCGATCTCGTCGCCCACCACGTGGATCGTGGCGCTGATCGCTTCCATTGCAGGCTTTGCGGCTGCAAGCGCCGCATCGCTTCCTGCTGACATCAGCGTCAATGTCCCGCCATCTGCGCCCGGTCGGCCGCCTGAGACGGGCGTGTCGACCATGTGCAGGCATTCGGGCAAATCGGCGAACAACTCAACCGCCTCCCGTGGCTTTATTGTTGCGCTGAGAAGAATGACAGCACCGTCTGGCATCGTCGAGGCCAGCCCGCCTGTTCCATCCGCGCCAAAGATCACGTCCCGCGCCTCGTCACCGTTCATCACCATGACAAACACCGCCTCGCAGGCAGCGCCGACGGCGGCGTTGCTGTTGCAAAGCGTGACGCCAAACCCTGCCATATCCGCCGCGCGATGCGGTTTGGGGTCATAGCCGAACACGTCAAACCCGGCTTTCACGAGGTTCTTGGCAAGACCAGACCCCATATCGCCAACACCGCAGACACCCACTGACTTCATTTCGATCCTCCCCGTTTCAGAAAAGGATGCCTGACCTGTGCGCCAATTCAACAAAAAACGCCCTGTATTATGATACCTCAAAAAGAAGGAGCGCCCGAAGGCGCCCCGTCAAACCATATGAAAGTGAATTATTCGTCGAGCGACAGCGCGAGGAAACGTGGATCGCCTTGACGGCGAATGAGCATCAGGAAGGATTTCCGACCAGCCTCCTTCGCCTCTTCGATCCGGGCTTCGAGATCATCAATCGCCTCGACTTTCTTCTGACCGGCTTCGACGATCAAATCGCCTGCGCGCAAGCCTTTCTCGAACGCATCGCTGTCATCGGCGACCGCTTTGACCACAAGACCTGAGACATCGTCATCCAGCGCCAATTGCTCGCGCAATTCAGACGTCAGAACCGCGACGGTCATGCCCATGATCACTTTCTCTTCCGGCGTCTCCTTTTCGGCGACAACAGGAACCGGCTTGGATTCGGCATCCTCACGGCGGCCAAGGGTCACGGCCAGCGTGACTTCGGCACCCTCACGGATCACCTCAACATCCACGGCCTTGCCAACAGGGCTGTTGCCCACGATGCGCACCAGCGACCGTGTGTCTTTCACCATACGGCCATCAAAGGTCGTGATAACGTCACCTGCCTTAATCCCTGCATCTTTGCCGGGGCCGTCAGGCACATCTGTAACCAAAGCACCATTCGCAGAGGCTAGGTCCATCGCTTCGGCGACGTCTTCAGAGACATCTTGGATGCGCACGCCTAACCAACCGCGGCGGGTTTCGCCGAATTCCTGCAACTGATCGACAACGCGTGTCACAACATTTGACGACATGGAGAAACCGATCCCGATGGAGCCGCCTGTCGGTGACAGGATCGCCGTATTCACGCCGATCACTTCGCCTTGGACGTTGAACAACGGACCACCGGAGTTGCCCTTGTTGATCGCAGCATCGGTCTGGATAAAGTCATCATAGCTGCCTGACAGCGCACGTTCGCGTGCCGAGATGATCCCAGCTGAGACGGAAAAGCCCTGTCCCAGCGGGTTGCCCACGGCCATCACCCAGTCACCCACGCGGGCCACATCTGAATCGGCCCATGGGACGAATGGCAGTGGCTCTGAGCTTTCCACTTTCAGCAATGCGATATCTGTCTTTGGGTCCGTCCCGATCAGTTTCGCATCCAGCTTCTCGCCAGAGAAAAACTCAACTTCAATCTCGTCTGCCTTGTCAATCACGTGGTTGTTTGTGACGATGTAGCCATCGGCAGAAATCACAAAACCAGACCCAAGCGCAGATGACTGGCGTGGCCGTTGTCCACGGTTCTGGCGATCCATGAAGTCTTTGAAGAAGTCCTCAAGCGGCGAGCCTTCCGGCACCACCGGTGCAGGTCCCTGATTGACGCCTGCAACATTTGTCGACGTTGTGATGTTGACCACAGACGGGCTTACTTGCTCAGCCAGATCGGCAAAGCTTTCTGGCAGTTTGGCATTGGCCGCGATGGTCTGTGCCATCACAAGAGCCAACCCCACGACCAGCGCCTGAACGGCACGCATCGGTGCGACCGGCTTTAATGTTTGGGGAATGACGTGAGCGTTCACTTCCAGCTCCTTTAGGTTCTGTTGCGTTCTGCGTGCAGGCGCACATTAAATGTGCGCCCGCGCTTGATACATCCAAATTTGGGGCATTGCAGAAAATATGCAACGTCCCCACCCCTCGCGTGCTGTCAACACAGCGTGAGCACCCTGTAACAGGACTACCGCAAACATAGCGCTGTTGCGCAATCGAGCAAAGCACCGAACGCCAGAAAATGCTGGATGCAACCTAGTTGGAAAACCTCAAGGCGATCTTAAAGCGCGGCTATCGTCTGTCGCAGCGGGAATACCTGCGGTTTTCGCTTTCTTGCGCAAACTTCAAGCGGCTGGTTGCCATCTTGAACTGGTTCATCTCACTGACGGAGGCCCAGTGCATTTCATCAGCTCCAGCGGCATCCAAAGTGTACCAGTAGAAATTTGGGCTGATTCCGATAGACTTATAGTAATTCAGGTAAAGGTCATGCTCGCGCGAGCTGTCCGGGAAATCAGCCCCCTCCCGATTGCCAATGGCCCAGCTATGCACGCCGACGCAGGCACCTTTTTCGATAATGCGCCGTTTGCCAGCAAGGAACATATCGGTACCACCTGAAGCGACCATGCCTTTCGCCGGGACGACGGTCGTCAGCCCAGCCTTGCGGATCAACCGTGACGCCTGAAGGTTGGCCTCGTCATTGTCTGACCCCGGAACATTATAGAGAACGAGAACCTTGATACCCGGATTTGCTTTTAGAGCTTGGGATAGGCGCGCCGGTGTGCGTCCGTCAATCACGCCTGTTCCGATAAAGTAATCGCCCTGTACTCTGACCGAAAAAGGTCGGTCTTGCGCTATGGCCGCAGAGGTGTGCGCCATCCCAAAGATCATTGCCCCGGTGCAAATCGCCTTAAGTAACCGTAGCCTCGTCATTCTATCCCCCAACGTTCTATACAAATTCGCAAATGCGCTGCGTTTACGCTGGGGAAACAGAGCACAAACGAAGGTGTTCTCAAAAGGAAAAATCAGGCATCCATCAAGGCATGCAGTGTTTTTAGGCAAGATCTATCCGGCTGAAAATGCACCTTTGGCCAACCAGACCAGCACCACGCCCCCTGCAACACAGGCAAGGCCCAACATGCGGCGGGTCTCGAACGGGATTTGCTCCAGCGCTTTGACCAGTTCATCCAAACGCGAAGGGGCCAGTGCGAACACCAGCCCCTCGACGACCATCACAAGACCGATGGCGAGTAGAATATGTGTGATCATTGATTGGCCGCAGCACCCTGATCGGAGCGCAGGTAGTCAAAGAACGGATCGTTCGGGCTGATCACGAAGGAGGAATTTCCGCCCCGCAAACCACGCTCATAAGCATCCAGTGTCCGGCGGAATTCAAAGAATTCCTGATCGGCACCATATGCCTGACCGAAGATCGCGTTCCGGCGGGCATCTGCTTCACCGCGAATGATGTCAGCGGTTTTCTGAGCTTCTGATACCAGCTCGACCACGGTCCGGTCGGCTTGCGCGCGTACACGTTGCGCCGCTTCTTCACCACGCGCACGCTCGTCTGCGGCTTCACGTTCACGCTCTGCACGCATCCGGTTAAAGGTCGCGTCCAAGTTCTGCTCAGGCAGGTTGGTTTGCTTCAAACGCACATCAACCACTTCCAGACCCAGGGGGCGCGCACGTGCGCGGGCTTGTGCCGTGATGCGGTTGACCAGCTCAACCCGGTCCGCAGACAGGATGGTGTTAGACGTCACACCCTCCGCACCAAGAACTTCACGGATCACCGGGTTCATAATGCCAGACAAGCGCGATTCTGCGGTGGCAAGACCACCAACGCCCACAGCTTGACGGAACTGGACCACATCAGAAATCCGGTAGCGCGCAAACGCGTCTACAACCAGACGACGATCATCAGATGGCGTCACCTCGGTCTGTGGCGTATCCAGCGCCAAGATACGGTCATCATAGAAAACCACGTCTTGAATGAACGGAATTTTGAAAGCCAAACCGGGGTTTTCTTTGACCGATTTGATCTGTCCAAACTGCAATACGAGGGCTTTTTGCCGTTCGTCCACGATAAACACGGAGGACAGGATCAACAAAAGTATGCCGAAAAGGACGGCGAGACCTAGGAAACCTCTGCTCATTGGTTCGCTCCTGTGCCAGATTTGCGCAGCTCGTTAAGTGGCAGATACGGAACAACGCCCGAGCCTCCCTCGCCTGAGCTGTCGAGAATGATTTTATCTGTCGCGCCATAAACCCGCTCGACCGTTTCCAGCCACAAGCGTTTCCGCGTCACTTCCGGTGCTTTCTGATATTCTTCCAAAACGGCCGTGAAGCGTGCTGCTTCACCTTCCGCTTGGTTCACCTGCTGCGCACGATAGGCTTCCGCTTGTTCCAGAAGGGCCGCACTGTCACCACGCGCTTTCGCGAGTGCTTGGTTGGCATACGCATCCGCGCGACGTTGCAATGTGTCACGCTCCTGTTCCGCAGCTTGCACTTCACGGAACGCATCAATCACCTCACGCGGCGGGTCAGCTTTGTCGAGGTTGAGACGCACGATATTCACACCGGAGTCGTATTGATCAAGCGTCGCTTGGATCAACTCACGCACCTCATCGGCAATCACCTGACGGTTCCGGTTGAGGATCGGCGCCAGTTCCGAGCGCGCGATCACTTCGCGCATCGCAGATTCCGACACGGAGCGGATGGTCTCGCGCGGTTCTGCCAAGTTGAACAGGAACAGCGCAGGGTCGTTGATGTTCCAAACCACCTGAAAATCAATGTCGACGATGTTTTCATCCGTGGTCAGCATCAAGCCGCCATCGCCGCGCGAGGCCACACCGATATCTTCGGTCTGCTCCCGCGTCACTGGCAGGACTTCTGCCGTGACAATCGGCCAAGGCGCAAAGTTCAGACCGGGATTACCGGTGGAGGAATACTCGCCCAGAAACAACTCAACCGACTGTTCTTCCGGCGCGACTGTGTAGAAGGAGGCCAAAATCCACGCACCAACAGCCAGCAGGCCGCCAATCACAAAAGTCCCCTTGCCGAAAGCCGGACCTTGTCCGCCACCGCCTGAGCCATTTGGTCGGCCACCGCCGCCACCGCCCATCAGCACACGCAATTGCTCGCGGCCTTTGTTCATCAGCTCGTCGATTTCAGGGATCTGAGGCTGGTTACCGTTGCCGCCATTTTGCCCGCGATTGCCACCGCGTGGTCTATTATCCCTGTCATCCCCGTCGCCGCCGCTGCCGCCGCCGCCCCAAGGTCCGCCATTATTACCGGCCATTAAAGCTCCATCCCTTGTGTAGGTCCAAAATCATGTTGCCCTGTAATTGGGCGTTTATCCGTGGAAATCAAGCCGAACGTGTCGGTGTTTTCATTGTCACCAACTCTTCAGACATGGTCGGGTGCACTGCACAGACCTGATCAAATTGCGCTTTGGTTGCACCCATCTTGATTGCAACGCCTGCCAGTTGGATCATTTCGCCCGCCGCTGGTGCGACGATATGGCAACCCAGCACCACATCAGTTTTCTGGCTCACGACCAGTTTCATCATCACGCGCGCCTCGCGCCCAATGAAGCTTTGCTGCATTGGCTTGAAGGATGTCGCATAGACGTGGATAGGTTCTTGATCGCGCGCCTCTTCTTCGCTGAGGCCAATCGTGCCCATCTCGGGCTGTGTAAAGACCGCAGACGGGATCAACTCGTGATCCACTTTGGTGGGGTTGCCGTTAAAGACCGTCTCCACAAAGGCCATACCTTCGCGGATTGCGACGGGCGTCAGGTTCACACGGTTGGTTACATCGCCAATCGCATAAATCGACGGCTGACCGGTCTGGCTATAGTCATCCACAATGATCTCACCACGGCGGCCCAGTTGAACACCGGTGTTCTCCAGCCCCAACCCGTCCGTGTTTGGCGTGCGACCCGTTGCAAACAGAACCTTGTCAAAGACCCCTTCGGAACCATTGCTGGCTTTCACCCAGATCCCGCCATCGCGTTCCTGCATGTCCAGCACATCCGTGCCGCAATGAATATCAACGCCATTGGCGCACATCTGATCGGCCACAAGCCCACGCGCCTCATCATCAAAGCCGCGCAGGATCTGCGCACCACGATAAAACTGGGTCACATCCACACCGAGCCCGTTCATCACGCCAGCGAATTCGCAGGCGATATAACCACCGCCCACGATCAGCATTTTGCGGGGCAACTCCGGCAGATTGAAAATATCGTCAGACACCATCCCAAGTGAGGCATCATATTGCGCGTCTGGCCGCACTGGACGTCCGCCTGTTGCGATCAGAATATGCTTGGCGGACTTTGTTGTCCCATCTGCTTCCAGCTTGATCGTATGCGCATCAACAAGCGTCGCGCGGCTGGCAAAAGTCTCAACACCGGAATTGCTCAAAAGGCCCTGATATACGTTTTCCAGCCGATCCAACTCAGCGTTCAGACGCACAGCGAACTTGGTCCAGTCAAAATTGCCCGCATGCACAGTCCAGCCGTAATCCAGCGCCTCGTTCATCGTTTCACGGTAGCTGGAGGCGAAAACCATCAGCTTCTTCGGCACGCAGCCGCGAATAACACAGGTGCCGCCTAATCGGCTTTCTTCGGCTAAGCCGACCTTGGCCCCACCCGCAGCGGCCACACGGGCTGCGCGCACCCCACCAGAGCCACCACCGATGACAAACAGGTCATAGTCAAAACTCATCGTGATTTTCCTTTAGTTTGAAGCGCGCTCAATCGGCAATGTCGACAAACAGATTATCTGTTTCAACCACATCGATCTGCTCATGCTCCACAGTTCCATTATTGATATCGCGGACTTCCACAGACCCGTCGCCATTACCAATCACAACCACGTCACAAATATCTATGAACAACCCGTTCTCAACGACGCCGGGGATTTGGTTGAGCACCAGCGACAGTTGCCGTGCATTGCCGATCCGGCGAAGATGCAGATCCAGAATGTAATTGCCCTCATCCGTGATGAATGGCGTGTCATTGTTCATCCGCAAACCAGAGCTGCGTCCAAGCACATCAAGATTGACCAAGGTCTCTTCAATCAGGGCTTTGGTGGTTTGCCAGCCAAACGGGATCAATTCGATCGGCAACGGAAACGCGCCCAGAGTATCCACCTGCTTGCTGAGATCCGCGACCACAATCATTTGATCGCTGGCCGTGGCCACGATCTTCTCCATCAAAAGCGCGCCACCGCCGCCTTTGATCAAATTCAAATTGGCATCATATTCATCTGCACCATCAATCGTCAGATCCAGCCATTTCGCCTGATCCAGCGTCACCGTCGGCACGCCCACCTGAGCCGCAAGGTCCGCCGTGCGTGAAGAGGTTGCAACGCCGGTGATCTTCAGACCCTCGTCGCGCACCATCTCGCCAAGGCATTTCACCATCCAAGCTGCGGTTGATCCCGTGCCCAGCCCAACCTTCATGCCATCTTCTACATAATCCACCGCACGCTTCGCGGCGACAAACTTGGCTTTGTCGATGGGGGACAAGTTGGATGTCATAGCAGAAACTCCGAGTGCAGCGCGCCCTGTATAGGGCCTTTGCCGCGCGGGCGCGAGCGCGAAAACCGTTCAATCATATGTAACGCCAAGTGCGTGTAGAACGTCACCAAGATGGGCGCGCGGCACGATCACCAGCACTTCACGTCGGTCGAACGAGATCGACACAGGCCCGTCCACTTCATTCGATGTGCCCACCCGCGTCGCAGGTGATAAGGTCAGCCCGTCCAGTGCATATTTCAATCCACGGCTTTGCCCGGTGACCGTCCCCATCGGATAAAGCGAAAAGCGCGTGCCCACAGGCAGGTCAATCTCGAAACAATCGGGGCACAGAAAACAGACATCTTCTTCGGTCAGCAGCAGCACTTTCTGATCGGGAAAATTCACCAATGTCGTACAGGCCGCCAGTTGATGATCCAACTGTCCCCCGGCAAATCCCAAAGCCAGGATCGCAGGTGCCTTGATAGAGCGCAGGCATTTCGCAAAATCCGTGCTGTCCTGCTCCGCGATATAATGCAGCGAATTGTCTGCAATCTTGTCTTGCGCCGCCGCTGAGATGGAATCCATATCTCCGATCACCGCATCTGGCGTCACGCCAGCCGCCAAGGCCGTGTCTGCACCACCATCCGCAGCGACGAGAATCGGTGCCGACTTAAGCGCTTGTTTTATATGGCTAAAATGTGTTGGACCCCCTCCTAAAAGTGTCAAAATTGTGGATGAGTGAACAATAATCTGCGACATAGCTCGATTAATGCTAAAATTGGAAACAATGGGCAATGTTTCTTGCAGATAATCCGCCCGAAAATTCAGTTTTTGTTTGGGGAATGGAAATACTGTGGACTAAATTCAATGCGTGGGTTGGGGAGAAAGCGAGATTACCGTGGTTGGTGATAGTAAGATTTTAACGGTCTCCTATGGGACCTTTTCATGTACCCTTGAAGGGTTCGACGATCCGTTTTCAACGATGAAAGCGATCGCAGAGTATTTCCGTGATTTAGCCGCAGGCGACAGGTTCTTCGGCGCAGAGCCGCCGCAGCCTGATGCGGACATGCTGCACAAAATTGCGGAGCAGACAATTCAGTCTCCCGTGAATGCAGAGGTGTCAGACAATTCTCTGATCCTGCGTCAGGACCACGCAGCTGCAGCAGCACCCGCTGCCCCAGCGCCTGCCCCTGTCACGGCCCCGATTGTATCCGAAGTCGAAACACCGACCTTTGATGATGCAGCACCAGTTGACGCAACAGTGCAGTCCGCCGTGACGGAGCCCGCCTCTTTCACCGACAGCGACTCCATCGCCGCCAAACTGCAGCGTATCCGCGCCGTCGTGTCACGCGAAGCAGCAGAACCCGTTGAAGACGCGGTAAGCTACAACGAAGACGAGCACGCAGATGAATTTGCGTCCGATGCAAACACATCCTCCGCAGACGCGTTTGACGAGGAGTATGAAGCAGAGGGGCCAGCCGCACAGGCCGACCTGTCCGAAGCAGCCGAAGCCGAGGCACCACACGCAGACACATCTGAAGTTGACGCGGAAGAAGTCGAAGCCGTGGCAGAAGACGCGGCGGATCAGGCCGTCTCCGAAGACACCGCAGAGGTTGTCGAAGACGCAGCAGAGGTTTCCGAAGATGCAGAGATATCTGCCGATGCAGAGACTGAGGTCGAAGTCGAAGAAGCCGAAACCGCCGCAGTCGAAGACGTCGCCGAAACAGCCTCTGAAACCGAGGCAGACGCCCAGACAGAAACTGAGGCGGAAGCCGTTGTAGACGCGGAAGCAGTAGCCGACGCAGAAGCTGAGGACACTGCCTCCGAAGACGTCATCGCAAGCGATGACACGTCAGGGGCATCGGCGCAGTCAGAAGACGTCAACGGCAGCGCTCAAGACGATGTGCAAGCGGACGCGGACACTGCGCAAGATGACGCAACCCCGGTCAAGCAACGCCGCCGGATCATCGTGCAAAAAGTCTCCCGCGCTGAAGTCGAAGCAGCCCATGCGGATGCACCGTCTGACATGGCACAAGACACGTCAGATGCGCTCGACCCTGAAGCCGAAGCCGCCCTTTTGCGAGAATTGGCAGATGTCGAAGCGGATATGGTGGCCACGGATGACACTATCGAAGCCTCCTCTGACGAGGATGACGGTATCGACACTGCAGCACTTGCAGCAGCTCTTGCCGACAGTGATGCACCACAGGCCGATGCAGAAACCGCAGATGCAACCCCGGCAGATGTCGACGAAGACAAAGACGCTGTGGCCAATGTACTGGCAGATGCAGCTGCCGAGGAAGCAGACGAAAACCGTGCTTCCCGGATCGCACGCCGCTCGGCACTGGTGGAAGATGAAGATGCGGCCTTGGACCGCCTGATGGACGCGACAAGCACGCGCCTATCTGATGACGACGAAGGCGCTGTACGCCGGGCGTCAATCGCACATCTCAAAGCCGCAGTGGCTGCAACAAAAGCCGATGACAGCATTGCTAAAGCCGCGGCTGACGAAGAGGAAAAAGAATTGGATCAATACCGTTCCGATCTTGCACGGGTCGTCCGTCCAGGTCGCCCCCGGACAGAAGGCACGTCCACATCGCGCCCTTCCCCACTGGTCCTCGTCAGTGAGCAGCGGATTGATGATCCAAGCGTCGACGACGTTGCAGCCGCAGCTGTCGATGTCCGCCCACGCCGCATCACCAGCGGCAACCTCGCCCTTCAGGAAGAGATGGAGGAAGAGGCCGCGGAGACGCTTTATGCGGCTCAGGATGTTGAAGACTTCGGTGCCTATGCCACCCGCTACGAGGCGCTGGAACTTCCAGACCTTCTGGAAGCAGCGGCGGCACATTTCACCTATGTCGAAGACACACCAAGCTTCACACGGCCAATGCTGATGCGGAAAATTTCCACCATCACAACCGCCGAAGCACCGTCCCGCGAAGCAGGTCTGCGCTCCTTCGGATCGCTCCTGCGGGAAGGCAAAATCGTCAAAGGCGACGATGGGAAATTCGTGATCTCGGGCAAGTCCCGGTTCGCACCCGACGCTCAAGAAGCGGGCGCGTAAGCCCCCTTCAACAAGCACCAACCACAGGACGGGGTGAGCATCTGCTCACCTCGTTTTGTCCTTTTCAGGTGTCCCGTTTCGGAACGACGCGATTGAGAGTTTGCCCGCGTGGCTGAGAGCGCAGCTCTCAAAGAACGCAAAACATCACGTGCGCCGCAAGGCGCCCCTTTGGATCCGTTCTACCGGATCAGTCCTGCTCTGATGGCGCATCCGGATCAGCTTGACCGATCCCTTTGAAGATGAATTTGAAAGGCAAGGCCCACAGGATGCCAAGCCCAAGATAAATCAACAATTCTAAAACAAACGAGGGCCGTGACAACAGCCCGACCAAAGACACGGCGACCACGATGTAAAGTGGCAAACCGATCAACAACAAGATCAGCGACCACCGGCGGCGGGCTTTATAACTCAGGGCCATCGAGCTTCCTCAATTTGCGAGCGGTCAATCCGCGAACGGATCGGTGACCAAGATCGTATCTTCCCGCTCTGGTGAGGTGGAAAGTAGGGCGACAGGACAGTCAATCAACTCTTCCACACGACGCACATATTTGATCGCTTCCGCAGGCAACTCCGCCCAAGACCGCGCGCCTTCCGTTGATTGGGACCATCCCGGCATCTCTTCATAAATCGGCGTACACCGCGCCTGCTGCTCGGACGCCATCGGCAGATAGTCCAACCGCTCCCCATCCAGATCGTAGCCCACGCAGATTTTCAACGTCTCGAAACCGTCGAGCACATCCAGCTTGGTCAGTGAAATCCCGGTCACCCCCGAGGTCGCGCAGGTTTGACGCACCAATGCGGCATCAAACCATCCGCATCGCCGCTTGCGCCCGGTCACCGTGCCAAATTCATGCCCGCGCTCACCCAAACGCTGCCCGTCATCGTCGTCCAGCTCGGTCGGGAAAGGCCCCTCACCAACACGGGTCGTATAGGCTTTCACGATCCCAAGGACATAATCAATCGAGGTCGGCCCGACGCCAACGCCTGTTGCGGCTTGACCTGCGATCACATTGGACGAAGTAACAAAAGGATAAGTCCCGAAATCAATATCCAGCAAAGCGCCTTGCGCGCCTTCAAACAGAATCCGCTCGCCACGCTTCTTGCGGTCGTTCATCTCTTTCCAGACCGGTGCCGCATACGGCAAAATCTGTGGCGCAATCTCACGCAACTGCGCGATCAGCGCGTCACGATCGACAGGCGCAATCCCCAGCCCTTTGCGCAACGGATCATGGTGCTGCAATGCGCGATCAACCCGCGCCTCCAGCGTCGCGTCATCGGCCAAATCTGCAACCCGCACAGACCGGCGTCCGACCTTATCTTCATAAGCAGGCCCGATGCCCCGACCGGTCGTGCCGATCTTTGTCCCCTTAGAAGCCGCCTCCTCGCGCGCACGATCCAGCTCGCCATGAATGGGCAGGATCAACGGTGTATTCTCTGCGATCATCAACGTCTGAGGCGAAATATCGACGCCCTGTTTGCGGATAGACGCGATCTCCCCCACGAGATGCCAAGGGTCCAGAACCACCCCGTTGCCAATCACACTCAGCTTACCGCCCCGCACAACGCCTGAGGGCAGCGCGTTCAGTTTGAACACCTCGCCATCAATGACTAGCGTGTGCCCTGCATTGTGACCACCTTGGAAACGCACAATCGTATCGGCGCGCTCAGACAGCCAATCCACGATCTTGCCTTTTCCCTCGTCGCCCCATTGAGCGCCGACAACAACGACATTGGCCATTCTTTTCCCCTTGGTGTTGGAACAAACCCGCGCCCGTATAACGAGGCAGTTTGGCAGGCGAAACCCTCAATTGCACTCCAAGACGGGTTGCACCATGGCGCGACCCCGACTACATACCCCCAAACACGAAACGCGAAAGCCACGCCCACATGGAAAACATCGTCCTCACTGTTCACCTGATCATCGCGCTTTGCCTGATCGGGATCGTGCTGATCCAACGCTCCGAGGGCGGTGGTTTGGGCATCGGCGGCGGCGGTGGAGGCTCCATGTCCGGACGCCCCGGCGTCACCGCTTTGGGCAAGCTCACATGGGTCTTCGGCATCGGGTTTGTCATCACCTCGATCACGCTGACAGTGATCGCTGCGCAAAACGCGACGGGCGGCTCTGTGTTGGACGGTGGCAACCTTCTGCCGCCAGCGTCAAACGAGGCACCAGCCGGTGACATCCTGCTGCCACCAACAGGCGATGACGCACCGCTCACACCGCCCCCAATCGAATAAATTCCTACCAATGATAGGGGTTTGCACGCCAAACCCCACATTCCCTAGCGTGACCCGTTGCGGGACGGGCGCGAATCCTCTATGACTTAAATCCCGTGAGTAAGGGCGTCTCGCGCGCCTTGAAACACCATAAAACACTTGGACCACGGGGCATCACAGACATGGCGCGATTCATCTTCATCACCGGCGGCGTTGTGTCTTCCCTCGGCAAGGGTCTCGCCTCTGCCGCCCTTGGATCGCTCCTGCAGGCCCGCGGCTATTCGGTCCGTCTGCGCAAGCTCGACCCCTATCTCAACGTCGACCCCGGCACCATGAGCCCGTTCGAGCATGGCGAGGTGTTCGTCACCGATGATGGCGCAGAGACCGACCTAGACCTTGGCCATTACGAACGCTTCACCGGCGTCAGCGCACGCGGCAGCGATTCCATCTCCTCAGGCCGCGTCTATTCTACCGTCCTCGAAAAGGAACGCCGCGGCGACTATCTTGGCAAGACGATCCAGGTCATCCCGCATGTCACCAATGAAATCAAAGACTTCATCGCCATTGGCGAGGACGAGGTCGACTTCATGCTCTGCGAGATCGGTGGCACCGTCGGCGACATTGAAGGCCTGCCGTTTTTCGAGGCCATCCGCCAGTTCAGCCACGAACGCCCCCGCGGCGAGTGCCTCTTCATGCACCTCACCCTCCTGCCCTACCTTGCAGCCTCGGGCGAGCTGAAGACCAAACCCACGCAACACTCCGTAAAGGAACTGCAGTCCATCGGCATCGCGCCCGACATCCTTGTCTGCCGCTCGGAACATGAAATCCCCGCCAAAGAACGCGAAAAACTGGCGCTCTTCTGCAACGTGCGCAAAGAAAGCGTCATCGCGGCCTATGACCTGAATTCCATCTACGAAGCGCCCCTCGCCTATCACGAACAGGGCCTCGACCAAGCCGTCCTCGACGCGTTCGGCATCTCCCCCGCGCCGCAACCAAAACTCGACGTCTGGGAAGACGTCAAAGACCGCGTCAACAACCCCGAAGGCGAGGTCAAAGTTGCCATCGTCGGCAAATACACCCAGCTTGAAGACGCCTATAAATCCATCAACGAAGCGCTGACCCATGGCGGCATGAAAAACCGCGTCAAGGTTCGGATTGAATGGGTAGACGCCGAAATTTTCGACAAAGAAGACGCAGCCCCGCACCTCGAAGGCTTCCACGCCATCCTCGTCCCTGGCGGTTTCGGCGAACGCGGCACAGAGGGTAAAATCAAAGCGGCCCAATTCGCGCGCGAACGCAAAATCCCCTATCTCGGCATCTGCCTCGGCATGCAAATGGCCGTGGTCGAAGCCGCCCGCAACTTGGCCGGAATGGCCAATGCTGGATCTGAGGAATTTGATCATGAAGCTGGTAAAAAGCGTTTTGAACCTGTGGTTTACCACCTCAAGGAATGGGTGCAGGGCAACCACAAAGTGAAACGCAAAGAAGGCGACGACAAAGGCGGCACGATGCGTCTGGGCGCCTATAACGCGACGCTCAACGAAGGCTCGAAAGTGGCCGAAGTCTACGGCTCAACGGCCATCGAGGAACGCCACCGCCACCGCTACGAAGTCGACATCAAATACCGCGAAGAACTTGAGAAAAAGGGCCTGATCTTCTCGGGCATGTCCCCCGACGGCAAACTGCCCGAGATCGTCGAGGTCAAAGACCACCCATGGTTCATCGGCGTCCAATTCCACCCGGAACTCAAATCCAAACCCTTCGCCCCCCACCCGCTTTTCGCGGACTTCGTGCGGGCCGCGAAAGAGGTCTCGCGGTTGGTCTAATTTCACCAACCCCACTCAAGCCGGGCCAACACCTAACCGTGGGCTGGTGTTCCAACGACCATTCAACCGCGCTTAATCGCAGCCAAACACATTCCACAGAATTTCTGTACGCGTCAGCAACCAAAACACCAACCCGCCGGACGGTCAGGTGTTGGCCCGGCGCCTTCGGCTCGACTCCGGGCTGGATGCGCAATGAATGTCTGGTTCAAGCCCAAAGTTGCCTTCGTGGCTCTTTCAGAACCGAGCATTGCGAATAATTGCAAACAATTGGGCAGATTACAGAAGAAAAATCGCTGGAACTGATACCGCTACAGATAGACCAGTCAGATTATGAATTTGCACCGGCAGCCAGAAAACAAGACCAATCGTAGCAATAACCAAGTACGCGCCGCCAAGTATTGGGTTCCAACGGACTAACTTCGTTTGCCATTCAACAGATAGTTTTAGTGATTTAATAATACCATTCACATGAGGAACACAGCTCAGATAAACAAGAAATGCAATGACGAAGCTCCAAACTATATGGCAGCAAAGTCCGCATAGCGGCCTAGCAACCAACCTAAACCGAGCCAAAGTCTGTCCGTGGAGTGGCGCTGCTGCGGTCATTCCGGCGAGCTTTGTGTCAGGCAAGCACCTCTTCCAAACTTGTGGGGCGCACTCGCATCTAAAGCGCCAGTCCGCCGGACGGACAGGCGCCGGCTCGGCGCCTTCGGCTTGATTCCGAGCTGGTCAGCGCATTGAACAAATCGCACAGCCCCCCTCGCAAAAGCCAGCCTATCAGGTTAGGCACCTCCCATGACCGCCCCTTTCGAAATCTTCCTCACAGGCACCCCGGGCCTCGAATCCCTTCTGGCCAATGAAGCCACGGAAAAAGGCTTTCAGGGCGTCACCGCTATCAAAGGCGGCGTCACGTTGCACGGCACTTGGCCAGACGTCTGGCGCGCCAACTTAGAACTGCGCGGCGCGACGCGGGTTCTGGCCCGCGTCGGCTCTTTCATGGCCTTTCACCTCGCGCAACTCGACAAACGCGCGCGGAAATTCCCTTGGGGCGACGTGTTGCGCAAGGATTTGCCCGTCAAAGTCGAGGTCACATGCAAAGCTTCCAAAATCTACCATGCGGGCGCGGCCACGCAGCGGATTGAAACGGCGCTGAAAGAAAGCCATGGGATGACAATCTCGAAAGAGGCAGAGATCGTCATCAAGACCCGCATCGACGATAACCGTGTTACGATCAGTTTAGATACAACCGGCGAGAGCCTGCACAAACGCGGCCACAAGCACGGCATCGGCAAAGCGCCCATGCGCGAAACACTTGCCTCCCTGATGCTGCGCCAATGCGGCTTTGACGGGTCTGAGCCAATCTACGACCCGATGTGCGGCTCTGGCACCTTTCCGATTGAAGCCGCCGAGATTGCAACCGGCCTACAACCCGGCCGCTCCCGCAGCTTTGCGTTTGAACACCTTGCCAGTTTTGATGCCGAGGCATTCTCCGCCCTCCGCAAAGATACAGTCACATCTCCGCAGGCCCGCTTCTACGGCTCTGACCGCGACGCAGGCGCAATCAAGATGAGCGCCGAGAATGCGGAGCGCGCAGGCGTCTCTGAATTCACGAATTTCCAGATGAAACCGATCAGCGACATCACTCCACCTGAAGGTCCATCGGGCCTCGTGATTGTGAACCCGCCTTACGGCGCTCGGATCGGAAACAAAAAACTGCTCTACCCGCTCTATGGCTCTTTGGGGGAAGTGCTGAAAACGCAGTTCCAAGGCTGGCGTGTGGGGCTTGTCACATCCGAGCCAGGCCTTGCCAAAGCCACGGGCTTGCCGTTTGGGCCGCAAGGCCCATCTATCCCTCATGGCGGTTTGAAAGTCTGGCTGTTCAGGTCTGATCCGCTGGGTTAAAATAGCTTTAACCGCAGCGAATATCGTTGTGATACGATATGTTACAAAATCCCCCGCATGCGGGGGATATCAGGAGAACCCACATGCCCAAAGCCTATTGGATCGCCCATGTCGATATCATGGACGCCAAAGCCTACGAAAAATATCGCACCGCGAATGCCAAAGCCTTCGAGAAATACGGCGCAAAATTCTTGGTCCGAGGCGGCGAACAAGAGGTTCGTGAAGGCTCTCAACGCAACCGCTCTGTGGTGATTGAATTCAAAGACCGCGCCACCGCAGTCGCCTGCTATGAAAGCCCTGAATATCAGATGGCCAAGGCCCATCGAAACTCCGCCGCTGTGGGTGATCTGATTATCATTGATGGATATGACGCCTGATGTTTGAAGCCCTCCTCAACCGCCTCACCGGCGACACGCCTGATCAACTCGAAGCCACCGACGCCCGCCTCGCTTTAGCGGCACTTTTGGTTCGCGTAGCGCGCACCGATGGCACCTATGACGCCTCCGAGGCTGACCGCATCGATCACATCCTCGCTCGTCGCTACGCCCTCAGCGATGCCGATGCCCACACCCTGCGCGTCGAGGCGGAGACGTTGGAGACTGAAGCCCCCGACACTGTGCGCTTCACGAGATCGATCAAAGACCACACCGCCCATGAAGACCGCGACAGTGTCATGGAAGATATCTGGGAACTTGCCCTTGCAGATGGCGCGCGCAGCGACGATGAGGACAGCCTGATCCGTATGATCGCGCCCCTTCTCGGGATCAACGACCGCGACAGCGCGCTGGCCCGTCAACGCGTGATCGAGCGCCTCAACGGGTGATCGCCAGCCTTCCAATGTACGACCGGCCCGAAACAGCTGCGGCCAATGACCGGTTGTGGGCGTTCACAAGAGAGCATCTTGGCTTCGGGCCCGCTGCTCTGTCACGCGAGGTCGAAGGTCTCGACCATTGGCTGTCACCGAACCTGATTTTGTCGCAAACCTGCGGCATGCCCTATCGCGAACATCTCCACGGTCGCATCAAGCTGGTGGGAACACCGGTCTGGGATTTGGAAGATGTTCCAAGGGGCTACTATCGCAGCGTCATCATAACACGTAGGGAAGCGGAATTATCCACTTTCATCGACTGCACAGGCCATCGTTTTGCCTGCAACATGGCACTCTCCCAAAGCGGCTGGGCGGCAGCCGAAAACGAAGCTATGGCCCATGGGTTTTCTTTCACGGATGTCATTCTGACCGGGTCGCACATTGCCTCCGCAAAAGCCGTTGCTGACGGGGGTGCTGATGTCGCCGCGATTGATGTTGTTACTTGGGAACTGATCCAAAGGTATTCAGCGGCATTGGCGGAGGGGTTGCATGTGATCCACAATACGCCGTCCACCCCTGCGCTGCCCTACATCACGGCTTGGGACCAGGATCCGGACAAGGTGTACGATGCCATTGAAGCGGCAATCCATAAGTTAGCTGCCAGTGACAGGAATGTGCTTTGTCTCAAAGGCGTTACTAAAATCGACCCGCAAGACTATCTTGCTGTCCCCTCCCCCGCCTTCCCTAAGGTCAGCCGTCGGTAGACCCATTGCAAATCCCTGAAAAATGCGAATAACTCCCCGAAGGGACCCAAAAAGCTGCCATTAGTGACAACATCTGAACCACCAGTTATCGAGATCAAGAACCTGCACAAAGCCTATGGCGAGTTGGAGGTTCTGAAAGGCGTGAACATCTCTGCGCGGGCGGGTGATGTCGTCTCGCTCATTGGATCTTCTGGTTCTGGCAAATCCACGCTTCTACGTTGTGCAAACCTCTTAGAAGACAGCCAACAGGGTGACATTCTGTTTTGCGGTGAAAGCGTCGCATGGAAAGGCTCAGGCCATGCCCGCCGCCCTAGCGATGCCGCGCAGATCACACGCATTCGCACGAACCTGTCGATGGTGTTTCAGCAGTTTAATCTTTGGGCGCATATGTCGATCCTGCAAAACGTAATGGAAGCACCTGTTACAGTTTTGGGAGAAGACCCGGCTATAGTTGAACATCGTGCACGCGAATTACTTGCGAAAGTCGGCATCGGCGATAAATGCGACGTGTATCCGGCGCAGATGTCTGGCGGACAGCAACAACGGGCCGCGATTGCGCGCGCGCTTTGTATGCAGCCAAAGGCGCTTTTGTTTGATGAGCCTACATCGGCGCTTGATCCGGAACTGGAACAGGAAGTGGTGAAGGTCATCAAAGACCTCGCCGCTGAGGGACGCACGATGATTATCGTAACACATGACATGCGATTGGCGGCTGATGTCAGCGATCATGTCGTGTTTTTACATCAGGGTCTTATCGAAGAAGAAGGCGCACCTGATCAACTTTTTGGGCAACCGAAAACCGAACGCTTGCAACAGTTTCTAAGCGCGACTGTGCCAGCCTAACCTACAAAACGCGTTTCTATTGGGAGAAAACACATGAAAAAACTGATCCTTGCGACCACCGCATTGGCCCTATCTGCTGGTATGGCATTCGCTGATGGCCATGCAAAAACCATCCGTATGGGCACTGAGGGTGCTTACCCTCCATACAACTTCCTCAACGATGCAGGCGAAGTTGATGGCTTTGAGCGTGAGCTGGGCGACGAACTTTGCGCACGTGCGGAACTGACTTGCGAATGGGTCACCAACGAGTGGGACTCTATCATTCCGAACCTCGTCTCTGGCAACTACGATGTCATTATCGCTGGCATGTCGATCACCGACGAGCGCGATGAGGTCATCGACTTCACGCAGAATTACACGCAACCTGATCCATCTGCCTATCTTGCGTTGTCTGCTGACGCAGATGTTGCGGGCGGTGTGGTGGCCGCGCAAACGAACACGATCCAAGCCTCTTTCATTGCGTCAACCGGCGCTACACTGGTTGAGTTTGCAACACCTGAAGAGACTGTAACAGCCGTCAAGAACGGTGAAGCGGATGCAGTTCTTGCAGACAAGTCTTACCTTGCACCAATCGCAGAGGCAGACGCTGATGTCATGTTGCTGGAGCAGGAAGAACTGATCGGTGGCGGTGTTGGCATGGGCATCCGCGAAAGCGACGGCGAGTTGCGTACTAAATTTGATGCAGCAATCACCTCAATGAAAGAAGATGGTTCGTTGAACGCGTTGATCGAGAAATGGGAAGTCGGCGCAAAGTTCTAAGGCTTTAAGCCAGCAAGATTTCAGGGGCCGTGCTGAGCGCGGCCCCTTTTTTCTATCCGCCAAAGCGATCCGGCCTATAGGGAGCCAAAGTTTCGGACACGTGTGCATCATCAGCGCCAAGCATGTCGGCAGCGATCAATTCGCCAGCAATTGCACCCAGAGTAATCCCGGAATGCATTGTCGCGACATAGGCACCTTTCGTGGTTGCGCCGATGACCGGCAAACCATCCTGCGGCATGGGCCTATGCCCAATCGTGATTTGCCCCAAATTCAGCGGTGTGTCTGGGATCATGGTTTGCAATCGTTTGACGGTGGCTTGCGCCGTGTACTCGACATCTTCAGGTAAGGTACTGGCCTCATCGGCTTGGTGGGACACAGCAGCAGGGATCATCAATGCGCCATTCGGCAGTTGCCGCAGCTCGCCAAGTGGCGTCACGAGGATGTGGTTGAGTATCTTTTCGACGGGACGCGTCTGCACCATGATCGCAGGACGCCGCAACATTGGAAGCATCACGCCAATACCAGCGAGCAATTGCTCTGTTTCAATACCTGCGGCGACAAGGGTTTGGTCGGCAGGGATAAATCCAGACCGCGCTTGAACACCGATGACGCGGCCCGCCTTCTGCACGAGTTTGTCGGCCGTTACACCTGCGAAGACCTGCGCCCCACGCGCGATCGCCTCTGCCATAAGAGCATCAGCCAACGCGGCGGAGGCCGCTGCTCCTTCAGTCATGAAGTTCAAACACCGAGCTGGCGCTTCGGCGACATTCGGTTCGAGCGCTTTGAACTCTGACGCCTCGATTTCGAGCACCTCATATCCAAGTTGCACCAAATTGTCGTGGTGATCTTGCAAAGACGGCCCCTCGTCTTCCCAACTTAAAGCGCCGGACCAGTTGATTGGCAAAGACAGCTCGGTGCAAAGTTTGCGATAGGCCCCAATTGATGCAGCCCGCAATCTGAAGTGGTGCGGGTCCTTGAAAAAGCTTGCGTTGATCCAGCCAAAAGAGGCCTGTGTGGCACCTGGCCCGCCCGCATCAAGGACGGTGACGTCGGCCCCGGCTGTTTGCAAATGATAAGCGGCGCTCGCACCGATGATCCCCGCCCCAATGATAAGAATTTTCTGCGCCATGAGACCCTCCACTTTGGCTGAGTTTCCGGCGCAACGTCATGATTTACAAGCGCACTCTGCATCCTCACATTGACTCAATGGACAGCATGCGTCAGCAAGGCTGGCGACCCTTTGGAAGAGCCCATGTTCAGTTACTGTTCAGATCCTAGCACATTGTCCGGCCTGACTTGGCTTTCTTGCTACCTGACCACGCCCAAACATGCGGGCTTTTACTGGTCCTTTTTAACCGTTTTGACATTACTAGCGGTGACCGCGCCAACGGCGCTTGCTTTTGGTTTCGGTGGCGCGGCTGCCGCAAGGTCCCGCATCGCTCCTCTTCGGTGGTTTGGCAAAAGCTATATCGCTGTCGTACGCGGCGTGCCGGATATTGCCTTCTTTTTGTTCTTTGTGATTGCACTGGATCAAGCATTTGAGTGGCTGAGACATCAATGGAAATGTCCGGATTGGTCCGAGCCGATCCGTCAAGGCAACGATTTTGTGGTTTGCGCTGCGGCGAAGCTTCCCCTTGGGACGTCCGAGCAATGGGTTCACGAGGTCTATGGCTTCTTCACGGCTGTTTTGACATTCGCCATCGTGTTCGGCGCATTTTCCGCAAACGTGCTCTATGGGGCAATGCGGGCCGTTCCCAAAGGACAGATCGAAACGGCAGAAGCCTACGGGATGACGCGTCGCCAGACCTTCTGGCGCGTCCTTGTTCCGCAAATGTGGGTCTATGCCTTGCCCGGTCTGTCAAACCTTTGGATGGTCCTGATTAAAGCAACGCCCCTGTTGTTTTTGTTGGGTGTCGAAGACATCGTTTACTGGGCGCGCGAACTCGGTGGCTCCAAAACACCGCGCTTCACCGACTATCCCCATGGTGACTGGCGACTCTGGTACTTCTTGGCATTGCTGGTTTTCTACCTGTGCTTCACCAAACTTTCTGAGGTTGTTCTCGAACGGATCATGAAGAAGCTGACACGTGGCCAAGCTACGTTGGGAGGCACGGTATGAGCTGTTGGCAAACCGTCCAAGATTATGCGTTCCGTTCTATCGGCTATGGCGAAAGACTACTACCACGTGACGACTTCACCTTGTGCCAACAGTTTACACTGATTGGTTCTGGCATGATCTGGAACATCTATTTCGGTGTTCTGGCTTTGCTGACAGGCTTCTTCTTGGCCAATGCGATCGCGCTGATGAAAGCCTCGTCAAACCCATGGCTGCGCAGACCGGCGGAATGGTTCATACTGATATTTCGCGGCTCGCCTTTATTTATCCAATTCTTCCTCGCCTATTTCCTGTTTCAAGAACTTAAACAATCAACCGGTAGCTTCAGTTGGTTGACCTCCGCATGGGCAGGCGCGTTGGTGGTGCTGTTTCTCAACACGGCAGCTTATTCCGCAGAGATATTTTACGGCGCATTGCGATCTGTCCCAAAAGGAGAGGTCGAAGCCGCTGATGCTTATGGGATGACAGGCTGGTCGCGGTTTCGGCGCATCATCTGGCCGACAACGCTTCGGCTTGCGTGGCCTGCCTATACAAACGAGGCCATTTTTCTGTTTCACGCGACAACGCTCGTCTTCTTTTCAGGCTTCCCGGCTTTCCAGCAAAAAGCGGACGCGCTGTACTATGCCAATTATTTTGCAGACAAGACGTTTAACCCATTCATACCCTACCCGATCGTGGCTTTTTATTTCGTCTTGCTGACCTTGGGGGTTATTGGTCTGTTCGGCCTGGCAAACCGCTACCTCAATCGACACCTCCCTCAAGACATACGACCCAAGCTGCGCTACCGCCCCCAGATCATCAGATGACCTTAGCTTCCCAAAATGAACGTGTTCGGTTAGCGTCACCTCAAAGATAGCCAAGAGGCCCCAATGAATATCGGCATTCTCGAATGCGGCCACACTATGCCAGAGATCAAGGAACGGCATGGTGATTTCCCCGAAATGTTTGCGCGCCTTCTTGACGGTAACGATTTCACATTTGAAGCGTATGATGTGGAGAACATGGCATTTCCAGACAGCGTTCACACCTGTGACGGCTGGCTCCTTACTGGATCAAAACATGGCGCATATGACAATTTACCGTTCATCGCCCCACTCGAAGATTTTATCAAAGATGCGTATGCGAAAGCTGTTCCTTTGGTGGGGATCTGCTTTGGCCACCAACTGATTGCGCAGGCCTTGGGTGGTCGCGTTGAAAAATTCAAAGATGGATGGGCTCTCGGGCTGACGGACTATGTCTTTGAGGATGGGCAAACGCTTCGGTTGAATGCATGGCATCAAGATCAGGTGCTTGATCTTCCTGAAGGCGCAACCGTCATCGCAAGCAATGATTTCTGCAAAAACGCGGCGCTTCTTTACGGGGACCGGGCGTATTCGATTCAGCCACATCCTGAATTCAAAGGCGACATTATCAGCAATTATGCACGCATACGGCGTGGTTCGCTTGATTACCCCGATGGCGGAATGGATCACGCGCAAGCTTGCGCAGATCAACCGGATGATAATCCGGCAATAGCGGCACAGATTGCGGCCTTCTTCAAACAACCACGCGAGGCAAAGAATGGGTGATACCGACACAAATTCGTGGATGAAGACTTTGCCCGAACCGGCTCGCGCCTATCTGGACGGGCGTCGGTTGGACGAGGTCGAGTGCATCATCTCTGACCTGCCGGGCATTGCACGCGGGAAAGCGATGCCTGCTTCTAAGTTTGCCCGTCAAACACAATTTTTCCTGCCGAATTCAATTTACTTCCAGACGATCACCGGCGGCTGGGGCGAAGCGGCGGGCGAGGATGGATTTACTGAACCGGACATGGTGCTCAAACCCGACATGGACACGGCAACCGCTGCCCCGTGGACAGGTGACTGGACCCTGCAAGTCATCCATGATGCTTTCAACCAAGATGGCTCCCCCGTTCCGTTTTCGCCACGCAATGTGTTGAAACGCGTGGTGGAGATGTACCGCAAGGAAGGTTGGGAGCCAGTGGTCGCGCCAGAGATGGAATTTTTCCTTGTCGCGCCGAACGTAAACCCGGCAGAGGCAATCAAACCTATGATGGGGCGCTCTGGTCGGCCAGCAGCTGCACGGCAGGCTTATTCTATGTCTGCAGTAGATGAGTTTGGCCCAGTTATTGACGACATCTATGACTTTGCGGAGGTGCAGGGTTTTGAGATTGACGGTATCACGCAAGAGGGCGGCGCGGGCCAGTTAGAGATTAACCTACGCCACGGCGACCCCGTGAAGCTGGCTGATGAGATATTCTACTTCAAACGCCTGATCCGCGAGGCTGCGTTACGCCATAAATGCTTCGCGACGTTTATGGCAAAACCAATCGAGGGCGAGCCCGGCTCTGCCATGCATATTCATCATTCAGTGGTGGATGCAAAGACCGGCAACAATATTTTCTCTGGACCGGGGGGCGAAGAAACACCCGCCTTTAAGCACTTCATCGGGGGCTTACAGCAACATTTGCCCGCCGCGATTGCTTTGATGGCACCTTACGTCAACAGCTACCGTCGCTACGTTAAGGACCACGCCGCGCCTATCAATTTGGAATGGGGTCGCGACAATCGCACGACAGGCATTCGAATTCCAATTGCTGAACCAAATGCACGGCGCGTTGAAAACCGGCTAGCAGGCATGGATTGCAATCCATATTTGGCCATTGCCGGCTCGCTGGCCTGCGGTTTCTTGGGATTGAAGAACGGTTTGACACCTTCTGAAATGTTCAAAGGTGAGGCCTATGAAGGGGAAGGTGATATCCCGCGCGACCTGTTCTCCGCTCTGAATTTGCTCACGTCAAACACCGAAATTGCAGACTTGCTTCATCCT
The DNA here is from genome assembly GCA_947494435.1 of uncultured Litoreibacter sp. Classification (GTDB taxonomy): domain Bacteria; phylum Pseudomonadota; class Alphaproteobacteria; order Rhodobacterales; family Rhodobacteraceae; genus Litoreibacter. The sequence continues at coordinate 1,216,243 of CANLUY010000002.1, forward strand.
GATTTCGTCCGGGTCTATTCAATCGTGAAAGCAGCGGAATATGACGAATTCTTACAGGTCATCAGCCCTTGGGAACGTGACCATCTGCTCATGAACGTATGAACCTGCTCGACGCGAATGACCGACGCGGACAATACCCAGACAGCTGGTATGCTGCGACAGCAACGCCCCTCGATCCGTTTCCATCTTTGCGCGGACAGACCAAGGCTGATCTATGTGTGATCGGTGGTGGATACACAGGCCTGTCTGCTGCTTTGGAAGCCGCGAAAGCTGGATTGAATGTTATTTTGCTGGACGCGCAGCGCGTTGGGTTTGGGGCATCTGGACGCAACGGCGGACAAGTCGGGATTGGTTTCAACAAAAGCCAGCGAGAGTTTGAAAAACTCTTTGGCCGCGCACAGGCCAAAGCACTTTTTGGCCTTGGCTTGGATGCCGTTGCACTGACCAAGAGCCTGATTGCTGAGCACGCGCCGGACGCTAATTTCCGTGCGGGATTGGTTCACGCGGACCGGTTTGGAAGCGAGGTTTCTGAAACCCATGAAGACGTGGAGCATCTGCGCGATGCCTACGGATATGACCAAATCCATCCGTTGAGCAAAGATGATATCCAGTCACTCATTGGATGTCCGAACTATGTTGGCGGGGCGCTAGATTTGGGGTCAGGCCAAATTCATCCATTGGCTTATGCGTTTGGCCTTGCAAGGGCCTGCAGAGCAGCGGGGGTGAAAATCTACGAGCAGTCTCGTGTTCACGACATTGCCCCATCCGCACCCGCAATCGTGCGCACGGATCAAGGCCAAGTTGAAGCGACACATGTGATCGTCGCGACCAACGGGTATGGCACAGGTTTGACGCGCGCAACGTCATCACGAGTTATGCCGATTAACAATTTTATTGTGGCAACCGAACCCCTTGGAGATCGAGCCTTTCAGATCATGAGCAAAGACTACTGCGCGCATGACAGCAGATTTGTCGTCAATTATTACCGTGTTTCGGAAGATGGGCGTCTGCTTTTTGGCGGCGGCGAGAACTACGGCTACCGTTTCCCGAAAGACATAGACGCAGTTGTTCGCAAGCCATTGGAGCAAACCTTTCCACAGCTTAGAGGCATAGGTTTCGATTATGCTTGGGGTGGCACTTTAGCGGTGACGCTATCCCGCCTTCCCCATATCGCGCGCCCTGCTCAAAACATCCTGTCTGCTGCCGGATATTCAGGCCACGGTGTCGCTCTGGCGGGGTTGGCGGGAACGTTAATGGCGAAGGCGATCCAAGGTCAGGAAGAAGGGTTCGCAACGCTCGAAACTCTTCCAACTCCCAGCTTTCCTGGCGGTGGTGCATTTAGAAGCCCGCTGCTCGCACTTGCAATGACATGGTACGCACTGAGGGACAGATTAGGCTTTTAGCAGTGAGCAAACCCAATCCTGTCATCAATTCTTCATTGGCGCAAAATCCGAAATCATGTTACGGTTTTCCCGAAAGTAAATTTGAGGATGCTGTAATCTATGCGAGATTTCCAGACGACGCCCCCAAACCTTCACGAAGCAGAACCAATCCCAGAGGCGGCACGTGAGGCCATAGACGCGCTGCTTAGCTCAGGCGACTTATTCCGATACACTGCACCTGCTGACGCTCCGGTCGCCCTGTTGGAACGCGAATTCGCGCAGATGATGGGCACAAAATACGCACTTGCCGTTTCCTCCTGCTCGGCCGCGCTGTTCTTGTCGCTCAAGTCGTTGAGCTTACCAGAAAAAGCGAAAGTACTGATCCCCGCATTTACGTTCGCCGCGGTTCCGTCGGCCGTTGTGCATGCTGGCATGACGCCCGTATTGGTTGACGTTGGAATGAACTACCGGATTGATCTTGCTGATTTTGAACGAAAGATCAGCGATGCCGATGCCGTACTGATCAGCCACATGCGCGGACATACCTCAGATATGGACGCGATCCTGACGCTGGCCGAAGCCCATAATCTACCTGTGATAGAAGACGCCGCGCATTCACTTGGAACGCTCTGGAAAGATCGCAAAATTGGTACAATGGGTCATGTCGGTTGTTTTTCGTTTCAGTCCTACAAAATGATTAACGCTGGCGAAGGCGGTATCATGATCACCGATGACCCCGATCTCGCGGCTCGGGCAATCATCATGTCAGGCGCTTATGAGCATAATTGGCAGAAACACGACATCGCATACGAAAAAGCGTCTCAATGGCAAAATAAGTTGCCGCTTTACAACTTGCGAATGCAGAATCTCAGTGCTTGCGTTATCCGACCTCAACTGGCCGAATTGCCCCGTCGTGTGCGTGATGGGCTCGAAAACCATGATCATGTCGCTGACCGCCTGACGGAGAGTGGATATTTCAACGTCCCTGCCCCGTTGCCTTCTGAGACACGTGCACCAGACTCGATTCAGTTCAATCTGATCGACTTTTCAGAAGCCGAGGCACGTGCATTTCTCTCCTTTGCAAAAGAAAATGGCGTGCCCGCTCAGGTATTTGGCCTGGGCACCGATAACGCGCGGGCGTTTTGGAATTGGGAGTTTATAGAAGGTGATACGCCCAATTTGCCTCAGACCCGCGCAATGCTTGCCCAGGCTTGCGACGTCAGGCTTCCAGTTCGCCTAAAACGCGAGGAACTGGATTTCGTTGCATCCGCGCTTATTGATGCCGCGATCATGGTGAAGGGCTAACCCAAAACACGCATCTGGTCGCCAAGCCAAGGCATTCGGCCTTGGCAGAACTCTACAATCTCTTGTGCGATGAGAGGACGTAGGGTGTTGGCCAGCACAGACGGCATTTCGGGTTCATCGTCGCGGCGTGCAATCAAGGATATGCGGCGCGACAGCGGCGCGAACGGCAATGGAAATGTCTCTACACGGTCCATGAAACGCTTCGCACGCATCACACCAAGCGGTGTCAAAATCGTCCAACCCTCACCCCGCGCGACCATTGCCATAATCGAATGATAACTATCGAGTTCGAACCGATGGGACAAAACAAGGTTTTGTCGCGTCAAATGAGCACTGATCTGGCGGCCCATCACGTGACGCGATGTATACTGGATTAGGGGTTTCGCGCGCAGCACATCAAGCATCTGCGCCTCATTGCGGATCATACGTTTCGGGGCAACGACCACATACGGATCTTCGAGTAGAGGATGTACTTCCAAAGTCGATGCCAAATCCGGTGGCTCAGCGGTGACGGTTAAATCAAGCCCCCGTGTCTCAAGCTTATCAAGCAACCGATGGCTGGCACCGGTCTCCAACAAGAATTGCGCCTTTGGCATTGCCTCCGACAGCTTCATCAAGAGTGCAGGTGTCACGTCGGCATCAAAATCCTCGATCATGCCAAGGCGCAAGCGCACGCGGCTCGACATATCGCGCACCGTGAGCTCTGCTGTGGCCTGTGCCGCTTCATTCAGAATGGTTTGCGCTCTTTTGAGAAACATCTCACCGGCAGCCGTAAGCGGCATAGGGCGCTCGCTCCGCTCCAACAATCGCGCGCCAAGGGCGCTTTCGAGATTGGACAATTGCTGGCTCACAGCAGAGTTTGATGCTGCCAATCGGCGCGCAGCTGCCGAGATCGAAGCTTCCTCAGCCGCAGCCACAAAAATCTCTATCTGCCAAAGGGTAATTTTACCCGGCGTATCAACCATGTTCACAACTCCCGAAACGGATCCGATTGCTCCGCACGCGATCACCCTTTAGCGTATTTCCTGACCATCAGGGAGACCAGAAATGCGTGACGAAACCCCTAATTCGTGGGAAGCCCGTGCTGACGCACATTCCTTCTATGGATTTACCGACTTGCCATCTGTCAATGAACGCGGCGCGGTTGTTCTGACGCATGGCAAGGGCCCCTATGTGTATGATGTGCACGGGCGCGAATTCCTTGATGCGAATTCAGGTCTTTGGAACATGGTCGCGGGCTTCGATCATCCCGGGTTGGCCGAGGCAGCAAAAGCGCAATATGACCGCTTTCCTGGCTATCACGCGTTTTTTGGTCGTATGTCGGACCAGACAGTCATGCTGTCAGAGAAGCTGATTGAGGTCTCCCCCTACGACCGCGGTAAGGTGTTTTATACGAACTCCGGCTCTGAAGCGAATGACACAATGGTCAAAATGCTCTGGTTTTTGAGCGGGTCGGAAGGCAAGCCGGAACGACGCAAGATTATCACCCGTAAGAATGCCTACCATGGTGTAACAGCCGTCTCGGCGTCGATGACCGGCAAACCCTATAATGAGGTCTTCGGCCTTCCATTAGACGGGTTTATCCATCTGACCTGCCCGCACTATTGGCGAGAGGGGCAAGACGGCGAAACCGAAGCAGACTTCACGGCGCGTATGGCGCAGGAACTTGAAGATGTCATCGCGCGCGAAGGTGCAGATACAATTGCTGGGTTCTTCGCAGAACCAGTTATGGGCGCGGGCGGAGTCATTCCGCCCTCTGATGGTTATTTCCAAGCGATTCAACCTATCCTACGCAAGCACGGCATCCCTTTGATCGCGGACGAAGTGATATGTGGTTTCGGCAGAACCGGTGCTGTTTGGGGCTGTGAAGCATATGATTTCATACCGGATGCCATCATCTCCTCAAAGAACCTGACCGCCGGCTATTTCCCGATGGGGGCAGTCATTCTTGGCCCCGAATTGACCGATAAATTACAAACGGCCTCTGACAAGATTGAAGAATTCCCGCATGGTTTCACTGCCTCAGGCCATCCGGTCGGGTGTGCTGTTGCGCTTAAAGCAATTGATGTGATCCTGAACGAAGGTTTGATCGAAAATGTGCGCGCATTGACCCCAAAATTTGAAGCTGGCCTGAGTTATTTGGCTGAGAACGCAAATATTGGCGAAGCACGCGGAAAAGGCCTAATGGGAGCCGTTGAGGCCGTGCGTGATAAGGCAAGCAAGACGCCATTTGAGGCGCATCTGAGCGTAAGCGAGCGCATCGCCAACACCTGTACCGATCATGGGCTCATCTGCAGACCGCTTGGCCAAGCCGTCGTTTTATGCCCTGCGTTTGTCATGACAGATACCCAAATGGATGAGATGTTCAACAAACTGGAAGGCGCCTTAACGCAAGTTTTCGCTGAGGTCGCTTAACCGCAAATTAGGGTCCGTTCTCCATATCTTTGCAAAATGGCCGACCCTGGCCTATGTGAAGATGAGGCGAAACCGTGTTTTTGGACCCCACTTTTGTGGCGAATACGCTGCTGTTCCTTTTGATGGCGTCGCTACAGCTTGGCGCGTTTGGTGACTTGTTGGGTGAAGATGACGACGCGGGCAATGACACAGAAAACGATCTCGACCCGCTTTTTGATGCAAGCCTTTACACTCAGCGCATTGATGGGACACCGGGCGATGACGTGATTGGGACTGAGGTCGGCCAATCAGCACAGGCCTATTTCTTGCAAGCAGGTGATGACACTCTGCAAGCCACTCCTGGAAATGACTTTATTGATCTTGGCGACGGCAACGATTTTGCCGAGGCACTTGAAGGTGATGACATCGTTCAAGGTCGTGGTGGCGATGATCGCATTTTTGCCGGACGCGGGAATGATCAGATTTTTGGCGGAATGGGCAATGATCTGCTTGAAGGAAGCTTAGGAGATGATGTGATCACCGGAGGAGCTGGAAACGATCAATTGTCCGGCGGCCGCGATGATGACAGACTACTTGGAGGCGATGGGGATGACATCCTATCTGGTGACCGCTTTGATCAAACTGGAGGTGCTGAACGTGGCACTGATGCACTGTTTGGCGAAGCAGGAGACGATACATTGTGGTTGGTTGGCAATGACAGCGGCACAGGCGGCGAAGGTGCAGATTTGTTCCGCGTTTTCGACAGTGAAACACCTAATGCTCTGGTTACGATTGAAGATTTTGACGCGGCAGACGATCAGATTGAGGTAATCTACGTTCCTGAAAGTGGAGAACCCGCGCCAGAGCTTACGGTCCGTGTACCAACTGATACGACTGATGCTGTAGTCGCCCTAGACGGGGTGGATGTCGCGACGGTGAAAGGTGCCGTTGGGCTCAGTGTCGAAGACATTTCCCTCACAACGAATATTCCAACCGCTTAAGTCGTCACAACCAACCAGACGGCCCCGAAGAAAAAAGCTGAAGCGGTGACGACAAAGCCGTGCCAAATCGCATTTGCAAATTTCAGGCTGTCCCACAAAAAGAAAATGACGCCAGCGGAATAGAGGAGCCCACCTATAACCGCACACCATCCTGCAGCGGTAGAAATTTGGAAAACCGACCAAATCAGAACTACGCTCATCCATCCCAAAGCGAGATACAGGGCTGAGTTGAAAGTGCCGGGCTTGCGCCACATGAACAGTTTCGTGACTGCACCGCACAAAGCCAAAAGCCAGACCAACGCGAGTACAGCATAGCTAAAGACGGTCCCGATCGAGAAGACGAGCGGCGTGTAGGTTCCGGCAATTTTAAGAAAAATTGTTGCATGATCAGCCCGGCGTAATGCGGGTCTGTACCTCTCCGACGGGGTCATGTGATAGCAAAAAGACACAGTCAACATTGCGACTAAGCCCAACCAATACAGCGACAAAGCGCCAAGGATACTCGGTTTAAGCATATCGAGATGAATGATCAGGAAGCAGACAATGGCGACTAGCGCCGCTGCGATGCCTGTCAAATGTACAGATGCATCTGCAATCTTTTCAGATCGTGCATAGGTCGGATAGGGGTCATCCAGTGTGTCTACCATACGCCCAACATGTACGATTGGAGATGAAGAAATCAAATGTAACCCAACGGAAATAATCAGCTAGGCTGTCTATTTCCCCATGCGGGAGAGCGCTTTCTGCATTTCGGCAAGCTGCTTTTTGATAGCATCGAGTTCCGAGTTGTCTTCTGTCGAAGCCTTCTCTTCTTGCGGCTCCGTCGTTGCCGCCGCTGGCCAACCGCTCATCATAGTTTTCAGGAAAGCTTCTTGTTGTTGCTTGATTTGCTCAAACCCCGGAAGCCCACCCATAGGGGTCGCCATGCTTTCCATAACTTTGGCTTGACCGTCACGCAGCATATCGAAACTGGCAGCGAGAAAGTCAGGCACCATGGTTTGCGCGCCCTCAGAGTAGCTTCTGACCAAATCTGTCAGAACGTTCGTGGGCAAGACATTATCCCCCCTACTCTCATGTTCAGCAATAATCTGGAGCAGATACTGACGCGTTAGATCGTCGCCGCTTTTCAAGTCTACGATTTGTACGTCGCGACCTTCGCGGATGAACCGCGAGATATCGTCCAAAGTGACGTAATCGCTGGTTTCTGTGTTGTACAATCTGCGGCTGGCATAGCGTTTGATCAGCAGCGGTGCGCCTTCGGGTTTAGGCATGCAAATACTCCCCATATTGCAGTGCAGAAAACGCTAGCCTAGGCATTGAGGAATTGAAAGAACATTCCCCTCACAAAAATTTAACGCCACAAATAAAAATGGGCGCGCCATTGGCGCGCCCGATCCGTACGGCTCGATTGGGAGGAGGATGAGCCGCAGAAATCTATTGTATTAGCTTAGGCTGCTTTTGCAGCTTTCTTTGCTTGTGCTGTCAGATCGTCAGTTGCTTTCTTAACAGCAGCAGTTGCTTCCTCGGAAGCGTCTTTGCCAGCAGCCATCATCAACTCAACTGTTTCCATTTGAACTTTTTTCGCAACTTCTGCGAAAGCAGCCATGTGCTCAGCAGCGGACTCGGCCTGTGCAGATGCAAAATCTGTGTACGCTTTGGTGTAATCTGCAGGCTCTTTTTGAGCTTTCGTTACGCCGGACATTTTTGTCAGAGTTTCTTTTGTCCACTTGGAGGACAGCTCTGTGGATGTCGCAGCAGCGTCCAAAGCAACTTTCGAAAACTTCTCGCCGAAAGCGGCGGAGTTTTTGATCGCGTCATTGTAAGCAGTCATGTCTACTGGGAAAGCAGCTGCCATGTCAGCGAATACTTTTGTGAAATCTTGTGTCTTAGCCATTGTAATAGTCTCCGAATATTGGGACCGTTTCTGTGGCCCCGCTTGTTTGCGTCTGATAGATAGATACGCGCTGCACTGCAGCATTTCAAGTATTTATTCTGCGTTGCAGCATATTTTTTCGGATACGATTATATGTATGAAAATCAGCTAGTTGCCTTTGGCAATACATAGGTACCCGGCGCTTTTTCCAAAATCGGATGCGATTTCAGGCCAGGCTTTCGCGCCTTTATTTCCTGTCCAGACCGACTCAAAAGCCATTTTTCCCAGCGCGGCCACCACGATCCTTCGTTGAAATCAGCATCGGCTAACCATGTATCGGCATCGCCAGACACATCTTCATTCGTATAGTGGCCGTATTTGTTTTTGCTGGGTGGATTAATAATACCTGCAACATGACCTGACTGAGACACGATAAACGTCTTATCCTCAGACCCGAACTGCTTCACGCCATTGAAACTTCCTTTCCAAGCCGCGATATGATCGGTCTCACAAGCAATCGCACAAACAGGCGTTTGGACCGTGTCGATACTGACTGTCTCGCCCAAAATTTCCATCTCGCCTTTGGCAAACTGGTTTCGCTGGCAAAGGCGGCGCAAGTACTCAACGACAAAACGGCCTGCTAGATTGGTGCTGTCACCATTCCAGAATAACAGATCGAACGCAGGTGGCGCTTCCCCCATCATATAGTTGCGGATTGCCGGCTGATAGATCAGATCGTTCGAGCGCAGATAGGAGAACGTGCGCGACATGAAGTAGGAATGCAAATACCCCTTTTCGTCCACCTGACGTTCAATTCCATCGACGAAGTCATCATCGAGAAAGACTTCCATTTCACCTGCATCTTCGAAATCCGTGAGCGTGGTAAAAAGCGTCGCCGATTTTACCGAAGTGTCGCCTCGCCGCTCCATCAGAGAGAGGACCATCGAAAGCGTTGTGCCGGCAATGCAGTATCCGACGGCGTTGACCTGATCTTGCTTCGTTATTTTTTTTACTTCGTTGATTGCCGTCAGATAGCCATCGTCGACATAGGTATCGATCCCGACATCAGCATATGTTTCGTCTGGATTAACCCAGCTTACTATAAACAGCGTGTAGCCCTGATCCACGATCCATTTGATCAACGAGTTCTTCGGCTTCAGATCCATGATGTAGAATTTGTTGATCCACGGTGGAAAAATAATTAGGGGCGTTTCTTTCACTTTGTCCGTTGTTGGCGCGTATTGGATGAGTTCAAACATGTGATTGCGAAAAACGACTGACCCCTCCGTAGCAGCTATATTCTCACCAACAGTGAACGCTTCTGTGTCCGCCAGACTTACGAGAAGGTCCCCGTCATTCTGCTCGATATCACGCACCAAGTTCTGAAGACCGCGCACGAGGCTTTCGCCATCGGTCTCAACGGCCTTGGACAATGCGTCAGGGTTTGTTGCCAAAAAGTTTGTCGGGGCAAGCATATCGACAATCTGCTGGGTGAAGAAATTTGCGCGGCCCTTATCAGCCCCCTCAAGGTCGGGAAGATCACTTACGGCAGATGTGATTGCCTCGCTCGAATAGAGATATTGTTGTTTGATAAAGTTGAAGTACGGGTTGGTGTCCCAAAGCTCATTCTGAAACCGGCGATCTGACGGCCCTTTATCTTCCGGCGGCGTCAGCTTTCCAGCGGCAAGTTGTTGCTGCGCTTCGACATAGTGTTTGAGCGATTTGCCCCAATAACCAACTTGCTGCTCGATGATCTTAGCGGGATTTGCCGCCATTTCAGCCACATAGGCTGCAGCCATTTTCGCATAGAGGTCTTGACCAGGTCCCTGCAGACCATGATCTGCCTGTTTTTTACGCCCCATCGCAGCAACCATTCGTTTAGTCAGATCATCTATAAGCGCCAAATTGGAGTTAAGACGTTCTAGCCGCTCTGCAGAAAGTAAATCGTCCGTTTGGTCAGTTTCGGTTGTCATCTTAGAAATTCCACCATATCTTGATGCTGCAGATGCATTGTAAACGTGTAGCCGCTGATAACGTTCCAACCTCGCGCTGCAAGGTGGCAATTTGACATAGCAGGTATGTTACCTGCGAAAGGAGCCCTCTGTGAAGTACATGGTAACATATGACTTGATGGAGTCGATGCGACTGACCAATCAATGGCTAGGCGCAACAGCCCAAGCAGTTGGGTCTCATCCCGCATTCTCAATGACACCCAACCCAATGTTTCGCATGTTGGACGCGTGGGGTCAGGTCACGGAACGCACATTCTCCCGAATGGTGGCAAAACCAGATTGGAACATCCCATCTATCGTCGGCAAAGAAGACCGCGAGCATAGTGTTGAGACCGAAGTCGTCTTGTCACGACCCTTTGGTGATTTGATCCGCTTCAATGTCGTCGAGCGTCCAGCCAAACCGCGTAAAATTCTGCTGGTTGCGCCAATGTCTGGCCACTATGCGACACTGCTCCGCTCGACCGTTTTATCGCTGCTTCCTGATGCCGAAGTTTACGTCACCGATTGGCATAACGCCCGCGACATTCCCGTTAGCGACGGCAAGTTTGACGTGGAAGATTACACGCTTTATCTCGTGGATTTTATGAAAGAAATGGGCCCGGAGACGCATGTTATTGCGGTCTGCCAACCGGCGCCGCTCGCTTTGGCGGCGACGGCCTACCTTGCAGAAGAAGATCCAAAAGCACAGCCTTCAACGCTCACTTTGATTGGTGGCCCAATAGACCCGGATGCAGCTGCAACTGACGTTACCGACTTTGGCAGCCGTGTTACGATGAGCCAGCTGGCTGAGACTGCTATCCAAAGAGTTGGTTTCAAATATTCAGGCGTTGGCCGCATGGTCTACCCAGGCCTGTTGCAGCTTCAATCTTTCATGTCGATGAACGCTGAAACGCACGGTCGTGCGTTTTTTGAGCAAATTTTGCGTGCTGCTAAAGGCGAAGCCGCAGATCATGATCGCCACAATAAGTTCTACGATGAATACTTAGCCGTCATGGATATGACCGCTGAATTCTATCTTTCGACCGTGAAACGCATCTTCAAAGACGGCGAAATCGCAAAGAATAGATTCACAGTAAAAGGGAAGCCTGTTGATATTGGAAAGATTACGACAGTCGCTGTGAAAACAGTCGAAGGCGCAAATGACGATATCTCCGCACCGGGTCAGTGCGTTGCAGCTCTAGACCTGCTAACCGGATTGCCCGATGACAAGAAAGCAAGCCATCTCGAGCCGAATGCAGGGCATTACGGTATTTTCGCGGGCAAAAGCTGGCGCAACAACATCAGACCCCTTGTCCTTGATTTCATTGATGAAAACGGATCTGGTAAAGTCAAAAAGCGGACGCAGCGTAAACGCAGCGCCAATCCGCAGAATGTGACACCGATCAAAACCGGTCGCGTCGCGATTTAACGTGCCAGCCAAGCCTCAAGAGCAGCAGACGTAGCGTTTGGCTGCTCAAGCGTGGGCAAGTGGCCGGCGCCGGGTATGATCATAAGGTCTGCGCTTGGGATCAACTCCGCCATAAATTCATGGCGTTTCACAGGGCATAGAGCATCATGCTCCCCGCACAGCACCAGTGTTGGGATGTTTAGCTTGCGCAGCGTGCTTTGCTGATCAATGCGACGCTGTAATGCGCGGGATTGGCGTACGAACACGCCCTCCCCTTGATCCATCGCCATTTGCATCACCAACTCAAGGACCTCTTGCCGCCCGGGGCCCGGTGCAAGATAGTTTGGCTTCATTTCTTCCTGCATCACTTCGGGCAGAAGGCCAGCCATTACACGTGCGATTTGAGGTTCGCGGTCGGCCGCCATTGCTGGAGTTTCCGCCAATGGGTTGGTGTCCATAAGCGCAAGCCGTGTCACACGATTTGGCGCAACCCTCGCAATTTCCATTGCGACAATGCCACCAAGCGACAATCCTGCAAGTGCAAACCGGTGCGGTGCACCGGCCAGAACCGCCTCCGCAATCGCTTCTATGCGGTCATGCAGCCCAACTGGTGGCAGGTGGATTGCCCGCTCTTGACCAAATGCCATGATCTGCGGCCCAAATAGGCGTGCATCGCACATCATACCGGGCAATAGCAGAAGTGGCTCACTCATGTACGAGAACTCGCAATCGCAGCACCTTCGACCAGCGAGCCGAGCTTTGCGTAGGCGATATCAGGGTCAACTGCACCAAAACCCGCAAATGTTCCAAAACCACAATCAGAGCCAGCAATAACGCGATCTTTCCCCATAAAAGGTAGAAATCTCTCAAGCCGTTGTGCGACAACCTCTGGGTGCTCGACGAAGTTTGTCGTCGAGTCCACCACACCAGGCACAAGAATTTTGTCATCAGGAATTTCCAAGACACGATCGCGGAAAACTGTCCACTCATGTGCATGGCGCGGGTTTGATGTCTCAAAGAGAAGCTGGGACGCATTCACATTCATTAAAGTGCCAAAGACTTTCCCCATATCAATGTCGCAAATATGCGGACCTTCGTAATTGCCCCAACAAATATGAACCCGTACCCGAGATGGATCGATCCCGTCCAATGCATGATTGAGCGCTTCAACATGACTGCCTGCAATTTTTAGGAATTCTTCATCTGACAAGTCATTGAACAGCATGTGCCGCGACAGCGCGAGGTCTGGACAATCGAGCTGCAAATACAAGCCGCTATCAACGATAGTTCTGTATTCTTCTGCCATAGCATCTGCCAACGCAGCGAGGTATTCGTCACGTGACGCGTAAAAATCATTCTGCAGAAACAGCGAGATCACACCCGGTGATGCTGCGTTCATAAACCCCTCGCTTACACCATGAGCCGCCATACCAGCTTGCAAGTTGGCAATATCAGTCAGAAGTTCATCCTGACCTCTGGATTTCACCTCACTGGTGCACATCGGGCGAGCATATTGTGGCGTACCACCATCATCTGCAAGGCGTTTGAGGAACGTAGGAAACTTCTTCAGATCTCTCGGTGCGTTGCGCGGGCTGTCACCGGAGAAGCCGGTGTAGCGGTCCTTTACATAAGTGGCATAGCTGATTTTGGATGTCTCACCATCGCTAACCACGTCAATTCCGACCTCCGCCTGTCGTGCGACGGTCGCTGCAGATGCTTTTGTCATCACGGCGTCGAATTCGGCCTGATCGAAGTCCTTGCCGTTTTCGCGTGCAAAAATCAAATCCACGACCTCTTGGGTCCTTGGCAGGCTTCCGACATGTGTCGTTTTAATGGTCATGACTGTCTCCCTCTTTCGCGTAGTTTCATCACGAAACCGAGGGATGGAAAAGCCAAAAGGACAGACTTAACCAGCTGTCCAACCACCATCGACCAGAATGGATGTTCCGGTGACCATCCCTGATGCATCGCTTGCCAAATACACTGTCGCCCCCATGATGTCTTCGATCTCGCCAATACGCGGAAGTTTGATCTTGTCATCGATCCACGCGCGCTTCTGCGGGTCCGCGAAAGTGGCCTCAGTCAAAGGGGTCAAGATGAATGTCGGGCAGATCGAGTTGACGCGAATGTTGTCCGCTCCAAACTCAATGGCCATAGCCTTATTTATCCCTTCGATTGCATGTTTCGTTCCGCAGTAAACCGCACGGTCTTGCCCACCAACATGACCCATCTGGCTTGAGATCTGAATGATAGACCCGCCGCCCTGTTTTTTCATGGAAACTGCGGCTTGCTGAGCAAGAAAATACGCTGCTTTGACGTTGATATTCATAACCATATCGTAGTCTTCAGGTGTCGTATCCACAGCTTTGGAATGTTTCGCTAGCCCTGCCGAGTTGCACAGAATATCAAAAGGGCCAAGATCGCCAAAAACAGCCTTTACCGCGTCAAGATCGGTGACGTCCAGCTCGACGCCTTCAGCGGACAGCCCAGCGCTATTCAATTCATGGACCGCCGCATCAATCGCCGGAACGCCGCGCGCGGCGATAACAACATGCGCGCCAGCTTCGGCCAGTGCGACGGCACATCCAAGGCCAATCCCGCGCGAACCGCCCGTGACAAGCGCACGTTTCCCGTCAAGGCGAAAGGATGGGGTTTTGGGCAATGTCATGTGATCTCTCCTGTCCAGTTTACCGGGATAGCGGGTTGGGCCATGCCACGAAAGAGCGGGAAGTCCGCATATCGATTTTGGCGTTGTTGGATTGTCTCCGTTGGCGCCGCACCAGTTGCCAAGAGCTTGCCACGCGGAGCGATATAGCTAGATATCGTGCGCCTTGGGATTGGCTCCCAAGTTAAGTTGAAAGCGGCCAGCTTTGGAAAATACCATTGCTCTGAATAGGGAATGTGGTCGTGGATCCACCACGCTAAATCTTGCCAGTCTCTCCCGTTTGCATATTGATCGGCAAACCATGGGATGACAATCGAAGCGCCTCCGATACGTTCATCCCCCTCTCCCCGGTCCCAGATGTGGCATTCGCCGGGATAGTCGTTGCGGGCACAATTCAGTTTGTTTTCGTTTCCGAATGTATTGAGCGATGGTGAGCGATAGCCTGAGCGGATTGTGACACACCCAAAAGTTTCATGAAGAGGATCAAGCAATTCTGTACAAAACGCGCGCCCGACTTCTATGGCAAGATCGGGGTTTTCAGGAATATTCGACTGTTTATGAAAATTGGAAATTTCGGAATATAAAAACTCACGCATGAAAAAGTATTTCGACAGCCGCACACGTCCGAGCTTCTCCAAAGACCACATCGACGCGGGCTTTCGCATCAGCTGTAGCCATTCCAACGAAACGCGCCATCCTCGTTGAGCGGCGAGAACGGATTATGAGCCACTTCCCAGATATGCCCATCGACATCTTCAAAATAGCCGTGATGGCCACCCCAGAAAACATCTTGCGCAGGCTTCAAAACCGTACCACCCGCAGGTTCAACCAAAGCCAACAGTTTTGCCACGTCAGCTTTTTCGCGCACATTATATCCCAACGAGACCGCAGCACGGCCGGACAGCGTGCCCGGTTCAAGCCCAAGTTCGCCTTCAAGTCCGGACTTTGGATAGAGACCAAGTGTCTGCCCAATCAGATCGAACGCAATGACGCCATCCTGACTTTCGACGCGGGTCCATCCGATACTTTCGTAAAAGGCTGCTGATTTTTCCATATCATCGACGCCCAAAGTAATTAGGCTGACGCGTTGCTCGAAGGTCATGGCAATTCCTTAATCCAGTTGGTGATGATGGCTGACGTTTCGGCATTTTGTGAAGGGCTAAGGATATCGCCGGCGATCACATGGTTGAACGGGTCATCCTCAGGGCCCATGACGCGAGGCGCCAGTGTGACCGGACCACCCCATTTCGTCGAAACGGCCCGCGTGGTCTCCGCATCCACTACGGCATCGTCATCCGAAAAGACAAAAAGTGCAGGGGTTGTAACCTTAGAGTAATCGGTGTCGCGTGCGAATTTCACAATTGCAGCCATCGGGATAAGTGCCACAGTCGGGTAAAGTGTCGTCCAGTATTTTTGATGATCGTCATTCAAGGGTGCAAAACTGCGCTCCGCACCGGCCACCAAGGCGGCCCAAGACCGGACCAAAGGCCATTCGAGAATGGTGGCAGTCGGGTTTTTTATCCGAAAATTCGGCGAAACGAAAACAATGCCTTTGACGGCTTCAGCGAGTGCGGGATTGGTCGCTGCAACCGCTGCGATCGTCCCGCCAGTCGACGTCGCGATCACGACGACCTCTTTGCCAATGCGCCTCCCAATGGCCAAGGCTTCCGCCGTGTCCTCTAGCCAATCGCCGGCAACTGGCTCTGCCATCGCGAGCCCACCACGCCCGTGGCCTCTTAGGCGTGTGAAGAACAAATTTGCGCCAAGCGCTCTAGCCACATTGTCGGGGACGGGTCGAATTTCTTCGGACGTCGCGGAGTAGCCATGAATGTTTACGACAGCGATGTCAGTCTGCACTCCGGCCGCTCCGGCCCAGATGATCCGCTTTTGGACACCGTCAGTAATGTCACTATACCGACCCTCTTCTTTCGCCAGATAAACATCGAGGTTTTCTGGCAAAATACGCGGATCAAACGCAATCTCGGTATCGACCGGTTCGCGAGGCCAAAAAAACCAGACAATCGCGACGGTTATTATCAGCCCCAGCAAAACCCGGCCAAGCCATTTTCCAAATGCCCTCATCCGGTAACCTCAATTACGTTGCGAATTGCATCCTCCACCAGCTTCAGCGCTACGGGGTCTGAGAAGCGATGGTCGCCGCCTTTCAGCACAACCAACCGTATGTCGTCTCCCTGCGCGTGATCTAACAGCCTCAACGCCACTGACATGTGTACGTCTGCATCGTCTGTTCCCTGTAACAGTCTGACAGGAAATGGAAGGTGAAGTGGATCGCGCAAAACCAGATGATTGCGACCGTCCTCAATGAGTTTCTTCGTAATGATGTTAGGCTCGCCATAATCAGACGGCAGCGCAATATGCCCGCCCTGTAGTTCTGCCTTTTGTGAGTCCGTGAAGCTGGCCCACATGCTGTCTTCAGTAAAATCCGGCGCGGCAGCAATGGTCACCAGGGCTGCGATCTTTTCGGGGACCCGCTTGGCCATCAGAAGGGAAATCCAACCACCCATAGAAGAGCCCACCAAGATCTGCGGGCCATCCGTCAGGCGTGTGATCGTTTCGAACGCATCCTCTGCCCACTCGCCAATACATCCGTCGGTAAACTTTTCAGACGACTCACCGTGACCTGAATAATCAAACCTCAGGAAAGCGCGACCTTCTGAGCGCGCCCATTGCTGCAAATGCACGGCCTTCGTACCCTGCATGTCGGACTTAAAGCCCCCCAAGAAAATCAAGCCGGGACCATCGCCGCTTGAGCGATTATAGGCAATGCTGCGCCCTTGTTTTGTTTGGAGAATTTCAGACATTGGCCAGCCTCTCTTCCATTTAACTCAAGGTATGCGAGCTGGATCACAAAGGGAATATGCAAGCGTCATTTTAACAATTTTTAAGTGACCATCTTGTCACGTGACTATTTAGTAACTTATAGATGCTTTATGGACGCGATTTTCAAAGCCCTGAACGATGCGGCCAGACGAGAGATTTTGGACAGCCTTCAAGAGAAGGACGGACAAACGCTCAGCGATCTGGAGGCGCAGTTCGACATGACCCGCTTTGGGGTCATGAAACATCTATCGGTGTTGGAAGAGGCGCAGTTGATCACGACCAAAAAGGTTGGGCGATTTAAACATCATTACCTGAACGCCCTGCCCCTACAGGAGGTCATTGACCGCTGGATTGAGCCGCTGCTGGCCAAGCCCGTTGCCCAAGGCGTCCTGCATTTGAAAGCACAGTTAGAAGGAGCTGCTGACATGACTGACAAACCTGATTTCCGGATGGAAACCTATATTCGTTGCACCCAAGATGCTTTATGGGATGCCTTGACGGACCCAGCGCACGAAGAGCAATATCACTTCGTTTGCGATAAAATCACAAAAGACGGAAATACGCTGACCTATCACACGCCAGACGGTGGCGTGATGCTGATCTGTACGGAAACACGGCAAACGCCAAGAACCCTGATCTCTTCAACATTTGAGCCGAGGTGGGATGGTCCCGACATGGCAAAGTCACGTTTTGACTACTTGATCGAACCCCAAGGCGACTTCTGCAAATTTGCCATAGAGCATTACAATATTCCAGCCGGCCAGGAAGGCATTGCGGATGGTTGGCACAGAATGGCAGCAGGTTTGAAAACCTATCTAGAAACCGGAAAGCCGGCTAAATTCAGCCATGGTGCTTGAGATGGAATTTCCGGCAGAACTGGGCATTCTCACCTTGCTCACGATCTTAGCTGCAAGCATGTGGCTGCCCTACATCATTGGCGTCAATACGGAGCCTGCTCAAAATGGGGCGTCTGACCCTTTTATTCGCCCGCCATCTCAAGCGGATATGCGCCCTTGGGTTCATCGCGCACATCGCGCCCATCTAAATCTTCTGGAGCAATTTTTACCCTTCGCTGTGATCATCCTCATCCTTGATCGGATAGACGGGTTTAATTCGATTACCCATTGGACAGCGATTATGTTCTTTGCAGCGAGGATTGCGCACGCTGTTGGCATGATAAGTGGTTTCGCTAAATTTCCATTGCGACCAACGATTTTCGTGATTGGATGGCTATGTATTCTGGTGCTTGCTTGGCAAGTGATGATGCCAAGTTGACCCGGAACTCAGACAAGCGACCGCCGGCGGCCCCGAAAGAGGCCGCCGAAAGCCTGTCGGCCACGTCGTCTTATCCGCCGATATACGCTTCGGTTTTCGGACGGTAAAAGGTTTTCTGGTTGTGCAAGCGCCCGAGCAGCTCGTGTGTGCCGCGCAAAACCTCACAGGGTTTGGAATTCTCGTTATCAGCAGACTTTGCAGTTAATTGTCTTTGCTTTTCACGGAGTGCTTTTTCGATCAACTCGAGCTCATCTGGCGTCAGTTCAAACGTCTTGTTATAGGCAGGCACGGCATTCTCCAGATTTGGGAGTCTTACGTTTCCGCAAGACGAAATGTGGGGTCACTCCTGTTTAATCACATCACGCTCATGTCGTAAACGGAAAGTTTTTTGTCGGTTTTGGCGTGTACCGTTGCATACCGGAATCGGAGCCCTTGACGTACTGCCGATCCGGTTGCAAACAGCCCGTACAAATAACCCGCAACCGGGCGTTCCGTGGGCGCCAAACTGACGAGGAGCCGAAAATGGCCCAGATTTCCTTGACCTTTCCCGATGGTAATGCGCGCGATTATGACGCAGGCATCACCCCTGCAGAAGTCGCGTCTTCCATTGCAACTTCTCTTGCCAAAAAAGCGATATCAGCGACCGTGAACGGAGCGCATCATGACTTGCAGTGGCCCATTGAAGCCGATGCAAGCATCGCTATCAATACCATGAAGGATGAGGAGCCGGCGCTCGAACTCATTCGCCACGATCTTGCGCATATCATGGCGCGCGCAGTTCAGTCGATTTGGCCTGACGTGAAGGTCACAATCGGACCTGTTATCGAAAACGGTTGGTACTATGATTTCGACCGCAAAGAGCCCTTCACACCAGAAGACCTCGGCGCGATTGAAAAAAAGATGAAAGAAATCATCAACCTGCGGGACCCTGTGCGCACCGAAGTCTGGGATCGCGCCGACGCGGTGAAGTTCTATGAAGACAATAATGAGCCTTACAAAGTAGAACTTATCGACGCCATACCTGGGGATGAGCCTTTGCGTATGTATTGGCATGGCGACTGGCAAGATCTGTGCCGCGGCCCTCACCTACAACACACTGGTCAAGTCCCTGCGGATGCCTTCAAGCTCATGAGCGTAGCTGGCGCATATTGGCGTGGCGATAGTGATCGCGCAATGCTGCAACGCATCTACGGGGTAGCCTTCCAAAATAAAGAAAAACTCAAAGAATACCTGCACTTCCTTGAAGAAGCAGAGAAACGCGATCACCGAAAACTCGGTAAAGAAATGGACCTTTACCACATGCAGGAAGAGGCCCCAGGCCAAGTATTCTGGCACCCCAACGGGTGGTCCGTTTACACCACATTACAGGACTATATGCGCCGCAAACAGCGCGCGGCAGGTTATCAAGAAGTCAACACACCCCAAGTTGTTGATCGCAAGCTTTGGGAAGCCTCTGGTCACTGGGACAAATATCAAGAGCACATGTTCATCGTTGAAGTTGATGAGGATCATGCACGCGAAAAAGCCGTCAATGCTCTTAAGCCGATGAACTGCCCATGCCACGTGCAGATTTACAATCAAGGTTTGAAATCTTACCGCGACCTGCCCCTCCGGCTTGCCGAATTCGGATCGTGTAGCCGATACGAACCATCAGGTGCACTGCACGGTATCATGCGTGTGAGAGGCTTCACCCAAGATGACGGCCACATTTTCTGCCGCGAAGACCAGATTGAAGCCGAATGCGCTGCATTTATCGAATACCTCGCCAGCGTCTACAAAGACTTGGGCTTTGAGAAATTCGAAATTATGTTCGCAACCCGCCCTGAAAAGCGCGTCGGCTCTGAAGAAAGCTGGGATCATGTCGAAAGCGCGTTGGAAAACGCGATTAAGGCGACTGGTCATCCGTATGTCCTAGATGAAGGCGAAGGCGCGTTTTATGGCCCCAAACTCGACTTCAAACTAACCGATGCGATTGGACGGGAGTGGCAGTGTGGCACCTTCCAAGTTGACCCAAATCTTCCAGAACGTCTTAATGCAACATACGTAGCCGAGGACGGCGACAAACATCGCCCCTACATGCTGCACCGCGCGTGTCTTGGATCGTTTGAGCGCTTTATCGGGATCTTGATCGAAAATTCCGCCGGGAAGTTACCGATGTGGTTAGCGCCCCGTCAGGTGGTGGTTGCCTCAATCATCTCCGATGCCAACGACTATGTTCAGGAAACTGTTGAAAAGCTTCAAGCAATTGGGGTGCGCGCTGAAGCCGACATCCGCAATGAGAAGATCAATTATAAGGTGCGTGAGCACTCCGTTGGAAAGGTGCCCGTCATTGTTGCTGTGGGCAAAAAAGAGGTAGAGGACGGCACCGTTACCGTCCGACGGCTCGGCGAGAAGCAGACTAAAGTCGTTCCACTCGATGACTTGCTGAAAATCATGTCTGACGAAATAACGCCGCCAGACATGCAATAGAACTCAGAGAAGGGCGTCTCGAACGTCCTTCTTCCACCCCAGATAGAGTTTGTTGGCCTCAATCACTGGTCGTTTCATCAAAGTCGGGTGCTCCGCTATCAACTCAGCCGGAGCACGCAAGCGATCCTCGTCGCTCAATCCCCGCCAAGTCGTAGATCGGGTGTTCAGCAATTGATCACCAATTGTTTCATAGAACGAGTCTATTTTCGACCGATCCAATGGCGCCTCGCGTATATCAACAAAGGTGACTGTCTTCCCCGCTAACTCAAGCGCTTTCAGAGCCTTACGGCACGTGTCGCAAGCCTTGATCCCGTATAATTTCATCTCTCAAACCCCTAATTTCCCTTGGGTCAACTTTCGGCAAGAACACGCCGAACCAGTCCCAGTTTTACGTTGTCGTTGATTTTTTACATTAACAATCTATTTCGAAAAGTGTGACACAGACTTTACGTTTCGACTTCTTCTTCGTGTGGAATTCCTAAGTAAGACTGACTGCACCACCCCGTCGGATAATCTGGGCGGCATGAGAAGGAGAGACGGAATGGCCACTGGCACCGTAAAATGGTTCAACACAACTAAAGGCTTCGGGTTTATCGCACCGGATGACGGCGGCAAGGATGTTTTCGTACACATTTCCGCGGTTGAGCGTGCTGGCTTGACGGGTCTTCGTGACGATCAGAAGATTCAATATGAAATGATTGAAGGCCGTGATGGTCGTCAGTCGGCGGGCGATCTTGTTGCGCTTGACTGAGCAGACAATGAAGACTTGATGGATGAACGGCCTGCATGCGCGGGCCGTTTTCTTTTGTGTACCCAGAATCTGTGACAAAATTGATGCCACGGTCCTGTGTTTGATTGGGTTTTCTTGTCGGAACTCTTCAAAATTCTTGACCGCGCCACATCTATCCGCCGAGAACACGTACCAATAAACAAAAAAAATCGACTGGAGCAGGTCAATGAAAATTATCACTACCACGCTATGTGCGGGGGCCTTGATGGCGTCGGCGGCGGTCGCAGGCAATCTTGAAGAGCCGATCATGGAGGCGCAGGTTGTGGCGCCTACTGCTGAGGAAGAGCTTGTGACGCAGGAAGAGCTTGTGACGCAGGATGATCAGGTCTTTGCTGAGACGTCTCAGGCGGATGGGGGCTGGTTGGTGCCGGCGATGTTTTTGATCTTCGGGGCGGCTGTTGCCAGCAACTAAGATCTGACCGGATTTACGTCCTGACAGAATAGATTTTGGCCGCTTTCAACGGGTTTGAGAGCGGTTTTTCGGCGTTTCTTTTAGGCCAGCGGAGATGTGCCCGCACGGTCCCCGCGTGCGGGCAATCCTGTAAGTCCTTGTATTTATGTAAGTAATGAAATTTTTAAGCTTCTATTAACCCGTGGGAATTTGGTTGTTTGTACAGTCGAGTCGAATTTTTGTGTTTCGATGAGGTGGGCAAGCGTTGCCCACCCTACTTTTGGTCGCGATGCAACTTTCCTCAATTATCCTTAAGGGCCTCTTCGGCCGCGCTCTGCATAGAGGCAACGGTAGAGTTTGCCCAATCTTCTACGGACCTGTTTGTTTTTTGATTGCGAAAAGCCCCCAAAAGATCACTTAGAATAACTGTTCTAATATCCTCTTCCGCATCATTCTCCTTAATATCGGCCACTTGATCCCCCTCCGTAACGTTTGCTTCTTCTGTACATAAAGTCTTGATTAATGTTCTTGTCAAAATAGTGCTTCCTTTTGATCCAAACAAACCCATCAGACTTTGTGATCACCGCAACGTCTATTGGTCCCCCAACCGTTTCAAGCTGGGAATCAACTTTCCGTCTGAGTGAGGTGATGTCGACCAGAGCTTCTGCCATAGCTGCCATTTCTTCCTTTGGCAGCGACTGAATTACGTCCATCATTGGGTTCACAACACTGTTGTCTCGAAATTTCCCAAACTGCTTCATAAACTCTTTGGTTTGCGCTTTATCAATTGTATTTTGCCGTGCCTTCTCTACGGCTTTGTCTGCGTCTGGTACATATTCATCCACAAGCATCTCACTCTTTTTGGTAAGCGACTTCATTAAAACCCTCTCAACATAGGTCTTAAATTGTGGGAGCAAGCCCTCAACAAACAAATACGCGATGTCAGATTGAGCAAATGGAATAACAAAAGCCGAACCTTCTTTCGGTGAGTTCAAGTCGCGCTCCCGTTCAGTCCATGCTCTCGCTTTAGATGCCGTACGCCCATCTACGCAAAGCTCCACCAATGAAGGCAAGAGTTGTTTTTCGCCGAAGCCGACAAACACGATACCAGTGCTGATTTTCGATCTGAAATCGTATTTGACATGGGCAAGACATGCGTCGATGAGCTTTGTATGAATAGGCTTAGTTACTGAAAAGTCGCCATCTAGAACATCTGCAGCCAGAGACTTGATTTGAGCTGAGAATTTCTTTGCAAATTTTTCACGTGTAAGGTCTGGGAGAATTTCTTGTCCCGCTTCTACATCACTCATTAAGTCGGAAAGAACGGTCACAAATTGCTTACGCCTTTCAACCCTTGCCTTTTCAGTTAGACGTCGCTGGGCCTCTCCAACGACCGCTAAAATACACATATATATTGATAGGTTACCCTCCTCGCCAGCGGGAATCTCTACGTCATTAATAAAGTCACAAAACTCATCGGAACACTGTTTGATTGTATCAAACTGCCTTTCGCCGACATGCTTACGAAACTGCTTAAGAATTACTTCCCAAGGAACGCCGAGGAAATCACCGTTTCCAAAGAACATGACCCCGATGTCAGTGTTTGAAGACATATGAAAGAGCTTGTTTGCATTTTTCCAGACTCTGTCTTTCCCTATTGTAACTGCGCTATCGGCAGCAACTGCAATGGATGCTCGATTTATTATGGCTACCTCTGCAGTCATTTATCCATTCACCACGTTTTCAAACTCCCGCCATTCGCCTTTGCTCATCCCTGAGGTCTCTTGCGTGACTTCCTCGCCTTTCAGCATGCGGCGGACGCAGTCCAAGGCTCTGCCAGACAATTGCGCGCCGCCCAAGCGGTAGTCCTCGAACGCGCCGTAGGCGGCGGGGACCCAGTCGGCGACGACGTTGCAAATCGCGTCGGCGTAAACGCGGATTTCATACTGGGCGTGTTTATCTGCACGCAGGCGCAAGAAGTGAAACAGGTTATGGAGGTCCACTTTCCAGTACCATTGGGTGTAGATATTTGCAGGCAGGTTCATGCGGGCGAGCTCTCGTGCGAGGCCGTCTTGCCCTTCATCGGAGATCATGGATTCGTAATTGTCATAGGCGCGGGTTGAGTCCGCTTTGAGGATTTCAAGCACGCGGGCGGATTCCTCAGGGTTCAGTTGCTGGCCCCTGCCCTGATTGTTCACGACGCTTTGCGCGTTGATGTGTTCAGGCGCGGGAATGTAGAATTCACGGTCAAGGATCGAGTAGCGGGCGGAGTATTCGTTAACGTTGGCGGTGCGGTGCCGGATCCATTGGCGCGCGACGAAGACGGGCAGTTTGACGTGGAGCTTGATCTCGCACATCTCGAACGGGGTGGAGTGCCAGTGGCGCATCAGGTAGCGGATCAGGCCGGTGTCATTCTGGACGGATTTGGTGCCCTTGCCGTAGGAGACGCGGGCGGCCTGACAGATGGCGGCGTCGTCGCCCATATAGTCGATCACGCGGATGAAGCCGTGGTCGAGGACTTCGTGGGCCGTGTAGAGGTGTTGTTCCATGCCGGGCACGGTGGCGCGGATCGTGGTGGCTGATTGCGCGCGCTGGGCGTCGATTTCGGCTTGCTGGTCTGCGGAAATGGGCATGGGGGCCTCTTTTATACGGTTTGGTCTGCGGATTCGTGTCGGATTCGGGGCTGGTGAGGGCATATTTAGAGGGGATCTGGGCGCATATATCAAGATAATGTGTAGGGTTATCCCCAGAATTGAGGGAGGTCCGTTGATGATGTGGACCGTCCGGCATTGCCGGGCAGCGCCTGACCTCCCCGTTTTGCCATAGGCAAACCTTTGGTTTGACGGGAGGGCGCTTCGCTTCCACCCGAGGTCGGGCGTTGCCCTCTGTTCAGTGTCCGCTTTGCGGTTGCACCGCACGGCCTCTCGCGCCACATTGCGCGGATGGCAGATTGGGGCACACGAGCACTAGAGCAGAAGCTGGGCGACGGCTTGCGCGCACGGCTTCCAGATTGGATGGCGGAGACGGTGATGTTCTTCGCCAAACAGGCGTGGGCCGCGCTGTTCGGGCTGTTGTTTCTGGCGGCTTTGCTGATCTCCAAATATATCTGGCAGCCGGATTGGGTGATCACGCGGTTTGACGGGTTGTTCATCTTCGCGGTGGTGACGCAGTTCCTGATGCTGTGGACCAAGCTGGAAAGCTGGGAAGAGGCGCGGGTGATCGTGATTTTCCACCTGACGGGCACGATCATGGAGTTCTTCAAGGTGGCGCAGGGCAGTTGGTCTTACCCTGAGGAGGCCGTGGTGATGATCGCGGGCGTGCCGCTGTTTTCGGGGTTCATGTATGCCTCTGTCGGCTCTTACGTGGCGCGGGCGACGCGCATATTCGACATGAAGTTCGCCCCCTACCCGCCTCTTTGGATTACGTTTTTATTTGGCGCGCTGTGTTACGTGAACTTCTTTGCGCATCACTTTACAGTGGATATCCGGGTGGCGCTGTTTGTGGGCTCTGTGCTTTTGTTCGGGCGCACGCGGGTGTGGTTTTTCGCGGGCAAACGCGCGCGGTGGATGCCGATGCCGCTGGCTGCGTTGTGCTGCGGGTTTGTGCTGTGGGTGGCGGAATATGTGGGCACGACGCTGACGGCGACGTGGCTTTACGCGGGGCAAGAGCAGTGGCAGCGGGTGAATTGGGCGAAGATGGGGTCGTGGTATTTGCTGCTTTATGTCGCGTTTATCACGGTGACTTTGGTGAGCCGGTCGGCGTTGATCCCGCATAAGATCAGGCCTGAGGACCGTGCTGAGATTATCGGGGCAGAGGCTCGCCCCACCACGGCTGCGCACTAGCTTTGCGGCAATCACGAAGGAGATGGCGATGAAAGTTGAATATTTGCATACGATGGTGCGGGTGAAGGATCTCGATGCCTCGATCGCGTTTTACAAGATGCTGGGGCTGGTGGAGCGGCGGCGCGCTGAGAATGAAGGCGGGCGGTTCACGCTGGTGTTTTTGTGCCCGCCCGATCAGGCCGATGGGCGTGCGGATGTGGAGCTGACGTATAATTGGGATGGCGATGACGGGTTGCCGTCGGATGGGCGGCATTTCGGGCATTTGGCGTATCGGGTCGAGAATATTTACCAGATGTGCCAGCAGTTGATGGATGCCGGTGTGGTGATCAACCGGCCGCCGCGTGACGGGCATATGGCGTTTGTGCGCTCGCCGGATAACATCTCGGTGGAGTTGCTGCAGATGGGTGATGCGCTGCCGGCGCAAGAACCTTGGGCGTCGATGGACAACACCGGTCATTGGTAAAAGCCCTCGCGATATGCCTCGTGCTGTTTGGCGCGGGGCAAGCGATGGCGGCGTGCCGGTTGGCGCTCGCCTTGGGGATGGATGTGTCGGGCTCTGTCGATGAGGTGGAGTACCGGCTGCAGCTGGACGGCTTGGCGGCGGCGCTGACGGATGCGGAGGTGCAGGCGCAACTGTTGCAGATGACCGATGTGCCGATCTGGATCACGGCGTTTGAGTGGTCGGGCCAGTTCAATCAGCGCGTGTTGGTGCCTTGGGTGGCGTTGGATAGCCCGCAGACGATTGCAGGGATCGCGGCGGTTTTGCGGGGCACCGACCGCGTGCGCGGGGCGAATGCGACAGGGATCGGGGCTGCGATGCAGGTGGCCGAGACGATGTTCAGACAAGGCCCTGAGTGCTGGCGACAGACGCTTGATCTGTCGGGCGATGGCACCAATAATGACGGGCCGCTGCCGCAATTGATCCGCGACCGCCTTGTCGGGCGGGAGATCAACGGGCTGGTGATTGCGCTTGATCTGACGGTCGGGCGGGATGAGCAGCAGATGGAAGTGATGCGTTTGTCCGCCTATTATCGGCGCTACGTCATCAAGGGGCCGAACGCGTTTATCGAGGTGGCGCAAGGGTTCGCTGATTTTGAGCGCGCGATGAAAAAGAAGCTGCTGCGTGAGACGGAAACACTCGCGGTTGGGCAGCTCGCTGCAGATTGATATGAGGCAGAGAAGTCCGGCTTCGTTCCTTTTATTGCGGCCTTGAGTTGCCAGTGCCGCCAAGTCGCCTTGGGTCAATTATCCGGAGATAGAAATGGTGAAGTCCAAATCCTCTCGTTCATCCGCAACGGCATTTTTCAGTCTGGCCGGCCTTTGCGCCGCGATTACGGGTTTGTACAAGTTTGTTATGGGGCGCCTAAGCTGCATCGCCGCAGGAGACTGCATTCACAAATGGTCTGAAATGTCAGGAAACGAAAAGATCTTCATGGCAGTTTTGCTTGGTTTGGCTGCTCTGTTTTTCATACTCGGATCAGTCAACGCTTTCAAAAACGCCAAAGTAGCTGGGGACGACGGCTAGTCTGTGTTCCGCCGTCTAAAAGCAGGCGCTCGGCTAGCTTTCTATGGACCGAGATTTTTCAGGTCATGCACCTGACGCTAAAACTAGCCGTTACTCTCTCCTTAACACATGGCTTGCGCAGCTGCCTAAGCCTTGCGGCAGCTGCCTAACGTCTCAGTCTTCACCTAAGATGTGACGGGTTTTGAAACGCCACTTGGTACAAAGAGTTGCTCGATAGAGCGCCCTTGAACGGCAAGACGATAGCTTTTAACCGCAAGCCATCCCCAAATGAACGTCATGGCAAGAGCCCCGAGAAGTGCAATTTGGGGTGTCAGAAAATATGCCGCAACTAGGCCTGCAATTGGCATTGCTTGCATCATATGCGTCGCGAAAAAATGCGCGGGGCGCAGGTCGCCGCGATCGAGGGACCAATCCAATCCAGGAATACGGCGTTCATTTTCCGGTTTTTTTCCAAAGTATGGCGTCTGCCGCATTCCGAGGTGATAGGCGGAAATAAAGGTCATTACCGTTCCAAAGATCAAACCGAAACCCGTCGCGAGGCGCACAGCGTAGCTGAAGACAAAACCCTCGTCGAACAGGACGACTGCACCGACAATTGCCATCGGAGCGGTCACAATCGCGGCCATGATTGCCATCGTCAGTTCAAGTTTCCGCATAAGGGGCGTCTTAGTGTTGAAGTGTGACGGTTCCGCCCGTGCGGCTTGAATACCGATAAAGCCCACCTGAAAAACCAAGGAAACGACCGCAACAATTGCAGTCCCTGTCATCGTTATCCCGACCTGCCAGCTAGGCGACAGCCATGAAATAACAAAAGCATAAGTCGCATAATGCATGGCCAGCGAGGATGAGAAGCGGATTGGTTTCGCCCAAACACTTTCGCCAAACAACATGCGCCGGTCAAAGCACCAGGCCAAACAACTCAACAAGAACCACGCCAAACATAGGGTCGTACCGAACCACATTAATTGCACGGACAATGCCGCACCGACTAAAAATTCCATCTTCATCTCCTTTGTAAGTGTTGCTTACTTGTAAAAGAAGTAAGTGTCGCTTACAAATGGTCAAGAAAGTATTTTCGATGAGGACGGCATGGCGCGATTGGAACGTGGAAAATTGCGAGAGGCGCTCTTGAAAGAGGTCAAGGAGGTTTGCGCAACAGACGGGCCGGAGGCCGTGTCCATTTCAAAAATCGGGAAACAGCTAGGCGTCAGTTCTGGCGCACCTTTCAGATTATTCCCTTCACGGGAACATATCTTCGCAGCCCTAATAGAAGCAGAAATGGAGCGGCTGGATCAGACTTTTGCCGAAATCTGGTCAGCTTCAAATGAAGCCCCCGCTGTGCGGCTTGCTCTTATCTGTACTGCCTATCTTGATCACGCCAAATCCGACCCTGCCATGTTTCGTCTGGCGTTTTCGGTGTCTGCCAAAGCAATGGGGGCATCGAATCTGCAGGTGTTGGGCGAAGATGTCTATGGCAAGGTGCGTGCAGCCGTTGCGGCATGCTTGGAGCCCCAAGCAGCGCCAAAAGACATTGAGGCGAAGACTTACATCTTATGGTCCACCATTCACGGTCATGCCCTGCTGCAGATGACTGGGCAAATGGATGACCTAAATGTTCAAGTCTCGGACTCAGTAGTGATTGGGTCAGCAATCCAACACATTCTCGACTGAACTGATCGAAGCAACGCCAATGCGGGGACCGCCAGCAGTCTGGAAAACGGCCATTCGAAGTTGACTAAAAGATATCGTCATATCGAACGCGCTAACTCCTACAAATGAGCGGACGGAATGACTTCTGCAGGCAGCACTCTGAGGTTCATCCTCGCTTTAGAAAGATCAGCTCCCGCGCTCGGTTCAAACCGGCAGGAGTGCGGCGCCGATGCGGCGGCCTTCGCTGAGGAGGACGTTGTAGGTGCGGCAGGCAGAGGGGGTGGCCATGGGCTCGGCGCCGACGCCAGCGGCTTCGAGTGTGTCTCGCAAGTCGGCGGGCAAGTGGGCGATCTCGCGACCGGTGCCGACGAACAGCACGTCGATTTTGCCCGCATTGGCGATGATGGCAGCGGTGTCGCCAAAGCCGCCCCAAGGCAGGACCGCATCGGGCAGGATCAACATGGGGCCGCGATGCACCTCGTTGTCCACTCGAAAGAAGCCGTCCCCATAGCTGTCGATGGGTTTGGCAGCGTCGTAGTCAATCTCGGTTATTTTCATCTCAAGCGTCCCACAATGGTAACCCCGTGATCGCGGAGCCCGCGATGATGGCATAGGCCGCGATCCGATAGGGTTTTTCGTATTCCGGTTTGAAGATAGCGGCGCCGACGACATTTGCCAGTAGATATGGAACGGCGGTGATCAGGCCCAGCAAAACAGGGGTCAGCGTGATGAAGCCAGTGAGCGCGAAAATTGCGAGCATCGCGATGTCGGCGCAGATCAGGAAGAGCATCAGGTTGGCGCGGATCACCTTGGCGGGATGGGTGGAGGCCATGTAGAGCATGATCACCGGCGGCCCCGCGAGGCCGGAGGAGCCGCCAAGGACCCCTCCTATTGCGCCCGTGCCGTAGATCAGGGGGCGAGTCAGTGTACCGCGATACCGCAGACCTGCGATCAGGGCAGCGAGCAGCATGAGGGCAATGAGGGAGACGGCGTAGCGAAAGACCTCCGGGGCCATAAGACTGAGGAGGCCCACGCCGATGGGCAGGCCGACCAGCAGCCCCGCGCTGAGGCGCAGCACGTCGCGCGGGTGTCCATCGCGCAATGCCCGTGGCACGGTTGGGAGCGGGCCGATGACGTCCATCACGACCATGATGGTCAGCGCCCAAAAGGGCGGCACGACTTGGCTGGCGATGGGCAGGAACACCATGGCCGTGCCGAAGCCTGCAAAGCCGCGGACCAGTCCGGCGATGGTGGCGCCAAGGAGAATAAGATAGAAATTGTCCGTCGCCAGAAGGCTGGCGACGGTTTCTGTCACGCTTCGACGTTGCCGAACTGGTTGCCAGCATTTGCATCGGGCTTGGACCAGTCGCGTTTGACGCCGAGCCAGAGCAAGATCGCTGAGGCCACAAAGACGGAGCTGTAGGTTCCCACGATCACGCCCCAGATCATCGCAAAGACAAAGCCGCGGATCACATCGCCGCCAAGAATGTAGAGCGAGAAGAGTGCGAGCAGTGTCGTCACCGAGGTCATGACGGTACGCGAAAGTGTCTCGTTGATGGAGACGTTGAGGACGTCCTTGAGGTCCTTCTTCTTATATTTGCGCAGGTTTTCCCGCACGCGGTCGAAGACGACGACGGTGTCATTGAGGGAGTAGCCGACGATGGTCAGAAGGGCCGCGATGATGGCGAGGTCGAACTTGATCTGCAGCTCTGAGAAGACACCGAGGGTGAGGATCACGTCGTGCACGAGGGCCGCGACAGCGCCTAGGGCGAACTGCCATTCGAAGCGGAGCCAAATGTAGAAGAGCACCGCAAAAATCGCGAGCGCGACGGCAATGGCCGCTGTTTGGATCAGCTCGCCGGAGACTTTGGGACCGACAGATTCCACGGATGGGAACTTGATGTCCGGGTCGAGCGCGCGCATCGCCGTCTCCACCGTTTTGACGAGATCGACGGAGGCGGCTTCTTCGCCCTCTTGGGCTTCGATGCGGATCATGGCGACGTTTTGATCATCGGCAAAGGTCGGATCAAAGACTTCGGTGATGGAGACATCGCCGAGTCCGGCAGGCTCCAGCGCTTCGCGGTAGGCGGCGACATCAACCGGATTGACGCTTTCGGTGCGGATTGTGGTGCCGCCGCGAAAGTCGATGCCGTAGTTCAGGCCTTGCAGCATGAAGGAGGCGAAGCCCACGAGGATCAAGACAACGGACAAGCCAAGGGTCAGCTTGTTGCGCTTGAAGAAGTCCCAATTGGTGTTCTGAGGTACGAGTTTCAAACGCATGACTTATACCTCGATCGTTTTTGGACGTTTGCGGTCATACCACATCACAATGATAACCCGCGTGACGAAGATCGCCGTGAAGACCGAGGTCAGGATGCCGAGGCCAAGCGTGATCGCAAAGCCGCGCACAGGGCCGGAGCCCATTGCGAATAGGATCACAGCTGTGATGAAAGTGGTGATATTGGCGTCGAGGATGGCAGACAATGCTTTCTCGTAACCCAACTCAATGGCACGTGCGGGGCCTTTGGCGGATTTGAGTTCCTCGCGGATACGCTCGAAAATCAGCACGTTTGCGTCGACGGCCATACCGATGGTCAGGACGATGCCCGCGATGCCGGGCAAAGTGAGCGTGGCGCCGATCAGAGACAGCAGTCCGAAGATCATGCCCACGTTCAGGATCAACGCAATATTGGCAAAGATGCCGAAGGTGCCGTAGCTGAGGAACATGAAGACCAGCACCATGGCGAAAGCCACGATACAGGCGACCTTACCGGCGTCGATGCTGTCTTGGCCCAGTTCTGGGCCGATGGTGCGTTCCTCAAGGAAGGTCATCTCGGCAGGCAAGGCCCCTGCCCTAAGGAGCACGGCCAAGTTCGTGGATTCCTCCACAGTGAAATTGCCCGAGATTTGACCGGAACCGCCAGAGATCGCTTCACGAATGACAGGCGCGGAGATCACTTCGTTGTCGAGGACGATCGCAAAGGGTGAACCTACGTTTTCGGCTGTATAAATGCCGAACTTGCGCGCGCCGCCCGCGTTGAAGCGGAAGGTGACGGCTGGTGAGCCGTTTTGATCAAAGGCAGGTTGGCTGTCGGATAGCTCTTCCCCTGTGACAACCGGCGATTGCTCAAGAATATAGAAAACGCCCCGCTCTTGCGGATCAATCGAAGGCACAAGGATGTTGCGCGGTCCGGGGGCTTCGTCTGGGTTGCTGGTTTGGGAGACAACCGGATGGAAGGTCAGTTTTGCAGTCGTGCCGATCAGGGCTTTCAGTTCGGCAGCAGACCCGATGCCCGGCACTTGGATCAGAATGCGACGCTCGCCTTGGCGCTGAATGGTCGGTTCGCGGGTGCCGACCTCGTCCACACGGCGGCGAATGATTTCGAGCGACTGTTGGATGGTCCGGTCATTTGTCGCGATCTTTTCGGCATCCGACATCTCGACAATGATCAGATCCCCCTGCGCGCGGGCCTGAATGTCGGTCGCGCCAACGCCTGTCAGAGAGACAACCGGAGTTGCGAGACCGCGCACGGTTTGCAGCGCCTGCTCGATCCCTGCAGGGTTCGAGACTTTGATGCGCAGCTCGCCACGCGGGGCGTTCTGGCGGCGGATCGTGCCAATTGTATCGCGCTGGCCGCGCAACGCATCCCGAATTTCCAGCCAATAGCCGTCCATCCGGTCATCATAGACATCTTCGACCTGCACTTCGGCCAAAAGATGCGCGCCACCGCGCAAATCCAGCCCGAGATTAACCAGCGAAGATGGCAGAAATTCGGGCCAACCGGCCAAATCCGCTTCCAGCTCCGGCGTGGCTTGCGCGCCAGCCTCGATCAGCTTGGCTGCATCATTGTGCTTTTCAACACTGGTGTAGAACCCATTGGGCATAGCCAGCATCAGGCCAACCGCAACGGTCAGCCAAATAAGGACGCGGTTGAAGACCGAAATTTGTAGCATTTATTTTGCCGGCTCAGTTTTGTTCATCACCTGAGCGATGGTTGATTTGATGATCCGGACTTTGACGCCGGATGCGATTTCAACTTCAACTTCGTTGGTCCCTTCCGCCATGACTTTGGAGACTTTCCCGATCACGCCACCTTGGGTGATGATCTGGTCGCCTTTGCGCACGGCCTCGACCATGGCGGCGTGTTCTTTGACTTTCTTCTGCTGCGGACGGATCAGCAGGAAGTACATGATCGCGAAGATCAGGATCAGTGGAACGAAACTTGCAAAAGCGCCTCCGGCGCCTCCTGCGGCTTGAGCGTAAGCGGGTGAGACGAACATCCCTTGGTCCTTTTGTTCTGGGGCTCTTGTGGCCCTTTAAGCGTTGCGGCGCACCCTATGTCCGAGTGCGCTCAGGTGCAACGGCTTTACGGCCCAATTCGCACCCCCTATCGTGGTTGAGATAGGTTTTTGTGCGCGGGATGTAAGGGTGTCGGTGAATTTGAGCGTCATTCCTTTGATCTGGGCTGTCATATTCGGGGTCTGGGCCACGGCTGGCGTGGCACAAAACCTGATCGTTTCCGAGCAGGATCGGGAGAGATGGCAGGCCGTGGGGCGGGTCAATGTCGGCGGGTTCAGATCACGGGGCCTATGCACGGGGACGCTGATCGCGCCGGACAAGGTGTTGACGGCGGCGCATTGTGTTGTGGACCCGGCGACTGGTGTGGCTTTTCCATTGTACCGCGTGCATTTTGTGGCCGCTTGGCACATGGGCACGCATCGCGGCGCGGCCAAAGCTCGCGCAATTCAAGTGCATACGGCATATCCCAAGACGGCGCGCGGACGGGATGCGGAGACCTCTTTGAAAGGTATCGCCAGCGATGTGGCCGTGATCTCACTGGACATGCCTTTGGAAGATGTGACGCCTGCGGTTGTGACGCGTAGTGACGCGCAGTCGGGCGCTGTTGCCATCCCCGGTTACCGACGGGACCGGCCTGAGGTGTTGAGCGATCATCTGGGATGTAATGTGATTTCGGCTATTGGACCCGTCATGCAGTTGGATTGTCCGGTTGTCAGTGGCACGTCGGGCGCACCGGTTTTGCGCAAGGCCGAAAGCGGCGCGTGGGAGGTTATCGGCGTCGTTTCGGCCCGCAATCCCAAGGGCGCGGTTGCTGTGCGGGTCACACAAAGCGAACTGCGTGCGTTGATGCCATGAGCCCTGCGCGATCTTGACTGGCAATTGACGCAGCAGTCTTTTATGCAACGCGGCAGACGCGGAGGCGTCTTACAACCCTAACGAGAGGATACCAGACACATGCATGACATTCGCATGATCCGTGAGACCCCAGAGGTCTTTGACGCTGCCATGAAGCTGCGGAAGTCTGATGTGTCCTCCGCTGACGTTTTGGCGATTGACGCTGCCCGCCGCGCGAAGATCAGTGAAGCTGAGAACGCGAAGGCAGAGCAGAATGCGGCTTCGAAAGAAGTTGGTGCAGCGAAAGCCAAGGGCGATGAGGCCGAGTTTGAACGTCTGCGCGCTTTGGTAGGCGAGAAGAAGGCGGAAGTCGCCCGTCTGAACGATGAAGCGAAGGCGGATGATGCCAAGCTTAATGATCTGCTTATGGGCTTGCCCAACATTCCTTTTGCGGACGTGCCTGAGGGTGCGGATGAAGAGGATAATGTCGAGATCAACCGCTGGGGCACGCCGCGCCGGTTCCCGTTCACGCCGGTGGAGCATTACGAGTTGCCATCGGTGCAAGACGGCATGGATTTCGAGACGGCCGCGAAGCTGTCAGGCGCGCGGTTCGTGCTGCTGTCAGGCGCTGTGGCCCGTATTCACCGCGCCTTGGCCCAGTTCATGATGGACACGCATGTTGATGAGAACGGGCTGACGGAAACGTGGACGCCGGTCCTGGTCAATGATGCGTCGATGTATGGTACGAACCAGCTGCCAAAGTTTGCCGAAGACAGCTACCGGACCACGGAAGGTATGTGGCTGATCCCGACCTCTGAGGTGACGCTGACCAACATCGTGCGGGATGTAACGGTTGAGGAAAACTATCTGCCGCGACGCTACACGGCGCATTCGCAGTGTTTCCGCTCGGAAGCAGGCAGCGCGGGCCGTGATACGGCGGGCATGTTACGCCAGCACCAGTTCGAGAAGGTCGAGATGGTGTCGATCACACATCCGAACAAATCCGAGGAGGAGCATAAGCGGATGACGCGCTGTGCGGAGAAAATCCTTGAGGAATTGTTGCTGCCCTACCGGACTGTGACGCTGTGCACCGGTGATCTCGGCTTTGGTGCGCGGCGCACGCATGACATTGAGGTGTGGCTGCCGGGGCAAGGGAAGTATCGCGAGATTTCTTCTGTCTCGACCTGTGGCGACTTCCAAGCGCGGCGGATGAATGCACGGTTCAAGCCGGAAGGTGGCGGTAAGCCCGAGTTTGTCCATACGCTGAACGGCTCTGGTCTGGCTGTGGGCCGTGCGTTGATTGCGGTGCTGGAGAATGGCCAGCAGGCGGATGGGTCGGTGGAGTTGCCGGTGGCCTTGCACAAATATCTGGGCGGTGGATCAACTTTGACGCCGTTTGGCACATTGGTCTGATTGGGCAGTGCGGTGGGCGGGGGCTTTGTTCCCCGTCGCTCACGCGCCTCCCCCAAGCAAATTTTCGGCGAAACGAAACCTTTTTGAGGCGTTGTGCGTAGGATGAGTATGAAACTGAAAGCTATTCTTGTCTTGCTCGCCGCGATTGCCTTTGCTGTGTCGCCGTTTTTGAACCCCGAATTTGGCGGGTTTGATGCTTCGCTTTATCCCATCCCGCAGGATGATCCGCCGGTGCAACCGGAGGGGTATGCTTTTGCAATTTGGGGCGTGATTTACCTGTGGTTGATTGCACATGCCGTCATGGGTGTGTGGAAATATGCGGATGATCCGGTTTGGGATGAGACGCGGGTTCCCCTATTGGTCAGTCTGGGCGTTGGTGTGTTTTGGTTGCCGGTGGCTCTTATCTCGCCGCTTTGGGCGACCGTGATGATTTGGATCATGCTGCTGAGCGCTTTATGGGCCACTTTTCTGTCTGGACCGGGCGAGCCGACACGGGCGTTGCAATTGCCGCTAGGACTTTATGCGGGCTGGCTAAGTGCGGCCTCCTTCGTGGCGTTGGGCATGACAGGGGCTGGCTACGGGATTGCCTTTGGAGAGGTCGGCTGGGCGGTCATGGCGTTGATTATGGCGACTGGATTTGTGCTCATGAGCCAGCAGACACTACAGCGCATCTGGACCTATGGGTTTGCCGCCGGATGGGGGGTCGTGGCGATTGCTGTCGCGAATTTCAGCACGTTGCCGTTGGTCGCAGGTCTGGCAGGTGTTGCCGCTTTGCTCATTGCTGGGCTGACGGCACGGCAATTGCTGCGCTAAGGGCTGCCACGACTTTACGCCACAGGCGCACTGGATTACTGCTGAATGAAGCAAACATCGGGGCTCTTTCATGCGTATTCTGATCACCAATGACGACGGCATCAACGCGCCGGGACTTAAAGTTATCCATGACATAGCAACCGAGGTTGCGGGCCCCGCTGGCGAGGTGTGGACCGTGGCACCCGCGTTTGAGAAGTCCGGCGTTGCGCATTGCATCAATTACGCCCATCCGACGATGATCGCACAAATGGGGCCACGTGCTTTTGCGGCTGAGGGTGCGCCTGCTGATTGCGTTTTGGCGGGCCTTCACGATGTGATGGCAGATGCCCCACCGGACTTGGTTTTGTCTGGCGTGAACAAAGGTAACAACTCTGCCGAGAATACGGTTTATTCAGGCACGATCGGTGCGTGTATGGAAGCGGCTCTGCAGGGCGTAAAATCCATCGCGATGTCGCAGTATTTCGGACCTGACAATGCAAAGCTTCCGAACCAATTTGAGGCCTCTGCCGCGCATGGGGCTGAGATCGTTCGAAAATTGCTAGAACACGGCGATTGGGGCGGCGAGAGCCACGCGCTGGGCTATGAGACATTTTACAATGTAAATTTCCCGCCAGTGCCGGCGGCTGATGTCAAAGGCCACAAGGTCGTGGCCCAGGGGCGGCGCCCCTCCGGCGGGTTCGGAATTGAGCCGCATATGCCGCCAAACGGACGGAAATATCTTTGGATCAAGGGCAACCCGCAAAATGTAGGGTCTGGGCCAAACACGGATGCGACGGTCAATCTGGACGGCTGGATTTCCGTCACGCCGATGCGCTGCGATCTGACCGCGCATGACCAACTGGCCGCGTTAGAGAGCGCATTGGGATGAACGAGCCTGCGACATCAGAGGCCGAGCGCAAGATGCAGTTCCTTTATGCCCTGCGCTCTAAGGGTGTGATGGATGCGCGCGTGCTGACCGCAATGGAGAAAGTGGATCGTGGGGCCTTTGTCACCGGCCATTTCGCGGATCGCGCTTATGATGACATGCCGCTGCCGATTGCCTGCGGGCAGACCATTTCGCAACCCTCCGTCGTAGGGTTGATGACTCAGGCGCTGAATGTGCAGCCACGCGACAAGGTCTTGGAAGTGGGCACTGGGTCCGGATATCAGGCCGCCATCCTCAGCCAGCTTGCCCGGCGCGTCTACTCTGTTGATCGCCACGCGCATCTGACGCGGCCCGCGCGCAAGCTGTTCGAAGAGATGGATGTGACCAATATCACCGTACTGACCGGCGACGGCAGCTTCGGATTGCCAGAGCTGGCCCCCTTTGATCGCATCATCGTGACAGCCGCCGCAGAGGATCCCCCCGGTCCGCTGTTGGCACAGCTGCGGTTGGGGGGTATCATGGTCGTACCGGTGGGTCAGTCGGATGCGGTGCAAAGCCTCATCAAGGTGACAAAGCTTGAGCAAGGCTTTGATTATGAAGAACTATTACCGGTACGCTTCGTCCCTCTGCTAGAGGGAATGGGACAAGAATAACAACCAAAGGTCCACCATAAGGGCCAGGTATTGAGGGTGAGTGCGATGCGGAACGGGCGTTTCAGCAAGATATTGCCACTTGTGGCACTGGGTTTTGGGCTGTCTGCGTGCAGCAATGTTGGAGACACGTTCTCCAATTTCGATTTGGATTTGCGCAATACGGTGGGCGGGCTTGATACCTCCAGCGCGGCGCGACAAGCGACACTGAACAGGCCGCGTCCAGATGATCGTGGCGTGATCTCCTATCCGAATTATCAGGTGGCTGTCGCGCGCAATGGCGACACGGTGACAACTATCGCGGCCCGTGTCGGCGGCAATGCGACTGAGATCGCTCGCCTGAACGGGTTGAATCAGACGGATGTACTGGGCCGCGGTGAAATCGTCTCCCTCCCCCGCTCCACCCCTGTGCCTGTGACAACCGGTGGCACAGCACCGCTCGACATCACGCAGATCGCAACGAGCGCGATTGACAATGCGCCTGCTTCCGGCGGGATTACCCAAGCGAAACCTTCGCGCCGGATTGATGGGCCGGAGCCCGTGCGTCACCGCGTTGAGCGGGGTGAAACAGCCTATTCGATTGCACGTCTTTATAATGTGTCCGTGCGTGCGCTGGCCGATTGGAACGGGCTTGGGTCCGATCTGGCGGTGAGAGAAGACCAAACGCTTCTGGTGCCAGTTGTCGATCAATCCGTGAAAGCCGCCCCTGCCGTGGTTGAAACCGCGCCGGGCCAAGGCACGCAAACGCCGACGCCACCCTCCGCGTCGAAACCGTTGCCGGAGCCGATCAAAGCCGTTGAAAAGCCTGCAACACCGGATACGGGCGGCACCGCTGCTGCAAAGCCTGCTGCTGCGGCCCCTGCAAGTGCGGCTGCCTTTATCCGCCCCGTGTCAGGTGACATCTTGCGCCCTTACAAGAAGCGCAAGAATGAAGGTATTGATATTGCCGCTGCTGCCGGAACGCCTGTGAAGGCTGCAGCGGATGGTACGGTGGCCGCCATTACACGCGACACTGATCAGGTTCCGATCCTCGTCGTGCGTCACACCGGAAACGTGCTGACGGTCTACGCCAACATCACCTCGATCACTGTGAAGAAGGGTGACAAAGTCAGTCGTGGACAGAATTTAGCCAAAGTTGGTCCCGGATCGCCGCCCTTCCTGCACTTCGAGATCCGTGAGGGATTTGAGAGCGTAAATCCGAGCAAGTACCTGAAGTAAGGTGTTAACTACCTGTTAATGCCTTTGACAGGACGGTGTTCCAATCGTCTTCAAATGACACGTTTGAAGCCATACTCCCGCCGCAAGCTTACCCTAGCGTCAACTTTGTAGCGAATGATTGAGTAACGAGTGCTACACCTCTGATGTGCCGCCCCCCCCCCCCTGAGCAGATCAGAGCCTAGTTTTGAGAGTTATCTAGTGATGACAAGCCGCGAAGGTTCGCCCCTTCGCGGCTTTTCTCATGAAAGCGCAACGCCCTTGCGGCCTGCCAGGTCAGTAAAGTATTGCCATGCAACCCGCCCTGATCGCGACCCGCGGGTTTGCTGCCATTCAATCGCTTCTTCGCGCAGCGTATCATCGTCAATCGCGACGTTATGCGCGTCGCAATAGCCGCGGATCATCGCAAGAAATTGGTCTTGGTCACAGGGATGGAAGCCAAGCCAAAGCCCGAACCGATCAGAGAGCGACACTTTTTCTTCTACAGCCTCAGAGGGGTTGATGGCTGACCCACGTTCGTTCTCGATCATATCACGCGGCATGAGGTGACGGCGGTTTGACGTCGCATAGAGAATGACATTCTCGGGACGCCCTTCGATGCCACCGTCCAGCACGGCTTTGAGCGATTTGTAATGCTCATCATCATGACTGAAGCTGAGATCGTCACAAAAGAGAACGAAGCGTTCAGTGTCGGCTGTGCGTAAAAGGGTCAATAGCCGCCCGACAGAAGGCAGGTCTTCGCGTTGTAGCTCTATCAGTTTCAGCGGGTGCGTCTCGCTGACATGGGCGTGGATCGCTTTGACTAGGGAAGATTTTCCCATCCCGCGCGCGCCCCAAAGAAGGGCGTTATTGGCAGCAAAGCCTTTCGCAAATTGCTCCGTATTGGCCAACAGTGTGTCGCGAGCACGGTCAATGCCCACCAACAGATCGAGTGCCACGCGTTTCACCTGCGGGACCGGCTGCAACCTGTCAGGCGCTACGTGCCAAAGAAACGCGCTGGCAGCGCTGAACTCAGGCACCTCGGCCGCTGGCGGGGACACGCGTTCAAGCGCCTCCGCAATGCGGGTCATTGCGTCAGGGTTGGTGCTCAAGGACCGCGATCCTCTTCGTGGAACTCTTCATCATCGTCTTCTTCATCCCATAGACCTTCTTCGCGCAGCTTTTCTTCGCGTTTCTTTTCAACACGCGAGACGAGGAAGATGGAGATTTCATAAAGACCATATACCACCACAAAGAGCAGAATTTGTGTGGTCACATCAGGTGGCGTGACCAAAGCCGCAACAGTCAGAATGCCGACAATAGCGTATTTGCGGACGTTTTTCAGCCCTTCAGAGGAGGCCAACCCGGCTTTCCCCATCAGCGTCAGTAACACTGGCAGCTGGAAGCACAGGCCAAAGGCCACGATCATTTTCAACGTGATATCAAGGCTTTCATTGACCTTACCGTTAAACACGATGTCGATCCCGGTGTCCTTGGTGCCTTCGGCAATCTCATCAGGTGTCATGAGCCCTGCAAAGAAAGAGGGCAAGTCAGCAAAGCCGAGGAAGAACTGCATCGCCAGTGGAACGACCACGTAATGCGCAAAGCTTGCGCCCAGCAGGAACATCACTGGTGAAGCGATCAGGAAGGGCAGAAAGGCGTTCTTTTCTTGCTTGTAGAGGCCGGGCGCCACGAAGCGCCACATCTGAAACGCGATGACAGGGAAAGAGATACACAAACCTCCAACCATCGAGATCCGGATCAATGTGAAGAAATATTCCTGCGGTGCTGTGTATTGCATGCGCGGATCGGGGTTACCCAAAGCGCGCATGGTGTTTTCGATAGGCGTCAGCAGAAAATCGAGGATCATCGAGCCAAAGGCGAAGCAGATCGTCATCCCCACAAGGAAGGCCAGAACGGAGCGGATCAGCCGTGTGCGCAGCTCCGCCAGATGTTCAATCAGCGGGGCGGAGCTGTCTTCGAGCGTGTCATGTTCTGATGATGTGTCGCTCATGAGCTGGCCTTTTTAGCGGCGGTTTTCCGAGCGGTCGTCTTTTTCGCCGGGGATTGTTTCGCTGGGGCTTTCTTCGCAGCCGTTTTGGTCGTGGACTTAGTTGCTGCTGCTTTCTTTGCTGCGGGCTTTTTCGGCGGCGTCTTGGCCGTAGGTTGTGCCGCGGCTTCAGCCTCAGCCGCTGCTTTCGCGCGCTTACCGTCTTCCAGCTTTTTGGTGGCTGCCTGAATTTTTTCAGCCGCCTCCGCGCGGTCCTTTGCGAGCTTTTGCGTCGCCGACCCTTCGTCGTATTTGTCAGGGTTGATCGCCTTGTTGACGGCATCTAGCCCCATTTTCTTGGGGTTGCTGGCCGCCTTCAACGTGTTGGTGACATCTTTGACGCCCGCTTCATCCGCGGCTGCGTCCATTGCGCTGGAGAATTCCCGCGCCATGCGTTTGGCTTTGCCGGTGAATTGCCCGACTGTGCGGAACATGCCGGGCAGGTCTTTGGGGCCGACCACGATCAGCGCGACCAGTCCAATGACCAGCAGTTCCATGCCACCTATTCCGCCCATCAGCGTGCTCCTGCGCTAGGGGTAATCAGGCTTTGTCTTTTTCTTCTTCGGGTGTGACGTCTTTGGCAGCGACGGCTTCGTCGATCTCGTTCTTGCCGTCATCGACACCCTTCTTGAAGGCTGTGATGCCCTTGCCTACTTCGCCCATCAGGGACGAAACTTTGCCGCGTCCAAACAGAACCAGCACGACGACGGCGATCAGGATAAGACCGACCGGACCAATATTGTTAAACATGTGATGCACTCCCTTGCGCTGCCCCGCGTCTGTTGCGTGGGCTTTTTCGTGTCTTAGGTTGATATTTAGTCGCTCGCGGCGCGGGCGGAAAGCGGCAAATCGGACAAATTCACGCGACTGACGCTGTGAATGTCCCCGACTTTCGCGCTTTTTGCATTTGCAGCATCGCTCCTGACATGTTTTTGTCAGTTGTGCAAAGACACAACGCCCATGCTTCATCAGAATCAAATCGTGACAGACCATGAGACGCACAGACCGCCTTTTCGACCTGATCTTGATCCTGCGTGACGGGCGATTGCATCGTGCCGAGGACCTTGCGGAGCGGATGAACGTCTCCGTGCGTACGATATACAGGGATATGGACACGCTCGCCCTGTCCGGTGTGCCCATCGCAGGGGAACGGGGTATGGGCTATATGATGACGGCACCGATCACCCTGCCCCCTTTGAACCTGACACTTACCGAACTTGAGGCGCTGCATTTTGGCATGGCCGTTGTGGGTGAAGCCGGTGATGCGGAGCTGCGCAATGCCGCCAAAACCCTCTCTGCCAAGATCGACGCAGTTCTGCCCGAAGACCGTACGACACCTCCCTCAGGATGGGGCTTTGCCGTCTATCCTTTTAAAGACGCTGCCGCCGGTTTTCGCCATATGCCGTCTATTCGCAAAGCCATCCGGTCACGCCAAAAGCTGGAGATCACCTACACCAACGACAAAACCGAGCGGTCCGAACGTGTCATCCGGCCGCTTCAGATGGAATATTGGGGACGTGTTTGGACCGCGACCTGCTGGTGCGAGTTGCGTCAGGATTTCCGTGTGTTTCGGATTGATCGCATCCGCGATCTAAAAGTGATGGCAGAACTTTTCGTAGAAGAACAAGGCAAGACGCTTGCAGATTATCTGGCGCGCCAAGACGCCACTCGCTTGTCAGCCGTTCAGGATTGATCATGTGCCACTGGCAGAGCCAAACAACGCGCGGGCACGCGCTCCTTTGGATTACGGGCGCATTAGGGACGGCTATACGAAGACATCATCCGATAGTCTTTCTTCGGCCCCACAACGCGCCACGCTGCACGCCAACTGGGCCAAGACGTGAAGTCATAGCTGACATGGTACAAGTCCGGGTCGCAATGATGCGTCGCGTCTGGCATGAGTTTTTCCGTCTCAATCGTATGGAACGGGCGTTCATCTTCAAACAGAACTGCAATCCCGTCCTCTGACGGTGTCCAGATATATTTGCGGGTTGCGGCCATTGGGGTTTGATCGCCGTAATTCAGCTCCCCCTCTTCACGGTACAGATAGGCCCCGTCCTGCATCGGCGTAAATTCCGCACGGCCTGTTAGGTGCCCTTCAGCACCGCTCAGGCTGTCTTTGATGATCCGGGTCAAAACCCAGTCGCCTTGGAATTGTTCAAGATCTGGTATGCGTGCCATGGGCATCACTCCACAATCGAACCTTCTGTCATCGCGCCAGTCTCTGACACAAACCTTAATCTGCCGTCACCACTGTGGCGGTCCATGTCATAACAGGCCCAGCCATCGGCGGGCGGCCATTGGCTGCAGTACTGATCGCCCTGCACCCTCCAATATCCCCAAGATGGTCGCCCGTTATCATACAACGTCCTGCCGGATGCGTAAAACACTTGCTCAGAGAGCGTGTAACGCAGCTTGGTGTCGTCCAACGCCTCTTCAATTTGTGCGCCGGTCAGCTTGCTCCACTCCTGTGCATATGCAGGCGCTGCGCAGACGGCAAAACTCGGCAAAACACGTGTGATCATGACAACCTGTCCTTGTGACCTTGGCGGGGCCAGTTTAAGACGCCCGCATATGCCACACAAATCACGAAAGATCACAAGAAATGATCCCCAGATATTCCCGCCCTGAGATGGTCGCCATCTGGTCTCCTGAGACCAAGTTCCGCATCTGGTATGAGATCGAAGCCCATGCCTGCG
Source organism: uncultured Litoreibacter sp. (assembly GCA_947494435.1). GTDB lineage: Bacteria > Pseudomonadota > Alphaproteobacteria > Rhodobacterales > Rhodobacteraceae > Litoreibacter. Next base: position 1,259,863 of record CANLUY010000002.1, read on the forward strand.
ATGCCATGGCGGATTTGGGTGTGATCCCGCGGGAAAATGCGCAAGCCGTTTGGAAAGCAAAGGACGTCGAATTTGATGTAGCGCGGATTGACGAGATCGAAGCCGTCACCAAGCATGACGTTATCGCCTTCCTGACCCATCTGGCGGAGCATGTCGGCGCTGAAGAAGCACGGTTCGTGCATCAAGGGATGACCTCCTCAGATGTGCTGGATACGTGTTTTAATGTGCAATTGGTGCGCGCCGCCGACATCCTGATTGCCGATACCGAAGGGCTACTGGCCGCCCTCAAACGCCGCGCGCTTGAGCATAAAGACACGCTACGTGTAGGCCGCTCACACGGCATCCACGCCGAACCAACCACCATGGGCCTGACGTTCGCTCGGTTCTATGCGGAGATGGACCGCAACCTGACCCGACTTCGTACGGCGCGCGACGAGATTTCCACCGGGGCCATTTCAGGTGCCATTGGCACCTTTGCCAATGTTGACCCGGCTGTTGAGGCGCATGTCTGCGAAAAGCTGGGCCTGACACCAGAGCCGATTTCAACCCAAGTGATCCCGCGCGACCGTCATGCTGCGTTCTTCGCGGCACTCGGTGTCGTTGCCTCCTCCATCGAGAATATCGCCACTGAAATTCGCCATATGCAGCGGACAGAGGTTCTTGAGGGGGCAGAGTTTTTCTCCATGGGTCAAAAAGGCTCCAGCGCGATGCCGCATAAGAAAAACCCGATCCTGACCGAAAACCTGACGGGCCTCGCCCGCGTGGTGCGCATGGCTGTTGTCCCAGCAATGGAGAACGTCGCCCTTTGGCATGAGCGTGATATCTCGCACTCTTCCGTCGAGCGTAATATCGGGCCAGATACGACAATCACGCTTGATTTCGCTTTGGCACGTCTGACCAGCGTCATCGACAAAATGCTGATCTTCCCCGACAACATGCTGGACAACATGAATAAATTCCCCGGTTTGGTCATGTCGCAGCGCGTGCTCTTGGCCCTGACCCAAGCGGGCGTCAGCCGCGAAGATGCGTATGCGATGGTGCAGCGCAATGCGCTCAAGGTCTGGGAACACCGCACGGATTTCCGTGAGGAATTGTTGGCCGATGAAGAGGTTTGCAAAGCGCTGTCTGTCGAAGAGATCAACGAGAAATTTGACATGGGCTATCACACGAAACATGTCGATACGATCTTCAAACGGGTCTTCGGTTAACCCTGCGGCAATTCGTGATTTTGCCATCCCACCATGCCGTGCTAGCTTTTTTATTACAACAGTAAGGAGAGTTAGAATGAAGACCAAGATCCTCGCCGCGACCCTGGCCCTGACCCTCGCACCGTCGATGGCATTGGCCATGGGCTGTAGCTACGGCGAACACAAACAAGCCGCGTCCTGCCAAGCTGGCAGCAGCTGGGATGCTGATAAAGGCATGTGTGTCGCGACCCCAACCGGGTAGAACACGTCACATAGAGATTTTATTCGAACAGGGCGGTGCACATTAAGTTGCATCGCCCTGTTCGATTTTTCGGCTATCCTCAATCTCAGTTATTTTGAAAACAGGAACCTCACCATGCGTCTAACAACATTTGCTCTTATCGCCACGCTCACACCGGCTGTGGCATTCGCCGCTGGCTCTGACAGCTCAAACCCGCCCAAAACCACCAAGACCACAACGGAATGCAAAGCGGGTCAGGTCTTTGACAAGAAGACAGCCAAATGCGTCGACAAATCCTCCTCTCTGCTGGATGAAGACACCAAATATCAGGCCGTGCGCGAACTGGCATATGCTGGCCTCTATGATCGCGCATCCGGCGTACTGGACGAGATGGACGCAGGCGAGAGCCGCGTGATGACCTATCGCGGCTTTATCGCCCGCAAAACAGGCGACATGGACGCCGCGATGGAATTTTACGCGATTGCGCTTGAGATCAACGCAGACAACATCCTTGCACGATCCTACATGGGCCAAGGTCTTGTGGACGCAGGGAAAACCGATGCCGCAAAACTTCAGCTTGCAGAAATCCGCCAGCGCGGTGGTCGCAACACATGGGCGGAATTTGCACTTAAAGAAGCGATCCATACGGGTCTGACTTCGAACTATTAAGTCAAATTAAACCCAAATTTGCGGCAGCTGCCTTACCGCTGCCGCAAAATCATAACCGCCTCTTAACCCCGTTGCGCGACAACCAACGAGCGAGCGTAAAGGGGTATAGACGGCCAGTGACACATCAAATCGTAAAGTCCAAAGGAAGCGTGCCTGCCACGCCATCCGATGTGGCCGTCAATTTGGCAGGACCCCAAAAAGCTGCGATCATCATTCAGATGATCCTGTCTGAGGGTGGCAGCATTCCTTTGACCAGCCTGAGTTCGCGCGGACAAACACGCTTAATGCAGGATTTTGTCGAACTTGGTCGCATTGATCGCGCTACACTTGCAAGCGTTGTCGCGGACCTCGAGCGCGACATCTCAATGATCGGGTTGAGCTTTCCACGCTCTGTTGCCGATGCACTCGAAACACTGGAATCCCACCTCAGCCCTGAACTTGTCACTGACCTGCGTGGCCAGCTTGGTTTAGGCGCGCCCCCTGCCCCATGGGCGCGGGTCGCCAATCTTCCCGTAGAAACGCTGGCAGACCTTCTGCCGGACGAAGATCCGAAAATCGCAGCAGTCGTCATGTCAAAACTCGACGCTGAAAAAGCCTCCGAACTTCTGGAAAGAATGGCGCCTGAGCAGGCGACCCGTGTGACGATGGCCATGCAAAGCACAGAGAAGCTCGGCCCAGACATGGTGACGGAGATCGGCCATATGCTGGCAGCCGCCATTCCTGTCGAAAAACCAAGGGCTTTCAGTGATGCGCCCGCCTTGCGCGTGGCCAACCTACTGAACGCGGCGTCACCTGATCGCCGCGACGAAGTATTGGCGGCTTTGGCGGAAGAGGATGCCACGTTTGCAAACCTCGTGCGCGCCTCAATCTTTACATTTGCCGACATCGCGACACGGATTGAAGCCGCTGATATTGCGAAAATTACGCGAGACGTCCCGCAGGAAGAACTGGTCCTCGCGCTTGCTTATGCAAAAAGCGTCGAGCCGGAGTCTTCTGAATTCTTGCTTGGCAACTTGTCACAACGCATGGCGGCCGCATTGCGGGAAGAGATCGAAGAACAAGGCGACGTCGCGAAAAAGGCCGGTGAGACGGCGATGGGCAAAATCACAAGTGCCATTCGAAAACTGGCCGATAGCGGTGAAATCAAAATCCTGCCGCCCGCTGGCAGTGAAGATATGGAAGACGCGTAGCAAAAAGGGCGACCCGCAGGGCCGCCCTTTGGAAAGTCTCACCGATGACACGTCTTAATGCGCGACGGCACCAGTCGCATCGCCTTTGCTTGCTGCCAGCGCAGCTGCAGCCGCTTCCTCGGCAGCTTCGTCCCATTCGATCGGCTCCGGCGTGCCAACAAGCGCATGTTTCAACACGTCGGAGACATGGCCCACCGGAATGATCTCCAGACCAGCTTTCACGTTATCGGGGATATCCGGCAAGTCCTTCTCGTTCTCTTCTGGGATAAGGACCGTTTTGATCCCACCCCGCAGAGCCGCGAGCAGCTTTTCCTTCAATCCACCGATCGGCATCGCATTGCCGCGCAGGCTGACTTCACCTGTCATGGCGATGTCTTTGCGCACCGGAATGCGGGTCAGAACCGACACAATAGAGGTCACCATAGCCAGACCAGCAGATGGGCCATCCTTGGGCGTTGCGCCATCGGGCACGTGCACGTGGATGTCCATCTTGTCAAACGCAGGCGGCTTCACACCGATCTCAGGCGAGATGGAGCGCACATAGGATGAGGCCGCGTCGATGGATTCCTTCATCACATCGCCCAGCTTACCTGTGGTCTTCATCCGGCCCTTGCCGGGCAAGCGCAGCGCCTCAATCGACAGCAATTCGCCGCCAACAGACGTATAAGCCAGCCCGGTGACAACACCGATCTGGTCTTCCTTCTCGGCCAAACCGTAGCGGTATTTCTTGACCCCTAGGAAATCATCCAGATTATCCGGTGTGACTTCGACCTTCTCGACTTCCTTACGCACGATCTTGGTTACGGCTTTACGGGCCAGTTTGCCAATCTCACGCTCAAGGTTCCGCACACCAGCTTCGCGGGTGTAGACGCGGATCATTTCCAGTAGCGCTTCGTCAGTCAGTTCGAACTCGCCCTTTTTCAAGCCATGGTTTTTGACCTGCTTTTCGATCAGGTGCTGCTTGGCAATCTCGGATTTTTCATCCTCGGTGTAGCCAGCCAGCGGAATGATCTCCATCCGGTCAAGAAGCGGTCCGGGCATGTTGTAGGAGTTCGCCGTCGTCAGGAACATCACGTCAGAGAGGTCATATTCGACCTCAAGGTAGTGATCGGAGAAAGTGGAGTTCTGTTCCGGATCAAGCACTTCCAACATTGCGGAGGCCGGATCCCCACGGAAGTCCTGTCCCATCTTGTCGATCTCATCGAGCAAGATAAGCGGGTTCGTGGTCTTCGCCTTCTTCAACGCCTGAATGATTTTACCGGGCATAGAGCCGATATAGGTCCGGCGGTGACCGCGGATTTCAGATTCGTCACGCACACCCCCAAGGGAGATGCGGATGAATTCGCGCCCTGTGGCTTTTGCGACCGATTTCCCGAGGGAGGTTTTGCCCACGCCCGGAGGGCCGACAAGGCACATAATCGGACCTTTCAGCTTTTTGGAGCGTTGCTGCACGGCCAAGTATTCGACGATTCGTTCTTTGACCTTTTCAAGACCGTAGTGATCGTCATCCAGTACCTTTTGCGCTTTGACAAGGTCTTTCTTCACGCGCGAGCGCACACCCCACGGAATGCCCAAAATCCAGTCAAGATAGTTGCGCACAACAGTGGCTTCGGCCGACATCGGCGACATGTTCTTGAGCTTCTTGATCTCGGCCGTGACTTTCTCCAACGCCTCTTTCGAGAGCTTTGTTTCAGCCACTTTTGCTTCCAGTTCCGCAACCTCGTTCTGGCCTTCTTCGCCGTCACCAAGCTCCTTCTGGATTGCTTTCATCTGCTCGTTCAGATAGTATTCACGTTGCGTGCGTTCCATCTGCGTTTTGACACGGGATTTGATCTTCTTTTCGACCGTCAGCACAGACATTTCGCCCTGCATCAGGCCGTAGACCTTTTCTAGACGCTCGGCGACGCTGAGAGTCTCCAGCAGGTCCTGTTTCTGGTCAATCTCAACGCCCAGATGCCCACCAACCAGATCGGCCAAGCGGTCGGGTTCATTGGTTTCTGCAACCGAAGACAAAGCATCTTCGGGGATGTTTTTCTTGACCTTGGCATAGCGCTCGAACTCTTCGCCCACAGAGCGGATCAGCGCAGACAATGTCGTCTCGTCGCCCATGGTCTCATTCAGTTCAACAGCGGAGGCTTCAAAGAAGTCCGGATTGTCAACGAATTTGACGATCTGCACGCGTGCGCGTCCTTCGACCAGCACCTTGACCGTCCCGTCTGGTAGTTTCAGCAGTTGCAGCACATTTGCCAGAACGCCAACCTCGTAGATGCCGTCCGCCGTCGGGTCATCAATGGAAGGGTCCATCTGTGATGACAGCAAAATTTGCTTGTCATCTTTCATGACCTCTTCGAGCGCACGCACGGATTTCTCGCGTCCGACAAAAAGCGGAACAATCATATGCGGGAACACAACGATGTCGCGCAAAGGCAGCACCGGGTAAGAGGCGTTAAGCGGCCTGATATCTTCAGAATTGCTCATTCTTTTTCCTTTTTGGCAAGATCGCCATGACCATCATAGGTCTCTGGTCCCGCTTTGCGGCAACGCTTGGGCAATCCCCTTTTTGGTGTCCAGTGTCAGCTGGTCTGATTGGAAATGGGGCTTGAACACGGCCATTTCAACCAAAAAAGCGGAAGGTTTCTAACTTGGCCTCAGTTTTACCCGAGCAGGCCCTGACCACAAGCAAACATCAAAGCTCCGCCGCCACAATTTTATTAAAAATGTCACCTTTCGCGCAGATACCTGCCCCGATCACGCCAGAATACTTCGCCACAAAGAGGTAAGTAACAAGTTAATACAGGCTGAACCGATGTTTGACATCATACTGAGACATTACAGACGGCTTGGGGTTTTCTCCTTCGGGATGGCCTTCTTTTGTCTGTCATTGCTGGCCCATTCGGGAACCGGGCTGTCTTCGGCAAGCTACCTGATTTTCTTTGTTCTCTGTCTTATCGGCTACGGGTTTGTTGCTCTCGGGCTTTACCACGTGAAATCAAGCCAACGCGGTATCTTGGAAATCGCGGGCTTCTCCGCATTCGTCAGCACCGTCGTCATGGTCTACCTGCCACAGCATGCTAACTTCAACGTGGTGATCGGTTTGGCGGTGTTCTTCGGCGTCCTGACGAGCATGTGGTTTTTCCTTCATTCGGATGTGTCGCGCAAAATCGGCGCACGCACCTCTTGGCGGGCACGCCATTCCTCAGATATTCCGTTTTCCTCCAAACTTGTTTGGAAACACATCGTCCCTGGCGCGGCTTCGCCCGAAGATCACTGCACCGGCATGGTCAAAAGCTACGATGAAGACCCAGACGATCCTGATACGCTCATGATCACGTTCAAAGGACGTCGAAGCCGTCACGCTGAATATGAGATCACCTTCCTAAAGAAAGAAGAGCCTTCATTTTGCAGGTTCTATTTCCAAGGCACGGAGGCGGATGGCACGCTCGTTGACGGTGTCTTCTCCCTATCGATTGATGTGATTGACCGCGGCAATTGCACCATTATTGCCAATGAAGAACGCTCAGGCCTGTCACTTGGCGCCTTGATTGAGCGTTGGTTCGATGACCCGCTTGGCTTTCAGCATGACCGGCTGTTGAGCTTGCTGACAGAGCGCTATTCAGATGGTGATGGCGTGAACAAGCCTCTGGCGCATCCCGCAGAGTAGACTGCGGACTTGCATATCGCCGATGACCCCATAGGGTCGCGCAATGAGCACCATCTCAGTCACATATTCGTTGTCGGAAAACGATTTCATGCACGCCGCCCGCGCGCTTTGGTCTTATGAGGCCATTGGTGACACAGGCAACGTCATCATCGCAATCGTCTGTGCGACGGTCGGACCGCTTCTGCTGATTTACGGACAACAGCTCGGTTGGCTGGTTTTGGCGATTGCGGTCTTTTTCCTTGGCCTGACATGGGCGCGCAACGTTATTTGGCGCAGATCCTACCGGAAGATGGAGAAATACACCGCGCCGATCACTGCGGCGTTTTCGGACACCTCCGTCGCCGTTAACTCCGCACAAGGCAGCTCTGACCTGCCGTGGTCCTATTTCAAAACCTATGCGGAAACGCCCGATTATTTCTTTCTGACTGCGCCAAAGCGGGGATTGTCTATCATACCGAAATCCGCCTTCGCGACAGAAGAGACACTTGATCAAACACGCGCCTATATGGCCGCCAATCTTCCGCGTAAGAAAATGCGTTGGACATGATGGGGGCTAAATCGGTTCGACATCCCCAAGCGCGCGCGTTTCGTGGAATGTGCTAACAAATTTCGCTAGCGCGCCACCCGCGATCGCATCCCGCAGACCTGCCATGAGGTCCTGATAGTAATGCAGGTTATGCCACGTCACGAGCATTGAGCTTATTATCTCCTGACTTTTGAAGACATGGTGCAGATACGCGCGGCTGTATTGAGTACAGCACGGACAGCTACAGCCCTCATCAAGCGGACGAGGGTCATCGGTATGGCGTGCATTTTTAATGTTCACGACACCGCGTCGCGTGAACGCCTGACCCGTGCGGCCCGACCGCGACGGCAGCACGCAATCAAACATATCAATTCCGCGCTCCACCGCGCCGACAATATCATCCGGTTTACCGACGCCCATCAGGTAACGTGGTTTGTCTTCTGGCAATTGAGCGGGGGCATAATCCAGAACACCAAACATCGCCTCCTGCCCCTCACCAACAGCCAATCCGCCGACCGCATAGCCTTCGAACCCGATCTCACGTAGCGCATGAGCGCTCTGTTCGCGGAAGTCTTGCTCAAGCCCGCCCTGCTGGATCCCGAACAACGCATATCCGGGCCGGTCGCCAAATGCCTCGCGCGAGCGTGCAGCCCATCGCATCGACAGCTCCATGCTTTCCGCAATGCGCGTGCGATCTGCAGGAAGCGCGGGGCATTCGTCAAAACACATCACGATGTCAGAACCCAAAAGACGCTGAATTTCCATGGAGCGTTCGGGCGTCAACTCGTGCTTGGAGCCATCAATGTGGGATTTGAACGTCACGCCCTTTTCGGTGAGCTTGCGCAGCTCCGCGAGGCTCATCACCTGAAACCCGCCACTATCAGTCAGGATCGGCCGGTCCCAATTCATGAATTTGTGCAGACCGCCCAAATTGGCGATGCGTTCGGCAGTGGGGCGCAGCATCAAATGGTAGGTGTTGCCCAGCAAGATATCCGCGCCCGTCGCCCTGACAGAGCTTGGCATCATCGCCTTAACTGTAGCCGCCGTTCCCACGGGCATGAACGCAGGCGTCCGAATGTCGCCACGCGGTGTGCTGATATGGCCGGTGCGCGCTTTGCCGTCAGTGGCGTGCAGGGTGAAAGAGAACTTGCTCACGGTTGCGTCCTTTTGGTCTGTCTGCCCCGCGCCTATCATACCTTCCGGTCGCATTGGAAGGAGAAGCCCGCGATGTCATTTGTTGTAAGGAATTCCGCTCACTTCCACTTTTCACTCCCATAAAATCATGATTATAAATGGATATACTTATTTGATTGTGACTGTTGTGTTTTGCTCAAACGATTTGTGATGGAAGGACCTTCGTGACCGACGACCTCATCAAACTTGGGTGGGAAGAATGGCTCGCTTTGCCTGACCTCTCTTTGCCGGCAATCAAAGCAAAGATTGACACCGGGGCACGCACATCCGCGTTGCACGCGATGAATGTAGAGGTGATCGGAACGGAACCTGACCTGACGGTGCGCTTCACAACTCTGCCAATTCCCGGCAACGGAGATGTCGCGATCGTCTGCGAAGCACCATTGAAAGATCGCCGCGAAGTGACTTCGTCCAACGGAGAAAAAGAGCTGCGCTGCGTGATCGAGACGACCGTTCAATTCGGGTTCAAGTCTTGGCCAATCGAAGTCACTTTGACGGACCGTACGGACATGGCCTACCACATGCTGCTTGGTCGCATGGCGTTGGTGGAGCATTGCATTGTCGTCCCCAGCGAAAGCCATCAGCAACCTGATCTTGACTACGTTGTGTATGATAGAGGCGATATGAAAGCCCCGTCGGAGCGCGCATTGCGCATCGCTCTTTTGACGAACAAGCACCAAGCCCCATCAGCCCGAATGCTGATCGAAGAAGGTCAATCCCGTGGCCACACGATCGAGGCGATTGATCCGGCTGAGTTAACGCTGACCACCAGCACCAAAACACCGCAAATTCACCGGGGCGGGGAAGACCTGCCCGCCTATGATGCTGTTATCCCGCGTATGCCCGCGACCAGCTACAACGCTGCGATTTTGCGCCAGTTCGAAGCCCTTGGGACTTACACTCCAAACACAGCCGAGGGTGTGATGTCCGCGCATGAATCGATGCGGGCTCAGCAGATTTTGGCGAAGAACCACATCGCGATTGCGGATACGAAATTCCCGGTGACATCGCGCTATTTGCAACCCGAGGATGTGATTGAGGTTATGGTCACCGGGCGCAAGCTGATTGTGTCCACCCGCGACGGGAAAACTGCGCTTAAACTCAACAAAGAAGAACGCCGGACCGCATTGAGGGCAGCAAGCGTGTTCGACCTTGGCTTTGCTGCGCTGACGCTCAGACGTGGAAGCGATGGCCTACAGGTCCTTGACCTGACGTCTCGCCCGGACTTGGCACGCGTTCATGCGCTCACGGGAAAAAACCCCGCGCCGCGGCTCTTCGACTTGATTGAAAGTAAAGTCAGTGCCTTGCCGCCGCGCAACCTGACCTAGATTTCGGACGACCCTAAGTCGTCACGCATTTATGACGTGTTCCCCCAGTAGAATTACAGCGTTTCGGATTTTGCATTCCGGCCCCACTGGACGATCAGCCTCGAAATCCCTACATTAAGACTCAACAATCCTAGCCGGATCATCCCATGAACGAACAACCTATGCCACTTGAAGGCGCTCCGCTGATCAAGCCGTCCTCAACAGACCATCCGCTTCACGAAAACATCGTAGAAGCCTGTCGGACTGTGTATGACCCGGAAATTCCGGTGAATATCTTCGATCTTGGCCTGATCTACACAATTGAGATCAATGATGAAAATGAGGTCTCCATCCTGATGTCCTTGACGGCACCGGGTTGCCCTGTCGCTGGCGAGATGCCTGGTTGGGTGGCAGAGGCCGTGGAGCCGCTCGCTGGCGTCAAACAAGTCAACGTCGACCTCGTCTGGGAACCCCCATGGGGGATGGAGATGATGTCGGACGAGGCCAAACTGGAATTGGGGTTCATGTAATGTTTATTCCCGGACAGCAAGCCGTAACCATTACTGACCGCGCCGCCGCGCAAATCTCCAAGCTTATGGCAAAAGACGGCCATAAGGCTTTGAAAATCGGTGTGAAAAAGGGCGGCTGCGCCGGTATGGAATACACCATGGACTACGTGGATGAACTTGGCCCACATGACGAGGCCGTCGAAGTGAACGGTGCGAAAGTTGTCATCGCGCCGATGGCTCAGATGTTCCTGTTCGGCACGGAGATTGACTATGAAACCAGCCTGTTGGAGAGCGGTTTCAAGTTTAACAACCCAAACGTTTCTGAGGCGTGCGGCTGCGGCGAAAGCATCAAATTTGATGACGCTCTTTTTGAGAAAAAGTGAGTATATCGGACGCCGACATCGCTTTTGCGAAAGAACTGTTTGACGGTGTCGGCACCCTGACCACACGAAAGATGATGGGCGGGTTATGCCTGTATTCTGACGGTACGATTTTCGCCCTGATCCACTCGGACGGCCAGATCTACATCAAAGGCCAAGGCGCGTTCATGGAAGAGCTTGAAGCCCTCGGTGGCACACGCTGGACCTATCAACGAGAGGGTAAAAAGCCGACCTCCATGCCCTACTGGACTTTGCCGGAGCAATATCTCGACGATCCATCCGAAGCCCAAGCGCTTGCGCGAAAAGCCCTTAGCTTCCTTTAAGATGCACATAGGTCTCATTGAACCGTTTTGTCAGGTAATCCCCTGCCAAAACGGTTTCATCCGAGCCTAATGGCGCAACATTCACGTCGTAATTCGGATTGAAAAACAGCGGAATAGACAGCCGTTCATGAGATCCGCCGATCACGCGATGCGGGGTCGCGCGCACGGCCTTATTGGTCCACATTTCGATCATCTCACCAAAATTTATTACGAACTCCCCCGGCGGGGCTGAGACAGGGATCCACCCGCCGCCACGCTTGCGCACCTCAAGCCCGGGCGAGCCATCGGTCGCCAATAGCGTCAGGCACCCGTAATCCGTATGGGTGGCGATGCCGAAATCCTTTTCCCCAGCCCAGATCGGACGGGTGGGATAAAAATTACCGCGTAACAGGGCCATTGGCGCCGTAAACGCATCCGCGAAAAACGCAGGATCGCCGTCAACGGCGGCAATGATGTCACTGAGCAAGGATTTGGCGACGACCAAGGACTTCGCATAGTAATCAGAGATGCGCCGCTCAAATGCGGGCAAACCTTCGGGCCATTGGTTTGGTGCGTAGACTTTGAGGTTTTCGCCTGCCAGCGGATGATCTTCCGGCAGTTCATATCCGCAATCAAACACCTGTTTATAGTCAGGGTTGGCATCCGGATCGACTTGTTCCGACCCTTGTGCGCCCCAGCCACGATTGGACTTCGTGCGGTCCATATTCACAGCCTCTTTCAGCGCCGCTGGCAGCTTGAAGAAGCCACGATAGGCATCTAGCGCACCCTCCACTTCGGCGGCGGTCAGGGCCGTATTATACACCGTCAAAAACCCGATCTCATGCGCCCCTTCACGGGTCTGCGCAATCGCATCTGGATCACCTGCGGCCAAAGCCTGCGCGTCAATTCTGGGGATCATGGGGGCCTCCGATTTGCTCGAAAACACACTTGCCCTCAGACGAGGGCTTTGCAACCTTAAAGGCTAATCAACACAAAAGGGCTGACCCATGCGCAGAAAACTCGCCGCCGGTAACTGGAAGATGAACGGAACCTCCGAAAGTCTCGCCGAATTGGACGCGTTGCGCTCTGCCCACCCTGCCCCGCAAGTCGATGTGTTGATTTGCCCGCCTGCAACACTGGTCACCTCTGCCGTGGTCAGTGTCGCAGATCATGACATTGCGATTGGCGGGCAAGACTGCCACGCAAAACCCAATGGTGCGCATACCGGCGATATTTCAGCATCCATGCTAAAAGACGCAGGCGCATCTTACGTCATTCTCGGCCATTCGGAGCGGCGCACCGACCACGTTGAAATTGACGGGCTCGTGCGCCAGAAAACACTAGCCGCTCATGCATCTGACCTGATTGCAGTCGTCTGTGTCGGTGAGACGCTCGAGGAACGCGAGGCCGCCAACACCCTCGATATCATCGCCGGACAGCTTGCAGGCTCCCTGCCCGATGTGTTGAACGCACAAAATACAGTCATAGCCTATGAGCCCGTTTGGGCCATCGGCACCGGCAAAGTGCCAACAACAGATCAAATCGGCGAAGTTCATGACCATATCCGCGCCAAACTGGAACAACGCTACGGCGAAGGCGTCGGACGTTCGATCCGCATCCTCTATGGCGGCTCGGTCAAAGGCTCAAACGCTGATGAAATCTTTGCCGTCTCGAATGTCGACGGCGCGCTGGTTGGCGGGGCATCGCTGAAAGCCAGCGACTTCTCCCCCATCATAACGGCTCTCGAAAAGGCCTGATCTTCGCCACCGCTGTGGGCGCAGGACCTAATAGAACAAGTTCAGCGCCGTGAGGGAGACGATAAGGAACAACACCGTCATCAAGCTTCCTGCCTTGACGAAATCAGCCACGCGGTAGCCTGCGGGGCCCATGATCAATGCGTTCACTTGATGGGTCGGGATCAGGAAGCTGTTCGACGTTGCAATCGCGACCGTCAAAGCAAACATCGACGGATTGCCACCCGCAGCAATCGCGATGGAAACGGCCAGTGGCACAAGCAACACCGTCGCCCCGACATTCGACATCACGAGCGTGAACGCCGTCGCAAGAACCGCCAGCCCCGCCTGCAAGCCCCATAGTGGCCAGCCATCCAGCAAGGACAGAATTTGCTGCGCAATCCACGCCGCCGTTCCTGTGTTCTGCACGGCCTGCCCGAGCGGGATCAAACTCGCAAGCAAGAACACCGTCGGCCAACTGACCGCGCTATAGGCTTCGTCCACGCTCAGCACTTTGAACAGGATCATGCCGACTGCGCCTACCAGCAGGCAAAGCGACAGACGCACATCTGTGAACAGGATCAAGACCAACGCAATCGCAAAGAAGCCGAGCGCCCAGTTCACCTTGTGCGGGCGCAATTCTTCGCGCGGGAAATCCGTTGTGATGATCACGAAATCCCTGTCTGACAAGCGCCGCGCAAGCGCGTCCCAAGGCGTATGAAGCGCCAGCGTATCGCCGGAATGAAAGACCTGTTCGCCCAAACGACAAGCCTCATGTTCGTCGGTTTCAACAAGGCTTAGCACCTCTTCGCCCCGGTGGATCGCCAGCAAGGAAAATCCATAAGTCTGTCGGATACGCAATTCCGTCGGGGTCTTTCCGATCAGGCTCGAGTCCGGTGGAATAACGATCTCTGCCACACCAGCGCTGGTGGCAGCAAAATCTTCGACGAACCGTTCAGGCGTTGGCAAAACCTCCAACCCATACGTGTCCGCAAACTCATGAATGACGCGGCGCAGCCCCAGCACCGCCAGACGGCAAGGCGTCTCGATCGGCGTGTCGACCATAGGTGCCACGACCTTTTTGCCGCGATAATCCGTGCCGATAATATAGAGGTGATGGGCGTCCATAATGTCGGCCAGCGTTTGACCGATAAGAATGTTGCCCTCGGGCACTTTCACTTCGAAAATATCAGCGTTCAGCCCGTAGGTCTGGCGCATATAGGCCTGCATCGTCTGGCCCGACGTCGCGTCTTCCTTGTCGCTGACAGAGGGCAGAACCCAGCGCCCGAGAAGCACAAAATACAAGACGCCTGTCAGGATCAACAGAACACCGATAGGCGTGACGTCAAACAATCCGAACGGCTCCATCTGTTGATCGGCGGGCAATCCGGTATTGGCCGTGATCAGTAGATCATTCAGAAGGATCAAAGGGGACGAGCCAACCATCGTCATCGTCCCGCCTAAAATCGCGCAGAAGCCCATTGGCATGAGCAAACGTGACAAGGGCAACCCCGTGCGCGATGAAATCCGGCTGACTACCGGCAGGAACAATGCGGCCGCGCCTACGTTCTGCATAAACGATGAAATCACCGCGACAGTGCCTGAGACAATCGGAATAATCCGCGCCTCCGTCGAGCCGCCCTTGCGCAGGATCAGCCCCGCAACCTTCGACATCAGGCCCGTTTTGTCCAAACCCATACCAATGATCATTACGGCAATAATCGAAATCACCGCGTTGGAAGCGAAGCCATCGAATAAATGGTTCACATCCGCCAGATTGCCCAAACCCGGCAAATAGCTGAGCGCGCCCAGGAGAACCATCACAAGGATGGCCGCCAGATCAATGCGGATAATCTCAGAGACGAACAGCGCCACGGTAAAGGCCAAAAGGCCCAGCACAACGCTCATTTCCAATGTTAAGGTGATTGGATCCACTGTTCCTCCGACCCCGCCAATTTAACGGGGCCGAAGAAAAGGTCTAGAGGGCTAAGGGTCTCATTTTATGACCAGTTCCGGTCCCATAAAGTAATTGGGCAAGAAAGTTGAGATTGCCGGAACATATGTGACGATGATCAGGAAAACGAACAGAACCGCCGTGAATGGCAGCGCCGCTTTCACGACTGACATCATCGGCATGTTCGCCACGCCCGAGGTCACGAACAGGTTCAACCCAACCGGCGGCGTGATCATACCAATCTCCATATTCACCACCATGATGATGCCGAGATGGATCGGATCAATTCCAAGCTCGATCGCAATCGGGAAGACCAGCGGCGCCACGATCACCAAAAGACCTGACGGCTCCATGAACTGACCACCAATCAGCAAGATCACATTGACCACGATCAGGAACATCACCGGACCAAGCCCCGCATCCAGCATCGCACCTGCAATCTTTTGCGGGATCTGCTCGTCTGTCAGCACGTGCTTCAGGATCAGCGCGTTCGCGATCACGAAGAGCAATGTCACCGTCAGCTTGCCCGCTTCAAAAAGCGTATTGCGTGTGTCCTCATGAAAGAGCGCCGTAATCGCTGTCCATGGACGTGCAAGGAAAGACTTGTTCGCCTCCCCCTCCGGCGTCGCCAGCGGCCCCATATCTTTGTAAACATAGGTCGCAATCAGATAGGCATAGACCGCAGACACGGCGGCAGCTTCGGTCGGCGTAAAGATACCGCCATAGATACCACCCAGAATGATCACGATCAGGAACAGGCCCCAAGCGGCCTCGCGCATGGCAGCGAAAATCTCGCCCCAGCCGCGCCACTCACCTTTGGGCAGATCGCGGATCACCGCAAAGGCCCAGATCGCCAGCATTAACATGCCGCCTGCCATCAAGCCCGGAATAACGCCAGCCAAGAACATACGTCCGACCGACACTTCGACCGTCGCCGCATAAACAACCATCACGATGGAGGGAGGGATCAGAATGCCCAGCGTACCGGCATTCGCGATGACGCCCGCCGCGAAGTCTTTGGTGTAGCCCACCTGCATCATCCCCGCGATCACGATGGAGCCGATGGCCACAACGGTCGACGGCGACGAGCCGGACAGCGCCGCGAACATCATACAGGCGAACACGCCGGCAATCGCCAAGCCGCCGCGCAAATGCCCGACGCACGCGATGGAGAACCGGATGATCCGCTTCGCCACACCGCCGGTTGTCATAAAGGCCGAGGCCAGAATAAAGAACGGGATCGCCATAAGGGTAAAGTGCCCCTCAAAGGCTTGGAACAATGTCCCGGCGACCGAGGCCAGAGACGAGTCCGAGAACCACAAAAGGAACAACACGGAGGACAGGCCAAGCGAGACCGCAATCGGCACGCCGATCATCAGAAAGCCAATCACCATTCCGAATAGAAGAACAACATCCATGACTTAGCCCTCGTCGCTTAGACGTGCGTTCTCGACGTCTTCTTCTGCTTCATGGCTGACGATCAACCGGTCGGATTTGCCTGTCCAAATGGCATAGGCGGCTTGTAAGTAGCGATAGAGCATCAGCGCCATGGACACGGGCAGCACAACATAAGGGATCAGGCGCGGGATTTTTTCGTACTCATCCCCGTCATTGAACAGGGTTTCCATGAACCCTGCCCATGCAGGCAGCGGGATGTCATTGACCTCATACCAACCTTGGCCGCGATATTTCTCGACAAAGCCTGTCGGGAACCAGCGCCCCTCTGTCGGGGGCAAATTGGCGAAGATCGACCAATAATCCCAAGCGCCTTTCAAGAGCAGGAAGGAGAAGATGATACAGCTGGCTACAGCAACCAAACCCACAATGCGGCGCACAGGTTCGCTGAAGATATTGATCAACACGTCCACGCCAAGATGCGCGTTTTTCTTCACTGCGTAAGACGCGCCCAAAAGAACGAGCCACGCAAAGCAATACAGGGAGAATTCCAGCGCCCACAGGATGTTCGAATTGAACCCGTAGCGCGCAATGACATTTGCAAATGAGATCAACGTCATCAGGCCAAGTAAGATGGCAATGATGTTCTCTTCGATCTTGTCGACAAAATCCGACATGACCCCTCCCCCTCTGGTCGCTTAGAAAAAGCGCGGCCTATGGTCGTGCCACAGGCCGCGCTTAATTCGTCTCAGATCAGCTTAGCTGCCCGAGTTCAAAGCTTGTGCCGCTTCGATGTTCTCAGCGCCCACGTCGCCTTCGAACTTTGCCCAAACCGGCTTCATCGCATCGACCCAAGCCTGACGTTGCTCAGCGGTCAGCTGACGCACTTCGCCGCCGGCTGCCTGAATGTTGGCTTTGGCCTCTTCGTTCACTTGGAAGGCGGACGCATTACGCGACACGGTGACTTCGTTCAGGATTGTCAGGAACTGGTCACGGACATCCGCATCAAGGCTGTCGAGGAAATCAACAGACGTCACGACGAGGTAGTCAATGATGCCGTGGTTGGTTTCTGTTGTGCCGTCCTGAACTTCGAAGAACTTCTTGCCGAAGATGTTCGACCATGTGTTCTCCTGCCCATCAACAACACCTTGTTGCAGCGCGCCATAAACTTCAGAGAACGCCATTTTTTGCGGGTTCGCACCCAGCGCTTCCATCTGCGCGACCAGCACGTCGGATGGCTGTACGCGGAACTTCAAACCGCTTGCGTCAGTTGGCGAGATCAGCGGAACATTGGCAGAGAATTGCTTCATGCCATTGTGCCAGAATTCCAGACCCTGCAGACCACGTTTCTGCATGGAGTCCTTCATCGCCTGACCCGTTTCAGAGCTTTGGAACGCATCAACAGTGGCGATGTCTTTGAACATGAAGGGTAGATCGAAAATGCGGAACTGCTTTGTGAACTTCTCGAACTTCGACAGCGACGGGGCCGCCAGTTGAACATCGCCTTGCAGCATCGCTTCGAGCACTTTGTTGTCATCATAAAGCGTGGAGTTCGGGAACACTTCGATGCAGGCTTTGCCGTTCATCTCGTCGTTCACACGGGCTGCCAGCTCCGTCGCGGCGATACCTTTTGGGTGTTTGTCAGTGTTTGTGACGTGGGCGAATTTCATCACCACTTCGCCTTCATCACACGCAGCGAGTGCGGCGCCAGCCGACAGAGTCAATGCGAGTACAGATGTTGTTAGAAACTTCATGTTGCTCCTCCCAGATGCAAATAATTTTGAAGGCAATTCATGCCTTGGATCGAAGCAGACCACGCTGCTGCGATGCCCTCAAGGGCCGAATTTCAAAAAAGCCGAATAGTTAAAATATGCGTTTAATTTCAGTTTGATACCGGGAAAACCGCTGCCATAAAACCCAGTATAGTCTGCGAAGTGGGCGGAAAATCACACAATGATTAAAGAGAGCTGCGACGGTAATCCTCTGCGCGGATACCGTGGCGCGCCAGCTTGTCGTAGAAAGTCTTGCGCGGCAGTTGAAGCACTTTTGCGGTTTCCGTCGCATGCCCGTCATGCGCTTGAAGCGCCTCAATGATCAGGGACCGCTCAACGCGCGCCATCCGCTCAGACAAGCTCAGCGTCTCCGCGTCCTCAACCGCTGGCATGCCCATTGCAAACCGCATCGCCGCATTCATCAGCGCGCGCGCATTGCCGTCCCATGGCTGCGCCATCAACCGTGTCATCTGATCAGCAGAGACCTCCGGCACCGGTAAAGCTGCCTGCTCGCACGCAATGGCCAGATAATGACGGAATAGCACAGGAATATCATCCGTCCGCTCACGCAAGCTTGGCACGCGCACACGCATCGCCTCCAGGCGCAATCGCAGATCAGCCATGAAGCCGGCACCTGCAGCCTCGCGCATGGTCCTGTAGCTCGCCGCCAAAATCCGTGCGCCTGTACCTGCCTCCAAATGCTCCAACAAAGCGAACTGCGTCACATCAGGTAAATTGGTCACTTCTTCTAAAAACAAGCTGCCCTCGTGCGCCGCCTCCAGTGCCTCCGTCAAACCTTCAGGTGTCATCCCTGCCGCAGGGCGCTTCACAAACCCATGCGCCCCCCGTGCAGAGAGCAAATGGATCACCTCCGCAACTTTCGGCGCGCCGGTGCCGGGCTCACCAGTGATCAAGACTTCGCCCTGCGCTTTCGCGACGGTCCGAACCCTGTTGCGCAACTGTTCAGACAAGTCCGAGACCCCAAACAACATGCGGGAAGCCGCATCCCCAGCCTCAGCCGCAATCGAATGTTTGCGCGCCGCCAGAACTCCCCGACGCACAACCAAAGCGCGCTGCACAACGTCTAGAAACTGCTGCGGCGCACAGGGTTTTTCCAGAAAATCAAACGCCCCCGCAGACATGCCTTTCACGGCCATCGGAATATCCCCCTCGCCTGTCAGCAAGATCACCGGCAGCTCTGGGTCCTGCCCGCGCGCATACTCCAGCAGGTGAAATCCGTCGCGCCCCGGCATACGAATATCGGTGACAACCACGCCGTCGAAACTGCGGTTGATCACATCTTTTGCAACAATGAAGGACCCCGCCAGCATCGGCGTCAAATCAGCCAACTCTAACGTCTGCCCTAAGGCTTCCCGCACAGGCGCGTCGTCATCCACCAGCAAAACTTTTTGCGTCATGCCGCAAGCTCCTCAGCTTCCGCAGGTGTCAATTGCACGGTGACAATTGCACCACCGTCTGGATGATTGCGACCTCGGATCGCGCCGCCAAAACTCTGAACAATGCCGTAAGAAATCGACAGCCCAAGCCCCATCCCCTCAGATCGTCCGACTTCTTTAGTGGTGTAGAACGGATCAAAAATCTTCTCGGGATCGCTCAGGCCCGGGCCTGTGTCGCGCACCGAAACCTCGACCTGCGCGCCGACATCTACCGCCACCTCAATGCGCTTATTCTCTTTGCCTTCCATCGCATCCAACGCGTTGCCAACCAGATTGACCAAGACCTGAGACAAACGCACTTCCCCACCATAAACGTAGACCGGTGCCTCGGGCGCGTGGCGGACGACATGCACTTCTTCTTCCCGCAAACGCACCTCGAACAGCTCCAAAACGCCGTCAATCACTGCGCCAAGATCAACCTGCCCCAACGGTTCGGTTTCTTGCCGCGCAAAGGCGCGCAAATTTTTGATGATCCGTCCCATGCGGCGCGCAAGCTCACTGATCCGGCCAAGGTTTTCGCCCGCCACTTCAGGTTTGTCACGGCGCAGGAATTCCTCAGCGTTTTCTGCATAGGACCGGATCGCCATCAAAGGTTGGTTCAATTCATGGCTGATGCCTGCAGACATCTGGCCCAGCGCACTCAGCTTGCCCGCTTGAACCAAATCCTGTTGCGCTTGTTGCAAAGCGGCAGTGCGTTCCGCCACACGCGCTTCAAGGCGCATGTTTGCCTCAGCCTCCACGGCCAAGCGTTGCAAAATACCGCGCCGTCGTTCCGCAAAGACCAGCAAGACCGCGCCGAATATCAACCCTATGGCCCCCGCGACCAAAGCCTGAAACAAAGCCAGCTGCTCCGCCTCGGCGGAGGCCACCATCACCTCGCCGCGTAAATTCATCAGGGGCAGCGATTGTGTCACACTCAAAGAGCGTTCCGGCATGTAGGTCGATTCTGATTGGGTGTTGATCTCGTATCCCCCACGCAATTGCGCGTCGAACTCGTAAAATGGCCGGACTTCAGCGGGATCATATTGCCCCGGAAACTCTTGGCGTGCTCGCAAGGCCCCCAAAGGCTCGCGCGTCCGGTACAACATCTCCGCCCGGTTGGAGACAAAGACCACGCCCGCCTCATCCGTGAAGAACACCACCTGAGGGGCCGCGCGCCAACTGGTTTCCACCTGCTCCAGATCAACCGAGACAGCAACAGCCCCAGCGGGTTTGCGATCCATCCCGAACACAGGCGCGGCGAAGGTAAAGGCCCGCTGTCGCTGGTCGCCAAACTGCCAGTGCATTGTCCCCAAAGCACCACGGATCGCGCGTTTGAAATAGGACGTCTCGCTCATGTTGCGCGGTTTGGGGCGCACAAACCGGTGGGATTGTGCGACCACCGCCCCGTCGCGGTCCAACAGCAATATTTCGAGGGAACCGGTCATATCCGCCACCCCCAGAAGCATCTTCTCGACCCCCTGCGCATCGCCACTGCCACCGGTGACCAATGGCACCAATGCAGGGTGATCGGCCAACAGGACCGCAAGCTCGCGGTAACTTTGCAACTCGCTGACCAACCGGTCAGAGGCGAGCTTCAGATCAGCCCGCCCGCGCTCTTCCAACTGTCCCAACGCAGCGCCAAGCGCAAACCACCAGACCGTGGCACCGATGGCGGCCACAGTTGAAAGGTAAGCAATGATGGCAATGAGGCGCGCGCGCATGACCGATGGTCTCCAAATTCGGCCCCTAGCATAGGCAAAGGGTGCTTGCCTTGACCATCCCCATTTCGGATATGTGCAGTATGGAGCATGTCACCCAATCGCCGACCCAAGACGGGTTCGTTCAAAATCCTTATCCCTTCTATGACCACATCCGCCCTTTAGGGCCACTCGTCTGGTGGCAGGACTACGCCATGCCCGTCGCAGCTGGTCATGAGACCGTAAGCGCCCTTCTTCGTGACAACCGCTTCGGCCGAGAGAACCCGCTTGGCCTCACCTACCCTGACCGCCTTGCACCGTTTTACGCGGTAGAAGCGCATTCCATGCTGGAGCTGGAGCCGCCCCGCCATACCCGTTTGCGCAGCCTCGTTCTGCGCGCCTTTACCACGCGCAGGATCGCCGCACTGGAGCCTGAGATCGCGGCTTTGTGCCACCAACTGATTGACGCTTTCCCCGAACACGAGTTCGACCTGCTAGAGCTTTATGCGCAAAAACTGCCTGTGATCATCATTGCGCGCCTTCTCGGGGTACCCGAAGAGATGGCCCCTGAATTGCTGGCATGGTCGAACGCGATGGTCGGCATGTATCAAGCCGCGCGCACGCCCGAGATGGAACAAGCCGCGTGCAGCGCGTCTGTTGAATTCACCGCATTCCTCAAAACCTACATCGCAAAGCGCCGCACCGATCCGCGCGACGATCTGATCACCAATCTGATTGCCGCTGAACAGGATGGGGAGCGGTTGTCGACAGATGAGCTCATCACCACCTGCATTCTTCTGCTGAATGCAGGGCACGAGGCCACTGTCCACACACTCGGGAATGCCGTGCACACCTGCCTCACTCAACAGATCACCCCCACACGGGAGCCCGCCTTTGCGGAAGAAGCGCTGCGCCATGATCCACCGCTGCACATGTTCACCCGCTTCGCGATGCAGGATATCGACCTCTACGGTCATTCATTCAAAACCGGCGATCAAGTGGGCCTTCTATTGGCTGCGGCAAATCGTGATCCCGCCGTCTATCCTGCGCCAGCCCGCTTTGACCCGACCCGTAGCGGCAAAACCCATACAAGTTTCGGCGGCGGCATCCATTTCTGCGTGGGCGCACCCTTGGCGCGCATGGAGATTTCGCAAGCCCTTCCGATCCTCTTCGATCGCTGTCCCAACCTGACGCTTGCACAGCCCGCCAAATACGCGAACCTCTACCATTTTCATGGGCTCGAACGGATGATGGTCACACGCTGACGCGACGACCTAAGCTGGGAAAACGAAGCACCTGTCGCGCCGCATGGTCAACCACAATACAGTGCCGGGCTGCGGCAAGAACACGGCCGGTACGGTCGCGCTTAAAACCGAGCCGTCGAAATCCATCTCAAACTCGACAAGGCTTTCGCGACCCATAAATCGCGCACGTTTCACGGTTCCTTTCGCAGGCACACCCTCGCTTGGTGTCGGGTTCGGGCCTCGTCCGTGGCGGTCAAAGTCGATGCGTAAATGCTGCGGCCGGATAATGATCTCTACCGCCTGCCCATCTTTGAGCCCCGGCGTCAGGAACTGACCAAACGGTGTCTCTGTTAACGCACCGTTAGACTGCCCCTGTAACACATTGATATCACTGAAAAACGCAGCCGCGGCCTTGTCCACAGGCGCGTTGTACAGATTATAGGGGTTACCCTGCTGCACGATCTTGCCGTCACGCATCAAAGCAATCTCGTCGGCCATCCGCATCGCCTCATCCGGCTCATGCGTCACCAATAGTACGGCGGTGCCTTCTTCCTTCAAAACGCTCAGCGTCTCGTCACGAATGCCATCGCGCAGACGGTTGTCCAGTCCGGAAAACGGCTCATCCATCAGCATGATCTTGGGCCGTGGTGCAAGCGCGCGCGCCAAAGCCACACGCTGTTGTTCCCCACCCGACAATTGATGTGGAAAACTCTCCGCAAACCGCGCCATGCCGACCCGCTCCAGCAAATGCATCACGCGTGCCTGCGCTTCCGCCTTGCCCACGGTCAAGCCAAAGGCCACATTCTGCGCGACGCTCAAATGCGGAAACAGCGCGAAGTCCTGAAACATCAATCCAATTGGCCGCTCTTCAGGCAGCAAGCGCAGCGTGTCGCTGCAGATCAGTTCTCCATCGACCCACAGCTCGCCACTTGTCTGGCGCTCAACTCCTGCAATCATGCGCAGGGTCGTCGATTTTCCGCATCCGGACGGCCCCAGAAGACAGGTTACCTGCCCCGCTGCGATGCTCAAAGACAAGTCATCCACGACCGCCATGTCACCATAAGACTTGGTGATATTCTTGAGTTCCAGCCTAGCCGTCACGCGTGTTGCCCTCTTATTCCGATGGAAACAATCGGAATTCTTCAAGCGGGGATATCAGTCCAACCCAGACGGAGCAACCCTGCGTGCGCCACCAAACACAGCGGCAAAGCCGACCGCGAGCACAACACAGCAAATCACCAGAAGCTGTTCATACTTATGCGCCTCCGGCAATATCGCGGCGACGCTCTCCCAGCCGCGCGCAAAGTATAAAAATGCCCCAATAATCGCGGCTGCAAATGCGCCAAGATAGGACCAAACAGCCACCCGAAGCCCCAAGACAAACACAGCCAACATGACCGGCGTCAGAAACATCGACGCGGTCCCGCTCACGGCCACTGCGTCAAACAAGGTCGCATTGCCCCAAAGCGTCAACACTCCACCGGCGATCATAAACAGAACCATCACAATCCGTCCCCCCATCAAACTGCGCGGCGCCCACGCGAATTCTTCAACCACCAGACGTGCAGAAGAGCTCAGCGCTGAATCCAGCGTCGATAGGGCAGAGACGAGCAAAGACACCATCAGCAAGATGAACACCCAGCTCGGGAACATCGCAGACCACGTGCCAAGTAACTGCCCCTCATAAGCTGCGCCCATCAGCGAGGCTTGGATACCAAACAAACCGAACAGAAAGATGCAAAGCGTAGACAACCAGAACGCATGCAGAAACGCCCGTTTCGTTGTGGCCTCATCGGCCACAAATCCGCGATCCATCATCACCGGATCATGCGCCGGATAAGAAAAAACCTGCAGCAAAGCCACAGCCAGCAAGACCCAACCGGGCCGCGTGCCGCTGGCCCCTTCCGCGCCTAGGACGGCAACGAAGGAGAACTCGGGCGAGGCGATCAGATAAAAAGTTGCGGCGAGCAAGATCACCAAAAACACACTCATCTGAACCACATCCGTGCGCAACGCGGCAGACAAGCCACCCCACGCGGAATACGCCAAACCAAGGACGGCAACCGATATAATCGCGATTGTACTCACATGCGCCACATCCGGCATCACAGCCGCGAAGATCAGCCCCACGACCAGCAAGTTCGCAAAGACCTCTGATAGCAATCTGAGTGCGATCACAACATTGTAGCTGCGCGCGCCCGCCCCGCCGAATTGTGCTCTCAACCACTCTTGAACGGAGCCCGCACCGCGCTTGCGCAGCTGCGCCACAATGTATCCGCCGCTGAGGAATGACAGGTAATAGGCCGCATAGGCCAGCGTTCCGGGGAAGCCGTAATAATACCCCAAAATAGCGGAATTCATCAAAGACCGCGCAAAGATCCACGTCGTCACTTGGCTCAGCACCAGCACCAACAAACCCGGCGCTTGCCCAGCTGTTTTGCCGCCAAAGAACCCTTCAACCGTGGCACGACGCGGGGCTGCGATGAAAGACGCAACAACAATAGCCGCAAAGAGGCCGGTGATCACAAGGCTGGTCATAGGGGGAGGTCCGTTTAGGTTGGTGTTAAACACGTCCTAAGTGCGCCCTCGCCGAAAGACGAGGCGCAATTGCAGCCTAACGCAGAAGTGAAGCGGAGCTAGATCGTGGCGTTGGTCGCCCCACCATCAAGCAGAATATTCTGCCCCACGATAAAGCCTGCATGTTGAGAGCACAAAAACGCGCAGGCCGCCCCAAATTCCTGACGCGTGCCATAACGGCGCGCCGGAATTGTCGCTTCACGCTGCGCCCTCGCCTCATCCATAGAGATGCCCTGCCCCTCCGATACGCCAGTGTCCAAAGACACAGCCCTGTCCGTCGCATGGATGCCCGGCAGCAAGTTGTTGATCGTAACACCTGCCGGTGCGACCTGACGCGCCGTGCCCGCCACATATCCCGTCAGCCCCGTCCGCGCCGCATTCGACAAGCCAAGCGCAGGGATCGGTGCTTTGACGGATTGCGACGTGATGTTGACGACCCGTCCCCATCCACGATCCATCATCGCGGGCAGAACCGCTTTCATCAAAGCAATCGGCGTGAGCATATTCGCATCCAGCGCCGCGATGAAATCGTCACGGTCCCAATCAGACCACAGCCCAGGCGGCGGGCCGCCCGCATTGGTGACCAAAATGTCGATCTGCCCCGCCGCGTCCAGAACCTCCATCCGGCCAGCCTCAGACGTGATATCCGCAGCAACACCTGTCACAGACACATTGAACCGGGATCGGATGCTGTCCACCGCTTCATCCAAAGTTGCCTGCGTGCGCGCGTTCATCACAAGATCAACACCCGCCTCCGCCAAGGCTTCAGCGCATCCCAGACCCAGACCTTTGCTTGATGCGCAGACCAACGCCCGTTTTCCCAAAATTCCAAGATCCATAACCCGCTCCATTCCCAAAGATGTTGATCCTCAATTACACCGCGCCACCACCTGACGAAAGTCGCAATCGCGATTCGATCTGACAGAAGGTCTGATTAACACTTTGGGCAAGACGGCCCTGCCACGCGACCAATCCCCTTTATTTACCACCCTTGTTTCGACGTAGCCCGCAGGATTGGCGGCCAATTAAGTAAAATCTGACTAAAACGTTGAATTTTCCCCCTGAATTGTCCATCACTGAAGAACAGATTGGTGGGGTGTGTGCTGGTGTTACGCTTTGGGGAGCAGTGACATGTGTTTGGCACACAGACTGATCAACATGATTTTCGAGTGAGCTGCCGTTCATGACACAAATGCCAATATCCGATTTTCGCGCCACACATGCGTTCAGCGTGTTCGAAGCCAACCAGTTCCGTGTCACCAATGGCGTGAATCATGGCGATCCGATCGGAGACATGGACTGCCTCTGCCTCGGCGATATCTACGCTTTGCGCAACACAGCGACGATCATCGAACTGGATCTGCAAGACAAAACTGCGGCCAGCATCGACGCCCGCCCGCTCTTCTCAGTCACAGCGAAGTCCGGGATCGAGGTTGCTGGAACCCCTGCGCATATTGCAGCGCGCCTGACCTTCATGACCCAAATCGGCGCCTCGGTTGATGCGCTCATCATCGCTTGCGACGCGCCTGCGCACCGTTTCTATTTTTACCCGCTTGGCCCCATAGAGGCCGGCACCGGCTACACCTTGATCGAAGCGGAGGAGAACCCGCGCCACGTCCCCCTCGCCGATCTGACTGGCATGTCCTTTGGTCGTGGCACCCGCATCACCATGTCCGACGGATCACAGCGCCCCGTCGAGGAATTAAACGTCGGCGAACGCGTCCTGACGCGTGACAATGGCATGCAAACGATCCGCTGGATCGGCAAACGCACCGTTCAGGCCATCGGTGAATTCGCCCCCGTCGTGATCTCCCAAGGCGTGCTCGGCAATGCCGAGAACATCACCGTCAGCCAGCAGCACCGCATGCTGATCTCCGACTGGCGCGCGGAAGTCATGGTCGGCTCCAAAGACGTGCTCATCCAAGCGGCAGATCTCGTCAATGACGACACGATCTTCATCCGCAAAGGCGGCTTCGTCGAATACACACAGCTTGTCTTCGACCAGCATCAAATCCTTTACGCAGAAGGCGTGCCGACAGAGAGCCTGCACATGTCCCAACAAATCCTCGCCGGATTGCCTGAGGATGTCGCGGGCGAGGTTTTGGCCCTGTTCCCCGACCTGCCAGTCTCAGAGCCCAAATTCAGCCGCGTCCCGCTCGACAGCGACGCGGCCACCAGCCTACTCAGACAGACCGGACGGTTCTGACGCCGACCGCGCGCCCAAGTCAAGGTAGGGTTCTGAGCAATTGCAGCCACAAGCTGCACGCGATAGCTGACTAGAAAACCCTCCTGAACAGGCGCACCCGCATGCTGAAACATACTCTCGCCCTGACCCTCACCCTGTTGGCCGCCGCTTGCACCAGCAGTTCAACAGGCAGCGGAACCGCGCCATCTGCCGCGCCGCAAGTCAAGATCAATGCCTTGCAAACCCAACTCACGGCCCCGATTGCAGCATGCAGTGGCTTGTTCAGTGGATCCGGCTTCAACACCGCCCCCCTTTTGGCGAACGGCTATGCCCCCCAATCCAGAGGGGCATTCAATAAAATCCTAGGGGGCAAGGACATTTTCGGCGCGCCCGGTGCTAAGATCACCGTCGCCCCCAAGCGCAGCGGCGCATGCAATATCTTGTTAAGCCAGATAACCACATTGCAGCTTGGCGTCCCTGCCGTAACGCGTGAGCTAACCGCGCAAGGCTGGCGCAAGGATCAATCCACCCGCAAGCGCATCTACCGCAAAGGCACCGCCGCGCTTTTGATTGATGGCGGCAGCTACGGCTCTATCGTCACCTTCGCTTTGAGACCCGCTTGAGCCTTCTTGTAAGCCCCCGCCGCGCGGGTTAGATGCAAGCCCATGTTAGATCGCGCCTCAAATCAGCCTGTCTTGCCGCCCGAAATTGCGCGGCGCAGAACCTTCGCCATCATCTCGCACCCAGATGCGGGCAAGACGACGTTGACGGAAAAATTCTTGCTCTACGGTGGCGCGATCCAGATGGCTGGCCAAGTGCGCGCCAAAGGCGAAGCGCGCCGCACCCGCTCGGACTTCATGCAGATGGAGAAAGACCGCGGCATCTCCGTGTCTGCCTCCGCCATGTCGTTTGATTTTGACACCTATAGGTTCAACCTTGTCGACACGCCAGGCCACTCTGATTTCTCGGAAGACACTTACCGGACGCTGACCGCCGTCGATGCGGCCGTCATGGTTATCGACGGAGCCAAAGGCGTTGAAAGCCAGACGCAAAAACTCTTTGAAGTCTGCCGTTTGCGCGACCTTCCTATCTTGACCTTTTGCAACAAAATGGACCGTGAAAGCCGCGATACATTCGAAATTATTGACGAAATCCAAGAAAATCTAGCGATTGACGTCACACCAGCGTCATGGCCCATCGGCGTGGGTCGCGACTTCATGGGCTGCTACGATCTGCTGGGTGACCGGCTGGAATTGATGGACCGCGCGGATCGTAACAAGGTCGCAGAAAGCATTGAAATCTCAGGATTAGATGATCCCAAACTGGCTGAACATGTCCCTGCTGCGCTGCTCGAAAAATTCCTCGAAGAGATCGAGATGGCGAAAGAACTCTTGCCAGAATTCGATCACCAATCTTTTCTCGACGGCACCATGACCCCAATCTGGTTCGGCTCCGCCATCAACTCCTTTGGTGTGCAAGAACTGATGCAAGGCATCGCTGACTATGGCCCCCAGCCGCAACCCCAGAAGGCTGAGCCGCGTCAGATCGCGCCAGATGAAAAAAAGGTCGCAGGCTTCGTCTTCAAGGTCCAAGCCAATATGGACCCGAAGCACCGGGACCGCGTCGCGTTCGTGCGCCTCGCCTCCGGCCATTTCAAACGCGGCATGAAACTGACCCATGTGCGTACAAAAAAACCGATGGCGATCAGCAACCCTGTTCTTTTCCTCGCCTCCGACCGCGAATTGGCGGAAGAGGCCTATGCAGGCGACATCATGGGCATCCCCAACCACGGCCAGCTGCGTATCGGCGACACGCTGACTGAGGGCGAAGCTCTGCGCGTTGCTGGCATCCCCTCTTTCGCGCCTGAGCTTTTGCAATCCTGCCGTGCAGGCGATCCGTTGAAAGCCAAGCACCTCGAAAAAGCCCTGATGCAATTTGCCGAAGAGGGCGCCGCGAAAGTTTTCAAACCCGCCTTTGGCTCTGGCTTCATCGTGGGCGTCGTGGGCGCGTTACAATTCGAAGTTCTGGCCAGCCGGATCGAGCTGGAATACGGCCTCCCCGTCCGCTTCGAGGCCTCCCAATTCACCTCCGCGCGCTGGGTCAACGGTGCCAAGGATGCAGTGGACAAGTTCATCGCCGCCAACCAGCAACATATCAGCCACGACAATGACGGCGACGTGGTTTTCCTGACCCGCATGCAATGGGACATCGACCGCGTCGTGCGCGACTATCCCGATGTCACCCTGTCAGCGACGAAAGAAATGATGGTCTAAGCAAAACCCATCTGCCACCAGAGGCACCCAATACCGCTCCGCTCGATAGCGAGTTGCTGATCGCGGTTCCGAACCGCGCAAACGCAGCGCAAGGTCGCGACACAATCAGAGCTAAACGTCGAGCGAATTCTGGTCGCACGATTAGAGCAGCGACGCTCATTCTTACCGTTTGCACAGGCGCCGCCCGCCGCTTCATTTCGGCTGAAGAAACAATCACGCGTAATCAACGGCATAGTTGCGCAAACCCATACAAATAAGGAGCATCGCGCCAAGCAGACCGACAACACCCTTGAGAAATGCGGCAAAACTGTGTTATCAATTTCTTAGGGAAGTTTAACGAGGTACATTTTAATGAGACTGACGACTGCAATTTCTATTGCTGCATGCGCGGCAATCCTACCTTCACTCGCAACTGCTATGCCACTCGCCATCGACGATTATTTCGCTCGCGATTACAACGGCACGCGCTCCATCTGGACACCAAGCACCAACGGCAGCCCAAATGGCGCGGCCTTTGTTCAAGGAGGCACCGCATCAGCGCTCTGGTCCTTCAGCGGAGACTCCACTTTTGACTACGACGGTTCCGGCGCAATATTGACAGGCAAAGCAACCAACATCGGTGCTGCCGATCTGAGCTTTGAGTTCGACCTAAACTTCACAGTGTCAAACAGTGGCAACACCCCCTACTGCCAGCAAGCGGGCGCGGGCAACATGCATAATTGTGCGACAACAACCGCTGGTATTGATCCGTCGGATTGGACCTATTTCAACCTAACATCCGCAATGCTGACCGGCAGCGTGGGCTCCGCGATGGAAGGGCTGTCCTACACGCTCACCAGCGTCAAAAAGCACAACCCCCAAGCTGGCGAAGCCGCAAACGCGCTAGAGACCACTGGTCTGGGCTTCTCCATGTGGTTCACATGGGACAAATTCGGCACCGCGACGAACGCGAGCAATTACACGTTCAACGATTCGGGCCGCGGCGACATCAACATCGACCTGATCCCGACACCGCTGCCAGCCGCTGGCCTCCTGCTTCTCGCAGGTCTCGGTGGCCTCGGGCTGATGCGTCGCAAGAAAGCCTGAACGCAGAAGACAACCCCATCGAAATGCACCGCTCTGGCGGTGCATTTTTCGTTCCACCCCTATTTCATTGACCAAACACCTAAACTGCACTACATGCAGCCTAGCCCGCGGAACACGTCTGCGGCACGACGCAGGGACGCGTTGGAACCTGCGTCCCAAATCACTGCAGCACCGCGCTGCACCTATTTGGAAACACATGACAAAATTCACAGATCTGAAGCTTCACAAGAAAGTTCTCAAAGCGATTGAGGACGTGGGCTATGAAACCCCCACACCTATTCAAGCCGGCGCTATTCCACCCGCCCTTGAAGGCCGCGACGTGCTTGGCATCGCCCAGACAGGCACCGGCAAAACCGCCAGCTTTACGCTGCCGATGATCACGCTTCTGAACCGGGGCCGCGCTCGCGCCCGCATGCCCCGCTCACTGGTCCTAGCACCGACACGAGAGCTTGCCGCACAGGTCGCTGAAAACTTCGACCTTTACGCAAAATACACAAAACTGACCAAGGCACTGCTGATCGGCGGCGTCTCCTTCAAGGAACAAGACCAGCTGATCGACCGCGGCGTTGACGTGCTGATCGCCACGCCCGGCCGCCTGCTCGACCATTTCGAACGCGGCAAACTGATCCTCTCAGACGTCAAAGTTATGGTCGTGGACGAGGCTGACCGCATGCTCGATATGGGCTTTATTCCCGATATCGAACGCATTTTCCAAATGACGCCATTCACGCGTCAGACCCTCTTCTTCTCAGCCACGATGGCGCCTGAGATCGAGCGGATTACGAACACGTTCCTCTCCAATCCCGAACGCATCGAAGTGGCCCGTCAGGCCTCCGCGTCTGAGACGATCACCCAGACTGTCTACGAATTGCCCTCTGCAGGTCGCGACACGTCCAAGAAGAAACGCGATTTCCTCCGCCAACTGATTGATCAGGAAGGCGAAAAGGTCACCAACGGTATTATCTTCTGCAACCGCAAAGTTGACGTCGATATCGTTGCGAAATCCTTGAAAAAATATGGCCATGATGCCGAACCGATCCATGGCGACCTCGACCAATCTTACCGCACAAAAACCCTAGAAGGCTTCCGCGACGGAAAACTGCGCTTCCTTGTGGCCTCAGACGTCGCCGCCCGTGGCCTCGACATCCCGAATGTCTCCCACGTGTTCAACTTCGACGTGCCAAGCCATTCGGAGGATTACGTCCACCGCATTGGTCGCACGGGCCGCGCAGGCCGCTCCGGCACAGCGATGATGATCTCCACACCCAAGGATGACAAACTGCTCGCTGGCATCGAGGACCTGATCAAAACGACGATCCCACGCGGGGAAACAGGGCTAAAAGCCCCCGCAGAGCCAAAACAGACCGAAGCCACTGCAAAAGACGATAAGCCCGCAAAATCGCGAACACGCTCGCGCGGTGGGAAAGCCAAAGCCGAAAAGCAACCCGATGAGGCGCAGGCAGAACCCGTTGACGCAAAACCAGTCGAAGCGGCAGAGACCAAAAAGGCGGATAGCCCCCGTAAAGAGCCACGTCCCCGCGGCGGCCGCGGCAAGGGACGCAATGATGACCGTGGTCCAAAGGTCGTCGGTCTCGGCGATCACATGCCCAGCTTTATCGAAAAAAGCTTCGATGAACGTCGCGCAGACTAACGACAATCCGCACAGGAACGAAGGGGCAACCCTGTCTTAGCATCTTACTAAGGCGAAAAGTGCCTGCACGCGTGCAGAGCTCTGACATGTCAGTGCCGGAGGCACAGCCTGCGTTTGAAGCGCACATCCCAGATCTGCTGGTCTCCACACACAAACGCGGCGCCTAGCCTTTTCAACACGCGGCAGCCAAAATAAAAAGCGCGTGGGCGCAAGCCCACTCCATTTGGCTACAGCCGCAGACGTGTGCTCGCATTTAGGATCAGCCGCACCCCGCGTTGCCAGGTCAAATATGACCACAGCCACTGCAGCACAACGAACAGCCGGTTCTTGAACCCGATCAAGAAATAGACGTGGGCCGCGCCCCAAAGCAGCCAACCCAGAAAGCCTTTGACCTTCAGCCCGAAAATATCGGCCACCGCACGGTTTCTGCCAATGGTCGCCAAAGCCCCGGCATCTTTGTAGCGAAACCCGCGCGTGACGGTCTCGCCCCGCGCTTCCGCCGCGATCCGTGCACCCACATATTGCCCCATCTGTTTGGCAACCGGCGCAATCCCCGGCAGTGCGCTGCCATCCGGCACGTATTTCGCGGTATCTCCGATCACATAAACATCCGCGATCCCTTCAGGACGCAACGTCTCATCAATCTCGACATGGCCCGTGGGTCCCGCGTCCAGCCCCAACCAGCGTGCCGCAGGCGAGGCTTGGACACCTGCTGCCCAAATCACGCAGCGCGCAGCGATGGGACCCTGATTGGTGTCCACCCGATCCTCAGCGATATCCGTGACGAGTGTTTCAAGCCGCAGATCTACGCCCAGCTCGGTCAAGTCTTGTGCTGCCCTTTCAGACAGTTTGGGCGCAAAAGACGGCAAGACACGCGGGCCGCCTTCCAACAAGATCACGCGGTTGTCCTCAGGTCGGATATTACGGAAATCGCGCATCACGGAACTAGCAAGCTCTGCGACGGCGCCCGCCAATTCGACACCGGTGGGACCTGCCCCCACGATGACAAAGCTTTGAAATGCCTTAGCCGCCTCCGGGTCTTCACGCGCAAGCAGCTCAGCCCGTTCAAAGGAACTGAGAACCTTTTCGCGAATACCAGCTGCGTCTTCCAATGTCTTCAGCCCCGGCGCATACGCGGCCCATTCATCGCGCCCGAAATAGCTGTGTCGCGCGCCGGTGGCGAGGATCAGTCGATCGTATCCCACACGTTGACCGCTCGCGCACTGCACTTCTTTGCTGGTCTGATCCACGTCGGTCACAACATCCATCATAACCTTCACATTGTCCTGACTGCGCAAGACATGCCGGATCGGCACCGCGATCTCCGCAGGGGTCAGCGCGGCTGTTGCGACTTGATAAAGCAATGGTTGAAACAGGTGGTGGTTTTGTTGGTCGATCAAAGTGATCTGAACGTCAGATTTGGCCAAAGCTTTGGCGGCAGCAAGCCCTCCAAATCCGGCCCCGACAATGACGACGTGCTTTAGCGGATGTGCCATGAGACGGCCCTCCATTTATGCAAACGCTATGGGCCTCTGGCCTCTCGGCCGACCCACCTTTACGTAAACGCTGCAGCGCAGAATACATCCCTTTTCCACCAAAATCGGTAGATTAATTTTCTATTAAATTCGAAAGAGCTGTATTGGTTTCAATACCTTACCAATTCCCCCGCATGCGGGGGACCTAGGCCGTCAACCTTGAGATCAAAACCACAACTTCCGGCTTCTTCCCGATCTCGCCCATACAAGTGTTGCGCACAATCCGTTTGATCTGCTCTTCCAGCTTACCGTCATCCATCACGGTCTTGCTGTCCGCGCGACCAAGAAACTGCCCGACTTCCTCTTCGAGGATATCCTGAACGGCCGCCCGCGACTGCCCTGTCTCGGGCAACCCGCGCATTTCACACCAAGCATCGGTCAACGGCTCATCTTCTTCATCAATCAAGATGCCGATCACAACCTGCCCATTCAAAGCCATCCGGATACGATCCCGCACGACCCCATCCAACGCGCCCACCTGAACGGACCCATCAAGATAAAGCCGACCGGTCTCGACAAATTCAACCACTTCAGGCCGATTGCCCGACAAGGACACCATCGTCCCGTTCGGTGCCACAACCGAAGAGATCCCACCGGCCTCTCCCAGCTTCGCATGCTCTCGCAACATCCGGTGCTCGCCATGCATGGGCACAAGAATTTGCGGCTTGGTCAGCTCATGCATCCGCTGCAAATCAGGACGGTTCGCGTGACCTGACACATGGATATCAGCCATCTTGTCGTCGATAACATCGACATCCATCTCTGACAAAGCATTGGTAATCCGGCCCACTGAGACTTCATTGCCAGGGATGGTTTTCGACGAGAACAAAAACGTATCGCCTGCAGCCAGACTCAGACCCAGATACTTCCCACGCGAAAGCTGTGCCGATGCTGCGCGGCGCTCACCTTGTGAGCCGGTCGCGAGCAACATCAAGTTCCCACGCGGCACGTCACGTGCCTCTTCCGGCGTAATGGTTGGTGGAAAGTCCTTGATCAAACCGGTCTCAACGCCAGCCCCGATCATCTTCTTCATCGCCCGACCCAAAAGCACAACAGAGCGTCCTGCTGCAACACCTGCATCGGCAAGTGTTTTGACCCGCGCAATGTTGGAGGCAAACGTCGTGGCAACAACCATGCCCGACGCTTCACGCACAACGCGTTCGATCTCCGGACCCACAGTCGCCTCTGACTTACCAGCATGAGGTGAGAAGACATTCGTTGAGTCGCAGACCAGCGCTTTTACTGGCCCCAGATTGCCCCAAGCCTCGATATCAAACGGCTCACCAAGGCCCGGCGTCTCATCAATCTTGAAGTCACCAGAGTGAACAACCCGACCCTCAGGGGTGTCGATGATCAAGGCCGAAGATTCAGGGATCGAGTGGGAGATCGGCATGAATCCAACTTTGAACGGCCCCGCCTCTACCATCTTGGGCATCGGACCGACGGTTGTAATTTCAGAGCCGTCATACCCGTGCTCTTCCATCTTCAACCGGCCAAGATGTGCGGTGAATTTGCGCGCATAAATCGGCGCGGTCAGACGTGGATAGAGATGCCCCAATGCACCGATATGATCTTCATGTGCATGGGTGATGAAGATCGCATCAAGCCGGTCCACACGCTCCGCAATCCAATCCACATCAGGGAAAATCAGATCAACGCCCGGTGTACCGTCCATATCTGGAAAGGTTACCCCGACATCGACAAGGATATAACGCTCTTTACCCGGACGCCCATAGCCATAGACATACATATTCATGCCCACTTCGCCCGCCCCGCCGAGGGGCAGGTAGATCAGCCTGTCTGCTGCC
This sequence comes from uncultured Litoreibacter sp., assembly GCA_947494435.1. Classification (GTDB taxonomy): domain Bacteria; phylum Pseudomonadota; class Alphaproteobacteria; order Rhodobacterales; family Rhodobacteraceae; genus Litoreibacter. The sequence continues at coordinate 1,295,378 of CANLUY010000002.1, forward strand.
ATTAGTCGTTCTTTCTGTTGAAGGAGTTGATCACCACAAGACCATGGATCGTCAGTTCATCCTCAAATTCGTCAAATAGCGCATCAGCTTGCTGGAACAAGGGCGCGAGCCCACCGGTGGAGATCACTTTCATCTCCCGTCCCCGCTCTGCCTTGATGCGCGCGCATATTTCTTTGATCAGGCCGATATACCCCCAGAACACACCGGATTGCATACAAGCAACCGTATTGGTCCCGATCACCGCTTGTGGTTTGGAGATATCAACATGTGGCAAGGCCGCCGCCGCGTTATGAAGCGCCTCAAGCGAGAGGTTCACGCCCGGGGCAATGACACCACCGATATAGGCACCGTCTTGCGCGACCACGTCGAAGGTTGTGGCTGTTCCAAAATCAACGATGATCAGGTCGCCGCCATAAAGGTTATGCCCAGCGACCGTATTGACCAGCCGGTCCGGTCCAACTGCTGTGCCCTCGTCAACCCGCACGTCAATTGGCAACGCGCAGCCTTCTTTTCCGACAACCAACGGCCGGCAATTGAAATAACGGTCAGAGAAAACACGTAGGTTGAAGACAACCCGCGGCACGGTGGAGGAAATGATGACCTCATTAATCTCAACGTCAATCTTCTGAAACCGCATGAGAGAAGACAACCAGACGTAGTATTGATCCGCTGTGCGTTGCCACTCTGTAGCGGTCCGCCAATGCGCGATAAAACTCTCACCATCCCAGATAGAGAACACGGTGTTGGTGTTCCCACAATCAATCGCCAATAACATCCGTCACGTTCCCTCAGCTTTGCTGCCGTCTACACGGGCCTTGCAGAAAGGTCAAAAGTACACATCCGCAGCGGAGATCACTTGCGCCCCTTTGGGCGTGCGCAGGATCAGATTGCCCAAGGCGTCTACACTTTCAAATGTGCCGGTGATTTCGTCACGCGACGTGCGAGCGGTGATGACTTCGCCCAACCGCGCAGCCCGTTTCAGCCAATTGTCTCTAATTTTGGCAAAGCCCAATTCAGCAAATATGGCTTCCTCGGTCGCAATGTTTGCAGCTAATGCGTTCAAAAACGTCTCAGGTGTGACGACATCTCCATGCTCCGATAAAGCAACTGGGGGAAAAGACGCATCCCTTACATCTTCGGGCGTATGCGTCAGGTTCACACCAATTCCGATCGACAGCCAATCCACGCCCTGCGCTGACCCTGTGCTCTCCAACAAAATTCCAGCGACTTTGCCGCCAGACAACAACACATCATTCGGCCACTTTAAGCCAAGTTTGGTCCGGTCGACATATAGCGCGAGGGCTTCATAAAGCGCATTCGCGGCAAAGAAACTCCGCAGTGCGGCCTCTTGCACCGGGCCGCCAGGGCGCATGAGAAGCGTCGCTGCCAGATTGCCTTCAGGATGTGTCCAAACGCGCCCTTGTCGTCCACGTGCTGCGGTTTGAGTTTTCGCGATTATCCATGTTGGCCGCTTAAGATCAGGCGCAAGACGCGCGGCCTCAGCCATTGTGCTGTCAACTTCTTCAAGAATAATCCGATCATAGCCCTCAGGCCAAACCGGAGAGGTCGGCTTAATTGACAAGGGCTTCAGCTGCAGCAAGTGCGGGCGCTTCAATGCCAAACAAATTGACAACACCCAGCACCATAACAGCAGCACATCCCATCAAAAGCGCCCAGCCTACGGGCGGCATGCCTGCGTCTAGCGCGTCGCGCTCTTCGCCGAAATACATGTAGTAGATGATCCGCAAATAGTAGAATGCGCCAATCACGGAAGCGATCACGCCTGCAACCGCCAGCCACGCCATGTTCGCGTCGACCGCGGCCTGCAGTACGTAGAATTTACCAAAGAAACCAACTAGCGGTGGGATGCCTGCGAGGGAAAACATTAACACCAGCATCGCAAGCGCGCGGCCCGGATGGTGCTTGGAGAAGTTCTGCAATGCATCAATGTCGGTCACGGGTTGACCGTCTTTCTCCATCGACAAGATGAAGGCAAAGGTGCCTACGTTCATGACGACATAGATGGCCATGTAGATCAGCATCGCCTGCACACCAGCTGCCGTGCCCGCAGCCAAGCCCATTAGGGCAAAGCCCATATGTGCGATGGAGGAATAGGCCATCAGCCGTTTGATGTCGCGTTGTCCGATCGCAGCGATCGCGCCGAGGAACATGGAGACGACCGACAGGAAGGCTACGACTTGGCTCCAGTCACTGACGGCACCGCCAAACGCATCGTGGACGACGCGGGCGAACAGACCCATTGCGGCGACTTTCGGAGCCGTGGCGAAGAACGCCGTGATCGGTGTGGGCGAGCCCTCATAGACGTCCGGCGTCCACATGTGGAACGGCGCAGCAGAGACCTTGAATGCAAGGCCTGCGACTACAAAGATCAGACCGAAGAGCAGACCAAGACCAATCTCGCCCGATGCCGCGGCTGCGGTGATGCCGGTAAACAGCGTTGTGCCAGAATAGCCATAGACGAGCGAAGCTCCATAAAGCAGCATACCCGACGACAGTGCGCCTAGGACGAAGTATTTCAATCCCGCTTCGGTCGACTTCACTGAGTCCCGACGCAAGGCTGCGACAACGTATAGCGCCAAAGATTGCAGCTCCAGCCCCATGTAAAGCGCCATCAAGTCTCCGGCGGAGACCATCATCATCATACCGACAACAGCCAAAGCGATCAGCAAAGGGTATTCGAAGCGCAGCAAGTCGTTGCGGGTCATGTAATCCTGGCTCAACACCAAAATAGCGGCAGCGCTGATCAGGATCACGACCTTAGCGAAACGGGAGAATGCATCGTCAATGAAAGCACCGCCAAAGGCTGTCTGCGCCCCTTCCCCACCAAAGCCAATGAAAGCCGCAAGGATCAGAAACAGCGCGCACGTAGCCCAGAGGACCAGCGGCGCGGTCTTGTCTTTGCCGGTGTAAACCGCCGCGATCAGAGCGAGCATCGCGTAGACCGCGAGGATGATCTCGGGCAGGACAGTGTTCAGATCAGCTTGGATCATGGATCAGTCTCTCAATTTCCAGCCACGGCAGTGGCAAGGCCGCTATCCAGCAGCGCGGTGTCATAATTGGTGATCAAAGCGCCGACAGACGGCCCGATAATATCAGTCACAAGGCTTGGGTAGACGCCCAGAAGGATGGTCATGAAGACCAACGGTGCAAAGATTGCGCGTTCCCGCCCGGTCATGTCAGAGATACTTTTGAGGCTCTCTTTGATCAGGTCGCCCATCACGACGCGGCGGTAGAGCCAGAGCGCATAGGCCGCTGACAGGATCACGCCCGTGGTGGCGATCATCGCGACCCATGTGTTCACCTGAAAGACACCCATCAGAACAAGGAATTCGCCGATAAAGCCTGACGTGCCCGGAAGGCCTACATTGGCCATGGTGAAGAGCATGAAGATCAGCGCATAGGCCGGCATGCGGTTCACTAGACCGCCATAAGCGTCGATTTCTCGGGTGTGCATCCGGTCATAGATGACACCGACACAAAGGAAGAGCGCGCCGGAGATGAAGCCGTGGCTGATCATCTGGAAAATCGCGCCGTCAATGCCTTGCTGGTTCACCGCAAAGATGCCCATCGTGACATAACCCATGTGGGCGACGGAGGAGTAAGCGATCAGCTTCTTCATGTCGTGCTGCGCGAGCGCCACGAGCGAAGTGTAGACAATCGCGATGGCCGAAATCCACAGAACGAAAGTGCCTAGCACTTCTGAACCCACAGGGAACATTGGCAGCGAGAAACGCAGGAAACCGTAGCCACCCATTTTCAACAAGATCGCGGCCAGCACTACAGAGCCCGCAGTCGGCGCTTGCACGTGCGCATCCGGCAGCCACGTATGCACCGGCCACATCGGCATTTTGACCGCGAAGCTGGCGAAGAAAGCCAGCCACATCAGGGTCTGCATGCCGCCTACAATCTGGATGCCCAAAAGCTCGAAGCTCTCGGATGCAAAGTTATGCGTCAGCAGTGTTGGAATGTCTGTCGTGCCCGCATCCACATACATGCCGATCATCGCGATCAGCATCAGGACAGAGCCGAGCAGCGTGTAGAGGAAGAATTTGAACGACGCATAGATGCGGTTCGCGCCGCCCCAGATGCCGATGATCAGGAACATCGGGATCAGGCCTGCCTCGAAGAACAGATAGAACAGGATCAGATCAAGCGCGCAGAAAACGCCGAGCATCAGCGTCTCCAACAGGAGGAACGCGATCATATAGTCTTTGACGCGGTGTTTGACGTCCCAGCATGAGGCAATCACCAAAGGCATCAGGAATGTTGTGAGCAGCACAAACAGGATCGAAATCCCGTCCACTCCCATCTTATAGTTGAAGCCAAGGATCCATTCCCGCTCTTCCACGAACTGGAAGCCCGTGTTGGCGGGGTCAAACCCAGTGTAGAGGAAGATCGAGACAAGGAACGTCGCGGTCGTTGCAATCAGCGCCAGCCATTTGGCATTGCGCTGTGCCGCCTCATCATCGCCACGCAAGAACAGGGCCAGAATGACAGCGCCCAGCAGCGGAATGAAGGTGATGATGGAGAGAAGTGAGTTCAACATTATTCCGCTCCTCCACCAGTAATGGCGAAGTATGAGATGATCAGCACGACCCCAAGCACCATCGCGAAGGCGTAATGGAACATGAAGCCGGATTGGGCTTTGCCTGCGAGACGCGTGAAGAAGGGGACGATGCCCATAGCGATCCCGTTGATGGAGCCGTCGATGACGTTGCCATCCCCACGCCGCCATAGGAAATCACCGAGCCATTTTGCGGGGCGCACGAAGAGGAAGTCATAGACCTCGTCAAAGTACCATTTGTTCAGCAGGAAGTTGTAGATTGGCCATTGTGACTTTGCCAAACGCCCCGGCAGCGACGGGTTCTTGATGTAGAACAGCCAGGCGGTTGCGAAGCCAAGAAGCATCACAATGAAGGGCGAAACCTTGACCCATTTCGGCACGTAATGCGCGTCATGAAGAACATGGTTGTCGGGCGCATGGTGGATAGCCCCGGTGCCGGGCGCGTAGGCCTTGGCCTCCCCATGATCATCAGCCTTTTCCTCGCCTGCCGCATAGGCCGCGCCAAGCGGTTGCATCAGCGCATGTTTTTCAGCCGAGATACCGAAGAACTTGTTGACGCTTTCGTCCGAGCCGAAGAACGGTTTGTAGAACACCATGCCCGAGAAGACAGCGCCGAAGGCCAGAACCACCAGCGGGATCAGCATTGTGTTTGGGCTTTCATGGGCATGCTCATGGGTATGCTTATCGCCCCGCGGCTCGCCGTAGAATGTCAGAAACATCAGGCGCCATGAGTAGAAGGAGGTGAACAAGGCCGCGATGACCAGCATCCAGAACGCATAGCCCATCGGTGTCGCGGCATAGGCGCTCTCGATGATGGCGTCTTTGGACACGAAGCCGGCAAAGCCAATTGGGAAACCAACATAGAGCAGCGGAATACCCACGCCTGTGATGGCCAGCGTACCGATCATCATTGCCCAGAAGGTTTTGGGTATTTTGTGGCGCAGCCCACCGTAATTGCGCATGTCCTGCTCATGATGCATCGCGTGGATGACAGAGCCCGCGCCGAGGAACAGCATCGCTTTGAAGAACGCATGTGTCAGAAGGTGGAACATCGCGACGGAATAAACACCTACACCTGCCGCCACGAACATGTAGCCCAGCTGCGAGCAGGTTGAGTATGCGATGACACGCTTGATGTCGTTCTGCACCAACCCGACTGTGGCGGCGAAAAACGCCGTTGTGGCACCGAGCACAACGATGAAGGTCTGGGCTTGTGGTGCATATTCGATCAACGGCGACATACGGCACACAAGGAAGACACCAGCGGTCACCATTGTCGCGGCATGGATAAGCGCGGAGACAGGCGTTGGGCCCTCCATCGCGTCTGGCAACCACGTGTGTAGCAACAACTGAGCAGATTTACCCATCGCCCCAATAAACAACAGGAAAGCCAGTAGGTTGGCCGCATTCCATTCCGTCCAAAGGAACTGGATTTGCGTCTCCGCAATCGTCGGCACAGCGGCAAAGATGTCGTCGAACTTGATGCTGTCGGCCAATAGGAACAACCCGAAGATGCCCAATGCGAATCCGAAATCACCCACACGGTTGACGACGAATGCCTTGATCGCCGCTGCGTTTGCAGACGGTTTCTTGTAGTAGAACCCGATCAGCAAGTAGGACGCGACGCCCACGCCCTCCCAGCCGAAGAACATCTGCACAAGGTTATCCGCTGTTACCAGCATCAACATTGCAAAGGTGAAGAACGACAGATAGGCAAAGAAGCGCGGCTTGTAGCTGACGCCTTCCGCGAAATGGTCATCATGTGCCATGTAGCCAAAGGAATACAGGTGCACGAGGCTGGAGACTGTGGTGATCACGATCAACATGATCGCCGTCAAGCGGTCCATCCGAATGGCCCATGACGTATCCAGCGATCCGGACTGGATCCAGCGCAAAATCTCGATGCTTTCGGTCGTGCCGTCGAAGGTCAGGAACACAATCCAGCTAAGGATCGCTGCCAGGAACAACCCTACAGTAGCCACTACGCAGGCAGCTTGCTCGCCAATGAACTTCCACCCGAACCCGCAAATAAGCGAGCAGATCAGAGGGGCGAAAAGGATGATGGTTTCCATTGTGACTTAGCCCTTCATCACGTTGACGTCTTCCACGGCGATCGTGCCGCGGTTGCGGAAGAAACAGACCAAAATGGCCAGCCCGATGGCAGCTTCAGCAGCGGCGACCGTCAGCACGAACAAGGTGAATACCTGCCCTGCGAGGTCACCAAGGAAGCTGGAGAATGCTACGAAATTGATGTTGACCGCCAAGAGCATCAGTTCAATCGACATCAAGATGACGATGACGTTCTTGCGGTTCACGAATATGCCGAAAATACCAATGACGAACAGCGCCGCCGCGACCGTGAGGTAATGTTCAAGTCCGATCATTTCGTATCTTTCTTCATAGTCATTTGTTACAGCCCACCGCTTGGTGCAGCAGCGCCAATACCTTGGAACGGGCCCGCCAAGCCATGCACGCGGTCAGCAGGTGACGTTCCCAACACGACGATTGGGGCCAAAAACATAGTCAATATGCCGAAGAGAACAGCGCGCCTTACGTTTGGAGACATCATTGCGCTACCTCAAACGGTGTCTTGTCGCCACGCATCGCAGGATAGGCCACAGAACAGGCGCAGAACTCATTCGAGTATGCAGCAACGGTCAGGTCGACACCCTCTTTCCGGATCAGGTCTGCAACGCGGTCAATTGTGAAGAACGCTGAAGCAGCCTCCGCCTGCCGTTCGATGATGCGGAGCGCGCGCGCGGTTCGATCAATTACGTGCCGCTCCGTGATCCGTTCTTCCCAAGTCCGCAGCGACACAGCCCTTCCGGTTTTGCAATCCGCAAGCCAGACGTCCTTGAACACACCTTCCTGCGCCCACCAGTCGATCCACATCACTTTGCCAGCGCCCATGTCACGGTGGTCGCCTGAGCCACCATGGCTGATATGCGTCACCCGATCACACATCCCGACGGAGGCGACAAGCGGTGTCGCGGCCAGCACACCGGCCAAACAGGTTGATATGAAGCGCAGTGCATTCACCGATTACAGCCCCTGACCCGGTTTGACGTTTTTCAGTTCCATCTGCTCTGCCGGATCGCGGTAGATTTGGCTGAGGATGTCTTGACGTTTGATGTCCTCGCGATGACGCAATGTCAGGACAATGGCGCCTATCATCGCAACCAGCAGGATCAGGCCTGCGGCTTGGAAGAGGTAGATGTATTTGGTGTAGATCAACTGGCCAAGCGCGGCAGTGTTCTGCGTGTCTTCCAGCGCCGGAGCTACCGCATCCCGCAGCTCAGTTGCATTCTCAGCACCTGTCCAGACGCCGAAGACCAAAGCCAATTCCATCAATAAAATAACGCCGATGAGCCCTGCAAGGGGCACGAATTTCGCCAACTCCCCGCGCAGCTCCGCGAAATCCACATCCAGCATCATTACGACGAAGAGGAACAACACGGCGACCGCGCCAACATAGACGATGATCATCAGCATCGCGACGAATTCAGCGCCCAGAAGCACGAAAAGCCCCGCCGAAGAGAGGAAGGCGAGGATCAGCCACAGCACCGAATGCACCGGGTTCCGAGAAACCACGACGAACAACCCGGCGGTGACCACCGTGATCGCGAACAGGTAGAATGCAAAATCTGCAAATCCCATCAGTCTTCCTTCTCTGCGTCCAGCACCTCTGTCGCAAGCTCCATCGCTTTCGACATGGCAGGCACCCCGCCAAACATCGCGGCTTGGCCAATTGTTTCGGCAATCTCTTGTTTTGTCGCACCTGCTTCGACCAGATGGCGCACAGTCAATCTGATCTGCGCTTCGCCTTGCGCACCTTGAATTGTTAGTCCTGTCAATGTCAGCAGCAGTCGTGTTTTCGCGTCCAACCCATCGGGCGAGATACCCTTGCCCATGAACTGCTCCATCACCTCAGCAGACATAGTGGGCATCATGTTCTCAAAGCCTTTCGGCGTGAAAGCCTCAAGCGCAGGGTTCATGGATTTCGCCATGTCCTGGCCCATCTTCAACATGGCTTCAAAAGGGTTTGTTGGATCGCTCATCTGTAGGGTGCATCCATTTCAAGGTTACGGGCAATTTCGGCTTCCCAACGGTCACCATTGGCGAGCAGCTTGTCCTTGTCGTAGAACAGCTCCTCGCGCGTCTCCGTCGCAAATTCGAAATTCGGACCTTCGACAATCGCATCGACCGGGCAGGCTTCCTGGCAGAAGCCGCAATAGATGCATTTTGTCATGTCGATATCGTAGCGCGTCGTCCGGCGGGAGCCGTCATCGCGAGGTTCTGCGTCAATCGTGATCGCTTGCGCTGGGCAAACGGCCTCGCAAAGCTTGCAAGCGATGCAGCGTTCTTCCCCGTTTGGATAGCGGCGTAGCGCGTGTTCACCGCGGAAGCGTGGGGAAAGCGGACCTTTCTCATGCGGATAGTTCAACGTGGCTTTCGGTGCGAAGAAATACTTCAGGCCAAGCTTGAACCCTTTGAAGATGTCAAAGAGCAGGAAGTATTTTGCCTTTCGTGTCAGCGAGGTAGCCATGGTTTAGCCTCCTACAGCCCAGCGGGCATATGTGCCGCCAAAGGCTCCGAATTGAGCGAAGAATGCGACGATTACGACCCATGCGAGCGACAACGGCAGGAAGACTTTCCAGCCCAGACGCATCAATTGGTCGTAGCGGTAGCGTGGCACGATGGCTTTCACCATCGCGAAGAGGAAGAAGAAGAACGCCATTTTGGCAACCATCCACAGCGCGCCATCTGGCAGGCCGGGGATCGGGGACAGCCAGCCGCCAAAGAAGAGCAGCGTAATCAGGGCACACATCAAGAAGATCGCGATGTATTCACCGGCCATGAACAGAAGGAACGGGGTCGAAGAGTATTCTACTTGGTAGCCCGCAACCAGTTCTGATTCTGCTTCCGGCAGGTCAAAGGGCGGACGGTTCGTCTCGGCCAAGGCCGAGATGAAAAATAAGAAAACCATCGGCAGGTGCGGCAACCAGTACCAACTGAAGAAGCCGTAAGAGCCGTCTTGCGCCCGTACAATGTCGCCAAAATTCAGCGAGCCGGTGGAGATGATAATGCCGATGATGATCAGACCGATCGAGACCTCATAAGAGATCATCTGCGCAGCAGACCTAAGCGAACCGAGAAACGGATACTTTGAATTAGAGGCCCACCCACCCATAATCACGCCGTAGACTTCTAGCGAGCCAATCGCGAAGACATAAAGGATCGCAACATTCAGATCGGCCAGAACCCAAGTGTCGTTAAACGGGATCACAGCCCATGAAATAAGGGCAAGAACGAAGGCCAGCATCGGTGCGAGCATGAACACCGTCTTGTCGGCACCGGCCGGAATGACGATCTCTTTGACCACATATTTCAGCGCATCGGCGACGGTTTGCAGCAGGCCCCAGGCACCTACAACGTTCGGGCCGCGGCGCATCTGGACAGCGGCCCATATCTTGCGGTCGCCATAAACGAGGAACAACAGCGACACCATCACGAAGCCGACAACCGCAAGGCATTGGGCCACGATGATCAGGGCGATCCCCGGTCCGGTTGTTAAGAATTCAGCCATGCGTCCCTCATACTGTCGGAATACCGTTTTCGGTACATTCTTCGACCACCACTTCGGCGTCGATGGTTTGGAGTCCCTCGGGCAAAGCAGCCGAGATGGTGTAAACCGCATCCGCAGCCCAAATGCCACCCCGTTCCTGCACATTTGTACGCACATGGCGTGCAAATCCGAAGCCGCGGATCAAGGCATACTGCGCCGCAGCACATTTGCCGTAATCCGCAACGTCAGCGTTTGTGCGCGCACCGGTCATCCGGACAAGAAAACTAACGATATCATCGTCAAGTTTGCGGGTCTCGATGCCCAGATATTCGGGCGCAAAATAGTCCTGCGTCGGATCGCTCGCCTCGCACGCCGTCAGGCTGGCCAAGGCCAGTCCTGTGACAGCGATATGAAACGGTTTGCTCATCACTCAGCCGCGATCTTTTCACCTGCACGCGCTTTGGCATTGGCAGAGAGCTCCGCCATCAGCTCGGATGCACGAGCGATGGGGTTTGACAAATAGAAATCAGCAATCGCGTTTTTGAAGGCCGCTTTGCCAAGTTTCTTGGTTTTTAATGGCGTCAGTTCGTTTTCAGGAACTTCGTCGATCATCGCCAGATGCGGAACCGCTTCGATCATCTGTGTTCGCAACTGTGCAATGCTGTCGAATGGAAGTGTCTGACCAAGCTCCGCCGAAAGCGCGCGTAGGATCGCCCAGTTCTCTTTGGCCTCACCGGGCGGGAACCCTGCTCTCAGCGCCAATTGAGGGCGTCCTTCGGTGTTTACGAAGACGCCGTTTTCCTCGGTGTAAGCTGCGCTGGGCAAAATGATATCTGCGCGATGCGCACCGCGATCACCGTGGCTACCTTGATAAATGACCATCGGACCAGCCGCGATATCAATTTCGTCGGCACCCATGTTGTATATCACGTCCGCATCTTCAGTGGCGGCTTTTATACCGCCATCGGTCACAGCACCTACATCCATGGCACCAGCGCGCGCAGCTGCGGAGTGCAGGACCAGAAGTTTGGAACCCGAATCCTCAGCCAACTGCAGCGCCATGGCCAAAACGGCTTCGCCATCAGCCTCCCGCAAAGCGCCCTGCCCAACAATTACAATCGTGCGCTTGTCTTTTGCAGCGCCAATTTTCTGCGTCGCAATTTTTTCTAATGCTGCACGATCTGTTCCGACATGGACATAATCGTACGTCAAATCGACGGCTTCGCCGACGAGTCCAACAACGCATCCTTTTGTCCACGCCTTCCGGATACGTGCATTCAGGACAGGAGCTTCAACGGCAGGGTTTGAACCGATAATCTGGATCATCTCAGCGTTGTCGATGTCTTCGATCGTTGCGTTCCCAACGTAGGCACCTCGGTTACCGGCGGGCAGTTTGGCATTGTCAGTCCGGCATTCGACGTTGCCACCCATGCCTTCGATCATAGTTTTTAGCGCATAAGCGGCCTCGGTCGGAGCCAGGTCTCCAACCAATCCGGCAACTTTCTTGTCTTTCATTGCTGCGGCAGCTGCAGACAAGGCCTCTGGCCATGACGCTTTGCGCAACTTGCCATTCTCACGAATGTAAGGTGTGTCCAGACGTTGGCGCCGCAGGCCATCCCAGACGAACCGGGTTTTGTCCGAAATCCATTCCTCGTTCACACCGTCGTGGTTGCGCGGCAGGAAGCGCATGACTTCGCGGCCTTTCGTATCTACTCGAATGTTGGAACCTAACGCATCCATGACGTCGATGGATTCAGTCTTTGTCAGTTCCCAAGGACGCGCCGTGAACGCATAGGGTTTTGAGACCAGCGCGCCGACAGGACAAAGATCAATGATGTTGCCTTGCAGGTTCGAGTCGAGCGTTTCGCCCAGATAGGAGGTAATCTCCGCATCTTCACCACGACCGGTCTGGCCCATTTGCGTGATGCCAGCGACCTCAGAAGTAAACCGCACGCAGCGGGTGCAGGAGATACAACGGGTCATATGGGTTTCGACGAGTGGCCCCAAATCAAGGTCGGTAGAGGCGCGTTTGGGCTCGCGGAACCTTGAGAAGTCCACGCCGTAAGCCATTGCTTGATCTTGCAAATCACACTCACCGCCCTGATCGCAGATCGGGCAATCCAGCGGGTGGTTGATCAGCAGAAACTCCATCACGCCTTCGCGCGCTTTCTTCACCATCGGGGAGTTCGTCTTGACCACAGGTGGTTGACCTTCTGGACCGGGGCGCAAGTCGCGCACCTGCATCGCGCAAGACGCGGCAGGCTTTGGCGGGCCTCCGACGACTTCGACTAGACACATCCGGCAATTGCCTGCGATGGTCAGACGCTCATGATAACAGAACCGCGGCACCTCGATACCGGCCTGCTCGCAGGCTTGGATCAGGGTCATCGCCCCGTCGACTTCAACCTCGTTGTCATCGATGATGATCTTGCGTAGGTCGCTCATGCGTTACTCCGCTGCAACTTGGCAACCATGGGTCTTCCACATGGTCGCGTCTTTCAAAAAATTCCAACCGAACGCATCAGGGCTGTCGCCCCTTGTGTTCAGCATCTCAAGCCGTTCAAGCGCTTCTTCGAGTGTTGGTTTATGCCCTTCAGGCACCCACCACATGACAAAATGCATCTTGCCAAGCACTTCGAACCACTCCGCCCGTTTGTCGTAGAATTGCTTGTGAACAGTGCCCCAAACAAAAGTCTCTAGGCTGGCCGCATCTTCCCAAAGCGTCAGGTTCGGCACCAACAGTTCATCGCCATCTATCGCGTGGTCTGTCGCACCGGGCCCGCCAGAGCCTTCAAGCATCCAAACAAAACCGGGCATCCGTTTGCCCAACCCATTAATGCGTTCAATGTTGTCTATGAATTCGGCAACACGCGGGTCCCCGACTGGGGCTACCAAGCGTCCAATATTCAACTCTGCAAGGTGATGCCCTTTCATTGTGACACCTCCACCAACAGATTGCCGATATCCGTTTGCGCCTTGATCTCTTTCAAACCGGCCGCGCAGACTTGGGCTGAGTTGGCCCCTTCAAGGTTGTGTTTGTCCATAAACCGGCGCTGTAGCGCAAACAGCTGGTCAGAGAAATCTACCATTTCAGAAACGGGATCAGCGTCGTCAAACCCGTCCTCACTGAGCCACGCCATCACATTCTCTGACATTGACTGCGCGACCGCCGGGTTGATGCTAAGTTTTGGACAGTTCACCGCAATGGCCTGCGCCACATCCGTCGAAATGATTGCACCAACGAAATAATCCGGCGCAGGACGCAGCTCGGCCGAAGCCGATGTCGCAAGGAGCATTGTTGCTAAAACATATGCCGAAAACCGGATCATATCGCGGTACAGGTCCCGTTAAAAACCAGCTTGTCGCCGTCTTGGGTGAAGGCCCAGTCGTTTGAGACCGCACTCATTTGCCAGTCAGCGTCAGAGCCACCAAAATTGAGGAGACAATACTTAGTGGCCTCAAACCGCACGCTTTCACGGACCTGATCAAGTCCCGAGCCTTTGTGGACGACTGCGACCGAAAACGCACGGTCTTCCCCTTTGCTCAGCTTCGCTTTGAAGGGCAACGTCGTTTGAGACTCTGCCCGTTTCGATGCGTTGCCAAGACCAAGCCTGCCACATGACGCGACACAGAGTGCAATGGATATGATCAACAGACCGCGAAGCATCAGGACTTTAATCCACTTCCATCAATCACTTCATCGCTAGTCAGAACACCAACGCAGAAGATATTTACAGTCAGAAGACCGTCCGCGCGTTTCCGTGTGTCGGGGATACCACCCTCGCCTTCACGGCAGGCAATTTTCATGGCTTCAGCCACAGCGCGGCCCTCGTCTTCCAACGCAATTGCGCCACCGTCCTTGTAGCGCATCGTCACACGGGTTGTGTCAGCGGCGCGAACTGCTTGTGTAATTTCAATGGGTGGCCCTTTGGGTTCTTCCGGTTTCTCGGAAAAACCAGTTGGCTCGCAAGCCGTCAATGCCAGCAACGCTGCCGGGACAATCACAAAACGCATAGACTTACTCCGCTGCGACGGCCGAAGGACCGCCTGTTCTTTTATGTGCAATCCGATCTTCGATTTCATCGCGGAAATTGCGGATCAAACCTTGGATAGGCCAGGCTGCCGCATCACCAAGCGCGCAGATCGTATGGCCTTCAACTTGCTTCGTGACATCGAGCAGCATGTCGATCTCCGCGACATCGGCGTCGCCTTTAACCAAACGCTCCATCACCCGCATCATCCAGCCTGTACCTTCGCGACACGGGGTGCATTGGCCGCAACTTTCGTGCTTGTAGAATTTCGCAAGACGCCAAATTGCTTTGATGATGTCGGTATCTTTGTCCATCACGATGACCGCAGCGGTTCCCAGACCGGACTGCAAATCATTTCGTAGATAGTCAAAATCCATGATGGCGTCTTTCATGTTTTCGCCACGCACACAGGGCACAGAGGAGCCACCTGGGATAACCGCTTTTAGATTATCCCATCCACCACGAATACCACCGCAATGCTTCTCGATCAGCTCTTCAAAACTGATCGACATTGCTTCTTCAACAACACATGGGTTGTTCACGTGACCTGAGATTGCAAACAGCTTGGTGCCGGTGTTGTTCGGGCGCCCGAAAGAGCTGAACCACTCCCCACCGCGCCGCAGGATCGTTGGAACGACGGCGATGGATTCCACATTGTTCACTGTTGTCGGACAGCCATACAGCCCAGCGCCAGCTGGAAACGGAGGTTTCATCCGGGGCATTCCCTTTTTGCCTTCGAGGCTTTCAAGGAGTGCCGTTTCCTCACCGCAGATATACGCACCAGCGCCGTGGTGCAGGTAAATATCAAAATCCCAGCCGGATTTTGCGGCATTCGGACCAACGAGGCCCGCGTCGTAGCATTCGTCAATGGCGGCCTGCAGGGCTTCCTTTTCGCGGATATACTCACCGCGAATGTAAATGTAGCAAGCGTTGGCATTCATGGCGAAAGAGGCGATCAGGCACCCCTCGATCAGCGTGTGAGGGTCATGACGCATGATCTCACGGTCTTTGCAGGTGCCCGGCTCGGATTCGTCCGCATTGACGACCAAATAAGATGGACGGCCATCGCTCTCCTTCGGCATGAAAGACCATTTCAGGCCAGTCGGAAAACCAGCCCCACCGCGACCACGCAGACCGGAAGCTTTCATCTCTTCGATAATTTTGTCGCGACCGCGCTTAATGATTTTAGCTGTGCCATCCCAATGCCCGCGCGCTTTCGCGCCCTTCAGAGTGCGATCATGCATCCCGTAGAGATTGGTAAAGATCCGGTCTTTATCTGCGAGCATCCTGTCTCGTCCCTTAGCTAGTTCTGGCGGGATCGCCAGATCAAAAATGCGCGTATCAGCGCCCATCCAAATACGGCCAACGCCGCAAGATCGAAAAACGCCATGGCCCTGTTGGACCAGTTGAGTTGCGCTCCGATCAACTGGACCCCGATATAAGCGATGGCTGCGCCTGCGATCAGCAGCGCAAGCCGCCGCCCGATGCCTGCAAACCCACTTTGATTACCGGAGTCCCGCATAGTTTATGTTTTCCTCGACGTCAGCTTAGTAAACATCGCCCTTTTTCACGCGGTTCGAGAATTCTGTCGCGCCGCCTTTGGCGAGGGTTTTGCATTGCTTGACCCAATCATCGCGCTCGATACGACCTTTGAACTTGAGGCGCTCATCCACCCAAGCGATCTCTTTCTTGCGCCAACCAGCGATCTGGTCAAAGTGATAAAACCCAAGTTCATTTAGGGTTTTCTCAAGACCTGGACCTACGCCTTTGATCTGCTTGAGATCATCCGCCCCACCATCGCGTGCTTTGCTCAGCAATGGGGGTTGGCCATCTTTTGCAACCGGAGCTGCCTTCGCTTTCACAGCGGACTTTGCTGCTGGTTTCTTAGCCGCCGGTTTTTTATCAGCTGCCTTCTTTGCTGCTGGTTTTTTCGCAGCAGGCTTGTCTTCGGCTTCGTACTTCCACTCACCCTTTTTCTCGGACAGCTCTGCTTCACCTGCCAAAAATTTAGACGGTTGCACCGATGCACTTGTAGACGCCGCTGCAGTTGTTGTTGCAGTCGCTGTATTTGCCGCGGCGGCTGGTGTTGAAGATGTTGTGGGCGCGGCGGCTTTTGGCTTCGCATCAGCCGCTGTCGGGGCGGACCCGGGACCAACACCTGCGGAACCAGGCTCAACCAAGCCAGTGCTGTTGCTGCAAAAGACTATCGGAAACACGACCGCGCCAACCGCTGCAATAACGCCGCCAAGCATCAATGAGGAAAGAACACTCCAATCGATGACAAGCCACAAAAGCAGGAAGGCAATCAAGCCAATTGCACCCCCAATGATCATGCACCACATTGCGCATGACGTTTTTGACCCAGCATGGTTCATAGTAATCCTCCCTATCCGCTAGTTCTTAGCATTAGTAGACGCCGCCTTTTTTGACGCGGCTTGAAAATTCCGTGCTGCCCCCTTTGGCAAGGGTTTTAGCTTGCTTTACCCAATCATCGCGTGACACGCGGCCCTTAAATCCTTCGAGGTTTTCATCAACCCATGCCACTTCGGCTTTGCGCCATCCGGCCACTTGGTCGAAGTGATACACCCCCAGCTTATTGAGCAGTTTTTCGAGTGCGGGCCCGACACCTTTGATCATTTTCAAGTCATCCGCCCCACCCGCGCGCGCCTTTTTTAGCATCTCCGGCTTGCCATCTTTCGCAACTGGTTTGGCAGCGGTTTTTGCGGGCGCTGGTTTCGACGCGGGTTTCGTTTTCGGTTTCGCGGTCGATTTTGCCTTCGTCTTTGCGGCACCAGTCCGCTCGACCGGGGCTTTCGGCTTTGGCCCAGACGTCGGCGCAGCCTGCCCCCACGGGGCAAGCAGTGGGACCTCAGTGCCGTCAATCCGTTTAACAGTATCTCCGATATCGGAAGCAAGCTGAACAGATGCGTTATATTGGGTGTTGCCACTGTCGTAATCTGTCAGTGATGTCAGGCCCTTTAATGGTTCAGATGCATATCTTCCGTTTTGCGGCCCCGGCGTCGGCACCTCCCCTTTCTCGAGCATGTCGATCAGGTCGGCCACACGTTTTGCTGTCAAATCCTCGTAGTAGTCTTTGCCGATCTGAGCCATGGGCGCGTTTGTACAGGCCCCCAAACACTCTACTTCTTCCCAGCTAAATTTGCCGTCAGCGGAAAGCTGATGCGGTTTCGGTGCAATCTTACGTTTGCACACCTCAATAAGATCTTCCGCGCCGCAAATCATACAGGACGTTGTCCCGCATATCTGGATATGCGCAACAGAACCAACGGGTTGAAGCTGAAACATAAAGTAGAAGGAGGCGACTTCCAGCGCTCGGATATAGTCCATACCCAGCATATCCGCGATGCCTTCGATAGCCGGACGGGTCAACCACCCCTCCTGTTCTTGCGCGCGCCATAGCAAAGGAATAATAGCCGAGGCCTGACGTCCCTCAGGATACTTCGTCACTTGTGCTTCAGCCCACACCTGATTGTCAGGTGTAAAGGCAAAACTGTCAGGTTGCTCTTTGTGAAGGCGGCGTAGCATTAGCGGTCAATCTCTCCGAATACGACATCCATTGTGCCGATAATTGCTGCAACATCAGCCAGCTGGTGGCCTTTGCACATGTAGTCCATTGCTTGCAGGTGCAGGAATCCCGGTGCGCGGATTTTGCTGCGATAGGGTTTGTTAGTACCGTCAGCAACAAGGTAGACACCGAACTCGCCCTTGGGCGCTTCAACAGCCGCATAGACTTCGCCTTCCGGCACGTGAAACCCTTCGGTATAAAGCTTGAAGTGATGGATCAATGCTTCCATCGAGGTCTTCATCTCGCCACGCGCAGGCGGGGTCATCTTTCCGCGCGCCATCACATCACCCTGCCCCTCTGGAGCGCGCAATTTCTCGATAGCTTGGCGGATGATCAGCAGGGACTGACGCATTTCTTCCATGCGGCACAGATAGCGGTCAAAGCAGTCGCCGTTTTTGCCAACAGGAATATCGAACTCGAACTCGTTGTAGCATTCATAGGGCTGCGCGCGCCGCAGGTCCCAGGCAAGGCCAGAGCCGCGGACCATTACGCCGGAAAAACCGTAGTCCAGAATATCCTGCTCCGACACAATACCAATATCGGCGTTACGCTGTTTGAAGATACGGTTGTCAGACAAAAGACCGTCGATATCAGCCAGAACATTCGGGAAGGTCGTCGTCCATTCCTCGATATCGTTCAGCAGATCATCTGGCAGGTCTTGATGCACGCCACCGGGCCGGAAATAAGCTGCGTGCAGCCGTGCCCCGCAGGCGCGCTCGTAAAAGCACATCAGTTTTTCGCGTTCTTCAAAGCCCCAAAGCGGCGGGGTTAAGGCACCCACATCCATCGCTTGTGTCGTGACGTTCAAAAGGTGGTTCAAGACACGGCCAATTTCCGAGTAAAGAACACGGATCAAAGAAGCTCGGCGCGGAATTTCAGTGCCAGTCAGCTTTTCAATCGCCAAGCACCAAGCATGCTCTTGATTCATCGGCGCGACATAATCGAGGCGGTCGAAATACGGAAGGTTTTGCAGATATGTCCTGCTCTCCATCAGCTTTTCGGTCCCACGATGCAGCAGCCCGATATGCGGATCGCAACGCTCCACGATCTCCCCATCCAACTCCAGCACGAGGCGCAGCACGCCGTGGGCCGCGGGGTGCTGCGGGCCGAAGTTGATATTGAAGTTACGGATCTTCTGCTCGCCCGTCAGCGTGTCGTCAAATTTAGAGCCGTCCATAGCCATGGCTTACACCCTCATCTCGCCTGCCGGAGCAGACACTTTGTTTTCGATCCAACGCTGAGGCAAATCACCCTCCATAAAGCGTTCTACGAATTCATATTGCCCTTGCAACTCGCGTTGCGCCTTCGCGCGGTCGGAGGGTGCCATATCGATCCGGTCACTCACATTGCTTTCATGCGAAAAGTCAGCCGGATGTTGGTTGATCCCCAGAAATGCACATATTTGCGCGATAGTCTTGTTGGTAAAAAGTCGCTCGTAATAGCCCACGAACAAACTTTCACGCGGAATAGCATTAGAGATACGCGTGAGCATCGATTTGTAATCACTGCGCAATATCAACGCCGTTTCGACCCCGCCGAACCATCTTGCAAAAAGGCCTCGCGCAATATCTGACACCTCAGAGGCTGAGGCGACACCACCGCGTTTGTCTGCTTTGATACGCGCAGCCTGGCAGATGTTCGACCATAAGCGGTCAACTGGGTCGCGCAGCATGAAAACGAACTTTACGCGTTCCGAGAGGCCAGACATCATCCGCAAACGATCTTCGCTCAACAGCGAATAGGCCGGCGTGATATCGCCATAAACGCGGCCATTCCGGCCGTCTTGCAGGAACCTCAGATAGGCTTCTGTATTCTCCTCACCCGACACAAGATGACGCAAGCCTTCGATGTCTTGCCGCCAAACACCGATTGCGGCTTTGCGATCACCGATGGCTGCGGCGTGCCGGCGCTCGGCACGCTTTGCGATCCCGTCAAGACGTTTGATCTGACGGCGGCGTCCACCGTAATCCATTGTCGAAAAGTAATGCAGTTCCTTAACACGCGGCAGTGCGCATTCCGGATGGCCCGCCAAATAGCGGTAAAGCCACGTACTACCCGCACGCGTGGCCCCAAGTCCGAACATCAAGGTGGCTGCCTCACTCATGTGTCAGCTCTTCGCCTCTTCTGTTTTCTCGTCCCCCGGCAGCACATATTGCGCGCCTTCCCACGGGCTCATGAAATCAAATTGGCGGTATTCCTGAACGAGCGTTACAGGCTCATAAACGACGCGCTTCTGCGCCTCGTCATAGCGCAGTTCGACGTAACCGGTTGTCGGGAAGTCTTTCCGAAGGGGATGGCCGCGAAAGCCATAATCGGTCAAAATCCGACGCAGGTCAGGATGACCGGTGAACAGAATACCGAACATGTCGAAGATTTCACGCTCGAACCAATTGGCTGACGGATAAACATCAACAAGCGAGGTTATAGTTTCCTCTTCACGGATCGCCACCTTTACGCGGATCCGATGGTTTTGATACATGCTTAGGAAGTGGTACACGACATCGAAACGATCATCACGCGTCGGATAGTCAACAGCCGTAATATCGACCAAAGTCGAAAACCGGCATGTGGCATCCGTCTTGAGAAATTCAGAGAACGACAGCAGCGACGCGGGTGCGACTTTCATCGTCAATTCTTCGTTGACAACGGTCCATTCCAAAACGCAGTCGGGGCGCTTTGTTTCAATATATGTGGCCAGCTCTGTGAGGGCTTCAGTCATCTTTTTTCCTCAGCGAACAATATTGCCGGTACGGCGAATTTTGCGTTGTAGCTGCAAAATACCATAGAGCAGCGCTTCAGCAGTTGGCGGACAACCTGGCACATAGAGGTCCACAGGCACGATACGGTCACAGCCGCGTACAACGGAATAGCTGTAGTGATAGTAGCCGCCGCCATTTGCACAGGAGCCCATGGAGATCACATAGCGCGGCTCAGGCATCTGGTCGTAGACTTTGCGCAACGCCGGAGCCATTTTGTTGGTCAGAGTGCCTGCAACGATCATCAGATCAGACTGACGAGGGGAGGCGCGTGGTGCCGTGCCAAACCGCTCCATATCATAGCGCGGCATGGCGGTGTGCATCATTTCAACCGCACAGCAGGCCAGACCGAATGTCATCCAGTGCAGCGAGCCTGTACGCGCCCAGTTGATGATGTCTTCTGTTGAGGTGACCAAAAAGCCTTTGTCTTGCAACTCCGCATTCAAGGCTTGCGTGGCGACATCCTTGTCCCAGCTGGCGGTGTTTGCGCCGGTTGCTACTCCCATTCGAGAGCTCCTTTTTTCCACTCATACGCGAAGCCGATTGTCAGCACCGCAAGGAAGACCATCATCGACCAGAAACCCAGCAACCCGACATCCTTGAAAGCCACGGCCCAAGGGAACAGGAAAGCCACTTCTAGATCGAAGATGATGAACAAAATTGAAACGAGGTAAAAGCGAACATCAAATTTCATCCGCGCATCGTCGAACGCGTTAAATCCACATTCATAGGCCGACACCTTTTCGGGGTCGGGATTGCGAACCGCAACAACCGCGGCCGCCAGGATCAGAACGAGACCCAGACCGATGGCGATAGCTAACAAAATAAGGATGGGCAGATAGTCGCGAAGCAGCTCGTCCACGTGTGTCTCCTTGGTGTTCACGCCCTCGACCGGCGTGGCCATTTTGGCTCGGGGTGATCTTTACGCCTCGCGCAGCAAAGGGTCAATGCGACGCTTCGGCTTAATACGGGGAAAACAGGGCTTTATTTGCACAAAATTCTTCGGTGCTTCCGGCGCAAACGGATCGTAGCAAACGTCGAAACTCCGCGCTAGTTCAGCGCAACTATCGGTAATCTCATCCGAGTTGAGCGAGAAGCGCAGGGGACGGTCTACCGGTCGGCTCCAATCCGATGCTGCGTTGATAGGCGCTGATCGCCGCTTGGGATTTGGGACCAAGAACACCATCCGCTCCACCGGTGTCAAAACCGCGACGGGTCAGTTTTGTTTGTAACAACTTACGCTGATTTATCGTCAGGCCATATTTATCTGGCCCAAAGGGTGTTTTCAAAGGGCCGCCACCAGCAAGTCTATCGGCCAGATGACCTACACCAAGCGCATAATTGTCTGAGTTATTGTATCGTTTGATAGCACGGAAATTCCGGCCAACCGCAAAACGCGGCCCACCTGGATCAGGTTGCAGACCACCGCTGCTAGTCTCCCTGCCCCATACTTGACCGCGCTGCCAGCCGGATCGTGATAGATAGGCTGCCGTGGATGCCAAAGCGTCGGAGGGATCTTCTGACCAGATATCGCGTCGGCCATCACCGGTGAAATCAACAGCGAACAATTGATAGGACGTTGGAATAAATTGCGTATGCCCCATCGCCCCAGCCCAACTGCCAACCAATTTGTCTGTTGTCGTGTCGCCGCTTTGCAAAATTCGAAGTGCAGCCAATAGCTGTTTTTCAAAGAAGGTCCCACGCCGCCCGTCATACGCAAGTGTTGAGGTGGCTGAGACTACCGGTATCGTTCCACGCCGCGTACCAAAATTACTCTCAACACCCCAGATTGCCGCCACGATATTTGCGGGGACACCGTACTTTGCTTCAATCGCATCCAACTTGCGCCGCTCGCGTGCGAACGCCACACGACCTTGCGCGATCTTTTCGTCATTGGCCACGATAGCGAGATAGTCTTCGAAACTCCGCTTAAACTCTGTCTGGTTGCGATCGCGCTCAATAACGCCCGGCAGGAAACCAGCACCACGAAATGCACGGTCCAATACGCCTTGCGAAATCCCCTTTGCCGACGCCCGCGATTTGAAGCCTGCAACCCAAGCGTCCCAGCCTGCATTGGGAACAACTCGACCCGCAGGATCAATGCTGCGCACTGCTTGCGCGCTGCCGCCTGTCGCGCCTGAGGAGCACGCTCCTACGGTCGCAGCCCCCATCAGCATCAAAAACTTACGCCGCTCGATCATGGGTTGACCCCTTTTTCTAAATTGTTGGTCTAATCTGCCCAGTCTGGTTTGCGCTTGGAAAGAAACGCGTCAACACCCTCTTTTGCTTCAGCAGTGTCCCAGCGCGCCACCAGCGCGTCAATGCTGACCTTCACGTCATCGGCATTTGGTGCGCCACCAAGGCGCAGAGCAAGTGCCTTTGCCTCAGCAACGGCACCTGGCGCGCACGCAAGATAAGGAAGGATCTCGGCTTCGATGGCGCTGTCTAGATCATCAGAGACTGAAGCCACTAACCCAAGCGCCAAAGCTTCTTGCGCAGAAAAGGGACGGCTTGACATAAAGACACGGCGCGCGGGCCCCTCGCTCATACGTGCAATGACGTATGGCCCAATGGTTGCAGGCAAAAGCCCAAGCTTGGTCTCCGTCAATCCGAACTTTGCAGTTGGCGCAGACACAGCAACATCGCAGACAGAAGCAAGCCCAACACCTCCCCCGAATGCAAAGCCTTCAATCCGGCCAATCAAAGGTTTTGGCATCTCATTCAGCGCACCCAGCATTGCCGCCAGTTTGCCTGCCTCAACAGCCCGTGTTGTGCTATCGGCGTTTATCTGCGCCTTCATCCAGTTGAGGTCACCCCCAGCGCAGAACACTCCACCTGCCCCTTGTAACGTGACAATCCGGACCGCAGAATCAGAGCCAAGCTGCAGAGCGGCTTGATGCAGCTCATCAATCATCTGGCCAGACATGGCATTCCGCTTATCCGGCCTGTTTAGCGTAATAGTCGCCACGCCCCGTGGATCACTCGCCAGCAGTATCGTTTCATACATGGCGCATCTCCCTTGCCAATTCTGCAGCTTCTGCAATCACTTCAAGATCGAGGCCTGTTTCGTAACCCAAGTCTTGCACTCTCGCTGCAACGGCCTCCGTCGCGACATTGCCCGATGCGCCCGGCGCGTAGGGACATCCGCCCAATCCACCAACAGCCGCATCAAACACGCGAAGGCCATGCCCCAAAGCAACCTCAATATTTTCTAGCGCGCGGCCAGCAGTATCATGAAAATGGCCAGCCAGCTTTGAAGCAGGCGCCTCTTCCAAAACTGCGCTAAGCATCTGGTCAACACGGTCCGGTGTTCCGCGCCCAACCGTGTCACCTAGGGAGATTTCATAGCACCCCATATCTCGCATCGCGGCGACCGCGCTCGCAACAGCTGAGGGCGCTGTTAGGCCCTCAAAAGGACAATCCGTCACGCAAGACACGTAGCCTCGCATCGGAATTCCGTCCGACTTTGCAGCCTTCGCAATAGGCTCAAATCGCGCTAGAGCTTCAGCGATCGAAGCATTCAGATTGGCCTTAGAAAACCCTTCCGAAGCACTGCTGAAGATGGCGATTTCGGTCGCGCGGGCCTGCTTGGCAGCCTCGTAACCACGCAAATTTGGCGTCAAAGCTGCGTAAGAAATATCAGCAGACCGTTCAATTCCAGCTAAGACATCCGCACCATCTGCCATCTGTGGCACCCATTTCGGCGAGACGAAACTCGCAACCTCGATCCGCTTAAAACCCGCCGATGACAAAAGGTTAATGAGCGCAACTTTGCGGTCGGTGCCAATGAACTCCGGCTCATTCTGCAACCCATCGCGAGGACCGACTTCGAAAATCTCGACGAAATTACTCATTCCGGCACCGGATAAAAGCCTTTGGAATAAAGTAACTGGTCTTTCGGCGGTAATGCCGATCGGAACGCGTCACGCTCTGTCAGTTTCTCGTACCAACGTGTCAGGTTTGTATAGGGCTCCAAGCGCACATAGTGACTGCCAGAGTAAGCCGCGTATCCGCAGGAGATATCGACAGCCGAAAATCCCCGATCCAGTAGATACTCTCGGCCTTCCAGCCGACCATCCAAAGCCGCAAAACACTTGCCGAGCCGAGCCGCCTCCAACTTCATGATAATTGGGCTGCGCATATCCTCATCGTAAAGAGCAATGTGTTGTTGTGTCAGGGCGGCCACATGCTGCGTAGCCGTCTCCGCAAAATGCAGCCAAACCAGCCAGTCAGCTCTTTCGGGGTCATCTGTAGCGCGGCCAAGCCCCGCATCTGGAAATGTTTCACACAAGTATTCAGTGATTGCGCCTGTTTCGAACAGCGTCTTTCCGTTGATTTCTAGGGCGGGCACACGACCAGCTGGGTTCAGCTTCAAATACTCTGGGTCACGAAGATTTTTCCCGAAAGCATGATACATAACCTCAAACGGCACGCCCAACTCATATAACAACCACAGACTTCGCATAGAGCGGGTCTGGTGCGCATGATGAAGACGGATCATACCTCCGGTTCCAAGACGATCATCGCATCACCTGCTGAAATCTGGGCCCCCTCCGCGACATTTACATCTGCAACGACACCATCGCGCCCAGCGCATAGCACGTGTTCCATCTTCATTGCTTCAAGAATGGCCAGCCGCTCTCCCTCAACAACGCGCATACCTTGCTTCACAAAGACCGCTTTCACCAAGCCCGGCATCGGCGCCAAGGTTAAATCACCACTGTAAGCCGCGTCAGAGCCGCGTGCTAACGGGTCTGGAACCTCGAAATGGTACGCGTTGCCCCAGAAGACACTCACACCGGCATTGTACCGCACGGCCTCGGCATTGACCTTCGTATCATCAACCCGCCACGTTCCGTTATCATGCACCACCGCATACCTTGCTGTGCCACAGGTGACATCGAAGACGCCTTGGCTATGTGTAGCAACATCGACCTGTATCTCTTGTCCACCCCATAAAAGCAGGACGCGTTGCTGCAAAGGCGCCCAAAGTGAAAAGCCGGACAAGGGAGCGGAGGTCGGTGCGTGGGCCGCCACAGCGGCGATTGCCTGCGTTTTGCTGCACGGTGCGTTTGGCGCGACAAGCGTGTCTAGGTCCCGCTCGATCAGTCCTGTGTCGACATCCCCAGCGGCAAAGCCGTCATGGCGCGCAAGGGCTTTCAGAAACGCGATATTCGTTACTGTCCCTGCAATTTGGGTATCTGACAGCGCCCGGTCCAGCTTTCGCAGTGCTGCGTTGCGTGTTGTACTGTGGACTGTCAGCTTCGCGATCATGGGGTCATAATACGGGCTGATCGTGTCTGACGCGCAGACGCCGGTATCGCTGCGTGCATCCTTAGGGAACCTTAAGTGTTGCAAAGTACCTGTCGCCGGCAAAAAACCAGCAGGGACATCTTCGGCATAGACTCGCGCTTCAAAAGCGTGACCGGAAATTTTCAAGTCTTCTTGCTTTGCAGGCAAAGCCTCACCTGAAGCGACGCGCAATTGCCATTCGACCAGATCAATGCCTGTGATGGCTTCCGTGACAGGGTGTTCGACCTGAAGGCGGGTGTTCATTTCCATGAACCAGAATTTATCTGGCTGGAGCCCCTCCGAGGCATCGACGATAAACTCCACCGTCCCCGCGCCTGAGTAATTCACAGCCTTCGCCGCGCGTACTGCAGCATCCCCCATTGCCTTGCGCATTTCAGATGTCATGCCGGGTGCAGGGGCTTCCTCGATCACCTTCTGGTGACGCCGTTGAAGAGAGCAGTCGCGTTCGAACAGATGAACGGCGTCTTGGCCATCGCCAAAAATCTGAACTTCAATGTGGCGTGGCTTGGAGACATATTTCTCAATCAAAACAATGTCATTACCGAAGGATTTTAACGCCTCTGACTTTGCCGCATCAAGCGCATCCTCAAAGTCTTTTGACTGATCAACCCGCCGCATCCCCTTGCCGCCGCCGCCAGCGACGGCTTTGATCAAGACGGGATAGCCAATCTGTGCAGCTTCCTGCGCAAGGTCATTTTGTTGTGCCCCATGATATCCCGGCACGACAGGAACGCCCGCTTCAGCCATAAGTGCCTTGGCCGCGTCTTTGAGGCCCATGGCCCGAATTGCGTCAGCTGACGGGCCAATAAATACAAGCCCAGCCGCGTCGACGTCCTCTACAAAATCAGGATTTTCTGAAAGAAATCCGTAGCCTGGATGGATCGCTTCGGCGCCCGTGGCTTGTGCTGCGGCAATGATTGCGTCGGCGCGCAAATAGCTTTCTGCCGGGGTTCGGCCACCAAGTGAAACGGCCTCATCTGCCATCTCAACATGGCGCGCGGTTGCGTCGATGTCTGAATGAACGGCAACGGTACGTACGCCAAGCCGGTTGCACGTCTCGATCACACGGCAGGCGATTTCACCTCTGTTTGCGATGAGGATTTTATCAAACATAGCTCACCACCATGACCCGCTTTTCTGATCGCCAAGATGCTGGGTCACGTATGATGGAAGCGGCCACTCGTCGAAATCCATACCCGTGGTTCTCCCGCCCTGACGTCCACGATAAGCG
Source organism: uncultured Litoreibacter sp. (assembly GCA_947494435.1). GTDB lineage: Bacteria > Pseudomonadota > Alphaproteobacteria > Rhodobacterales > Rhodobacteraceae > Litoreibacter. The sequence goes on from CANLUY010000002.1 coordinate 1,322,446, forward strand.
TGTTGATAGAGTTCATGGTGAAGCGAAACTTCGATAGACTTTAACGCAGCCTCAACTTGGGATTTCAAGCCATCGACCTGTTCTTCAAGTTTGGCTTCGGCACTTTTCCCTTTCATCCAAGATGGCAAAGAAAACATTGAACTCAAAGCCTTACCGGCCCCAGTTGCAATAAGAATAACAAAATAAGCCGTTAGATTGGTGATAAATGCACCGGCCAAATCAACGCCCAGATCCCAGCTTAGCCATCCCATCTTTGATTTACCGCGCGCCAATTGGTTGCGCATATTGTCGAATTCATCGGCAAAGGTTTTCCGGAAGGCGCGCGCAAAAATCACGCGGTCAAAATCATCACGACCCGCCCAAACACGGAGCTTGGGACGGACGAACATGCCTTCTTTGGAACGCTCTACGAAAACCTCAAAGTCGAAGAGGAAGAAATAGTCTTCCGGATCATCGGAGTTGTGAATGACATAGACAGGAATTTCGACTTCGCGCCCCAGTGTGGGCAGCTTGATCTCGGGCAGTGCATTCCAGACCTTGTCGCCTAAGGCTTTGGGATCAATGGGCATTTTCATCGTGTTACATCCTGAACACGCCGAAACGTGTCTCCTCTATTGGGGCGCAGAGAGAAGCTTTTAGGGAAAGCGCGAGGACATCGCGAGCCTTGCGCGGATCGACAATGCCATCATCCCAAAGACGGGCGGAGGCATATAAAGGATGAGATTGCTCTTCGAACTGGTCGATAACCGGTTGTTTAAATTGAGCTTCTTCTTCATCAGACCAAGTTTCGCCTTTGCGCTCCATGCCATCGCGTTTGACTGTTGCGAGCACGCCAGCGGCCTGTGGGCCGCCCATGACGGAGATACGGGAATTGGGCCATGACCACATGAAACGCGGCTGGTAAGCCCTTCCAGCCATTCCATAATTTCCCGCACCAAAAGAGCCGCCGACCACCATTGTGATCTTCGGCACGGAGGTCGTAGCCACTGCTGTGACCATCTTGGCTCCGTGACGGGCGATGCCTTCGTTTTCGTATTTCTGGCCGACCATAAAGCCCGTGATATTTTGCAAGAAAACCAATGGGATACGGCGCTGGGAACAGAGTTCTACAAAATGCGCGCCCTTCTGAGCAGCCTCGGAAAAGAGCACGCCATTATTGGCAACAATGCCGATATCCATGCCGCAGATGCGGGCAAAGCCTGTCACCAATGTCTCTCCGAACCGGGCTTTGAACTCGTCAAAACGCGATCCGTCAACGATGCGGGCGATGACTTCGCGGATGTCGTAAGGGGTTGTTAAGGAGGCTGGCACGACGCCGAGCAATTCGGCCGGATCGTAGACGGGAGGCTCGAAGTTGTACAAGTTGGTTATAAACTCAGACCCCGAAAACCCAACTTGTACAGAAGTTTTGACGCTCTCCATTGCGCGGCGCGCCAGTGCCAAAGCGTGGGCATCATCTTCGGCGAGATAGTCAGCGACACCCGACAATCTGGTGTGCACATCGCCACCGCCAAGATCCTCGGAGGAGACAACCTCCCCCGTCGCGGCTTTCACCAAGGGGGGGCCTGCGAGGAAAATCGTTCCCTGTTCTTTGACGATGATTGTCACGTCGGACATGGCAGGGACATAGGCGCCGCCTGCGGTGCAGCTGCCCATCACAACAGCGATTTGGGCGATGCCTTTGGCCGACATGCGGGCTTGGTTGTAGAAGATGCGCCCGAAGTGATCGCGGTCAGGGAAGACCTCATCTTGGTTGGGCAAGTTCGCGCCACCGCTATCGACCAGATAGATGCAGGGCAGATGGTTTTCTTCCGCGATCTCTTGCGCGCGCAAATGTTTCTTCACGGTCATCGGATAGTACGTGCCACCCTTCACCGTGGCATCATTGCAGATCACCATGACCATCTTGCCGGAGACATAGCCGACACCCGCAATCACACCGGCGCAAGGCGCGGCACCATCGTAGAGACCATGCGCCGCCGTTGCGCCGACTTCGAGGAAGGGCGAGCCGGGATCAAGCAGGTTGGCGACGCGGTCCCGTGGTAGCATTTTCCCGCGGGAGGTATGACGCTCGCGCGCGCGATCCCCGCCGCCCAGTGCTGCGACCTCTGCCGCGTTGCGCACGGTGTCGAGCGCTGCGAGGTTTGCGGCCTCGTTTGCTGCGAACCCCTCGGAGGAGGTGGATATGGCGGAGGTTAGTTTCATCTACTGTTTTATCTCGCAATATTCTGCCGTGGAGCGGCCTTCGAGGCAGGCGGCGAACTCGTCTGTCAGGCCCGCAAGCTCACTGACCTCGCAGCCCAGCCGGGCACTATCAGCCCCCTCAGTGCGCGATTGCGCCACCTCTTCACATTTTTGCGCGACGTAGTCCGTCCAGATGACAATCAGGTTCAAAAGCTGGTTGGCCCCATTGGTGGTGGTGACGGCCATCACTTCTTCCTGCAGGTTCTGGACCGTGCCCTTCCATTCATCGCGGACGCCTGTAAGGCAGGTTGCGTGCGTGTCAGTGCCAGGCACCTCATCCGCGCAAGGCGCAAACATCAGGTCCAGGCATTGCGGCCAACTTGTCGAGATCTCCATCTTTTCAAGGCAAGCCAGTACCACCAGCTTGTCTTCGGCAATGGGAAGGTCTTGCGCCGCGGCGGGACTGGCGAGCAGCGTTGCTGCAAGGAGGAGTGATTTCATTGTGGTCTCTTTCATAGCATCAGGCCGCCTCGCGCCCGGCGATGGGGTCCCGTGTAGCCCAATCACCGGGCCCGTGTTTGACGATCAGTTGACCCAAGGGGCCCACGTGAAACTCATAGTGTCGGGCCGCATCAAACTGGTCAGGGCCACAAATGACAACCATGCGGATACCGGTTTTTGTACTTGGCATCGCGCGGCAGTCAGTCAGTTTTGCGTTGTTTCCAGCAAGGGTCAGGTATTGGGACGCGTAGGTTTCGATGATCTGCGTTTCTGTGATTTTCAAACTGGCGCGCTGGTATTGCGCCGCAGCCAGAAGCGCGAGCAACGACAGCAGCGCGATCACGATGTAATGAAGGGGGCGCAGGCGGGTCATTTCGCTTCCCTCAAGACGTCAAGCTGCTGCCTTAGCTCTTTTACGGTATCGACATCGGCCGCGAATTCGATCACGGCCTCTAGGGTGCAGGCCACTTCATTTATGTCACTGTCCTGATGCCGCAATGCACAGTTTTTGTAGCGTTCCCGCGTGGTTCTGAGCCAACTTCGGATCGTGGTGCGCGGCTTGAACTCTGATCCTTCGGACAGTCTGCGTGTGACTTGTTGGAAGGCAAGATATTCGGCCTCCTCCACGTGTTGGTAGAAACAATGGCTGAGTTGATGTTGCGTGTCACGCGGAAGGGTTGAGACGTCCAGTTCAGGGTCGAGCGGGATTTCGTGGCGATGATGGCAGGGCAGCATGGCGCGTTGGCAGTCCTCTTCAGGCGCTTCAATTGCGCTGATATCTGCTTTGCCGCCAAAACTTTTGTACATGCCGGTAAAAATGCATCTCGCGATCAGCTTACCCTCGAAAGCAGGGGTTTTGTAGCTATAGCGGTCGGCCATCGCAGGGTGTGCGGCCGCGACCATGATACATAGCAGAAGTGCGGCGCGGGTCATTGCCGCGCCTCCTGATCGGCAAGGTAGTTGCTGAGACCTTCCATGCGGCTGACATTTACGAAGCCTGAATAGAGCCCGCAAAGGGCGTCATCCTCCAGCAGCACCTGCGCCTCGAACCGCGTGAGGTCGGGGCATGTGGTTGTCAGTTCGAAGTTCAGGCGGTCGCCAAATCTGCGGATGGCAAAGCGCGACATTTTTGCTGGATCGAGCTTTTCCAGCCGCGCTTCAATGTCTGAGCGAGTGTCGCGCGCTTTGCCTTGCCAGCGGTCTGTCAGGTCTTGGGTGCATGTTGCGGGATCAGGGCCGCCCGTGCAGCTGTCAATCGCTGAGGTCCGACATCGTTCCCGGGCGAGCGTTTGCGCGGACTGGACTAAGTTTGGGTCGCACGTCGTGCCGATCTTGCAGGTTTCATGCGGGAAGCGCTCTGAGAAGACGGCTTGGGTTTTGGAAGGGTCAGCGAGGCATTGGTCGAGGGTGGTGATGACATCCGCGCTGGCGGGCAATGATGCGCCGAGCAGTGCGGTGGTCAGGGTGAGTAATGAGAGACGCTTCGACAAATTCATCGCGCGCCTCGCATTTGGTTTATCGGTTTTCCGCTTTCAATTCGAAGAACAGTTTTGCGGTTTTGGGAATGCTGCAATCCGCTATGTGGTTTTGAGGTCTGTTCAGACCGAAGAATTGCGCGACCGAGGGTTTCGACGACTGCCAGCACGTTGGATTGCGGGTTTCGCGCCAGTTTTCGAGGGAGATTGTTGGAGCTCTGCCTTGTGAAAGTCGCTGCGCGTGGATGGTATTGAGTTGATCGTCCCAGAACGACAACTCCCTGTACGCGCAATTGCTGAGGACAAGAAGATGGATGTTGCGCCCATTCCCATCGGTCCACCCTTTGCCGACTTTGTAGCAGGCGGTTGTGGCCGCTCCAACGCAACTTTGCGCGTCCTCCCACGTCGTGTGCGCGGCGCATTGGGTGGCGATTTCTTCCTTGAAATGAACCAAGAAGGACAGCGCTTGGGCGGGTTGCGCGAAGAAAAGCGCGGCGCCTGTCGCAATCGCATGGGCCAGCAATGCGCCTGTCCAGACCTTGAAGGGAAGTGAGAGTGTCATGACGGAGGTTTCCTTTGCCGAGTGATGGCGAAGGGGTAACACTGCGTTGGCCGCTGCGTCGGGGTCTCGTCATTTTTGCGACATCTCTGCGCATGGGATCAGCCCATCCCGCCGACGAGCTCGCGACCGATGAGCATGCGGCGGATTTCAGAGGTGCCTGCGCCGATTTCCATCAGTTTGGCATCGCGGAAGATACGGGCAACGGGGCTGTCATTCAGGAACCCCGCGCCGCCCATGGCTTGGACGGCTTGGTGGGCTTGCTTCATCGCCTCTTCTGAGGAGTAGAGCACGCAGGCGGCGGCGTCGGCTCGGGTGACTTCGCCGCGGTCACAGGCTTTGGCGACCTCGTAAACATAGGCGCGCGCGGTGTTCATGGCCGTGTACATATCGGCGATTTTGCCTTGCATCAGTTGGAAGCTGCCGATGGGTTGGCCGAATTGCTTGCGCTCCGCCATGTAAGGCATGATCGCGTCCATGCAGGCGGCCATGATGCCGGTGCCGATGCCTGCGAGCACGACGCGTTCATAATCGAGGCCGGACATCAGGACTTTTGCGCCGCGCCCCTCCTCGCCGAGGATGTTTTCGAAGGGGACTTCGACGTCGTCGAAAATGAGTTCCGCCGTGTTGGAGCCGCGCATGCCGAGCTTGTCGAAATGAGGGGATGTGGAGAAACCTTTCATGTCCTTGTCGATCAGGAAGGCGGTGATGCCTTTTGAGCCTGCGTCGGGGTCTGTCTTGGCGTAGACGACGAGCGTTTGGGCGTCGGGGCCGTTGGTGATCCAGTATTTTGTGCCATTGAGGCGAAAGTGGTCGTTGCGTTTGTCGGCTTTGAGCTTCATCGAGACAACGTCGGACCCTGCCCCGCTTTCCGACATGGCCAGCGCGCCGACATGTTCGCCGGAGATGAGCTTCGGCAGGTATTGCTGTTTCTGCTCCTCCGTGCCGTTCAGCTTGATCTGGTTCACGCAGAGGTTCGAATGCGCGCCGTAGCTCAAGCTGACGGAGGCAGAGGCGCGCGCGATCTCTTCCACAGCGATCACATGCGCCAGGTAGGACATGCCTGCCCCGCCATATTGCTCGTCGACAGTGATGCCGAGAAGGCCGAGCTCCCCCATCTCTGTCCAGAGGTCTGGCGGGAATTGGTTCGAGCTGTCAATCTCGGCGGCCATTGGAGCGACACGATCCTGCGCCCAACGGTGCACCATGTCGCGCAGAGCATTTACATCATCGCCCAAATCGAAGCGCATCGAGGCATTGAACATGTCAGAAACTCCGATTAATTGAACACGTGTTCATATAATATCACGCCACGGTTCAGGTCAATAAAATTCGCCATTTTAACGTAACGCGATCTTGTGGAATCACCTGTAAGCCCCTTTCTGAAATAGGGCTGATGATGAAACATAGGGGGTGACGGGACGTAATATGTTAATCTTTTTTGACAGACCGGATCGCGTTGAATCAAAATTAACGTGTTATTAAGGACTTACGTTGTTGCGTTAAAACGACCAACAAAAACAGTATTCCGCGCGCGTCACCTTGCAAAAAGGCAACGGTTTTCTTACGCCCACGGGTGAATTAAGGCAATTTCGCGTCACTGCAGACTTTAACGAAATACGCCTAAGCTTAACTGTTTCTTAGTTTTTTCTTGCCGCGCACTGCGTTCTGCCCCATTTTTGACACACTAACACCTGGGACTACGACACTATCATGATTTACCTTGCCTTTTATCGGGGCGAGGGACGGTTTTTAAGCGACACTCTGGTGCAGCGCGTGACGCGCTCGGAGTTTTCGCATTGTGAATTATTTACGAGCGACACACCGCCCTTGCCGGGAGAAACCCATCTGTGCGTTTCCGCTGTCGGAAAACACGGAGGCGTCTGTGAACGGGAAATGACTTTCCGACCGGGCGCATATGAATTTGTGCCAGTGCCATGGGCGCCCGCAGACACGGTTGACCGTGCGCGACGCCATATGGGTTCTGGATATGATTATTGGGGGCTGCTGATGACGCAGTTCATCAATATGCGGCGCCATGCGCCGGATCGTTGGTTCTGCTCAAAACTTTGCGCCAAGGCGCTGGGGCTGGCAGATGCCCACACCTATGCACCGGGCGATCTGAAGCGGATCGTTGAGGAGCATAATCGCACGTATATGGCCGCTCAGGAGGTCACAATCGCCAGAAAAGCAACCGCACCACGCCGTTACGGCGTGACGGGCGCGCCGGTCTTCCCAGGGTCCGGTACGTTTGCGGGGGGTTTATTGGCGGCTCGGCAAGGGGCTGCGGCAGTGATGTCGCAGTTCGCGGGCCCTGCTCCGGATGGAGGGCTGCGCGCAGCAGCGCCTGCATCTGTTCCGGCGCGCGCGGCGCATCGGTCCAGTCGTTTGGCAGGACAAGCCGCCCGACCGACGCGATTGCCTGAGGCCAACGTGGTGCAATTCCCCGGACAGAGTTCGGAGCGGATCGCACGCTAAAGCCGCGTTTGCGGCTTTTGGTGTTAGTTGGCCGCGACGCTATGAGAGAGTTTGAGCGCTTCATCGCTGATGATGCGCCCTATCGTGCTGCAATCGTCGAGTGTGAAGGTCAGCGGCAGGCGCATGTCGATCAAACCGGCCAAGATGCGGTCTGTTTCCGGTAGGGATTGCTTTTGGGCGTAGCGCCAGCTGTCATAGCGGGAGGTGAAGGCTTTGGGCTCTGCCGCGCCGAACCATTTCAGTTCAACCCCCCTGCCCGCGCAGCCTGCGACGAAGCTTTCAATCTGTTGTGGCGTGTAGCCGGGCAGAAGGAATTGGATGGAGGAGCCGACGAAGCGCCCTTCGGGCGCGCGCTCGATGATATGCAGGCCGGGACAATTGCGGATGCCGTCTTCAAGAGCTTTGTAGCGGGCGTTCCATTTCTCGACTTGGGCGTCCAGTTGGGCCAGTTGCGGACGCAGGATCGCGGCGCGCAGGTTGTCCATGCGGCCGGATATATTGGGCGTGTCGTATTTCACGCGCTCGAACACCTCAGGCGCTGGGGCCGCTTTGTGGCGTTCATAGAGCATGTAGCTGCCGGATAAGACAATGGCGCGGGCCATGAGGTCTGCGTCATCTGAGACGAGGAAGCCGCCCTCCCCCGAGTTCACGTGTTTATAGGTCTGGCAGGAATAGCAGCCGATGATGCCGTGACGCCCGGAAGGCGTGCCGCGCCACTCCGCGCCCATCGTGTGGGCGCAATCTTCGATCACTCGGACGCCTGCCGCGTCGCAGATTTCCATCAGCGCATCCATATCGACGAGGTGGCCGCGCATATGGCTGAGCAGCAGGGTTTTGGCTTGTCTGGCAGCGATTTGGGTTTGCAGGTGGTTCAGGTCAATCGTCAGCGCGTCGGTGACTTCGACGAAAACCGGCTCGGCCCCCAAGGACGCAATCGCGCCCGGCACCGGGGCCAATGTAAACCCGTTAGAGAGCACTTTGTCGCCTGCTTTTACACCTGCGGCGCGCATGGCACAGCCCATGGCGTAGCCGCCAGAAGCCACGGCGACCGCGTATTTTGCGCCGGTGAGGGCTGCGAATTCCTGTTCCAGCAGAGCTGTTTCGCCCAGCTCCCCCTCCGCCACATTATAGCGGTGCAGGCGGCCATGTTGCAGCACGGCCATGGCCGCTTCGATCCCGGCCTGCGGGATGGCTTCTTGTTGGGTGAATGACCCTGTGAAACGCTCTGTCATGGCGGCCCCTCGCACTATACTTGCTCAGTGTTGCGACTGAAAGCGTTTGGGGTCAATGGCTTGTCCTGTCGCAGGCAGGCAGGATCGGGTTTTCGAAGACCCCTGTTCCGGTTGCGCGAAATCAGCCGATCAGTTTCTCGACGGCGGCGTCGAGTTGGTCGAAATGGTCGATGGTCTCATCGGGGAAAAGTTCCAGTACGGAATGGCCTGCGGGGCTGAAGGTGACAAGGATGGACGGCACACCCGCAGCGGTGGAGGTTTTGCGGTCGGTTGCTGTGTCGCCGATTAGGACGGACTGCGCGACATCGCCGCCCGCTTGTTCGACGGCCAAAATGTAGGGCGCAGGATCGGGCTTTCTGACAGGCAGGGATTTTGCACCGACGACTGCGTCAAAGACATCGTAGAAGTCGATGGTTTTTAGCAGTTTCTCCGCCAAATGGATGGGCTTATTGGTGCAAATGGCGACTTTATATTCGGCAAGCTTTAGCCGAGTGACGACGGCGCGCGCGCCGTCATACAGGTGCGTTTTGTCGGCGATCTGCTTGTCATAGGCCTCAAGCAGCACCGGGTAGCCTGCGTCGATATCGTCTTCGGTGAATGCGATGCACAGCCGCTCGTAACCAAGCGTCAGCATGGCCCGCCCGCCGCGCAGGGCTGTGCCTGCATCGCGAGGATGCTCCAACACATCGCCATGCCCTGCGGCGCGGAAGACGGTATTGGCCGCGTCCAGCAAATCGCCGCTGGTGTCGGCCAAAGTTCCATCAAGATCAAAGACGACTGTCCGCATTGCCCTGCCCTATCTCTCGCCACTTGTAATGCAGCGTAATGTGTTTTGAGAGGCGCGCCCTTGCGCTGCCATCACAGCAGGGTAGAACGAGCGAAACATTAAGGGAAGCAACAATGCAAACCGCTTTGGTGATCCTCGCTGCTGGTATGGGCAGCCGGATGAAATCGCGCCTGCCGAAGGTCCTGCACAAGGTGGCAGGGCTGTCTTTGATCGGGCATGCGATGAGGGTCGGTGCGGCTGTGTCACCTGCGCGCACTGTGGTCGTGACAGGACATGGGGCGGAGGCTGTGGAGGCTGAAGTTTTGGGCTTGGATGCCTCTGCGGTCTGCGTCCGGCAAGATGCACAGAACGGCACGGCGCACGCGGTCGATCAGGCGCGCGAGGCGCTGGCGGATTTTGAGGGGCGCGTGATCGTGCTTTACGGCGATACGCCTTTTATTACAGCCGAGACTTTGGACCGTATGCTTGCGGCTGACGCGGATGTGGCGGTGTTGGGATTTGAGGCGGCTGATCCTGCGAAATATGGGCGCCTGATTGCGGATGGCACCACTTTGGAAAGGATTGTGGAGGCCAAGGATGCCTCCCCCGCTGAGCTGGAGATTACGCTGTGCAATTCCGGTGTGATATCCGCGCCCGCCGGGTTGCTGTTTGATCTGATCGCTGAGGTTGGAAACGACAACGCGAGCGGTGAGTATTATCTGACGGACATCATCGAGTTGGCAACCGGGCGCGGGTTGCGCGCTGAGGTGATCACCTGCGCCGAAGAAGAGACTTTGGGCATCAATTCCCGTGTACAACTGGCGGAGGCGGAGGCGATTTTTCAGCGGTCCGCTCGCGAAACGGCGATGCTGGGTGGCGTGACATTGGCGGATCCCGCGAGTGTCTATTTCTCTTTCGATACATCGCTGGCGCAAGATGTGACGGTTGGGCCGCATGTCGTTTTTGGGCCCAACGTGCGTGTCGAGGAAGGGGCGGAGATCCTCGCTTTCTCCCACCTCGAGGGATGCCATGTCGGGCCGCATGCGCAGGTTGGGCCTTACGCGCGGTTGCGGCCTGGTGCGACGTTAGCGGAAGCGGCCAAGGTCGGGAATTTTGTTGAGATCAAGAAAGCCGAGATCGGTGTGGGCGCGAAGGTAAACCACTTGTCTTATGTCGGTGATGCGACCGTCGGGGCCGCCGCCAACATTGGCGCAGGGACGATCACCTGTAATTATGACGGCGTGATGAAACACAAAACAGAGATCGGGGCGAACGCCTTTGTCGGGTCTAACACCCTGCTTGTGGCTCCGGTTAATATGGGTGCGCAGAGCATGTCGGCCTCTGGCACCGTCGTTACACAGGATGTGCCGGACGGTGCCATGGCGATAGGTAGATCAAAGCAAGTGAATAAGCCCGGATTTGCAGTAAAACTGATGCAAGTCCTGCGCGCGAAGAAAAAGAAAAGGGACAGCTAAATGTGTGGTATCGTTGGAGTTTTGGGCACGCATGAAGTTGCGCCTTTGTTGGTTGAAGCACTTAAGCGGCTGGAATATCGCGGCTATGACAGCGCGGGCATTGCGACCGTTCACGAGGGTAAACTCGATCGCAGACGCGCAATCGGTAAGCTTATCAACCTGTCTGATTTGTTGGTGCATGAACCCCTCGCTGGGAAATCTGGTATTGGGCATACGCGCTGGGCCACACATGGCGTGCCGTCTGTGAAAAACGCCCACCCGCACAAGGCCGGGCCTGTCGCTGTCGTGCATAACGGGATTATCGAGAATTTTAAGGAGCTTCGCGAGGAGCTGGCCGAAGCGGGTATCGGGTTTGAAACCGATACCGACACTGAGACGGTGGCACTGATGACGCGGAAATTTCTGGACGAAGGGTTGAGCCCTGCTGATGCAGCGGAGCAAACCTTAACAAAGCTGGAGGGCGCGTTTGCCCTGTGCTTCTTGTTTGACGGGGAAGAAGATCTGATGATCGCGGCCCGCAAAGGCTCCCCACTTGCGATCGGGCATGGTGATGGCGAGATGTTTGTAGGCTCTGACGCGATTGCACTGGCACCAATGACGGACCGGATCACCTATCTGGAAGAAGGTGACCGCGCGGTCCTGACCCGCAATTCGGTTGATATTTTTGACGCTGAAGGCCGCCGCGCCAATCGTGCGGTCAAGAAAATCCAATTGGACACCGCGCAGATTGAGAAAGGCGGGCATAAGCACTTTATGTCCAAGGAGATCGCAGAACAGCCTGTGGTGTTGGCCGATGCGATAACGGCCTACACGTCCACATCCGGGTCTGAGATCAGCTTGCCCGGTGGATCGTTGGATTTTACAAGCTGCGACCGGATCACAATGGTGGCCTGCGGGACTGCTTTCATTGCCTGCCAGGTCGCAAAATACTGGTTTGAACAGATCGCGGAACTGCCGGTCGAGGTCGATATCGCATCGGAATACCGGTACCGCTCGCCCCCGATCTCTGACAAATCCTTTGCGCTTTTCGTGTCTCAATCTGGCGAGACGGCCGATACACTGGCTGCGTTGCGCTACGCATCAGGGCGGGCTGCGAAAATCCTGTCTGTGGTCAATGTGCCCGAAAGCTCCATCGCGCGGGAAAGCGATCTGGCGCTGCCAATTTTGGCGGGAACTGAAATCGGCGTCGCCTCGACAAAGGCCTTTACCTGCCAGCTGACCGTGCTGGCTTTGCTGGCGCTTGAAGCGGCCAAGCAGCGCGGGCGTCTCGACGATGCAGCGCTGGGCGCAAAGCTGGAAGAGCTGCGCAATCTGCCTGGTCTCATCAACCAAGCCTTGGCTGCAGAGAGCAAAATCGAAGACGCAGCACGCAAAATCGCAAAGGCGACCGACGCAATCTATTTGGGCCGTGGACCGATGTATCCTCTGGCACTGGAAGGTGCACTAAAACTGAAAGAAATCAGTTATATCCACGCTGAAGGTTATGCGTCAGGTGAGCTGAAACACGGCCCCATCGCATTGATAGACAAAGACATGCCTGTTGTCGTAATGGCACCGAAAGACGAGCTGTTCGACAAGACAATATCGAACATGCAGGAAGTTATGGCGCGGGATGGCAAAGTCGTCCTGATCACTGATGTGGAAGGTGCAAAAATCGCCGGTGATGGCGTGTGGCAGACCATCATAATGCCGACCTGCGATCCGTTTTTGGCACCGATCCTTTACGCTGTTCCAGCGCAATTGCTGAGCTATCACGCAGCCCTCGCGAAGGGTACGGATGTAGACCAACCGCGCAACCTTGCAAAATCCGTCACCGTGGAATGACACCGGAAGCCGCAATTGCAGAGTTGCAGGTATTGCGCGACCCGAGCAAAGCCGCCGAAATGGCAGCTTATCACAAGGTTTCAAGGCTTTACCTTGGTGTGGCGAACCCTGACCTTGACCGTCTAGCAAAGGGGTGGCGGACTGTCCTCGACGTGGAAGACCGCGTCGCCACCTCAGCTGCTTTGTGGGAAACCAACACGCATGAAGGCCGCATTTTGGCGGCAAAACTTCTGACCCAAGCGCGGTTGCGCCCCGACGATATGTCGGCATGGGAGTTGATCCGGTCCTGGGCACCTGACTTTGATGCTTGGGCCATTGCGGATCATGCCTGTATGGCGGGAGCAAAACGGTTGGTGTGGGATCCGTCGCGAGTTGCAGATATCGAACATTGGCACCGTTCGGAGCATATGTGGACACGTCGCGCGGCGTTGGTCATCACATTGCCTTGGACAAAGCAAAATCACCCCAAGCCGGCAGAGCTTGAGATACGGGATCAGATACTGGGCTGGGCCTCAACCTATGTGGATGACCATGACTGGTTTATTCAAAAGGCGGTCGCGTGGTGGTTGCGGGAATTATCCAAGCATGACGCCCCGCGCGTACGCGCATTCCTCGACACTTATGGCGCACGGATGAAACCTTTTGCTGTCAAGGAAGCCAGCCGAAAACTAGTTTGAATAGACTTTCAAGACCGCAAGATCTGTCAGGCTAAAATCAAGCGCACGCATCGCAGAGAGCGAGATTTGGCTGCCGCTTGTCGCCTCCCCGTCCAGCGGGATCAGTGTGACCTGCGCAACCGCGCCTCCGTCACGCTCGATCCGGCCCTCCGTTTCGGCTTTCACCAATGGCGTTTTCAACCAAAATCCGGGCTTTGTGGGATCGCCGAGGCTGGCAACGGTTTCGCCCAGCAGGCCGCTTGTCGGAACACTGACGCTGGTGACGGCTTGCTTCTCAGCCTCCGTTGTTGTGTCGAGTGTGTCTGCCGTGGCACCACCCGCACCCACCGCAACAGGAACCGTTTCTTCCGCAGCCTCGTCGGGGGCAATGACGGCCTCCTCCACGACATCCGTTGCGGGTTCGGGTTCTTTCTGTCCAAAAATGCCCCCAAACGGCTCGCCCTGCTGCGCACAGGCTGACAGAAAAGTCACGAGAACCAACGGTGTAATCTGGCGTGAAGATATCATCATGGTGCCAGCCTAAGGCGAATTCACAGCCGCTTCAACGTGTGATCTGCCGCTTGTCGGCGGTCCATTGCCCAGCTAGGGTCTTGTCATGTCTGCACCTTTGATTGACCCATTTCAACGCGCGATCACCTATTTGCGCCTCTCTGTCACAGACCGCTGCGATTTTCGCTGCGTGTATTGCATGTCGGAGAACATGACCTTCTTGCCAAAGAAGGAATTGCTGACGCTGGAGGAGCTGGACCGGATGTGTTCGGCTTTCATCCGGCTGGGCGTGGAAAAGCTTCGCATTACTGGCGGCGAGCCTTTGGTGCGGCGTGGAATCATGACGTTTTTCAACGGTATGGCGCGGCATTTGGAAACCGGCGCGTTGAAAGAACTGACGCTGACCACCAATGGGTCACAGTTGGAACGGTTTGCAGATGATCTTTATGCGGCTGGTGTGCGGCGGGTGAACATTTCCCTTGATACGCTTGACGAAGCCAAGTTTGCGGAAGTGACGCGCTGGGGGCGTTTGCCGCAAGTGCTGCGCGGAGTGGATGCCGCGCGAAAGGCGGGCTTGAAGGTCAAGATCAACGTCGTGGCGTTGAAGGATTTCAACGAGGACGAACTGTTCACCATCGCGGCATGGTGTGCAGATTTGGGGCTTGATCTGACATTTATCGAAGTCATGCCCATGGGCGACATCGGCAATGAAAACCGCATCGGGCAATATTGGGCACTGGATGACTTACGCGCACAGCTTGCGGAGCAATTTACGCTGACCGATTTGTCCGAGCGGACGGGCGGCCCCGCGCGATACATGCGGCTGGAGGAAACTGGCCAGAAAGTCGGGCTGATCACGCCACTCACGCATAATTTCTGTGAAAGCTGCAACCGCGTGCGGATCACCTGTACGGGCGAGATCTACACGTGTCTTGGGCAGGAAGGAAAATCCGATCTACGCGCGCCCCTGCGGGCTTCCGAGGCCGACGCCCCCCTAGAGGAGGCCATCCGCGCAGCGATTGGGCTCAAGCCGAAAGGTCACGATTTCGACTATTCCCGCCAAGAGCTTGGCGGGCAAATGTCACGGCACATGAGCCATACCGGCGGTTAAACCGGCATCCTCTCCTCGACGATCCCAGCCCACCAACTGCAGCCTGCGGGGATTGCCTCATCACTGAAATTGTATTCTGGATGATGCACGGCGGCGGTGTCGCCATTGCCCACTAGAATATAAGCACCGGGGCGTTCTTCCAGCATGTAGGCGAAATCCTCGCCCCCCATGACAAGCGGTGCGTCTTCACAGTCGCCGGATACGTTTCTCGCAACTTCAGCTGCAAATTCTGTCTGCGCCTCATGGTTGACCATGACCGGATAGCCTTTGACGTAGTTGACATCGACAGTGCCGCCGAAAGTCGCCGCGACGCCTTGGCAAATCTCTGGCAGGCGCTTTGCGGCAAGCTCCCGCATCTCTGTTGTCAGGGTGCGTACCGTGCCTTTCAGCGTGACGTTTTCGGGGATGACGTTGAACGCTTTGCTCTCCGTCTCGAAGGAGGTGACAGAGACGACAATTTGCTGCACGGGGTCCGCGTTGCGTGACACAAGCGTTTGCAACGCGAGAACCATATGAGAGGCCATGACCGTCGTATCAATCGTTTCCTGCGGCTTGGCCGCATGGCCGCCCTTGCCTTTCAGGGTCAACTCGAACGTGTCGGTCGCCGCGAAAAATGCGCCCGGGCGGATCGCGAAGCTACCGACGGGACGGCCGGGCCAATTGTGCATGCCGTACACCTCGTCAATGGACCACCGGTCCATCATGCCATCATCACACATCTCTTTGCCGCCACCGCCGCCTTCTTCCGCAGGTTGGAAAATGACCACGACAGTGCCATCAAAATTGCGTGTCTCAGCTAGGTATTTCGCAGCCCCCAGCAACATGGCCGTGTGACCATCATGACCACATGCGTGCATCGCACCGGGGGTTTTGGAGGCATAGTCCAAACCGGTTGCTTCCAAGATCGGGAGCGCGTCCATATCTGCGCGCAGCGCAATTGTTTTGCCGGACGTGTTGGATTTGCCCTTGATGACACCGACGACGCCTGTGCGCCCGATCTTTTCGACCACTTCGTCGCAACCGAACTCTGCCAGTTTCTGCGCGACGAGCGCGGAGGTGCGATGGGTTTCAAACAAGATTTCAGGGTTCTCATGGATATCCCGCCGCCATGCGGTAATTTCTGGCAGCATTTCTGAGAAACGGTTTTTGACAGGCATCGAGGTCAGTCCTTTTGATCGTGTTCGCCGCAGAGTGGCCTAAGCCGCAAAGCTGTTCAACCATTGCTCTGGTGGCGAAGCTAGAAATGCATATTTGACGCAGAAAGTAGCCATGTCCCGCTTAGACAGGGAGCGTCACGCCGATTGATATCAATGTCTAAAACGCGCGGAAGCGCACAATTGGATCACTCTGCCAGGTGAGAAACCAGCTTTTCGATGAATGCTTCGCCCTGCTGGAACTGGTCTATTGAGATAAACTCATTAGGTTGATGGGCTTGCGCGATTTCACCGGGTCCGCAGATGATGGCGGAGTAGTCTTGTTCCTGAAACTGGCCCGCTTCGGTTCCGTAGCTGACCACATGGGTTGCGTTGTCGCCGGTCAGTTGGCGTACAAGCTGTTCAGCCGCACCGCCTTCTTCCGGTTGCAGGGCGGGTACGTGGAAACGCTCTGTCACCTCGATATGCGTTTCGGGCACGACCGCTTGCATTTGCGCTTCGACCTTGGCAACTTTTGCCATCAGCCGGTCGCGATATTCACTGATGTCATCGCCGGGGACGAGGCGGAAATCGATGGCGAATTCGCAGTCTTTTGCGGTAATATTGCCTGCCGTGCCACCTTTGATCATACCGGTATGCGCAGTGGTGAATGGCGGCTCAAATTCGGCGGCGAGCGCGTTTGGGGTACGGGCGCGGATTTCCTCGTTCAGTTCATTGGCCCAGTTAATCAGCTTCGCTCCTTCCATAATCGCGCTCACGCCGGTGTGCATGAGCGACGAATGCACCTCGAACCCGTGGACATGGATGGCCCAGCCATAGCCGCCTTTGTGGCCGGACACGGTTTTCATCATCGACGGCTCACCGATGATGGCGGCCTGAGCCGGCGGCATGTGTTTGCGCATCTCAGCGATCATGAAAGGCGCGCCGATGCAGCCGACCTCCTCATCATAACTGAGCGCGATCTGGATCGGGCGTTTGATGCCACGTTCGAGTGCCAGCGGCACGGCGGAGAGCGCAAGCGCGTCAAAGCCCTTCATGTCGCAGGTGCCGCGTCCGTAGAGTTTGTCGCCAACTTGCGTGACTGTGAACGGGTCCGTGTCCCAATCCTGCCCCTCGACAGGAACAACATCCGTGTGGCCAGACAGGATCACGCCGCCCTCAACCTCGGGGCCAACATTGGCGTAGAGATTGGCCTTGGTTTGGTCGGCATTATAGACCCGCGTGGCTTTGACGCCGTGCCCGTCAAGATACTCCTCAACCCAGTCGATCAGATCGAGATTGCTGACTTTGCTGACTGTCGGAAAGGAGACGAGCTTGTCCATCAGGTCACGTGCGCTCATCTGAGCCATCAGTTTTCCTCCAGGATCATGTGCCCGTCGCCCACTTCGCGGTAGCGGCTGGGTTTGGGTGCATAGTCCGTCGGGAAGATTGGCGAGGGAATGGGTTTGAAATTCAGATCGTGACTGATGGTTTTGTTGCGTGGGTCGGCGACTGGCACGGCGCTCATCAGCGCTTTGGTGTAGTCATGCTGGGGGTTTTCAAAGACCTGCTGGCGCGATCCGATCTCGACGATGCGGCCCAGATACATGACGGCAGTTCTATGGCTGACACGTTCGACCACGGCCATGTCGTGGCTGATAAAGACGATGGAAATGCCAAGGTCGGCTTGCAGTTCCAGAAACAGGTTCAAGACTTCCGCCTGCACGGAGACGTCGAGCGCGCTGACAGCCTCATCGGCGATGATCAGTTTCGGACCAAGCGCCAAGGCGCGCGCGATGGCCACGCGTTGGCGCTGACCGCCGGACATTTCATGGGGGTAGCGGTTGAGGAAACTGCGCGGCAATTGCACGCGATCAAACAGGCCCGCGACCTTGTCTTCAATGGCCGAGCGGCTTTCGCCGCCGAAATTGCGCAAGGGTTCGGCCACTTGGTCGAGCAGGCGCATTTGCGGATTGAGCGAGGCGAACGGGTCTTGGAACACCATCTGCATGTCGGCGCGGGCTTTGCGCAGGCCTTCATTGGACAGCCCGCGAATATCGACGCCGTCCAGTTCAATGCTGCCCGATTGCGGCTCAATCAGGCGCAGGACGGAGCGGCCCACGGTGGATTTCCCGCAGCCGGACTCGCCAACGATCGAGAGAGTTTGGCCAGCAGGGACGGAGAAAGAGACATCTTCGACGGCGTGCACATTGGCCACCGTCCGGCGCATCAGCCCGCCTTTGACGGGGAAGCGCGTGACGAGGTTTTTCACTTCAAGCAGCGGGCGTGCATTGGCGTCGGGCTTTTTCGCGGGGGCCACTTTTGGGGCTGGCGCGCCCATCAGGCGCATGGGTTCGGGATCGGGCTTGCCAGTCATCTCGCCAAGTTTCGGGACCGCGGCCAGAAGGGCTTTGGTGTAGTCTTCTTTGGGGTTCTCGAAAATCTCGGTGACGGTGCCCTCTTCCACCTTGTTGCCGCGGAACATGACGACGACGCGGTCGGCCATTTGGGCCACGACGGCCATGTCGTGGGTGATGAACATCACGGCAGCACCCGTTTCGCGTTTCAGCGTGTCGATGAGGGCGAGGATTTCGGCTTGAATCGTGACGTCCAGCGCCGTCGTCGGTTCATCGGCGATCAGCAATTTCGGCTCGCAGGCCAAGGCCATGGCAATCATAACCCTTTGGCGCATGCCGCCGGATAGCTCATGGGGGTATTGATCAAGACGGCGCTCGGGTTCGGGGATGCGGACTTTGCGGAGCAGTTCGAGCACACGTTCGGTGGCGTCGGCTTTTGAAATCTTGCGATGCGTTTGAAGCACTTCGCGCAGCTGTTTGCCGACGGTAAAGACCGGGTTCAGTGCTGTCATCGGCTCCTGAAAAATCATGCCGATATGGTTGCCGCGCATCTCCCGCACAACGGTTTGATCAAGCTTTGCAAGGTCTTGCAGGCCCGCTCCGGTCCCGCTGTCAAACAGAAGCTGGCCGTTGGCGATGGTCCCGCCGCCGTAATCAATCAGCCGCATCAGCGACAAAGAACTAACCGATTTGCCAGAGCCACTTTCGCCAACGACGCAAACGGTCTGGCCTGCTTCGATATCGAAACTGATATCTTCCACGCCTGTCACGGGGCCGTCTTTGGTTTGAAACTCGACGCGCAGATTCCTTATCGAGGCAACTGGATGATTGGCCGTCTTCGCTGTCGCCTCACCGATCTCGTCGAGCATGCATATCCCCTAAATGACGTCTTCGCGCCGATGCGCCATCGACACTGTGCTACTTTCGTAGGCCTTGCCGCGCACCAACCGTGAAAAACTATAGGTCGCAGGCCGAAGAGAATGCAACAGCCGGAAAACCCCTTGCAATTCAATCGAAAGGTGGTTTGTCATGTGTGTTAATCAATTGGTCAGGATTACGCATTGAACAACAATACCCCTGTTATGATTATATGTTTCGCGTAACATCTGCCGAATCCAGAGCGCCAAAAAAGGCGCCGCCCGAGGTTTAACAAGAGCACCCCAACAAGGAGACGACACATGAAACTCAGAACAGCCCTCATGGGTGCCGCTGCTATGATGACGGCAGCTTCGCCGCTTCTGGCCGACGGTCACGAAGGTGAGCGCGGCCGCGATGGCGAGCTCAAGATCATTTATTGGCAAGCGCCCTCTATCATGAACCCGTATCTGTCGGGTGGTACGAAAGAGCTGGAAGCTGCCTCTCTCGTGATTGAACCGCTTGCGCGCTACAATGAAGAAGGCGCTTTGGTGCCATGGCTCGTTGACGAAGTGCCAACAGTTGCCAATGGCGGCGTATCCGAAGACCTGAAATCCATCACGTGGAAGCTGAGCGAAGGGCTGAAATGGTCTGACGGCTCGCCAGTGACATCGGAAGATGTGAAATTCAGCTGGGAATACTGCACCGCGGAAGGCGGCGGCTGTGCGCAGGCTGAGAAATATCTGGACGTGACATCCGTGGACACACCGGACGCGCAAACGGTTGTCGTGAACTTTGGCGTCGCCAAGCCATTTCCCTATGGTCCATTTGTAGGCGCGCAAGCTCCGATCATCCAGAAAGCACAATTCGCGGATTGCATGGGCGCGAATGCCCCGACCTGTACGGATGCGAACTTCAACCCCATCGGCACTGGCCCGTTCACAGTTACGGAATTCAAACCGAATGACGTGATCACGCTGGCAGCCAATGAAAACTACCGCGACGAAAGCAAACCTGCCTTCGCAACCGTGACCTTCAAAGGCGGCGGCGATGCGGCTTCTGCGGGTCGTGCTGTGATGGAAACCGGCGAGTTTGACTACGCTTGGAACCTGCAGCTTGCACCAGAAGAGCTGGACCGCATGGAATCTGCCGGTAAAGGTAAAAACGTTGTTTCGTTTGGTACCTCGGTTGAGCGGATCATGATCAACTTCACCGATCCAAGTGCTGAATTGGGCGAGCGTCGCGGGACAACAGATCATCCGCACCCGTTCCTGACAGACAAAGCAGTGCGCCAAGCCATGTCCATGGCGATTGACCGCGCTTTGCTGGTTGAGATCGGCTATGGCAACTTTGGTCGTCTGACCTGTAACGTGCTGCCAGCGCCTGCTGCGTTTGCCTCAACAGCCAATGACAGCTGCCTGACGCAAGACATCGAAGGCGCAAAGGCTGTGCTGGAAGAAGCTGGCTGGGTTGCTGGTGGTGACGGCATCCGCGCGAAAGACGGCGTGAAACTGTCCGTGCTGTACCAAACATCGACCAACGCTGTGCGTCAGGACTTCCAAGCCCTGATCAAAGACTGGTGGAACCAAATCGGTATCGAAGTTGAGCTGCGCAACATCGACGCGTCGGTCTTCTTTGGATCGGATCCGGGATCGGATGATACATTCCAGAAGTTCTTTGCGGATGTGGAAATGTACACCAACAACTTCGACGGCACAGACCCGGAAGCCTATATGGCTGGTTGGACTTGCGACCAGCGCCCACGTCCAGAGACACAGTGGCAGGGCAACAACATGCCGCGCTTCTGCTCAGACGAGTATGACGCTCTGCGGGCCGAGCTTTCGACAACTGGCGACATTGAAGAGCGGGCACGTTTGGCGAAAGCCATGAACGACATGCTGATGCAGGAATATGTCATGCTTCCACTGGTGCACCGTGGTCGTAACGCGGCCCATGCCAACACTCTCGGCGGTGTCGTCATGAACGTGTGGGACAGCGAAATTTGGAACGCTGCTGACTGGTACCGCATCGGTAACTGATCACATGTGATCTAATTTGGGCGGGGGTAATTCCCCGCCCTCTTCGCATTCTCAAAGACCTGCACTGAGGCGTCGTTCCCTATGCTCAATTACACGCTCCGACGGTTGATCCTAACGATCCCGACGCTTCTGTTCATCTCTTTCATTATTTTCATTATCGTTAAGCTCAGCCCGTCTGATCCGACCGGCGGCTTACCCCTGACCATCCCGCCTGAAGTCCGCGAACAAATCCGGGAGGCATTGGGGGTCAATAAACCGCTGATGGTGCAGTATTTCTTGTGGCTGAAGCAATTCTTCTGGCTGGAACCGCGCCTGTATCTGGAAGGCGCGTTTGGTTGGGACCTTGGCACCGAGGGCGAGACGCGGTTGATTTCTTATGCCACCCGCTCGCCGGTCATGGACCTGATCTGGCAGCGTATGCCGCAGACACTTTGGGTCGTGGGGACGGCCTATGTGGTGGGGGTTTTGATCGCGATACCCATCGGGGTGATCTCCGCCTACAGGCAGTATTCGGCCTTCGATCAGATCGGCACATTCGTGTCGATGATCGGCTTTTCTGTCCCGCCATTCTTTTCCGGCGTGTTGGTGATCGTGATCTTCTCTGTCCTGATCCCGACGGATAGTTTCTGGTGGCTGCCCTCGATCTACGACACGACGCATCAGGTCGTGGATTGGGAGAGTTTCAAGTTCCAGTTCCGACAGATGATCATGCCGGTCATGGTGCTGGCCTTGCAGATCACGGCGCAAATCTCGCGCTTTGCGCGGGCATCCATGCTCGACAATCTCAATCAAGACTATGTCCGCACCGCCCGTGCCAAAGGTATTCGGGAGCGTAAGGTGGTGCTGGTGCATGTCTTACGAAACTCGATGATCCCAGTCGTCACGGTGATTGCGCTGGGCATTCCCGGCATCTTTGGCGGCGCGATTATCACGGAGCAAGTGTTCAAGGTGAATGGTCTTGGCCAGCTGCTGATCATCGCAATCCAAGGTGGTGACGTGCCGACGGTACAAACGCTGACGTTTATCTTCGCAATCCTGATCGTGCTCTTCAATTTGGTGGCAGACGTGCTTTACGGTCTGCTCGACCCGAGGATCCGCTATGACTGATACATCCGTGGAAACCAAAGTCACCCGCAACCAATGGTGGGATGTGTGGGATCAGTTCCGCAGCCACAAGGGCGCGATGCTCGGCGCGATTGTGTTCTTCATCATCGTTTTCGCGATCCTGTTTGGTCCGATGCTATGGCCCTATGATGCAACGACCATCGACATCCGTTCCCGCAACCAAGGCCCAAGCTGGGCGCATCCGATGGGAACAGACCAACTGGGCCGCGATACGATGGCCCGCGTGATGTCGGGCGGGCGTGTGTCGCTGGCGGTTGGGATGACCGCGATGGTGATTGCGCTGGTAGTCGGCACGTTGATCGGCGTGCTGGCAGGCTATTTCAAGCGGCTCGATGGCATTCTGATGCGGCTGACGGACCTGTTCCTCGCCCTGCCCTTGCTGCCGCTTCTGCTGGTCATCATCATGCTGTTCCGCGACAAGCTGAGTGCGAATTTCGGACCGGAGGGCGGTATCTTCGTCCTAATGGTTTCCGCCATCGGGATGACGTCCTGGATGCAGACTGCACGGATTGTACGCGGTGACGTTTTGGCCTTGAAAGAGCGTGAGTTCGTCTTGGCCGCGCGGTCGATCGGGACGCCCAATACGCAAATGATCACGCGCCATGTGCTGCCAAACGTCATGTCGCCGATCATGGTTTCAGCTACTTTGGGTATCGCAACAGCGATTATCACCGAAAGCGCGCTTAGCTTCCTCGGGCTTGGCTTCCCACCTGATTTCCCGACTTGGGGCCGCTTGCTGCGCGACGGCACAGACTTCCTGCAGCAATTCCCTGAACGCGCCATCTGGCCGGGCTTACTGATCTCGCTCACAGTGTTGGGCGTGAATTACATGGGCGACGGGTTGCGCGACGCTCTTGATCCGCGCATTCGGGGTCGCTGATCTATCTAGCAAAAAACTATCCCCGCCGGAGGCGATCCGACGGGGACAAAACAGGTCAACCTTTGAGCTGAAGCGCCTTAGCCCTTCATTTTCTTCATGACCATGCCAACAACCATCTGAACAACCATACCAGCAACACCGCCGCCGACCAGATTGCCGGCCATCGCGCCGATATCCATACCGCCTGCAGCGTCGCCACCTGCAGCGCCCATTAGGCCGCCCAGCAATTGACCACCGGCCACACCGCCGACACCGCCAGCAAGCAAGCTGCCGATATTCCCCAAACCATTATCCGGCTTTACTTTCGCACCTGCAGTGCCGCCCAAAGCGCCACCGATAACTTGTGCAATAAGATTTTCCATGAGTATTCCCCTCCCCATCAAGCGCCACACCGACACTTGTCTATAGTGTGGGTACGTTCGCTAATGGGTCACGGAACCTTGAGCAATGGGGAAAGTTCTGTATCTGCTCCCCGCCGATGCCTGCTTACTCCATCTTTTCGCGTATCCGACGGACAAGCCACCAGACCCCGAGGATGACCAAGGGCGTCATCAATGAGGTAAGGACGAGCTTTGAGACCCCTGCGGCATCGCCCAAGGGCTCTGCCATGTAGATGACCAAGTTTACCGCGTAGTAGCTGATTGCAACAACTGAGAGCCCTTCGACCGTTTTTTGTAGGCGAAGCTGGAGGTCCGCGCGTTTGTCCATGCTTTCCAGAAGTGTCTGGTTCTGCGCGGAGCGTTCAACATCAACACGGGTGCGCAACAGGTCGCTGGCACGCGTGGCACGGCCTGACATGGATTTGATCCGCGTCTCCGTGGCTTTCACAGTGCGCATCGCCGGATCAAACCGACGCATCATAAACTCACTGAACGTCTGCAATCCGCGAAACCGTTCTTCGCGCAGGATGTCGATGCGCTGATTGACCAGTGTTTCGTAAGCTGCAGTAGCCGCGAACCGATAGGCCGAGCGTGCAGCTAAGGCTTCAAGTTCTGATGAGACCTGCAGGAGCGAGTTGAGCGTTTCGTCGGCAGGGGTCGCTGGCCCTGCCATCTGCCCCGTCATCTGGCTCATGATCTCTGTGAGGGTTTCATCTATATGGGTCAGCCCTGACCCCATGCTCCGCACACGGCTGAGACCCAGCATCGACATGCTTTTGTAGGTCTCAATCTCGCACAAGCGCTGCACGACGCGGCCCAAGCGGCGAGGACCGCAGTCTTCACCGACAAAAACGGCAAAGCGCATGTGGCCATTTTCATCTATCCGAAAATCACCAGCAATTGTCACACTCTCGTCCAGCACATGGCTACAGGCTAAACTTTCCGGTACGAACCAATCGCCCAGTTTGTCAAAAATCTTGTCTTCGCCCGGTGTCTGCTCAATGCGCACCAAGGCAGATGTGATCCGCACACCCGGTGCGGCTTCGAGCCAGTCATCAGGAAATGCTTCGAAAGTGGTGCCGTCAAATGGCCGTTCCGCAACGCCATCGCCGAACAGCGTATAGGTCACAAATTCCGTGTGGCTTTCCCATTTCAGCTTGTGACGACCGATCTTGCCAAACCAATGCGTGGCACCGGGCTGCGGGTGCGATGCACCGTAACGATCAAGAAGCGATATCAAATGCGCGCGGTCTTTATCACGATCACGCGCGGCGGCATCAACCTCTTGCTTGATCGCGATAAAAGCCGCGTGACACGGCGCCTTTAGGGAGGGAAACGGTCGGGCGTGTAACTCGTTCGCGAGCGCATAACGCAGCGGGTGATCTTCAATCGGTGGCATCGTAAAACCCTTCAATCTTCAAGCGCAACCTAGCGCCTGAAGATTGAATGTAAACTTAAAATCTTTGAAAAACCGGAGGTTAGCAGTGTGCAACTGCATACCGAGCGCCTAGACTCCGGCAATCATCGACCCAAAGACAGGTTTCCTAAGACGCGCCTTCGATTTTTTCTTGTGTTTTCAGATCGAAATCGGAGGCGTCGTGACGCTCGTGTAATTGCTCCTCAAGAGGCCCAAACGAGCGGTTGACCATTGCCCCACGCTTATAGGCGGGCCGCGAAGATACGAGGTCGGCCCAGCGGATGACGTTCTTGTAGATGCCCACATCGAGAAAATCACCGGCATTGTAGCTCGCACCCTGCACGGTGCGGCCATACCACGGGCATGTAGCCATATCGGCAATCGTATATGTGTCGCCTGCAAGGTATTCGTTGTCGGCCAAATGGCGATCCAGAACATCCAGCTGACGTTTCGCCTCCATCGTGAAACGATCAATTGGGTACTGCATTTTATACGGGGCATAGGCGTAGAAATGCCCGAACCCGCCGCCAAGATAGGGCGCAGAACCTTGGAGCCAGAATAGCCAATTCATCGTTTCCGTGCGTGACTTGAGGTCCGTCGGTAAGAACGCGTTGTCAAATTTCTCTGACAGATAGAACAGGATCGACGCGCTTTCGAAAATACGGGTCTGTGTGGTCGTGTCGAACATCGCAGGGATTTTTGAATTCGGGTTGATATCGACAAAGCCAGAGCCGAACTGGTCGCCTTCAGTGATCCGGATCAACCATGCGTCATATTCCGCCCCGGAAAAGCCTGCTGCGAGAAGTTCTTCGAGCATGACCGTGACTTTGACACCGTTGGGCGTGGCCAAGCTATATAGCTGCAAAGGGTTTTCACCGACAGGCAGATTTTTGTCATGGGTGGCGCCAGCGATCGGGCGGTTGAGGCTGGCCCACTCCCCCCCATTTTCGCTTTCCCATGTCCACACTTTTGGGGGTGTATATTCGTCTTTCATGCGCGATTGCTCCTGCAAATCTGTGTTGTCGCCGAACAAACCCTGTCCCCCACAAAGATGCAAGTCAGGGCTGCTGTGCTACAATGCACATTCGAATAGTGACAACTCAGGTTTACACTTACATGTAATAAGTTACTGACATTATTGATATTTTTTCACTTAAGCAACAACCCCGCGCCACAGTTCAAACACAAAAATCCATATCTTTTGCATTTGAGTCAAATTGTCCCGAGTCCACCGGGACCTGTTTAATAAGAGGTAATGGAATGAAGACGCTTACTTTGAGTGCTGTCGCACTCGCACTTACACTACCAACTTATTCCGCTATTGCGGGAAATACCGACGCCAAAGTCGTTGAGGTTCTGGCAGTTGAAGATATCGGCGCAGCGGAACGCGTCGAAGCTGCGGCCTTGCTGCGTGTTTTGTCACAGGAAACGGCCTCCGCCGCTTGTCATATGGCACATGATATCAACCCTGAGGAGTCACGCTCTCTGATGGTTGAAGCCAAAGGCAAGTTCGATTTGTACCTTGATGCCCTTCAATATGGCAATCCGACGATGAACATCATCGGTAAAGAGCAAAACCGGAAAACCATTCTGCAGATCGAAAATTTGCGGGAAGCATGGGCACCTGTCGTGAAGGCCGCCGCGACGTTGATAGATGACCCCAAGAATGAAGCTGCTCTGAAACTGATCAAGGCGGAGAACGAGAGCGTGCTTGAGGATGCATCGCGTCTGACGACGAAGATTGCGGGTGAATACTCTAACCCGGCGGAGTTGATGCAAGCGGATGTCATGCTTCTGGATTTCACAGCACGCCAAGCCATGCTGACGCAAAAGATGGCCAAGATCGCGTGCGAGATTTGGGTGGGTAACCGCGACGCGGACCGCATTGAACTGCTGCAATCCACGATGCAAATCTATGACCTGACCCTCGGCGCGCTGCTCAATGGTATGCCAGCGGCAGGGATCCAGCCTGCGCCAACCCCTGAAATTGCATCTCGCTTGGAGAAAGCGACGCAGGACTGGAAAGTCATTGAGTCCGAACTCGAATTTGTTCTGGCGAACGAGGTCGTTCCAAAGGAAATGAAAGAAACGCTGTATCACGACCTGAACGTCGCGATGTATGACATGGAAAAGATTGAGCACATGTATGTCGTCTTTGCCAAGCACATCACTGACGATGATGACGTCGACGGCGCCAAAAATGCTTTGATTGACTGAGCGACGTCCCGGCCGAAAGTTAGATAAGAAGCCCCTCAAGCACGCATGCTTGGGGGGCTTTTGTCATCTTTGATGCCAGAAACAGGGCGTTGAGGCTTTTGCAAATTGTCGAAAATCTTCCCAACCAGCGCCACATCGCGACCACAAAACACCTCCAAACCCGCGCTCACTTAACCAGTGTTTTCTAATTAGTCCCCCAAAAAACACAGGAGAAGTGATTTATGAAAATACACCTATATGCTGCCACCGCTCTCGCGTGTGGCATCGCTGCCAGTGCATCCTTTGCGGAT
Organism: uncultured Litoreibacter sp.; assembly: GCA_947494435.1. Lineage (GTDB taxonomy): Bacteria > Pseudomonadota > Alphaproteobacteria > Rhodobacterales > Rhodobacteraceae > Litoreibacter. The sequence goes on from CANLUY010000002.1 coordinate 1,349,910, forward strand.
GCGTCACATCAATATGTTAATCAACAAAGTGCACCTGAACGGATCGACGCGGCTGCTTTGCTCGGTACGCTGTCACAACAGGCTGCAAACTCTGCTTGCCATATGACACATGGGATCAACCCAGACGGCTCCAAGGAAATGATGGAGCAGGCAAAGGGGCAGTTCGCCCTGATCCTCGATGCGCTGCATTACGGCAACCCAGAGCTCAATATCATCGGAGCGGAAAGCCGTAAGAAGACGATTACCAAGATTGAAGCCTTGCGCGATCAGTGGGCGCCTATGCAGGAAGCAACCGTCACCTTGGCTGAGGAACCCACGAACCCTGACGCCCTGCATGTCATCAAGACAGAAAACGAAGCAATCCTGGCATCCGCGTCTGCCCTGACTGCAGAATTGTCCGGACAATATGCAAACCCCGCAGAGCTTGTTCAGGCCAATGCAATCGTCATTGATTTTGTCAGCCGCCAAGAGATGCTGACCCAAAAGCTAGCCAAAGCGTCTTGTGAAATCTGGGCAGGCAATGGCGACGCGGACCGCACGGCCGTCCTGACCAAGTCGATGCAGATTTATGGCCTCACCCTGCGGGCTTTGCTCGATGGTATGCCCGCTGCAGGTATCCGGCCTGCGCCAACAGATGAAATTCGCGTGGCGCTCACGCAAGCCACCAAATCGTGGGTGGAGATTGAGGGCGTCCTGAATGAAGTTATCGAAAAACAAGATGTCTCTGACGACGTCAAACTGAAAATCTATGATGATTTGAATGAAGCCATGGAGAGTATGGCGAAAATCAAACATCTCTATATTCAGAATTCAAAACATGATGGCGAAGGCAACGCGTAAACCAAACCTTTCCACGTTCTGACAAGCAGCAGCGCGCTTGAGATTATCCGTCTCGGCGCGCTGTTTCTTTTTTGCGGGTGAATATGGGAGCGTTGATCCAAGTGGATCAGCCTGATGTCACCGAAACAGCAAAGATAGACCAAGATTGTTTTTGATACTTTCCGTTTAACAACAGCTCGCTAGACGGAACTCCCAAGAAAATATGGAACGAAAATTGCTTGCGTTGGGTTGTATCGGTGAAAGCAGGCGCACTCGGCGTTCTGCAACGTACTAACTGAACAGGAGTTTGTAATGAACACCCGTACTATCGCTGCCGCAATCGCACTGACCGCCGCTGCCCCAGCTGTCGCTGACGTGACAACTGCCGAAGAGTTCTTCGCATTGAGCGAAGATTCCGCAGCTGAGCGCATCGTGCGCGAGACATCAGAGGGCAACCTCACACAAGCAGAAGTGAAGTTTGCTTTGTCCGAAATGTCGGCAGCCGAACGTAAGGTTTTCTTTGAAGGTGATGAGAAAACCCGCCTTGAAATGCTGCGCGTCGAGCGCAAGCTGGACGAAAGCGACAGCCCTGCTGAAATGGCAGACAGCTAAATTCTCTGGGGGTGGGGTAGCGCACGGCGCACGCCCCGTCTGAAAGAAAACACCCGCTTCGTTATGAAGCGGGTGTTTTTTTGTTCTATCTTCTACCGTATCAGTCGATTTTCGGAAGCAACTCGTCCAAGGACGCTTTCGCATCCCCGTAGAACATCCGCGTGTTGTCTTTGAAGAACAACGGGTTCTCAATGCCCGAATAGCCCGTGCCTTGGCCACGTTTTGATACGAACACCTGCTTGGCCTTCCAGCATTCCAAAACCGGCATACCCGCGATGGGGCTGTTCGGATCGTCTTGCGCAGCGGGGTTCACGATATCGTTGGAGCCGATGACGATGGCAACATCCGTATCTGGGAAATCGTCATTGATCTCATCCATCTCCATCACGATGTCGTAGGGCACCTTGGCTTCCGCCAAGAGCACGTTCATGTGGCCCGGCAAGCGGCCCGCAACAGGGTGGATGGCAAAGCGGACTTCCTTGCCTTTGGAGCGCAATTTGCGGACCAGTTCGGCCACAGCCGTTTGCGCCTGTGCGACGGCCATGCCGTAACCCGGGATGATGATAATGCTATCTGCATCGTTCAACGCCGTGGCGACGCCGTCGGAATCGATGGCGATCTGCTCGCCTTCGACAGCCATCTGTTCACCCGCCGGGCCACCAAAGCCACCCAAGATCACGGACACGAAGGACCGGTTCATCGCCTTACACATGATGTAGCTGAGGATTGCACCGGAAGAGCCGACAAGCGCACCGACCACGATCAGCAAGTCGTTCCCGAGCGAAAAGCCAATGGCAGCTGCGGCCCAGCCGGAGTAGCTGTTGAGCATGGAGACCACGACCGGCATATCCGCGCCGCCGATGCCCATGATCAGGTGATAGCCGATGAACAATGCGGCCAGTGTCATCACGAAAAGCGGGAAGAAGCCGCCCGTGTTGAAATACCAGATCAGGCAGATCAACGACAATGCAGCTGCGCCCGCGTTCAGAAGATGACCACCGGGCAGCTTTTCAGCAGCCGAGGTGACTTTGCCAGCGAGCTTGCCGTAGGCGATGACGGAGCCCGTGAAGGTGATCGCACCGATGAAGATACCGAGGAACAGCTCGACGCGCAGGATCGCGATCTCAACGCCCGTTTTCTTGGCCAGAAGGGCCGCGAATGTGCCGAGGTCTTTGGTTTCATCACCGTTCATCCCCGCGACGCGGTTCAGTTCGAAATGCGCGATGAAGCCCACGATCACAGCTGCCAGCCCCACGAGGGAGTGCATGGCCGCAACGAGTTCGGGCATCTGTGTCATCTGTACTTTGGTCGCCAATTGGAAACCGATGACGCCGCCCATACCGATCAGGATCAACGAGAGAAGCCAATAGCCAGAGCCTGGCCCGATGATTGTTGCAGCGACGGCCAAAGCCATCCCCACGATGCCATACCACACGGCGCGTTTCGCGCTTTCTTGTCCAGACAGTCCGCCAAGCGACAGGATGAAGAGGACGGCCGCGACGACGTAAGCCGCTGTTGTAAAACCTAATTCCATTTGCCCTACCCCTTAAGATTTCTGGAACATGGCGAGCATGCGCCGTGTCACGAGGAAGCCGCCGAAGATGTTGATCCCGGTCATGAAGACTGCTGCCGCTGCAAGTAGCGTAATCAAAACGGAGCCTGATCCGATTTGGATCAAGGCACCCAGAATGATGATCGAGGAGATCGCGTTCGTTACCGCCATAAGTGGCGTGTGCAACGAATGCGCGACGTTCCAGATCACTTGGAAGCCCACGAAGACCGACAACACAAACACGATGAAGTGCTGCATGAAGCTGGCCGGCGCCACGAGGCCGACGGCCAGAAGCAGGGCTGCGCCAACTGCGATCAATGTGACTTGCGTCTTGGTTTCTTGCTTGAACGCGGCCAATTCGTTGGCGCTTTTTTCCTCTGCAGTCAGCTCCTTCGGTTTTTCCTTGGGAGGTTGCGCCGCAATCGCTGCCACTTTCGGTGGCGGGGGCGGCCATGTGATTTCCTTGCCATGCGCAACGGTTGCGCCACGGATTACATCGTCTTCCATATTATGCACGATGACGCCGTCTTTCTCAGGCGTCAGGTCGGCAATCATGTGGCGGATGTTGTTGGAATAGAGGCTGGACGCCTGCGCGCCCATGCGGCTTGGGAAGTCGGTGTAGCCGATGATGGTCACGCCGTTTTCGGTCACGATCTTCTCGTCCATGACGGTCTGTTTGCAGTTCCCGCCCTTCTCTGCCGCAAGGTCGACGATGACAGAACCGGGCTTCATCGCTGCAACCATGTCTTCGGTCCACAGCTCTGGCGCTTCGCGGTTCGGGATCAGCGCCGTCGTGATGACGATGTCGACCTCCGGGGCCAGCTCGCGAAACTTTGCCAGCTGCGCTTCGCGGAATTCGGGGCTGGAGACGGCTGCATAGCCACCCGTTGCCGCGCCGTCTTGGGCTTCTTCTTCAAAGTCGAGGAAGACAAACTCGGCGCCCATGGACTCGACCTGCTCCGCCACTTCAGGGCGCACGTCAAAAGCGTAAGTGATCGCGCCAAGAGACGTTGCCGTGCCGATCGCGGCCAAACCGGCCACGCCAGCGCCGACGACCAGAACCTTCGCGGGCGGTACTTTACCGGCAGCAGTCACCTGCCCTGTAAAAAAGCGGCCAAAGTTGTTACCGGCCTCAATAACCGCGCGGTAGCCAGCGATATTCGCCATAGAAGACAGCGCGTCCATCTTCTGCGCGCGGCTGATGCGGGGCACCATTTCCATCGCGATAACGGTTGCGCCAGCATTCGCGGCGGCTTTCATACCAGCCTCGTTCGCAGACGGGTTGAAGAAGGAGATCAGCGTTTGCGCCGCCCGCATCTTCTTTTGCTCAGCCGTGGTGGGCTGGCGAACTTTGACGACAATATCCGCGTCTTTCCAAAGTGCCGCTGCGGTTTTGACAACCGTCACGCCAGCTTCTTTATACGCCGCGTCCGAGAACCCAGCAGCCGCACCGGCTTTGGATTCGATCAAGCAGTCATGTCCAAGTTTTTGTAGCTGCAACGCGCTTTCTGGCGTCATCGCAACCCTGTTCTCACCGGCAAATGTTTCTTTAAGTGCCCCGATTTTCATGTGGCCCTCCTTTTGTGGCTCAAATGAAATATTTCTCGCAGAACCCTGCTCTTATCCTCGGATGCCGGAAACGTAAAGCCGGTGAATGGGCTGCGAAACAAAATGTCGCAAGGGTCGAGGTCGCTGCAATTATATGTCGCGCTGGTGTTAGACGTGAACTGAGCTAATCTGATGTAAAATCAGGAGGTTCTCATGTCACTTTCAGGCAAACACGCGTATATCACTGGCGGTGGGACAGGCATCGGTTTGGCCATCGCGCAAGCCCTCGCAGCACAAGGCGCTGCAGTCACGATCACAGGGCGCCGGATTGAGGTGTTGGAGGAGGCCGCAGCTGGATTTGACGGACTTGCTCTGGCCTTGGACGTGACGGATCCCGAAGCCACGCAATCCGTGGTCGCAGCTGCCATTGATCAAAATGGTCCCGTACAGATTTGCGTGCCCAATGCTGGCATTGCCGAGGGGAAATCCATCTCGAAGATGGATTTGGCTTTCTGGCGACGGACGATGGCCACGAATCTGGACGGGGCGATGCTAACGATCCAAGCCTGCCTTCCCTCTATGCTGACCACGGATTGGGGCCGTGTGATCGCCGTGTCGTCCATCGCGGGGGTGCGCGGACTGCGCGGCGCGCCTGCCTATTCGGCGTCGAAACATGGGCTCATCGGCCTGATCCGCGGCCTTAGCGAGGACTATATGGGAGGGCCGTATACATTCAATGCGCTTTGTCCCGGCTATGTCGACACGCCAATTGTCACGCGTGGCACAGTGGATATCGCGGCGCGGGCGGGGATTACGGAAGAAGAAGCATTGGGCACCATGGTCAGATCAAACCGGCACAAACGGTTGATTGAAGCCTCTGAGATTGGCGAAGCTGCGGTGTGGCTCTGTGGGGGCGGGTCTGGCAGCATCAACGGGCAAACCATTGAAATTGCTGGAGGGCAGGTTTGAATGGCCGGCCTAACTTACGAACCTCTTGGTGAGTGTTAACACCCGTGCGCCGTAGTCTTTTGCACTTTGCAAATCGCCCTCGGGCATACCGTCCCGACCAGCAATTGCCATAACGCCGCCATTGCCACCAGACCAATTGGTGGCCGTCTGAGGATTGCTGCGACTGGGTGGAGAGCTCTGACCAAGCGAAATCCAGATCATCCCATGCTGATTGGCGAGCGTGATGAAATACGACATGCATTCACCCTTATCGCCATTGGTCGAGCCTGAGGTCGTGAACCCGCCCGCCAGCTTGTCTTGCCAGTCACGGTTATACCACCGCTCCCCCGTCGCATCGGCGAAACGCTTAAACTGCCAAGCTGGTCCGCCCATATACGTCGGACTGCCGAACAAGATGGCATCTGCCGCATCAAGAGCATCCCACATCTTGTCTTTGACGGTCCCGTCATGCGGCAATTCCCAAATGCGGGCACCACACTCAGCGGCAATGAGCTTTGCCAGCTCTGTCGTGTTTCCTGTTCCGGAATAGCTGACAATCTCGATCTTCGGCATAGCGGCTCCTTATTTAGCCCAGCAAACAAGGAGCGACGCAGGAGTTCAACCTTATTCGGCCGCCAGAACTCCACGATCAATCTGATCTTGCTCAATGGCCTCGAACAGCGCTTTGAAATTGCCCTCGCCAAACCCATCATCGCCTTTGCGCTGGATAAATTCGAAGAAGATCGGGCCGATCACTGTTTTTGAGAATATTTGAAGAAGGATCCGCGTCTCTCCGCCAGCGAGGACACCTTCGCCATCAATCAGGATTCCGTGTTTCTGCATTTTTTCAATGGGTTCTTCGTGACCTCTCACACGGGATTTGGACAGTGGGTAATAGGTATCGGGCGGAGCGGGCATGAACTTCACACCGCGTGCTGCGATTTCATCTGTGGCGGCATAGATGTCTTTTGCGCCCACGGCGATATGCTGGATGCCTTCGCCATTGTAGCGCTTGAGATATTCGACGATCTGACCAGTCTCGCCACGATCTTCGTTGATCGGGATACGGATACGCCCGCAGGGCGATGTCAATGCGCGGCTCATTAGGCCGGAATGCTTGCCTTGGATATCAAAGAAGCGGATTTCCTTGAAGTTGAACAGATCGCCATAGAATTTGAACCAGACGTCCATGTTCCCTTTGTGGACGTTGTGGGTCAGGTGATCGAGGTAGTGAAAGCCCACGCCTTCGGGATGGGTTTTGCTGATCCAATCAAATTCCGCGTTGTAAGGGTTGGTTTCATAATACTTATCCACCAAGTAAATCAGAGAGCCACCGATCCCTTTGATCGCGGGGACATCCATTGTCTTGCCCGGACCATCAAAGGCCGCCGCGCCTTGGGCTACCGCATGTTTAAACGCCTGATCGGCATCAACGACGCGCCACGCCATTGCGGGCGCACAAGGGCCGTGTTCTTCAACAAACCGCATGGCGTGGCTATCGGGTTCATTGTTGAGAACGTACGTAATGTCGCCTTGCTGCCAAAGCTCAATCGCTTTGGATTTGTGGTTGGCCGTGTGCGTATAGCCCATCTTGCGAAACGTATCGCGCAGTGCCTCAGGGTCAGGATGTGCAAACTCCACGAATTCAAACCCATCCGTACCGGCGGGGTTATCATCGGAAATCGTGGCTTTCGGGGCGTCGTGCGGAAAAGGACCCAAGGGAATACTCCTGCTGATTGTAACCGGGATGTTCGCTACCGGCACGATACCGCTTTTCTGACGCATTATTCGCGCATAGTTCGTGCAATTTGCCCCCAAGATACATATATTGTGCGCATATACCGATATTTACGCAGAGATTTAGCATGAGCCCCTTGGACAAAATTGACCTTCGTTTGATGGATGTGTTGCAGGTCAATGCGCATATGACGTCTGGCGAACTGGCGGAGGTGCTGAATTTATCTCCGTCTCAAGCTGGTCGCAGAAAGCAACGGCTTGAACAGGAAGGCTTCATCACGAATTACGTGGCCCGTCCGGACCCCGGAAAACTGGGCCTTACAGTACAGGCTTTCGTACAAGTGCAAACCGCGACGCATAATCCTGAGACCCATAAGGCCTTCCTAAGTCTGACGCGGTTACAGCCCGAAATTATCGCGGCTTGGACCCTCACGGGAGAGGCCGACTATTTGTTGCGCGTCGTTTGCAGTGATCTCAAGGCGTTGAACCGATTGGTGCAAGATATCCTGCTGCCACACCCTGCGGTGGGGCGTGTGCAAAGCCAGATTGTTATGGATCAGATCAAGGCCGACAGCCCCCTGCCTACAGTCGGCTAGGACTTCGCTATCTCTGACGGCGATGATAGGTCAAAGCAGCGCCAATAACATGGCGCGCAGCGTCCAGTCCTTCGGTGACCCGCAAAGCCCTGTTTCCGGAAAATGCTTCGTCTGGCCCAAAGACCGTCCGTGCCTCTTCGATAATTGACGTTTGGCAATGCACAAAAATGGCTGGTGCGCCGTCCAGCAGACCAAGCCGCACCGGCGTGCCCTCTTTCACTCGATAGGATGGCTGGCCCCATTTCAGTATTTCCTCGACCTGCCCCGCACCAAGGCGTTCCGCTTCCGAGAAAATGAGCGCCCGAATGTCTCGTAACACCTGTGCTTCAGCTGGTGGGAAAGCCTCAAACGCTTGGAGGATTGGTCTCTTCAGTGTGGTTTGTTCTGACATTGGGTCTCCTCCTGATGGCCCATGCAGACCATCCTAAAGACATCCAATTCACAAATCTTGCGCAATCTCGTCTGTCAGTGCCTTAGCCGTCTGTCACGCCAGCTTCCGCAAAGGTCGCCATGCCAGAATGACAGGCAACCGCAGCCTTCAATACACTGATCGCCAAGGCTCCGCCTGATCCTTCGCCCAAACGCAAGCCCAGCGCCAACAACGGGGGCTTGCCCAACGTGTCCAACATCCGCTGATGCGCCCCTTCAGCTGAAAGGTGACCTGCAACCGCATGATCAAGCGCACCTGGACGCGCCTTTTCAAGCACCGCTGCAGCGGCTGTACAGATGAACCCATCCAAGATGACCGGAATGCCGTATGCGCGCGCTGCAGCGATTGCACCGGCCATTGCCGCCAATTCCCGACCGCCGAGACATCTGAGCGCGTTCAACGCATCAGAGGTGTCATGCAGTGCAACACCCTCTGCGACAACGCGTGTCTTTATTGCCAGCCCTGCATCATCCACCCCGGTCCCGCGTCCCGTCCAATCTGCGGCCTCACCGCCGAAAAGCGCGAGGCCTAGAGCCGCAGCAGACGTCGTATTCCCGATCCCCATTTCACCGGTAACCACCAGATCAGACTTCGGATCAACCGCATCCCAACCTGCCTGCAAAGCCGCAACGCAGTCCTCTTCGTTCATGGCAGGTTTTTTGGTGAAGTCATGGGTTGGACGCTCAAGATCAAGAGCGTGCACATCCATGCGCGCCTCCACTGCTTTTGACAGTTGATTGATCGCCGCCCCGCCATGTTCAAAGTTCGCCACCATCTGCGCAGTGACTTCCGCAGGAAAGGCGGAGACGCCTTGCGCGGTCACACCGTGGTTCCCCGCAAATATGATCACCTGTGGCGATGAAATCATCGGACGTGCATCACCACGCCAAGAGGCATACCAAATAGCCAGGTCTTCCAAACGCCCCAATGCGCCTGGTGGTTTGGTCAGCTGGCCATTCCGAGCTTCGGCATCCGCTTGAGCTGCAGTATTCGGCCCCGTTTGTGCTGCCAGAACGGCCTGAAACTCTGAAAGGCTTGAAAAGGTATGGGACATGGGACGGCGGGACCTGATTCAGTGATTGTGTTACGCCCCTCTCTAGCCGTAGCCTGCGCCAATCGAAAGCCCCAAGCACGCCCTGACCGCGCCGGAAACCGACATGCGTATTCCCATCCTCAATGACCTTCTGATTGCGCTCAGCCTGCTTACACGTCTTCCGGTGCCTTATGCAGATTGGAGTGATCAGACACGCCCCGCAGCACGCGCTGCGTGGGCTTACCCGCTTGCTGGCCTTGTGATCGGTGGATTGTCCGCAACGGTTGCTTGGGTTGCTCTCTGGATTGGCCTTCCGCCCACGATCGCGGCATTGCTGCTAGTGGTGACATCCATCGTCACCACCGGTGCGATGCACGAGGACGGCCTTGCCGATTGCGCCGATGGGTTTTGGGGCGGATGGGAGCGCGCCCGACGTCTGGACATCATGAAAGACAGTGCTATCGGCACATACGGCGTGCTGGCTCTAATCACATCCGTCGCCGCACGCTGGATGATCTATGCTCTTCTTTTCATTGATGGCACGTGGCCGTTCTGGGCATTCATTCTTCCCGCCATTCTATCCCGCACTTCTATCGTCGGTGTCATGCAAGCTTTGCCTCCTGCACGGGACAGCGGATTGTCAGTATCAACCGGCACGCCCGGTCCACTTTCCGCGACCGGCGCAATTGCGATCGGTGTCGCAGCAACCTGTTTGCTGCCTATACCGCTCATCATTCCAGTCATTTGTGGCGCAATAGCCGCGCCTGCGGCCGCTTGCTTAATCGCACGCTCCAAGATCGGGGGGCAAACCGGCGACGTTCTCGGGGCCACCCAACAGCTGACGGAGATTGCAATCCTTATTGCGATCTCTGCCGCACTCTAAACGAAAAACGCCGCCCCTTCACCAAGGGCGGCGTCACTCAAGCATGTCAGATGGGATCAAGCAGCAGAGCGGCTGATCAACACATCATCAATCTCTTTCATCGCAGACGGCTCGTCATTGCCCTGTACGACGGCAATCTCACGGGTCAAACGCTCGAGGGCAGCTTCATAAAGCTGACGCTCAGAGTAGCTTTGCTCGCGCTGATCCCCGTGGCGGTGCAGGTCACGCACGACTTCTGCAATCGCGATCAAATCGCCAGAGTTGATCTTTTGCTCATATTCCTGCGCCCGACGCGACCACATCGCGCGCTTGACGCGTGCTTTGCCTTTCAGCGTCTTGAACGCTTGGCCCACAAGATCGGGCGATGACAGCGGACGCATGCCAACTTCCAACGCTTTGTGCGTTGGCACGCGCAGGGTCATTTTGTCTTTCTCAAACGCCACGACGAACAACTCCAGCTCAATGCCGGCCACTTCCTGCGTCTCGATGCTGACAACCTTGCCAACGCCATGGGCCGGATAGACCACAAATTCATTCGGGCTAAAGTCTTGTTTCTTCTTGCTCATAGAGCCTCACTTCCACAGTGTTTTCACAACGAAACGGACAGGGCCGGTGGAAATCCCCCGGTCACGTCCGATTGTATTTTCATTGGTCAGCGCTTGGTTTCTCCCCGCGTCCTATGCGGCCAAGCGATGTCATCCTTACCGTATACATAGCACAAAAACACGCCTATTTAAAGCGCCCCATATACCAAGCCACGTTAGGTCATTGCTGTGTCAGGCAAATTACAGGCGAATCAACCGCCTTCGCCTGCATTTTCCGAGAACAGTTCCATTTTGCCCTCTTTGCCATCCATCTCGTCGGCAGTCGGCAACGGATCTTTCTTGGTGATGATCACCGGCCATTTCTCAGAATACTTGCGGTTGAATTCCACCCACTTTTCCATATCCGGTTCCGTGTCAGGACGGATGGCGTCCGCAGGGCATTCGGGCTCGCAAACGCCGCAGTCAATACACTCGTCAGGATGGATCACCAACATATTCTCACCCTCGTAGAAACAATCCACGGGGCACACCTCAACGCAGTCGGTGTATTTGCAAGCAATGCAGGCGTCATTGACGATATAGGTCATGGGTCTTGTCCGAATAAAACTGTTGGAAGTGTCGTAATCGCCTTCGCCAGATCATTCAAGCGGAGGCTTACGCGAAAGGTCTAAGGTGCGGCGATCTTTCTTTGTTGGACGTCCTTTTCCCCAAGGCGTGACAGTGCGCGGAACTTTCTCCTCAAAAACTGTCTTATCGAGGTACAATCCTTGCGCCTCGGGCGCCGGACCGCGCCGGGATCCGCACGCTTGAACGACCACAACACGCGTTTGTGAACCTTGCGGGAAGGTGATCCCGTCCCCCTCTCCCACTTGAAAAGCAGGTTTGGCAATTTTCGAGCTGTTGACCCGCACATTTCCCGCTTTGACGACGGCAGCCGCGAGCGTGCGTGTTTTGAAGAACCGCGCTTGCCATAGCCATTTATCCAGCCGAATGGTCTCCCGCAGATCAGACATGTGTGTTTTTGCCGAAACGATGCTGAGAGTGTGCCCGCGTGGCTGAGAGCGAAGCTCTCAAAGAACACAAAAAGATCACGCGCGCGCAGCGCCCATTTGGATCAACCGTAATCAGTCTTTCTTCAGCCCCATCAGGGCTGCCGCAAACGGATTGTCGGGATCGATGGCTTTTTCTTTCTTTGGTGGCCGGGACTTGAAGGTCTGCGCCTTGTTGTCCCGCGAACCACCTTTGCCCTTAGGCTTGCCGCGCTGCGGCTTGCCGCCATCCTTCCGAGGGGGGCGTTGGCCCTGAGGTTTTGCCCCACGGTTGCCACCCCATTTGAAGGTGTAAAATACTTCCATTTCGGGTGCCGCGTTTTCTGCCGACGCCTCAGTTTCAGGCGTCGCTTGATCTGCGGTCACCTCTTCTGAAACTGCGTCCGGCTTCGCGTCGTCAGTTGTTTCCTCGACAGGTTTCTCGACAACCGCCTTCACTTTCGTCCGTTCGCCCTTCTCGGCCTTGTAGCCAAGACCGGACATCAAATCCGCAAACTGCTCCAGCGTCATGCCTGTGATCGACAGCATGTCAGCCTTGGCTTCAAATCCACCGCGCGAATCCTCTCTGCGCAACTGATCGGCCAGACGCTCCAGCATGTCGATCCGGATCGCCCGCGCTCCTGCAAGGCGGTAGCCTGCATTGGTGTAATATCCCTCCGGGGCATCTTTCACGGATGGCACCGTAACCAAGCCCGGTGGCGGCGCTTCGGGGAATTCGCTCAGGCCCTGTTGCAAGGACCAGAGCACCAAACGCAGGCGCGTGGGTGCAGGTTTCAACAAAAGCGGCATGAAGATCGTAAACTGACCAAAGCGTATACCATGTTTGCGCAATGCGCCGCGCGCGTCTTGATCCAGCTCTTTGACATCAGAGGCAACTTTGTCGCGCGGAATAACCCCCAATGCTTCGACCATCTGGAAGGCAAAGCCTTTGGCCAGACCGGTCAGGGTCTCGTCATTCGACATGGCAATCATTGGCTCAAAGGCAGCGGCGATCTTGCGGTCGATGAAATGTTGCAAACGACGCGTGACTTTTTCCGCCACATCCGTGCCTGCTTCTTCGTCAACGAAAGGCTCTACCTTCGGCTTCAAAGGATCATCGCCTTTGGTCAGCTTGCCCACGGCCATATCGCCCCACATCAAGCCGCCTTGTTCGGTGAAATCCATCTCCGTATCAGGGGCGTTGTAGAACTTGTCCGCGCGCAAGTTGAAATGCGGGGCCAGAGCGGCGACAGCCGCTTGTTTTAGAGTTTTCGCCTCGTCAGGTGTGGAACTCGCATCCTGGCGGAAACGGAACCCGTCCAGACGGCCGATCATCTCGCCCTCAACCGTCACTTCACCCTTGTCATTCACGTCAGCCACGAGGCTCTCCTTCTGTTTCAACCGCCGCATGAGAACACTCGTGCGCCGGTCGACAAATCTTTGCGTCAGCGCGCCATGCAGCGCGTCCGACAAGCGGTCTTCTACAGCACGGGTTTCGCCGCGCCAATGGCTTTCGTCAACGACCCAGCCTTTCCGCTGGGTGACATAGGTCCATGTGCGGATATAGGCCAACCGCTTCGACAACGTGTCAATATCGCCATCCGTGCGATCAATCCGCGCCATCTGACGCGCCATATAGTCATTGGGCACCTGCCCTTTGTCATGCAGATAGCCGAAAATCACCTCGAGCATATTGGCGTGCTCGCCGCTGGAAATCCCTCTGAAATCGGGGATACGACAGACATCCCAAAGCAGCTTTACTTCCTGCGGCGTACCGGTCCGCGCGATAACGTCGACCATTCCGCCCAGCGCTTTCAGCGCCGTCACATCATCTGCGTCCCGCGCGCGACTGAGCCAGTCATCATCGGTACGCATCTCGAGCGAGCGGATTAGGCGGTCGATTGAGCCAAACTCCAGCCGGTCATTGCGCCATTGCAGTTTTTTGACGGGCTGGAATTTCGACTGGGTGATCGCCTCAACCACGCCCTCCTCCAACGGGCGCGCCTCACCCGTGACTCCAAAGGTGCCCGGCTCCATATAGCGCCCTGCTCGGCCTGCGATTTGTGCCAACTCGTTGGGCATCAGGGGCCGCATCCGGCGGCCATCGAATTTGGTCAATGCAGATAACGCGACGTGAGCAATATCGAGGTTGAGCCCCATGCCAATCGCGTCTGTGGCAACCAGATAATCCACGTCGCCGTTTTGGTACATCGCGACCTGCGCGTTCCGCGTGCGCGGGCTGAGCGCGCCCATAACGACTGCGCAGCCGCCTTTTTGGCGGCGGATCAACTCGGCAATCGCATAGACGTTTTCAACGGAAAAACCGACAATGGCAGAACGTGCCTTAAGGCGACTGACTTTCTTGGAGCCCGTGTAGGACAACTCAGAAAAGCGCTCCCGTTTCAAAAACTGCGCTTTTGGCTCCATCGCTGCAATGGCGGAGCGCATGGTTTCCGCCCCCATAAACAGCGTCTCGTGAAACCCGCGTGCCTTCAACAGGCGTTGCGTGAAAACATGACCGCGCTCAGGATCGGCGCAAAGCTGGATTTCATCGACCGCCACGAAATCCGCGCCCATGCCTTCCGGCATGGCTTCGACCGTACAGACCCAATATTGCGCGCGTTCCGGCACGATCCGTTCTTCACCTGTGACCAACGCCACCACCGACGGGCCCCGCAAGGCCACGATCCGGTCATAGACCTCACGCGCCAAAAGGCGCAGGGGCAGTCCGATGATGCCCGTGCGATGCGCCAACATGCGCTCAATAGCGTAATGGGTTTTGCCGGTGTTGGTCGGTCCCAAGACCGCCGTCACCTGTGCGCTGCCGGACATAAAGCTGTGGCTTCGCTGGTTCGGGCCCGAAAAGGCGTTAAAGGTTTTGGCCGGAGACCTGTTCTTCCAACCGCTCTACCGCCTCTTTTAGGCCCGGTCTGTGGGGATGTATAGCCAAAGCCGCACTGTAGGCTTTGAGCGCATTATCCGCATCTTCCATCTCTTCCAACATGCGGCCTAATCCCTGAAGCGCGCCGAAATGGCGGGGGTTCAAAGCCAGCGTGCGCTGCACATCCGCGATGGATAATCCGTAAAGACCTGCTCCAAAATAGGCAGTCGCGCGCATGTTCCAGCCTTCGGCAAAATCAGGCGCATGATCCGTAAGTGCTGTGAAATGGTCGATTGCCAGCTTCATGCGGCCCGCAGACATGGCCCGCTTGCCACGTTGCAGCAGGAGGTTCATGGATTTCGACCCACTGTCGGACCATTCCCGCCAAATCGCGTTCTCGATGCTCTCCCAATTTTCCTGATCAGGTTCGGCAAGGCTCGCAAAGAGCTTGTTCAGCGACTCTTCATCGGCACGTGCGGGGGCAACACTTGACGCGGCAAGCAAAAATGCCGCAACGACAGTGTTGAGGATATATGTTGAAAACTTCATAACGCACTTAAGTCTAGCGGGGCAAATCGAAAAAGCGAGACCCTGCTGCTCACATTTTTAGGAGAACGCAAATGAGCGACGTCATCACCAAAGCAGTTGAAGCACTGTCGGCCAAAATGGACGGCGGATTTGACGGATCAGTCAAGTTCATGATCGAAGACGAAGGTTCGATCATGGTCGACAACGCTGGCGTGCGCGCAGGCGACGAAGATGCGGAATGCACAATGTCCGCGGATGCAGAAACTTTCGAAGCGATTCTGGACGGTGACCTGAACCCAACAGCCGCATTCATGTCAGGCAAACTGACCGTCGACGGTGACATGGGTCAAGCAATGAAATTGGGTTCTGTTCTTTCGTGACACTGACACCTGCGCCCCTTCATGCCGACGTGGCTTTTGGCCCGGACGGCGGCTCCGCCTATTGGTTAACCTGCTCTGACGGGGTAAAAATCCGTGCGGGTGTCTGGGGCGCGGAAGCTGCCAGCAAGGGCACTGTCTTACTCTTTCCCGGGCGCACTGAATTCGTCGAAAAATACGGACATGCCGCTGGGCATTTTCAGGCGCGCGGCTACGCAACAGTAGCAGTTGATTGGCGCGGACAGGGTCTGGCGGATCGGCTGTTGGCTGATCGCGCGCTGGGCCATGTCGGTCTGTTCAAAGACTACCAAAAAGATATCGAGGCCCTACTCGCGTTGGTTGAAGAGCTTAAGCTTCCCAAACCTCTTTCCCTTTTCGCGCACTCCATGGGCGGATGCATCGGGCTTCGGGCTTTGGTCGAAGGATTGCCCGTGACGTCTGCCGCTTTTACAGGACCAATGTGGGGAATTTCTCTGACACCGCATACGAAGAAAGCGGCAGCGTGGATCGGTTCAACCCTTGCGCATAATTTTGGATTCGGGAGCACAATCGCACCCGGGACATTGCCCACGACCTATGTCCTGTCCAATCCGTTTGAAGATAACATGCTGACCCGTGACAGGGAGATGTTTGACCGAATGAAATTACAGGTCGAAACATACCCTGACCTCGCACTTGGTGGCCCTAGCTTGAGCTGGCTGAACGAGGCCCTGAGGGAATGCCGAAACCTGAGGGCGCATCCAACGCCCAACGTGCCATCATTGACCTACCTCGGAACGAACGAGCGGATCGTTGACGCCGAGTTCATCCGTGATCGTGTGTCGCGCTGGCCGAATGGTGAATTGGTCATCGTGGAGGGGGGAGAGCACGAAATCGCTATGGAAGGCGATGCGATCCAGAGGATGGTGTTTGACGGCTGTGACGCGCTCTATTCAGCACATCGCGAAACGCAGACCGCGCAGACCGCCTGACTTCACACCAAAACACCTTGTTCCAAACGGACGGTGCGATCCATGCGTCCCGCAAGTTCCATGTTATGCGTGGCGATGAGCGCAGCCAGCCCTGTCTCACGGGCCAGTCCCATCAACGCATCAAACACCTGATCAGAGGTCTCAGGATCCAAATTTCCTGTCGGCTCATCCGCCAGCAAAAGTCCCGGGCTATTGGCAAGTGCTCGGCAAAACGCGACACGCTGCTGCTCGCCGCCTGATAATGCGCCGGGGCGGTGATCCGAGCGCGTAGCGACACCAACTTTGCCCAACAAATCCTCAGCGCGCGCAGCGGCCTCGCGTTGTGATACACCCGCCGCCAGTTGCGGCAGGATGATATTTTCAGCCGCCGTAAATTCCGGCAGCAGATGGTGAAACTGATAGACAAACCCTATCTGGGACCGCCGCGCATTTGTGCGCGCCCTATCAGAACGGCCCGTCAAGTCCTCACCCGCGATCTGCACCTGGCCTTCATCAGGAGTATCCAGAAGACCGGCAATATGCAAAAGCGTTGATTTGCCTGCACCAGACGGCGCCACCAAGGCCACGACCTCGCCACGTTGCACCTGCAACTCCGCGCCACGCAGAACAGCAATCTCGTTTGGTTTGCCCGCGTTATAGAGCTTTTTGATCTCTGTCAGGGACAGCGCCACATCACTCATAACGCAAAGCCTCCACCGGGTTCATCCGCGCTGCGCGTCGGGCCGGAAAAATCGTCACAACAAAACTGAGAAACAGTGACAGAGACACCGCGCTCAGCACATCGCCCATCTCAAGGCGTGCTGGCAATTTGGAGATCATGCGCACCGATGGGTCCCAGACACCGCCGCCCGCAACGTAATTCACAAAATCAAAAATCTGGTCGATATAGATGGCAAACAGGCAACCAAGAATAAGCCCGGCGATTGTCCCGATCACGCCAATTCCCGCACCACATATGAAAAACACGCGCAACACAGACCCTTCGCTAAGGCCCATCGTGCGCAAGATACCGATGTCACGGCCTTTGTTTTTGACCAACATGATCAAACCCGAAACGATATTCATCGACGCGATCAACACCAGAATGGAGAGGATCAGAAACATCACGTTATCTTCCATCTCAAGCGCGTTCAGAAATGCGCCCGACGAGTCCCGCCATGTCCAGATCAACGCGCCCTCGCCTGCGACCTGCCTGATATCCTCTTCCGCCTTGGCAATGTTTTCTGGATCCTCGACGATCACCTCGATCTCATCAGCCAAGTCTTCTCGGTTAAAATATTCCTGCGCTTTCTCGAAAGGCATATAGACCCGCGTGCGGTCTATGTCGTACCGACCGACGCGGAACACATAGACGACCTCAAAAGCGACAACGCGTGGCGATGTCCCAAAAGCGGTCTTGGTCCCATTGGGGGAGATTAACCGGACCCGGTCCCCCGGCCCCACACCAAGCTCGCGCGCGATCCCGCTGCCGATTGCGATACCTTCGTCAAAACGCGACCAGTCTCCATAGGCTTCTTCGGGATTGATCACCCGGCGGATACCCTCGAAGTCCTGTGCGCGGATGCCAAAGACCTCGACACCTGCGTTCCGGCTGCGCCCCGTGGCCATCACTTGGCCCTTCACCAAAGGTGCGGCGCGCACAACACCGGGCGCGGCAGACAACGCTTTGGCCTTTTCGTCGTAGTTTTCGATCACACGCGCGAAATTGCCCGCCGCGGTGCTGGTTCCCTGATCATAGACTGTGATATGCGCATTCGCGCCCAAGATCGTGTCGACAAATTCATAACGGAAACCCGACCGCACCGCCAAAGTGATAATCAGCGCGGCCACGGCGAGCGTGATCCCGATGAGCGATATCCATGTCATCACCGACACGCCGCCCTCAGCACGTTTGGCACGGATATAGCGCCACGCAATCATCCACTCGAACCCTGCAAAGGGCGCTGTTTTACCGCTCGTGATCTTGGCCACGTTTCACTCCTGCCTGTGTCTGGCGTTGCGCGCACATTTGCGCCTTTGACCCGCGAGGGTCAAGTCACGCCCTGACGAGCGCGGTTTTGTGCCACCGCATTTGCCTTCACGAAAAGCCGTGACGCTTTGATCGATCCGCACTAAAGTACCAAAATTCGTGAGTGCAATCTATATTATCAAAATCAAGACAAAGTGAAATTCACTAGGTATTCGTCTGAATTTAGGCGCGGACAGCCCTAAACAGACCCAAATCGGCACATAAACCTAGAGAATTTCACTATGGTTAAGCGTTAGACCGACAAATTAAAACAGTTCGCCCTGCTGCCTTTGAACGCGCAACACAAACGCGCAAACCGGTCGATTTCAGAGCCAGACCTGCGAGGGGGGACCCGACAGGAGTTGAATAATTATGTCAACCAAACTGGTGATTGGCCTTGATGGACAAAGTTCCGGAGAGCGCGCCCTTGAATTCGGGGCGAAACTGGCCGAACAGATTGGCAGCTGCGAGCTGCTGGTCGTCTATGTAATCGAATGGTCGCCCTATTCCTTCCAAACAGCGGAAGAAAACGCCCAACGTCACAAGCGGCGTGAGGAAGAAATCTCCACCGCGCGCGAACGCGTCGTCGATCCGGCCGTGGCGCAATTGGAAGCAGCGGGTCTGACAGTCACAGGCATGGTGCGCCATGGCGATGTGGCCGACACGCTGAATTCAGTGGCCAAAAAGGAAGGAGCCGCACAGATTGTCGTCGCTCGTTCTACTGACAAAAGCCTGTCCAAACGCATCTTCGGCAGCTCCACCGCAACCCTCGTGATGGAAGCCACCGTGCCCGTCACGGTTGTGAGCTAAGGAATTTTCCAAATGACATCATATCTCAAAACAGCCGCTTTCGCGGCACTGAGCGCCATGGCAACACCTGCCTTCGCGCAAGAGGCGATGAGCCTCGACCAGAAGGTAAACGAGGCGTTTGCCGCCGCAACTGGTCCGTTTGTGAGCCTGATCTTCGCCCCCTTCCCCGGCACATCCTTTCCATGGATCGTGATGTGGCTGGTGGTCGCGGCGACGATCTTTACCCTTTACTTTGGCTTCGTGCAGTTCCGCTTCTTCGGCCATTCCATCGGTCTGGTCAAAGGCGACTATTCCGACCCGAATGACGCGGGAGAAGTCAGTCACTTCCAAGCGCTTGCGACCGCTTTGTCGGGCACCGTGGGTCTCGGCAACATTGCCGGTGTGGCCGTGGCCGTCGGCATCGGTGGACCCGGTGCCACGTTCTGGATGATCCTCGCAGGTCTTCTGGGAATGGCGTCGAAATTCACTGAATGTACGTTGGGCGTGAAGTACCGGAACGAATACCCCGATGGCACCGTCTCTGGTGGTCCAATGTACTATATCTCCAAGGGCTTTGACGAGCTGGGACTGCCGGGCGGCAAGATCCTCGCCATTCTGTTCTCGGTCTTCTGTATCCTTGGTGCTTTAGGTGGCGGAAATATGTTCCAAGCCAACCAAGCCCATGCGCAAATCTCCAGCATCACAGGGGACTATCCTGGCTGGATCACGGGGATCGTCTTTGCGGCCATCGTCTTTGCAGTCATCGTCGGTGGTGTGAAATCCATCGCGAAAGTGACAGAAAAAATCGTGCCGTTCATGGGCATCATGTATGTCGGTGCGGCGCTGGTCATCCTTTTGGTCAACTACAACATGATCGGCTGGGCCTTCGGTCAAATCTTCGCAGGCGCCTTTACGGGCCTTGGCGTTGCGGGCGGCTTCGTTGGCGCTTTGATCCAAGGGTTCAAACGGGCGGCGTTCTCCAATGAGGCGGGTGTTGGTTCGGCGGCGATTGCGCACTCTGCGGTGAAAACCAAAGAGCCTATTACGGAAGGGTTCGTTTCCTTGTTAGAGCCGCTGATCGATACAGTGGTGATCTGTACAATGACGGCTTTGGTCATCATCATCTCGCAACAATTGATAGTGGATGAAGCAACCGGCAACTACATGCTGAACGAAGCAGGCTCCGCCATTGCCACGGTTGATGGCAATACCGGCGTCGCGCTGACCTCGGCAGCGTTTGCATCGGGCATCAGCTGGTTCCCGTTTGTCCTGGCGATTGCCGTGGTGCTGTTTGCCTTCTCCACCATGATTTCATGGAGCTACTACGGCCTGAAAGCGTGGACCTACCTGTTCGGCGAAGGAAAAACGATTGAGCTGGTTTTCAAGATCATCTTCTGCGTCTTCATCGTGATCGGTGCGGCGGCCTCACTTGGTCCGGTCATCGACTTCTCCGATGCCGCGATCTTCGCCATGGCCGTGGTCAACATCTTCTGCCTCTACTTCCTGATGAAACTGGTGAAGACAGAATTGGCGAGCTATTCTGAACGGCTGGCTTCTGGCGAGATCAAAAAGTTCGAGCACTAATCGGCTGAGAACACTTAGAAGGGTGCGTGCAGACTGGCGCGCGCCCTTTTGCTTGTCTAGGCTATCCACATGTTTGAGGGATTTGAGACATTCGACATCACGGTAGGTGAGGTAACTTTGCACGGCCGTAAGGCGGGGACTGGCCCGCCACTTCTGCTGCTGCACGGATATCCGCAGACCCATGTGATGTGGCACAAAACAGCGCCCGTGCTTGCAAAATACTTTACCGTCATTGCACCGGACTTACGGGGGTACGGCAAATCCACCTGCCCGCCCACACGCGATGATCATTCCCAAATGTCAAAACGCGAGATGGCCGCTGATATGGTCAGCCTCATGGCGCATTTCGGTCATGAGAGCTTTGAAATCCTAAGTCATGATCGCGGCGCGCGGGTAGCACACAGATTGGGCATGGACCATCCCGATGCCGTGAAAAAGCTAATCATCCTAGATATCGCCCCGACCCGAGAGATGTATGAACACACCACACTTGGCTTTGCGCGAACCTATGCGCATTGGTTCTATCTGACCGAAGCGTTCCCCCTGCCCGAGCGCATGATCGAAGCAGACCCGCGCGACTTTTGGGACAAGAAATGCACCTTTGGTGCGGCTGGCGATGGACCGTTCAGTCCTGACGCGAGGCAGGCCTACCACGATGCTTTTGACAATCCGAACGTCATTCACGCCAGCTGCGAAGACTACCGCGCCGCAGCCACGATCGACATCACCCATGACAATGACGACGAAGACGCAAAATTGAAGTGTCCGGTCCACGTCCTTTGGGGAGAGAAAGGCGCGATAGAGGCCTATTTTGATTGTCTCGGGCTGTGGCGCCTGCGGGCAGAAACGGTTACCGGCAAGTCCCTGCCCGGCGCGCATTATCTGGCCGAAGAATTGCCTGAGATGGTCCTTGCCGAAACGCTCGCCTTCTTCAAAGATCAGTTTTAGATACAGAAAACCCTGCCAACACAAAGGCATTGGCAGGGGAAAGGCAGCACTCGTTACACAGACCGATCAGTTGGCATCAAAGACCAAGCGCATTGTGACTGGGGCTGCGCGCGTGATGCTTGGCAATTCAGCCAGCTCCATCAACTTGGTGACCCCGGGATCAATGCCAGCTTCTTCCGTATCAAGAAAAATCATACTGTCAGTTGTCGCCATCACGCGATCCTCAGACAGACGCACGACAAACATGTCAGCATAAAGCTCAACCTCGGTACCGACCAAAGTCAGTGTCCCATCCAGCTCCATGGTGCTCATTCCACCAACAGGCATCGCGGTCAGCTCCGCCATATCAATTTGAGAGGCCAGCGTGGCAGTAGCCACATTCTTGAACACATGCTCAATCATACGCTCGTTGCGAATGTCGATATTGGTTTCGACGGAGGCAAGATTGACGTCAATCACAACGGCGCCATCCGCACCAACGGTTCCGGAGATCGTTTTGAAACTATGCGCCTCGCCCAGATAATCTTTCTTGATCGAGCCAAATGCCAGCTTCGAGTTTTCCCCGTCTAAGGTCCAGCTTTTGGCATGGCCATCTGCGTAAGCGATTGATCCCGTCGCAGCCAAAGCTGCCGCAATGACAACCGTTTTTAGTGAATTGAGCATGTATTTCCTCCCGTTGTCCCCGATCCGATAGTGGCGGGGTTGAGAGAATAACCCGCAAGCAATCCAATTTATTCGGTCGATGCTGCAAAAATTTCAAAGCGGCTTTCTGCGAATTCGCGCAAGGCGCAAAGTCCCACCCTTTTGTTCGCCGTCACACTGCGCTTACACTGACGGGATAAATTCCAAGAAAATTATCAAAGGGGGATTCGTCCATGTCCATTTCATTGAGCCGTCGGAGTTTTCTGGCCAGCACGGCTGGCTTTATCGCGCTGCACCCGTTTTCCGCCCGCGCGGCAACAAATCAAGCACATCTGCGCATTATGGAGACAACAGACCTGCATGTGCATGTCTTCCCATATGACTACTACGCAGACAAACCCCGCGACACAGTCGGCCTCGCCCGCACAGCATCACTGATCAAAGCGATCCGGGACGAGGCTACAAATTCGCTGCTCATCGACAACGGCGACTTCCTACAGGGCAACCCCATGGGCGACTACATCGCCTATGAGCGCGGAATGAAAGAGGGTGATTTGCACCCGGTGATTGAGGCCATGAATACGCTGGGTTTTGATGCCTCGACCCTTGGCAACCACGAGTTTAACTATGGTATTGAGTTCCTGATGAAGGCCCTCGCTGGTGCCGATTTCCCCGTTGTGAACGCCAATGTCGTCAAAGAAATGGGCGGCGATCCGACCAAGGACAAAACGCTGATCCCGCCTTACGTGATCATGGATCACAAAGTGACAGATGGGTCTGGAACAGAACACCCGATCAAAGTCGGCCTCATCGGCTTTGTGCCGCCGCAGATCATGGGTTGGGACCGCCGTCATCTTGAAGGCAATGTGCAAGCCCGCGATATACTCGAAACCGCAAAAGCCTACCTGCCACAGATGAAAGAAGAAGGTGCGGATATCATTGTGGCCCTGTCGCATTCAGGCATTGGGTCCGCTGAGGCCACTGATGGCATGGAAAACGCCGCCGTTCCTCTGGCCGGCATGGATGGGATCGACGCGATCCTCACCGGCCATTCTCACCTCGTCTTCCCGTCACCGGGTTACGCCGATTTCGCAGGCGCTGATGTGGACGCCGGTACGCTGATGGGCACCCCTGCTACGATGGGCGGATTCTGGGGCAGCCATATGGGGCTAATTGATCTCTTGATCGAGAAGGACGGCAATGAATGGCGCGTGGTCTCCGCCGAAAGCGAGGCGCGCCCAATCTCCAAACGCAATGAAGACCGCTCCACAACGGCCTTGGTCGAAAGCGACGAGGCGGTTCTGGCTTCCGTGCAGCAAGAGCATGACGAAACGCTGGCCTATGTGCGCCGTGCTGTCGGAAAAACCGATGCACCGCTGCATAGCTACTTCGCGCTTGTGGCCGATGATCCATCCGTTCAAATCGTCTCGATTGCCCAGCTTTGGTATATCGAGCAGATGATGAAGGGCACTGAACATGAAGGCCTGCCGATCCTATCGGCTGCAGCGCCCTTCAAAGCTGGTGGCCGCGGTGGCCCAGAGTATTTCACGGATGTGCCAAAAGGCGATGTGGCGATCAAAAACGTCTCTGACCTGTACCTCTACCCGAACACCGCGCGCGCGGTGCGCGTGACGGGACAACAGGTGAAGGACTGGCTGGAACGCTCCGCCGGTATCTTCAATCAGGTTGAACCAGGCGCGCAGGATGTGGTGCTGCTGAATCCAGCCTTCCCAAGCTATAATTTCGACGTGATCGACGGGGTCGAATATCAGATCGACCTGTCTCAGCCGTCGAAATATGATCCGAAAGGTGTACTGCTGGATGAGGCTGCATCACGGATTGTGAACCTTACCTATAACGGCGAACCGCTTGATATGGCTGCGGAATTCATCATCGCAACCAACAACTACCGCGCCGGTGGTGGTGGAGCGTTCCCCGGAGCCTCGCCCGAGACGACAGTCTTTGAAGGCCCTGATACGAACCGTGATGTCATTGTACGCTACATTGTTGAGAAAGGCACGATCAGCCCACGTGCCGATGCAAATTGGACGTTCAAACCGATGGAGGGCACGACCGTTCTATTTGACACAGGGCCTGCCGCGAAAGCTTATGCCGCAGATGTGCCCGGCGTAACAATCGAAGAGGCCGGAGACGGCCCGGACGGCTTCGCGCGGTTCCGGATATCACTGTAAGGGTTTCGCCACGCTTTAATGCGTCGATACGCGGGGGCTCTGCCCCCGCACCCCCGGCATGTTTTCTGCAAAAGAAAGATTAGGTAAGAAGATCTTTGACCATTGGCACAAGTGCCGCACCAATCGCGCGGGTGTTCTCAGCATCGAGGTGGATACCGTCTACGGGGGAGGTCTGAGCAACCGTCTCCGCATCAAAGGTCATGATCTCCAGACGATCGCACAACTCCGCGACACGCGCGGCGAAGGCGTTGGATTTCGAGATCAATGCGTCATCCACACCCGTTTCTGAACACGGCACAAGACGCGGCGGGAGGACAACAATGATCTGCGGCGAGACCTCAGGCAGCGTCCTCATTGGGTGAACGCGAACCTGCTCGATCAGATGCTCAATGCCGCGCACAGCGCGGTTGAGCGGGTAACCCCAGTAGACATCGTTTGTGCCAAGGAACAAGATCACAACGTCGACCGGCGCATTGGAATGCAAAAGCGAAGGCAAGAGCGCCGCGCCGTTCATATTACCGGGCGACGCATGCTGGTCCATCGCGGTCGTGCGTCCGCGCAACCCGTCAGCCACCACCTCGACACCATTCAGACCCTCTCGCAAGACATTCGGCCAGCGGACTTCAAAGGCGTGTCGCCCGCCCCCATCAGGGCGCGAACCCCATGTCATGCTATCACCGAAACACAGAACCGTTTTCATGCTTTGCCGTAGATGGCAGCAATTTTTGCAATCGCGGCGTCAGGCGCAAGTTCTTCACTTTCACCGGTTTTGCGAGAGGTCAGTTCGACCACACCATTCTTCAGCCCACGCGGTCCGACAGTGATGCGCCAAGGCAAGCCGATCAGATCCATCGTCGCAAACTTGCCGCCTGCCCGCTCATTGCGATCATCATAGAGCGGCTCTAGGCCTAGCGCCTCGATTTGCGCGTAGAGGCTTTCGCAAGCGGCATCCGCTTCGTCATCGCCTTGCTTGAGGTTGACGATGCCAACGTGGAACGGCGTGACGCCTTCGGGCCAAATGATGCCCTTATCGTCATGGCTAGCCTCAATGATTGCACCCAAAAGGCGGCTCACACCAATCCCATGCGAGCCCATATGCACCGCCACTGGCTTACCATCTGGCCCTTGCACAGTTGCGCCCAACGCGTCGGAATATTTGGTCCCAAAGTAGAAGATCTGCCCAACTTCGATTCCGCGCGCGACCTTGCGACGCTCTTCGGGCACTTCGTTGAACAGCGCTTCATCATGCGTCTCGTCAGTGCGCGCGTATTTTGTCGTGAACTCTTCCATGACGCCTGCGCATTGCGCTTTGTCGTCATAGTCGATCTCACGATCACCGAATGTCAAATCCGTCACTGCGCTGTCGTAAAAAACCTCCGACTCGCCTGTTTCGGCCAAAACCAGAAATTCATGCGTATCATCGCCGCCAATAGGGCCGCTGTCCGCACGCATCGGAATGGCCTGCAAGCCCATCCGCTCATAAGTCCGCAAGTAGCTGACCAGATGGCGATTATAGGCATGCATCGCGTCTTCTTTGGTCAGATCGAAATTATAGCCATCCTTCATGTAGAACTCACGCCCCCGCATCACGCCAAAGCGCGGACGGCGTTCGTCGCGGAACTTCCACTGAATCTGATACATGGTCAAAGGCATGTCTTTGTAGCTGGAGACATGGGCACGGAAGATATCAGTGATCAGCTCTTCCGCCGTGGGCGTGAACAGCATGTCGCGATCATGGCGATCTTTGATGCGTAGCATCTCCTCGCCGTAATCATCATAACGCCCGCTCTCACGCCACAGATCAGCGGATTGAATCGTCGGCATCAGCATCGCCATATGACCTGCGCGCGCCTGTTCCTCATGAACGATGTATTCGATGTTCTTCAGAACTTTATAACCCAAAGGCAGCCAAGAATAGATACCGGCCGAGCTTTGCTTAATCATGCCTGCTCGTAGCATCAGGCGGTGCGAGACGATTTGCGCCTCGCTGGGCGTTTCTTTAAGAACTGGCAGGAAGTAGCGGGTCATGCGCATGGGTTTGGGCCTTCGTAACTTGAGTTAGACCGTGCCTACGACAGGCAACGTGATGGAGCAAGCTAGATGGAGCCCGCTTCGACCATGTAATTATTGGCCGTACACATGGCCGCATCGTCAGAGGCGAGGAACAAAACCATTCGCGCCACGTATTCGGGATCAATCAAATCCGGCAAACACTGCCTTCGGCGGTGCTTTTCCAAGGCCTCTGGCGTCGCCCATAGCTCTTTCTGGCGCTCGGTCATAATCCAACCCGGCACCACAGTGTTCACCCTGATCCTATGCGCGCCCAAATCCCGCGCCATGGTCCGTGTCAGACCATGTACGGCTGCCTTCGCCGTTGCATAAGCAGGAAAGCCGCCACCGGCCTCCCACCAGGAATTAGACCCAAGGTTTATGATAGAGCCCCTGCCTGCCTCAATCATACCGGGTGCGACGGCTTGGATGGCGAAGAACATATGGCGCAGATTGGTCTGCATCCGTTCATCCCAATAGTCCGGCGTGACCTCCTGCCAGTTATGACGATCATCGCGCGCGGCATTGTTCACAAGGACATCGAACGAGCCAAGCTCAGAGGACAATTCAGCAATCGCGGCTTGCGTCCCCTCGATGTCGCGCAAGTCACATAATCGAAACGCGGCGCCTGTGTCTTTGGCGACAGCATCGCTTGTTGCTTTATCTCGGTCCAGAAAAGCAACATGCGCGCCTTGGTCTGCAAAAGCCGCGACCGTCAACGTTCCGATACCGCCCGCACCGCCAGTCACCAAAATGTTTCGCCCTCTCAGGCTCGGATAACGCGCAAATTCAGGCATTTATTTCTCCATTGGCTGAAATGGGGCAGAACTTATTTAACTTCGACCTCGGCATCCATCGAAGTTGCAAGGGACATGAACCTCGCTTTTGCAACTTCCCCAAACAGGTCTTTGGTTTCTGGGTGAAGCGTCAGTTTAAGAAGCCGTTTTTTAGGGTGCCATTTCAACCGCCCCATCAACTCGGGCCTCTGCACCGAAAACATTGCGCCAAAGCGCATCGCTTTCCCAAGAATTTCAGCCGCTCTGAGGTCTTTGCTGGGCAACAGTTCAAACAATTCATCCAGATGCGTGCCATCGCGTGAGTTTTTGTAGCGATGAAGCAAAGCAACCCCCAAGAACATCCGCCCCCGATGATCGAGCCCCCCGAGGTTCGCACGTGTCGCGTTATCAAAACACACTTCGGCGCGATAATCAGGATGCGCGCGCCAGCTGACGTCATGCAACAGGCAGGCGGCGCGTATCAACCGCGCGCGATCATGGGTGACCTTGCCAAAAATCGGCTCAATGAACTTGTGCAACTGCCGCCCGAACCCGGGAATACGGGCATGTTTGGCCTCGTCCCAGCGACATGCCTCAATCAAGGGGTCCCGGCGCTTAAGCTCAAACGGCATCTGCTCATAGAGCAGCCCTTCACGGATCCCGTAGCTGGAGACAGCGAGGCTTGCCGGTTTGAAACGTTGGATAAGCGATTTCAAAACCTGCGCAGCGATTGGCACAAGCCGCATCCGTGCTTCTGAGTTACCCGTGATCGCACGCAATTCGTCAATCGACTTGCCGCGCATCCATTTCACTGTTTGCAAAACAGATTTCGGCTTCATTCGGTACTCATGCAGCACCTTCAAGGGATAGCCGCGGCGTTCCATGTCCAGACGGGCCAAAGCGCGCCAAGACCCACCTACGAGGTAAATCACTTCATAAGGGTTGGACATATCATCGCGCAGATCATTGAGCGCTGCGTCAATGACCTTCTTGCGGCCATCATAGCCCCCTTTGACACCCATCAACTTCAACGGCCCCAAGGAGGACGTCACCCGCTTGCCGACAACTCCATCCGCGATTTCTGCAAGCTCCATCGAAGATCCGCCGATATCACACATCAAGCCCTTCGCTTCCGGCCAGCCCAGAAACACACCTTGTGCAGACAGTCGTGCCTCTTCCTGACCGGTGGCCACCCATAAGTTGATCCCGGTTTCTTGCGCGACTTCTTCGCAAAACTCTTTGCCGTCTTCGGCGTCGCGAACGGCCGCTGTTGCCACAGCTGTGATCGGGCTGACATCCATGCCTTGGCACAAAATCGCGAACCGTTTCAGTGCAGCCAGCGCACGCGCGCGCCCTTCCACCGACAATCGCCCTGTCTTGGCCATGTCGGTGCCGAGGCCAGCCATGATTTTCTCGTTGTAGAAATATGCTGGCGACCGCGCCGCGCCATCGAATACGACCAATCGCACCGAGTTCGACCCGACATCAATCGTCCCGACCCTGCTCAGCCGCTTCGCTTTAGGATCATCAAACAGGGGACGCCCGAAAGGTCCGTATTCCTCGTTGTCCGACGCCGTTCCGCCATCCATTACCACGTTTGGGACCCCCAATTATTGGTCACGCAGAACATGCCCTTAGCGGCCCGTTGCGGTCAATAAATCACTGACCTCAAAACAACATTTTATTTCCGAACGGGTTCAGGCGTCTCTGGTGTGCGTCAGTTCAGGCACATCGCCCGCACCAGCGCTGCCGCGCCCAGACAGCGAGGGGTTCTCCATAAAGAAACGGTGGCAGTTGAACGGATGTTCGTTTTCGTCAAATTCTTGGCGGGCGTAACTACCATCGGGCTGCAAAACCCAGCTTTGCGCGGTATCTGTCAGGTTGGCTGCCATAATCTGGCTCATCACCTGCGCCTGCACCGTCTTATTGGTGATCTGCACCAGAGTTTCCACGCGCCGGTTCAGGTTACGCCCCATCCAATCGGCGGATGACATATACACTTTCGCCTTCTTCGACGGCAATCCGCGCCCATTGCCGAAACACACGATACGGGAGTGTTCAAGGAACCGCCCGACAATAGATTTCACTCGGATATTTTCGCTCAACCCTTCGATACCGGGCCGCAATCCGCAAATCCCGCGCACCACGAGGCTGATCTTCACGCCGGCCTGGCTCGCCCCATAGAGCGCGTCGATCACATCCGGCTCGATAAGGGAGTTCATCTTCGCCCAAATTTCCGCAGGCTTTCCTTCAGCCGCAAAAGCCATCTCAGCCTTAATGTTTTCGATCAGCGTGGATTTCAACGAAATCGGAGCAATCGCCAAATTTTCCAGACTGTCCGGCTGCGCATACCCGCCCACATAGTTGAACACCCGCGTTGCGTCGCGGCCAAGTGCGGCGTCGCAGGTAAACAGGCTCAAATCAGTGTAAAACTTCGCCGTGATAGGATGGTAATTGCCGGTGCCAAAATGCGTATAGGTCACCAGCTTCTTGCCCTCACGGCGCACAATCGCGCTGATTTTCGCGTGGGTTTTGTAGTTGATGAACCCGTAAACAACATGAGCGCCCGCACGTTCGAGTTTGCGTGACTGACGAATATTTGCGGCCTCATCAAAACGGGCTTTCAACTCGACCAAAGCCGTCACGGATTTTCCGTTCTCGGCTGCTTCGCACAAAGCCGCCACGATCGAAGATTCATTCGACGTTCGATACAACGTCTGCTTGATCGCAACCACATCGGGATCACGCGCGGCTTGCGCAAGAAAGCGTACCACCATATCGAACGTCTCATAGGGGTGATGCAGCAACATGTCCTTTTGCCGGATGGCAGAGAACATATTGCCCTCATGGTCCTGAACCCGTTCCGGCACGCGCGGCGTGAAATGCGGCCAAAGCATTTCCGGCGTTGCGGCATCAATCAGCTCGGAAATATCGCTCAAGCCCAACATGCCGGAGACCTCGATCACGTCCGCTTCCGTGACCTCCAGCTCTTCCATGATCTGTTCACGAAGCTTGGTCGGTGCCCCCACGCTCAGCGTCAACCGAACAACCTCCCCACGGCGACGACGCTTAAGTGCGGTCTCAAATTCCCGCACAAGATCTTCGGCCTCTTCTTCAACCTCAAGATCGCTGTCACGCAGAACACGAAACGCGCAATGGCCCTTGGCCTCATAGCCCGGGAAGATATCGCCAATCCGCTCGATCAGAAGATCTTCCATCGCCATGACACGCGTCTGACCGTTGATTTCGGGCAAGGTCACGAAGCGTTCGATTTGTTTGGGGATCGGCAGCAAGGCTTGCAAACTGCGTCCGTCCGATTTCCGGCTCAGTTGCAGCGCCAGCGAAAGCCCTGTGTCCGGAATAAACGGAAACGGATGCGCCGGATCAATTGCCAACGGGGACAGGACCGGAAAAATGTTCGAGATGAAGTATCTCTCAAGATAGGTCTGATCTTTGTCATTGAGCAAATCACCGGTGAGCATCGAGATACCGGAAGCATGCATTTCGCGACGCAGCGTGCCAAGGACGGCATCCTGACGCTCCATCAATGCACGCGCATTGTCATCAATCAAAACCAGTTGTTGCGCCGGGCTGCGCCCATCCGCAGAAGGCGTCGTATTTCCAGCCAAGGCCAGCTCACGCAGACCAGCCACGCGGACAGAATAGAATTCATCAAGGTTGTTGGCAGAGATCGCAAGAAACCTGACACGCTCCAACAAAGGCACTTTAGGGTTGGAGGCCTCTTCCAAAACCCGCCAATTGAACGCCAGCCAGCTCAGCTCACGATTGAAGAACCTGTCTGGGCCGCTGAAGTCGATATTATCCAAAGCAACCGGCGCAGGAAACTCAGAGCTGAGAAAATCCGCAGTCGTCATAGGATTAAGTTTGATGTCGGAATGTAACGTCACAGTGACTTATGCCATATTTTTCAGAAATTTGTCCAGAATTCAGCCGTGATCACCGCGCAGGATATCGCCAGCCAAACGTTTTCCAATAGGTTTGCCTTCCCGCATCGCGCGGGCGTCCAATGCCTCGACAAAGTGTCGTGCAGCGGCAAAGCTGCGTTCGACCCGCGGCAAGACATAGTCTAACAGTCCATTCGGCAGGTTGATCTGGCGGTCGGAGAAGAGCTTCACCAGAACAGCCCCCAGCAACGCATCATCGGGGGCGTCCAGCGCCACCAAAGTCGTTCCTTGCAGCCTGCTGACCAGATCTGGAAGCGCCAACCCCATGGCGCTCGGCTCTGTCGTCGTTGTCATCAACAACGCATGCCCCTCTGCCAACATCAGATTATGTAGATGAAACAAAGCCGTTTCGTCTTCAGCAGTCATCAAATCGATATCTTCGACAGCCAGCGGGCCGTCCACTTCGGCCGCAATATCCCGCCCCGCAAGGTCACGCGCCGCAATGATCCGCGCACCAGTTTCCATCGACCAGACATGTGCCAGATGCGTCTTTCCAGATGCCCTCGGACCAGACAGGATCAGCTTGCCATTGGGCCATGTGTCCACCCGCTCAAGCGCGACAACAGCCAGTTGATTGGCCTCAGAGACAAAGAAGTTATCACGCCCCAGCGCCGGTTTGGCGCTGAGCGGAAAGGACAATTGCTCTGCCATATCAGCTGTCTTCGTCAAGGCCGCGATACAAGCGGCTGCTTTGATATTGGGTCACACCGAACCGCGTCAGTACACCCAAAATTGCGGCCACGGGAACAGCGACGAGCATCCCCACAAACCCGAAGACGGTGCCGAAGGCCGAAAGGGCAAAAAGCAACCACACAGGGTGCAAGCCCACGCTTTCACCAACGAGTTTCGGGGTGAGAATATTACCTTCGAGGAACTGCCCAATCGCAAAAATCACAGCAACCACGACGATCCATTGCGGCTCGCCCCAGAACTGAAACAGCGCGAGGCCAATCGCCAACGCCCCACCGACCAATGCGCCGACGTACGGAATAAACGTAATCAACCCAGCAATCACACCTACGACAAGACCGAATTGCAATCCAACGATCATCAACGCGACGGCGTAAAACGTCCCCAAAATCGCGCAGACTGTCAGTTGACCACGCACGAAGCTGGCCAATGTATTGTCAATTTCCGTCGCGATTTGTCGGATCACTGGCGCATGGTCACGCGGTAAAAGCGCGTCGATACGGGCGATCATGTTGTCCCAGTCCAACAGCAGATAGAACGCCACAACTGGCACAACCACTACGAATACCGCTGCGTTAATGACGCCGATGGCAGAACTAAAGACCGTCTGCACAAGGGCCGTCCCCCGCTCCTGCAGCGTCGCGCCAAATCCGCTCAACGCTTTACGCAAGGTAGAGGTCTCGTCCAGCAAGGTCGGAAGACGCTCGGAAAGATATGTGTACAGGCTTGTGAGATATTTCGGGGCCTGTTCCAGCAACCCCGCCGTTTGCACGGCGACCTCCCGGACAACAAATATCAGCACCGGAATGATGACCAGAATTGCAATCAGCGAAATGATAGCCGTCGCCGCCACACGGCTGAATTTCAGCCGTTCCAGCCGATCTGCGACCGGATCCATCATATACGCAATCGCGCCGCCTACGATGAACGGAAGCAGCACGTCGCCCAGAAACCAAAGTGCCAAACCGAACACCACTGCCGCGATGCCCCAATATTTCGCCTGATCCTGAACTGGTAGTGCCATGGGTCTTTCCGTTTTCCCGCTCGTCCGTGCCGCTTTGATTTCAACTCAAAGTCGCACAGAACGCGGCGGGAGGAAACCGCAATGCGACGGCGCTCCAACTCATGGGTTCAGCAAGCACAGCACCATATCAATCCCGCGCTTTCCGGATAAGGTCGAGGATATCTTTCGCAGCTTCGGGAATATTTGTGCCCGGCCCAAAGATGGCCTTAACACCAGACTTTTGCAGGAATTCGTAATCCTGTTGCGGGATAACGCCCCCACAGATCACGATGATTTCGCTGGCATCCGCCTCCTTCAAAGCCTGCACTAATTTAGGCGCAAGCGTCTTGTGACCCGCAGCCTGACTACTGATCCCTACAACATGCACATCGTTATCGACCGCATCTTGTGCGGCCTCCTCCGGCGTCTGGAACAACGGCCCCACATCAACATCAAATCCGATATCAGCAAAGGCAGTTGCGATCACTTTTGCACCGCGATCGTGGCCGTCTTGCCCCATCTTGACGACGAGCATGCGCGGGCGGCGCCCCTCTTCTTCGGCGAAGGTCTCGACATCCTTCTGGATCGCTGCAAACCCAGCATCGCCCTCATAGGCAGCACCATAGACCCCGGCCAGAGTTTTCACCTCAGCACGGTGACGGCCAAAGATTTTTTCCATGCTCATGCTGATTTCTCCAACGGTTGCGCGCGCGCGTGCGGCCTCGACGGCCAACGCCAACAAGTTCCCATCGCCCGATTGCGCGCCATCCTCCAAAGCGGCCAAGGCAGCATCACACGCCGCTTGATCGCGGCTCGCTTTGATCGTTTCAAGCCGCTCAATCTGGCTGGCACGAACCGCCAGATTGTCCACATCACGAATTTCGATCTCTTCCTGTGTCTCAAGTTTGAACTTGTTGACACCCACGACGACTTCATCACCCCGATCGACCTGCGCCTGCCGCAGCGCAGCGGCTTCTTCGATGCGCAATTTGGGCATGCCGGAGGCGACGGCTTTGGTCATGCCCCCCATCTCGTCGATTTCCTCAATAATCTTCCACGCCTCATCGGCCAGATCAGCCGTCAGCTTTTCAACGTAGTAAGACCCCGCAAGCGGATCGACGACTTTGGTGACCTTGGTCTCGTTCTGCAAAATCAGCTGGGTGTTACGCGCGATACGGCTTGAGAATGCGGTTGGCAGTGCAATCGCCTCATCAAAACTGTTGGTATGCAGCGATTGTGTGCCGCCCAAGACTGCCGACATCGCCTCGTACGCCGTCCGCACGATGTTATTGTAAGGGTCTTGCTCCTGCAGCGACACGCCAGACGTTTGACAATGGGTCCGCAACATCTTGGAGCCTTCTTTTTGCGCCCCAAACTCCGTCATAATCCGGTGCCACAAGAACCGCGCCGCACGCAGCTTAGCGGCTTCCATGAAGAAATTCATCCCGATGGCAAAGAAGAACGACAATCGACCTGCAAAGGCATCGACATCCATGCCTTTCTCAATCGCAGCGCGCACATATTCCTTGCCGTCAGCCAGCGTAAACGCCAGCTCCTGCACCAAATTCGCGCCCGCTTCCTGCATGTGATAACCGGAGATCGAGATCGAGTTGAATTTCGGCATGTCGGTCGAGGTGAATTCGATGATATCCGACACGATCCGCATCGAGGGTTCTGGTGGGTAGATGTAAGTGTTGCGCACCATGAATTCTTTCAGAATGTCGTTCTGAATGGTGCCTGACAGGACTGCGCGGTCATGGCCCTGCTCTTCGCCGGCCACAATAAACGACGCCAGTACGGGGATCACCGCGCCGTTCATCGTCATGGAGACGGAGATTTTGTCCAACGGAATCCCGTCAAAGAGGGTTTTCATATCCTCAACGGAATCAATCGCGACGCCCGCCTTGCCGACATCGCCCTCAACCCGTTCGTGGTCGCTGTCGTAGCCACGGTGGGTCGCCAGATCAAACGCGACGGAAACACCTTGCTGTCCCGCATCAAGCGCTTTGCGATAGAAGGCGTTGGATTCCTCCGCCGTAGAGAAACCCGCATATTGCCTGATCGTCCACGGTCTGCCGGTATACATCGTAGCCCGTGGACCGCGCGTGAAGGGCCCCTCGCCCGGCATGGATCCCATATGATCCAAACCGTCCGCGTCCTCAGCCGTATAAACAGGCTGGATCGCGATCCCCTCGGGGCTGTCCCATGTCAGGCAGTCTAGGGGCTTGCCACGCAGTTCCGCTTCAGCCCGCTTGGCCCAATCTACTTTCTTCGTCATAGTCACTTCCTCTTGCGTGCTGAGACCTGCCGGATGTGTCTCCGGTCGGGTCATAATACGTCGCCAACCCATCGCTGCCGTTGATCAGCCAGTCGATATCTGTGGCATAGTCCTGTCGTAATTTGTAAATTTGGTTCGGATCAAAGGGCTGGTAGCGACCGATCTGGCGTTCCAGATCATCCGCGATCTCCGTTTGTCCGCGTTCGCGTGCAATCGCTCCAATTTCCGCAGCACGGAGGGAAGCATTGTTGGTTGCACCTCCCCCTTTGAGGGCACTCAGACCTTGGCGGCCTGTTAACGCGCTCAACTGATTTTGCGGCTGGCTCGACCAAGCCTCGAACGACCAAATGGCGATTTCAGCGTCCGGAAAAACCTCTGCTAGGTCAGAGATCACATGCCGCCAGCGACGCGGTTGCGTCGTCAAAAGATCAAGCTGATCTGCTTTCGGCACAGCACTGCCCGCTTTGATCCGGAACGCCAGCGCCGAGGCCCAATAACTATCATAGGATCGGATCGACAGACCGATGCGCAATTTATGACCCTCAAAGGCAGGCACAAAGCGTTGCAGGCGCCGCTGCGCTTGCGGATACAGGCGCGAGCGTTTGAAATTGTGCCCCATCGTCCCGATCATGTTTTCTTCGCTGATGACAAGCCGCGTCATCTCGTTTTTCTCAGCGCGTGCAAGCTCCATCTTGATGCGTCCGATTGAACGCTTCGCCAGTTCTTCATCTTCCGGCTGAACCAGGTTCGGATCACGGATCATTCCGGCAAACAGCCCCGACCGCGTACGACCGGGTCCCCAAATCGCCGTGCGTTGCCGCGTCAGCGATTTACGATTCTCGTTCATGAAAACCTGAAGAGAGGTCGATGCAGTGCGATGCGCACCAAGATGCAGACAAATTTCCATATGACCCAAAGCCCCAATTAGCCATGCCTTTGCGGCACCGTTTGGATCAGTTTTGTCGGACAAAAGGTTATGAAACCCGTTAATCACACGACCTTGAGCACTCAGTTTGGATTTGCTCTTAGAAATGCCTGAATGGCACCCTATATAAGCCTGAGGCGGAGGACTTATGAAACACACTCTATCACTTGTAATTACTGCATTTTTTGCTGTTTCAGCGGCAAGCTCTGCATGGGCGCAATCAACCACGGATGAGCCCGAGCTGATCGTCCCTATGGACGTAGTTGAATTGAATTTGAACGATTTTCTATGGGAAAAACGTCCCATTGTTGTGTTTGCCGATACGCCAAGGGACCCCGCTTTCATCCGCCAGCTTGATCTGCTTGAGGCCCGCTCGGACGCTCTTGCAGCGCGTGATGTGGTGATCTTGACGGACACCAACCCTGACGAATTGTCCCCGTTGCGCGAGAAATTGCGCCCGCGTGGGTTTATGCTTGTGCTGATCGGCAAAGACGGTGGGGTAAAACTGCGCAAACCATTTCCATGGTCTGTGCGCGAACTTACCCGCGCCATCGACAAAATGCCCCTGCGCCAGCAGGAAATCCGCGACAGAAACGCAGCTGCCTCAGGGCTGGACGGGTAAACCCCGCCAGCCGCTTGGCACTTAGCTTGCGATATATTCGGGCGCGGAAACGTCATTCGTTTTATTCAAACTCCAAGATAACATCATCCACAGCAAGGTTGTCCCCGGCAGCCGCATTGATCTTTGAGACAACGCCTTTGCGCTCCGCACGCAAAATATTTTCCATCTTCATCGCCTCGACCGTGCAGAGCGCTTGGCCGTCCTGCACCTCGTCGCCCACCTCGACATCCAGTTTCACAATCAGACCCGGCATCGGGCAAAGCAGCAATTTGGATGTATCAGGTGCAACCTTCTCAGGCATCAAAGCCGCCAATTCCGCCTGACGCGGCGTGCGCACCGTCACGCGCATATCAGCGCCGCGTGTGCGCAGGCGGAAGCCACCACTCGCCTTGTCGACCTTCAACACAAGGGGCGATCCATCAACCATCAGGTTGGCGAGACTATCGCCCGGCGTCCAATCAGACGTCACGCGATGCTTGGGACCCTTCTTATGCTTAACCGTCGCACCTTCCGTGTCGGCCTTCACCTTCACTTTGAAGTCTTTGCCTTGCAGGGAGACAACCCAATCCTTGCCGACCTTGCGTTTGTGATTGTCCAAACGTCCGGAGATACGGGCACGGCGAATTTCAGCCACACGGTTCATCGCCGCTGCAGCAGAAGCCACACGCGCCAACGCATCGTCGTCAAGCGTCACGCCTTCGAACCCGTCCGGATACTCCTCCTCGATAAAGGCCGTCGTGATGTCGCCTGAGACGAATTTCGGATGGTCCATCACCGCGGAACAGAACGGCAGGTTATGCCCGATCCCTTCCACCTCGAAACTGTCCAAAGCCACGCGCATATTCTCAATCGCGCTCGCACGATCCGGCCCCCACGTGCAGAGCTTCGCGATCATCGGATCGTAATACATCGATATCTCGCCGCCCTCGTAGACGCCAGTATCGTTGCGCACGACCACGTCTTTCTTGGCGATCTCTTCCGGCGGACGGTAGCGGGTCAAACGGCCAATCGACGGCAAGAAGCCGCGATATGGATCCTCCGCATAAAGGCGCGACTCCATCGCCCAGCCATTCAGCTTGATGTCGCTTTGCTTGATCTTGAGCTTCTCGCCATTGGCGACGCGGATCATCTGTTCGACCAGATCGACACCTGTGATCAGCTCCGTCACAGGGTGCTCCACCTGCAGACGCGTGTTCATCTCAAGGAAGTAGAAATTCTTGTCGCCATCAACGATGAACTCCACCGTGCCTGCGCTGGAATAGCCCACAGCATCGGCCAAGGCGCACGCCTCTTCACCCATCGCTTTGCGGGTCTTGGGGTCCAAGAACGGCGACGGCGCTTCCTCGATCACCTTCTGGTTGCGGCGCTGGATAGAACACTCGCGTTCACCCAGATAGATCGTGTTGCCCTGCCCGTCCGAGAGAACCTGAATCTCAATATGACGCGGTTGCGTCACGAATTTCTCTATGAAAATCCGGTCATCGCCAAAGCTGTTCGCGGCCTCGTTCTTGGACGACTGAAATCCTTCGCGCGCCTCATCATCATTCCATGCGATCCGCATACCCTTACCGCCGCCCCCGGCGGAGGCCTTGATCATCACCGGATAGCCGATGCCCTTGGAAATCTTGACGGCTTCCTCAGCGTCTTCAATCAACCCCATATGCCCCGGCACGGTAGAGACCTTCGCCTCCTGCGCGATCTTCTTGGAGGTGATCTTGTCACCCATCTTCTCAATCGCGCCAACGGGTGGCCCGATAAACGCAACACCAGCGGCCTCAAGCGCCTCGGCAAACTTAGAATTCTCCGACAAGAAGCCGTAACCAGGATGCACTGCCTCTGCGCCGGTTTGTTTGATCGCGTCCATCACCTTGTCGATGACAATATAGGACTGGTTCGCAGGCGGCGGCCCGATATGCACGGCCTCATCTGCCATCCGCACATGCATCGCGTTCCGATCCGCATCAGAGTAAATCGCCACGGTTTTGATGCCCATTTTGCGTGCCGTTTTGATGACCCTGCAGGCGATCTCTCCGCGGTTGGCGATCAGGATTTTCTTGAACATATGCTACGTCCCCAAATTCAGCGCAAAAGCGCCAGTAGAAATAGAAAGACCGGAGCGCATTGCTGCACCCCGGTCATGGTTGTCAGACGACCCGAAGGCCGTGATGTGGTTGGTGTTATTTACAAACGCCCGCGTCGTCACAGAAGACACCAGCAGCGCCACCAAGGACCGCGCCGGTGAGAGCGTCGCCGCCTGTGGCTGTTGAGATGGCCGCCCCGGCGCCCGCGCCGACAAGGCCGCGTTCTGCATCTGTGTCACAGGCCGCAACTGTTGCTGCAATTGTGATGAAGCCAAGGGCTGTGAGTGTCTTACGCATATCAGTTCTCCTTCATGATATTTGGAGAGAGAACACGTCCGACCTGATTTGGGTTCCATACAAAAACGTGACGTTGAATTTGCGCAACGATCCGCCCGAAGCGGCCTCAATCTGTCGGCCAATTCATGCCATGAAAAACGTTGCCGCAAAAAAAGAGGTCTGCCCGAATGGACAGACCTCTTTAGAGGGGAAGGGTAACGGTTTTGTACTAGCAGACGCACCACTGTGCTGGAGGGGTTTGCCTGCCTGATCACGTTGCTATGTCTTGGAGCGCCAGCAAACC
Organism: uncultured Litoreibacter sp.; assembly: GCA_947494435.1. Lineage (GTDB taxonomy): Bacteria > Pseudomonadota > Alphaproteobacteria > Rhodobacterales > Rhodobacteraceae > Litoreibacter. Next base: position 1,389,530 of record CANLUY010000002.1, read on the forward strand.
ATTGGTTTGCAACGGAGGTATTTTGGGCTGATTCCCGCCCAAAACAGTCCATCAATAGCGAAAACGCGCCGAGCATCAGTCGTAGGTCCCGTCAAAAGCTGCAGGGAAGGACGCGCGCGCACGTGTCTCGTCGATTCTTAACAAAGCGTCATAACTTTCGGGATCAAAAGGATCTTCTGCCGCAACCACTTCGCGGCCAAACAGCCAATTTAGCCGCCCGGCATCCAAATTGCCCCGCTCAAACGGCTCTTCACCGAAATGCGTCCACAACGCCCACATGAACCCTTCATCTGCACGGCGATCCGGCGGCCTGCGATCTGCAAACCGTTCCCGCGCAACCAAAGGCGTCGCACCTTTCTTATTGTCGCGCCGAATCGTGAATTGAAAATCCGTGCCTGGCAAACGTCCGGGGAAGCCGCGATGCTTAAGCATGACGCACCTCCTGTGAGGACACGCAATGAATCAACGCAGCAAGCTGAGCCACGATACGAAGAACTTCTGTTTTCAGTGATAGTCCCTGCTCTACGCGATCTGCGGAGCGGGGTAGGTTTTGCGGGGCGATCTTAAGCGTTCGCCCCGCAAAGGTAGATTTAGAATTTGCTGTATGTGGGCTCTTCGACCACTGGCTCAACAATAACCACCTCTTCTTCTTGCTGGCCGCCGCATGCTGCGACAACTGCAACGAAGCCGAGGGCAACGATAGCTTTGATGCTCTTGGACATGTCTGTCTCCTATTAAGTTCATATACTGATTCCCCCGAGTCGCCCCAGGTTCGATCAACACACGGTGTATGGGTCACAGAAATGCGACCTTGATGCAAGCTATCTGTTTTCGTTGAGAAAAAATACTCCCCACCGTTGCCTAAATCACGATGTGTCGTGTTTGCATCATATGCCTGTACAGATGAGCTAAACACTTCAATATATAGTGATTTTTTCATCATCCCTCCCAAATACAGGCGTCATCGACGAGCGCATAACTGTCGAAATACTGTATGATTTGCGGCACAGATTCGCCGAATCCCACTGGTTCCGACGCGATGGAGACAATGACATGCGCTGCATTGGGCGCAGATGTCGCACGTCGCTTCAAACCGAAGCTGTGACAGAGCTGTGCAAAGTCACCCTCAATGCGTTCAAATGGCCAAACATCGTCTTGCGCCAACATCTCTGCCACGTAGCGCAGTCGAATCGTATCAACGCTCTGCGTTGGCACGCCAGAGGGCTCCAACAACGTCTCGATTTCCTTGACCACCAGACCGGAGGGCAAGGTGATCGCGCCATCCTCAGCAACAACCAACGCCACCGGTTCGGGGGACACCGCCGTCAGATCATCCTCAGGGCACCCAAGACCGGTCACCGCACAAAGCGCGGACCATATGCCAAAGGTGGCAATCATCCGGCGCGAAACTCAGGATGAAACGAACGACGCATCACGCACCCTTCGTCACGAGAACACACTTCAGTGCATCCCGTTCCACCAGCGTCTCGACCCGTCCCAGCTGGGCAAGATCAGCAATCTGCGGATCCGCGCGCGGCGCCCGCAAATCAAGGATCAGATGCCCCTCAGCCGTGACCCCGTCATGGAAATAATCCATGTAGGTGTTCACCGGATAATGGAACCCGCAGGACATGAAGCTCATCGTCAGATCGACAGCCGGTGCGTCATCAAGGTCTTGCTTGTTCGGGTTCACCGTCGTCACCGCGTCGGCATCAATACCGTTGGCCAACGCAAATTCCTTCGCAACAGCAAGGTTCGAATAGGCCGCACCGGATTTCTTGAACCCGAAATGACGGTTTTCCGTCTCTTCGATATCAATCAGCACTATGTGACAGCCCAAATCGCGCGCCGCGAACACGTCGAAAAAGCCATAGCCACAGCCAATGTCGGACAGTCGCTTTGGGTTAATCTTCTTCAACGTCGGCAACATCTCACGGTATTCCATGTGGATGGCTGCCAAAGTGCGTTGCATCAGCAACTCAGGCCGCGCTTCCGCGACCGCCAAAAGCGGGGCCTCATCCCCTTGCGTCCATGCGCGGATCAACTGGCCGCCCTTCGGGACATCGAAAATCACCTGCGCCCGCTGCAAAATCATATTCACCACATCGCCTACCGAAAACATGGAGATATCCATGTCCGCGACAGCATCCATGTGCTCTTGCGGGATCGCCTGTTTGTTCAGGGAGTTGGTTGCGCTCATTGTGACCTCTCGATGGGTTTGGATATGGGCCAAGGACTAACGACCCGAGCCCGATCTGTCGCGCGGCGTTGTCAGGGAACCCCCCTCACCCGCGCGACAGTCCCGGTATTACAACGGGATATTGTCGTGCTTCTTCCAAGGGTTCTTCAACTGCTTACCCCGCAAAGACGCGAACGCCCGAGAGACCCGCCGCCGTGTGGAACGAGGCATGATTACTTCATCAATGAAGCCCTTCTCCGCCGCCACAAACGGGTTCGCAAAGCGATCCTCATAGTCAGCCACACGGTCCGCAATCTTCTCCGCATCCCCAAGCTCAGAGCGGTACAGAATCTCGACAGCGCCCTTGGCACCCATCACCGCAATCTCAGCCGTCGGCCACGCATAGTTGAAATCACCACGCAGGTGTTTGGACGCCATCACGTCATACGCCCCACCATAGGCTTTGCGCGTAATTACAGTCACTTTCGGCACGGTTGCCTCGCCATACGCAAACAGCAACTTCGCCCCGTGCTTGATAACACCGCCATATTCCTGCGACGTCCCCGGCAAGAAGCCCGGCACATCAACCAGCGTAAGGATCGGAATTTCGAACGCATCACAGAACCGCACAAATCGCGCCGCCTTGCGGGAGCTGTCAATGTCCAGACACCCCGCCAACACCATCGGCTGGTTGGCCACGACGCCCACCGTCTGCCCTTCCAATCGGATGAAACCGGTCAAAATGTTCTTCGCGAAATCTTCTTGGATCTCAAAGAAGTCACCCTCATCCGCCAGCTTATGGATCAGCTCTTTCATATCGTATGGAGAATTCGGGTTGTCAGGAATCAGCGTATCCAACGCCATCTCTTCCCGCGCAACATCGTCAAAGAACGGACGCACCGGCGGCTTCTCGCGATTGTTCAACGGCAGGAAATCCACAAGGCGCCGAACCTCGGCAAGCGCTTCGACATCATTCTCAAACGCGCCATCCGCAACGGAAGATTTCTTCGTATGGGTCGACGCCCCACCAAGCTCTTCCGCTGTCACAACCTCGTTTGTGACCGTCTTCACAACATCCGGCCCCGTAACAAACATGTAAGACGTGTCTTTCACCATGAAGATGAAATCGGTCATCGCCGGGCTGTATACAGCCCCGCCAGCACATGGCCCCATAATCACGCTGATCTGCGGTACCACGCCGGAGGCCATGATATTGCGCTGAAATACCTCGGCATATCCCGCAAGCGAAGCCACACCTTCCTGAATGCGCGCGCCACCGGAATCGTTGATACCAATGACAGGCGCACCGTTTTGCATCGCCATGTCCTGAATTTTGCAAATCTTCTGCGCGTGCGTCTCTGACAGCGATCCACCAAACACCGTGAAATCCTGAGAGAACACATAGACCATGCGCCCGTTGATCGTGCCCCAACCGGTGACAACACCGTCACCCGGAGGCCGCTCGCTCTCCATGCCAAACTCGGTGCAGCGATGCGCGACAAACATGTCAAATTCTTCGAACGTACCTTCATCCAGCAGCAGCTCGATCCGCTCACGCGCTGTCAGCTTCCCTTTGGAATGCTGCGCGGCGATCCGGCGCTGGCCGCCCCCTTTGCGCGCAACATCGCGACGGGTTTCAAGCTCTTCGAGAATATCTTTCATGTCGTCCTCCCTTTTGGGCCTACGGTGCGCAGCACTGGATCAGCCCGAAATTTCCGGCACAGTATAGAATTGCTGCACTGCAACAAAGCGGAAAAGAGCAAATTTGCAAATCTATTTTCCAATAGCCCCATCAAATTGCAAATCTGCAAACTCTGTGCAAACCCGAAGCGCACAGGTTTTGTGCGCCCGCCTCAATGGACAATCCCAAAAAGTTCAGCAACTGTGCAACGATGGAACAGCGCGTTTCGGTCCGTTTTTTAGACAGGACGACCCCACCCCATATCTTTACCTTGGTCCTGCTTGCGGGCATCTCAGCCATGAGCATGAGCGTCTTCCTGCCCTCACTGCCCGCAATGACCGAAGAGTTCGACACCTCTTACGCCATCATGCAGCTGTCGGTTTCGCTCTACCTTGCCTTTACGGCCCTGATGCAACTGCTGGTTGGCCCTATCGCGGACAAATACGGTCGCCGCCCCGTAGCCCTTGCGGCTCTATCGGTGTTCGTGCTTGCCAGCATCGGCTGTATGCTTGCTGAAAACGCTTTTATATTTCTTGTTTTCAGAATGTTACAAGCTGTCTCTGCCGTGACGATTGCACTCAGCCGCGCCATCGTGCGTGACATCGTCTCCCAAGAAGAAAGCGCGTCGATGATTGGCTATGTGACGATGGGCATGTCTCTTGTTCCGATGTTCGCACCCGCTATGGGCGGGGTTTTGGATGACATGTTCGGCTGGCGCGCAACCTTTCTTGTCCTCGCGATCTGCGGCGCCGGACTGACGGCGCTATGTTATTTCGATCAAGGCGAGACCAACCGCTCCGGCGGTATGAGCTTCAAAGATCAAGTCGCTGACTATCCAGAGCTTTTCACGTCTCGCAGGTTCTGGGGATATGCCCTAGGCGCCGCTTTCGCATCCGGTGCATTCTTCGCCTTCCTTGGCGGCGCACCTTATGTCGCAACCGAGGTCTACGGCATGCCGGCAAGTTCGGTCGGTATATTCTTTGGCGCGCCTGCGGTCGGCTATTTCTTGGGAAATTACATCTCCGCACGCCTCTCCGTGCGGTTTGGCATCAACCGGATGATACTGTTCGGCAGCATCATCCTCACAGTAGGCATGTCTGCCTCGCTCATCCTGACCTATGCGGGCTTCGGCAGCGCCTATCTGTTCTTCGGATTCTGTACATTTGTGGGCCTTGGCAACGGACTGGTGCTGCCCAACGCGAACGCAGGATTGCTTTCCGTTCGGCCCCGTCTTGCCGGCACCGCCTCCGGGATCGGTGGCGCATTGATGATCGGCGGCGGCGCGGCCCTCTCCGCTTTGGCCGGTGCCGCGTTACAAACATGGGGCGGAAGCTATCCGCTTCAGTGGATCATGCTTCTCAGCGCGGTGATGTGCCTGTTGTCCGTGATCTATGTCGCGTGGCGCGAGAAAGCCGTTATCCCCACCTGATCAGATCTTTTGCCAAACTTTGCAAACTCGGCTAAGGGGGATCAGCAAATTTGCAAAGGGGCGATATGGCCACTCAAAAACTCTACGCAGGCGTAAAGCTTCGTGAACTTCGGACGCGGCTGGGGTTAACCCAGAAGGCTTTCGCGGCAAAACTTGGTGTCTCTTTGCCCTATCTTAATCAGATGGAGAACAATAACCGCCCCGTCTCTACGCAGGTTGTCTTGTCGATGGCGCAGGAATTCGGATTTGATATCACCGAATTGCGTGCGGGCGACGCCGAACGCATGGTCACCGACATGCGGGAGGCGCTGAGCGATCCGCTATTTGACGGGCAAATGCCACCGCTGCAAGACCTGCAACTGACCGCCTCCAACGCGTCCGGTTTTGCGCATGCTTTCCTGCAACTGCACCGCGCCTATCGCCAAACCCATGAACGTCTTGCCTCCCTCGATGAAGCGCTAGGGCGTGAAGACGCCGCACTGCAGCCGAGTCCGTGGGAAGAGGTGCGCGACTTCTTTCACTACTGCGATAATTACATCGACGCCGTCGACCGCGCGGCGGAGCACTTTGCCAATGCAACGGACGAAGATATCCTACGCCGTGATGATCTTAGCATTGCCATCCAACATATTGATACACCACATATTCGGCACTTCGATAGCATCACCCGAACCCTAAGCCTATCAGCGCGATCCTCCGCTCCGACACAACGCTTTCAAATCCTGCACCAGATAGCACTGGTCGCACATAATGACCTTCTCGAAGCCACATTGGACCTCGCACGCTTTCAATCAGACGCTGCACGTCAAATCGCCAAGATCGGCTTGGCCAATTACTTCGCTGGCGCGGCCTTGATGCCCTATGGCAAGTTCCTCGAAGCCGCTGGCACAACCCGACATGACCTCGAACAACTGGCAGACCGGTTCGGCGCGTCCATCGAACAAGTGGCCCACCGTCTTTCGACGTTGCAGCGCCCCGGTGCAAAAGGCATTCCGTTCTTCTTCGTTCGCGTCGATCAGGCCGGAACAATCACCAAACGCCACTCCGCCACGCGTCTGCAATTCGCGCGCTTCGGCGGAGCTTGCCCACTCTGGAACGTCCACCGCGCGTTCGAGACACCGGGCCGCTTCCTGCGCCAATTGGCAGAGACCCCCGATGGTGTGAAATACATCTCGCTCGCCCGCGACGTCTCGAAATCCGGCGGCAGCTTTTCTGCCCCCACCCGCCGATTTGCCATTGGTTTGGGATGTGAGATCAGCCACGCAGATGCGCTGGTCTACGCGGACGACTTGCTCCCCGCCAAGCCACAAGCTTTTGAACCTATTGGAATTTCCTGCCGTATTTGCGAGCGCGTCAAATGCCACCAACGCTCCGTTCCACCGCTGGAAAGCAAGCTTAGCGTCGATCACAACCTGCGCGAAACCCTGCCCTACAAGGTCGGGGCGGATCGCTGATCAGCCTGCCGCCCGTTCGAGTTCAGGCACCAATCCGAATTGAGCGGGCTCCAGCCGATGCACGACCTTAACACCGCGCGGAAAATCACCGCGCGCATAGGCACCGCGGAAACCAACGCATTCAATACCAGCGGCGACAGCCGCTTGCGCCGACGCAGGTGTGTCCTCAATCGCAATGACCTCATTCGGGCGCAGCCCGAGTTCAGCCAACGCATAGTCATAAATATCCGGCTCAGGCTTTCCTTTCGCCACCATGTCTGAATGGCCAACAAAATCGAAATGTGACCGCTCCAGCATACCCTGCGTTGCAAGCAAAATAGCATAGACATTCTCAGCGCTCGTCGTCGTGACAAACCCCAACTTCACGCCCGCCTGCCGCGCCGCTGCAAGTGTCTCCATCACACCTTCACGCAAAGCCAAGCCTTGGTTCAACCGCTCTTGAAACAGTGCCGATTTGCGGAAGTGCACAGCCTCAGCATCCACATCCTCACCGAGCGACTTTGCGTAGCGTTCGATCCGCGCCTGACCGCCCGGCTGTTTCAAAAGATCCAAATAAGTATCGACATCCCAGCTCCAGCCCAACCCGGCGTCCTCAAAAGCCTGGTTGAACGCGTCGCGTTGAATTTCAGAGGTCTCAGTCAATGTGCCAATGGCACCGAACAGGATTGCTTTAGGGGTCATGACAGGTCCTTCCACATGCGTTTCTTTAGATACGCAGTGGTCCGCCATTTGGTTCCCTCAACGCATCACCTTTGCTGTGTTTCCCAATCCGGATGAAACCAAGGGGCCGCATTATCCTTCGGCAAAGGCGCCTTACCCAGAATGTGATCTGCCGCCTTTTCACCGACCATGATCGACGGCGCGTTCAGATTGCCATTGGTGATGCGCGGAAAGATCGAACTATCCGCCAACCGCAAGCCGTCTACCCCGATCACACGAGCCTCTGAGTCAACAACCGCACCCGGATCATCCGCGCGCCCCATACGCGCCGTGCCACACGGGTGATAAGCGCTTTCGGCATGTTCACGGATGAAATCATCCAACGCCTCATCGGACTGTACATCCTCACCGGGCTGAATTTCATGTTTGGAATACTCCGCAAACGCCGCCTGCCCGAAGATTTCGCGCGTCAGGCGAATACAGGTCCGGAAGTCTTCCCAATCCTCTGGGTGAGACATGTAATTGAACTCGATCTTCGGCGCCTCGCTCGGATCAGCGGACCGCAACGTCACCTGTCCCCGCGACTTCGACCGCATCGGGCCGACATGCGCCTGATACCCATGCCCTTCTGCTGCGGCCTGACCATCGTAGCGCACAGCAATCGGGAGGAAGTGGAACTGAATATCCGGGTAGTTTACACCCGCGCGCGACCGGATAAAGCCACCTGACTCAAACTGGTTCGACGCGCCAAGCCCAAGCTTGGCCAAAAGCCATTGCGTGCCCACCCAGCCCTTCATCGGGATGTTCCAGTACTTATACAGACTGACCGGCTTGGACGCGGCCATCTGGATATACAGCTCAAGATGATCTTGCAGGTTCTGCCCGACACCCGCGCGATCCGCGACCACATCAATCCCATGCTCGGCCAAATGCCCCGCCGGACCGATCCCAGACAGCATCAACAGTTTGGGCGAATTGATGGAAGAGGCAGAGATAATCACCTCAGCATTGGCGCGGATCACCTCCACGGTGCCCGCACGTTCGACTTCAACCCCGACAGCGCCCCCGTCCTCAATGACAACACGGCGCGCAAACGCATTCACCAGATCACAATTCTGCCGCTTCAGCGCAGGTCGCAAATAGGCATTCGCGGTCGACCAACGCCGCCCATCTTTGATGGTGGCATCAAAAGGGCCGACGCCTTCTTGCTGCTTGCCATTGTAATCAGGCGTCATCGGGTAGCCCGCTTGCACACCCGCCTCGATAAAGGCCTTGGTCAGTGGGTTAGATCCCGGCCCGCGGGAGACATGCAATGGCCCGCTCCGCCCCCGCCAGGACTTGTCCCCGCCGCGTCCACCAGAACGCCAGTTCTCCATACGTTTGTAGTAAGGCAAGACATCCGCATAGGACCACCCATCGGCCCCCTGCTCAGCCCAGTGATCGAAATCACCGGCATGACCACGCACGTAAACCATCCCATTGATTGAGCTTGATCCGCCGATGACCTTGCCCCGCGGCGTCACAAGCTGACGCCCGCCCAGATGTGGCTCCGGCTCGGATTTATAACCCCAATCATACATCGGCATATTCATCGGATAGCTCAACGCGCCGGGCATTTGGATGAACGGACCAATGTCAGAGCCGCCGTATTCGATGACCAAAACGGAATGCCCCGCCTCGGATATCCGGTACGCCAAAGCACAGCCTGCAGAGCCTGCACCTACGATCACATAATCTGCCTGCATCTTAAAACGGGGCCTCAACCGGGCCCATGGCCACATAGATAGATTTCACTTGGGAATAATGATTGATCGCCTCTTTCGAATTTTCGCGCCCGACCCCTGACGCTTTGGAGCCGCCAAACGGCGCCTCAACCGGGGCCAGATTATACGTGTTGATATAACAGGTCCCTGCCTCGAAAGCGGCGGCCACGCGATGCGCGCGGGTCAAGTCATTGGTAAAGACGCCCGCTGCCAGCCCAAACTCCGTGTCATTGGCACGCGCAATCACATCCTCTTCCGTCTCGAAATCAAGAACAGAGAGGACGGGACCAAAAATCTCTTCCCGCGCGATGGTCATCTCATCTGTCACATCCGCAAAGATTGTCGGTTCAACGAAGAACCCGTCCCGTTTCGCCATCTTCCCGCCTGAGATCAGCTTCGCGCCCTCTTCGACCCCTTTGTCGATATAACCCAGCACGATATTCATCTGATTGGCTGACACCATCGGCCCGAAATTTGTGGCCTCATCCATCGGATCGCCCATCACAGCCTGCTCGGTCCGCTCTTTCAACCGTTTCAAGAACGCTTTCTTGATGCCTTTTTGCACAAACACCCGCGTGCCGTTCGAACAGACCTGACCGGAAGAATAGAAATTGCCAAGGATCGCGCCGCTGACCGCATCCTCGATATCGGCATCGTCAAACACGATCATCGGGGACTTGCCACCAAGCTCCATCGTGACATGCTTCATGCCTTCAGCCGCCGCTGCATAGACCTTGCGCCCCGTCGGCACCGATCCGGTCAGTGACACTTTGTCGACCCGCGCATCGCCCACCAAAGCCGCGCCCACATCGCCGTAGCCTTGCACAACGTTATAAACGCCCGCAGGCAAGCCTGCCTCATGCAGAATTTCCGCTACTTTCAAAGCGCAGATCGGCGTCGTCTCTGAGGGTTTGAAGATCATGGCATTGCCACAAGCCAGCGCAGGCGCGCCCTTCCAGCAGGCAATCTGTGTCGGATAGTTCCAAGCACCGATGCCCACGCAAACGCCCAGTGGCTCACGCACGGTATAGACCCAGTCTTGTCCCAACTGAATATGCTCACCCGTCAGCGATCCCGCCAACCCACCGAAGTATTCCAGCGCTTCACGCCCCGATGTCGCGTCGACATACAGCGTCTCGGACAAAGGTTTCCCGGTATCCAGCGTCTCCAACACAGACAGCTCATGATTGCGCTCTTCGATGATCAGCGCGGCTTTACGCAACACGCGCCCCCGCTCCGTCCCGGTCATCGCAGCCCAGATTTTCTGGCCCGCACGCGCACTTTCCAAAGCTTGCTCAATGATTGCAGGCGTGGCGGAATGCAGCTTTGCCACAACCTCTCCGGTCGCCGGATAAATACACTCGATCTCACGGCCCTCCGTGTCCTCGACATATTTTCCGTTAATAAAGTGACTGGCGGTTGGTTGGGCGCGCATTTTTAGGTTCCTTGAGACAGAAGACCGGCCCATCGAACGGGCCGGTCGATATTGATTTATTGAACGTTTTCGATCTTCGTGAAATCCAGATCATTCGCCTTGGGCGAGGCCGTGATCGCCATCACCTCGGACCGTTTGGTCGCAAAGATGTAGAACACGCAGGCCAAATAAATCAGGATAACCATCGCCCCGATCCACTGGATTTGCAGCCATTGGCTCTGGAACAACAGCGTCAGCCCGAACAACACCGCGACATTGCCAGCGATATACGTCGCCTTCCCGAACCGTTGCGTCGTCAGGTTCAAGTTGTCTGTATACAGCCGGATCAGCGAGTCGAGCGAGTTGATCACAAAGGTGATCCCCACAATCACCATCGCGACATTCATCAAACCAACGGTGCTCAGTTCATTCAGATAGTAGTGGTACAGAACCGCAAACCAGATTGCGAGCGGGATGGACGGAAAGACCAACAGTGCCGCGAGCAACTGCCACGTCTTCATCCCACCCACGAAGCGGGAGGTGAACTGCCCGATCATGATCGACCACGCAAACCACCAGAACAGGTAGAACTCATGATAGTCGGTCAGTGGCAAAACGAATTTGTGGATGTTGGTGAAATAGCCACTAATATTGCCGATCGACGATCCAAACTCACCCAAACCAATACCCGCATTGATCCACAATAGCGCGATCAAACCAAGGAACAGGAATGTTGAACTCAGCGACAGCACTTTGACGAACTTGATATCGGTGGAGCTATAAGCCGCTGCCAAAATCACCGCAAAGACAATGACATAGAAAGTCGCCACGACGCTTTCGCCATCACCGATCTCCGGGATGTAATAGGGCATATAGATCAGGAACAGCGAGGCCGTGAACGCACAGGTCGTCACAATGACGATGTTGTTCAGAATTCGTACAGCCGGGATCTCAAAGAACTTCACCCGAGGCTCAATCACGCAGAAATAGAAGCTCGTCAGGAAGTAAAACGCCCAGATCAGGAAGCCCCAAAACCCAAACTCCAACGCCAGTGGGTTAGTGAACGCATAGGCCGGCTCGGCCGCCGTGTCGGCATAAAGCGGGAAGTCGAAGGCCAGCGGGAACATGATCAACCCGACGTCCAACCCGGACGTGAACAGGATCGCGATAAAGGTAAACAGCGGCACAGGCGTCACGCCGATGCAGCGCACATTCCACCATTTGATAACGCAGAAAATCACCAGCGCGAAGGCCAGCAAGATCCCAAATGAGATCACCATATTCATAAAATATCCCCCTATTGGCGGGCTTTGGCCCGGCATCTATGGCCCCTTCCTAACACAGGGTCAGAAAAATTTCAACAAAACCTGAATGGTCATTCAGTTTTTGAAATGGGTTATCAAAACTTGAACTCTGCGTTCAATCTGTCATCCTGCTCCTATGCAACGCCGCCGTATCCGCGACATCCGCCACGATGAATTCATCGCCGCCACGATTCGTGGTGTCCACGCGCACGGCTTCGCTCAAGTCACCATGGCCGATATCGCGAAGGAGGCCGGAAGCTCCGCCGCCTCTATCGCCTATTATTTTGGTTCCAAAGAAAAGCTGATGGAAGCCACGATGCGCCATCTGCTCACGCTCCTGAAACAGGCTATGCTGGAACGCTACGCCAATGCCAAAACCCCGCAAGACCGTCTGATTGCCGTGATCGACGCAAATTTCGACAACCAGCTTTTCACCCCAGCTCAATGCTCGCTCTGGGTGCAATTCTGGTCCAACGCGCCCTACGCCCCGAACCTGTCGCGCCTGCACGCCATCAACCGCGCCCGCGTGCAAAGCCATGTTCAGGCCGAGGTCAAACACCTCTTCCCCCCCGAAAAACGCGCGGCGGTTACCACAACACTACAAGCCTATATGGATGGCGTCTGGGTCGAGGCCGCGCAATCACATGAATGCGACCCTGAAAAAGCCCGCAAAGACGCCGCACACCTGGTAGCCCTCCTGCTCCAATAGCGCGTCGTTTTTGCCAAAGGGTGCTTGAGGGATGCCCGTGCGGCGGGAGGCAAAGCCTCCCAAAAGCACAAAACATCACGCGCGGCGCAGCCGCACATCAAGGTCAGATCGTGTCGCGCAGCATCTCATAAGACACCATCACAGTTTCGCGATATGCCTTCCGCTCACACAGCCGATCATAATACGCCCTGAGATGCGGCAAGTCCCGTCGCACGATCTCAATATCGAAATAGCGATACAGCACATGGCCCAGCGGCATATCCGCCAGCGTCAAATGGTCCCCAGCGATATAGTCCCGCTCAGCCAAAACAGCATCCGCCGTGATCAACTCCCGCTCGAACCGCTCCACGGTCTCGCGAATGGCGACCAGATCCCAACGCACCCGCGGCGTGCGCACGACACGCCAGAAGATCGGCCCCGTAAACCGGTTGGCGACCTCAACCTTGCCCCACTCCGCCCATTTATCAACCTCCGCACACGCCACAGGATCGGACGGCCAAATCGCCTCATCCCCAAACACCGTCCCGAGATATCGCAGAATCGCAGCGGACTCGAAAATCACAGGCCCACCTTCCTGCGCCAACACAGGAATGCGCCCATGCGGGTTCATCGTCAGAAACTCAGGCATGTCCAACCCGCCAAAGCTCTCGCCGCAATCGACCCGCTCATAGGCCACACCAAGCTCCGCCAGCCCCCACATCACCGCCTGCACATTGCTCGACGTCGCGCGGCCATAAAGAACCAGATCATTCCCCACGCGGGAACCTCTGGTTTTCCTCCAACACGTTCAGATCCATATGATTGCGCATATACCGCTCCGACGCTTTCTGAAGCGGCTGGTAATCCCAGGGGAAATACCCGCCCTGCCTGAGCGCCTCATAGACCACCCACCGACCGGCTTGAGAGTGCCGCACATCCGCATCAAACCGCGCCAAATCCCAGCGCGCATCCGTCTTGGCCGACAAAGACGCAACGGTGCCCGCATGGGCAGCAACATCAGCCAGATTAACCAATTCATGCGGATCAGCCTCCAGATCAAACAATTGATCGGGGTCTAACGCGCAGCGATTGAACTTCCACTTGCCATAGCGCAATGACACCAGCGGCGCGTAAGATCCTTCCGCAGCATATTCCATCGCCACCGGCGTCTCGCGCGTGCCACCCTGGCCCAAAGGCACGATGCTCTCGCCATCGGTCCAATCCATCACTTCCGACATATCCACGCCCGCCAGATCGCACAGCGTCGGACACACATCGATGTTGGAGACAGGCGTTTCAACCAACCCCGGCTCCATCACAGGAGAAGAGATCATCACCGGCACCCGTGCAGAGCCCTCATAGAAGGACATCTTGAACCACAGCCCGCGCTCCCCCAGCATATCGCCATGGTCGGAGACGAACAGGATCGTGGCCTCCTGCCGTGTGTCTTCGAGCGTCTTCAGGACTTCGCCCACTTTGTCATCGAGATAGCTGATATTGGCAAAATAAGCCTGCCGCGCGCGGCGGATATGTTCCTCGGTGATGTCAAAATTATCGCGATCATTGGCGTCGAGAATGCGCTGCGAATGCGCATCTTGCTGCTCATACGGGATCGGCCCAACCTCCGGCAGCAGATGATCGCACTCCTCGTACAAGTCCCAGTATTTCTTCCGGGCCACATATGGATCATGCGGATGCGTGAAGCTGACCGTCAGACACCATGGCCGCGTGTCATGCCCGCGCGACAGATCGTAAATCTTCCGCGTCGCATGGTAGGCCACCTCGTCATCATACTCCATCTGGTTGGTGATCTCCGCCACGCCCGCGCCGGTGACGGAACCCATATTATGATACCACCAGTCAATCCGCTCCCCCGGTTTGCGATAGTCCGGAGTCCAGCCGAAATCAGGCGGGTAAATATCCGTCGTCAACCGCTCTTCAAACCCGTGCAACTGGTCCGGCCCCACAAAATGCATCTTGCCGGACAGGCAGGTCTGATAGCCCGCGCGCCGCAGATGATGCGCAAAGGTAGGAATGGCCGAGGAAAACTCAGCCGCATTGTCGTAAACTCCCGTGCGTGACGGCAACTGACCCGACATGAACGACGCGCGCCCCGGCGCACACAAGGGCGAAGCCGTGTACGCATTCGCAAACCGCGTTGAGCGCGCCGCCAAGGCTTTCAAATTCGGCGCATGCAACCACTCCGCAGGCCCGTCAGGGAACAACGTCCCGTTCAACTGGTCCACCATAATGATCAGAATATTGGGTTTCGCCATCACTGCCTCCGCTTGCGGTTTGGTCGAGTTGTGCGCCCGACGCCCGCATTGGGTCAATGGCAATCGCGACGCTTAGACTTTGGTCGCCGACGCCGCCGGCGTCACTTGCGCCTTCTTCAACACATGCTCCCGCCATGTGATAAAGCTGACAGCACCCACGATGATCACGCCGCCAACAACGACGTAAATATCCACGGCTTCATCAAAGGCGAGCCAGCCCAAAAGCACGGCCCAAACCAATTGCAGAAAATACACAGGCTGCGTAACCGTGAGCGGCGCGCAGGCAAAGGCCAGCGTCATCGTGTAATGCCCCCCCGTTGCCAAGGCCGCTAAAACGAACATCCATCCGACCTGTGCCCATGTCGGCGTCACCCAGACAGCCCAAGCCATAGGCGCCAAGCCAATCGTCACCGTGACCGACAGCATGAACACGACAACGGACGGCGACACTTCATCCGCCATCACCTTTGCGCTCAGGTATGATCCGGCAAAGAACACCGCCGCGAATAACATCGCGATATGCCCAGAGTTCAACTCCCGGAACCCCGGTCGCAAGATAATCATCGCACCAAGCAAGGCCGCGCAAATGGCCAATACACGTCGAAACGCCAGCTTCTCGCCTAAAAATAACGCCGCCGCTACCGTCACATAGACCGGGTTAAGGTAATTCATCGACGTCACTTCAGCGATGGAAATCCGCGTCATCGCGTAAAACCACAGAGTCACGCCC
Organism: uncultured Litoreibacter sp.; assembly: GCA_947494435.1. Lineage (GTDB taxonomy): Bacteria > Pseudomonadota > Alphaproteobacteria > Rhodobacterales > Rhodobacteraceae > Litoreibacter. The sequence continues at coordinate 1,405,108 of CANLUY010000002.1, forward strand.
AGCGAGTGCACAAGCCCGCGAAACGCAAACACTTTGTAAATCCGCGGCGTCATCACCGCCGCCCGCATCGCGGGGATCATCGGGATCAGGAACACCAGCCCCAGCAGGTAGCGCAAAAATGCCGCTTCCGCCGCAGGCAGGTCGCTGCCCACGTATTTTACAACCGCCGTAACGGCGACAAACAGGATGCCGGTTACAAACATCCAGAAGACACCAAGAACAGGGTTTTGCTTATGCGCATCCATACAAGCACCAGACAGCCCGCGCGCAGGCGCTGCAAGCGCAATCGGACTTAGTGGCGCAAAATCAACGCCAAAGCGATGCTCCACATCGTGATGCCGATGATCACATCCAACACCCGCCACGCCGACGGCTTGGCAAAGAACGGCGCCACGAATTGCGCGCCATAGCCCAACAGAAAGAAGAAACTGCCAGCAGCTAGAATCGCGCCCGCGCCAAACGCCCCCCGCGCCTCGCCATACTGTGCCGACAGCGCGCCCAGCAGCACCACCGTGTCCAAAATCGCATGCGGGTTAAGCCATGTGAACGCCAGACACGCGAAGATCGTCGCCCGCAAGCTCGTCTCCGCCGCGCCCTCCGCCTGCAACCCCGCACTGCCTCGCCAAGCCGACCGGAAACACAAAGCGCCATAGACCAGCAGGAACAACGCACCGCCATAAAGCATCAGATCAGAGAACCACGGCGCCAGCTCCGTCAACCGCCCGAAGCCGAAGACGCCAATGCTGACCAGCACGATCTCCGACAAGCTGCAGGTCACACAGACCGCCAGCACATGCTGCCGCTTCAACCCTTGCCTCAGCACAAACGCATTCTGCGCCCCGATAGCAAGGATCAACGAGAACCCGATCATATATCCAGAAAGCAGCGCGGTCATGCAGCGCTGATACGGTGAAGCCTTGCCAGCGTCCAGAGGTCCCGCCACATTGTCCGTCTCGCCAGGGACGGACAGAATCGCCCCTCCGCCCTCTGGCCCCTCACGCCAGATTGAGACAGCCTACAGCATGGACCAAATTATTGCCGAAATGATCAGCACGGCCACCATTGCGATTGCAATGCTGGGCGTCACCTTTTGCCTCATGCAGACCGAATACACCCGTGTTAGCCAAAGCTTCGCGCTGTTCCTCGCGGCGGTCGCCGTCAATAACCTGCCGGAGGCCTTCACGCGCCTCGCGCCGTCGTCGCTTGACCTCTACGCGCAACCCACGGACTCGCTCCTCTGGCTAGCAAGCTCGCTCTGTCTCGCGCCCTTGTTCTGGATCTACGTCGTGACACTGACCTCAACAGACGCACGTAGACCAGCCCGTCTGTATCGCCATTTCATCCTGCCCGCCCTTGCAGTCCTGACGGGTTTGGTGATGATCCCAGCCCCACAAGAGCTATGGGCAGAGGTTCCCCCGGACGACATCATTGCAAGCTTTGGCTGGTGGACTCTCCTGATCGCAGCCGTGGCTTTGCTGCAAATCGCAGCCTACCCGCAAATGGCCGTCTACCTGTTCCTGATCATCCGCCGCATGATGCGCTACCGGCTGAGGTTGCGCGACTATTACGCCAGCACCGAAGAGCATGAGCTACGCTGGATCTACATCATTGGCGGCTTGGGCGCCCTCTTTTGGATCAGTCAGGCGCTTGTTTTGGTCCTTGCCTTTGATCCCGCACGCACCACCATACCGCCCCTGTTTGTCGCGATCACGGGGCTTGCGGGCCTCGGCCTCGTGTTCACCACGATCCTCTGGGGCATGCGCCAGCGCCCACCCTTGATGCCAGATCCAGAAGACGCAACGCCCCCGCCAGACAAATATGAAAAATCCGCACTCAGCACAGAGGCCTCCACCCGCATCACCCGCAAACTCCGCGTCGCGATGGAGCAGGACCACCTACACCGCGATCCGAACCTGTCGCTCTGGACGCTGGCCAAACATATCGGGGCGTCCCCGAACTACATCTCCCAGACCTTGAACGAGGCCGTCGGCGAGAGCTTCTTCGATTTCGTCAACGGCTACCGCATTGCGGAGGCCAAGACGCGCCTGTCCACAACCGACGATACCGTCCTGACCATCACCTATGATGTCGGCTTCAACGCACGCTCGTCCTTTTACAACGCCTTCAAACGCGTCACCGGCCAGACGCCGACGGAATATCGAAAAACACTGTCTCGACGTGAGGGGATGGACGACATCAAAGGCAGATTGCGCGAAGCCTGATCGCATAACAAACGATCAGAAAGACACATCAATGAAACGATACTTCATTCTCGCAATGATGAGCCTCGCCGCCTGCGAGTCCCCCGCCGAAATCGCAGCGCGAGAACAACTCGACGCCGCCTGTCTGAAAGGAGACCTCCGCGCCTGCGCCGCCGTCCAACAACGGGTCGCTGCTGAAAATCAAGCCCTCGCGACAACTGCGCTAGGCTTCGATTGACCCGTCCGGCCGCAGCGAGAGACCCCATCCCTCGCTGCGGCCATTTTTCCCGAACGCTTCGCGACTTAGGTTCCGGTGAGATGCTTTGATCGCTTGTAGTAAGCCTCGATAAAATCCACCGCCAAATGGACGAGACTGTTCTTTGGCACATTCTGCGGCCAGACCGCATAGATATTGATCGGCTTGAACACCGCATCTGCACAGATACGGATAAGCTGCCCGCGCTCCACTTCCTCTTTTACCGCCAGACCCGGCACCACAAGAAATCCGAGCCCCGCACAAGCACAATGAATGGCCGCATACATGCCGTTCACGACGATAGAGGCGTTTGGCTCAGCGATCTCCTCAAACGTATCCGCAATATGGCTTAGGTTGATACCGGGCGGATGTTTGACCCGATCCCACTCCTCAATTTCTTCAAGCGTGCGTGGCAAATCCCTATCACGCACATAAGACGGCGACGCGACGACCCAGATATCAAACGCCGCCACGCGCCGTGATTTGTAGATCGAGTCTTCCATATCAACCGCGGTGCCCCGCAAAGCCAAATCGAACGCGGACCCACTCAGTTTCTCGAAATCGTCAGTGTAGGAAATATCAAGCTTTATGCTCGGGAACTCCTTCGCAAAATCAATCAGCGCCCCCCCGAATGCTGGATGTTGCGAGATGGCGGGCGCCGTGATTCTCAACCCGCCCGATACGTTGTTCTTGCGCCGCTGCATCGCCGCAAGCCCCGCTTCTGCAGCTTGCGTCATCCGCTGCGTGCTTTGCAAAAGCTCGACACCCGCATCAGTAAGCGACAAGCGTCGGGTCGAACGATAGATCAAGGGCAAATCAAGTTGCGCTTCAAGCTGTGCAATATGGTGGCTGACGACTGAGGGCGAAATGCCAAGCTCTTTCGCAGCGCCGCGAAACGACCCTGCCGTAGCCACGGACTGAAACACAGCCATGCGATGTAGGTAGTCCATCATTGTTCGATATGGTGGAACCAAGAGTTCCAAAAGTCGAGTCTGACATCCGTTATTGTTTGATGAGATGGTCCAGACACTCCCTTTGCGGGCGATCTAGTTTGGAGAATTCTATGCGCATCCTGTTTTCATCTATGAGCCTTCCGGGCCATCTCAATCCGGTCTTGCCCTATGCGCAAGCCCTGCGCGATCAAGGCCATGAGGTCCGCTACTGCACGCCAAAAGCTGTCGCCGATAAGATCGAAAAGGCCGGATTGATCCATGTGCCCAGCCGTGACACGAGCCTTGATGAAATCATCGAAGCCTTCGCGGGCACCGAAGATTTGCCGCAAAACGAAAAAGACAAAATCATCATTCCAAGATGTTTTGTCGAACTGGCCGCCGGGCGCGCCCTACCCACCGTTCGGGAGACCATTGCCTCTTGGAAGCCCGACCTGATCATTCGCGAGTCATGTGAGTTCGCCGCTCTAATCGCCGCGAGGGAAGCCAACGTTCCGCATGTACGCATCGCCGTTGTTCACAGCGAGATGGAACGTAAATTCGCTCAGTTCAGCGTAGAGGCAGTCGACGCATTAAGCGCCTCGATTGGTCTTGCGGCGGACGCTGGCGCGTCCCTGATCTCCGAACCGGCATACACCGCCTTTCCCGCAAGCTTGGGTAAGACGCGCGTTGCAGAAGACGCGCCAGACCTTCATCGTGTCCAGCTACCTCAAGAGGAGGTTAACGACACCCCCCAAACCTGGACGCCAGAAACCGATGCTCCTTTGATTTACGTCACCTTCGGCACGCAATCGGGCACAAATGAGCGCGAACGCGCGATATATCGCACGGCGCTCGATGCAGTCGCCGATCTGCCCGTGCGTGTCCTACTCACCACCGGGCCAAACATGGCCGAACACCCCTTGGGAAAAATCCCTGCAAACGTAACCGTCGAAACTTTTGTGCCTCAGAATGAGGTCTTCAAGCATGCCAAGCTCGTTGTCACCCATGGCGGTTCCGGCACCGTTCTTGGCGCACTATCTGCCGGACTGCCCTTGGTTGTCGCGCCGATGTTTGCCGATCAACCCGACAACGCGCGCGCCGTAGACGCCGCCGGATGTGGCACGGCTGTCTTTGATGCGTCACCTGAAAGCCTTCGGATGGCAATTGAACACGTTTTGGAAGACCGCACTTTTGGCGACGCAGCGCAAGCCGTCGCAGATGAAATGAGGTCATTCGACAGCATTGACCAAGCCGCTCAAAGAATGCTCGAACACGTGTCTCACCCCGCGCAAGCAAGATAGACACTCCGCTTGAAAAGTCACCTTTCTAAAAGGTTAAATTTCACGGGATTCGTTATAAATCAGCTACTTACAGAATCTCCCGCACGCGGGGGATTTCAATTAAAGCTGTTCCATGACCTCGTCAGAGGCCTCAAAATTGGCCGTGACGTTCTGGATATCATCGTCATCTTCCAACGCATCCACCAGCTTCATCAGCTTCTGCATGCCTTCCAGATCAAGCTCCGTCGTGGTCGTTGGCTGCCAGATCAATTTCGTGGAGTCTGACTCGCCCAACTCCGCCTCCAAAGCTGTCGACACCGTGTTCAGATCAGTGTCCGCACAGATAATGACATGCCCATCGTCGGAGCTCTCACAATCCTCGGCCCCTGCCTCAATTGCCGCCATCATAACGGTATCTGCATCCCCAACGGAAGCCGGATACATCACCTGTCCTTTGCGGTCGAACATGAAGCCAACCGACCCCGTCTCCCCCAAATTTCCGCCATTCTTCGAGAAGGTCGAACGTACAGTAGACGCCGTCCGGTTCTTGTTATCCGTCATCGCCTCAACGATCACAGCAACCCCACCGGGGCCGTAACCTTCATAACGGATCTCATCGTAGTTCTCGCCCTCGCCCGCGATGGATTTCTTGATCGCGCGATCAATCACATCCTTCGGCACCGACTGGCTTTTCGCTTCTTTAACGGCCAAACGCAGACGCGGGTTATTATCTGGATCGGGGTCACCCATCTTCGCCGCGACTGTGATCTCCTTCGCTAGCTTCGAAAACAGCTTGGAGCGCAGCTTGTCCTGACGTCCCTTGCGGTGCTGAATATTTGCCCATTTCGAGTGGCCGGCCATGGGTCTCTCCCCTTCGTCTTTCAGTTGGCGACCCTCATAACCAAGCCTGCCGCGACCTGCAATACAGACCGATGCGCGCGTGGGTGACATCCCCCGCAGAAAACCCCTTTCGTGCGCCGCACATACGGGGCAGAGTCACGTCTATGACAACTGACCAAATCATTCTCTTCTCGCTTTTCGGCGGTGTTTTCATCTTCCTGCTCTGGGGCCGCTGGCGCTATGACCTCGTGGCGTTCACAGCCCTGATGCTCGGCGTCGTACTTGGCGTGGTTGAGACGAAAAATGCCTTCGCAGGCTTCGGGCATTCAGCCACGCTCGTCGTTGCCCTCGTTTTAGTCGTCTCCGCCGGTCTTGTCCGATCCGGCGCTGTTTTTCTCATCACCCGCACCTTGGTAGACGCCTCCCGCAATCTTGGCGCCCACATCGCGCTGATGGGCGTGGTTGGCGGCGTGCTGTCGGCCTTTATGAACAACGTCGCCGCATTGGCCCTGCTGATGCCTGTCGATATTCAAACCGCGCGCAAAGCAGGCCGCGCGCCGGGTCTGTCTTTGATGCCGCTGAGCTTCGCGACGATCCTTGGGGGTATGGTCACATTAATCGGCACGCCGCCCAACATTATCATCGCATCCATCCGTCAGGACAGCTTAGGCGAACCGTTCAAGATGTTCGACTTCGCTCCTGTTGGTGGCATCACAGCGCTCGCGGGCCTCGCCTTTGTTGCGCTCATTGGTTGGCGTTTCATTCCGCAAAAAACCGGCATTCATCAATCTGGCGACCCGATGGATGACTACGCAGAATATATCGCAGAGCTTGTGATACCAGACGACTCGAAATTGATCGGCAAGCGCTTGCGCGAAATCAACCAAGATGCCGAAAAAGCCGATGTCGCCGTGATTGGCCTCATCCAAGACGGCAAACGCCGCTACGGATCAGGCCAAAACCGCGTTTTGGCCGCAGGGAACACCTTGGTTCTTGAGGCCACCCCCGACAGCCTGGACGAATTCCGCGCGGCCATGTCGCTTCAATTTGCGGATGACAAACGCGAAAAGATTGTACGCGCGGAAAATGACGGGCTATCGGTGATCGAAATCGTGGTCACGGATCAGTCCCGCATCAACGGAAAAACGGCGCAATCCGTTGGCCTGACTTGGCGCCAGCAAGCTGTGCTGATGGGAATTTCCCGACAAGGGAAACCCATCAAAGAACACGTTCGCAAAACAAAGGTACAAACGGGTGATATTTTGTTGCTGCTTGTCGCGCCCGACAATGCTGGCAGTGTGACGGAATGGCTGGGCTGCTTGCCGCTCGCGGATCGTGGATTGGTCGTGACTGATGACAAGAAGGTCTGGCTTGCGATCGGGCTCTTTGGCGCGGCGGTCCTCGCAGCCTCTCTCGGTTTGATCTATCTGCCTGTCGCTCTGGGCATCGTCGTTGTATCATTCGTGTTGACGAAAATTCTACCAATTTCCGAGATCTACGACCATATCGAATGGCCCGTTGTTGTACTGTTGGGATCAATGATCCCGTTGGGGCAAGCGCTGGAAAATTCAGGCGGGACGGAGCTGATCGCGGGCTCGCTCGTCTCCTTGACACAAGGCATGCCGCCTTGGGCGATTCTGACGATTTTGATGATTGTCACGATGAGCTTGTCTGACGTGCTCAACAACACGGCGACAGCAATCGTTGCAGCCCCCATCGGCATCCAAATGGCACAAAGTCTGGGAGTAAACCCAGACCCGTTTCTGATGGCGGTTGCAGTGGCCGCAAGCTGCGCATTCCTCACGCCCATTGGGCACAAAAACAATACGCTGATTCTTGGGCCGGGGGGGTACAGCTTCGGGGATTACTGGCGCATGGGATTGCCGCTTGAAATCCTCGTGGTTGCTGTCTCCATCCCGGCTATTTTGGTGTTCTGGCCGCTTTAGGCACCGAAGGCAGGCTTATGCGCCGTAAACCGCCTCACGCGCGATTTTATGCGCGTCACCTGCGTAGATATTAAGATCAAGCGCCACATCCAGCGGTAGGTTCTCAAGCTCATATGCGGTTTCAAGATAGGCCCGGCGTTTCTGCGCGGCGGCCAGTACAGTGTTTAACAATGCAGTCATGATTTAGCCTCCAAAATTTGGCTGGGGTTTCGATTGTCTCGCATCCCATTTGGGAGCAAACCACACCTCAGACAATATCCGTTTCGGAAGACCCGCTTTGCACGCAATGCAAGGCTGCTCAAACCTTATGCAGATTAAAAACCTTCTGCAGATTCAAAGCGGTAGCTTTGACCAGCTTGATCTGTAATCCTCAAGCTGACCACTGGCCTGAACGGCACTTCGCCATCGTCTAGAGGCAAGATTGGCCACGTCACGGGATCGAGCGGGATTTCCCCTGCAGGCGTCCCAGCAGACAAGGCAACCGCATAGGTGTAATTATAGGGACATTCGCTCAAGGTGCCGGTCCAGCCTGCAGCCGTGAAGCTGGCACCCGCGTTCCCAAGACACTGCGCACCGTCATCCATCCCGACGATGACACGCGTGCCATCCAGAACTGCAAAGGCAGGCTGTGCCAGCCGCGCGGGCAGCTCGGGTGGCAAAACAAAACTGTCATCGGGACGGTTCAGCGCACGATCCAGAAACCAGTCGCACCCTTGAAGCGGCAAAGCCGCCAAGGCGCAAAGTGCAAATCGTGTAAAACTTGGCATTCCGTCTCCGTCGTCAAAGCGGCCAAATGAAGGGAATAACCGCAGAGGCCAGTATACCAATACTCAGGTTCAACGGTATCCCCACCTTCATAAAATCGGTGAACTTATATCCCCCCGGCCCATAGACCAGCATATTGGTCTGATAACCGATGGGCGTCGCAAAACTGGCAGAGGCCGCAACCATGACCGCAACAACCAGCGGGCGGGCGTCGATACCGATGGCAGAGGCAAGGCCAATGGCGATAGGGGTCACGACGACAGCAACCGCATTGTTCGACACCAACTCCGTCAGGACCGACGTCAGCAGGTAAATGCCCCAGATGACGAAGAAAGGTGGCAGGTTCATCATAAAGGGCGCAAGCGCTTCGACGATCAATGATACAGCACCCGAGGCCTGCAGCGCTGTCCCCACCGCAAGCATCGCGAAGATCAGCGACAAAAGCCTGCCATCGACGAAGGAGAAAGCTTCTTCGGCGTCGATACATTTCGTCAGCAAGACAACCGCGACCGCAAGGATGGCGAGCAAGAAGATCGGCGCGACACTGATACCCGCCAAACCAACAAGCCCGAGCAACGTCAGAATGGCGATAGGCGCGTGGCCGCGCCGGAATGCGCGCGCTGAAGGCTGCGCGACATCAACTAGGCCCATATCTGCAGCCAGACGCTCAATATCCTCTGGCGCGCCTTCCAGCAGTAAAGTGTCGCCGACCCTAACGATCATGTCATCAAGTTGCTGGCCGATATTTTGATCTCTGCGGTGCAAGGCGAGCGTGTAGACCCCATAACGGCGGCGCAACCTCAGAGAGCCGAGCGTGCGGCCAACCATCCGCGCACCGGGGGTAATCAGAACCTCGACGGTCGCTGTTTCCACTGCGGACAATTGGTCGACGCGTTTGAGCTGCTTGTTGGCTTGCAGTGATAGAAGTTCCGTCATCTCCGTGCGCAAAATCACGCGGTCACCGACCTGCAAGGTGACGCCCTTGAGATTGCGCCGGAGTGACAGGTCTCCGCGCACGACGTCGATCAGACGGACGCCGTCCCGTTTGAACAATTGCACATCCTGCACGTCCCGTCCGATCAGGTTGCTCTCAGCAGGGATAGCGGCCTCCGTGAAGAACTTTTTCTTCGACCGGTCCGATAGCATCGACGCCATCGAGGCCCGGTCCGGAAGCAATTTTGGGCCGATGAAACGCAAGTAAATCATGCCCCATGCCACAAGGATAATCCCCAAAGGCGTGACCTCAAAGATGGTGAAAGGCGCAAGGCCATTGGCGCGCGCAACACCGTCGACCAGCAGATTTGTCGACGTCCCGATGAGGGTCAGCGTGCCGCCAAGAATTGCGCCATAACTCAACGGGATCAACAGCTTGGACGCAGAAAGGCCCATCGTCTTTGCCAGTTGCACGAAGACGGGAATCATCACGACAACCACAGGTGTGTTTGACACAATCGCAGAAGAAATCACGACAAAGCCCATCAAGGCTGCGATGGCCAGCACCGGATTGGTCGCCGCCTTGCGGTCAGCGGCTTGCGTAAACCACTCCAATGCGCCCGTGCGCACCAGCGCGCCCATGACGATAAACATCGTCGCAATCGTCCATGGTGCGGGGTTAGACAGCACGGTCAGGGCCGCGTCGTACGGCAAGACGCCCGTCACCAACAACACGGCAACGCCACCAATGGCGACGACCTCTGTCGGGTAGGCTTCGCGCATGAACAGAACAAACATCCCCGCCACCACGCAGAGCGCGATCGCGGATTGAGTGGTTTGGGAAAACGCGAACAGGTCCATTATGCGGGCCTTTGCCAGTTGTCTTTCAGTCAGTCTCGCGCAAGGGCGCAGCACTGTCCAGTAAACGCGGTCGAGGTTGCACCAAGGTTAACCCCACAAGCATCACAGCAAACGCCGCCCAAATCCAAGGGGAATAGCGCTCGCCGAGTAAGATCATTGACCAAATCAGCCCAAACGCCGTCACCGGATAGCTGACCTGCACGGCAAAAACCGGCCCCGCGCGACTGATCATCCAAACATACGCCGTATAGGTGAAAGCATGTATAGTTGACGAAAGGACAAGCGCGATTTCAGGCGCGTTCCATTCCGTGCGCGGATCAACAAACTGCCCCGAGCCTACTGCCAGCGGCAACGTGATAACCACCCCCACAAGCGAGGCGCCGAACATCAACTGAAACGGATCAAGACCTGCCACGCCCCAACGCGCAACGTAATTCCCCTCAAACGCGTAACACAAAGGCGCGATCATCGCTAATGGCAGGAATGCAATCATCGCGCGATCCGGCAGGCTGGTTTCGGGCAAAGCGATCATTATCATCGCCGCGCAGCCCAACCCCAAGCCAAGCAAGCGCCGCACACGAAACGGCTCGTTTCGCAAGGCCAACGCCATCGGGAAAGCCAGCATTGGGATCGTGGACAGCAAAATTGCCAAAAGACCCGCAGGCAGATGCACCATCGCTTGATAGGAGGCCCCATTCGGAATGATCGTGCCGATCAGCGCGATCATCGTATAGGCAATAAGATGAGGCATTTTCAAAGGTAGCGGGGCGCCTCGTATCAGAGAGATTGCACCGAGGATCACTGCAGAAATAACAATCTGCCAGAAGATCAAACCAAACTGACGGTAGCCTTCACTAACGGCCACTTTCGTCAGAGGTTGGGTAAAGCCCCAAAACGCACCAATCAGCAGCAAACAGCCGAGGAGGAAAACCTTCTCTCTCATAGAGATTTAGCCAGCAGGACCGGACTGGGACAGCCGCCCCCCCTGACGGACTGGTACAACAGACGTCGCTTTGCCAGTTCTGTCATCCGTCTCGACATAAAGCCCCGATAGCGTCGCCTCTTCATTTGCAGGAGTGAAGCGGCCTTTGACCATGCCCGTCACAAAGCGGCGCATAGGCTCGGCTTTTTCCATCCCGATGACCGAATGATAATCGCCGCACATCCCCGCATCTGTCAGGTACGCCGTCCCGCCCGGCAAAATCATCGCGTCGCCAGTCGGCACATGTGTATGAGTGCCAACAACCATGGAGGCGCGTCCATCGCACCAATGGCCCATGGCCATTTTCTCCGATGTAGCTTCACAATGCACATCGACGAGAGACGCGTGAACACTTCCCCCTAAGATGTTGGTTTTCAATACTTGTTCAACCTGGCCAAACGGATCTTCATAAGCACGTTTCATGAATACCTGCCCAAGGATTTGAGTGACCAAAACCTTTCGGCCACGCGTCGCCTCGAAAACACGCGCGCCTGCACCGGGCGCGCCTTTGGCAAAGTTCAACGGGCGGAGCACCCGCGGCTCCGTCGTAATGAAACTGAGCATATCTTTTTGGTCAAACGCATGATCGCCGAGCGTGATGCAATCTGCCCCAGCCTCCAGCAGCTCTTTAGCATGGGCGCCTGACAGCCCCGCCCCGTTGGTGGCGTTTTCCCCGTTGATGACAATAAAATCAAGCTTCCACGCCTCGCGCAAACGCGCGAGATGCGTCTTGACCGCAGCGCGGCCCGACCGGCCCATAATGTCACCAAGGAATAGAAGTTTCATCCGTCCTAGCTACGCCCGCCCGCGGCTTGGCGCAATGGTTTACATCCTCGCCCCACTTTCCTGCCCTTTGCGGTGATTCACCTGCGACACCCCTGTGGAAACGAGGCCAAAATATGGCGCCGATGTTTCCCTAACGGAAACAATCCCCCCTCACTTAGCGGTTTACTTCATGTTGCACACCAAATATAGCAGTTAACCCTTTGAATTAAGGCAATAACTTGACGAAAGGGAGGCATTAACAGAAGGTTAAGCAACTGCTCTGCCACCTTTGCTTATAGGAATCTGTCATATGTTACGTATTACTGCTGCTGCCTTCTGCCTTATTGCATCGTCTGCTCAGGCAGATGACCTCGTTGGTTTCTATCACACGCATCAGGACGGCTATGTTGGAAGCTTCACCAACCCGATCAACTACCGCCCCAACCGCACACCGGGTTTTGTTGCGGTTCGCACACCGGGCTACAGCGAAGCCAATACACTGATCATCAAGCGCGGTCGTCCAGGCGTGACGACAGGAACGAGCGTTGCACCCCCACAAGGCACCACCGGTCAAACACTGCCCGGCGGTTATGAGTTGCAGCCTTTCCGCTGAACCGGCCCAGCCTTCAAACCTGCTACAAAATGTGACAACCGCGGCGATTGAAATTCGGCGCGGTTTTTTGCATGGTGTCTTTAACGATCCGAAATCGGACGCAAGAAGACCACAGAGGCACAGACGCCCCCTTTTCTGGAAGAGGGCCGCGTTGCAGACAGAGCAGGTTATGACGCAAATTTTGAAAATCGCGGCAGCTATGGGGCTGTCACTGGCCCTTGCAGGGTGTGGCGGATCCCGACTGGCCAGTCCTGAAGCGGGCACACGCACAGCAACCGGCCCCATCTCCAACGCCTGCATCAGATCAGATCGTAAAGCCGCATCTCCACGGCTCTGCGGATGCATCCAATCCGTCGCCAATGCACAATTGAGTTCCGGCGATCAGCGCCTCGCCGCCACGTTTTACGAAGACCCCCAGCGCGCGCAGGATGTCAGGCAGTCCGACAGAGCATCAAACGAGGCGTTCTGGAAGCGCTACAAACTGTACTCAGCCGCGGCTCAGCGGTCTTGCTCTGCTTTGAGCTGAGAAACAAATCCACTCATACAGTCTTTCAAAAGCGCGATAACCGGATCAAACCGGCCTGAGTAATAGGGATCCGGCACGTCCTGATTGACCACCGCCGGATCACTGGCATATTCGGTCAGCATATCCACTTTGGCCTTTGTGGCCCCGCGATCCAGCCGCATTACTTTCGCGAGCGTATCGCGGTCAGCGACCAACACGTGGTCAAACTCGGCCAGATCGACAGCGCTGATCTTGCGGGCCCGCAGATCAGCAAGCTCAAACCCATGTTCACGACCAGCGACAATGGCACGCGCATCAGGCGGATCTCCAACGTGCCACGACCCTGTGCCAGCGCTATCAACCTCAAGCTCAAGGCCTGCAGCGCCTGCAAAATCACGCAGAATTGATTCCCCCAAAGGGGACCTGCAGATATTGCCTAAACATACAACAAGGACGCGCTTCATCACACCAACTCCAAAAGGTAAGGAATTCCTTACCTTTTGTGTATCGCGATGAGAAGCCGTAATTTAACTAAATTGCCTAAAGCTGTGTTTCAACAACAAAAAACAGCAAGAAGTGTCGTAGCAACGACACTTCTTTTGGTTAACGGCGCACCGGCTCAGCTATCACTGGCCCCATGCGTGCTATTGCTGTGGCCACCATGTGCCGCGGGTTTGCGATCATGATCAACGATCACATCCACGACGACGTCTCCCGCATTTTCAAAGGTCAGGGTCATCGGGATAGTTGTCCCGTTTTCCAACGGGCCCGTCAGCCCCATAAGCATCACGTGCTTACCACCCCGCTTGAACATCACACTCTCGCCAGCGGGCACCTCGAACCCCTCCTCCACATGCAGCATTTTCATTACACCATTGGCATCTTCTTGGTGCGTATGGAGTTGCGTCATGTTGGCGACATCTGTTGAGGCCGCGATCAAGCGATCGTCAGCGCCGTTGTTCTTAAGCTCAAAGAAGATCGCCCCTGATTTTGAACTTGGGGTGGAGGTCCGCGCATAAGGATCCATAATCATTATTTTTGCATCACCTGCGAAGGCTGCAATCGGGGTAAGCGACAGTGTCGCCGCAAGAAGGATAGATTTGAATGGCATCTGAATTGTCCTTGTCAGTCTGAAAATAAGGATGGAAAGGTTTCAGACCTGAACAGGTGGACCACGCGCATCAGCCGCAATGAACGGGCGTAAGGCCGAACTGGCCTTTTGCGCCGTGACGTAGCGTATCTTGAGAACATATTGCGCGCGCGTGAACGGGACAATGTTTTCAAGGACAGCCTTTAACACCAGACAATCAGGGCATATCGGCATCGGCGCAATTTCATTGCCATTGCGGTCAACCGTTATGGTTGAAACCTCACTGCCCGTACAAATGACAATCGTTTGCCCATCGGGCGCCGTTCGTGAAAGCGCCATTGCACCCGACGTCATTACCATGACGGCGGCGAGGCAGAACACCACTAATCGACGAACCACTTGCATGACCTAGGACCTAAGGGGGTGTGCAGGTTTTGTGAAGGGCAAAGCCGCACCATGCGCGGCTCTTCACAAGATCGTGCCGCAAGCGCGGCAAAGCTGGATGCGTACAGCCAAAGAAAAAGGCCCCGCCCGACACGGACAGAGCCTTTCAATTCAGATAAGCAGAAGGTTTAGGCCGTTGCCTGTGCCTTTGCGATGTCTTTTTTGACTTTCAGCGCTTTCGTGGAAAGCTCTGTTTCTTTGGCTTTCGCCATGAAGCCGTCAAGGCCACCGCGGTGATCCACGGTGCGCAACGCTGCTGCCGAGATGCGGAATTTGAAGGACTGACCAAGCGTGTCGGAAGTCAGGGTCACATCATTGAGGTTCGGCAGAAAACGACGACGGGTTCTGTTCTTGGCGTGGCTGACATTGTTGCCGACCATCGGGCCTTTTCCAGTAAGTTCGCAAACGCGAGACATGACGTTTCCTTTTCATAACGTAAAAGGGCGGATACCCGCCCCTGAATTCTGTCCGCGCGGTTTACCCAGTGAGTCTTATGGCGTCAAGCGTGGAATGCCCCTAGTGACGTGCAATTTTGGGCGGAACGCTGAAAGCACCGATCACGTCCGGCTCTCACGCCGCAGCCCGCTCAGCAGATCGGCGGCAGCCGCATCTGGCGCGCGTCGTCCGCTCAAGACGTCTTGGGCCAGCGTCTCACGATGATCCCGCGTCGTAACGTCATCATCCAACAAGGCCCGTAGGCCAGCAAATACCGCCTCTTCAAACCAATGCACTGACTGACGTGCGCGAGTTTTATCCCAATGCCCATGGTCTTTGCGCCATTGGCTTAACTTTTGCATATCTTGCCAAACATCCACCAAGCCCTGCTCTTCAAGGGCTGAAACAGGCTGCGCTTTCGGAAACCCATCCGGGTCTTGCACGCGTTTGCGCAAAAGGCGCAACGCCCCTGCATAATCGGCCGTCGTGCGGATCGCTTGGGGCTTCAACTCTCCATCCGCCTTGTTGACGAGGATGATATCGGCGATCTCCATGATACCGCGTTTGACCCCCTGCAATTCGTCGCCGCCAGCAGGAGCCAGCAAAAGGGTAAAAATATCCGACATCTCGGCAACCTTGGTCTCTGATTGCCCGACGCCTACGGTTTCGATCAGGATCACATCAAACCCCGCCGCCTCGCACAGTGCGACAACCGCGCGTGTCCGCCGCCCGACACCGCCCAAATGCGATTGTGAGGGCGACGGACGAATAAACGCGTTTTTGTCACGCGACAGCCGATCCATACGGGTTTTATCGCCCAAAATCGAACCACCAGACCGCGTGGAGCTGGGATCGACCGCCAAAACAGCCACGCGCAGGTCCTGTGCTGTCAGCATCGACCCGAAGGCCTCAATAAACGTGGATTTTCCGACGCCGGGCGTCCCGGACAACCCGATGCGCAACGCTTGCCTGTTGCTTCGCCCAACCTCATCCAGAAGAAGTTGCGCCTGTTCTTGGTGATCCGCGCGCGCGCTCTCAACAAGTGTGATCGCGCGCGACAAAGCGCGGCGCTCGCCGTTCACGACTTTCAGGGCCAATTCTTCAATATGTTTCAACGCTTGGCGGTCTTTCGCTTGAATTTCTCCCTCACGAGCGTGAGAGGGGGGTGGTGCCCCTTTGTGGAAGCCCCAATATGAAGGAGCAAGCAAGAATTGCATCTGCGAGGAAGAGTTATGAAACGAGTTTTGTTTGGTTTGGCCGCATTAGCGACCCTGTCAGCAGGTCCCATCTGGGCCGATGGAAGCACCAATGCAGTGTTCAATGTGGCCATCCGTGGCATCACAGCCGGTACTTTAACGGTTAAGGGAACGGAAAGCGGCGGCAGCTATCAGACCACTGGCGTTTTGCAATCAGGCGGTTTGGTCGGGCTTGTCAGGTCGTTGAAATACACAGCCAAGGCAAAGGGGGCCGTCAGCGGCAACCGCTTCAGCCCATCGCGCTATGATGAGAACGCGGATACCGGAAAGCGGAAATCAAAAACCACGATGACCTATTCAGGAGGCGTGCCAAAAGTCGTGGCAGGCTCAACCGGTGATCTGAACCCCGCCTCGCAAAAAGGGACCGTAGACCCGCAAACAGCCATCTACGCCGCCTTTCGCGATGTGAACGAAGCGGATGTTTGTAAGCTAAATTTGCAGATGTTTGATGGGAAAAGGCGATCTCAAGTGCAACTACGCACCCCGCGCGCGGACGGAAACCTGATAAAATGCGACGGAGAGTACCGACGCCTCAAAGGATTCTCCGCCGAAGACATGGCAGAAAAGACGCGGTTTCCCTTCAATCTGTTCTACGCCAAAACCTCCGACGGGCGCTACCGCGTCGAGAAAGTCGTGACCCAGACGCTCTATGGCAATGCGACGATGACGCGGCGCTAAAGGACCGCTAAAGAAGGCTCCATGAGCCGATTGCCCATTGAAGATGTGATAAACCCCCTCGTCGGTCATATGACCCGCGAGGGCGTTTGCGTTCTTCAAGCCCCACCGGGCGCCGGTAAAACAACGCGCGTCCCGTTAGCTCTGCTGGAAGCAGGTGCGTTCGAGGGGCGCTTGATCATGCTCGAACCCCGTCGCCTCGCCGCGCGCGCAGCGGCTGAGCGGATGGCCTCCGTCCTGGGTGAGAATGTCGGCCAAACCATAGGCTACCGGATGCGCGGCGAAGCGCGCGTCAGCGCGACCACGCGGATTGAAGTGGTCACCGAAGGTGTGCTGACCCGCATGGTGCAAGCCGATCCCGAATTGCCGGGTATTGGCTGTGTTGTGTTTGATGAATTCCATGAACGCTCTCTGAACGGTGATCTGGGTCTCGCCTTGGTCTGGGAAACCCGTGACGCCCTCCGCGAAGACCTCAAGGTTTTGGTGATGTCGGCCACTTTGGACGCCGAACCTGTAGCTGCGCTTCTAGGTGATGCACCTGTCGTCACCTCAAAAGGCCGCAGCTTCCCGGTGGAGACACGCTGGCTGGACAAACCCCGCCGCGCGGGAACGCGCCTGGAACACGACGTAGCAACTTTAATCGAACAGGCACTGGCCGAAACCGAGGGCGGCCTGCTGGTTTTTCTGCCCGGCGCCGGGGAGATCATCCGCGTCGCAACTGCCTTGAAGGCTGGTCCAGACGTTGTCGTGCGACCGCTATATGGCGCCCTGCCCTTCACCGATCAACGCGCAGCAATTGCACCTGCACCCAAAGGTACCCGCAAGGTTGTTTTGGCCACATCCATTGCTGAAACCTCCCTGACGATCGAAGATGTGCGCGTCGTTGTGGACGCCGGATTGGCGCGGCGTGCGCGTAATGATCCGGGCTCCGGCATGTCGCGGCTGGTGACAGAACGAGCCTCAAAGGCGGAAGCCACGCAACGACAAGGCCGTGCAGGGCGTGTCGCCGAAGGGATTTGCTACCGCCTTTGGACAAAAGCCGAAGAAGGCGCGATGCGGGCTTTCGCGCCCCCTGAAATTGAGACAGCCGATTTGGCGGGGTTGGCTTTGGATTTGGCCGCGTGGGGCGCAAAACCTTCGGATTTGGCGTTCCTCACTCAACCGCCAACAGGGGCTTTCGAAACAGCAAAAGACCTGCTGAAAATGCTCGGCGGCCTAGACGGTCAGGCGCGCATAACGGAGCACGGACATCGTTTAGCGAAAATCCCGCTGCATCCACGCTTGGCGCATCTGCTGACCAATGCAGGTGAAAAGGCCGCACTGACGGCCGCCATATTGGCCGCGCGCCCGACAAGCCACCAAGGCAGTGATCTGGCGGCACGTATGCGTGGACCTTTGCCACGTGACGTGAAAGCAGAAGCCAAACGTCTTGAGCGCTTCGCAACAGGCCCCACGCGGACATTGGGAGAGATGGTCGCATTGGCCTACCCCGACCGTGTCGCGCTCAGGCGTAAAGGTGGCGAAGCGCGGTTTCATCTGTCTGGCGGCAAAGGCGCTGTGCTGCCCTCTGAGGACGAATTGGCCAGTCAACGCTTGCTTGCCGTGGCTGACCTTGACGGGGACGCCCGCCAAGCGAAAATACGGGCAGCGGCAGTGCTTTCCGAAGGGGAGTTGCGCGCACTTTTCGAAGATCAGATCGCATGGCATGACATTTGTGCATGGTCGCGGCGGGAAGGTCGCGTGCTGACCCGAAAACAGGAAATGTTCGGGTCTCTAATCCTTGATGACCGGATTTGGCACGACCCCGACACAGATGCTGTCTCGCGGGCCCTATTGGACGGCATAAGGGACCTCGGACTTCAAGCCTTGAACTGGAGCAAACCTGCCCGGTATTTGCGCTCAAGAGGTTTGGTGTTTGGGCTGAAATGGTCAGACGCCGCGCTGTTGGACAGTCTGGAGGCATGGCTACTACCTTACCTCAGCGGCAAAAAGACGGCTCAGGAT
Source organism: uncultured Litoreibacter sp. (assembly GCA_947494435.1). Classification (GTDB taxonomy): domain Bacteria; phylum Pseudomonadota; class Alphaproteobacteria; order Rhodobacterales; family Rhodobacteraceae; genus Litoreibacter. Next base: position 1,423,891 of record CANLUY010000002.1, read on the forward strand.
TTGAAATCGGTAGATATTGCTCAAGCTTTGAAGAACAGCTTGGACTGGGACACGCAACAAGCGCTTGATCGGTCAGTCCCAGCCCACATCACGACGCCTCTGGGCCGCAAGGCTGCAGTGAATTACGAGGACGACGCGCCGGAAATCGAGGTGCGCTTACAGGAGATGTTTGGCTGCAGGGTCCATCCAACCGTTGGGCCGGACAACATTCCATTGAAAATCACACTGCTGTCCCCCGGACAAAAGCCGGTACAGGTGACACAGGACTTACCGGGTTTCTGGGCTGACAGCTACGCAGATGTCCGGAAAGACATGCGCGGACGCTATCCGCGCCATCCGTGGCCTGAAGATCCAACGATTGCTGAACCCACAGTGCGCGCAAAACCGCGCGGTACCTAGTCAAGCCGGATTGTGCGAGTTAGATATCGCATCAATGCAAACCGAAAAGGCCATTGCACATGTTTGACCGTCTTCTTGCCCTCTTCAATAACCCGGAAAGCTACGAAACGCCCTTGCCAGAATCCGATGCGCGTCATGCGATGGGTACACTGATGGTCCGCGCGGCGCAGGCGGATCAGGCCTATTTGTTCGAAGAGATCGAGTTGATTGATCGTGTGCTGGCAGAACGCAACGGCCTCAACCCGGTTGAAGCCGCAAAGATGCGCGCGGCTTGCGAGAGGCTGGAAGAAGAAATGCCAGACACTGACGCGCTGGCAGGGATGCTAAAAACCGCAATTGGCACTGAAGAGGCCGAAGCAACGTTGCGTGCTTTGTGGCGAGTCGTTTTTGCAGATGGCATCAAGCATGACGAAGAAGACAAAATTCTACATCAAATCGAATTGGTGCTTGGTGTCTCGCCTGAACGCGCGAAAACCCTGCAAGACGAAGTCGCCGCTGAAGGCCGGCAGACCAGTTAGGTCTGCCAGCGTTCCAACTCAGTTTTTTGTGGCGTGATGCACGATGATCCCAAGCACGGCGCCAACGACTGCGGTTTCCAGCGCCTTGTTTCCTGCTGAGCGTCCGCCCGAGGGCTTTGCGCGTCGTTGAGGCGCCTTTGCCATCTGCTGACATTGATATCCGTTTAGAAGTTTCGCCTGACCGCCGACCATTGCAATGCTCAATAGCGCTTGCCCGTTTTGGTTTTTGAAACGCTTGGTCGGGCCTGAGGTCTGCACCCTGACATCATATGTGTTTCCAGCACCCGTACTCCATGACAAGCCCTCGCCCGGTGCGACGCGTCCCGTTCCAAAATTCTGGCCGGTCCGGCTGTCCGAGACATTCACAGGCATTGATGTCCCCGTGCAATTATAGATCTGCATCGCCTGCGCGGACGCAATGCTTAGGGTCATTGCGCCAGTCGCAACAGTGAGGGCGAAGCCCATACAGGTTAGCATTTGGATCGGTTTACGACGCATGATGTTTCTCCTCTTTTTATCTCGTATCTGCAGATCGGCAGCGATCCGCTTCGTGTGATGAAAGGTGTACGCGGCCCCACATCTGCAGATGCACTGTCGTTTTGAATGCGCTAATTTGATGTGGCCGATACTGGACACTGCCCCCCCTCCCGCTAGTGTCACAAGCAGTCAGATCAGGAGCGATACGCCATGAACAGCCAAGCCTCAAAATTCGGAACGTCCCAACCGATCCGCCGTCTGGAAGATGATCGTTTTTTGACTGGTCAGGGCCGCTATGTAGATGACCTTGCACCTGAGGGCGCTTTGGCGGCCTTTGTGTTTCGCTCCCCCACGGCTCATGCTGAGATCACCGAGCTTGACGTGACTGACGCGCGCGACGCAGAGGGTGTTCATATGGTCATTACGGCGGATAGCCTGACTGAGGCGGGGGTTAAGAACCAAATGTCTGCTTCCCTGATCGACAATCAGGACGGCAGTAAAGGTGCCAATCCCGCGCGCCCCATTCTGGCGACAGGACGCGTTCGATTTGTTGGCGAACCCATCGCAGTCGTCATCGCCGATACTCTGGCGCAGGCGAAAGATGCGGCTGAATTGATTATGTTCGATTATGATGATTTGGACAGCGCAATGGCCCTCACGCCGGGTGGACCGGCCATACACCCCGAAGCGCCGGACAACGTCGCCTACGACTGGGCTGTTGGCGACAAAGAGGCCACTGAAGCTGTATTCTCAAAAGCGGCACATCGCACGAAAGTTGAGATTGGCGATAACCGAATTATCGCAAATTCCATGGAGACGCGCGGCTGCTTTGCGGAAATGGAGGGCGACAGGTTGCACTTTGCCTACACAGGCCAAGGGGTCTGGGGCACGAAAGGCTCTATCGCCAGCACACTTGGTTTGGACAAAGAAGCCGTGCGGGTGACCAATCCTGATATTGGTGGTGGATTTGGCATGAAAGCCTTTGATTACCCTGAATATTTCTGCGTCGCACATGCAACACATGCATTGGGCAAACCCGTCCGCTGGCAGGCAGAACGGACGGAGGCAATGTTGTCAGACAACGCCGGCCGCGACCTGACATCTGTTGTGGAATTCGCCTTTGATGAAAACTTAAAGATCATCGCCTACCGCGTTGATACAACATCGAATATGGGCGCGTATAACTCCGCATACGCGCAATTCATCCAATCGGACCTCGCCTCACGCGTTCTGATGGGCGTCTATGATGTACAAACCGCATGGTTCCGAAATCGCGGCATTTATACCAACACGACACAGGTCGATGCTTATCGCGGCGCGGGAAGACCCGAGGCAATCTATGTCTTGGAGCGGGCGATTGATTACGCGGCGCGGGAACTCGGTGTCACCCCACTAGAGCTCCGCAAGCGCAACTTCATCGGCTCCGATCAATTCCCATACAACACAGTCACAGGAGAGATTTACGACGTCGGTGACTTCCACAAAGTGCTCTCCCGCGCTGAGGAGGAGGCCGACCTTGACGGGTTCGCAGCACGCAAAGCGCTCGCGGCTATCGATGGCAAGCTACGCGGCATTGGCGTCTGCTATTATATCGAAAGCATTCTTGGTTCCCCCGATGAAACTGCGAAGGTTGAATTTACCGGGGAAGGAACAGCACGGCTTTACGTTGGCACACAGTCAAACGGTCAAGGGCATGAAACGGTCTACCGGCAGTTGCTCCACGAATATACCGGCATCCCTTACGACGCTGTTGAGATCATTCAAGGTGACAGTGACAGGATCAAACACGGAGGCGGTACTGGCGGTTCGCGCTCTGTGACGACGCAAGGCACGGCCATCAAAGCAACGTCAGAGACGTTGATCGAACGGTTCACGCCTTTCGTGGCGGATCATTTGGGTGTCGAACAAGTCGCTTTTGAAGACGGCGTGTTCCGTGGTGACGGCTCAAACACCGTGATGACGATGATTGAGGCAGCTGACGCCGCTGCTGCGGCAGACGAAACCGATTTGCTCAGCACATATGAAAGCACGACGCTACCGGGCCGGTCCTTCCCGAATGGCTGCCATATCTGCGAGTTGGAGATTGATCCCGATACCGGCGTCACGAAGGTAGTGAAATATACTGTTGTCGATGATTTCGGCGTTCTGATGAACCCAATGCTGGCCGAGGGTCAAGTACACGGCGGCGTCGTACAAGGTGTGGGCCAAGCGATCAGCGAGCATGTCGTCTATGACGAAGACGGCCAGCTTTTGACGGCAACATTCATGGATTATGGCATGCCCCGCGCAGGCGATATGCCAATGATCGCGTTCTACTCCGAACCCGTTCCTTCAACCGCCAATGTGCTCGGTATGAAAGGCTGCGGCGAAGCAGGCACGGTTGGCGCTTTGGCAGCCGTGGCCAATGCAGCGTTGGATGCCGTGTCGGAACGCGGAATCGAGCGCGTGGATATGCCCTTCACCCCTCACCGGATGTGGCAGTATCTCAACCAAACCGGCATCGCGGCGGAGTAACGATGTGTGACGCAGAAACCAGCGGCACCGCTTTGCTTACCACATATATCGATAATGACCGAACCCGCGTGACGGAATGGCGCTTTCCTGAAAAGGGCAGCAATACCGGATGGCATGTTCACGACTATGATTATGTCGTTGTTCCGCTCTTAACCGGCCAACTAGAAATACGGTTGCCGGGCAATGAGACGGTTTTTGCCGATCTACAACGCGGCGTTCCGTACTACCGGGAGCTGGGCGTTGAGCATGACGTCATAAATGCAAACGCGTTCGAATGTGCCTTTGTCGAGATTGAATTCCTCGAACAGCCCACGCGATAAATGTCACGCAACATCACTTACATGTGGCCCTCTCTGGACGCGCAAATAGGCTCTCCTCTAGGTTCAGCTGAGGTATTACTGTTGCGTGAGGAGGATAACCACAGTGCGTCTGTCTAAGCGTTTGAAAAGACTGTTCAGTCATGGGTTGGCCATGTCTGACAGGCTCAAACATCTTGCAGGCTTCGGCCCCGGCGAAAAGACAGTTCACCCTTCCGGCAGCGCAATGCGCGGTCCGGTTTCCCATGTGATTATCTTAGATGGCACGATGTCTTCTCTGGAAGAAGGCTACGAGACGAATGCAGGCCGGACCTTTCAGCTTCTGTCTGAGATGGCGCCAAACAAAGCTGTTTCACTGAAATACGAAGCCGGTATTCAATGGCAGGGTTTTCGCCGCGCTATTGATGTCATGGCAGGCGTCGGTATCAACAGACAAATCCGACGCGCCTACGGCTTCATCGCGTCACGCTACCGGCCGGGCGACAAGATTTTTCTGATTGGTTACTCGCGAGGCGCCTATGCCGTCCGATCGCTAGCTGGCGTTATTGATCGCGTCGGCCTTTTGCGCGCGGATTGCGCCACCGAACGCAACGTGCGTCAAGCCTATCGCCATTACCGAACGGACCCAGATAGCTTGGTTGCTAAGTCTTTCCGGCAGGTACATTGCTATGACGAGGCCCCGATTGAGATGGTTGGCGTCTGGGACACCGTCCGGGCCTTGGGGTTCCGCGCGCCTTTGCTATGGCGGTTTTCGCCTGTCGAGCACGCGTTTCATACGCACGCGTTGGGCTGCTCAATTCGCAATGGTTTTCAAGCCTTGGCGCTCAATGAGACCCGTAACGCGTTCTCTCCGGTCCTTTGGGAAAGCACGCCGGAGTTTCAGGGAAACCTGAAACAAGTCTGGTTCGCAGGCACACATGGAGATGTCGGCGGTCACTTGACCGGATTTGAAGGGGCACGCCCTTTGTCGAATATCCCTCTGATCTGGATGCTGGAACAGGCGCAAATGTGCGGCTTGCCCCTGCCCCAAGACTGGAAAGAGCGCTATCCATATGATGCAAACGCTCCTTCGGTTGGTACGTTTCGGGGCTGGGGGAAGCTCTTCCTGCAACGCCGCGCCCGCAAGATCGGGAAAGACCCTTCAGAAACGCTGCATGAAACAGTTGGGGAACGCGAACGCGGGCAGGCTTTCCGTCTACCATGGGTCAAACGCCCGGATGTCAAAAGCCTAAGCGGGTAAGATTACGACACACAGCCGTGTCGCTTTTCGGTTAGATCGACCTTCCTCAAGTCGGCTTCAATGATCCCGAGAGGATATAGCCATGCTCACACCTTTGCCCTTAGACAGCGGCGCGCTCCCTGCTTCGCTTATAGACCAGTATTGGGAGGACGGATTCCTGTTCCCTATCCCTGTAATGTCAGCAACCGAAGCCGCAGAGATGCGGGCGGAGTTGGAAAAAATTGAACGCGACTGGCTCGATGCAGGTCTGCCGCTGCCGCTCAACACCTACAAGCGCATAAACGCCAATATCGTCATGCCTTTGGCGTATCGGATCGCTACACATCAAAGCGTCTTGGACGCCGTTGAGGGCATACTGGGTCCGGATATTTTGATCTTTTCGGCAGAGTTCTTCATCAAAGAAGCAAACACGACCCAGATTGTCTCCATGCATCAGGATCTGACCTATTGGGGGCTTGGCGCGATTGACGGGTTGGTCACCGTGTGGGTGCCGCTCTCCGCCGCCACGCCAGCGTCCGGCTGCATGGATTTTGTGCGCGGCTCTCACAAACAGGCAATTCTCCCTCATGATGATACGTTCGACGAAAACAACCTGCTGTCGCGCGGGCAAGAAGTTCAGGTGGATGTGGCTGAAGCGGATAAAGTGAATATTGAAATCCACCCCGGCCAAATGAGCCTCCATCATGGCCTCACCATTCATGGGTCCGGTCCAAATACATCAAACGATCGCAGGATCGCGGCGGTGATCCGCTACATGCGCCCGGATGCGGTCCCGGCGGAAGATCGCACAGACGTCATGGTGGCGCGCGGCTCTGATACGTCGGGGCGCGCCACCATGATCCCTGCCCCCGCCGCTAACTTTGAGCCTGAGGCTCTGGCGCTCTATGAAGAGATACGCCAAGCTCAAGCCAAGATAATGATGGACGGTGCCGCTGCAAATAAGGGAATTTACGCATGAACGAGACGGTGAAATTCACGGCGATGAAAGATGGCGACAAGGCGGATTACGATCTTCTGCACCCCCTTGAGGTCGAATATGCCTCTGGAACAGCCGACCGTCTGTTAAACGCCTTGGTCACACTCGACGAAAGCCTTTCAGGCTACCAAGTCACACGCCTCGGGCACTCCCTACAATCAGCCACCCGCGCGCACCGTGACGGTGCAGATATCGATTGGATCGTCTCAGCCCTACTGCACGACATCGGTGACATCTTCGCACCCTACAATCACGACGAATACGCAGCATCGATCCTCAAACCCTTTGTGCGCGAGCAATGCACATGGGTGGTGGAGAAACATGGCGACTTCCAAATGCTGTATTACGGCCATCACGTCGGCGGCAATCAGCACAAACGGGATGCCTATAAAGGTCACAAATATTTCGACGATTGCGCGACATTTTGCGAACGATGGGACCAGTCCAGTTTTGACTCCGCCTATAAGCACGAGGACATAGACTTCTTCCGAGACATGGTCCACGAGGTCTTCGCTCGTACCCCATACGATCCGGCCGTGATCCGAACAGGCGCGAGGGAACCTTTGGTAACGGCCTGACTTGAATGGCTTCGCGGAAATACCCGCCTAGTTTTTGACCTTTGGAAAAGCCGATTTGCGTTCCGGGCGCGGACCGACGTCACCTTCCCAGACACTATCACCATTGCGGACATAGACATTGATCTTGCTACCCACTCCGATGCGGCGCAGGGATCTGATGTCCTGACTGTGGCTCTCGCCCCGTTTGCCGTTGTCCAGCTTCCAGATCATATAGCCCTTTCCGGTCGGTGTGCCGCTGCTTTCATGTTCCTTGAAGCCAGTGACAGTGGCGATTTGTAACTGCCCGTGGCGCCGCGCCTTCACGGCACGGTTTGTGTCACTTCCAATGATCCAAAGCGCGCCCAATCCGACGATCCCAGCGACTAAGGCAATCAGCTGCGCGATCCAGCCGCTTCTTTCTGTGTCTCCAGCAGTCAACTCCGTCTTGCGCGGTGTCGACGGCAGATATCGCAGCCTTTTGATGCTTCCAACGGAGATTTCGTCATATTCTGCAGCCGACACTTTGTGTTCGACACTTTGCGGCGCGCGGGCCTTGGGCTTGAACGACAGCTTAATGTGATAGCTGTCATTATCTCCGCCAGTATCGATGCGCTTGCTGGTCACGGTGGCATCTGTCCAAACACCAGTGCGTTCGAACTCGTCGGCAGTACGATAATTGTTACCAGCTATGAGCGACGCGACCAACATGACCACTGCCGCAATGATTGCGATCCACCCTTTCTTCTCGAAAAAGATAGCAATCCACGGACGTGGTGCATCTAACGGATGATGTGGCGGCTTGCGTTTGCTCATTTTGTCAACTTACCCAATCCGTTCCCGTGATCTACACTTTTCCTTTCCGCCCTCCTTTTCCTTTCCGCCCCGTCCCGCTATGTCAGCGATCAGGCAAAAGGACACGTCACAATGGCAATGGAAAAGACATTCAATGCGGAAGAGGCCGAAGCGCGGCTCTCTGCTGCTTGGGAAAAAGCGGGCTGTTTTAAGGCTGGCGCGAATGCGTCGAAATCTGAGACCTTCTGCATCATGATCCCGCCGCCTAATGTGACGGGCGTTTTGCACATGGGCCACGCCTTCAACAACACGCTGCAGGACATTCTGATCCGATGGAAACGCATGCAGGGCTTCGACACGCTGTGGCAGCCCGGTACCGACCACGCGGGCATCGCCACGCAGATGGTGGTGGAGCGTCAACTGGCTGAAACCCAACAACCGAAGCGCACTGAGATGGGACGCGAAAAGTTCCTCGAAAAGGTCTGGGAATGGAAGGCCGAAAGCGGCGGTACAATCATCAACCAACTCAAGCGCCTCGGTGCCTCCTGCGACTATTCCCGCGAGGCGTTCACCATGTCCGGCGCCCCGAACGCGCCTGCCGATGTGGCCGATGGCAATTTCCACGACGCTGTCATCAAGGTCTTTGTTGAGATGTACAACAAGGGCTACATCTATCGCGGCAAGCGGCTGGTCAATTGGGACCCCCATTTCGAGACGGCGATCTCCGATCTTGAAGTCGAGAATATCGAGACGCCGGGCCATATGTGGCACTTCAAGTACCCGCTCGCGGGCGGCGAGACCTATGAATATGTCGAAAAAGACGAGGACGGCACCGTCACTCTGCGCGAGACGCGAGACTACATCTCTATCGCCACAACGCGGCCTGAAACCATGCTCGGCGACGGCGCGGTTGCCGTGCACCCCGATGATGAACGATACGCGCCAATTGTTGGAAAACTCTGCGAAATTCCAGTTGGGCCGAAGGAGCACCGCCGCCTGATCCCGATCATCACCGATGAGTATCCCGACATGACTTTCGGCTCCGGTGCCGTAAAAATCACCGGCGCGCATGACTTCAATGACTATGAGGTCGCCAAACGCGGCGGCATCCCGATGTATTCGCTGATGGACACCAAAGGCGCGATGCGTGCCGACGGCAAACCCTATGCGGAGGAAGCCGCAATCGCGCAGGCAATCGCCAATGACGAGCAGGAGTTCGACGAGGCGATGATCGCCGCGATGAACTTGGTGCCTGAGGCCTACCGTGGCCTCGACCGGTTCGAGGCGCGCAAGGCTGTGGTGCTGGATATCACAGATGAGGGGCTGGCCGTTATGCACTCCGTCCCTGTGATCGACGAGGAAGACGGCCAAGAAAGCAGCCGCCTTGAGCCGTATGTCGAGAGCAAACCCATCATGCAGCCCTTCGGCGATCGCTCCAAAGTTGTCATCGAGCCGATGCTGACCGACCAGTGGTTCGTCGACACCTCCCAAATCGTTCAACCCGCGCTGGACGCCGTCAATGACGGTCGCACTCGGATCATGCCCGAAGGCGACAAGAAGGTGTATTTCCACTGGCTGGAAAACATCGAGCCTTGGTGCATCTCGCGGCAATTGTGGTGGGGGCATCAGATCCCGGTTTGGTATGGCCCCAACCTAGATATCGATGAAAGTGGAGAAATCATTGATCTAGGCGGAAGAAAAGCCTTCTGCGGAACTGATGTCGACGATATTCGGGCGCAGGCAACCGCAGCTTATCCGGGGACACCTCAATTCCGAATTGGAGGTGAGGAACCACAATACGACCGGGATGAACTCTGGGAGATCGATACGTTTGCGGGTGAGGGATCACCTGCAACAGGCGGAGAAAAGTTAAGAATAGTCTGGCTTTACCGCGACCCCGACGTCCTCGACACATGGTTCTCCTCCGGCCTTTGGCCCATCGGCACGCTGGGCTGGCCCGAGGACACGGAAGAGCTGCAGAAATACTTCCCGACCTCGACGCTGATCACGGGCCAAGACATCCTGTTCTTCTGGGTCGCGCGCATGATGATGATGCAGTTGGCCGTCGTGGATGAAGTGCCGTTCGACACCGTCTACCTGCATGGCCTCGTGCGCGATGCCAAGGGCAAGAAGATGTCGAAATCCACCGGCAACGTGGTCGATCCGCTGGACATAATCGACGAGTTCGGCGCCGACGCCCTGCGGTTCACCAATGCGGCCATGGCCTCCCTCGGTGGCGTGCTGAAACTGGATACCCAACGCATTGCGGGCTACCGCAATTTCGGCACCAAACTGTGGAACGCCGTGCGTTTTGCGGAGATGAACGAGGTCTTTGAAGGCGCGGAGACATTCCCGCTGCCCTCCCCCGAGCAAACCGTCAACAAATGGATCATCGGGGAGACCGCGAAAGTCCGCGAAACCGTCGACGCGGCGCTCGAAGCCTACCGTTTCAACGACGCCGCCGACGCGCTTTACAAGTTTGTCTGGGGCAAGGTCTGCGACTGGTATGTCGAACTGGCCAAGCCTCTGTTCTACGATGGCACAGAGGCCCAAAAGGACGAGACCCGCGCAACCATGGGCTGGGTCATGGATCAATGTATGGTCCTTTTGCACCCGATCATGCCTTTCATCACAGAAGAGCTGTGGGGCGAGACCGCAAAACGCGCAGAGATGCTCGCCACTACAGATTGGCCAACTTACGGGACAACCTTGATCGACGCGAACGCGGACCGGGAAATGAACTGGGTGATTACGTTGATCGAGACCGTCCGCTCTGCCCGGGGGGAGATGAACGTACCCGCGTCATTGGAAGTTCCGCTCTTGCAGCTCGACTTGGATGAGGCAGGGGCATCCGCCTTCGCCAACAATAAAGCCCTAATCGTCAAGTTGGCCCGTCTGGGCGAGGTGACTGTTGCCGATAACGCCCCCAAAGGCTGCGTGTCCTTACCAGTTGCAGGCGGCACATTCGCGCTGCCGTTGGAAGGCATTGTCGATATCAGCGCCGAAAAAGCCCGGCTGGAGAAGAGCTTGGGCAAACTAGTCAAAGAGCTCGGCGGTCTACGCGGACGGTTGAACAATCCGAAATTCGTGGCCTCCGCTCCGCCCGAAGTGGTCGAAGAAGCGCAGGCAAACTTGGCCGCACGGGAAGAAGAAGAAGGGAAATTGCAGACAGCGCTTGCACGTTTGGCAGAGTTAGATTGAGCCGATTTTACTCAATTTCGCAAAAATTGACCTAGCGTTAACTATCTGTAAACCAGTCTTGGGCCATGATGAGGTCAGTCATTACGTGTAGCAAAGCTGCACCCTCCCTATGGCAGGAAAGCGCTAAAATGGCGCGTATATGGGCGGCTCGGGGTCACAACCGCGCCGCCTATTTCTTTGTCTTCGCCTTTGCCGCCATTCCCCGCGCAATTGCTGCCATCTGATCCGGTTTGCCGATCAGCGCGGCTTGCTCCGTCGCCTCGGCCATCAGAACCTCCGCAGCGCTAGCCGTCTTTGCCAACCCGGTCAGTCGCTTCGCCGCACGCACAGCACTCGGGCTTTGTGTGGCGATGTCACGTGCTAAGGCCATGGCGAGGACCAGCGGATCATCTGCAATCTCCGTCACCAGCCCCCACTCCGCCGCCTGAGGGGCCTCGATAACCTCCGCTGTGTAGGTCAGGCGCCGCAAGATGTCGGTACGCAAAAGCTCTGGAAACAGGACCATGCCACCCATATCGGGGATCAAACCCCATTTCATCTCCATGATCGACAGTTTGGTGTCAGGAGCCGCGATGCGAATATCCGCGCCTGCGGCCAATTGCAGCCCTGCGCCGAAACACACGCCATGCATAGCAGCGATCACCGGAACCTCGAGCGCGCGCCAAGCCAATGCAAATTCCTGAAAGCGGTTCGTCTGGCCGTGGGTGCGCTTGACCAACACCTCCTCCATGTCCTGTCCCATCAGGGAAGACAGCGACATGATGTCAATTCCCGCGCAAAACGCCCGGCCCTCGCCAGATAGTACGACGCAGTTGATGTCGGCGTCCTTCAGGTCGTGTGCAGCTGCGATAACGTCGTCCAGCATCTCAAGGCTGATCGCATTCATCTTGTCAGGCCGCGCCAGCGTGACATACGCAATTTTATCTTTGATGACGGTGATCACATAGCTCATGCGAAACAGCCTAGAGGCGGCACTTGCACAGGGCCAGCGTTACCTTACGACGCGATCAATTGCGCGCATCGCCCCAATGGACTTGTCATAAACCAAAGTCAGTATGCGCCGCGCAGGCGGTGCTTTGGCGATCTGTGGCAGCGTACGGACAGAACCGGCTGCAATGGTGGCGGCAATGAAACCGCGACGGGTGAGTTCGGGCATAGCGGCCCCTCCAGTTGCGAATGATTTGCATGTAAGATTGCCTCCCATGCATTTCAACCTTGCACCCTGCGCGGCATCTGCTTTGATCATTTGCATGACACAGCCCCGCTATACCCCGCTCGCACGCTCACTTCCCGCCTCCGTGCCATTTGTCGGACCAGAAGCACAGGAACGTCAGCGCGGCGCGCCTTTCAAAACCCGGCTGGGCGCGAATGAAAGCGTCTTTGGTCCCTCCCCCAAAGCCATCACTGCCATGCAGAATGCTGCATCAGAGGTGTGGATGTATGGCGACCCTGAAAGCCATGACCTGCGCCATGCGGTTGCATCTCATCACGGTGTTGCTCCTACAAACATCATGATCGGTGAAGGTATAGATTGCCTGCTTGGGTATCTGACCCGTTTGCTGATTGGGCCGGGCGACGCGGTCGTCACAAGCGACGGGGCCTACCCGACCTTCAACTACCACGTCGCAGGCTTCGGTGGAGCATTGCACAAGGTGCCTTACAAAGCGGATCATGAGGACCCTCAAGCGCTTCTCTACAAAGCGCGGGAGGTGGACGCCAAGCTGATCTACTTCTCAAACCCAGACAATCCGATGGGCAGTTGGCACGATGCGGATACTGTCCAAAAGATGATCTCTGACATCCCACCGGGCTGCCTGTTGATCCTTGACGAGGCGTATGTCGAACTTGCCCCGGGCGGCACCGCACCGCCCATCGACACAAGCAACGCAAATGTGATCCGCATGCGCACCTTCTCAAAAGGCTACGGTATGGCCGGCGCACGTGTGGGCTATGCCATTGGCGACGCTGATCTGATCAACGCGTTCAACAAGATCCGCAATCATTTCGGTATGTGCCGGATATCGCAAGCAGGAGCCTTGGCCGCGTTAAAAGATCAAGCGTATCTCGCCAGCGTAAAGTCAGATGTCGCAGCCGCACGAGACCGTATCACGTTGATCGCAAAGCAAAACGGCCTGACACCGCTCCCGTCTGCCACGAATTTTGTTACCATTGATTGTGGAGGGGACGGCGACCACGCCCGGGCCGTTTTAAACGCCTTGATAGGCCGCGGCATCTTCGTGCGCATGCCCTTCGTTGCACCGCAAGATCGGTGCATTCGGATCAGCTGCGGACGCGACACCGATCTGGACCTGTTTGAAGCGGCTCTTCCCGCAGCGCTGCAAGACGCAGGTTAGGCTTTTCATAAGCGGAAGGATTGCTACTCTGCCGTCATGATGGATTACGAGCCGCGCCGCCCGACGAAAGCCGTTGAGGATTATACGAATGCCTTTCTGTGCATGGCATGTTTGCTGATCTTCATGCTTCTTGTCGCACTCTGGGCTCTGTTCGGGTATCTCGTGCCTCTTTTGACAGCCGCATTCATTGGTAAGTCTATGCGCTGGTTGCCACGACGTGACTGAGCAGAACCCTAGAAATTCGACTGAATACCGACACGTCCTGTTACCTCTCGTGTTGAAAAGCGCGAGACGTTCGATTTGGTTCTCGTTGCTGAAACAGTCCAGCTCGGCGAAAAGCCATAATATGAAACCTGATTTAACACCGCAGTCGCACCGAGCGAGACATAGCGATCCCGCCGACCGTCCAGAGAGATCGAGAATTCGTCGTACTTTTTCCGTCCTACGGTGGCCGAGAATGACAGCTCTGTGCCAAACACAGGTCTCGCTAGTTCATATCCAACCGTCACCCTGTGATCTGTAAACGTGTTGGTCGCACGCTCCGAATTATGAAATCTGCGATTTACGGCGAGACGCACCACATCCCCGTTGCCCAACCGATTGGCATAAGAGCCTTGAGCAAAGGTGACGCGCGCATCAGGCTGTGACGGGCGCAGTCCAGTTTGCTCTTCAACCGAGGCAAACACCGCAGCCGAAGCATTGGAGTTGATCGCAATCCCCTGCGACAAAGAGAGCTTTTGGTACCGCCAAACCGGATCGCCACCGGACCAAACCTGCCCTTGATGAAGGGTGATGCCGCTCGGCCCAAGCTTTGGAAATAGCAGCCGCTGGTGGGACAGAGACACCTCCACCAAGCCCAACGCGAAATCTGCACCTGACACGCCGGGCGCTGCCGCTTTTGAGGACGATGACAGAGAATACGTGCGGCCATAGGCATAGACCCCGACCTCAGTCATAGCATTTGGTGACTGTGCCAGCCGATATCTCACGTCGAGATCCGCTGAATACTCCACGCCTGACAATGACCGGCTTGTCGGATTGAACACGAATTGGAAGTTACCCAATGCAAACGTAGCGTCTTCTGTCCCGCCATTGATATTGTTCGACGGCGCAACAGAAAATCCGGCTCGTACCGTCAACGGGTTTTGCGCCCGTATCGCCCGAAACTCCTGCTGCAACTGCGCCACCTGATCAGCGCTTTCTGTGTGGTTCAGCCCCCGACGGATCCACCATTCCGCTTGTGTATAGCGACGCAATTGAAATTTCGCCGCAGCCGCAACCCGCGCGGCTTCAACCTTATTCTCTGCCGTCGTGGCATACTTAAAAGCCTGCCCAGCGCTTTGCGCTGCTGACTTGTGCTGCCCAAGCTGCATTTGTGCCAAAGACAAAAGGTAGAAAGCCTGAGCGTCATTGGTCCTTAGCGCAACAACGCCCGCCGCCAGCCGCGCGCTGGTCGCAGCGTCCCCTGCACTCAGCGCAGCGCCAGCTTGTGCGCGTTGGGCGTCCAGAGTTTTTGACTGGTCTTGCGACCACACAACCGACGTCACGCAGACGAAAACGCATGACAAAACAAGGATAAACGTCGGTCGTTGCATCTGGGTCTTTCGATTACAGAACGTGTCTCGCGCCCTTGTCCAGCACAGAACTTACAGGTCGCCTCACAAAATAGGACAGACCCTTCCTTTGCAAGACTTCACTAAGAAAGGAATGATTTTTCAAAAACATCGCGGTGAGTTGCCGATAGGTGCCGCAAAAATAGCATCTTATCGCCTTCAAATGTGACCATTCTCCGGATGTGTTTACTTCTGCCATTATAACACTTTGAACAATCGGCGAGAGATCGAGCAAGAGGACCCTAAAATGCGAAACTTACTTTCAGTTTGCACAATCTGTGCACTTGCCGCTTGCGGCGGAGGCGGCGGCACAGGGGCCACCACCAGCACAAGCTCGGCAGTCTCCACGGGCCAAACACCTGCGGCAACGGTCCCCCCAGTCGCTGCAAGAACAACAAACCCGGCCGCTGGCGCAAGCGTTGACCAAGCCGCGTTCACGTCACTGTTGAATAACGTGCGTGTCGCGAACAGTGCGGCACCGGTTGCCTTTGACGGACGTCTCGCAACAGCGGCGCAAGGACATGCCGATGACATGCTGGCGAACGGCTACTTCAGCCATACCGGCCAGAACGGCTCGACACCCGGTGACCGGATCACAGCGGCGGGCTATCGCTGGCGCACCTATGGCGAGAACATCGCGCGCGGCCAGCAATCAGAAGCGGAAGTGATGCAAGATTGGACAAACTCATCCGGCCATCACGCGAACAATATCAATCCAGCCTTCGAAGATTTCGGGATCGCGAAAGCGGGAACAGGCGGCAATGCGCACTGGGTTCTCGTTCTCGGTACAGAGAGATAACGTCACATATGGCTTTGAAAGCCCTCGCCACGAAAAACTGTGGCGAGGGCTTTTGTAGGCTTAACCAATGATGCTGTTCAGCGTCTCGGACGGACGCATGACGGCCGCTGTCTTCGCCGCATCACCGCGGAAATACCCACCGGTATCGGCAGCACGGCCCTGAACGGCAGCAAAATCAGCAGTAATCGCCGCTTCATTCTCAGCCAAGGCTTGCGCGATAGGTGTGAAATGCGCCGCCAGATCGGCATCGGATGTCTGCGCTGCCAAAGCCTGCGCCCAATAGAGCGCAAAGTAGAAATGACTATCACGGTTGTCCGGCTCACCGACCTTACGGCTTGGCGATTTGTTGTTGTCTAGGATGCCTTGCGTTGCCGCGTCGACGGCCTCGCCCAGCACTTTGGCCTTCGCGTTGCCTTTGACCTGCGCCAGATATTTCAAGCTTTCGCCCAAAGCACAGAATTCGCCCAAGCTGTCCCAACGCAGGTGATTTTCTTCCATCAACTGCTGAACGTGTTTCGGCGCAGAGCCACCGGCCCCTGTTTCAAACAATCCACCACCATTCATCAATTTCACAATCGACAGCATCTTGGCCGACGTGCCCAACTCAAGGATCGGGAACAGGTCTGTCAGATAGTCACGCAGCACATTGCCAGTCACAGCAATCGAGGTCTTGCCTGCGCGGATTGTCGTGAAGCTGACTTTGGTCGCCTCCTGTGGGTTCAGGATCTTGAACTTGCCCGCAACGCCAGCCTTCTCAAGCAATGGACGCACATATTTCAGCAATTCCGCATCATGCGCACGGGTCTCATCTAACCAGAAAATCGCCTCGCAGTTCTCCAAGGCTTGACGGTCAATCGCCAATTGCACCCAGTCTTCAATCGGAGCCTGCCGGGTGGAGGCTGACCGCCAGATGTCACCGGCTTCAACCGCATGCTCATGCAGCACATCGCCATTGGCCAGTACCATCCGCACCGTGCCATCCGCCGGAATTTCAAACGTGGTTGGATGGGAGCCATACTCCTCCGCTTTTTGCGCCATCAGGCCAACATTCTGTACGGTGCCAGCTGTCGATGGGTCCAATGCGCCGTTCTCTTTGCAATTCTGAATAGCCTCAGCATAGACCGACGCGTAAGAGCTGTCGGGGATCACGCAGTTACAATCAGCTTCCGCCCCCTCAGGTCCCCAACCTTTGCCGCCTGCACGGATCAAAGCGGGCATAGATGCGTCGATGATCACGTCAGACGGGACGTGCAGATTGGTGATCCCTTTATCGGAATTCACCATGTAAAGCGGCGGGTTATCCGCCATAGCAGCCTCAATCGCAGCCAGAATTTCCGCTGATTTCGGTGATGTTTCCACCGCTTCCAGCACGGCCCCCAACCCGGAGTTCGGATTGGCTCCACAGGCCTCCAAATCGTCGCCAAAGGCTGCAAAGACAGGCTTTAGGAAGGCTTTAACCGCATGTCCAAAGAGGATCGGATCAGACACTTTCATCATCGTCGCTTTGAGATGGAGGGAGAAAAGAATGCCTGCCTCTTTCGTCTTGGCGACTTCTTTTTCAAGGAACGCTCCAAGGGCCTTGGCCGACATGAAAGTCGCATCAACCACGGTCCCCGCTGGATACTCGATCCCCTCTTTCAGCACCGTCACGCTTCCGTCTGCACCGACCAGCTCGATCTTTGCCGTCGTCGCTTCGCTCAAAGTCGCGGACTTTTCGTTAGACCGGAAATCATTCGCCCCCATGGTTGAGACATGCGTCTTGCTATCAGCTGACCAAGCGCCCATCCGGTGCGGATTGGCCTGCGCAAAATTCTTCACAGCAGCCGCCGCACGACGGTCCGAATTGCCTTCCCGCAGAACAGGGTTCACAGCTGAGCCTTTGATCGCGTCATATCGCGCACGGATCGCTTTTTCGTCTGCCGTTTCAGGAGCTTCGGGATAGTCAGGCAACGCATAGCCCTTCTCCTGCAGCTCAGTCACTGCCGCAACAAGCTGCGGCACAGAGGCGGAGATGTTGGGCAATTTGATCACATTCGCTTCTGGCGTTTTGACCAGTTTGCCAAGCTCTGCCAAGTCATCGGACTGACGTTGCGACTCTGTCAAGGCCTCTGGGAACGCCGCAATAATACGACCCGCAAGTGAAATATCTTTCGTTCCGACACTGACACCAGCCGCAGCGGCAAAGCTCTGAATGATCGGAAGAAAAGAGGCAGATGCCAGTTCGGGGGCTTCGTCAACTTTCGTGTAGATAATGTCAGGCGTATCCATATGCGTCATGATCCCTTGGCAGAGTTGAATTTTGCACCTGACCTAGTGGACATGCGCCGGAAGGTCCAGCCGCAATGTGCACAATGGTATACAATTCGTGAGCGCTAGCCCTCAGCGCAAACCTGCGCGGCGGCATCAAGCGCACCTGCCCCATGCGGGATTTGCAAGGCGGTCAGGCCAGCTTGAATACTGCCAAGGGTCCCCATCAGCATATGGCTGTTGAGGTGGCCCATATGCCCGACACGGAAGAACCCGTGCCATGCCGGATCGTTCGGCTCTGCCATACCCAAGCCGATACCCAGCGTGACGCCAGCCTCTTCGGTCAGCCAGTCGCGCAGTTGCGTCCCTGTCGGCGCACCGATCCGGACAGAGGTTACAGCATTGGACCGCACAGCACGGTCCGCAATATTCAACTCAATAGGCCCTTCAACAGACCACGCCTCAAACGCAGCCCACACCGCACGCGCCAAGGTCGCGTGACGCGCCCAGACAGCCTCCAAACCCTCTTCATGCACGATCATGTTCAAGGCTTCACGCAGCCCGTAAAGGTGATGCGTTGGCGCCGTTCCGCACCAGTATTGATAAAAGTACTCAGGATCCGCGCGTGGCACCCAATCCCAATAACTCGACACGCGTTCCATGCGCTTACGGACTTCGGCCGCCTTGTCATTAAAATAGACAAAACACATGCCCGGCGGTGTCATCAAACCTTTCTGACACCCCGCCACCACAATATCGACGCCCCACGCATCCATCTGCATCTCGTCGCAGCCCAGACAAGCGATGCAATCCACAATCAACAAGGCCGGATGCCCCGTCGCATCCATCGCCTTGCGCAGCGCGGCCACATCCGACTTCGCCGATGTCGCCGTATCGGTTTGCACACAAAGCACGGCCTTGATCTTGCGCGCCTTATCCGCGTTCAAAGCCTCGGCGACCCGCGCCGGATCCAACGCCGCGCGTTTACCAAAATCAATCAGCTGCACCTCCGCGCCCAGCCGCTCCGCCATCGCGGCCCACCCGTGGGAGAAATTGCCCGTCGCCGGCACCAGAACCGTCTCGCCAGGAGCGACGACATTGACCAATGAGGCCTCCCAAGCCGCATGACCATTGCCGATATACATCGCCACATCATGCTTCGTTCGGGCCACCTCTTTTAGGTCGGGCACAAGACTGTCTGCCAGATCAAGCAATTCACCTGTATAGATATTCGGCGCCGCGCGGTGCATCGCCTGCAACACACGATCAGGCATGATCGAGGGGCCGGGAATAGCAAGAGTGTGGCGACCATGGGCAAGAGTCATAACAGGCATCCTTACTTCAGATGTCCAACAGCTAGAGCGACCTTATTGCGTGGTCAATCAGCCGATTGATCAGGATTTGTGATACCGCGCAGCAAGAGCCTTTGGGCTCGCGCCCAGACAATAGCGCATAAGCAAAATCAGGTTGCGCCCCCCACGCCGGACCCAACCTTCTGCCAAATAGCGCCCCGCATCTGTTGACGCGGTTTCCGGCAGCAAAACGACCCTCCCTTTCAAACGGCGCGCGATCGCCACGTCTTCCATCAACGGTTGATCCGGGTAGCCCCCGATTTGGTCGTAAAGCGCACGTGAGATCAGCAATCCCTGATCACCATAAGGCAAAGAGAAAAGCCGCGTGCGCAGGTTGGCCCAACCCGCCGTCACAGCGGACATCATCCCACCCGCACGAAACGCCAGCCTGAAGACCGCGGCCTTCTCAGGTTGCGCCGCAATATGCGTCATCACTGCCCCCACCCAGTTTGCTGGCAAATGCGTGTCCGCATGCAAAAACAACATCCACTCTCCGCGTGCAACTTGTGCACCACGCCGAAGTTGCCCCCCTCGCCCGGGTTGCCCCGTCACGACCTCGGCACCTGCCTCCTTGGCCAAAACTTGTGTCCCATCCGTACTGCCCGCGTCACTGACAATCACCTCACGAATAACGCCAGCCCCAACCCCGGGGAGCAGCGCATCCAGCGTCTCCGGCAGCGCGGTCTCAGCGTTCAGTGTCGGGATTACAATGGAGAGCGTGGCAGGCATATGACCCCTGTTCGTCGGCGATTGCCTCTCCTATATGTCAGGCAGACCCAAAGCGCGAGAGTGGACAAGACCATGACAGCTGAAGCCGTAACAGACCGTCAAATTCTCGATATCAGCGGAGCGGACCGCGTTGATTTTCTTCAAGGTCTGGTCACGAATGACGTGGCAAAACTTGCAGATGGTTTGGTCTATGCCGCATTGCTTTCTCCGCAAGGCAAATATCTGGCCGACTTCTTTCTGATCCCACATGGCGACAGCATTCTCCTAGATGTGGATGAACGCCTCGCCCCCGGACTTTTAAAGCGCTTGAGCATGTACCGCCTGCGCGCCGATGTACAGATCGCTCCCAGCGACCTGCCCGTCACACGCGGTCTTGGGCCAATACCTGACGGTGCCTATGCGGACCCCCGCCACCCTGAACTCGGCTGGCGGCACTACGGTGCAACAGGTGCGCCGGGCCATACAGACTGGGATGCTCTGCGCGTCCAGCACCAAATTCCACAGAGCGGGATCGAGCTTCTGCCCGACGAAAGCTACATCCTCGAAATGGGGTTCGAGCGCCTCAACGGCGTCGACTTCAAAAAGGGCTGTTACGTCGGCCAAGAAGTCACAGCCCGTATGAAACACAAAACAGAACTGCGCAAAGGTCTGGCTCAAGTCCACATAGACGGCACCGCGCCTGAGGGCACAGCCATCACGTCAGACGGCAAACCCGCAGGCACGCTCCATACAAGCGCAGGGGACAAAGCGCTGGCATACTTACGCTTTGACCGCGCCAAAGGCGCCCTCAAGGCCGATACAGCGACCCTCACTCTGTCATAAGCGCCAGCGGAGGATGCCCGCGTGGCGGAGGGGGCACCCCTCCAAGAACGCAAGGCATCACGCGTGCCGAAGGCACACATTTGGATCAATCGCGGGCGCGGATTTCTTTGGCAAAGGCGGGGAAAATCTCTGGATTGGCGCAGATAAGGTGCCCATCTTCCATCACGTTCTGACCATCGCGAATGGGTTCAACGAACCCACCGGCTTCTCTGACCAACAGCAAGCCACCAGCAATGTCCCAAACGTTCAAACCGCGTTCCCAGTAGCCATCATACCGGCCAGCCGCCACATAAGCCAAATCCAGCGCCGCAGCGCCCCAACGGCGCACACCGGCGCATTGCGGCATCAATCCCGCAAGGTCCTGCAACGTGGCTGGCAGGTATTTTCCGCCGCCAAACGGAATACCGGTCGCAAAAACAGACTCGATCATCCGCGACCGTCCCGAGACGCGCAATCGCGTCTTGTCGTTCAGCCAGCAGCCCTGCCCTTTTTCCGCGTAAAACATCTCGTCCTTGGCAGGGTCATAGACCACGGCAGAGACGACTTCGCCCTTATGCTCCAACGCAATAGACACGGCCCAATGTGGCATCCCATGCAGAAAATTCGTGGTGCCATCGAGCGGATCAACAATCCAGCGCCGTGTCGGATCAGCCCCGTCAATCTCGCCGCCTTCTTCTGCAAGCCAGCCATAAGTTGGCCGCGCGCCCAGCAGTTCTTCTTTGATAATTGCTTCCGCCGCCAAATCCGCTTTGGACACAAAATCACCAGCGCCTTTCATGGAAACTTGCAGGTTTTCCACTTCGCGAAAGTCCTTGACCAGCGATCGTCCGGCCTTGCGGGCGGCTTTCACCATCACGTTCAGATTTGCGCTGCCTTGCATGGGGCGTGTCCTTGAAAAGAGGGCCTGAAAAAGGGGTCAGGACGCGCGTATAGCCCCCGACCCTGCCAAGTTAAACCCCCTTTGCACAAACGCGAGCATTGCCGAACAGGAAAATAGGGCATAACGTCTGACCTATGAACACCTCAGACACAGCAGACCGCCCCACTCTAGGGATCCTCCTGATGTTAGGGTTCTGCGTGCTTGCACCAATGGGTGACGCGCTCGCAAAAGTTCTGGGAGAGACGATTCCCCTTGGTCAATTGCTTCTGACCCGCTTCGGGGTGCAGGCCGTCTTGCTCATCCCCCTCGTCCTTTTTTCGGCGCGTACATTTGTTATGTCCGCGCGCGTCTTCAAGTTGACGGTTCTGCGCACAGTCCTGCACATCCTCGGCATCGGCGCGATGTTTACCGCCCTGCGCTTCATGCCGCTGGCTGACACCGTTGCCATTGCCTTCGTCATGCCATTTATCATGCTGCTCTTGGGCAAATATGTCCTGAACGAGGAAGTCGGCCCCCGCCGCTTGATCGCCTGCATCATCGGCTTCATCGGGACGCTTTTCGTGATCCAGCCCAGCTTCGCAGCCGTGGGCTACCCAGCCCTTCTGCCCCTATTCGTCGCCGTTGTCTTCGCCCTGTTTATGCTCGTGACGCGGCAAGTGGCCAAAGATGTTGACCCGATCTCTATGCAGGCTGTCTCAGGCGTCATTGCAGTTGTCATCCTCGCCGCACTTTATCCTCTCCTCGGCGATATCGCTTGGGGCGCGTTCGAGCTGGCAACGCCCAGTCACACAGACATCTTGCTACTGGCGCTCATCGGGACACTTGGTACATTCGCCCATCTGCTGATGACATGGAGTCTGCGCTTTGCCCCCTCCGCCACACTCGCGCCAATGCAGTATCTGGAAATACCTGTCGCCACGATCATCGGTTTCCTGATTTTTCGCGACTGGCCCAATGGTCTGGCCCAGATCGGCATCGCTATCACCATCGGCTCGGGCCTTTACATCATCTTTCGTGAACAACGCCTCGCGCGGATATCACCCCCCGCGGCCTGAACCGATTTCGCCGCGCCGATCCGCTGGAAAGGCTTTGCCGCTCCAGACTTCCCCAGATAATTCTGGCACAAAAGCTGACTTCAGCCAGCGCGCTGCAATTTAACGGGTTCCGTTCTAGCCAACCGGATGACATTTGACATGAAAGGCTTGTGCGTATCGTCCGACCGCGTGGCCGCATAGAGCCGCTTGGTTTTGCCAGTTTTGGTCAATGGCCGCGTCACATAATCCGAATTGTAGCGCACCTCCCGCACCACCCAATCCGGCAACACAGCGACACCGCGGTTGGAAGCCACAAGCAGCAAGATCACAGCTGTCAATTCGACCTGCCGCATCGCGCGCGGCTCTATCCCTGCAGGGATCAGCAATTCCGTAAAAACATCCAACCGGGTCCGGTCGACCGGGTAAGTGATCAACATCTGATCCGCCAAATCCTCAGCCGTAATAAAGTCCTTTTGCGCCAACGGGTTCTGAGACGAAGCGACAAACACGGGCTCGTAATCAAAGAGCGGTGTGAAATCGACACCGTCCAGATCTTCGGGGTCAGAGGAGACAACCAAATCCACCTCTTCGCGCATCAAAGCAGGCAGACCATCAAAACTCAGACCCGGGCGGATATCGACATCAATATCGGGCCAGCTTTGCCGGAACCCTTCGA
Source organism: uncultured Litoreibacter sp. (assembly GCA_947494435.1). Classification (GTDB taxonomy): domain Bacteria; phylum Pseudomonadota; class Alphaproteobacteria; order Rhodobacterales; family Rhodobacteraceae; genus Litoreibacter. Next base: position 1,447,388 of record CANLUY010000002.1, read on the forward strand.
GCACGGGAAACAGCCACTCAAAGCAGGCATGGCACTCGATTGCGATATGTAGCCGCCCCGTTTTGCCCATGCGCAGCGACATGAACTCCTCTTGCAGGGCCGCAACCTCCGGCAAAATCCGTTCTGCAGCGCGCAGCAGCTTCATCCCAGCAGGTGACAATTTCATTGGCTTGGACCGACGGATAAACAGCTCGACCCCCGCCTGATCCTCCAAACCTTTGATCTGATGTGACAAAGCGGATTGGGTAATATTCAGCTGATCCGCAGCTTTCGCCAAACCGCCAGCCTCATGGATCGCCTTCACCGTTCGCAAATGCCGAAATTCAATATGCATATAAAACTCATGTTTATCTTGAGAGTTATGAATTTGTTTCACAAACCGCGATATGGGACAACCCCGACGACTTCACTGAAGGAAAATCCCCTATGTCCCGCCCGACAATTTCGTTTGAATTTTTCCCTCCAAAAAACCTCGCAGGGTCCTTCCGCCTCTGGGACACTCTGAATGTGCTCGCCCCTTACGCGCCGGATTTTGTCTCTGTGACCTACGGCGCAGGCGGTACAACACGCCAGCTGACCCACGATGCGGTGACCACAATCCACAAAACGTCCGGCCTGAAAGTGGCGGCACACCTAACTTGCGTCGACGCCACCAAGACAGAGACTTTGGAGATTGCGCAAACCTACGCAGATGCGGGCGTCACAGACATTGTTGCCCTGCGTGGCGATGCGCCAAAGGGCCAGGCTTTCGCCCCGACACCAGACGGCTTCCAAAGCTCGCTGGAATTGATCGCAGCCCTTAGAGACACCGGCAACTTCACAATTCGCGTAGGCGCCTACCCAGATCCCCACCCTGAGGCGACATCTTATCAGCAAAATATCGACTTCCTGAAAGCCAAGTTCGACGCGGGCGCAGATGCTGCGATCACGCAGTTCTTCTTTGAAGCAGACACGTTCTTCCGCTTCCGTGATGATTGCGCAAAAGCCGGGATCACTCAGCCCATCCTGCCGGGCATTCTGCCCATCGAAAACTGGAAAAGTGCACGCAATTTTGCGACGCGCTGTGGTGCCGATATCCCCGCTTGGATGGATGAAACGTACACCGCTGCGATCCGCGATGGCCGCGAAGATCTGTTGTCAACAGCCATCGCGACGGAGCTATGCACCGATCTGCGCGACGGTGGCGTAGATCACCTGCATTTTTACACATTGAACAAACCGGAACTGACCCGCGATATCTGCACAGCGCTGGGTGTCACCCCGCAAATCGAACTGTCCGAGGTTGCTTGAGGCACGCCTATAATCCCGCTTGAACACGAGCCCTCTGCCTCCTACCGTCCCGCTTGAACAGCAGGAAGCAGACGACAATGAGCCAGTTAACATTTGCCACATCACCCGCGGGCCTTCCCAGCCGCGATCAAGTGATGTCCCTATCCGGCCTTGCATTCATGCAAGCCATGTTGGCAGGCGACCTGCCCTGCGCGCCCATCGCGCAGTCCATGGGATTTCGTTTGCACAGTGTCGAAGACGGCATGGTCACATTCCGCGGTGCGCCTGATTTTGACCATATGAACCCTGTGGGCGCGATCCATGGCGGCTGGTATGGCACGATGCTCGACAGCGCGATGGGCTGTGCGGTGATGACCAAAGTGCCGCAAGGCTCGGTCTATACAACACTTGAGTATAAGGTGAACCTCGTCCGCGCGATCCCGTCCGGCACCTTGGTTGACTGTATCGCGACGACAGATCACGCAGGGCGATCCACCGGCGTTGCAACCGGCCAGATCAGAGGCGTTGAGACGGACAAACTCTATGCGACAGGTTCTACGACCTGCATCATTATGACCCCCTGATCTGCCCTCTGAAACGACAAAACGCAGCGCTCTTCACAAAGCACCGCGTTTCGCACGTCTGGGTCGGTTGGCCACGGTCTTCCTCCCCCAGAGGGGGAGGTCAGGTGGGGGGCCATGCTTCACGCGCGGCCCCGCCGCCCAATTTGATCAACTGCGCTTTAGTGGCAAGCAGGGCGCGCGCCAGGCAGCAGAACTTTGTCGATCACGTGGATCACACCGTTTGAGGCTTTGATGTTGGCAATCACAACATTTGCCGTCTCGCCTGTGCCATCCGCGATGGACACACCGGAGGCATCTTTGGTGATGCACAGACGCTCTGAGGCCAGCACTGGCTTGAAGTAGTTGGACCCGCCCGGGATCGCTTCTGCTGGCAGGTTGCGATCATCGACATGATACAGCAGCACGTCTGTCAACTGGCCTTTGTTCTCAGGCTTCAGCAATGTCTCAACCGTGCCTGCAGGCAAAGCCGCAAATGCTTCATTGACAGGTGCATAGACGGTGAACGGGCCTTCGCTGTTCAGCGTGTCGACCAGACCAGCCGCGCTTACTGCTGCCACGAGGGTCGAGAAGCGCTCGTCGCCGGAGGCGATTTCAGCGATTGTGTTCGCTTGTGCAGCGCCAGTGGCGCAAAGTGCAAGTGCAGCGGCTTTGATCAGATTTTTCATGTCTTCGGGTCTCCCAAAAATGTCGCATGCTCCAGTTGGCATGTGAGAAGGAATACGGCGCGACTTGAAAAAAGATCACAACATTCACGGCTCTGTGAACGCAGTTTATCACTTTGAAAAGACGTGAAATATTTGATCCGAACAGCAGGGTTAAACGTAGCGCTCGCCCACTAACCTTTGGTGTATCTTACATCATCACCCTCAATGAGTTTTGCAATACCCTCTGGAAATTTTAGCCCATCCGCCAGTTGCGCGTCTAAGGCCAACTCCGCTTCACGCACACCGTCCAGCCGCGAAATCACCTCGTCAATCTGCGCAAAAGGGACGACGACAACACCGTCCCGATCCGCCACAATCATATCGCCCGTGGCCACAGACTTACCCCCAATCTCAACCAGCGTGCCCACACTGGACGGTCCTGTCACATAAGGGGAGTTCGGCGAAAGCCCCGTGCACCAGCATGGCAAGCCCACCTCAACGACACCCGCATAGTCACGCATCGGGCCGTCTGTGACGAAGCCTGCCCCGCCACAATTCTTGATCATCGCAGCGACACGATCACCGCCAGCCGCACAGCCCTGAAAGCCTCCGAAACTGGCAACCAGAACATCACCCTCTTGCATAAAATTCAGCGCTGCCAACGTGCCCATAATATCAGACGGACGGTTATCCGCCGTCAACGCAGGTCCCGCCGCCACACACGTGATATCGCGACCAAACCCGATGGGCGCGATCGCTCCGTCTAACGCGCCTTTGCCAAACATCGCATCCACAACAAACCCCGTCGGCACATTCTGGAATGCCGCAATCTGATCGGCAGATGGGCGGTTGCGCGTGTCATTGAGTATTAAACGGGGTGGTTCTTCGATCATGGCGGTTCCTCGCAGGTAGCTCTTAGCAGCTTAACGCCAAACCTCATCAAGCCAAGCCTAATAGACCGGCGCGCCACAGCCGGCATACGCATGTGCTGCCCCAGCAGCGGAGCCGCGCAAACTGAATGTCACCTCGAACTGACCGCGCGCGCCCATCTTAACTTCACGCCCGGATTGTACAGCCGCGAGGAAATCGCGCGACATGAAGAAGATCAGATGCGTCTCAAACGGAACCGCGTTGAAGGCGAAAGGCCGCCCGTCGACACTCGCGTCGATGATTGTACCGGGCTTCGGCACACCGCCAGCGAAATACGCGGCGGGCTTGTTTTGCTGATCGCAAAACAGACCAAACGCGCTGCCATTCTCCATCGTGACAACTTGCGCGACCGGCATCGGGAAGTTCTCACCCCGCGCGCGCAACTGCCACTCCCCCACCCAGTTTTGCCACTCCTGTGGGATCGCCTGCACCGCACCGGGGGCCGCACGCCCGTCACCGCATTGCGCGACAACCTGCGCCAAGCCGGGATCATTCGGCTGACCTTGGATCACATCGAGCACACGCAACGCCGTCATATCGCCCGCAGGTGCGCTCAAAATCTCCAAAGGCTGGCCCGCAAACATCGCCGCAATGAACGCATTTTGCCCGTCCCACCGCGCCTTGTTCCGCTCGCTGCGCGCCCACGCCTGCGCTTCGTTATAGGGCTCATATTGCTTGATCAGCCCGCCGACCCGAAAGAAGATCGGATCGCTCGGCCCCAATTCGCCCAAGACCTGCCGCAGCACAGCGTCGTTGACCCCCACCTCCAACCAAGGCGCATTGCCGGAGCATTGCAACGTCACCGTCAATGCCGGATTGCGAGAGGGCATATACATCGAAATCACCGTGCCCATCGCCCCTTCCGGCACCATCGACACCCACTTATCCGGCTCCGGCATTTGCGCCAATGCACCTGCCGAGCAGACCATCGCGCCAAGCGCAGCGCATAAAACCTTCAGCTTTCCAAACACCATTTCATAACAGCCTTCTGCGCATGCAAACGGTTCTCCGCCTCGTCGAAAATCACCGAATTCGGCCCGTCCATCACCTCAGACGTCGCCTCATCATCGCGGTGTGCAGGCAGGCAATGCATGAACAACGCGTCAGGCTTTGCACTGTCCATCAACGCCTTATTCACCTGATACCCGCGCAACTGATTGTGCCGCCGCTCCCGCGCCGATTGCGGATCATGCATGGAGACCCACGTATCCGTCACAACCAAATCCGCACCCTCAACAGCGGCATGCGGATCACGCTCAATCGTGTAAAGCCCATCCAACGCTTCCTCGGGATCAAGCGGTGGAGGCCCCGTGAACACCAGATCAAACTCGAACTGCTTAGCCGCATGCGCAAAGCTCGCAAACACATTATTCCCGTCGCCCGACCAGACAACCTTCTTGCCTTTGATCGGCCCGTTATGTTCCTCGAATGTCAGAATATCCGCCATGATCTGACATGGATGCGTCCGGTTCGTCAGCCCGTTGATCACGGGAACTGTCGCGTGCTCCGCCATCTCCAGCAGGGTGTCTTCTTCAAACGTCCGCATCATGATCAGATCGACATAGCGCGACAAAACCCGCGCCGTATCCGCAATCGTCTCGCCATGGCCCAGCTGCATATCCGCACCCGACAACACCATGGTGGAGCCGCCCATCTGCCGCACACCCACATCAAAGGACACCCGCGTCCGTGTCGATGGCTTTTCGAAAATCAGCGCAACCACATGATCCTTCAGCGGCGTCTCCTGATCCAACGCCCCTTTCGGTTTACCCGCACGCGCTTCTTTGATGATGCGCCCGGTATCAATGATCTTCCGCAGCTCATTTGGTGCGGTCGTGTGAATATCCAGAAAATGTCTCACAATGCCGCCTCCACAGCGATCGCCGCTTTGTCCAACCGCGCCACACCTTCCGCTATCTCATCATCACCGATGTTCAACGCGGGCAGAATACGGATCACATTATCCCCGCCCGGAATAGTTAAGATTTGCGCGTCATAGCCCGCCTTGATCATATCCATATTCGGCACCTTGCACTTCACGCCGATCATTAGACCGGCCCCGCGCACCAGCTCGAACACGTCAGGATGGCTGGCCACCAAACCTTCCAGCTTCTGCCGCATCAAACCGGATTTCCGGTTCACTTCCGCCAGAAAACCCTCATCTGCGATATGATCCATCACCGCCGATCCCACGGCACAGGCCATCGGATTGCCCCCATAGGTGGAGCCATGCGTTCCGGCGGTCATGCCACACGCAGCCTCCTCCGTCGCCAGACAGGCCCCCAGCGGAAACCCGTTTCCGATGCCCTTCGCCACAGCCATAATGTCAGGCGTCACACCTGCCCATTCATGCGCAAACAGCTTACCCGTGCGCCCCATACCGCATTGAATTTCGTCACAAATCATCAGCGCACCGGTACTGTCACACAGATCACGCAAACCTTTCAGGCAGGCATCAGGTAAAGGAATGATCCCACCCTCCCCCTGCACCGGCTCAATCACGACAGCAGCCACCGTGTCATCCATCGCCGCAGTCAGCGCATCATGATCGCCAGCAGGCAAGTTGATGATCCCAGGCAGCAAAGGCCCAAACCCATTCGTCAATTTCTCAGACGCCGCCGCTGAAATCGTGGCCAAGGTCCGCCCATGGAAAGAGCCGGTAAATGTGATGATATTCACCCGCTCCGGCTGACCTTTCGAGGACCAATATTTCCGCGCCGTCTTCAACGCACATTCCATCGCTTCCGCGCCGGAATTGGTAAAAAAGCAGGTATCCGCAAAGGTGTGCTCTACCAGCTTGTCCGCCAAATCCTGCTGCTGCGGAATGTTATACAGGTTCGACGTATGCCACAGCGACGCCGCCTGATCTTGCACGACCTTCACCAGTTCAGGATGCGCATGGCCCAAGCCCGTCACTGCAATCCCGCCACCGAAATCCAGATAGCGCGTTCCGTCTCGCTCGATCAGCCAGCTGCCCTCGCCCTTGTCAAAAGTCATCTCGGCACGGCCGTAAGTCGGCATAATAGCGGGGATCATGAACGTTTTCCTTTACGCATAAACGAAGTCCTGACTGTCAGGAAATTCGCGGGCGGTGTCAATTTGAGAAACAGATGCAGCGCGGCCATCACAGCTGGGCGCGCAAGGGGTCGATCGCTTAGAAAAAGCGTCGGCGTCGCAAAACGAAGATATGCGTCAAATGCATCATGGCGACGCTCTTAGCGCCGCCATGAAAATTTATCCAGAGATTTTTGTGGTCAGGTCTGGCGGCGCGTGCGGCGCAAAACACCGAGCCCGCCAAAAGCAGCTATGAGCAGCCAACCTGCCGCTGGAAGCGGCACCGGGGCCAGATCAGCCTCCCGCAGGCTCAATTCTTGAACGGAAAATTCGACGGTACAGTTGCCAGTGCAGCGCGCCAATGGGTTAACCGTATCCAAGCGGGTGTTCGATAACCGGACACTCAGACTTTTCCTGAAAGTCGCGCCAGACAGGTCCTGAGCCTGTGCGTAGGCGATCAGGTCTGACAAGGCTGTCCCGCTCAACAAAGGTGTCCCCAGACTGGCCAAGACCAGCCCGACATATTCAACCCCAATACTAGTATCTCCGGTGCTGGTAACCACCACACCGCGTTCGCTCAGCCGAACATATCCGGTGCGGGAATTTCCGCCCTCAGGCACATTAGAAAAATTAAGTGTTTCGCCGTTGCTCAATACCATGTTGAAAGACTGGAACCGGTAATTGAGTTCATCGGCCACGAAAAGCGTGACGCCCGGCGCCTCACTGTCGACAGTGAAAGATGCAGTGTAACGGTCGCCGAATGCCAAACCGCTCGCCAGTCTCTGGCTGCCAATGCCAGAGTTTTCAAACTGGTCGATTGTGCCTTCAAAATCTATCGTGATGGGTGCGGCTTGAACCTGTGTGGCAATCAGCAGACCTGCCAGTGCAGCGAAAAACTTTTGGATCATATCATACCTTTTCATGCGATCATTAAGACTGTGCAGCGCATGTGCTTTTTCCGGCAAACCGCAGCGGGTGTGATAAAGCCCCTTTGAGCAAGGCACAGTCTATCCCCCCAAATGGGGGGGGGCGCACCCAATGGTCAGGACCCCCGCCCCATCACTCTGCGTATGGCACGCGACAACAGGGCCAAATCCCGGCCTTGTAACCGCCGCACGCAAGCCTTAAAATAAAAGTCAACACGCCGCTCCATGTTTGGGGCGGCTTCTCCGTTCAAAAGAAGGCCGATTGCATGAGCTGGACAGAAGACCGCGTAGACGTTTTGAAAAAAATGTGGGGCGAAGGCAAATCCGCCTCGCAAATCGCCAAGGAACTTGGTGGTGTCACCCGCAACGCTGTGATCGGCAAAGTCCACCGTCTAGGGCTGTCCAACCGCTCCGGCGGGGCCAGCCCCGCAAAACCTACGGCGAAGGAAAAGGCACCCGCCAAACCCAAGGCAGCCGACAAGCCCAAGGTCGCGGCCTCCTCGCCCGATCCAAAGCCCACGACGCTGGCCCCAGCCAAAGTGATCCCACGCCCGAAACTGGTCGTCACAGCAGGCCAACCCCTGCCGCCCCAGCCATCCGCGAACGAGATCAGCCCAGAAGCCCTCGCCTCTGTGCGTGAGGTGGAAAAGAAAGCCAAGAAGCTCACCGTCATGCAACTGACAGAGCGGACCTGCAAATGGCCCGTCGGCGATCCCGCCACTGAGGATTTCTGGTTCTGCGGTCTGCCCGTGCAACAAGGCAAACCCTATTGCGAAGCCCATGTGGGCGTCGCCTTCCAACCGATGTCTGCCCGGCGCGACCGCCGCCGCTAAGCGCCGACCCGCGCGGGACGCGCGGCAAACATCATGCGCGCGCGCAAGCGCGCTCCTTTGGATCAGTCAAACAGCTTGAGCAAAGCGTCCTTCGCTTTGTTCTCCAACCCTTTTTTCAGACTATCCTCGACACTCTCGCCCTCCGCGCGTGTCACACCCAACTCGGCCTGCAGCTTTGCCGCTGCACGTGCTTTCAGCTCCGCCTCTTTCGCCTTGGCTTGCGCACGCAGCTCAACTTCCTTGGCCTTCGCGCGCGCCTTCAACTTCTCTTTCTCTTCTTCCAACTCGCGGTCAAACAGTGACTTCAGATCAGGTCGGAACTTGATATTGCTCCACGGCCCCGTCACGAGAACCGGCACCGAAATCCCGTTATCAATCTCTGAGGCCAAGGCCACCGGTACCAAACGGTAATCAACCGTCTGCCCGCCCAGATCGACCGAACCCGCGCCCGTTGCCGTCAGGTATTTCGACCTAAACGCCAAATCCTCATTGCGCAGCACGCCCCCATCCATCGTAAATGCGGCGGAGATCTGATCGAACACCGTCTTCGATCCCTCGCCCTGATAAGACGCATCCAGATTGCGCAGCATCCCAGCAATATCCAGACCCAGCATCTCACCAGCCCCCACATCCATACGACCGGAGCCCGACAGTGACTTCATGATCTCATCCAGCGTCCCACCGACGCCTAGAAACTTCAGCGACAGCCCCGCGTCGCCCACAAGCCTGTCAAAGCCCGCGAAATCCGCAAGCACACGCTGCATCGCAACCCCTGTCGCGCGCATATCACCGCCCACAGACAACCCGTTGCGATTATTGACCACGAATTGCCCCGACACCGCGCCATCAAACGCCCCAAGCTTCGAGAATTCCAGCACCAACCGAGACCGATCCAGTGTCCCGCTCATTTCCGTCTGCGCCAATTGGATAGAGCCCAGATCGACCGCATTCGCCTTGAAGGTGAATTTGCCCTCCACAGCCTCGATGCCACTGACATCAATCCGCGCGTCAGACCAGCCGCCCGCGCCCGCATTAGCCGCGCCATCGCCCTCCGTCGTGTCCGTGCTCATGGCAGAAAAATCCAACCGGTCTCCCGCCAGCCGTGCCGTGACAAAGGGCACTTTGCCCGCGAGCGCAACATCCACATCGCCTTTCAGAATGTTGTCATCCAAGGCCAGCGTCGCATTGCGCAAAAACACATCCTGCTCTGGGGTAAGCGTCAGTTGACCGTCGATATCCAAGCTCTGCCCCATCCCTTCCGGGATGCGCGGTGCCACTTGACCGCCCAAGGCAAACAAGGCTGGTTGATCCTTGATATCCACATCCAAGGCCCCTTTGGCCTGCAAGGGGTCCAGTCCTGCAACCCCGTCAAACCGAACCAAATTATTGGAAGATGACAAAGACCCGACCACCTGCTGCACGCCCCCGTCCAGCAATTGCTGCAAACCACTGACCGTCGCATCCACCGCAAAGGCCTGCCCGTTCAACAGCGCCGACATCGACACCGACGCTTCGCCTGCAAGCTCCGTCAGCGCAAGCGAGGCATCTAGGTTTTCCAAAGTTTGACGGATGCCAGCCTGCGCATCATCATAGATAATGACCGCACCCGTGATCTCTCCCTTCGGCAAAGAGATTGAATTGATCTGCGACGGCCCGCCGTCATCCTCCCCGCCGCCCAGTTCCGCGATAAAATCCCAATTCGCATCGCCCTGCTTGTTCTTTTGCAACCGGATCACAGGCGCTTCAATCTCGAACGCTTCGACAACAATGTCGCGCCCCAACAACGCCGAGAACCCGACGCCCACATCCAGTTTCGCAGCCTCAATCATCGGCGTATCGCCCGCCCACAATGCGTTCGAAATCGTTACGTCGTTCAACACGACACCCAAGCGTGGGAATATCGTCGGAGAGACACCGCCCGAAATCACCAGCCTGCGGCCGGTATTGGCTTCAAATTGCGCCTCCGCAATATCTGCGATCTTTTCTGCCGGAATGAAGAAAACCGCGCCGATGGCAAGCACCACCAACGTCAGAAGTGTCATGAAGACCCTGAAAATCCACCGCATGGCGCGCACCGCTCTTTATTGTTTTTTAACACGCTACCCCGAACGCCCGCACCGCTCAAGCGTCACGGCCCGCCCGCACAAAAACAGCGCAGCTCACGAAATTTGTGCAAACCGCGCCTTCAACAAAGCTTCGCGGTACTCAGCCTCCGCTTGGCTGTCATAAACAATGCCACCACCCACATTCAGCCGTACAGCCCCATCCGGCCCGCAGATCAACGTCCGGATTGCCACGTTAAACTGCATGCGCCCATCCGGCGCGATCCATCCGATCGCCCCGCAATAGGCATCCCGCGCCGCGCCTTCCAGCGCACTCAAAATCTGCATCGCCCTGATCTTCGGCGCACCTGTGATCGACCCGCATGGGAAAAGCGCTTCGAAAATCGCGCCAATCCCCACATCCGGCAACAGCTCAGACGTCACGGTAGAGGTCATCTGATGCAATGTGTCATAGCTCTCCACCGTGAACAGAGACGGCACTTTGACCGACCCGATCCGCGACACGCGGCTCATATCATTGCGCAGCAAATCCACGATCATCAGGTTCTCCGCCCGGTTCTTTTCAGAACCGCGCAGCCACGCGATTTGCGCCGCATCCTCCGCCTGCGTTGCCCCGCGCGCCGCCGTTCCCTTCATCGGGCGCGTCACCATCTGCCGGTCCGCATCCAATGCGAAAAACAACTCCGGCGAGCGCGACAAAAGCACGTCATCACCCAGATCGACGAACGCCCCATGCGGCGCCGCCTGCCTTGCGCGCAACCGCGCATAGAGCCCGTCCAGCGAGCCACGCCATTGCCCATGCAATGCAAATGTCAGGTTCCCTTGATATACATCGCCTGCGCAAATCAACTGATGCAACGCATCAAACGCCTGCCTGTACCGCGCCAGATCCCATGCAGCCACCAAGTCAGATAGCGCCGCATCCGGCGCGGCATCTTCAAAACGGAACGCCTCAGGCGCGTCAAACACGCCAAATTGCAACAACGGCCCCCGTCGCGGGTCGGGCATCATGTCCCGCAATTTGCCCGAATACACATAACCAAGCTCGTAGCTTGCATATCCCGCCAGCCAGAACCCGTCCGCCTGCGCCTGCTCCAACGCAGCCATCGCGCGCGGCACATCCTGAGGCGTGTCAGCAGAAATGACCCGCTTCGCACCATGAAACACAGTCGGGCCGCCCAGCGGTCCATAATCGAAAATGACACGCCGATCTGCCATCACGGCCCTCGCCCAGAGTCAGAAAATGCGCTTGCTCAGATATCCGCCGCAATGCGCAATTCACGCAACGGACGCACCACGCGTATCGCCTCTTCATAGATCGGATGGGCCTTATAAGCGGCCATATCGCTGGCATTTGCGAATTCCGCATAAACCACCACATCCACCTCGCTCGACAGCGCATCACTTTGCGTGTTGCGCCGCACCTCAAAGGTCCGGGAATGCGGAATTTTGCCCAGCTCCGACAACCCATCCACAATCGCTTGAATATCCGCCTTGTCCCGCGCGCTGAAGAACACGATGTGACGAATGAAAGCCCGCTCGGTCATGACTGTCTCTCCGATGACAATTTCTGTCTCATGGAACGCCCAAATCACATACCGGCAAAGGGAACAACCGCAATAACACACGCGCCGACAGGTGAAGGCCCCCGCTATTTTCTACGCGGTCAGTTCCTCAAAAAATCGCAGGTTAATACGCAGTAAACAAAAAAACGAAAATCATTTTAAATCAAAGCGCTACGCCAATCCCCCGCACGCGGGGAAAGCGCCCTTAAACGCAAAACGCCCTCCCCTAGCGGGAAGGGCGTTCAAAATTTCAAAGCATTTTAGCTTAGGAAGCTTTACGACGACGGCGCATCAGGCCGAGGCCACCAAGGCCCGCCAAAAGCAGCGGCAAAGCAGCCGGAACCGGTACGGCAGCGACAGTAAAGTTATCAATCGCGCCAGATGCACCATTGAAGTCAAACTTTACGCTAGAGACGTTGGAGAAGGCCGACAGATCAAAGCCCACACCGAACCCGTTATTCGCGGCCACGCTATGGCTGACAACAGCAGTGCTATCAGCAGATGTCACTGTGATCGTGGCATCGTCAAGGATATCAACGCTGATAAGATTGACCAACGTGCCGATGAAGCTGAACGTGATCGATCCACCGCCTGCGTTGTCATCAGCTGGTCTAAGAGCTACTCCGGCAGTCGTACCCGTCTCGGAAACGATCAGCGCGCCGCCGAAGCCCGTGCCTTGGAATTGGCCAAAGTTCAAACCGCTCTCAACGAGATCGCGGTCACCATCGGAATCGTTGTTCGATGGCGCATTCGCAGCATTCTCAGTGTCGAAAATTGCTGCAATCCCTGCCGTCGCGTTCCCACCAGTCCCACGCACCGTGGTCAGATTGGCAACGATGCTGCCGTCGGCAGTCGTCACGCTATCGACAGTCGTATCGAGGAAAGCAGCGTCATTAAAATCGAAAACTGCCGCATGCGCAGCTGTGGTCAAGCCACCCGCCGCAATTGCTGCAATCATTGTGTGTTTAAGCATCTCAGCACCCACGTATTAAACTCAATCGTTAATAACTCCGATAACGCACTCAATTCAAGACAAAAGCGATCGAGCTTGGTGGGCTCACGCATAGGTGACGCGAACCTCGAACGATCTGCACAAAAAACACCCTCTTTTAGTACGTCTCCAGAGCCGCTATCAGGCGCTATGGTACAAAATCCTCCAAATCTCCGCCCTGATCTCGCGCCAAAAGCGAACCTGCCCGACATGACTCGAGAGGGGCAACCAAAGATTGGAATGGTTTCGCTTGGCTGTCCCAAGGCTCTGGTGGACAGCGAGCGCATTTTGACCCGACTCAGAGCAGAGGGCTATGCAATCTCTCCTGATTATGCGGGCGCGGACGCTGTGATCGTCAATACATGCGGATTTCTTGATAGTGCAAAAGCCGAAAGTCTGGATGCGATTGGCGAGGCTCTGAGCGAGAATGGCAAAGTTATCGTCACTGGCTGTCTAGGCGCGGAAGAAGACTACATCCGTGGCACCCACCCCACTGTGATGGCCGTCACTGGTCCGCATCAATACGAGCATGTTTTGGATGCGGTCCACCAAGCTGTGCCGCCAAGCCCCGATCCGTTTATAGACCTACTTCCTGCAACAGGTGTCAGCCTGACCCCGCGACACTTTTCTTATCTGAAAATATCAGAGGGCTGTAACCACAAGTGCAAATTCTGCATCATCCCGGATATGCGCGGAAAATTGGCCAGCCGTCCTGCGCATGCCGTTCTGCGCGAAGCTGAAAAGCTGGTACAAGCTGGGGTTAAGGAACTGCTGGTCATCAGCCAAGACACCTCAGCCTATGGATTGGACCGCCGCTATGACGAAAACCCTTGGCAAGACCGCACCGTACGATCTCATATCACGGACCTGTCGCGTGAGTTGGGGCAACTCGCTGATCCCGGTGAGCTATGGATCCGGCTGCACTATGTGTACCCTTACCCGCATGTGCGCGAGTTGATCCCGTTGATGGCAGATCCCGACAACGCCGTTCTGCCCTATCTGGACATCCCTTTTCAACACGCCCACCCGGACACACTCAAACGCATGGCGCGCCCCGCGCATGGCACAAAAACACTGGATGAAATTGCGGCCTGGCGGGCCGATTGTCCGGACATCACGCTGCGCTCAACCTTCATCGTTGGCTACCCGGGTGAAACAGAGAACGAGTTTCAAACGCTTCTGGATTGGCTGGACGAAGCGCAGCTGGACCGTGTCGGCTGTTTCCAATACGAAAACGTCGATGGGGCCCGATCAAACGCCCTGCCCGATCACGTCCCGGCCGAGCTGAAACAGGAGCGGTGGGAGCGTTTCATGGAAAAAGCGCAGGCGATCTCCGAGGCGAAGCTTGCCGCAAAGGTGGGCCAAAAACTGCAGGTCATCGTAGACGAAATTGACGAAGACGCAGCCACATGCCGCACGATGGCAGACGCTCCTGAAATTGATGGGAACCTCTTCATTGATGAAAGGTTCGAGGATTTGAGCGTTGGCGATCTGGTAACGGTGGAAGTGGATGAGGCTGGTGAGTATGACCTGTGGGGGAGAATTGCGTCTTAAGGCATCGGTCATTCAGCCCGTTAGACATTGCCGCACGATCTTCTAAAGTGATCGCGCAACACAGCTATCCCCTTTTGCGGAGCACGCCATGCCAGACCCGACCATTGCCCAAAAAGCCCCCTATCCTGTCGATGTAGAGGAAGGAAAATTGTATTTCTGGTGCTCCTGCGGACAATCCGCAAACCAACCCTTCTGCGACGGATCGCACAACGGAACAGATTTCGCTCCGGTAAAGTTTGAAGCCACCGAGACCAAGAAAGTCTTCTTTTGCGGCTGTAAGCATTCCGACGCTCCGGTGACGTGCGATGGAAGCCACTCAAAGCTTTAGGGCCGCCATCTGACACAGGGGACGCCATCTGACACAGGGGACGCCATGACAACCTTTGTCCAAATCGCTTTTGGAAGCTTCGTACTCGGGCTATGTTCTGCGATCCATCTGATTTTGCTGATCCGCTCAGTCAAAGTATTGGGTGAGTTCCACAAAACGCATAAAAGCCTGCATTGGGGCTGGTTCATCGCAGGGGCGTTTGCCGCAGTGATCTTGGGGCACTCGCTTCAGGTCTGGATTTGGGCCGCATCTTTCGTGTCGCTCAACGCGTTTACAACGCTGGATGAAGCGCTCTATTTCTCACTCACAACCTACACCACATTGGGCTACGGCGATATTATCGTTGAGAATGGCATCCGCATCTTTGCGGCCATGGCTGCGGTCACGGGTCTGCTGAATTTTGGACTGTCGACCGCCTTTCTGGTCGAACTGGTCATCCGCTATTTGCCTGATGATCCAGATGAAACCTCACGCTGATCAAGATAATACCTGACGCAATCCTGAACCCGCCGGAAGCGATCGCCACCCAGCTTTGTGCCCCCGAACCAGCGCGTCACGACAACAATTTCACCAACGAGAGTTTCGCGTTCGAGCATGCGCAGAATGACCATCCCTGCTCCGCTCTCTCCGTCATCATTTTTGAGCGGCGTGCCATCGGGCAGAATGAGGGCCCAAGTGTTATGTGTGGCCTTCGCAAACTTCTTCTTCCGGCACAGTGTTTTTACGAATTTGACCGCATCTTTCTTGCATCCGACAGGGCCACCAGACACGGCATATTTCGACCCACGGTCACTAAGCACTGGATCAAAGACCTGCATCATCAAAAGCTTTGCATCAGCCGGGCGGTCAGCCGATCAATATTGCGAGCCATGCGATGCCACCTGCGACAGCTGTGA
Source organism: uncultured Litoreibacter sp. (assembly GCA_947494435.1). Taxonomy (GTDB): domain Bacteria; phylum Pseudomonadota; class Alphaproteobacteria; order Rhodobacterales; family Rhodobacteraceae; genus Litoreibacter. Next base: position 1,463,025 of record CANLUY010000002.1, read on the forward strand.
CCGCGACACCGGCAGAGCCTGCATCTTTTGCGGCTTTGGCCAATGGATGGATATCCTCGCTGATATAGTCAATCGCCCGCTCGATGGCGGAGTTCATCAACTCCGCCGCGAGAATTAATATACCAAGGCTTAAAATCAGTGCGCGCTCCGCACCCGTGAGATCAATGAGAAATGTAAAGGACGCAGAGATCAGGTTCACGATCAGCCACGTCCTGAAGCTGGACTCCGTGTGCCAGATCTCGGCAATCCCCTGCCAAGACCAGATGCAGCGATTAACAAATCGCTTTAACTCATTAACGATCAACCCCATGGATCAGAGCTGGGAATTGACACGGCGGACAGTTTCGATCCGTGACGCGTTGGGCGGGTGGGTCCCAAGGAAACGGTCGCCTGGGTCAGGAATGCGGTTAAAGAATTGCGCGCCTTTGAGGGGATCAAACCCCGCACGTTTCGCAATAACCGTTCCCAGCGCATCGGCTTCCAACTCGTTTTCTTTGGAATACGCACGCGCGCCGACAGAGCCACCTAGCTGTTGCCCCGTATTGACATCGAGCCCAAGGCCAGCCGCAACGATCCCGCCCAAAATAGCGCCGCCGATCGCGGATTGGCGTTGTTGCTCCAGATGGCGCTCAATATGGTGTGCTGCCTCATGGCCCATGACGAAAGCAATCTCATCACGGTTGCGCGCGTCTTGGATCAAAGCAAGGGTGAAGCCCAAGATCGGACGCCCTGCACGATCTAAGGTTTGATAGGCATTTGGCGGCAGGCGCGGGTCGCGCTCGACCACAATCTTGAAATCACAGTTCAAACTTGGTGCGCGGGCGCGGCACTCCCGTTCCGCGACCGGCTCAACCTGTCGCACAACTGAGGTGAAGTTCGCTTGCGCCTGACGAGCAGACACCTTCGGCGGAGCCTTGGTTGCCGTCGTCACAGGTTTTGGACCGGATGGGCTTGTCGTTTCCGGCGCGGACGCCGGTTCACAGGCTGCAAGTGCCAGGACCGTGCCCAGTAAGATCATCTTTTTCATGTTTCACCTCGCTCGTTGGGCATCGTGATAACTGCTCCGATCCGGCGCGCCAAGGGTCAAGCCTTCAAGACAAGGACAGATTGCACTTTTTCGCGTTCACTGCTTTCATTCCTACAACAGAATGGAGGCGGCAATATGTTCACGATTGAGCATGAATTTGACTCAACATTGATTACTCTGGTCGATGAAGGACGCACGCATCTGACCGAAGACATCGCCGTCAATGCCTTCGAGGATTGTGTCACCTTGGAACAGCATGATCCGGTTACAGACCGGGTACAGCGGGTCACCTTCTCTCTTCGTCAGGTACGTGACCTTGCTGCCGCGCTCAACTTGCCAGAAGGAAGCTACCGTCTGGAACGAAAGGCCAAGACATGAGCGCCTCCCGCAAAACAGGGTTCTATTGGGACGAACGCTGCTTTTGGCACTCAGGTGGCAATTACGCATTCACCTTGCCGGTTGGCGGCTTGGTTCAACCTTTGGCATCAGGCGGCCTTCCCGAAAGTCCTGAAACGAAACGCAGACTGAAGAACCTCATTGACACAACCGGCCTCATTCGTGACCTGCGCAGCACAATCGCTGAACCCGCAACATGGGATGACTTGGCTCGCGTCCACCCCGGGGCATTCTTGCGTAAATTCAAAGAACTGTCCGACACAGGCGGTGGTGAGATCGGCTTGCGGACACCCTTCGGGCAAGGTGGGTTTGAACACGCCGCGCTGTCAGCCGGTCTAGCCAAAGTGGCCGTGCGCGACGTCCTGAAAGGCCGCGTAGACAATGCCTACGCACTGTCGCGACCACCCGGCCATCACTGTTTACCAGACTTTCCAAACGGCTTTTGCTTGCTTGCCAATATCGCGATTGCAATCGAAGCGGCCTTCGCCGACGGGCTGACCGACCGCGTCGCCGTTGTCGATTGGGACGTCCATCACGGCAACGGGACGGAGGCCATATTTTATGATCGTGATGATGTGTTGACCATCTCACTGCATCAGGAACGCAACTATCCAGTGGATACCGGAGATGCCGAAGACCGCGGTGTTGGTGCCGGGGACGGGTTCAATATCAATATCCCGCTACCGCCGGGTGGTGGTCATGCGCTGTATCTCGACGCGATGGAGCGTTTGGTTCTTCCGGCACTCGCGCAATTTCAACCCGATATCATCATTATAGCCTGCGGGTTCGATGCTGCCGCAATCGACCCGTTATCGCGCATGCTTGCAACCACAGAGACATTTCGCGCAATGACGGAGCAGGTTATGGACGCCGCAGATGAGCTATGCGACGGACGGCTCGTTCAGGTCCATGAAGGTGGCTACTCAGAGGTTTACGTTCCATTCTGCGGCCACGCGGTATTACAGCAAATGTCGGGCAGTGACATCAACGCCCCCGACCCACTCGCCGAGACTTTCGCATTGCGCCAACCCTCTGAACGGCTGCAAAGGATGCATAGCGCGTTCATCGACGATCTCGAACACCTCTTTCGGTAAATTTGCAACCGGTTGCAAATTCTCTTCCGCAGCGCAGCATTCGCGTTGACTCTAAGGAAATTGTCTGGGCAAACTCTTGCAACTTTTCTGACCATTCGGAGAACAATTAATATGAAAAAGGTCTACAATTCTGCGGCTGAGGCGCTGGACGGCCTGCTGCATGACGGCATGTTCATTGCCGCCGGTGGCTTCGGCCTCTGCGGCATCCCGGAGCTTCTGCTCGACGCCATCAAAGACGCAGGCACGAAAGATCTGACCTTCGCTTCAAACAATGCGGGCGTGGATGATTTTGGCATCGGTATCCTGCTGCAAACCAAACAGGTGAAGAAAATGATCTCCTCCTATGTCGGTGAAAACGCAGAGTTTATGCGCCAATATCTCTCTGGCGAGCTGGAGCTTGAATTCAACCCGCAAGGCACGTTGGCTGAGCGTATGCGCTCCGGCGGCTGCGGCATTCCGGGCTTTTACACCAAGACCGGCGTCGGCACGGTGATTGCCGAGGGCAAGGAACATAAAGACTTCCCGACCGGGCCTGAAGGCGCGATGGAAACCTACATCATGGAGAACGGCATCTTCGCCGATCTCTCCATCGTCAAAGCGTGGAAAGCAGACGCCACAGGCAACCTCGTCTTCCGCAAAACCGCACGCAACTTCAACCCGCCCGCCGCCATGTGCGGCAAGACCTGTGTGGTTGAGGTGGAAGAGATCGTGGAAACAGGCTCCCTTGATCCCGACACGATCCACCTGCCCGGCATCTATGTGCACCGCATTATTCAAGGGCAGCACGAAAAACGCATCGAACAACGCACTGTGAGGGCTGCATAATGTGGGATCGCAATCAAATGGCCGCACGGGCCGCGCAAGAGTTGCAAGACGGCTGGTACGTAAACCTCGGCATCGGCATCCCGACACTCGTGTCGAACTACATCCCCGAGGGCGTTGAAGTCACACTGCAATCCGAAAACGGCATGCTCGGCATGGGCCCCTTCCCGACCGAGGATGAAATCGACGCTGACCTGATCAACGCGGGCAAGCAAACGATAACAGAGCTGCCCCAAACCGCTTACTTCGACAGCGCACAAAGCTTTGGGATGATCCGTGGCGGCAAGATCGCCATGGCGATCCTCGGCGCGATGGAAGTCGCAGAAAACGGCGATCTGGCAAACTGGATGATCCCCGGCAAGCTGGTCAAAGGCATGGGCGGCGCAATGGATCTGGTCGCAGGCGTCGGTCGCGTTGTCGTGGTCATGGACCACACCAACAAACACGGCGACAGCAAGGTTCTGACCGAATGCACCTTGCCACTGACAGGCCAGAAGGTCGTCGATCGCATCATCACCAATCTCGGCGTGCTGGATGTGGTCGAAGGCGGCCTGAAGATTGTCGAGACCGCAGATGGTGTGACCGAAGACGAACTGCGCGCAGCGACAGAAGCAAAGATCGTCTGACCCAAGTAAATTTTGCATCGAAGGGGGCCATCAAGGCCCCCTTTTTCATGCGCAAAATCGCCCCATCCTCGCCACACTCCACAGCTATCCAGTTCCTATTGCACCCGTCAAAGAGCTGCTCACGTGATCTGGAAAATACTCAAAAGCGTTTTTGCCGCCCTGTCTGTGACAATGATGATGCTGGCCGCCGTATACACAGTGCAATCACGCGATGCCAAATCATCAGAACCGCGCTGGATTGGTGACAGTTACGAAGAAAAGCCCTTCTTACTGGAATACGCAGCCACGCGTCAGGAGTTACTGATGGGCGTCCTGCGCGAACACTTCCCAGAGCTGAACTTGCCACAACCAGAAGCCGAACCGGTCAACCCGCTTAGCCTGCAAGCGCTTAAAAGCCGCAATGGCAGCAACTAAGACTGGTCAGCTCGGATTACAGCGCCAAAATCAGACACAAAATCGACGCCACGATCAGCAAAACACCCAGAATCTCGCGCATAGATGACCGCTCTTTGAAGACAAAATACGATCCCATAAAGGTGAAAATCAGCTCTACCTGCCCCAAGGCTTTCACATATGCTGCATTTTGCAGGGTGAAGGCCACAAACCACCCGAGTGATCCCAACATAGACGTCAGCCCGGTCCAAACCGACACACGCCAAGTCGCTGCGACCCGCAAAATCTCCCCTCGGTCCCGCCATATGAGCCAAACCGTCATCACCAGAACTTGCCATGTGATCGCGACGCAGAGCGTCAGCATCGCGCGCAAAAACGGATCGTCTGACGCCACTTCCAGCGTCGCCCCGCGATAGCCCACGGCTGAAATGCCAAAGATGAACCCCGCGCTTAGCCCGTATCCAGACGCTTTGTTGAAAAGCCGCTTTGACCACGGCAATGCCACCTCGCCTTTCGGCGGATCAGACAACAAGATGACGCCCGCGAACCCGATCACAATTGCCACGACCCCACCCCACGTGATCGCCTCTCCCAGAACGATCAGGCCCAGAATTGCTGTCAGGATCACTTCAGACTTCTTCAGCGCAATCCCAACCGTGAAATTGCGTTCCGCAAATAAGGCCACGACGCAGGCCGTCGCCACGATCTGCGCCACCCCCCCGATCAGGATGTAGGACCAGAACGCGGCCCCGATCGCTGGCATTTCAGCGTCCGTGACACCTACATAAACCGCGACCAGCACCACCACCAACGGCAGCGAGAACAAGAAACGCGAAAACGTAGCCCCCGCCGTGGTCAGCTTCGTCGTCTTGAGATGTCGCTGCAGCATGAACCGCAGGTTCTGCATGAAAGCGGCAAAGATGGTGACGGGGATCCAAAGGCTCATGCGGCCTGTCTGACACGCGGCTAGTCGCGATGCCAGAGCGGATGCACCACCTCATCTTTGGCTCGTAAGAAATACGCGCGGAAGATCTGCCCATAGGAACGGTACACATAGCCTTCGTTGCAGGTCAGAACACGTGCTTTTGTGCGCGCATAAAGCACCGGCAGATCGTACCACGCGACACTCGGATGCATGTGATGTAACGCATGGAAGTTATTGTTCAAAAACAGAAAAGCCAAAATACCGCGATCTTCTATGATCACTGAGCGACCCCGATATTTATCATGAGCGCGATGCTCCAGAAACGTCCTGATCTTCAATATGGATAGCGCGAGATAAGCGGCAATTAGGTAGGCCCAAAACGGCATCGCCCCAACTGAATGGACAACCCACAAAACAAGGCCCACTCCCACGCCATGCAATGCCCACCCGCGTAACACTGCGGTCTCTCCGCCCCGCAACAGCCGCACCTCACCGCGCAGAAACGCGATTTGTGAGATAAACGGCCCCACGAGCAGCCGCCCGAGCAGAGTATTGTTGAACCGCAAAACGGACCGCGCCCAAGACGGGAGAGCTTCCCAATCCCTGTTGCTCAGGAAATTGCTTTCTGGGTCATCATAGGGATCAGTCAAATTGGCATCTCGGTGATGCGCCAGATGAGTGTCACGGAACCGTTCAAATGGGATCACCAGATTAAGTGCGGGAAAAACAAACGCCTCATTCAAACGCTGGATCGGGAATGGGTGTCCGTGAATAATTTCGTGCTGCAGAGAGGCATGCAGAGCAATTGAAATCGCGACGGCCAGCATACCCAAGGGCAACCAGATCGAGGCCGCCACTGTCAGCCCAAGCAACCAGACCGCGTAACATAAGAAAATCAGCGCAACGGTCGGCCACTCCACGGGGCCCTTACGCATGTCTGCCCCATGAAATCCGAGCCCGACGCGCGTCCAGGTATCGGCGGTCGGCACCTGTGTGAGCTTTGTTTTCCATGGCAACAGGGTGTCAGGGGGTCCGCTTTGTCACAATTCTGCAATAAGTTCACATTCATCCGCAAAAGTGACTAATATCACCATATGCTGATAAATACCGACAAACGCGACCGTGCCGACCTGTTTCGAACCCGGCTGCACGAAGCAATGATCCAAGCCAAAGCCACACAAAGCAGCCTCGCCCGCGAGACAGGCGTGGACCGCTCAACGATTTCACAATTGCTCAGAAGCGATACAGCCCGACTTCCCAACGCGCAGCTCGTTGCGGAATGTGCGACGGTTCTGGGCGTCTCTGCTGATTGGCTACTTGGCCTCACCGAACGCCCCGAACAAGCCGCCGATCTGCTGGCAGCGGCGCTCACCATGACCGAAGCCCCCCGCGCATTGATTGATGAGCAAATCTTCAACTGGCACAAGGAAGCCGCTGGATACAAAATCCGCCACGTCCCTGCTGGTTTGCCCGACATGCTCAAAAGCCGCGAGCTTTTGCAGTGGGAATATGAGCCGCATCTCGGCCGCACGACAGACCAAGCCATCGGCGCCTCGGAAGACCGTTTGGAATGGATGCGCGGGGCGAGATCAGACTATGAGATTGCATTGCCGATCCATGACCTTCGGGCCTTCGCACGGGCAGAGGGCTATTATGCGGGGCTTCCAAAACCACTACGCATAGAGCAGCTCGACCGGATCATCACACTCACAGACCAGCTTTACCCCGCCTTGCGGCTTCACCCCTTCAACGCGCGCAAACTCTACTCCGCACCGGTCACAATCTTTGGCCCACTGCTCGCCGTGATCTATTTGGGCCGCAACTACATTGCCTTCCGCGACACGGAGCGGGTCGACGCAATCACTCAGCATTTTGACGGCCTTGTGCGCGCCGCAGAAATCCCGTCACGCGACATCCCGGCTTATCTTCAATCCCTCCGAGACGAGATCAAGGATTGAGCCAACGTCCCTTTCCCGCTAGGCTCTCTCGATAACAAGTAAAACAGCAGGCAAGCCGCGACCAATGACGGCGCTCAAAGAATATGACAGGTTGGAGACCACGGGGATCTGGCGCGAGAGCGCGGACGCCCAGCGTCGTGATGTGATCGTCAGTTTTGGCGATGCCTCACTGATCATCAAAGATCAGAAGGATACGGCCCTCGCGCATTGGTCCCTGCCAGCGATTCATCGTGAGAATCCCGGCAAACGGCCCGCACTGTTCAAACCGGCGCAAGATGCCGATGAAGAACTTGAGATCGCCGAAACCGAAGTCATCGACGCGATCGAGAAAATTCGCCGAACCGTCAAACGCCGCAGGCCCCGCTCAGGCAGACTCCGCCTTTTCGTCTCAGGAAGCATCATCGCGGCAATTGCGGCGGTGGGTATCTTGTGGCTGCCACAGGCCCTTGTTCGCAATACAGTCGGCATTCTCCCCGAAAGCACGCGATTGACCATCGGGACAACGCTGCGTGGCCATCTGAGCCGGCTCACCGGCGATGCGTGCCGTGGGACGTTGGGGGCCACTGCATTGAACCGACTGAAAACCCGCGCGCTGCAAAGCAAATTCCGCAAGGCCTATATTCTACCAGACCTCGCACAACGCGACACGATGGTTTTACCCGGTCGCATCCTGCTTCTCGACGCCACACTGGTCGAGGATCATGACAACCCAGATGTCGCTGCTGGATACATGCTCAAGGCACTGACCGACAGGCTGAAGCAGGACCCGATGACGCCGCTTCTGGAACATGCAGGAACAACATCAACGTTTCGGCTTTTGACCACAGGCAAGATCGACGATGACGCGCTGCGCCGCTATGCGGAGCACTTAATCGCCAGCACGGAACCCGCCCTTGATCAGGCGGCGCTCCTACCCCAGTTCGAGGGCGCACGCGTCGCGTCCACACCATTCGCGTTCGCCGTAGACGTGACAGGGGAAAGCACAATCGAATTGATCGAAGCGGACCCCTACCGTGATAGGGACGCGCCGCAACTTTTGTCAGATGGGGATTGGATCAGCCTACAAGCGATCTGTACCGAATAGCCCTTACTTGACGGGCTTACCCGTCCGCGGATCAATCAACCGGCGCGGCACTGTGTTGGACCACACCAATTGCATCTGAGCCTTGCCGGACGTCGTGCCGACACCGCTTAACGGATTCAGACGACCATCTTTCCAAGCCTTCCGATATCCCTTCGGCGGCTTGATCGTCCGTGCCTCAGCGATCTTGCGCGGTGCAGATTTCGGACCAACCCGTGTGTTGCTGCTTTGTGGCGAGACAGTGCGATCCGTCGGGCGGACTTGCTGTGGTCCGCAGCGCGCACCTTTGTTGATGAATTGCTGGCTAAACGCACTTGCGTTGCTGCAATGGCTGCCCTGTTTGCGCACCACTTTCCGTGTTGTGGTTTGCGGTTGCGCTTGGCGCACGACACGCGTTGCTGGCTTTGCTTGGCGCACCACGCGCGTTGCAGGCTGCGCCTGTCGTACCACTCGGGTCGTAGCCTTGGCCTTTTGTGTCGGCTGGACCTGTGTCCGGCGGACAACTTTCTTCGGCTCAGCCTTGCGCACCACACGTTGGGTTTTTGGCTGCGCCTGCCGCACGACCCGCGTCGTCTTTTGCGTCTTACCCGCATCTGGCCCACCAATTACGGGCGCACCAGCCAACGGATCAACAACACCCTGCTGCGAGCTACGAACGGTTCGTGTGGTTGTCCGTTTGGCGCTTCGCGCTTGGCTTTGCGCGCCGCAGACTTGTTTGCGGCCGCGTGTCACCCGCGGCACCCAACGCACCTGCCCGGCAAAGCCTGCGCGGATGAAGACGCATCCGCGGCTGTCTACATATTGCTTGCCGCGAAAAGACGACGGTGGCGTCTCCGCCGGACCATTGAAGCTCTGTGCCTGAAGCTCAGCAAAGCTCAAACCAAATGATAAGGCCGCGACAACGGCGAACTTCAAACAGCGCATATTAGTCCCCACTAAATGTTGTGGAAACATGCCTCATGAGCGCAATTTAGTAAAGGAAAGATATACCTTATTTTGTACCAAACATACGGTCACCCGCATCCCCTAGCCCCGGCACAATATATCCATTGTCATTCAAGTGACTATCTACCGAAGCTGTCACAATCGGGACGTCTGGATGAGCCTCTTTCATCCGTGCGATGCCCTCAGGCGCCGCCAAAAGACAGAGGAAACGTATGTTTTTTGCACCTGATTTTTTCAGCAAATCAATCGCCGCTACAGACGAATTCCCCGTGGCCAACATCGGATCCACCGCAATAACCATCCGCTCTTCCATCGCGTCTGGCACCTTGAAATAATACTGTACAGGCTCCAGCGTTTCCTCATCACGGTAAAGGCCAACAAAGCCCACACGCGCACTCGGGATCAGCTCAAGCATACCGTCAAGCAGCCCATTGCCCGCCCGCAGGATAGAGATCAGCGCCAGCTTACGCCCCGCCAAAACCGGCGCGTCCATCGCCTCCATCGGCGTCTCGATCCGCTTGGTCGTCATCTCCAACCCGCGCGTCACCTCATACGCCAGAAACTGCGAAATCTCGCGCAACAGCTGCCGGAACACCGCAGTGGAGGTCTCCTTCTCCCGCATCAATGACAGCTTATGTTGGACAAGCGGGTGATCAACGACGGTCAAATGTTCAGACATCGGCAGGCTCCAGTTTTTTCAGCAATTTCTCTCGCGTCGCGGCATCACAAAACGCAGCTTTCGCCGCTGTCTTGTTCACCTCACGCACAACCTCTTCATCCCAGCCGAACGTATCAGCCAACATGTCATATTCACGGGTCAGTTCGGTATGGAAGAACGGCGGATCATCGGTCGAAACCGTAATCGGCACACCCCTTTCGCGCAGACGTTCAATCGGGTGTTGCGACCATTGAGGGAAGACGCCAAGGGCCACGTTAGAGCCCGGACAAACCTCCAGCACGATACCATGTTCCGCCAAATGATCGACCAAGGCAGGGTCTTCAATGGACTGCACCCCATGCCCAATCCGTTCCACCTTAAGATCACGAACAGCCTGCCAGACAGAGGCCGCACCGCCCCATTCGCCAGCGTGGGTCGTCAAACGCAGGCCAGCTTCGCGTGCCATGTCAAAGCTGTAGGCATAGTCCCCTTGCACGCCGACAGCCTCGTCGCCGCCCATGCCAAACCCCGTGATAAAATCACCCATTGTTTCTGCGGCGCAAAGCGCGTCAGGCTTCGCGGCATCCGGCCCTTCATGGCGAATGCAGGTCACGATACCGCGCATAATGATGCCCGCGTCCCGTTCCATTTGATCTGCAGCCTCTTTCATGGCGGCAACATATTCCCGCCAAGCGCCCAGATCGCCACCACCGCAAAAATTCGGGCTGACGAAAGCTTCCGTGTAAATCACACCCTGCGCCGCAGATTGCTCCAACACGGCCAGCGTCAAGCGCCTGAACTCTTCCGGTCCCGTCAGAACAGTTGTTGCCGCCTCATACGTTCTTAAAAACCCGACGAAATCATCAAATCTGTAGGAGCCGTCCTCATTAAACACCCCATCAAGATTGATGCCCTTTTCCTGCGCCAGCCCCCGGATAAATGCAGGCGGTGCCGCGCCTTCCAAGTGCAGATGCAACTCGATCAAAGGAATATCCGTCACAAAAAACTCCTTCCTGGACCACGTGTCGCCAATCCCAAATGATCCGCAACGGAGGCCGCAACATCCACGAAATCCACCTGCCCAATATCACGAGCCCCGACACCTGCAGCGATCACCGGAACCCGCTCTCGTGTATGCTCCGTACCGTGCCATGTCGGATCATTGCCATGATCTGCCGTGAAGATCATCAAGTCGCCATCGCGCAGGTTCTCCAACACTGGCCCGATGGCGCCGTCAAACCATTCCAAGTGCCGCGCATAACCTTCTGGGTCGCGCCTATGGCCGTATTTCGTGTCGAACTCGACGAAATTCGCAAAGGTTAAACTGCCTTCAGCCGCGTCAGAAACAAGATCGCTCAAATGCCCCATCAACTCGGCATCGGTTCCCTTGCGCGTCTCATCTATCCCACGGCCAGAAAAGATATCACCAATCTTTCCAACAGCATAGGTCGCGCGACCCTCAGCCTTGGCCCAATCCAAAAGGGTCGGCGCAGGCGTCTCAACAGCAAAGTCACGCCTGTTCTTCGTGCGCTCAAAACTGGCGGCATCTGCACCGACAAACGGCCGCGCAATGACGCGCCCCACCTTCATCTCATGTAACATCGGCGCCACGTGGCGACACAGGTCCAGCAATCGCTCCAGCCCGAATGTGTCCTCATGCGCGGCAATCTGAAAAACTGAATCCGCCGAGGTATAACAAATCGGTTTTCCCGTGCTCATATGCGCCTCACCCAGCGCTTCAATGATTGCTGTGCCCGACGCATGACAATTACCCAGCACCTCATCGACACCGCAAAACGCAGCAACTGCGTCCGTAAGCGAGGTTGGAAAGGAAGGTTCGGTTTTCGGAAAATAGTGCCAGTCCCACGGCACCGGAACGCCCGCTAATTCCCAATGACCAGTCGGTGTGTCCTTGCCCGGCGAAACCTCCCGCGCGACGCCGTATAGCCCGTCGCCCGGCCCGCTCATCCCATCAACCACGCGCCCCAGTCCGAGCCGCGTAAGGTTTGGCATCGTCAACCCGACGCGCGCGTGGATATGGGCCAATGTGTTTGATCCCTCATCGCCAAACGCCGCCGCATCCGGCGCGTGGCCGCAGCCAACGGAATCCATAACCACCAAAAAAGCCCTCACGCCGACACCCGCGCATGGATTAAAGGCACAGCCTCCGGCGGGTCAGCCACCATCGTAATCGCCTTGCGGACTGCCTTCACCGCACGGTCGGCTTTTGCATCATCTGACGCATGCACCATCGCAACCGGCGTCTTCGCATCCACTTTGGCACCAAGTCGTACAAGACCAGACAGACCTACCGCCGGATCAATCCGGTCCCCTGCCCGCAAGCGACCGCCCCCCAAATGCACAACAACTTCGCCCAAGGCCTTGGTATCAATAGCCCCAACAAATCCAGCCGCACCAAGCGTCACTTCGCGCAACACATTGGCCTCCGGCAACACATGACGCCAGCTTTCGGCAAACCCCGACGGCCCGCCCATTTCATGCACCATCTTTGCAAACACTTCCGCTGCGCGCCCCGATGACAACGCCGCCGCGATTTGTTCCGCCCCCGCTTCGACGTCGTCCGCCAAAGACGCATCTGCAAGCAGCACACCGCCCAAGGCGATTGTGACATCCCGCAAAGGCTTTTCGGCCTTGGGATCGCTCAAAGCCGCCATCACGGCACGCACCTCCACCGCATTGCCCGCGCTTGACGCCAAGGGCTGTGACATATCCGTGATCAACGCCGAACACGCACACCCCGTACCATTGGCCACGCTCACCAGAGCTTCCGCTAAGGCGGTCGCGTCCTCCATCTTCTCCATAAACGCGCCAGAGCCGGTTTTCACATCCAAGACCAGACCACCCAGACCCGCCGCAAGTTTCTTGCTGAGAATAGACGCTGTAATCAGATCAATGCTCGCAACGGTCGACGTGATATCGCGGATCGCATAGAGCCGCTTATCCGACGGTGCGACCCGCCCTGTCGCCCCCACAATCGCGCAACCCGCCGTTTTTACGACATGCTCCAACCGCGACGGACCAAGCTCGCAAATATAGCCCGGGATGGCCTCCAACTTGTCCAAAGTCCCGCCAGTATGTCCCAGACCGCGCCCTGAAATCATCGGCACATATGCACCGCAAGCCGCCAGTGCAGGTGCCAAGATCAATGAGACGGGATCGCCGACACCGCCGGTCGAGTGCTTGTCCAATACAGGCCCCGGCAAATCCCAAGACAATACGTCACCGGAATCGCGCATACCTTCAGTCAGCGCCACCCGCGCTGAGGCGCCCAAACCGTTCAAACACACAGCCATCGCAAAAGCGCCTGCTTGTGCATCTGTCACGGCACTGCCGTTCAATGCTTCTCCAAACCAACGCGCCTCTGAGGCGGAAATCTCCCGGCCCGCGCGCACAGCTGCAATGATCGACCGTGCATCCATTACGCCATGTGGCTCGCATCAAAAGCGCCCGGCAGCAACGCGGCGACACTGGTCACCGAGCTTTCGCCCGACGTCGTCGCCAACGTGACCGGCACGGCTGCATTGGCAAATTCAGCAATCTTCTGGCGGCAACCGCCGCAAGGCGGGATCGGCGTCGGACTATCTGCAATCACCGCAATTTCCGCGATCTCATACTCCCCTGCCGCACACATCGCCGCAATCGCCCCTGCCTCTGCACAGGTGCCTTCCGGATAGGCCACGTTTTCGACGTTGCAGCCCGCATAGACCGCGCCTGAGACCGTCTTGATCGCGGCACCAACTTTGAATTTCGAATAGGGTGCGTGGGCGTTTTCGCGCACAGCGCGCGCTTGATCGAGCAGGTCCATGGGAACTCCTTTATAAGTTCACCCATACTGATCAACGGCGCGCCAAGGTTCAATGGCGGGCCGCTAGTATTTTTGTCCGACTGCGCTAAGCCTGTGGATAACCCAGAGTTTTCAAAGCCTCTGTCAGCTCATCCAAAATCGCGGGATCATCAATCGTGGCAGGCATCTTGAAGTCACGCCCGTCCGCAATCGATGCCATTGTCCCGCGCAAAATCTTGCCGGAACGTGTTTTTGGCAACCGGTCCACGACGCAAGCCAGTTTGAAGGCGGCAACTGGACCGATCTTTTCCCGCACACGAGCGATCAGCTCTTTCACAATCTTTGCGTGGGGGCGATCGACACCATTGCTGAGGCACACAAACCCCATCGGCAACTGACCTTTCAACTCATCCGCCACACCGATCACCGCACATTCCGCGACATCAGGATGGCCCGCCAGCACCTCTTCCATACCGCCCGTGGACAGCCTGTGCCCTGCCACGTTGATCACGTCATCGGTGCGCGCCATGATGTACAGGTAGCCGTCTTCATCAATCATGCCGGCATCACCGGTTTCATAGTAGCCCGGGAACTGACTGAGGTAGCTTTTCTTGAACCGCTCTTCGGCATTCCATAGCGTCGGCAATGTACCGGGCGGCAGAGGCAGCTTGATCGCAATTGCGCCCAATTCACCGGCAGTCACCGGATGCCCGCCCTCATCCAAAATTTGCACGTCATAACCCGGCATCGCGACGGTGGGAGAGCCGATTTTTACGGGCATCTTCTCAATCCCCCACGGGTTGCCCGCGATGGTGAATCCCGTCTCCGTCTGCCACCAGTGATCCAGCACCGGTTTGCCCAACTTTTCCTGCATCCATTCGATCGTGTCAGGGTCCGCGCGCTCGCCTGCCAGATAGATCGTGTTCAGAGTGGAAAGATCGTATTTCTTGATGAACTCGCCATCCGGATCGACGCGTTTGACCGCGCGAAATGCCGTGGGCGCAGTGAAGAAGCTTTTAACCTTATGATCCTGAATGACCCGCCAGAACGTGCCCGCGTCCGGCGTGCCGACGGGCTTACCCTCAAACACCACGGTTGTATTGCCCGCAACCAGCGGCGCGTAGCAAATATAGCTGTGACCCACGACCCATCCCACATCGGACGCCGCCCAAAACACATCGCCGGGGTCGACATCATAGATGTTCTTCATCGTCCAGTTCAGCGCGACCAGATGGCCCGCCGTCGGGCGCACGACGCCTTTGGGCGCGCCTGTGGTCCCTGAGGTGTACAGAATATAGGCCGGATGATCGCCGGAAACTGGAACACAGTCCACTGGGTCCGCCGCCGCTTGCAGCGCGGACCAGTCGAAATCGAACCCATCCTTCAATTCCGCAACCGCTTGTTCCCGCTGGAAAATAACTGTGAACTCAGGCTTGTGCGTCGCAAGTTCAATCGCGCCGTCAAGAAGCGGTTTATACTCCACAATCCGTCCGGGTTCGATGCCGCAAGAGCCCGCGATGATCGCTTTCGGCGTCGCGTCATCAATCCGCACAGCCAGCTCGTTGGAAGCAAATCCACCAAACACAACCGAATGGATCGCACCAATCCGCGCGCAAGCCAGCATCGCAACCAGTGCTTCTGGCACCATCGGCATATAGATGATCACGCGGTCGCCTTTGACGACGCCCTTCGCCGACAAAGCCCCGGCAAGACTGGAAACCTGATCCTTCAATTCACCATAAGAAATATGGCGCACGGTGTCCGTAACGGGGCTGTCATAGATAATCGCGGTTTGCTCACCACGCCCGGCCTCCACATGCCGATCCACCGCATTCCAGCAGGTGTTGACCTCGGCATCCTTGAACCATTCATAAAGCGGTGCGTTGTCCGCGAACAATGCTTTGGACGGTGCCTTGACCCAATCAATCGCATCGGCTTGCGCCATCCAGAACGCCTCTGGGTCGTTTTTCCAGCTTTGATAAACGTCTGCATATGTCATGATGGCACTTCCCCTCTGCTTCGCAGGGGAGTTCTGCCGCGCACTTGCCCCGCGTGCAAGCCTTTAACGCTAACCGTAAGTTGCGACAGGCGTTCCAGCGATGGCAGAGACATTCAAAAGCCCGCGCGACGTGATCGACGGCGTCACAATATGGGCCTTGTTGCCCATCCCCATCAGAATCGGTCCGACCTCAAGCCCACCTGCCTTCATCTTCAGGATATTGCGCACGCCCGACGCCCCATCGGTATTGGCGAACACCAGCACATTGGCCGCGCCATCAAACCGCGCATCAGGGAACACCCGCGCCCGCAATTCAGCGTCCAAAGCAGCATCGGCATGCATCTCGCCCTCATACGCAAAATCGAGCGGTTCGGCGTCGAGGATTTCCAAAGCCCCTCGCATCCGACGTCCCGTGGGCGAGTCCAGATTGCCAAATTGCGAGTTCGAACAAAGCGCGATTTTCGGCTCCACCCCGAACCTGCGCACGTGACGTGCGGCAGAAATAATCGTCTCCGCAATCTGCTCGGATGAGGGCGCATAATGCACATGCGTGTCAGCGATAAACAGCGGGCCATCTTCTAAAATCATCAAAGACAGCGCGCCCACGGGGTGCAACTTCTCTTCACCGCCGCCCAATATTTGCGTCACATAGTTGAGGTGCCACAGATACTGCCCAAACGTCCCGCAAATCAGGGAGTCCGCCTCATCGCGATGCACCATCACTGCCCCGATCGCCGTCGTATTCGTGCGCATGACCGCTTTCGCCAAATCCGGCGTCACACCTTTGCGCGCCATTAGCTTATGATATGTCTGCCAATAATCGCGATAGCGCGCGTCTTTCTCAGGGTTGACCAATTCAAAATCCACCCCCGGCTTAATGCTCAGCCCCAGCTTCTCCGCCCGTGCCTCAATGACCCGAGGACGCCCGATCAGGATCGGCTTATCCGTCGTCTCCTCCAACATCGCATTGGCCGCGCGCATCACGCGCTCACTCTCACCTTCGGTAAACACAATCCGCCGCGACTGCGTCGCCGCCGCGTCAAACACCGGCCGCATGATCAGCGCGGACTTGAAGACAGAGGCATCGAGCCCCTCTTTATACGCCTCCAAATCCTCAATCGGCCGCGTCGCAACACCGCTATCACACGCCGCCTTCGCCACGGCAGACGCCACAACCCCCATAAGCCGCGGATCGAACGGTTTCGGGATCAGATAGTCCGGCCCAAACAGCATCTCCTCCCCGCGATAAGCCGCCGCAGCTTCCGCACTGGTCGTGGCCCGCGCCAAGGCCGCGATGCCCTCAACACAACCGATCTTCATCGCATCATTGATATCCGTCGCGCCCACATCCAACGCGCCCCGGAAGATGAATGGGAAACACAGCACGTTATTGACCTGATTGGGAAAATCGCTGCGCCCCGTCGCAATAATCGCATCTGGCGCCACTTCCCGCACGAGGTCCGGCAAAATCTCGGGCGTCGGATTGGCCAGCGCGAAGACAATCGGCTTATCGGCCATCTTCTTCACATGATCCTGCGTCAGAACCCCCGGCCCCGACAGGCCCAGAAACAAATCCGCGCCCTCGATCACATCATCCAAAGTCCGCAGATCAGAGGCCTGTGCATATTCCGCCTTCTGCTCCGTCATCTCTTCCGCCCGGCCCTCATAGACCAGCCCTGCAATGTCACACAGCCACACGTTTTCGCGCTTCACGCCCATCTTCAGCAGCATGTTCAAACAGGCAATTCCTGCCGCCCCGCCACCGGTTGACACAACTTTGATGTCCTCGAATTTCTTGCCACAAAGACGCAACGCATTCGTCGCTGCTGCAGACACAACAATCGCCGTGCCATGCTGATCATCATGAAAGACCGGAATGTTCATCCGCTCCCGACACAGCTTTTCGACGATGAAACAATCAGGCGATTTGATATCTTCCAGATTGATCGCCCCGAATGTCGGCTCCAGCGCACAGACAATATCGGCCAGCTTTTCTGGGTCGGTCTCGTTCAGCTCGATATCAAAGCAATCAATATTGGCGAATTTCTTGAACAAAACCGCCTTGCCTTCCATCACAGGTTTCGACGCCAAAGCCCCGATATTGCCCAAGCCCAGCACGGCAGAGCCATTTGTGACCACTGCCACCAAATTGCCCCGCGACGTATAATCGCGCGCTGTGGCGGCATCCGCTTTGATCTCAAGACAGGCCTCAGCAACACCGGGACTATAAGCGCGCGCCAGATCGCGACCATTCGCCAAAGGCTTGGTCGCCCGTATCTCCAACTTTCCGGGTTTGGGGTATTTGTGGTAGTCGAGGGCAGATTGCCGTTGCGGTTCTTTCGTGCTGTCGACCATCTCAAACTCCCGATTTCAAAAGTAGTTTAATATTAAACTATATTCCCAACGACGCAACGCACCACCACAACAGACCTACGCGAAACAGCTTAAAATATCTCAAGCGAATTGCTCGCGGATCAACCGTTCTTCCAGCCCATGCCCGGGATCAAACAGGATCCGGTGTTTCACAGACGGATCAGACGTAATCTCCACCGACAGTACAGATCCGGCTGAGCGTCCATCGGCATCCGCCATCACAGGCCGTTTCTTTGGCTGCAACACCTCGAACCGAACTCGTGCAGCTTTCGGCAACAAAGCCCCCCGCCAGCGCCGCGGCCGGAAGGCGGACATTGCCGTTAAGGCCAAAACATCCGAGCCAATCGGCAGGATAGGACCATGCGCGCTATAGTTATAGGCGGTGGAGCCAGCAGGTGTTGACACCAAGGCCCCATCACAGACCAACTCATCCATCCGCTCACGATCATCCACGTAGATCTTCAGCCGTGCCGCCTGCGATCCGGCCCTGAGCAAAGACACCTCATTGATCGCCAAAGCTTCAAATCGCGAGCCATCCGCTTTTTGTGCAACCATGCGCAACGGATTGACCTCTTCTTCGACGGCAGCCGCCAGACGCTCAGACAGCCCTTCTAGCGCATATTCGTTCATCAAGAACCCAACCGTGCCGCAATTCATACCATAGACGGGCGTATCCGAGGCTTGCGTTCCGTGCAGCGTTTGCAGCATGAACCCATCCCCGCCAAGCGCGACAATCACCTCAGCAGAGGCCAAATCCGCCTGCCCATAGCGTTCTTTCAACGCGCGCAACGCCTCTTCGGCGACGTGCGTGTCAGAGGCCATGAAGGCGATTTTTCCCGTCTTTGGCATAGGTTAGCTCTCTTTCTGGTTAATTGATTGCGTCCTTCCTCTCAAAACACAAGCCCTACCAGTTGCATGGCTTTCATAATCTCCAGCCGTATTTCCCATGTTTCATGTCGCAATAACGGCTTTCCACACTAGCTAAATGAGCCTATTGCAAGCGCCAAGATTACGCGCATCCAACAGGAGTCTGCCTCATGAACGCCTCTCACCGCGACACCGGTTTTTTCACCCAAGACCTATCTGACCGCGATCCGGAGCTTTTCGCCTCCATCACATCAGAACTCGGACGCCAGCGCGACGAGATCGAATTGATCGCCTCCGAGAATATCGTCTCCAAGGCAGTGATGCAGGCGCA
>CANLUY010000003.1 GCA_947494435.1 uncultured Litoreibacter sp.
TGCGTGCGCTTCCTGCCCGGCTGCAACTTTGGCACGCTCTTGGAATTTCGATCAGGTTTTCCGCAGACCTTGACGGGCGTGACGGAAATCGAATGAAACCTGACGGTTGTCGTCATATCTGCGCTCCCCAGCTTATTCCCCGATACTCCTTAGTGAAAAAAGGCACCGGCAGTTTTCGGCACATAAGCACCTCGCGCTCAGGTTGTTCTAACAAATGCTGTCAATGCACGAAAAAGAACGCAAAGGGGCGCAATGATACGCAAAATGCGCTTGTAATACATTGATTAAAAACAATAAGTTTTATGTAGAGCCACAGCGGGAAACCGCCAACTTCAAGCAACTTTTTGCTCGTTTGGCGGCAGCCGGTGCGGGACGGCCAGTAGACGATAAGGGTTTCCCAGACGGCCCGTGGACCCCGGAAAAACTAGCAGAAGCAATCTCATCGATTGATGCAAACCCTAAGGGGATCGAAGTACGCGCCGTTCAGATGTGGTTCCAAGATAATGACAACGGGATAAGCAACGAAAACATCCGATGGCTTGCTCGTATTTTTGGATGCCATGATCCTGAAGCCGCAAGTCAATGGCAAGCGGAGCTCACTGCCGCAAAAGAACGCCTCGCCTGCGAGAGGCGAGCAAAAAACAAGGAACTTGTTGTTGACGATTTGCCTTCAAGCGAACCCTATACGGTTGAAGATCCTACCGCCCAAGATGCCGAGCACGAAATTCGCGGAATAAACCTAGCACTACGATCGGAAGCTATGTTTTCCGGGCCCAATCTACTGAATCTACCGATCTTTATTTGGGGCGGACTTGGCGTGCTTTGGTTTCTCGCGTTCATTCTTGGCGTCCATAGCATAACCTATAGCCCGTTGGATGGGGTTGAGAAGCAAGTCGGCCTGATATGGTCAATAGGATGGAACGTTGGTGACGCAATCCTGTTGCCCATCTTCCTGATCGTAGTGACGGCCCTGCTAAATAGTTGGAAACAGACAGAACGCACACGGCTTCTTGAAACAACGAATGTCACAAATGTCAGGTCTTGGAGAAGCAAAGTAACATCGTTCCGGATGTCGTTCTGGGCTATATTACTCATATGCTTCCTGTTGATCTTCTTGGTGCAATGGGCAGGTGTCTACCTGCTCCCTCTCCTTAAGAACGACCCGGGTGTTCCAATGATTGATTGGATGCTGATCGCGCTTGTCGAACCAGAAACACTATCAAGCCACGCAGCCATTTTCGTCTCTTTCTTGAGCTTTCTTTATGCTGGTCTCATCTATTGGTTCTTGTTCATTGGGTTGCTTCTGCTCTTCATGATCTCGGCGGATTTTGCCGAAATCTGCTCTTCAATTGATGAACCAGAGCGCGACCCAATCCTTCATTTGATCTTGGCCTCTGGATCCAAAATCATTCAGAGTGTCTATCGCTGCACCGTCTTAGGTATCCTTGTCGCACTGACTATCAAATTGAACGGCGCGTATCTCGTCACTGATGCTGAAAGCCTCTCGGGTTGGCTGATTCACGATGCAGCGCTCTTTTTTGAATTTCGCGATGACGAATGGATGTGGATCACCGGCAGCCCATCTTCGTTCTTTACCAGCTTCCTACTTCTCTTCCTTCTATGCTTTGTTTTTGTTGCCTGCATGCTTCCTGTAAATTTGGCTTTGAACAAGGCTCTTCATGGTGCAGCTTCAGTGCCCCGCAAGCCGGCTTTGTGGTTCCGAATGGGATTGGTTTTGACGATCCTTGCCGCAGGATATCTGCTCGTTGGCCAAGTAACTGGTTTCTCTGTCATACTTTGCATTTGCCTAGTTGTCTCGCTTGCCAGCCTTTCTTGGAAAATAGAATTGATCAATCAATAGCACCGAGGAAAAATAGGCCAATGGACCACGCCCCTCTTCACAACCAGATATCGACAGCACCCAACGATGGTCGCGCACATTGGACCAAGACCACGGACCAAGTTCAAATCCGTATCGCTACTTGGGAACCAAAGAGCGAGAGCAAGGGGACAGTTCTCTTCTTTCCCGGCCGCGGGGACTACATCGAGTTGTACGGCTCGGCTATCGCGGGCTTTGTTGAAGCCGGTTTTGCGGCGTTAGTCATAGATTGGCGAGGCCATGGGCTTTCTGACCGCGTGGCCAAGAACCCAAAGGTTGGTCATGTAGAGAGCTTTGATGATTATCAGAAAGATGTGAACGCGATGACGGAGGCTGCACAAGAGCTAGGCCTTCCAAAGCCTTGGTATCTGGTGGGGCACTCAATGGGCGCTTGTATAGGGCTACGCTCGCTCATGGATGGCCTTGACGTCAATGCTGCCGCATTCTCTGCGCCAATGTTCGACATCCAAATGGCATCCTATGAACGGCTGGCTGTGTGGCCACTTACTTGGACTTTGCGAGCCATTGGTAAAGGCCAACTCTACGCTCCTGGATTTAATGATCTTAGTTATGTTTTTCGCAATACGTTTGACGGCAACACGTTGACCAATAGCCGAGAAAACTATGAGCATTGGAAAATGCAGGGAACTGAGGTCCCTGCTCTACATACGGGCGGCCCAAGTATGGGTTGGCTGTACGCTGCACTGAGTGAGACCCGCGCGCTTGCACAACGTCCTTCCCCAGATGTTCCTTGTATCGCATTTTGTGGTGATCAGGAGGAAACGGTGGTAGTTTCCGCCATCCAAAATCGGTTTGAAAGCTGGCCGTCAGGTCACTTTGAACGTGTATCTAATGCAAAGCATGAGCTCTTTCTCGAAACACCTGATGTCACTGCGGCCGTTGTTGGCAAAATCATCAAGTATTTTCAAAATCACGCTCAGTAGTGCAACCGCACACCTCAAAGCCACATGTGGTCCGACCAAAGCGCATATTTACAATACCGTATTAGTTTGGCAATAATACGGTATTGTAGGCCACTTTCAACGCGCACCTAGGAGGTCCCATGCTGACGCATCTCAAAAACTCCGCCTTAGTCGCGGCAGCGCTGACCGCAGCAACACTCGTGGCAGCACCGCAACGCGCTCAAGCCCAGTCCTATCAGATCGATTGTGCAATCCTACTTTGTCTATCCGGTGGATGGCCAGCTTCTGTGCCATGCGTCCGCGCCCGGGCTGAATTCATCCGGCGTATCACGCCCTGGCCTGTCGAACCGCCACTGCAAATCTGGCGTTGCCCAATGGGAGCGGCATATACCGTTGATCCCGAAACGCTGACGAGCGAACGGATCTACGACATCCTCCTTGAGCTCGACCAAACCGCACCGCTGCAATCCTTCCCAATGGATGGCAATGATCCCATCACTGGGATTGATGGCCGATTGGCCGGTGCCCCTGTCCCGACATTTCAAATGCCACCACTCCCTGAGGCTTTGGAGCCGCAACCCGCTGTCGTTCGCATGACTGGTGGCGACGCGGCTCCATTGCCGGAAGGGTTTGCACTTCAGCTCGTGCAGGATCGCGCTGATATCGACATCAGCGGCGTTGAGTTCAATTTTGTCCGCACAATTCGTGTTTTCCAAACGCAAGCCCGCCAATGGGAATCTGGACGTGACGATGACTGCAACAGCTATGCGAGCGTCCGGCTCGGCAGCTATGGCACGCAAGGTGACTATCGTTGGACGCGCAGCGGTATCAGCGCTTTGCCCGAAGCTCACACCGGCCTCGCAGGTTTCGGATCAAATTGTCCGAGTGTATGGCATCGTTCGGTTTTCGTTGAATGGCGTGACTATGAAGGCAACTACGGCTTTGAGCAGGTGAACTACTAAATGTGGTGATCTTTCTCGCGGTCGAAACCGCATTTACCGCACACCTCTATGAATAGTATGGTCGGTACAACAAACAAGAATCGAAAGGGGGCAACAAGCGAGCAGCTAAAAAAGCAAACCCCCGCAAGGCGGCAACCTGGCGGGGGGTTTGATAAAACCTAGGGACGGCAATCCCGAAACGGCCCAATCTGTTAAGCTCGGTTTTATCACCCAAGACATGGATACAGCAAGCAAAAAACGCACTTGTGCGAACAGCTTCATTGCATCTCGGTCTAGCTCTTGATGAAACCACAAGAATTAGCCCCAGACGCAATACCTAGACAAAGCTCCCCCAGCGGGCGCGAGCTATTGTATGGTAAGTCTGTCGTAGAAACAGAATCGACTTGGAGGATCGGAACACCAAAAAAGCAAAACCCCCGCAAGGCGGAGGCCTAAACGGGGGGTCAAGAACCAAGAAGCGCCAACTTCTCGATCACCATTGCTGTTGATCTGGTTTTAGCACCTCCCTCCCTCAGCGAGCAAGAAAAAACGCATCTGTGTGCACGAGGAAGTTGCATCTTGGATTGGTCCTGAAATCACGACGGCGGACCAGCCCTGGGTGCAAACCCAAGACCAACGGCAAGATCTTTTGCCAACAAAACGAAGGAGAAACTGAACCCTAGAAAAGCAAAACCCCGCAAGGCGGTGACCTTCCGGGGGAGCTATGATCACAGAGCGCCAACTCTGAAATCGCTGAATACGGTTAGATCATAACACCCCTTGAATCATGCAGGCAAGAAAAAACGCATTTGTGCGACAAGAGAAGATTTGCCTGACGCCGCCTTGTCCAACGAGCAGAGACAAGGAGCGACAACAATGAGGACAGAACCTCACCCCGCCCTCCCACAGGGCTATTCCCGGCGCGATGTCATCGCGCTGATTGCTGACGTCGGCCGTGATATCGGCCTCAGCACGCGACTGACAGATATTCTCACGCGGATGGTTGGCAGCACCGACCAAGACGCTTGGGTCGATCCAGAGAAAGAACCAATTTTCTATGGGCGCCAGGAGACCTTTGCGCAGCGGCTGAGGATCTCGACGCGCCAATTGCGATCTCACGAGAAGACATTGCAGAAGCGCGGACTCATTGAGCGACGAACACTTGCCAACGGCAGTCGTTATGGCAGTGCCGGCCTTGGTCTTGTCCTGACACCGCTCATCGAACGGTTCACAGAGCTTCTGGACATCCGCGAAGCCCGCAAGGCTCAGTTCGAACACATGAAGCAGCTAAAAGCCATGCGCAGCGTGCGGCTTGCAACGTTTCGCGATGAGCTGGCGCGTCTGTCAGAGGCCGATCAGCTTTCAGATGATGTGCAAGTGATGATCGAAGAACGCGCTAACTGGCCACGTACTGACACGCTCCTCACATTGGGTGAAGCTCGGCTTTCTCAGCATCTCGATGACGCAACAGATCTCTGCATGAGATTGGTTGATTGGATAGAAAACCATAGTGATTCCTCTTGTGAACCGGAAGAAACCTTCCGGTCCTATATACAAGAGGACATTCACCAGATTCATTCTGAAGAATGTAACGCAAGCGAAAATAAGCGGAGCGCGGGCAAGCCCGCGCACACTGATTCAAATATGTTGGAGCCTAACGGCCCCAACGATTGCAAAGAAAAAGAGCTTCAGGCGGAAACGGAAGCACTTCAAGGGCTATTCTCGGGATACTATGGCCTGTCGCATGCGGTTTCCTTGGCGAGTGCCGAGTTCCAAATGGAGATGGAAGCGCGTAGCGGCGAACGACCGGAATACGCTTTGGTTGAGGCGGCAGCCGCGCGTGTTCCTCATCTGGGCATCAATCTCACCGCCTGGGCCGCGGCCTGCGATCGAATGGGTCGGACAAAGGCGGCTATTTGTATTCTCTTGCTCGATGCCAATCGCGACCACGCCGTCAGACCGGTCCTCAATCCTGGCGGGGCTTTGCGCGGGATGATCAAGGCTCACAATCGCGGCAAACTGAATATCATTGGCAGCTTGATCGGCCTGCACCGGAGGCGAGGGTTGTGACCTGGCAAAGCGGCCAAACGGCGCAAAATTGCATCTCTCTCGTCGACTTCATGTCCCCTCACCTGTCCAACCGGACGCGAGCGGCGCGAGAGGGACCGGCTATTTGCGTTTTTTCCAGGATTGATAGGCCTGCCTCCAGTGTCAACGCTGACTACAGCTTCAATTTGGCAACGTGCATCGGACGTCAAAATGTGGCCGCTTTGTTCGACTACGCAGCACGGGCTAACCTATGGAGAAGACAGATTTCTTGCGGAGATGCTTTCGATGCAGCCGACTGAGCGTGAAATCCTAACAGAGGCGCGGTCGTTGATTGCCGCGCTCTGGCAGTGTTCGGATGACAGTCGCTGGGCGGCGCTGTTGGGTTGGATTGAAGAACTGTTGGGACCGCTTGCGGCCACGGGGCATCTGGATTCCGCCTTCTGGTTGGAAACGGTGCGCGCTCAAAACATCACCCAGCAAGAGGCACAGGAACGGTTCGAAAGACATCTGCAACACCTCGCTGAGCAGGGACAGACGGACGCAATGTTCCAGTATTCTCAACTTCTCTATGAAGCTGGCCGTGTCGAAGAAGCGGCTGGATTTTGCGCCGCAGCCGCAGCCGATGATCATCCCTATGCCAACTGGTGCATTGGACTGGATCATATCTCCGGTTCAGGCGTGCCGCGCGACGAAGCCAAAGCAAAAGCCTATATCGAACGTGCTGCAGAACTCTTTTTTGAAGGGGCGATCAGATTTCTGGCCGATGCCTATGCTTTGGGCCAACATGGTTATCCTCTTGACCAGGCCGCATCTGCGTCTTGGCATCGTAAGCTGACAGACAAACGGCTGGTGACGTTTTGATGGCGAAAGGCAATCGCAAAAAAAATCGCGGCCCTCAAGGGCGTGTTGAAACCGCCAGCATCTATCGACCACTGGTCGAAGAGGCCTATGCCGTCTTCAAAGCCCCTGCCCCAAGTGATCCGCAAGTCTGCCAGTGCTGCTTGTCAGGTGAAATGCGCAGCACGTTCTTTGACCACGGGCAAGAAGGACTGCCGTTCCATTATCTCAAGGACTGGTATTTTGCCGAACCCGAGCCGACGATCACCAAATCACTTTGGACATTTCTGTTTCCGCGCGTTGTCGAAGCAATTCTCTCTGGAGATGAGATCTCAGTCACTGGCATTGAACCCCTGCTCAATCGCTTTCCAATGGGAAATCCAGAACATTGGTCTGATCCCCAGTGGGGCGTCATCGACGCGTTTCAGCGGACCGTTCTCATGAGAGCTGACGTGGCTGAACTCGACCGGCTCGATGATACGATCTGCATGTTTGCGCTAGGGGGCTGGGATGTCGATGCACTCTTTGACCAAGTGTTCTCCTGGAACCCCGAAGTCCTGATTGATCGTCTTTGGCGCGACTGGTGCGAAGACTGCCGTCCGTCTATCTGGGTGACTGCGTTCTGGCCTGACGAAGCAATTTCCTTGGCCCATTGGCGATCAGGAAGGCTCAAGACGATCTTGCGTGCCGCCATTGCCGATAGTGAACCAACCGACACCGAACATTCGAAGGCGGAACAAGTGTTGCGGGCGATCGATGCGCCTGCGGCGCATTGATCTGCCGACGCACACTTGAGGGGTATGAGCATGCCATTTCATAGAACCGAAGGCGCGAAACTCGACATCGCAAAATTGGGCGCCGTGACCGAGCTTTGCATTAACACCGTTCGCAAAGCAGATCTAAAAAATCTCGTAGGCCTCCATCAGTTACCTTTGGAACACCTAGAACTTAGGTGGCTTTCTGCACCCGACCTTCGTGACATGCCATTTCCGCCGTCTTTGATCAGTTTGCGGATATGGCATTCGTCAAAGCTCAAGAGCCTGGATGGCATCGGGGAGCTGCCGAATTTGAAGACCCTTGAGCTCCGGGAGAACGGCCAGCCGCTCGACATCTCGGCGATTTCTCAGCTCGAGAACCTTGAGGAGCTTTCCATCGAGGGGGGCTACGGTGCCGGTCAAAGGATCGTCAGCCTTTTCCCGCTCCAAAACATGAAGATTACCACTTTGGTCCTATCGGCAATCGATGGCAAGGAGCTCGACTTGGAGCCAGTCGCCCGCATGTCGTCATTGCGAACCGCTGATATCGCGCCGCTGAATTTCGAACATGTCGAACTTGCCAAGGTCGCCGCAGCCAAGCCTTGGTTCTTTGAGGCCCTGATGGATTTGGAAACGGCCAAAGATGGCTTTGCGAAGCGGTGTGCTAAGTGTGGGGATCGGAAAAAGATGCTGTTTTTACGCAAGAAGAAATGGTTGTGGTGTGAGGTTTGCGAAAGCAAGGGTCTGCAGAGGAACCTGGACTACTTTCGAGATCTCGTTGCTGCAGCAGCTGAAACAGAGCGCTCCGTCTGACGGCTCGCCAACACGCCAGATGACAGTTTTGGGGCGCCGCATTCGCGACCAGCTCTAGTCGGCCAGCCGACCGGAGCCACAAGGTCTCCGCCCATACGGGTTACGATCTTCGCCCTGGGCGGCCATCGGCCGCATCAGCATAAATCTGCCCCCCTCTCCGTTTCAGTAATTGACGTGTGCGGGACAACGACGTGCCGCCAGCCGGGTCAGATATTCCTTGCAAGGAATGTTGTGGGCGCATACAAAACACAAAACTACCGAGGTCAAAATGGGCAAGCTTACAGGCAACATTATTGAAGCACAGGCGGTCGAGAGCGCGCATGGCACCGCTCTTGTCGGTACTGAGTTAAAACGTCTGCGCATTTTGGCGGGCTTGACGCAGGAACAAATTGCGACGCGTCTAAATGTTCAACAGGCTGCCGTTTCAAAGATCGAGAAAGGTGGCGAGATTTATCTCAGCACAGTCGAGCGCTATGTTGAAGCCCTCGGCGCATCGCTGCGGTTGAACGCCCATTTTCCGGTTGATGCACCGATTTCAGCACGTCTTCATAGCAGCCATTTCGACCTCGAGCAGGGCCATGATGATCAGCTCGTTCTGCCTCTTCTTGGGGATGAGCCTTTCAAGGAACAGCGTGACGTGGTGCTGTCGATCAAGCCCGTTTACTCCGAGAAGATCCTTGCTGGACAAAAAACCGTCGAATTGCGGCGGCGTTTTCCCGTGTCTGCACCAAACGGTGCTCTGGCCTACATCTATTCAAGCTCGCCGGTCAAAGCGATGGTCGGAACCGCATCAATTCGCGATGTACTGAAGCTCCCAATCGAGAAAATATGGACGGAGTTCGAGAGTACCGCGTTTATAGAAAGACCGCTTTTTGATAAGTATTTTGAGGGCTTAGATCATGGCTATGCCCTTGTCTTTGACAAGGTAAAGTCGTTTTCCCGGCCATTGCCATTACACGAACTTCGCGAAAAGTTTGGGTTCGAACCTCCACAATCTTTTCTTTATGCGAAACGTGACCTGAGAAAGGCACTTCAAGATGAGCCAGCAAGCGTATCTCATTGATACGAACATTCTCATCGGGCTCGAGGATCATCACACAGTAGAGGCGGCTTATTCAAGGTTCCACGCTCTTGCGTTAACCCACAAAGTCGACATCTTTGTGCATGAGGCAGCTCGAGACGATATTGCGCGCGATAGTGATGCCGGGCGCCGTCAGATATCGCTCAGCAAAATTGAGAAGTATCGTCTCCTTAAGAAGCAGCGTGGGCTGACAAGAGCTGACCTTGATAAGGATTATGGTCCACTCAAAAAGCCCAACGACGTCGTAGATGCGACACTCCTCCACGCCCTTGAAATCGGCGCTTCGGACTTCCTGGTCACACAGGACAAGGGACTTCATCAACGCGCACAACGACGCTCACCCGATCTCGCGCGCCGAGTCCTGTTCGTGGCAGATGCAACAGAACTGCTCACCCAGACCTATGAACCAAAAGAGGTTCCTATCCGCCATGTCGGCGAGGTAAAGGCGAATGAGATTAACGGTCAAGACAAGTTCTTCGATAGCCTGAGAGACGGCTATCCGGAGTTTGATGACTGGTGGCGCAAGAAATGTGTCAAACAACATCGCCCCTGCTGGGTGGTCTATGATGAAGACGAAAAGTTGGCCGGACTGATCGTTCGCAAAGATGAGATGCCCGGTGATACAGATGCGATCACGCCTGCCGACAAAATTCTGAAGATCTGCACCTTCAAGGTCGCGCCAGAGAACCGTGGCGTAAAACTAGGCGAGCTGCTTCTCAAGCAAGTTCTTTGGTATGCGCAGAGCAACGACTATGACCTCGCCTATCTGACAACCTACGAAGATCAGGTCGCGTTGATGGATCTGTTGGAATACTACGGATTTCGCAGCCCAGGCAAGAATGCGAACGGCGAGTTCATTTATGAACGCGAGTTTTCCGCTGATGCGCTCGTTTCGCTCGATGACAAATCGAATTTCGAGCAGGCGCGTGAGAACTATCCGCGCTTCATAGTCAATGCTGATACCCGTGGGTTTGGCATCCCTATTCAAGAAGACTACCACGACACGCTATATCCTGATCTTTGGAAGCCAAAACAGCCTGACTTGTTTTCTGGTGCGTCGCGTGCAGAGACGATTACACGGCCGGGTAACACAATCCGGAAAGTGTACTTGTGCCGTGCAAAATCAAAGCTCGGACCTCCAGGCTCGCTGCTGTTTTTCTACAAGAGTTCGTCGAAGAACCCGCCCTCTCAGGCAATCACGACACTTGGCGTTCTCGAAAGTGTGACGCTGGCGGCATCAACAAAGGACTTGATGCAGCTGACGGGAGGCAGATCGGTTTACAGTGAGGAGCAATTGGACGCCTGGGAGGCGTCATCTGAGCGACCAGTCAAAGTGATCAACTATCTGCTGATCGCGTACATCGACCCCGCGGTCTCCAAAGATGAGCTTCAAAATATGGGTGTCATCAAAGGCCACCCGCAACAGTCGATCTACAAACTCGAACATGATCTCATGACGGAATTGGTTGAACGAGCAAACCTGGAATTCAAAGTATGACGCAATCAGTGGTGGCTTTCACCGGGATCTCTGGTGTCGGCAAAACAACGTTTCTGCGCACACTTGCTAAGAGCCTACCCTTTCAACACCTCACCGGGGGCAGTCTCATTGTCGCCGGCCGCGAAGCGGCATCTGAACAAAGAGACGGAATGCGGCATCAAGATCTCGATGAAAACCAGCGCTTGCTGATCGAAGGGTTCGCCGTTGCCCGTGATCCCGAAGCCGATCACATCTTCATGGACGGTCATGTCGTCATCGACGATGGCCAAAGCCTCACAAAGCTGGCGTGCGACGTGTTTCGCGCCTTAGATGTCGCGATGATAGTTCACCTGGAAGCGGAGCCCATACAGATCGCCACCAACCGGTCGCATGATGCGTCGCGGTCCCGTCCTTCGTATGACGTTGAAACACTTGAGCAGCATCAGGATATCTCGCGCCAACACGCCAAATGTATCGCCAAGGAACTCGAGATCGGTTTTCACATCGTAACACATAATGATGTCGACTACCTTGTGAACCAATTGCGACGTTCGGCTTAAGGTCCTTACCTCATCGCAACTGTTTGCATCAGTCCGCTCACTGTCAGGAAAACTTCCCAAAAAGCAAAACTGAAACTCGGCGTGGCATTGTCCATTCTCGGCTTCTTGAAGGTCGAAGCCGCGTTCGAAAAACCTCTCGGGCCGCCTGACCGACTTCATGAGGCGTAGGCCGCAAAACGTCCTAAAAATGAGCGATTTGGTTCGTCTCGCGAAGAAAAGTTGCAAAAAAATATCACTTGTGATCAATTCTGCAGAACAGCGCGAGAGTAGTTAGTTTATGCCAATTGATTCAAGAGACCCACGAAAGCGCGTCACCGAAATATTCAAAGCACTGCCGCTCATAAAACTCAGTGTAGATGACGTCCAAAAATTCACCTTTCCGAAGCTGACAAGCAAGAGTGATGAGATGTCCGCATCAGAAGCGGAGCCAGACTATTCAGCAAAGGGAAAACGGCGTCGACGAAAGCGCCCAAAAGCACAAAAGAACTCAGACTTGGGTCCCATTGAAAGACTTCGAAATGCAGTCGAAGAAGCCTCTGAAAAGCTACGTTTCGGCGAGACGAAAAACCGACTTTGGGCTGACCTGATCTTGTTCTCGGATGATCGGATTTCTCGCAGAAGGCCCCTGGAAAAAAGAACATCGGATGCTGTCCTTTGGGAAAAGGAAGAGCCGATCAATTCTTCATCCACAGTATTCGAAGATTGGTTCGTCAACCACTTTCTGGAGATCATTGCTCAAGGTGGTGGTCAACTACATACACAGGCTCTGACGGGCGCTCCTGGCAGCGGTAAATCAACGCTCATGAAGTATGCAATGTCGTACTACGCAAGCGAACTTGAACACCGAAATGTAGTTCTCTCACGTTTTGAATTCCTCAAATTTCTTGCAGATTGGTACCCTGCCGGCCACGACATAACGCAAGCGCTTGAAAACTACATTTCCTTTATTCATGCGCGCGACCTCATCTTATCCCACTTTTTTCTATTCAAGAACGGCGACACGTTCGAGCTGAGGCCGGATTTTAAGGACTCTGCCAAACTACGGACGGAAATCGCAGTTCTATCAAATGAGATGCATCTCAAAGGCCAAACGTTCGGGTTTGCAACCGATCGTGAACGGCTGAAATTCTTGCTAGAGGAGGCAGTATCCAAAGCCCAACAAACCAACAACGCATTGATGGGATTTCTTCGTCTCTTGGATACAAACGAGAGGACTCTACTGACCTCCGGGCTATGGCAGGAAAAAACTGTTGTAACGATGTTTGATGGCCTTGACGCTTTGAACGTAGAAGACGCCTTTCAAGAGACGCGAGAATGGAAAGCGATCGAGTTCATTGTGGCTGGTCGAGCTCGCTTCTGTCGGCCAACAAAATTCTTCGATAAAGGCATTTCCGTCAAGGCCGATAGCCTGACGATTATGCGGAAGAACACGCTCGCTCTACTTAAGTCGCGCCTGCGTGGTGATCGCGTCAGACTTGGTATCAACAAGGTCCATAAGGTAGGTAATATCGATGGCATGACTTCGGTTGTTTCCATTGCAGCGCGGGCCTCGAGATTCATTGGTGATGCGGAAGGCCTTACCGACAAAGAGCGATCCAACCTAATCGGCAACATCGTGACGCTAGTCCAGCGCACCCTACTCGCCATTTCTCGAGGCCAAGGTGCCAGACTGTCTTCAGAGCAGGTCTATGGCGTTTTTGATGGAAATTTGCGTGAGATGTTTGGGTTCGTGTCACGCGTGATCCACCATAGCCTCAACGAAATGTTGTCGACCGACTTGTTAGACAAAGACGTGATCTTCGGTGACACTGCCTCACTTGCTGCTAAGTCGGTAGAAGTTGGAAACGACTATATTTTAAGCAAATCCTATCATATCGTTGAACTGTTTTTGTATGATGGAATTCGCTTCGAAAACGCTCTCAGATCAGTCGGAAACCGTTCGAGGGAATTTCCGGGCGGAGCACAAGGCCCAACGGTTCTGCAGAACGAAAACTTCAATGGTTGGTTGGACAACATCTTTTCTTACCATTTCGTCGGACCTGCGGACGGGTTGGACGCTCATCCATTGATCGAAAAAATCCGCGTTCTTCAATGCCTCAGAGACGGTCCCAAAACCGGCGACGAGCTGAGAGAAGATATTCTAAAGCGGTTTGGATATGAGCCCCCTGTCTTCGCTAGGCTTCTGTTGTTCATGCTAAAAAGTGATCTGATTTCCGCGGACATCATCGCCGACGAGGATGACTACGATTTCAAGTATTGTTGCACCCACAGAGCCATTCTTGGGCTTGATGCTCTCGTCGAAAACCTCGCCTATATTGAGAACGTTTTTCACAGAATCCGCTTTCCCCAAGGGTTAGTGTCGCACATTGCCGATACCGCAAAAGGAGAAACAGGATCAGAGGAATGGGCCGCAAGTGCCCTTAACAACGCCTTTATTCTGCTAGTTTACCTGCGTCACGTCGAACTCAATCCAGCGGGAGATGTCGTACCCGATGAAGCAGACCAGGTGTTCCATCGCATCTACCAAGGCGTCTATCGCTCAGTTAACCGGATGCTGCTGGTAGATGACGAAGGAAATTTATATAGTCCACCGAAGGAAGACGAGGACGTGCCGGATTTCCGTGCGCGGCAAGCTGCTGCAACAAGAATTGCTGCAGCAGCACATAAACAGCTCTCTATGACCTATGCCAAGTGGCGCGCAAAGTCGCTGGTTCCAGAAAACCAAATCATCAATCTACTTGAACTAGATCAATAGTAGTGTGGATTTCCTTGCCCAAATGACGAAACGCATGGGTCACAACTTCTGATCGTGACTCGTGAAAAAGGTCAAGGAGACGGGTCGCTGTGGTCGGGGTCACTTCCAGCTTCCGGGCCAGGTCAGCTTTTGACCATCCGCGTTCACGGCATTCCAAATGAAGTAAGACCTTCATGATAACCAATGGAGTCATCTGAACCGATGACCAGTCATCGGAACCTTCGGGGGTTACATCGTCTGGGATAACGTCATTGTACGTAAGCCGTGCCTGCAAGGCGTGTCTTATCGAGCGTTCAGCAAGCGTGTAGAGGTCATCACGACTGATGTCTTCGTCCTCTATGCGGACGACAATTTCTGGGAAGGCTGGAACGGCTAAGAAAAGGAAACGGCCCTTTGTTACGGTGTAGTATTTGTACCTAATTTTCATTTTCGCTCTCTTTGTTTGCCAGTAGCTTCTAGATACAGATACCATAATTGACAATAGATCAGAAGTGATATATTTACACTTGAGAGCGATGTGCTGTTTGTCGCGCATCTTCGTTAACAGACCTGAGGAACGCTACGATGCAGGACTTCATCAAAGGTTTAAGACTGTTGGCTGCCCAAGAAGGCTGGCTCATCGAAACGCACGATGAAGAAGATGGCGTTCGTCGCCTGATCGTGTTCCGCAAGGATGATGGTGAAGTGGAACGCATCGCAACGATCATTGTGAATTCTGAGGATGAGCTGTTGGCCGAAGTTGCCGAAGGGATCAAAGAAGCGGTACAAACCCGCCTTGAAGAAGAACTTAAGGACACAACCAAAACCGGGCTTAAGCTGGCCGTCAAAGTTTTGTCAGATTGGCTGTCCAGTTTCTTCTAAACTCAATGCGTCCGCTTCGACGTGAACTCCCCTTTGGACTTTGTCATTGCATTCGCACAACCGACCAAACACATACTTGGTCTACCCCTCGGCTCAACCTGCCCAAGATCGAAGTAGGTTGCAGGCATACATGCCGATTTCATGTCCCACTTCACCGTAGGCAATCATCGTTCCTTCAAGCATTTCCTGCCCTTCCGGAATGTCCATGGCCCGTATCTGGACAGCTTCATCAAGTTCCTGAAACGACGACAACGCTGCCGCATGGCAATCAGGCTCATTCGTGAAATCTTGGTTTGTCTCCAGTTCCGATCCCGTCTCGAAATTGAACACAACGATGATCAGCAGAACTCTCATCATTGAACCCCTTCTATGCGAAAACCGGAGCCTGACGGCCCCGGCTTCCAGTGAAACTTACGTCTTCACCTTGCAGGATCATCGCCGTCCCCGGCTGTTTCCTGGCAAAACAATACCGTATTATTGATTATCAAACAATACTCTTGTTCGTCTTCATCTTGCCGAAAATATCCTCGGGGGAGCGCCCGTAGGGCCCGGGGGCAGACAGCCCCTGTAAGATGAGGGAAAGGGCCGCCTTGCGGCGACCCCTTTTGAGCTACTCGGTCACGTCGCCTTTGGTTGGCTGAAAGGCGACCAGTTCAGTGACACCAACCGGAAAATCGAGCTTCAGGGTGAGGAAGGGCTCGCCTGTGTCCCGTTTTGTGTTCTCAAACACCGCGCCGACCCGGCGATAAGTTGTTTTTTCAGTGCCGTTGTCGTCGTACTTAACAGGAACGGTGAGCGTGTAATGTGTCATCGGGTTTCTCCTTGTTTCGATGAAGGTGAACCAACGCATCGGATGAGGGTGCGGCGCAGGCTGAAAATCGGAGGTTCCCCTGGAAACCGTTTTTCTGCTTGCCGTGGCACCGCCACGGGTACGCCAAACCCGCGATGCGTCACCTCCATCTTTCCAGAAACCAGGAGAGCAAAACCCAAGGCTCTTACACGCCGGTCTCTGCCCAAGTTCGACATCGGCAAGAAGAGACATCGGTGATCCCGCAGGTGGCGCGGGATCGAGGATGAAGGGGACGTCGCGCCTTCCGCTCCGCTCTAGGCACGCCGACGACTTTTCCATTGGTGTTGTCCGCCCAACAGACCTGGCCTGCCCAGTCAATCGGCAAGCGCCCGACTAAAGCCGGTCGTCGCAAGGCAGGGCCGTGTCCTCGGCTGCGCCTGCGGGCCGCACCACCCCTGACCCACGACCAATTGACAGTTCATTCCAGCCCCGTGGGTCGGGCTACGCCCTCTCCCACTCTGTTCCGTCCGGAAACATGCGTTTCCGGTCAGATCAGAATGGCCGAGGCGCATCCCATCGGCGGAAAGAGGTCAAAAGACCCGACCGCATCACCACAAGGAGGCCAGACATGGCTACGGACGTAAACGACCGCAATGCGGTTATTGCAGAACAGAACGATTTGGTTCGGGCGGCACTCGCAGACCCCAAGGCGTTTAAGCAAGTCAATGAACAAGGCATCGAATTCAAGCTGGTTTGGACACCGGGGATCAATGAGGCGTTCCTGCTGACTGGCAAGATCAAGCTCTTGGCCAAGGCTATCGCCGCATTCGATGCATTCGAGGTTGATGACGATCCCTATCAAGAACGGGATTTTGCAGCGCTCGAAGTCGAAGGCACGAAGGTCTATTTCAAGTTCGACTACTACAATCTGACGATGGACGGAGGGTCGGACGACCCCGCCGATCCCGCGCAAACCGTGCGCGTTCTCACGGTCATGTTGCCCTCTGAATACTGAGATTGGTCACCCCGTGCAGGCGGGGTGAGCCATAGGCGCTGCCTGCGTCGGAAAGGAGGTGAACACATGACCAGAGCAATTATCGAGCAGCGCAAACGCGAAGCAATCGCGCTTGTGAGAAAGGGAGGTCTCTCCGCCAAGATCGGCCTCGCCTTTCTGAAACAGCACGCCGCCTAAGCGGCCTCGCCTCACCCCTTTCGGGGTGGGGCACCCATACCAAAATTTTCACCATGAAACAAGGAATGTCCCAATGACACAGCAATCCACAATTCCCACTGATACAACGATCATTTACGCATCGCTCAGCCAGCTCTACCTGCACGAACTCAACCCACGCCAAGAGGTGTCACAAGAGGATGTCGAAACTCTCGCAGGCAGCATTCGGACCTGCGGGCTGTTACAGAACCTGAGTGGCATCAAGGATGATAAAGGCAAGATCGGCATCGTTGCTGGCGGGCGTCGCCTTCGCGCATTGACCCTATTGGCCGAAAGCAATCCGAATCTGGAAACCGTGACCGCAATCCCCGTTCTTCTGGCCGAAGACATGATGCAAGCGGAAATGTGGGCCAACGCTGAGAATTCAGCACGTGAGGACCTCGACCCCGCAGACGAAATCCGCGCCTATGGTCGGATGGCCAAGAGCAATGCATCTGCCGACGCCATTGCGAGCGCCTTTGGTGTTACAGTCGCTAATGTGACAGGCCGCTTGAAACTGGCAGGCTTGCCGGAGGCCGCCCTTGATGCCCTCAAAGCAAAGAAGATCAATCTGACATCGGCACAGAAGATGACAACGGCCCATGATGAAAAGCTGATCCTTGAAGCGATCCAGTTGATCGAAGACGGCCAAATTAGCAACATCAATCAGTTGGACCGCGCATTGCACCCCAAAGCCGCCAAAGCGACAGACCGCCGTGCTGCATTTGTGGGTGCGGAAGCCTATGAGGCCAATGGCGGGAAAGTCAGCCGCGATTTGTTCTCCGAAGATGTGTTCTTTGAGGATCAGGACGTGTTGGACGAGACCTTTGCTGCCAAGTTGAAGGAGCAAGCTGGCGCGATCCTTGTTGAAATGGGCTTCGCGTGGGTCGAAACCAACAGTGAAAGCTACCTCAACTATTACTTCATTCAAGAAAACAAGTTTGAGCGTGTGTATCCCATCGAAGGCATCCTCACCGAGGAAGAAGTCGACGAATATGACAGGTTGGCCGAATTGGCCGAAGGTGAGGTGATCGATGATGCTGGTCAGGCCCGTCTGGATGCTTTGCAAGCCATTCTCGACGGTGAGTATTCCGACGATCAGAAGCAATTTGCGGGCGCGGTGGTCTATGTCACCAACAGCGGCAAACTGGAGATCGAACACGGGTTGATCCGCAGCGACGACAAGAAGGCAGCAATTGAAGCAGGTGTACTGTCCAAGCCGCAGCACACGACCAGCCCTGTCAAGAAGTCACCAATCTCGCAAAAATTGGGCAGTGACCTTGAGCGCATCGCGCGAGGTGCACGGCAGTCCGCCGCGCTGCGCGATCCAGACCTGATCCTTGCGCTCTTTGCGTTCCAGCTTTCAGGAAAATCAGGATACACGCAGCCCATTGGTTTGCGCAAAGACGAGGTGCCAAATCTGCCGACAACAGAATTTGCAGGTTATTCGATGGACGCACGTCTTACGACGCCGACCAAGCCAGCGAAATTCGGCAGTGACATGGCCCGCGTGTTCCGTGCCTACAAAGCCAAAGGGACGGAGTTCATCATGGAAGAAATCATCCGGCATCTGGCCGCGTTGATGACCCTTGATAGCGAGATGGCCGAGGTGGTGGATAAAGCCGTAGACACCAACATTCGGGACAATTTCACGCCAAATGCCGAGAACTTCTTTGGCCGCGTGAGTGGTCCCTACATGGTGGCGCTGTGGCAGGAACTTCTTGGTTTGGAAGCAGATCATCCGACCGTCACAACCTTTTCGAAGCTGAAAAAGGCGGAAAAGGCTGGGAAACTGGAAGACCTCTTTAGTGAACCAGCAACCCGCGATGCACATAGTCTGGATGAAGCCGCCAGCACCCGCATCGCCAATTGGCTTCCTGAAGGTATGAAATGAAAAATTGGCAGGGCGTTTTGCGCCCTGCCCCATTTAACGATGAAAAAGCCCCAGTGTTTCAAACCCTGGGGCCGATCCAGCCGATCACTTGTTTTCTAATCCTTGTGGTGAGGATCAACTCTGCCCCGCTTCGGCGGGGCTTCTTTTTTGATAGTGACCACATAGAATGCTTTTTTCACATGAACCCATCGAGATGCCTACATCGGAGGTTTGGGGTACTGTTGCTGGCAGTGTAGGGTGACCTTACAATATGGGGGTGAAATGATGTGTGCGTTAAAGTTAGAAGTGCCAAAGCGTCTCGCCAAGCACATCGCTGAGTGGGCAGAGGAGCAGATTTCTCTCTGGCCTGACGATACGAAATATCAGGCAGACCTAGCATCACTGGTTGCCCAGATCGACTTAGCTGTCTTGTCTGACAGCACAAACTAGCGAGCAGAACCAACCGCTCATTGCTATGGTCGGTGCATCCGAAGCATTTGTTTCATGTACCCATGCCGTGCGGATGAGGACGGCCCAAAGGAGACATCCAGCCGCCACCGGTGATGCCGCGGTGCGGCCCGCCAGACCGGACTTTCGCTGCGAGCGCAAAATCAAAGTTCTAGCGAACTGACAGTCTGCGGGACGGAGCTGCCGTTTGGCATCTTGAGGTCAAAGTCTGCATTTACTCGATCAATAGCTTTTGTTGCTAGTGCTCCGGTTTGCCGGAAATCAACAGTCGAACAGCGAGTCCAAGAAAGAACACCCCTGCAAGGCCATCCATCCATTTCCCGAAACTCGTTCTAGCCAGCCAACCCGAAGCTTTTCCGGCAGCAAGTCCAATGCAAATGAGGAACGTGATACCGATGAGGTTGTGGATACATCCGAGAAGAAAAATCTGAAGCCCCACATTGCCGAGTTCAACGTTTATGAACTGCGGCAACAACGCCAAGTAAAATACGACGACTTTTGGATTCAGGACATTCGTGATCAAACCACGCCGGAAGACACTCCAAGCGGATATCTCGACAACGGCTTGTTTAGGATCGAGATTGTTGGAGTAGTTCCACCATGATCTCAGCGCCTGCACACCTAGATAAGCAAGATATGCCGCCCCGGCATATCTCAGGAGTTCAAAGGCTGTCGGAGACGCTGCGACAATCGCAGAGATACCTAAAGCCGCAGCCAATGCGTGAAGCACCGAGCCGCAGCCTATCCCCATAGCAGATGCAACAGCGCCTTTTACGCGATGCTGCATGCCGTTTGCGACGACGAAGAGCACATCAGGGCCGGGGGCAACTGCAAGAGCAGTTGCAAGTAGAATATAAGCAGTCGTCAGGGTGGGATCGAGTATCAAAAGTCTACCTCAACATCAGCGCAGTTTCTGGCAAGCTGACTTTGGCTGCGATGCAAAAACTTTGCAAGATGGGCTCTCTGCCGCCATTAGACCGAATGCAGCATTTCTTTGGAGGGCCCAGATCGCGGCGATGAGGACGGCCCCTTCCGGACCTTCGGCGGACATACAAGATGCTGCAGTCGCAGCCCGCTTTGCGGACATTCGCTGCAAGTGCTAAATCTACGGGTAGATGAGCCTGTAGTATGTAGCACAAACCAGACTACTGCCGCTGCAGTTCATGCTGAAATTGCTCGCATTCTCGACAATGTTACAAATAGAGAGCACCTGATGTCTTCGTTAGATAAACAACCCTTATCCGAACATAGAGAAGAACCGCTCTTCGAGCTGCTGTGCGTCAACTCCCGCACAAACAGCTGTCGTTGCACCAACGCCGGGCAACGTGCGGCCTATTTCCGGACCTTTGAGGACGACAGACAGCGGTATCTTAGAAGTGTTAAAGAGGTCCGGGGCCACGCAGGCGATCACCGCTGCCGGATCATGCAGACCGCAGCCGGGCAATCCGCGCTCCTCGTAGATGCCAATATATTCGTCCGATGGTCGTTGCAGAAAGCCGCAATGATCGGGATGGCGTTTGGCAAGCGCTGCGAAATCAGCCCGGCTGCCAGTGGTTTGCATGGTCACATCCAAACCAACCATCAAGGTCGGAATACCTGACGCCAACACCTCTGCCAGGGCATGAGGATCCTGATATGTATTTGCTTCTGCATATGGAGTCACATTCCCGGGCACTTGCGCGGCGCCACCCATGAAGACGATCTTCGCAATATTGGCGGCAAAGTCCGGATGTCTGCGCAGCGCCTCTGCAACATTCGTGATCGGCCCAATCGCGCAGAGTGTCACCTCGCCGCGATAGCGACGGGCCATGCTGGCCATAAAATCCGCTGCGTCCTCTGGCGTGGGTGTGCGCTGTGGTGTTTGGGGCGGTACTGGTCCAAACCCTTCTGCCCCGTGGATCCTTGCCGCTTCTGCAGGATCAAGCGGTGCCACAACGCTTGGCCTAGCAGCGCCTTCAGCCACGGGGATGTCAAGTCCCGCCAAATCGCAGAGCCGCAGCGCGTTCCGCGTCGCCTTTTGCACCGGCACATTTCCGAAAACCGTTGTCAGGCCAAGCAGCTCGATTGCGGGGTCGTGTGCGGCATAAAGGATCGCCATGGCATCATCGACACCGGGGTCTGTGTCAATGATCATCTTTGTGGGTTTAGGCATCCTGCCACCTCAACAGACGTTTGCGGAGCCAGACAACAAGCAGATAGTTACTCAGGCCGAGCACAGCCGCGATCAGGGTAACGCCGTACAGAACATCTGCACGGTAACTCTCCATCGCTGTGACGATTAGATAGCCAAGACCGGTCCTTGAAAAAAAGAACTCGGCCACGATGGCCGCAATGATGGACCCGGTGAAAGCCACCTCATGCGCGGCCATGTAGTAGGGGATGGCTGACGGCCAGCGGACCTTCCAGAATATCTGCCATTTGTTGGCGTTCAAGACATGCATCCGGTCGAGCAAAACCTGATCTGCTGCCCGCAGTCCCGCGACGACATTTGCCAAAACCGGAAAGAAGGTGACCAGAAAAACCACGATGAATTTCGGCATATTTGTTGTGCCCAAAGTGATTACCAAAATGGGGGCAATCACGACAAAGGGGATGTTCTTGATGACGATGAACCATGGCATCAGAAATGTTTGAACCGATGGCATGTAAACAAACAAAATCGCGATTGAGATCGCAAAGAGGTTTGCGAAGGCGTACCCAACGATGGCACCATACATCGTAACGCCAGTGTGATAGAGGAAGTTGGACCATTCATTGCCGAGCGTTTTGAACACGATCCCCGGCCCGGGCAGAATGAACGGCTGAAGCCCCGACAATGTGACAGCCAACTGCCAGATGATCGGGACCGACACGATCATCAACAGATAGCCCATGCTTTCGCGCGATACGTTTGTCATGACTCATCGACCTCATAAAGCAGGCGCCGCACCTCAAGAACTTTTTCCCCAAAGGCACTTTGGGTTTTCAGTTCCCTCCGACGGGGACGGGGAAAATCGACGTCGACAATGGCGCTGATCCGGCCCGGGCGCGGGGCGAGGATGACAATGCGGTCGGCAAGCATTACAGCCTCATCAATGGAATGGGTGACAAGAACCGTGGTTTTGGGATTATCCAGCAGAACCTCGCCCAGAAACTCGCACATGAATTCTCGCGTCATTTCATCAAGCGCACCAAAAGGTTCATCCATCATCAGAAACGGTGGGTTGTGTACCATCGCAGCCGCAATATTCACCCGCTGTTGCATTCCACCCGAAAGCTGGTGCGGGTAATGGTCCTTGAAGTCTCCAAGGCCAAATTCATCAAGTAGCCCTGAGGGGGTCAGTGGTGTCTCC
This sequence comes from uncultured Litoreibacter sp., assembly GCA_947494435.1. Lineage (GTDB taxonomy): Bacteria > Pseudomonadota > Alphaproteobacteria > Rhodobacterales > Rhodobacteraceae > Litoreibacter. Next base: position 22,605 of record CANLUY010000003.1, read on the forward strand.
ACACCGGTAATGTCGAGCGTCATCTGCACATTCTGCAAAGACGTGCAGGATGGGACCAGTGCGGCGCGCTGGAACACGATGCCCAGCTTGTTTTCGCGCCGTACACGTTCTGGTGTATCGCCGCCGACCATTATTTCGCCCGAACTTGCCGTCTCAAGCGACAGGACATGGCGCAACAAGGTTGTCTTGCCGCACCCGGACGGTCCGATCAGGGCGATGAACTCGCCCTCTTGGATATCCAGATCAATGTCCTTGAGCGCCTCAATCTCTCCGAAAGACTTGGAAAGCTGACGCAGCTGAATGGCCGGCGACATATCGTCAGCTGCAATCAACGGTTGGCATAAAGCCGTATTGCAGCAAGATTGCAGTATTCTCATTCCAGGCAGAGAAATCCGTTTCCAACAGGCGCAGATCGCCCTTTGTCACTAGGGGGGCCTGTTGTTCATAGCGTTGCAGCACCAGTTCTTTGTTCAGATGTGGCGCGTCAGTTGCGTATTTCAGGACCGTTTCAGCGGAAACCTCTGGGTTTTCGAGCATGAAATCGATGCCGCGATGCACTGCACGCATAAAGCGTTCGCCGACTTCGGGGTTTTCCGCAATCGTGTCTTTCATCATCACGATGGAATCTGGGAAATCCTCAAACCCGTGTGGGCCCCACATCAAGGCGTTCCATTCATAGCCTTGCGCTGATATCGCGCGGGTCTGGTTGAAAATCCAGCCAAAGTAGAAATCGGCTGTTCCTGCGAACAAGGCGTCAGGGGTAAAGCCGGCTTTGATGATTGTCACATCACCTTCCTCCATACCGGCCTTATCCAGAAGGATCGGCATATGTTCGAGGAACGGGCCACCGGCCACGGTGCGCCCCATGAGATCTTCTGGTGTCAACTCCTTGCCAAGCAACTCTTCATCAATAGTCAGAAAGGCTGCCGGGCCGCCTTTAAGGACAGAGCCGACAGACGTAATGCCTTCGATCGGAGTCGGCGAAGTGATCGCACGGGGCAAGTAAGACCCGGCTGAGGCAACAGCCACATCCACGACGCCGCCGCCAAGCGTTTGAATATGGTTCTTGCCAGGACCGCCCGGCACCAGTTCAACCTCAATCCCTTCGTCGGCAAAGAACCCTTGCTCAATCGCGTTGTAGAAATGGGATTGCCCATCGTCGAGCACCCAAGACAGGCCAACACGCAGGGTTACCGTCTCTGCCATCGGGGTGATATCGGCAAGATCAGCATCGGACGGCAGCAGATCGTTGGTGACGTAGTTTTCGGCTGGAACAACCCGTTCAACACAGGCCAGCGCCTCTTCATAGGTCATGTCAGGCTGGGCGAGTGCTGGGCCGGCCAGAGCTGTCGTTGCCAGCAGAGCAAGTGTGCGTTTCATGTCAAATACTCCTTGTTGGTTTTGTTATCGCCAAGCCTCAACTGGGTTGAACCTTGGTTCGCCGAAGAACTCTTCAGCTTTTGGTGGTTGGTCTTCGAATTGTGCAAAATGCGCGGATAGTCTGGTATGCAACTGGGTTGCGATGTCCGGGGCGTCATCAATGATGTTGCGCGATTCGCCGTCTTGCAGGGCGAACAGGGTGTCGCGTCTGTTGTCAAAGCGGGCGATCAGCTTGTGGGTTGCAGTGCGGATCATGCGAGCGGTGCCGTATTCGCCAAACTGCGCATCACGCCAGTCGGCTGTTTCGCCTGAAAGAACTGACCAAAGCGACCGGCCTGCAAATGGCCCACCGGTGGGTTGGATGCCGGCGGCAGCGGCCAGTGTCTGAAACAGATCAAGATGGTCCGCAAACGACCGAGGGCGGGCACCTTTTGGCACGCCCGGTCCGGACAGGATCATCGGAATGCGCATACTTTCCTCGATCATGTTTTGCGGGCTGGTTGCGTTGCCTTTGCCCCAAATCCCGTGGTGATCAAGACAAAGCCCGTGATCTGAGGTGAAAACGATCAGGGTATTTTCCAGCTCTCCTGACGCGGACAGCTGGTCAAGAATACGGCCAACCCCTTCATCAATCGCCGTCACTGCAGCGTAGTATTGCATTTTGGCCTTGCGGCGCGCCGCATCGTCGTCCTGCGGCAGTTCGATGTTCAGGATATCGCCCTCAAAAACACGCTCTGCACTTGGGATGTCCGAGAATTGCGCATCCGCATATTGCGCAACCAGTCTTTCGGGCTGGTCTTCCCATGGCGAGTGTGTGGCGTAGAAGCCCGTGAAGTGGAAAAAGGGCTGATCCTTCGGGCGATCACGTAGAAACGACACTGTGCGGTCCGCGATCAGTTGGGTCAGATACCCTTCGGGCGCATGCAGATGGCCGTTGTCGCAAAACCGGTTCGCATCGCGATGGTATATTGGGTAGTCACCGGCCAGCGCGAACCAATCGTCGAAACCAGGTTGCGGGTCATAGTCGCGTCCAATGTGCCACTTGCCCGACAACCCAGTGTGATAGCCTGCATCGTGCAGCATTTGCGGCAGTGTCGCTATGTCTTGCATCCAATGGAGGGCGTTAAACCGGTCTGCTGAATTGAGGTAGTCGTGCAGCCCATGCTGCGTCGGCAACAGCCCTGTTATGAAGCTCGCACGCGCGGGAGAACACACCGGCACCGGTGTAAATGCATTTTCGAAAACCGCTCCATTTGCGGCGAGCGCGTTCACCGATGGGGTATGTAGTTCCGAGTTGCCATAGGCGGGTAGCGCCCACTGGCCATGGTCATCGTTGAAAATGACGAGGATGTTTGGCCGCGTGCTCATGACATATTGGTCGCGTAGATCGTACCCGCAAATTCGATGGGAATCGTGTCCGGAACAATGAGAAGACGCGTCACCACGAGGAGTTCGACCTTCTCAGAAAACAGGTCCGTTGATGTTTGAACGAGCGCGGTGCCAACACCACAGTTCAGCTTTGCCGCTATGCCTGTGTCGGCGACTGTCGCCGATAGGGTCGCATTCTGTAAAAATCGTTCAGAGCCGGTGTGTTCGGAAAGCACACGGATCAGGTTGCCATCAAACCTTTCCCAATCAACACCCCAGCCTCGCACCCGTGCTTGCGGCAGGAAGTCCACAACGAAAGCCACAGATTTTTTGTCCGCCGTCAGAACGCGTTCGAGCCTGACGAGGTTTTCGCCTTGTGCCATACGAAAACGGCTGCTGATCTCGGCGTCTTCGATGTCTTCATCTATAGAGACTTGGGCGACGCCGGGCGTTTGGCCCTGGCTGCGGATAACCTCGGGAAGCGCCACAGATCTGACATGACTTCCCGGCGAACGTCTCAAGATGGTGCCGACGCCGTGACATCGGGCGATCATGCCTTCGCTTTCCAACTGGATCATCGCTTCGCGCACAGTGTTGCGGCTCACCCCGAATTGCTCAGCCAGCTTGCCTTCGCTCGGAACGCGGTCGCCGGCCGCCAACTTGCGCTCGACCAGCTCAGCAAGAACCGCCTCTCTCAGGCGTTCAACTGTTGGAAGTTGTTTCAGCATCATTCACCATGTCATCAGCTTCATAATTTTAAGTTGGAGGTCCAACCTATTTTTCCTAGGTTAACTATATTTCTGTGAGAGTCACCGACTTTTTCGATGATGTCTCGCGGGCTGCGTAAAAAAGCAGCAAGAGCGCCAAGTGATCGGCACAGAACAAAGGGGACCAAGATGGAAAACAGCACACGCGTCATTTGCGGCACGGCCTTTCACACGCTACTGCGGGATGCGGTGACGCCACTGCCCGACTGCGCCATCGCAGTTGATGCTGTTGGAACGATCCAATCGGTCACCACGCCGGGGGACAAAAACCATGACGCAATCTTGGCGCAGGCAGAAGCGGACGGAACGCTCTACCGATTGCCAGAGGATTGCTATCTCGTGCCGGGGCTTGTGGATCTGCACATACATGCGCCCCAATGGTCGCAGCTTGGCAAGGCACTGGATGCGCCGCTTGAAGACTGGCTTTTGAAATACACCTTCCCGCTGGAGGCGAAATTCTCTGACCGTGAGTATGCTCTTGAAGTTTATGACGATCTGGTCGCAACGCTTCTGGCCCATGGAACGACAACCGCGGTATATTTCGGCTCGGTCGATCTGGAGCCGAACGTCATCCTGGCAGAGGCCTGTTTGCGACACGGCCAACGTGCTGTGATCGGCAAGGTCGCAATGGATGATCCCGATACCTGTCCGGACTATTACCGTGATCCATCAGCGTCCGACGCGATTGCACAAACACGCACTTTCATCGATGCCGTGGCCGCGCTGCAAGAGGGCAAGGAACCACTTGTTCACGCAGCCATCACACCGCGCTTTGTGCCAAGCTGCTCCGATGATCTGCTGCATGGCTTGGGGGCACTCGCAAAGCAAACAAACGCACATGTGCAAACGCATTGCGCCGAAAGTGACTGGGAGGTTGGATATGTCCGGAATCGGCTCGGCAAGACAGATGCCGAAGCCTTGAAGGATTTTGGCCTGCTGACTGACAAAACAATCCTCGCCCATTCAAACTTTCTCACGCAGTCAGACATGACGCTTCTTGCCAAAACTGGATCGTCAATTGCGCATTGCCCCCTATCTAACGCCTATTTTGCAAACGCTGTTCTGCCTGTGACGCGCGCGCTGGATCACGGTGTAAAGGTCGGCCTCGGAACGGATATTTCTGGTGGCTTCAGCCCATCCCTTTTCGACACGGCCCGTTACGCGCTGATGGCGTCGCGCTGTGCCTGTTCCGGCACAAATCCTGACCAGCCGGCAGCGGAGCGGGGGACAAATGAGACGCCGCTCACAACGACAGAAGTCTTCTGGCTGGCAACAAAGGGGGGTGGCGAGGCTGCCGCGTTACCGGTCGGCGCTTTTGAAAAGGGTATGCAGTTCGACGCAATCGCTGTTCGGGCGGGCGATGTAACATCGGGTTTTCGCTGTTCAGACGCCGACACAATGCAGGACATATTCGAAAAACTAGTTTTGAACGCAAATGCCGCCGCCATCGCAAAGGTTTGGGTCGCGGGTGAAACGATAGAAACAACGTCAAGACAACGGCGATGAAACTGCATTTGTGCTCGACCGATCAGTGCCGATCCCCACCAGTATTATGCAGAGCAAAATCAAACGTGGACCTTGAACTGCAGAAGTACACTTTAGCAGAGGCGGCCCATTGCCGACATTCACCAACTTCCTGTTCAATGTCCGCTCTTGCGAGCATGATGATCCGGGCGAAACCGCCAGCTTACATTACGATCCAGATGTGATCGATGTGGATCGGGTCAGGAGCGGTCTTACGAAGGTGCAATGATTGCAAAAATCCAAGTCGACCTTTTTGGTCGTGCTTCAGCAGGGAAAGCTTGTCGTCGTTGGTCCACTCCTCCGATGGATCATTAGCCAGTTCATCAATCCATGAGTCGACTATGCCGCACCAATGGGGAACATCGTCATCTTGAATGTACGCAATCATAGCCGCACGATTGTGTTCCTTGCCGTGATGTCCCTCCTTGAAACGAGATACACCACCGGTCGAACTATATTGGCTGATAACGTACTCACGCTCGTCACGATCTTTTCCAGTTGGTGTTGGCAATCTCTTGCACTCAATCGGCAACAGCGACTGATATTCATTGTACTCTCGGCCCTCGACAACAACAACTTCGCCGCTAGGCGAGGCCACCAAATCAATCGCACGGCGGCCATCTGCTTCATCAGGTTCTTCCCTGCGGAACTGCAAGATGTCCCAGCCAGGTGAGTGACGGGCTAAACTGTTCAACTTGGCACAAAGTTGAGCGGTCAACCTGGTTTCACCGGCCACCTTGTCACGTGCAGGATCGTCCCGCCAATTGGGCAACGCTTCTGCAATGAACTGAACTAACGATGACAGAAATTCCCGAGGCTTATGAACGCCTCGATCCAGAGTGCCAGCGCTAGCGCCGTTTTGACGTTGATCCGCCAACACTTCAGAAGCCCTGCGCTCTTAGGTCGCTAAGCATATCGTCAGCGTCGCGAAGCGCAACAGATCGGGTCCAAAACCGATGGCGGTCAGGCTTCAACAGGAAGACAAAATCCTTATCATAGAGGCGGATGATCCTTGTAATAGTCAGACCAGAGCTGCGTTTATCTTGAAGAAGTGAATTAAGGCGCTGCCTGAGATCTTCCGCACCGGTCCAATCAACTTTGCCTTGCCCAAATGAATAAGCTCTGCAAATCGCGCCAGCCCAAGAGTACGAACCTAGAGTACTAAATGTGCTATCGGGATAGATCGATCTGATCTGTGCCGAAAGCACATTGTCAAACTGGCCAAGAGCTTCTTCCGAGGCGCGGCGCATAACTTTGGCGTCGTTACCCAATCGAATGAAATCACGTTGATACTCAACGGCATCCTCCGCAACGATTCGCTCGTTCTCGCTTAGATCGAGATCTCCATCCTCCGGGAACGGAAGCGCAAAAATGTCCGCATTGAATATTGCAGTTGCTCTTTGCGTGAACAAACGTGCGCTGATGCCTGCGACGAAAGCTTGCAAGACAGTAATCTCGCTTCTCAGCCATGACTCTACCTTCCGCAGTTTTTCGACATCTCCAGGAGCAGAAAAACCAACCATCTCGTTCTTGAAGACCAAGTAGCCATCGGTCCAAATATCCATAAAAAGATTCTGATGCTCCTTGATGATCAGGAGTGGTGCCACAAAGCGCCGTTCAGATTTGGGGTCCTTGATGCCTGTATCAGGAACAACATCAATTTTGGAACGGATGATGCCATCGACGCCGAGAGCATCTGTCGGCAATAGTGGCTTTCCAAGAAGGTGGTCTGTGTTGGATGAAGCATTCTTCTGCCCGCCAAAATAGCCTTCGCCAGCATCCCATCCGTTTGTCTCTGCATAATGCTCAAGTGTTGGAAAGGTCCGGAGCCTTTCTATAAGGTTCTTGAACCGTTCGCCTCCCAGCAAGTTCGCGCGCCAAATATCACCTGAGTGTTGTGCCTCGGAGTTACGCACCCAGTGCAGATCATAATAATCAATGTCGAAACCTTGTTCCGCGGCTGCTCGGCCACTTCGCCGAAAGACCGCATGCAACAAATAATCTTCGGCAGATGGCTCGCCTGCTTCGGCGATCACAACCACCACTTTGGGGTCGGCATTGCCCTTTTTGAACATTCCACGAACTGAAACGAAATCCAAAAGCTCGCGCACCTTCCAGCGCTTCAGAAATGCTCGCCGGAAGGAAACTGCATGTTTGTTGTACAGAAATCCTGCCGGCTCGACCATTGCCAGGATGCCGCCCGGTTCCAAAAGCTCCGCTGCTTCGTGCAGAAACAAATAGGCAAGTTGCTTGTCTGCGAGATCATCATGAGACTTGTTGTAATTATCGTAGCTCTCTTTTGCACCCGAAGTGGTAAGCGAGGATCCAAAAGGGGGATTGCCGATGACGACTGCGACTGGTGCTTTCAAAGTGTTTTGTTTTTTGGCATCGAAAAAACAGCTACAGTGAAGTGTCTCGCCGTCAAGGCGAGGGAACAGCTTCACGCTTGCTCGAATATCCGTTGGTTCCAATGCATCGCACAAGCTTAAGCACAAGCTGAACGCTGCTAGTTCGACCGCTCCTTCTTCAAGGTCAATTCCATGAACTCGCGTTAGCAGTTGCCGAAGAACATCGACACCCGGTCTGTTCCAGCCGTTTTTAAAGCGCCAATGTAAGACCAGACGCTTGTATGCCTCGACTAGGAAAACCCCGGAACCGCATGCCGGATCCAGAATTACACTGTCGCCGTTCATCAGGTTGTCGATGCGCTCCCAACTGAGTGTTTCTTCGAGCATCAACTTCACTAGCGAAGGAGGCGTATAAATCGAACTCGAAGCATCACTGACGAACAACTGGTAGATGTTGCTAATCAACTCGACCGGAAGATCGCGAAAAGAATACAGGCGCCAAAAGTTGCTTTGACCCGTCTCATCTTCAAAACCCTGAACAAGCTGTGCATACCGATTGAGCTCGGTGCTACTAAGCAACACAGAGCGCTCTTCGTCTTTCAGGCGGAAAACGTGGCCGTTGAACCTCTTTTCGAGAGCTTCAAGCAACCTCACTAGGGCGGGGCCATTGCCTAGAACTTCGAAAAACCGGCTCGAGTTCGGCATCGCTTCCGCAAAGTCGTCCGGCAGCAGTACAGATCGCTCCTCAAGATAGGCAATCAATAGCGATAGGATCAAGAGACGCCGTCTCAGTCGAACGTCGAGCAAACGACTGTCCGTAAGCTGTTGGAACAAAACTCGGACACCAACGACGAGCTTGCGATGCGCTGACTTTGAGGCAGAAAGCATCAAATTGCATGTTTCCGGATCGTCCCAAATCGTACCGCTTCGAATGTGCTCCGCATCCCACCAGATATCGAGGTCTGCGACTTTTGCTCCCAACTCCAGAGTGCGGATTGGATTGCAGACAAGTTCCTCTTCAGATCCGGCAAAGTCCGGCTGATGGGCACAACGAAAAAGCTGGATAACCCCAGGACTAACCCTATAGATCAGTGGCACCCCACCCCAACTCCAGAGTCGCTTGTGAAGCTCAGCAAACTGTTTGTCGTCCGGATGTGATCTTGCGTCGAACAAGAAGGCCTGTGCTACTGGTGCTTTGTCATTTCGTTGAGCTTCAAAAAATACTGCACGCGCTCCGTAAGCCGTTGCACGCTCCACAACAGCGACTTCATTCGGAGAGTGCAAATCGGGATCAAAACCCTCAACTGAAACCAAACCATCTAAGGTCGGCAATTCTTTGCCTTCACCAATTGCAAACAGCCATTCAGCTGCTGCGAACGCACTGGAGCCTTCGTGCGTGGTCAATGTATTTGCTCCGGTGGAAATCCGAGCAACTTCATGTCCGTCGCTTCTTCTTTACTAGCTCGAAGCCCTCCTTCAACAGATCCGTCATCGTAATTCCGCGGGAAACGGCGAACCCCTTGAATTCTTTTTTGAAGTCTTCGCTGACTTTGAAATTCAGCGTTTTGTTGGCGTTGTCCGAAGCGCCAACATGAGTGGCCGCGTCCGCTGGCTTTTTGTCCATCGATATCCCCTCGATGTGCGATCTACACCACATAGTCGCGCTGATTGGGTACTTGATACCAAGTTCTGCCTTTCTGGCAAGACCGAAATCTGGATTTCCAGAAAAGCTGATATCCCGAAATAATGAAATCTGGCTTTTCAACATCAACTATCCAACCTGCATAAGTCGCCGTTTTTAAGTAAGTGCGGGGCACAAATAAGAACATAACAAGAACATAATAGTCAAGCGATGTTTGCTAACGTATCAAACTGACGGCCACTTTTGGGCCTATCTGCTCCCAGAAATGGTGCCCAAACACGAAAGCAGTCGTTCGTCACAGCTGCAGCGAAAGGCCGCTTCCCGCCCTTGGTGCTTTTCGCTGCTGTCGCAAACACGTGAGACGGTGGTTCAAACCAAAGGTAGCTGCTGCTGTCTAATGCGATGCTCTCCCCCACTCTCACGGTTTTCCGCGCTTTTCGAACCAGCTCTGACAGAATTTGATGAAATGCCGTTCTGGATGCTTGGGCTCAATTTCTTCCTTACCGCACCACGCGCGCCATTCTTGCTCGATCATGCGGACATCCCATCCGGGAGCGGCAGTTCGTGCATCATGGTAAGCCTCGGGATCGAGCCTGCCCTCATAGACCTCGACGACAGGCATTGGCACAGTGCCTTTGCTGCGGAAGACAACAATGTTACCCTCCAATGACGGATCGTAGTCTGGAAAGTGATCATGCTGTTCACTGTCAGCGATGATGTTGCTGATCAGACGCTTGAACTCTTTTGGCGAAGAATGTGAACCGCATTTCAAGCGGAGCTTCTCAAGCCCGATACGCCATTCTGAAGACTTGCCGCAGTGTTTGCGTGCAATCTCATACATCCGTCGCTCAAGTGGCTTCTTCAAGCGGAAGTAATCGCGGCTGATTGTCAGGACTTCCTTGGCCTGGATCGCGTTAAACACCCAATCAGACAAGGTAACCTGTACCTCCTGAAGCACGCCGTCCGTGTCTCGACGGATCGTCTTGGCGCTTTCAACAAGACCAAAGACCTGCCATTGGCGTTCCTCGCCGGTATGGATGTTTGTTTTGATCGATGTCCCCCGCAGTCGTTCCAATGCGTCTTCTGCTCGACCATAAGCACTGCCGCCCGCTGGCTTACCAGTTGCAACAATGTAGTCGCTAATCTTGAAACTCACCGTCTTTGAGATGTCTTTTTTTTCGTTCAGCGCTGCAATTAACTGCGAGATGCAGAAGATCAGGATGTCGCGATCAAAAACAGTCGCCATACCTTTCGCAGATGGTGAGATTTCAATGTAGTTGTCGCCGTTCTCGTAGCGCCGAGTCTGATGATCCGGCTTCTTGGAGATAGAGAAAACCGGATGCTCCATCCCGGCCATGTCACTCTTAGGTGCGGCATCAAAGATGTCGCAAATAAACAGATCCGGTTGCTGAAACCGATCTGGCAGAAGCGGGTTCGCTAGTCGCTTCACTGGCTTATCACCCACCATAGTCATATTGCTGGCCTATTACCCACCGATTCTCTTCCTTACTGGCTTATCGCACACTAGTGGCTTATCGCCCACCAAGTCAATCCGTTGGCTTATCACCCACCTTTTGACCAGGTTTTGCTGGCTTATCGCCCACCCCATCTTTGAGTGAATCAAGAAACTCAACAAATTCAGCACACTGGCTCGCGACACACCAAATAGTGGCTTATTGCACACCGCTTGCTGGCTTATCACCCACCGACTGTTTTGTAAGGGTCTGATATCGTGGGCTGAATCCCAGCTTTTTGAATCGTAACCCATTATTATAACTCATATATAACACACATTGCTTCGGCACCGATGCAGGCGCACGGCAGTCTTACTTTGGCAATGCCGTGAAATTTGCTGAGAATGAGATCGGGAAAAGCCCAAAGTTGAGCCACAGTACGGTGGCTAAAACGCGCTGTGTTTGTAGTTAGAGGCCGATTCCCTATATGGTCCTGCTATGACAAACACGATGCAAACAGCCATGCTGACCACAGTAAACGCGCCGTTCCAGACCTATCTGGATGCGGAAGGTCTCGCGTGTGCAATTTGCTCTGGCGAGATCACCATTGGCCAAGTCTCGTCGTTCTACACAGAGACTGCAGTTGAATCGCAGAAGGCATTTGCTGCAGCACATGGAATTTTTACGGCAAAATTAGTCGATACTGCGACCAAGTTTTCAAACTGGTCCGGCCAGTCTGTTGCCCTAGCCGCTTGAAAGCGTGTACACTAGCATGGCGGGGCCAAGACCTGCTAGCGTTGCGACGATTGCAGGAACAGCTGCTGGCCTCAGCCTAACGGTGCGATGAATACAAGCCTTGACTTTTTTGCTTCCGACCGCCATATGGGGTTCGAGGCGCAAGCTAGTATTGCCCTCTTTCCGAGGCCCACGCGAAAGCGTGGGTTTTCGTGTTTCTGGAGATACCTTTGACCTATGTAGTTTATTTAGATGAATTTGGACACATAGGTCCTTACATCAGCCGGACAGACCCCCGCCACAATGACAGCCCTGTATTCGGACTTGCAGGGTTTGCCTTGCCCATTGATGAGGTTCGAGGTTTCGGGACGTGGTTCTTTCAACGAAAGAGCGAACTTCTGGCTTTCGAAATTGATAGGGCTGGTGAACATCCCGCGATTTGGGAGAAGAAAGGCGCGAGCTTGTACACGGTGACGAATGTGCAAAAATATGCCGAGTTGCGGCAATTCACGTTCAGGCTATTCAACAAGATTGACAGATTGGGTGGCTTCTTGTTCCACGTTGGAGGCACAAAGCCCCTGCCACCCGCAGAGCATAACCCGAACCAGCTTTACCGAAACGTTTTGCGAGAAGCGATCAAGCGACTAGACCAGCACTGTTCCTTGGATTGCGACCCCCATGAAAACTTCATCCTGACACTCGATGAACACGACCAGCGCGATGCGTTGATTACAGAAGCAGCAATTGCAATGTACAATCCGGCGGAGCCTCGGCGTTGCCTTATCGAGCCACCTTTTCAAGTCGAAAGTCATCGCTATCAAACCATGCAAGCAGCCGACTGGATTGCAGGGCTTGTCGGACGTCTCGGAGCCGTTTGGAAAGCGCCTGACGAATACCCGGAGAATGAGATATTTCGTAAGTACTTTGAAGACCGCTTCAACCAAAAGTCGGTCCGGAGCGGCATACGCGGGTAAGCACATACGCCTGAAGGCGGAAGCGCTTCGGCCCCAAGGTTCCTGCCCTATTGCTTTCAACTAACACAACCGTCTCATAGTCATTCAACAAATGCGCAACTCGTGCCGATTGGCTGGTCAGCTCCAGGCTTGGCCTACACAGATTGCCGCTCACTTGGGCCGTGGTGACCAAAGCGCTGCACAAGGTCATTTTCTTGAGGAGGTCAGCGATCGATCTCAAAGACGTAACGGCTGGTCTGCGATCTCAGCGAAAGCGCTGGTCCGTCAGCATGATTTGTCAGATCACCACCGGTCTACCCCCTGGTTTCTCTTAGATGGGGATGAAGGGAACGCCGAACGCATGTACCTTCAGCTCGTCTATCGTGATCCCCGCCTCCGGCGCAGATCAAGAGATCCCTTTGGAGCTTCAACAAGCAGAAAAACGGTTTCCGGAGGACCCTCCGTTTTTCAGCCTGCACACGTCCCGCGCACCCTTCCTGCTTATCCCCATCGAAACAAGGAGATAGACCAATGGCAATCGATGGAAAAATCACGCGCACTGACGACGACGCATTCACTGGCTGGATCGCATCACTCACCTTCGACGTAGACATCGTTCTTACGAAGAACCCTCACAAGAAAAAGGAAACGCACCCAGACTTTGAGATCACTACTCGCACCCCTCGTAACCGCCTGATCCGTATCGGATCGGCCTGGGAGCAGACCAGCCAAGCGGGCAACGACTACCTCTCGCTGGCCTTTGATGTGAACGGCACCAAAGTTCGCGTCAACGCCCTGCAGGGCGAAGGTAGTGAAGATGGTGAATATCGCCTGGTTCCGCTGGCAGGCTAACGGCAAAGCAAGGGGCGGCGAAAGTCGCCCCTGCATCCGATACAGAGCGGTAGGTTCATCAAGCCGCAAGTCATCCCGACAATTTCCGCCTTCAATCACCGACGAGGGCACCCCCACAGTTCAAATCGTGCTGCCAAGATGCAGCGGTTGTCTAACAGCGGTGCTTTGTCTCTTCATGAGACGCCCAAGTTGTGTGCAGAGTAAATAAGACTGGCAGTTTTTTGTGCTTGCAAGTCACGCATAGCTGCAATGCAGCATTATCATTTGTTGCAGTGCAGCATTTGGCGTAGGTTGGGACCAGAAATTGATGTCAGCTCTTTCTCCTCCCAGAGAACCTGACATCCCAGCAATGGACTTTCATCCTCCTCCCGAGAGGCCATTGCGTCCAGAATTGGTTGTTGCACCTCCTCCCGCGGCGACCGTTTCACAAACGAGCGGTGTCCTCCCTCCCGAGGCACCGCTCTTTTGCTTTTAATGGGCACCTTTTGGGAGCCTACACCTCAGCACCAAGAGGATCGCTCTCCGCCTGAATACCGTCGCGCGAGATCCTCACGGATGAGAATATCGCCGACATTCTGGCCATCGACAAAAAGTGTGCCGAGGCCACGCCCGTATTTGTCGCGGCTCGGCTGTGCGGCGAAGCTGATCTCTGTTGCAGTACGCACCAGGGCGCGCATCCGCGCTGTCGCCTGATCTCCGCGCAGCTTTTCGCTTTCGCATTCGGCGCGGTAAGTTTCCGGTGTATCAAATCCGGTCAATCGGTAGCGTTCGTCGTCTACATCAATGGTATCGCCGTCGATGACATAAATCTGGCTTGCGGAGAGTATCTCGGGCTGCGGCCGTTCGCTCAGCCAGTAGATCCCACCAAGCACAAGGACGAACAGCACGATGACATTCTGCGCTCTCAAGCTGATGTCTCAATCGGGTCTGAGCCATGCTCGGTGCCCTTCCTTACAATCTGCATCTCTTCAGCTGGAAACGGCTCCAGCAACGCAAGTGCGTCGTCAGTGCTGCCATGCAGCCACTGATCGTAGTATTCAGGTCGCAATATGACGGGCATCCGTTCCGGATGGACTGTTTCTGTCAGGGCGTTCCCCGTTGTTGTCAGAAACGTGTGGGTTTCACAGCTCTCGGGCCCATCTTTTGTCTCATATTTCGATGTTTGCCAAAGGCCTGCAAAAGCAAAGGGGGGTCGCGGCTCATCGCCCTTGAGCGCAAACCAATGAAAGACCTGTGGATTGCCGCCCGGGGGCCACTCACAATACGAGCTGGCAGGCACAAGGCAGCGTCTGTCTTTGAATGCGAACTTCCAGAACCCCGACGTGGCTACCTTGTCTGATCGTGCGTTGTTCCAGACACCTGGTGAGATGATATTTCCCGTCTTCTTTGATTTCTTGGTGCCCCGGAATCCCCAGCTTAAGCTGACCAGTTCGCGCGCGCCGTCTTCATCAAGGCGAACGACCGGAGCGTCATACTTGGGATAGATCGCGCTGAGCGGTTCCGCATTTCCGAGCCGATCTTGCAACGGTTGGACTTTGAACAGCTGTCGCATGGCCTCGACCGCGGTTGTATTTGAGTACAAGTTACACATCGATGTCAGTCCCGTTGTCCGGTGTATTTTGGAAATTTGGCCGATAATACTGAATTTTGCACATTTCGAACAGCATGGCATTGGGATCAGCTGCCTTTGGGCACACTTCCCTGGCAATTACAGTTTTCGCGTCAGGTGCGTAGCTGTCCCAGCCAACGAGGTCGCAATACCGCTTGTGTGAGTAGACACCGATGCGCTGACAGTCCCAGCAAACCAACACGATGGTCTTTTGCGGCAAGTCGCAAATACGAGGACAGGCTTTGATTTTGGGGTTCGGCGACATTCGCAATAAAGAACATAATAAGAACATTCGTTCAAATGGTGTTTGGCCCTTCAGCTGAGCTGATCAGGCTCGAGGCTGCGCCCGAAGCCAGCTTTGCTGTCTTCGCCCATCCGGGTCACGATCCTTAGGGCATGTCCGCTTGCAGCGGGCCGAACAGGCGTTGCCATCTTTTCCATCGGATTGGAACAGCACTGCTTCTGCCCTTTTTTGGCGGGTCATGTCGTGGACAGCCAGCACTTGCACCGGCTGTGGCCAGGCCCATCGAACGCAGTGAATAATCGGCAATGGGTTGACTGAAGAGGTGCGGTCCGTTGGATCGTTGCGATGTAATAGCTGCACCGATCACGCGAGCTGCTGTGTCTTTGCCGTTTTGAAATAGTGACAGGAAGATCCGGTGAGGCTGATTTGGTCTTCGCCGTTTCGAGCCGCCTTGTTTCTTGTCGATGAATGGGTTGCAGATCTCGGCCGATCACGTTCCCTGCGCTGCGCTTCGGCAAGCAGAAATACGGTTTCCACCCAAGGGCGGACCCTCCGCATTTCCACTTGCGCGATCCTCCTTAACCGATCCGCTGAGTAACCCTCATCGAAACAAGGAGATCGAAAATGTCTAACAAAATGTTCACCCTCACCGTTCCCGTCACTTTCAAAAAAGATGGCAAAGACCAAACCAGCTTCCGCCGCGTCGGCGCCGTCTTCGAAAACACCCGCGACAACGGCGAGCCGTTCCTCTCCATCAAGCTCGACTTCCCAGTAGCCGTCACTGAGCTGGTCGCCTTCCCACCAAAAGCAGATGGCGATGATGGCGACGTCACAGAATAAGGTTCCCCCAGACCTGGGGGCGGCAGCAATGCCGCCCCTTTTTCTTGTTCCAAGAATGGCTGTGCCAAGAGAGCAATGAGAAAGGCCACCCCAGGGGCCTTTCACGATTGAGAGAAGGTCGGGCCGGCTTCCGCTTCGCTCCTGCCCGCCCGGCACTATCCAGTTTCCATATCCGCCCAACATCCCGTCCGTGGCCGGTCAAGGGGCAAGCGCCGCGACAAGCGCGTCGGCTTTGGCGTCTCCCGTGTCCTCGGCTGCGCCTGCGGGCCGCGCCAGAGACGCTTTCGCCCCCGTGACAGTCCCCGTTCAGGCCGTGGGTCGGGCTTCGCCCTCACCACTTGTTCCGCCGAATACATGCGTATTCGGACGAAAAAAGAGCCGAGGCGTAGCCCATCGGCGGAGGGTCCGTGCTTGTCCCCTGCCCCACCACAAAGGAAAGGCTGAACGATGCCCCTACCCAAGCTCGTACACACCAAACGACTGACCGAAACCAATATCCGCGAACTCAGTGTCTATTATGACAAGGGCGGGATGAACTATTGGGACTATTCCCAAAAACCCAAAGGCATCTACTTCTCCACTGGCCTTTACGAACAGGTGCCGGGGTCCGGCATCAAATCTTGGAAAACCGGGCAACCGGGCGACGGGTACATCCTCGTGACGCCCTTGGAGCGTTACAGCAAACGGGCACTTCGCCTTGTGCATGAACGTGTCACCGAACACGCGGACCAAATCCACGCCATGTTTGACCTTGGAGGCGACGTTGAAAACCTCAAACGCCTCTTGCGCGGCGAACCCTTCACACCCGTTGAAATCGACGATGCAGACACCACCGTTCAGAGAGCGGAGGCGTAAGAGATGGATACCCAGATCACAGCCACCGTCACCCTGAACTTTGATATCCCCGAAGGATTGGACGCCCAAGTGCAACGCGCCCGGATCGAAGACGATCTGGGGCGGCTCTATGACGCCGACAGTACAACCGGCATTGCATGCACAGGCTTTGAGGTCGACGCAATCAAGCACCCGTCGACATCACGCATTCACTTTCTATGCGCGGGATGCGGATCGCCAGACGTTCGCGCCGATGCCTATGCCGCTTGGGACGTCGAAGCCGGTCTATGGGTCATGCATTCGGTCTATGACGATAAGTCCTGCGAAAAGTGCGGCTCAAGCTGCAGCCTGATCGAAGTTGACGAAGCAACGGGCATGGAAATTCAGGCCTTTGCCATGGTCAATGAGGAAGACGGATCGCGACAGGCCCAAAATGGCGAAACGCCTGCGTTTTATGACGTGATGGTGACGACCAATCCCGCCTCAGAAGGTGAGATTCACACCTTGCACGAATTGGATGACCTGAACCACGCACAGATGCAAAAGGCCATCGCCGTGATGCAAGACACATACCTGTTGGCCCCTGTGACCTGTCATTTTCGGGAGGAAGTGCAATGAATGTGCAAAATCCTGAAATCCTTGGCGACGACGAGTTGACCGTTCCGCAGTTGCCCGCGCTCAAGACCGAAATCCGCGCCATCGTCGATGCCAGAGATGCGGCTATTGCCAAGATTACCGAGGCCGCCGAAACGTTGGAAAACGCCTATGCCTTGTCCAAAGAGGCGGACCGGCTAGCCGCAAAAGCCCATATGGGCCGCAAGTTCTATGGGCTGGACCGATCCGAGCGCGGCGACTTCAAGGCTCTATTCCGAGACAGCTTTGATCTGGAAGCCTCCGTCGAGACCTACCGCCAACAAGTGGATGCCTCGATCTGGACCTATCTCTTGGAACATACAGGCATAACGGAAATGATGGACGTGACAGCCGCCCGTGCCTTTGACCAAGACCTGCGCGACGAGGTGCAGCCGGTTACCATGGAAACGTTACGCGCAACCTTTGCCGATCTGATGGGCAACGCCGATCTGATCTTTGCCCGAGGTCTTGCCACAGCCTTTTCCAAGCTGGATGCGCGTTTCAAGAGCCATGATGCCTTCAAGCTGGGCAGCCGCATGATCCTGACACGTGTGTTTAGCGAGTATTCAGGCAGTTTCAGCCATTCCGGCTGGGAACGCGAAACCATCATCGATATAGAGCGCGTCTTCGCCAAGCTTGATGGCATGAAGCCAAATGGCGGAATGCTGATGCAGGCGATTGAAGACTCACGGCGCGGCGGCGGCTACGGTCCCAAGCAATCGCTCACCGAAAGCACCTATTTCCGCATTCGCGGCTTCAAAAACGGCAATGCGCATTTGTGGTTCACCCGCGATGATCTTGTCGAGAAAGCCAATAAGGTTCTGGCGGACTTCTACGGCGAGGTCATCCCAGACGCGGCCCCCGCTGATATGGACGGCGAGGCGTTCCGGTCAGGCTCAAACCTGCCCGCGAAAGACCTGCAATTCTATCACTCGCCAGAGGGTGTCACTGACCGCCTGTTGAGTGATCTTTACCTGCCGGAGGGCGCACATGTGCTGGAGCCAAGTGCCGGGACCGGTCATATCGTCCGCGCTCTATTGGCCAAAAAGCCGGATGTGAAAATCACCGCCGTTGAGCTTCACCCCGACCGTGTGAACCAATTGCGCAAGCTTGAAGGCCGCAACGTTCAAATCATCGCACGGAATTTCCTCAACGAACCCACTTTCCCCGTTTATGACGCAGTGGTGATGAACCCGCCGTTTTATGGCACCCATTGGATGGATCACATCCGCCATGCGTGGGATTTCGTCAAAGACGGTGGCAAACTGGTCGCTGTCTTGCCGGTCAGCGCATCCGTCTCCGAGACGTCCAAACATTTGGCCTTCCGCCGATGGGCCGAGCGCGTCAATGGGGGCCGCACTTGGGGGATGTTTACTGATCTTCCACCAGAGAGCTTCGCCGAATGTGGCACCCGTATTAACACCGTCATTCTGACTTTGCGGAAATGACATCGGGGGCGTTGCTTTATGCTGCGTCCCCTGCCCTCTTTGGTAGTCTATCCTGGCTCTGGCACTTCGGCCAAACCCGGGACAGACGTTGCGCTGTTCGCGCGGAAGTTTGGCCAGACGGTAGCTGGCCTAGGCCTTTGCATCGAGGAGTCCGCCTCATGAGGATCAAGATTGCATCCCTCATTCATCTTGCCAAAAATATCCTCGGGGGAACGCCCGTAGGGCGTGGGGGCCGACAGCCCCCTGCTACCTATACGGCCCGCGGTACGGTTCCCCGACAAGCTGGATGTGTGGGCACCCCAAAACGAAACTCGTCGCTGCATAAAGTGAGCGAAAGTAGATGCAGTGTGCTTTGTTTGTGGACCAAAGAGTATGTGGCTTGCTGGCATAGTTGCCAGTGCCGACATGCCGTTGCAGCCACTGTCGGGTCAGCTCGTTTGTAGCGGGGTCAGCGCGCACACTGATACGAACCGGAAATTCCCGGTCCATGATTTCGTAGCGATGTGGTGACTTACTGCCCATGAATGAGAACATAAGCAGAACATAGCTAGCTGATCCAGAGGGTGATGCCGTCTGCGATCAGTAATTTCCTGGTCCCTTGGGGTTCGGACAAGCCGAACGCCACTGCGGGACGTTTGCGGCAGGGATGCCGCCGACAGCTAGCAAAATAGACATTCCCGTGTTGGCGGATACTCCGCCTGCCCGCGCCAGTCATGTCGATTTGGCTCGCCGTCTCCCAATCCTGTCTTTCATCGCATTCGAGGTTTCAGGATCAGGCGCATTCGCGCTGTCCCTCAACCCCGACCCATTGTGTGGCAGACCCAAGCGACACCACAAAGGAGACCCGTCATGGCAAAATTTGATGTCTATGAAGAAGTGACAAATCAGATCATCGCAGCATTAGAACAAGGCGTGAAACCGTGGGAATGCCCGTGGCAGAGAAACGCGGCAGCCTTTCCATTGCGTGTCACAGGAGAAAGCTATCGGGGGATCAATCATATTCTTCTGAACCTCATGGCATGGGCGCAAGGGTATCGGAATCCAGTGTGGATGACGTTCAAACAAGCAAAGGATTTGGGCGGGATGGTACGCAAAGGCGAGAAGTCATCGCTTGTCGTGAAGTATGGCACGTTCGAAGCAAAGGACGAAGCGCCGGAAGGTGAGACCGACGCCAAGATGCGGGGATATCTGAAAGCCTATCGCGTGTTCAACGTGCAGCAAATTGACGGACTAGAGGAACAGTTTCCGACGCCTGATGAGGCCAAGCCTTTGGCAACGCGGCCTATCGAACAGCTTTCGCACATCGCGGCGGACGTCATCGAGAATATGGGTGTGGGCTACGCGGAAGGCGGGGACCGCGCGTGCTATGTCCCGTCTTTGGATAAGGTTCACATGCCTGAGTTGTCGAAATTCAAGGGCGCGGAGTTGTTCTATTCAACCCTGTTTCACGAGTTGTCCCATGCGACTGGCCACAAGCGCCGATGCGACCGGACGAAGGAAAAAGCCGGGTCGAAGTTTGGGAACGCTGTCTATGCGATGGAAGAGCTTGTGGCCGAGATATCGGCAGCAATGATGGGCGCGCAGCTTGGTTTTCAACCCGGTCATATTGAAGACAGCGCGTCCTATGTTCAATCATGGCTGACGGTTTTGCGGGATGACAAGCGTGCCATTGTCAAAGCGGCAGCAGCTGCACAGCGCTCCGCCGATTATCTCATGTCGAAATCAGGAGAGATTGCAGAGGCCGCGTAGGCCCCTGCCCCACTGTCGTTGGATGCAATTTGCAATTCAGATGCAAGAAAAGGCGACTGGCTCGCCGAGGTCTACAGTTTGCGTGTTGGCACCAACACTGAGCTCAACACGCGCCGCATTGCGCAGGCTGTCAAGAAGCGGTTGCCAAACTTCATCGCCAAGATCGCGCTTAGACAATCGACTATGGACAAGAGGCGCTGTGATCGTTTCGCCGCTTGGAAAGGTAAGAGTTGCGTTTGTGGTCAGGTCAGAATTTCCGCCCAAGACGATCAGCATCATGGTTTCTGTGCCGCCATAGACGCGGTTCGGGTCACAGACGAGGCGAATTGTGGCCCGGCCATCTGTGGCAGAATAGAGATCAAGGCCGCGCGAAAAACTATGCTCCCATGCGAAGGCAGGAGCCGAGCTGAGAGCCGCCACCGCCAAAAAAATATGAAGTCTCATGAATTGCGCCAGCTAACATCCTTTCGGTGCCAGCCTACCATTTTCAGGTCAAAATGAGAAGTTCATGCATCTTCGTCGGCGGCTTCTACCCACTTGTTCTGCCAGATATCAAATGAGGCTGTCTTTACTCCCTTTGGGTTTAGGATTTTGAGAGTGCCGATCGTTTGACTGTCCTGCATGTAACATGATCCAAACAGTCTTAAGGTGTCTTCGGAGGAAGCAAATACGATGCCCAGATCAAGGTTTTCGTCTTCGCTCCGCATCGAGTAGAGATCAGGCATATTCATAAACCACGTCCTTTTCGTCGCGTGGGACATCGTCGTTCCACTTTGGATCGATATCTCCAGTGTTCCATTCAAAAAGATAGCCGACAATCTCGCGGGTTCTGGCATCGCGGATGCGAGCAATTGCTTTCCCTTCTTTCTTTCGTTTTCGTGCCATCCTGTGTCCCTCTATGAGGCGTTTGGGAGGGGCCCTTACTCCGCCAGTGGCGAAGTCTCCGCTGGTTTGTCCAGCCGAATGGCCCATGCCATTCGGCTGGACAAAGCAGAGAGGGCGCAGCCCGTCCTGCGGCCGGAACCGGATTGAAGACAGGGGGCCGGAGGGTTGAAAATTGGGGGGACCGCGCGCAGCGTGGGGGTGCCGATTTTCTGCGTGGAGGCTGGCGCGCTCGCGCGACATCACAACCCCTGTTGAAAGCCGGGGCCGGATGGCAGGCGGATCGTAATGCAGATTAACGCCGACGCGCCTAGAGCGAAGCGGAGGGGGCGTTGTCTCCTGCTTCAATCAATCCCGCTTCTTGCGGGATTTCTCTGGTCTTAATGCGTTGGTGTTCAGCTAGGTGTACTTTTTGATCAGCTCAGCGATCACATCATCCAGCATTTCCCAAAAGAGCGTTTCGAACTGTCCGCGTACCATGGCGGGATCGGAGCGCACTCGCAGTGGGTCATGTTCATCGCGCATGGCATCTAGGATCGCGCCATCGAGGCGTTTTGATGTGTGATATCCGTCTTGCATCGGAAGTCGGTCTGCATCGGGTTTGGGGACGAAGGTCGGTGAAAGAACGAATTTCTCCGTTGCACGTCGCCCAGCAAGCATCACTATGTCTCGCTGCTGCAGCCCCTTTTCAATCAACGGCTGCATGGCATGAGCTTGGTCGATCTTAACAGCAGCATCTAGAGTGATTTGTCTGTCACCACGTGGTGAATTGGAAGCCTTCGGCTTTTCTGCCGGTTTTGGTTTCGGTCTTGCGGCAATCGGTTTTGCTGTTGTCGTCTTTGCCGTTGGTGCTTTGGGCTTGGCGACAGGTTTCTTTGCCTTTGGTGCTGGAGTTTTGGTTTCTGCTGCAGATGCTTTTGGTTCAACGACAGCAGCAGCTTCCTCATTGGTGGTTGTCGCGTCTTTGCTGGGATTTGCCGATTGTTCGTTAACCCCAGGGATTTTGACGTCTGGCGGCATGTCGCTTTCAACCGCGCGGAAGCGCTCGAACGTATGTGAATAGTTTGGATCTGCACCAGTAATCTTCGGTTTCTTGCGGCGTACCATTATTCAGCCTCCAAGATTTCTGAGAGAATGTCTTGGGCCTCTTCAACGGCTTCGTCAAAGTGCTTGGCGTGTGTCCGAAGAAGAGCATACCGTGATGTGCGTCTTTTTTCGGCGATGTCATGGAGGAAGCCGTCTGCGTCCGCATCCATGTGCTGGTTGCGGTGCATGAAGTAGTTTTCCATGATGGGGAAAAGGCGTAGAGCTTCTTCCTCTATCTTCTTTTGCGCCATAGTGGGTTTGTTGGGCACGTCGGCGAAGATGATACGTAGGCTAGGGAGCGCTGTCGGATCGTCAGTGCGTTCACGAAGCCCGACATACCAATTGAAAGTGTCTTTCGTGATCGAGAGGTCTTTCTCTGAGAGCTTCATAGGCACGACGAGGAAATCGCTGCTTGCTGCCAGATCATCTGCCCAGGCTCCAGCTGCCCCCTGTGTGTCGACGAAAACTATGTCGGTTTCGCCAGATTGCCAGGCTTCTTCAATCACCTTTTCTAGGTCACTGGAAAATTCAAGTTGCTGTACTGTTACCAGTGGGTCATCGATCTTGACCCGGTGAAACCACCGGTACAATGCTTGCTGTGGGTCGGCGTCGAGCACGAGACAGCGTTTACCGTCTTTGACGGCAGCGCTGGTGATTGCCTGCATTAGCGTTGTTTTTCCTGCGCCGCCTTTTCGCGTCATCACTGTGACGACTTTCATATCATCATTTTGCATTCTTCTGCTCTCTTGCGTGTTGCGTGTGGCTTTTCGCGTGTCGCTTGGTTTTTGTACTTATTCGCGTGCTGCTTGTCTCATGCAGCGTGTCGCGTGTCAATTATCGCTGGTCGCCTATCGCGTGTCCGTTGTCGGTGTCGCGTGGCGCGTGTTGCGTGGCACGCATTGCGTGTTGCGTGTATTAAAATACGTGTCGCGTTACGCGTACACGTTATCGCGTGTCCGTATGCGCTTCACGCGTGATCAAGGTCGCGTGTCGCGTGTCGCGTGTTTGTGGTCGAACAGGGTCCAGAAGGTGCATTTCAGATCAGTCGGGCAGAGATGGGTCAACCGTGTGGACTCAAAAGACCCCTTAACGCCACGGAGAGGGGGGCTACAGCGCCACTTCGCTAAAATCTGTAGACAGGTAGCCCTCGGGCTGTTTTGGCCCTACAGGGGCCGCTTTTCAAAGCTGAGGATCGCACGAGCTGACATAGCCAGCGAGTTTCTACATCTGTGGCCTCGGTTTTGCAAACCTCGGCGCGAAACAGAATACATACCACAATTCAGACAAAACCGCAGTATTGACACAATACAGCATTTTTGTATTCTTTCGGTATGTATGAGGATGGCAGGAAATAGGGGTTCTTTGTTCGTATGCCTAAAGGCCGAATTCTAACACCAAACGAGCGCTTGGCGATAGTGCGTGAGGCGGCGAAAGGTGCTGACGTGAAAGGGCTTGCCCTGCGATTTGGGGTAACGCGGCGAACGATCCACTACACAATCAAGCGCGAAAAAGATCGGCGTCGGGACACTGGGATAAGAACTGCCGCCGCAAGCGTAACGGTGACACCGGACGAGATGGATGCGTTTGATCTGGCGATTTCAAAACATGGATTTGGCAGTCGGGCAGACGCATTGCGGGCGCTGATGCAGGCTACGAATGGCATTTTTGTCCCCGATGATCACCTGTCTGGCGAGCTGGCCGGGTTCCGTGCTGCCCTGAATCGTGTTGGTAACAACGTCACCCAGATTGCGAGGCGGATGAACGAAGCAAAGAAGCGCGGAATGCCTGCGCCGTGGTCGGACAGGCAATACGAGGAAATCAGAGCGCTCGCAGGTCTGATTTTGGAGATGGGGGATCAAGCTGATTTGCTCATCAAGCGGCGCAAGGATGCCATGACGGTGACGGTGAACGAGGTGTTGAGGGAGTTTGCTCTTGGCACGTAATAGCGCCGTCGAGGCTGTCACAGGTGAGGTGTTCCGTGAGGGATGGGACCGTGTTCGCGGTTCTATGCAAGGTCTCAACAGCAAGAAGCATGGACAACTCTATCGCGCTGCACGTGGTCATCGATCGGCGGTGTTCAAGGCCATCAAGAACGGTGGGACGCACACGAAGGGCCAGCTCAGCAATCAGCTTTCCTATATCACGCGCGATAATAAGCTGGCGCACTTCGTGGATAGTCGCGGGACCTTTGATGGGAAAACCAAGTTCGAAGACAAAGACATCAAAAAGATCACGGACCGGTTTGCCGAGCGTTGGGACAGTGGATTTCGCCCAAAGATGGGCAATACCACGCACATGCTCATGTCATTCCCGAAAGGTACGAAGTCGGAGGACGTGAGAGACATCGCATCTGACGTATGCGAGCGGTTCTTTGAAACTGATGAAGGGCACTTCGACTATGTGATTGCCGTTCACAAGGATCGGGATCACCCGCACGCTCATATCGTCTTGAATAGGCGGTCCCAGGAGGGAGAGTTCTTCTATCTGGGTCGTGATCATCGATTCAATTACGACGATTTCCGGCTCGCGATGGTGGAAGAGGCCGAGAAATATGGCGTGAAGTTGGAAGCGACGCGCCGGGTTGATCGCGGCGTTGTTCACTATCCGCCTAGGACGCGAGAAATCTATGCGGTCAAGCAAGACGCTGAAAATGGTGTGGTGCGTGAACCCGAGCAGAGAGAGCGGGTAGGGCGCGATCTTGCACGGACGTTGGCTGAAATTGCCAGCACGAGACTTGTTTATCACTCGCTCGCTGCGGAGGCCTCAGCCGACAGCCGAGAAGAAATATCCGAGGCCCTTCTGAAAGCGGCAGAGCTTTTGGGCAAGGGAACAACCATTCAGCATGATGGAGACATTTACATGGGAGCCGCCGAGGACTTTGACGATCTGAAGGGGCAGTATGCCGATACTGTTGAGGAAGTGCAGGCCCGCATCGCACGGCTTCCTGAAGGTGAACGGGCGGCCAATGAACGAAGGCTGAACGACATCCAAGTCGGCCTCCGTCGGATGCAGCCGCTTGGTCTGCGATCTGTGACGCTTGAGCAAAAGCCTTCAGAGGGCGGTATTTATTCTGAGACGAATATCAACAGCGAACTTGTTGGGCGATTGGAGGATGGAAGCACGCGCGCCCAGATTGACAACGCTTTGCGAGGGACCGGGATCAGCGCTGATACCGTCGTCAACCGCATCGCGACCGGCGCACCAAATGCGGCGTTAGAGCGTCAATGGATTGCTGACGATCTTGCAAAAGTTGCCGAGGCACAGGGTTTAAACCTGGAGCGCAAGGACGATCTTGAGGTTGCACGAGAGCGCTTGAACCAAGTGCATGTAGAGTTGGGCACGGCCCTTGAGCGGGCAGAGGTGCTGCGCGATGACGGCGTGATTGAAGAAACTCGCGAAATTCGCTTCCACTTTGATCAGGAGCGTCTGGACGATACCACACGGGCGGTGCGCCAAGAATTGAGAGGGCAGGGGGTCAATGAAGCGCAGCTTGACGCCCGTGTCGTTGAGATTGAAAACCGGGCGTTTGACCGGGTTGAAGCAGAGCAGCGGGACTATCTCGCAACGCGGCCTGAAATTCTTTCTGATCCAGGGGCTGTCTACCGCACAGACGAAGAGGGTAGGGGGCGGATCACAGATCGGGAGCTAGCGGATCGGCTTGATCGGGAGATTGACATCATCCTTGACCGTTCGCCTGCCAATCAGAGCATTTCCGAGGCCGTCGCGTCCGATTTCAAGGACCGCTACCCCGACATGCCGGATCACGTTGCACGAGGCTTGGGCGATACCTACGAGACGAGCTTCCGTTTGAATAATGAGCAGGAGTTGCGCGAGGCAGAGCTTGAAGCCGCTGATGTTGAGACAGCACGAGAAGCTGCGCTTGAAGCGAACCGGTTCGACAGCGGTATCGCGAAGACGGAAGAGGATGGAATTTCCGCCGCAGAGCGCCGTGCGCTGGTCACAGAGATTGAGGCCAACGTAAGAGAGGGCGCAAACGACGATGACCGGCCTTACGCTGACGACCGGTTTGAGCAACTGGTGAGAGAGCGCGACCGGCTGGAAGCCAATGGAGCCAGCTTGCAACAACGCGTAACTCTGGCGACGGAGTTTACCCAACTTTCTCTTGCCCGTCAGAACGATGAGCTTAGTCCCGAAGAAGCGCGGCGAGCCGATGCGATCTTGCGTGACACTGCCGATAAGTATGGCAGGCAGATGCTCGACGGCCTTCAACGTGAAGATACGCGCGAATTTATGTCGATACATGATGAAGGGTATTTCAGCCAAGACGAGAAAGCTGACGAGTTTGAGATAGAACGACGCAGAGACTATAGGCTTGCCATACAACCCTACCAGACAAAGCAGATTGAAAACCCAGAAATCCGGCGTGTGATTGAGCATGAGATGTCCGACGATGCTTCGCCGTCGCTGGCAACGGACGAACAGCGTCTTAGCTATCGCGAGCAGGTTGAAAATGAGCTTGATGACGAGCAAATTGAGCGGTTGCAGGAAGGTGACAGCGACGCTTTGGAGAACCTGTCTGACGATAGGCTAGACCGTCTCTACGTTGCGAAAGCCTATCTGCAATCGGATGCAGCAACGGCGAACTCTGAAGCTTATCGTGAGGTCGTGGAAGAGATCGCCGAAGAGCAGTATGAGTTGCAACGAGACCGGCTGGTCGACTCTGAACGCGAAGGAGGGCCGGTCCATGGGTAAGGGTCGCATCGCATTTGGCGTTCTCATTCTTACACTGTTGGCGCTCGCCATCGGCTATGTCGTTTCTTCTGCTGTGTTGACGTTCAAGGACCTCGGTTTCCAGGCTGAGATCGACTTTTTCTATCTAGCAGAGAACTACCTATATCTTCGCCAGTTCAGGCCTGATGACTTCCGGCTTGTGAACCTCATCATGGCTGGGATCGGCATTACTGGTTTGATGATGAGTGTTGCCGTGTCCGGTTCGGCGTTGACCAAGTTCGGCCTCACGCATTGGCAAAAGACCGGGGAACTGGCGAAAAACGGGTTTTTTGGAAAGCCTGGAACAGGGTTTATTCTCGGCAAACTGGTGAAGCCAAAACGAAAAGGCAAATACCTGGTTGCAAAGACCTTCCCGCACGCGCTGATTGTTGCGCCGACCGGTCGAGGCAAGACGAGCGGTTTCGTCATACCCAATCTTCTAACGTGGGAAGGCTCTGCCGTTGTCCTGGATGTGAAGGGGGAGAACTTTGAGGCGACCGCGCGACATCGTCGCCAACAGGGCGATAAGATCTTCCGCTTTGCGCCGACCGATTTTGAGGATCGCAGAACCCATCGCTATAACCCTTTGCTTCGCATTTCTGAATTGAAGGACGCGGCTCAGCAACAGATGGAGCTGCAACTGCTCGCAACACTGTTTCTGCAGAATGAGAACGACCGCGTTCAAGGTCTCTTGAAAGGAGGTATCGATCTATTCGTTGCCGCCGGTCTCTTAGCATTCGAGCGGAAGAAGCCCACGCTTGGAGAAATCTACCGCATTGCGGCATCTGGCGGGAACAAGCAGAAGGAATATATGGCGCGCGGCGTTGAGGTGGAGAACGAAGCTGCGAAGCTGATTTTCACGCGGCTTGCTTCAACCAACAACGAGACGCTGACTTCTTACGTGTCGTTGCTAATGACTTCGGGCTTGGACCAATGGCAGAACCCGGCGATTGACGCTGCAACACAGGAGTCTGACTTCGATTTTCGGAGAATTCGAAAGGAGCCGTTCAGTGTCTACATAATTGTCCAGCCGCTGATGGTCGAACCAATGGCACCATTGATCCGTCTGTTCTTTTCCGACCTTCTGGCGTCGATGCAGGACAAAGAGCCGGGTCCAGACGAGCCGTGGCCGGTCATGATTATGCTCGATGAGTTTAACCGGCTTGGAAAAATGCCCATTGTGACGAAGAGCATCGAGACCTTGCGCGCATACCGTGGGCACCTCGCAATTGTCACCCAAACGATTCCAGCGCTTGATGAAATATATGGGGAAAACACCCGACGCGCGTTGCAAGGGAACGCTGGGGTTAAGCTTTACCTTACCCCATCGGATGAAAAGACGGTCGAAGAACTAACTAAGGCTGTCGGAAAGACGACAAAGAAGGTTGTCACGCAGTCGCGGGCGATCGGCAAAATGCCCTTTGAGGGTCGCAGTCAGTCGGTGAGGACGGAGGAAGTTTCATTGCTTCCGGAGGACGAAGCCAGGCGCTTGCCTCTTGATGACATCGTTATGGTGATCGACGCGCAAATGCCTATCCGAGCAAAGCGTATCGAGTATTTTAGCGATCCTTTCTTTAAGGGCATCCATGCTGCTCAGAAAGGGGATCTTCCTTTCCCTGAGAAAGAAGTATCCACTTCGACCGCTTCAGTCGAAGTTGAAACTCAGGAAGAGGATTTGATAGTCGAGGCCGCAGTTGAAAAGCCTTCACCAAAGCCAAGAGTAAGTCCATCGACTGATGTGTCGGCCTCATCACCTGCGGCGACGCCGACACCACCGCTAGAGCAAGGCAAATTGCCAATTGAACCTGTTGATCGTCCAGCTCCGCCGCGCGAGTCTATTCAAATGGCTATGGCAACCAAACAACGTGAGACACTGCGGACGTCCAAAAGAAAGAAGGCCAAGGGTGTGGTGGCAGTAGATGCGGATCAGCAGCGTCAAATCGAATTGAACCTGGCGATACAAACCGAGTTGACCTTAGAAGGGCCGACCGATGGGGATGTAGCCGAGCTGCAAAAGGCCATGGGTGATCTGGAAGACTTCAGAGATAGCTTGCCTGACAATGAGGACATTGCGCAGGGACCGACAGCGAAAGCTGTTTAGGAGGGCAGGGCGCTTCAATGCAGCGTCCGCGGAGGATAATCGAATAGGATTACGTGGAATCCTTCTGGATCGGAAGGCGGTGCAACGAGCAGGAATGTTTCGTGGGATCCGTCCTTCCGATACAGGCATCGGTATCGGCCTTTGTTGTCCCCTTCGTCTGTGATTTCATCGTATCGACAGGTGTACGTGATCCCGGCGCTCTCCCATTCCGAGAGTCCAGACAAAGTGATCAAAGAGAGTGGCTTACCATTGAGCATGATGAGCTTTTGATCAACGACGACTTGTTCCATCGGCAGCCACCTCTTTAAGCGAAGACGGCCCGCAATGCGGGCCGCTCAGGTGATGTTCAATAACTAGCGCCCGATTCGCTTGTTCCTGTCGATTTGCGCCTGGTAGTTTGGTGCCTGACCCGAACCCGGGCTCGCTTGAGATGGATTGTTTGCTGGAGCTGGTTGGGTTGCGATACTAGGCCGTCTCATCGGCATTTCACCAAGACCCATCATTGAGCGTGCCCGAAGTGCAGCATACTCGGAACCCGTAGCATTCCCCATCAGATATCGGCTTTGCGCTTGTTGTGATCCGGCTAGTGCGCGACCAAAGGCGTAGCTGCCGCCCAAGCCACCAGAGATAGCTGGCAACATAATGTTACCGGAGATGGCCCTCACGATGAATGGGGTTGCAAGGATGAAGCCTTTCGCCATCAGTACCATCATGAAGAATGGGACTAATGCACCAATGTTGGGTGCTGCGGCTGGGTCCCCTAATTCTCCAAGCATAGATGTAGAGACGCCAGTGATGGTTGAAAAAACGCCAGCGATGATGATTGGGTACATTGCGAAGGACACCAGAGCCGTTAGCCAACGTGCGAAGTAGTCTTTAGTGACGTCGAACAACGTTAAGAAAATCATGATTGGCGCGAGTCCAAGCAGTAAAGCGATCATCAATCGCGAAGCGACCATTAGGAAAGCGGCAAGTGCGCCAAGAAGGGAAAGAAGAAATACGCCCAAATTGGAAAGTATTGCTCCCGCCATCCAGTTTAGTTCCTCTCCAGCGGCGTTTAGGTAGTCGCCAAAGCGGGCGATCATCCTGTCGAACTCCTCTGCGTAAGTACCAGATGGGCCAGGTGCGCCGCCGCCTACTGCGGCGATTAATGATCCTGCGATGCTATCGATCCCATTGAGTATTGCGGATGACAACACGTTAAACTGCGTCCAATTCTGAGCAAAGATGCCTATCATTACAATCTTGAAGCCCAGCCAAAGAGCCGACCTTCCGTCCATCGAGCGATATTGAAAGATCATGTTGATCGCGACGAGCATTAGGACGAGTGTGACGGCCACTGTCGTTACGGTTCCGACAGTTGCTGCAATTGCCCCAAACTGGGTTTCGGCGGAGTCATCGAGGAAGCCTTGTGCTTCGTCTACGATGAATGAAACGACGCTCATAGTTATCTCCTATGCTACCAATTTCCTTCTATTTCGCACAGCTCACGAGCCTCGGTCCGTAGCGCATTGTAGCGACTGAAGTGTTCTTCGTCGGCTGCTCGTAAAGCGTCCCTATCGCCACCGAGGTAGTTGTCGTTAAAGTATTGAACAGCGCCATCCCAGGTCGGAAAACGAGTTTCGCATGAGCATTCCTGAGCTTCGACAACTCGTTCGACGCCTTGCGCGCGGTAGATAGTCTGGATCACGAGGCGCTTGTAGCGCTCTCGTGAAGGTAGTTCAGCCATCCATTCAGGTTCAATGGGGCGGTCCTGACAGAATTCATGCTCGGTCCCAATCGTTGGGACCAATCCTTGGGCAGACGCGCAGACGGGAGATAGGCTGATAATCGCGGCAGAAACGAAAGTGTTCAATTTCATGCTGTTTTCTCCTGTTTTCCTCGCATCTCTTCTTCTGAGAACTCGTACTGCAACAGGACGGTATACATTGGTTGATGGCCCTGAAAATGGGTCATGGAGATGATTTCCCAACCGTCCAGTGTGTAGGAAGCGATAGTGTCTTCCATTTCCTGAATGCTGAATTTCTTCCCGCCATTGAAGGTCAGGATTTTTGGCATGTAGCTTTTCCCATTGCTCATTCTTGGGCCCCCTTTTCCAGTTCTGTCCCAGGCAAATAGAATTCGGTAATCCCACGCTTGCCGTCTTCACGGCCCGCTTGGATAATCACGTCAATTGAGCTTTCGATGTAGTCTACCATATCCCTATAAGGTATTGGGACTTCTGTCTTTAACGCTGCGATTGCTAGGCGTTGGACCGCCAGTTGAGGCGTTTCCGCGTGCAGGGTGGTCATAGAACCGCCATGGCCAGTGTTGATGGCCTCAAGGAAAGTCATGGCCTCTTTACCGCGTACCTCGCCCAGTATGATCCTGTCTGGGCGCATCCGGAGAGTGGAAGTCAGCAAGATATCGGCCGTCTGGTGCGGTGCGTCGCGGTTTGAAATCAGCGTGACCGAATTCGGTTGCGACGGAAGCAGCTCTGCTGCTTCTTCAATGGTCAAGATCCTTTCAACGTCATCGACGTAAGAAAGGATTTTCCGTGCCGCCACTGTCTTCCCTGTAGACGTTCCGCCAGAGACGATCATGTTGAGCTTGTTTTCAACGCAATGACGGATGGCTGCGTCAATGTCACCGCTTGCCACGACTTGGCGAAGCTGTCGGTTCTTTTCTTGGCGCCGTTCTTCCAGCTTACGTTCTTTTCCGTAGAGGAAGCCCAATTTGATTGAATCGAGTGGCAAGCTGGAAAAGAACCTCAAACTAATCGACATGCCCCGGTTTACGGCCGGAGGTGTGATAACCTGTGCTCGGATCGGGCGGTCAAGATAGCTGATTGAGACCGAGACGATGGGCTTGTCTTTGGAAAGTGGCGTTCCGGCGTCAGACGCGATCTGGTTGCCGAGGTCTTTGACTTGATCCTCTGTCAGAGTTTGTGAAAGGCGAGACATGAAATGGTCGCCTTGGAACTCTCCCCAGCAAGAGCCATCCGGGTTGATGCAGATTTCGATTACATCTTCCCGTTTGGCGTCCTCTAGCCGGTCAATTGAGGATTGAAGGTAGCTCAGCGACATAGGATCAGAAAATCTCCAAGTCACGATCAACCATAACTGTGATGCGCGCTCCTTGGTCGACGTAGATCACAGGTTTGATTGAAAGGTATTCACCGATGATACTGCCTGTTGCGTCGGCGAGGTTGTCGCCGACGTCTTCAAGCACATCCTCGGCAAGTTCATCTTCGGTTTGGTTTGCGGCAACGGTTGGCGCGGCGGATATCAGAGAAATTAGCGCTGCGGAGCCGAAGCGCTCGGTAAAGCGTGTGTCAACGAAACCAGTTGTTCCAGAGCGTCCAAGTTCATCGGCTCCAAAGGAGCTGATCTGAACGGATTGATTGGTCGGTAGGATGATGCGGTCCCAGGCAACGGTTACACGGCTTTGAGCAATCTCCGCACCAGAACGATAACGACCAATGAGTCGTGATCCAGCTGGGATGAGGAGGCGTGACCCGTCATAGCTGTAGACGTTCTCAGATGTGATCGCTCTTACTTGGCCCGCAAGCTCGCTAGAAATAGCGGTTTCCAAAGCTGCCTGAATGACGGTGCCCTGAATGACCGTATTTGAGGGATTTGCGATAACTTCGGATTGGGTCACTTGAGATGGGAGGGCACCGTTGAGAACGAAGTCAGTGACATCTCCGAATGTACGTTCTGCCAGTTCGGTCCCTGGACCGCCATTTGTTGCTCCGCCAAAGGCGATAGTTGGTGATTGTATGCGGGCTTCCTGGAAAGCGCGTTCCTCGTCCGCGCGGCGCTGTAATTCGGCCAAACGCCGAGCCTCTTCTTCGCGGCGCAGTCGCTCTTGTTCCCGCAAAAGCAGCTCGTCTTCGGTTGGACCAACAGGCGCAGGGGCGGGGGCATTTGCTTCCAATCGCGCTAGATCGAGGTCCATGCGGAGCTCTTGAAGCTCACGATCGCGCTCCGCCATTTCTGCGGCAAACTGTTCCTGTGCCGCTTCCGAAGCAGCCTGCAACTCTGCCAGTTGTGCTGTCAGCGCATTCATCGCGTCTGCAGCTGATGTGTCCTCTTCGACAACAGGTTCAGGGGCATTTTGTATCGCCTCAATCTGAGCTTGAAGTGCTGCGATCTGAGCAAGGAGTTCGGCATTGGGCTCAGGATTGGTAGCTGGGATTTCTACGATTTCAGGTTCGGGTGGGGCAGGGGGCACGAATGGATCGATTGCACCGAAGCCATCGCCCTCTGGTTGGAATTCGTCGGGTGTCGCGGTCGGCAACACGACTTCTTCCTCGGGTTGGTTCAACACGTAGAAGAATGCACCCGCCATTCCGATCAAAGCGACAACGAGAATAGCGATTACAGGCGAGCGGCGTTCCGATGCAATTGGCGCGCCCACAGCACCGGCTTCGAGACGCGCAAGTCGTTGGTTAACTTCTGCTTGGTTCGGATCATCGCTCATGATGTGCCCCCCGTTGCATTTGCTTGAATACAGACCACGGTTTCGCCAAGGCGCAGCGCCCATCGAGAGTTCACGCCAGATACGCGGATCACGCGAGGATCTGTCTGTTGTGAGTTGACGGTGCGCTCACGGCCGTTTGAGTAACGGAAGATTGCCGGAACAGGCGCATTCCGAGCGAATTGGAAGTATGTGAACGTACCGTCATCCCAGACACGCGTTGGTGTGATCTCTGATCGAGAGCTTGCACCGTAGTTGTAGTTCGGTGCCTGTGCAGCGACGGCATTTTGAGGTCGTCTTTGTTCATCAGGATAGCGGAACTGGACCACATAGAAGGTGGGCGAGGACACTTCTCTCACGTTGAAATAGTAACTGCGGCGGTTGGTGTAGACGGTCACATTGGTATGGACGCCGCGCGCGACCGGCTTAATCGCGAACGCCTGCCCGCCAGGCACGCCATCAAGTTCAAATCCTTCGGTGTCGCCGGATAGGATCGAGCGGATGGTTTCGCCATCCCCAAATTCAACAGTGGTCACATGCGTGAGCGAGACATTCAGGCGGAAAACTTGACCGTCTTGATAGGTGGCAATTCGCACTCGCGCGTCGTTGGGGCCGCGGCGCGGCGTTGCTTCAGCAAGAGCTGTCGATGCGGTGAACATCAATGCCAGCAGGGCTATTCCGAGACTGCGCATATCAGTTCTCCAATCTGTCTGAACGGATCGAGTATTCGATCACTGTGAAGCCAAAGGGGTTCGTCCAAACCTGATCAATTGTACGGGCTTCTTCGGGCCGGAACTCGAAAAGCATGGTCGCAGTGAACAGACCAGCTTGGACGCCTTGAATCGAGGTGAGCCGCTTTCGGAGCCGGACAGTCGCGCGGTTCTCGCCAATCAAGTTTACGCTGAGAATTTCGACATCCAGCGTAGAGTTGCTGCCGTAGACGGTTGGCGGATACTGGGCGTTCGCGCTGTTCCATTGGGCGCGCACTGAGGCTTCGGCGCGGCCATCTGAACGCTGTAAGACGCTGTTGATCCGGACGTCGTTGTCCAGCTGATTGTAGACCTCACGATCAGTTACATAGCGGAAAATTTCAGCTTCGATCACTGCTTGATTGCCAGTGACCGCGCTTGCGCCAACAGAGACTTCAGGCAACGCAAACCCCGTTTCGGGATCGTAGGGCACGACCACCGGGGGTGGGTCCACATCGAGGATGGCGACAGCGACGGCACCCAGGCATCCGAGAAGACCAAAGGTTAGTCCGGCTAGCCCGAGCTTCTGCCAGAGGCGTTCACGACGCAGCGCGCCGTAGACCAGCTCTTCCTCAATGATCTCTTTCTCGTTGTCCAATATCTCAATCCCTCAATGTTAATCGCCGAGGTCTGGAATGGTGAATTCCATGAAGTTTTGCTCTTCGGCGATGGTGGCTGCATCGATGACACCACCGGTGCCGTCGCCTACGGTTTGAACGGCTTCAAGCTGCCACATCGCGACGAGTGCAATGGCCAGTTCAGCCGTGACGCGCGTATTCAGGTCGACGCTTTCTTTGAGTTCGTCCATGTCATCAATCAGGCCAACAAGGCGGTCGACGCGCTCAAGCGATTGGCCTGCATCCTCGTAGCTGTTCTGCGCTGCAGACGAGACGAGGGCGCCGGTGGTCGCTTGCGTTGCGATACGTTCAGCTCCAGCGTTGCCGCTGGTTGCCATTTCGTTGAGCGTGTCTTCATCAAAACCGAGGTCTGCAAGAACGCGACCCATCTGGGTTTGGATTTGGCCTGCGCCGGAACCGCTGAGGCCTGAAAAGTCACCTGTGCGAATTGCTTGGATCGTCGCTTGGATATCACCAAACTCTTGATCCAGAAGGCCGTTCAACTCGGCTTCCATCTCGGTCGCGATCACTTCTGGGAGTTCGGCCAAACGGGTGAGTGCAGCATAGGTTTCTTGGAGCTGGGCCAATTGATCTGTGAGTGTGGAGAGTTGTTCTCGAAGCTGCGAAAGCTGCTCATTTTGGAGTAACTCATCTTCGATCATCTGGCGCAGTTGTTGTATGTTTTGGGCAATGTTCTGCGTGTCCACAACGGGCACGCCTTGCGCGAGGGCAGGGGCCGATATCATCGAGATGGGAGCAGCGATGCCGAGCGGCAAAAGCAATGCGACTACGGAAGCCCGAACGGTGCTGCGGACGTAGGTGATTTGAAGCGATAGCGTGCGCATTAGTCTAAGTCCTCTATGGTGAAGTTCATGAATTCTTGTTCTTGCATCCGCGCCGCCGCGAGCCGCAGCTGTTCAGCGCTTAGGGGTTGGGTCCGAGCGGCTTGAAGTCTTGTCCTTGCCGCAATGAGACGGACCAACTCGGCTCTGGCGTAGGTGTTCAACGCCATGGACTCCTGCACATCGGTGGTTGAGCCAATGCGGGTTACGATATCCCGCACGCGAAGGGCAGCTTGCCGGATTGCAGTAGGGGAGCTGCTTCCATAGAATGCTGCACCCGTGCCCATCAGCGACAGGTTGGAGTTCGCCAGAAGGGCGGGGTCGATTGTGCCGAGCGCTTCGATCCCGCCTATGCGTGCCAGGTACTCATTGTATTTCTGCGGGATGACTTGAACGTAGTGCTGGGTTTCCCGAAAGGGCGGGACACCGCCATAATCAATTACGTTGCCCGGTCCTGCATTATAGGCGGCAAGCGCGAAGATGATGTTGCCATCAAAACGGTTGAGCTGTTGGGCCAGATACCGCGCCCCTCCTTCCACCTGGAGATAAGGGCTGGTGCGATACTGAGGATTGATCCCAAGATCACCGGCAGTGCCAGGCATGATCTGCGTCAGACCGTAGGCACCCACAGGGCTTTCAGCACGAACCACGAACCGGCTTTCTTGCCAGATCAGTGCTTGAAGCAATGCTCGCCACTGGACAACCGAGAGGCCAGCCGCAGACACGCCGGGACGGCTGTGCGTTTCCTGTGCCACGCGGATGATGAGCTGCTCGATATTTTCAGCGGCATCACCAAACATCTGGTTGCCAGCAGGGTTGGGATCGAGGTCAGCGGTCCCGTAGACCGCTTCCACGGACCTATCCGCATTGCCGCTGCCACCTTCGAGGCCAGAGACCATTCCCGATATCGCAATGCCGCCAGCTTCGAAGCTGGTCTGCGCATCGAGAATATCGTCGAGAACCGCGAGCTGGTCCCGCTCAATCTCTGAAATGGCTTCTTCGACCGCGACGGTGTCACCTTGCACAGCAAGGTCAGCCTCCCGATCAGCCGTTTCGATAATGTCGCGGGCCGTGAGGCCGGAGTCCACGACTGGCACGCCCTGGGCGAGCGCGCCGGTTGAAACCCCGACCAGCAACAGCGCTGCGACGGTGAGCTTATTCATTGGCAATGTCCTCCAAGTCTAAGAGATGGGGGTCATTGAGCGGTTCAAAGTCGCAGTTCACTGGCGCGACGCTGCGTGAAACGAAGCTGAAGCAGTTGGCTTGCGGCTCTTGATAGTTCGAGCAACCCGCGATCACACACAGCATTAGGAAATAGGTCAATTTCTTCATTGTTGGAGCCTCCAAAAGTCAGGCCGATCCCGGTAATCGGAACCGACGAGTTTTTCACCAGCTTCCATCCCGCCAAGGATGGTTAGGTTGTCGCCAAGAGCGCTAAGGTCTGCGTCTACGACGACCGAGCCTTGGTCATCTCGAATGAGTGCCAAGCGAGAGTTTGTGCCTGTGCTGAGAAGGGTATCCAGCTCTTTTCCGTAGAGATTGAGCATCTGATAGTCCGAGGCATTGGCACGAATGTTGGGGAGAAGAACCTGCGTCGGCACCGCCTCAACTATGGTTTTGCCGGTACGCGTCCGTTCAAGCTGGCTAGCATACTGCGTCATCATGACAGCCACGGTGTTCTGCTTTCGAGCTGTCACCAGCCATTGCGACAAGCGTTCAGCAAAATACTCGTTGTCGAGCGCCTTCCATGCCTCATCAATGATGATGATTGTGGGGCGGCGGTCTTCGATCTTTCGCTCAATCCGGCGGAACAAATAGCTGAGAACAGCCATCCGTTCCTTGTCGCTTTCGCTGTCTAGGATTCCGGTCAGATCGAAGCCAACCAAATCCCCATCCAGCGAAAAGGTATCTTCCAGGCTATGGCCGAAAATCCAGCCGAAACGGCCTTTGTCAGCCCATTCAAGAACGCGCTGGTTCAAGTCACCGTCATCATCCATCGACATGAAGAGTGATGCGAAGTTCTGCCAATCCCGTAGGCCCGGATCGGTAGCCTGAGCATTTTGACGAACGCACTGAACGATCCTGTTGGTTTGTGCAGGTGTGAGCGGCTTGTCTTCGCGGTAAAGCAAGGAACCGAACCAGTCGGAGAGCCATGCGATCCCGCGCTTGTCCACTTCGGTCCACAGCGGATTGAGCCCTGTGGGCATCCCGCCTTGTATCGTGGTGTAGCTGCCTCCATTGGCCCGCACGGCCATTTCCATACCCTGCCGATAGTCGAAGACGAAGACGCGGGCGTTCGCGCGGACCGCTTGTGTCATTAGGAAGGCTGAGAAAACCGACTTACCAGACCCGGGACGGCCCATAATCAAGGTGTGGCCGCTGGTGGGTTCTTTCTCGGGCGATCCCGCCTCGTGATAAGAGAAGCGATAAGCGCTTCTTTCAGGGGTTGGGAACATAGAGATAATGCTTCCCCAAGGGACTTCTTGAGCCTGCTTTCCAAGTTGGGTCCGGTGAAACGGTGCAAAATCCGCGAAATTGACGTTCGTCACGGTGCTGGCGCGTAACCTCTTGGGTTGATTGCCGGGATGCTGGCTGAAGTAATGTGTGTTTGCGCCCAACCGATCGCTGATCATTGTCACACCTTCGGAGGCTGCGGCGTTCACAATCTCAGCACCCAGAGTTTCGAGCCCTTCTAGGGTGTCCGAAAACACGGTGACGACCATATGGTGGTCACCCATGCTCGCCCGTTTTGAGGCCAAATCATCGGCAAGAAACGGTAGTTGTTCTCGCGCTGAGATTTCTGCGTCATCAGTGGCCTGTCGTCGCTTGGCCTCGCGTTTGATCCTCGCAATCGTCAGGTTTGTGTTCACTGGCGTGAATGAGTGCGTGACAATCATATCGACGGGCAGGTTCAAGCCATCGAACATCGTGCAGGAGGTGTTCTGTGGATAGTCTTTAACGCTGTAGCTTTTGCCGTAGCGTTTGCCAGCAACGCCCTCAGAAAGTTCAAAGTAGTCGCCGAAGAAGGTTGCCCGCGTATTTGCAACAGAAGACGACATGAAACCGAATTTTGACGTGTGGTAGAGTGGCAGTTCTTGTCCGGTGTTCAGTGCACCGAGAAACCCCACCAACTCACCCTTTTCAGCGGAAAGCAGTGTTGGTTTCAGTTCTGCTAGCCCGGACATAAAGATCCCGACCGCTTGGTTGAGGCGGCTGACCCGCTTTGCAGTCTCCTCGCGCAACGTTTCAGGGGACGGCTTTCGCATGTACCGCATAAACGTCTTTGGCGGAGGGCGGTGGATTACTGTCAGCGTAAGAGTCTTGTCACGCAACCCGCTGTTTTCCATCTTAGTCTGCCAGAGGGCGTCAACCTGCGATGCAAATGTGTGTCCTTCGATGGGTTCAAGGTCCACCTTGATCGCCTTGGAAACCTTGTGAACGTAGTAGCTGAACTCTTGGCCTAGCTGTGCAATCAGGCGTGCAAAAAGGGCGCGTGTGTTGTCGAGATAGTCGTCGTCGGTTGTGTAGCTGTTCACGCCTGTAATGCGGATGCATTGGAACAGCTCGTTGACACGCGTGCGCACCGTATGGTCGTCAACCAAGCTCACGTACGGCAACATGTGAGCCAGTTGCTTTTCGTGCTGGAACCACTTTGGCATCAGTGTCCGCTCATCCAAATCATCACGGGGCATAACTGTCTCCGCCATGGATTTTTCTGTTTCGCGTGCCAGGTGTTTCTTGCAGGACCGTCATTAGGACATCTATGAAACGGGGATCCCAGTCTGCTGCTTTCCACAGAACCGGATACAGAGCTGCGCCGATGCCAAGCACCGCAAAGCTCTGTACCCAGATAAACAATAGGGCCGTGCCGAACATCCAGACTACCGCGTACATGATTGGCAGCCCAAACAGCGTTGATGGTCGAACTAGACCTTGGAACAGAGTTGATTTCTCAGCCACGTCTGCGCCCTTATGCCCCGAAAACCGTCGCAACGATTGTTGGTGCTGCGGCAATGCCCATTAGTCCGGCCAACACCCAGATAGCTTGCCGAAGATCAATGATGTTGAACCACCAGCTTGCGAACACCCCCATCAAAGCGAGTGTTCCAAGGACAACCCCCAATGGGCCGGTCATCGCATCTACGATCCCTTGAAAGAAGCTCACAAAGGGTGAGAGGTCGACCGACTGAGCCATTGCTGGCTCGGCTAAAACGACGAAGACCGTCAGTACAGAAATGAATAGTTGAATTGGCCTCATGAGTTTTCTCCTTCGAGCCTGTTGAATACGGCCAGCACCCGCTGGACGTGGTTTTGCGTTTCACGGTAGGGCGGGATGCCCCCGTACTGCCTGACGGCATCGGGGCCAGCGTTGTAAGCAGCCAATGCAAATCGCGCGTCGCCAAAGGTTGCCAATTGAGCGGCCAGATAACGTGCGGAGCCGTCAAGATTTGCCCGCCAATCATAAGGGTCGACGCCAAGGTCATCGGCAGTTCCCGGCATGAGTTGACCAAGGCCAATCGCGCCAACATGCGAGCGCGCATTCGGGTTGTAGGCGCTTTCGATTTCTATGTTGGAACGGAACAGCAGCCGCCATTCCGTTACCGTGAGACCGGCTGCGCGCAAACCTTGGTGGCTCGCATATCGCAAAGCGGTCTCATCTATTGCGGCAAGAATGTCAGGGCGGGGAACGGCAACGCGTGGCGCAACAGCAGCTACGCGGAATGACCCGTCGCTTGGATCTTCAGTTGCGTTGGTGTCGGATGTGGCATCGGCTCCAAAAATGGCAACTGGGGCGTCCGAATTTCCTTGGCCGATACCGTCGTTGTAATTTCGCGCAAATCTCTCTTGGGATTGCGAGGCTGAGAGCGAGCCATCGCTTTCCATCGTGAAGACCATTTGTGCCGATGCAGCATTGGCTGCGAAAAGGAAGGCTAAGAGGCTAGTCTTCCGTAGAGATGTCTTCCGACTGAGACAGCGTGAAAGTCCAGCGCTGACCTTCGTAGACCGGGAATGCGATGACAGAGAAGCCAAGGTCGATAAGGAACGAGACCAAACCGGTGACTGTCTTGAAGGTCCTGATTTGGATATGATCCCCGGCGGTTCTGGCGCGAGCGGTGACGAGTTGTTTTTCGACACCCTCGTCGTTGACAGCACGAAGAACCCAGACGCCATGCCACACCGAATTTTTCCGGTAGGCATCCACCTTGCATACAACTTCGACGTGATATCCGGATTCAATAAGGTCTTTGAATCCTGCTTCTGTAACCACATTCGGCGCTTCTTTTGCTAAATCCATCGCCATAGCGCGCTCTTCCATTAGTTGGGCGCACCGAGGCATTCGCTTCGATGAGCCATAGTTACAATAATACGGTTTTGTGTGCAAGATACGGTTTTGTCTTGCATATACCCTAAAACCCGACGACATTAATTCGCACGCAAGCGCGAATTTCTCAAGCATTGAAGGCACAAAGCCATGAAGGCATGTAAGTCAGCCGCTTTTCATACGTCTGTATTTTTGTTGATCTGTCTTTCCGGAACTGCAGCAGCTCAAACGTGTTATGCGCCACAGCGACCCTTTGTTCCGACTGATCCAGATGATGTTCAGGAGTACCGCGATCTTATTGGTCGCGACTTTGAAACATACATCGCTGACATCCAGAGCTACTTTAGATGCCTTGAAGCAGAACGAGCGCGCGCCTTCGAAGAGGCGCACGAGGTTAGTGAAGAATATGGGAAGTTTCTTCAGATATCGGCGGAATGATGCGGCAGAATTCTTTCCGCATAAGAGATGTTATGTTAAATAAGTCAGTATTGCTGACCTAAAATTTCCTATTTCTATGCATTTTCCAACCTTCGTTGGAAGCACGAGAGTTTAAAGCGCGAAGAAAAAAGTCGCCAGGTTTTAACCCAGCGACAGTTCAGGGAGGTAACCTTGCTTGGCTCCGACCATGCCACATGCAAAGACAGGTACGCGTCTACCCTTTTTGAGCCACGGTTGGATGAGCCCTCGACCCTGAAATGATCAAAGAGGTCTTAGACACCATGATTGCACTGGCCGAGGATGGCATGACCATGATTTGCGTGACGCATGAGATGGGGTTCGCACGTCAAGCAGCTGACCGTGTGATCTTTATGGATGCTGGACAGATCATTGAAGAAAACGCTCCTGACCAGTTCTTTGATGACCCTCAGTCGCCCCGAACCAAAATGTTCCTAAACCAAATTCTGGGTCACTGACCCCTGCACTATTGAAAGGCCCTGTAATGCAACCGATCGTGGCAATCGTCGCTGATACCAGAGAGTTCGATAACGAGGACTGGCATTGCGTGCCCGACCAGTACATGACCGCGTTGACCAAGGTCGCAAATGTCCTACCTATCTTCATACCTGCTTTAGGATCGTTCGTTGATCACGACGCCCTGCTTGATCGTGTTGATGGCGTTATGATGACAGGATCCAAGGCCAACGTGCATCCGTCATATTATGGTCAGGAACCAGATGAACGGTTTGAGCCTTATGATCTCAGACGTGATGAAACCTCCCTTCCCCTGATCCAGGCAGCTGTTGAAAAAGGGGTGCCGATCCTTGCACTTTGCCGTGGGATTCAGGAGTTGAACGTTGCTTTTGGTGGGACAATTCGGCCGATGATCCATGAGGAAAAGGGCAGCTTGGACCATCGAGCCGCGGACGTACTGGATCGAGACAAGCAGTTTGAAATCAATCAAGATGTAACGGCGACAAAGGGCGGCTGTATCGAAGAAATACTCGGACCTGAGTTCAGAACCAACTCACTGCATAGCCAGGCAATCGCACATATCTCTCCAAGATTGGTTGTCGAGGCGACCGCATCGGACGGCACAATCGAAGCCGTGTCCGTCAAAGATGCGAAGGCCTTTGCTGTAGGCGTACAATGGCATCCGGAATATTGGTCGGAGACCGACAGCACCTCTCGGAAGCTGTTTGAGACCTTTGGAAATGCTGTGCGTCAAAGGGTTCTTGGGTAACCTGCCTTAGGAGCCGATCTAAGTCATATTGGTTTATGCGAGAAGTTGGGTTCAATGGACGCTCACTCCAAAAATTGGGGCAGTGCTTCGATGCATTGGCATTCGCCCAGTGAACGTCGAGGACAGGACTGATTTGCAGGCCACGACAAAAACCGACGCGAATTCCATCCAATGACCGCAGTGGGGATGATTAACTCCCCATTTGGGAATGTCCTTGGTCAACAAGGTTTCGAGGTAAATTCGCGCGGATAGCGCTCTGTCCAAAACGCTTCGGATTGAATTTCTCACCAAATAGCTCTACGTCTCTTGATCTTACGGGGGCACCATCTGGAAAGGTTAGATGGCGTCATGAAGACAGCGTTTTGGTGACCATGATTACAATCAAAGACATCAGCCAGCATATCGGCCTTTCCATGACGCAAGTAAGCCGTGCTTTGAATGGCCATTCTGACGTCAACGAAAAGACCATGAAGCGTGTGCAAGATGCTGCGGCTGAACTTGGCTACTCTGCCAATCTTTCAGCGCGGATGCTTGCGACCGGCAAAAGCGGCATGGTCACATTGATCCGTGCTGGTCGACTAACGAGCACAGAAGATGCGGCCAATCTGGAAACCATCTCCGGCCTGTCCGAAGAGTTCTATCGGCGCGGCAAACAGTTCGCTTTGAACATGCTCCCACCTAAAGTCGACCCCGTGCCAGTGTACAAACAGGCGGCTGCGAGCGGAACGTTCGGCGGTTTCGTTTTGATCGATACGCAATTCGAGGATAGCCGGATTCCACTACTGGAAAGTTTCAATGTCCCCTATGTGGTTTACGGACGTGCTGAACTTGCGCCTCAGCATGCCTTTTATGACATCGACAATTTTGATGTTCTCAAACAGCATGTCGAATACCTCGCAAGCCAGGGACACAAGAGAATCGGATTCCTCAACGGCGTCGCTGGCAACGCCTATGCCAAGTATCGACTGGACGGATACCAGTCAGCGCTGAGAGCTCTTGGTCTGACCTACAACGAGCGGGATGTTGTCCATGGCCCTATGACTGAACAACGCGGCATGACAGCGACAGTTCAGATGATGGGAGACGAGGCTGATCGACCG
This sequence comes from uncultured Litoreibacter sp., assembly GCA_947494435.1. Taxonomy (GTDB): domain Bacteria; phylum Pseudomonadota; class Alphaproteobacteria; order Rhodobacterales; family Rhodobacteraceae; genus Litoreibacter. Next base: position 66,558 of record CANLUY010000003.1, read on the forward strand.
ACGGCACTGATCTGTGGGAATGTTCAATTGGCCAGAGGCGCCTACACCGCTTTGAGTGCTTTGCATTTATCGATCCCTGAAGATGTCTCCGTAACCGCACATGATGATGTGTACGTGAATGTCAGACCCTCTTCCTTTTTCCCTGGTCTAACTGTCACGCAATCAGCGTTTCAGAAGAGTTGGGGGCACCTGGCGGGGATCCTTTGTGATATGATTGAAGGCAAGGACGGCGACCGCCAAGTCATTGAAAACTCTGAACTGATCATTCGAGCGTCGACTGCGGAACCTCGAACTTAGTCCCGATCCAGAAAATACCTGTTGCAGTTTGCGAGACTCTGTTGCTATCTATCCGAAGCGCTTCGGAAACGTTCTATCAAAATCCGAAGCGCTTCGGATTTTCTTTGAAGTCCGAAAAGGGAGGGGAGGCATAACCCCCGATCAACGTGGAGGAGTACAATGATCAAAATGACCAAAACAATGACCTACCTGTTGGGGGGTGTCGCTGCATCTGTAATCGCATCAACTGCGTTGGCTGATGAAATTAAGATCGCGACTGGGATCACCGGAAACGCAGCTGAAAACCTCGCAAAAATCGTCGCACCATGGGAAGAGGCAACTGGCCATACCGTAACTTTGGTGCCCATGCCGTCTTCAACAACCGACCAATTCAGCCAATTCCGGCTGTGGTTGGCTGCCGGAAACTCGGACATCGATCTCTATCGAACTGATGTGATTTGGGCGCCACAATTGGCCGACCAGTTCATTGACTTGTCTGAAGCCGCTGGCGATCTTGTCAATGAACACTTTCCGTCCGTGATCGAAAGCCAGACTGTGAATGGCAAGCTTGTTGCATTGCCTATGTTTACAGCCGCACCTGCCCTGTACTATCGCACGGACTTGCTTGAGAAGTACGACGCCGAAGTCCCGACCACTTGGGAAGAGCTCTCTGCAACAGCGCAAAGAATTCAGGACGCAGAGCGCGCCGCTGGCAAAGACGATATGTGGGGCTTCGTTTGGCAGGGTAACGCCTATGAAGGTCTGACCTGCAATGGGTTGGAATGGGTGAAGTCGTTTGGTGGTGGTCAAATTATCGAACCCGACGGGACGATTTCCATCAACAATCCGGCTGCTATCGCTGCTGTTGAACTGGCTGCAAGCTGGGTCGGAACCATCACTCCCGAGGGCGTCCTCGCATATCAAGAAGAAGAGTCCCGTGGTGTTTGGCAAACAGGTAACTCTGTTTTCATGCGCAACTGGCCGTACGCCGTAAATCTTGGAAACAGCGACGATAGCGCTGTGAAAGGGAGCTTCGGCGTTGCACCTCTACCTAGTGGCGGCGATCATGATGGCAGTGCCGCAACTCTTGGTGGCTGGAACATCGCCGTTTCGAAGTACTCGGAAAACCAGGACGCGGCGACCTCTTTGGCCCTGTATTTGGGTGGTGCGGAAGCGCAGCGTATCAGCGCTATGTTAACTGGTAGGCTTCCCACGATCACGGCACTCTATGATGATGCTGAAGTCCTTGCTGAGGTGCCAATCATGGAGCAGTGGAAGGACGTTTTCCTCGAAGCGGTTCCACGTCCATCCGCTCCGACTCAAGGCGCTTACAATGAGGTGTCTTCGAAGTTCTGGTCTGCTGTCCACAATACGCTCTCTGGCGAGGGAAGTGCCGCGGATAATCTGGAGCTGCTCGAAGCCGAGCTGACAGATTTGCGCGGCGATAGCTGGTAAGACACCTCCCTATCGGTCGGGCCTCCGGGTCCGGCCGGTTTTTCCGAATTCCTGTACTAAGATAATCCCATGGCTCGCAAATCTGGGGCAGCTTCGGGCAATAGCTTGTCGGCGCAGCGCAAACGCGCGGCCTTCTGGTTCCTTGTTCCCATGCTGTCCGCGCTCATATTCGTTGCCGCTTGGCCGCTGTTAAGAACGATTTACTTTTCGTTCACAGACACGTCTTTGACGAGCCTGTACGATGGGCGTTGGATCGGTTTCGACAACTACTTGAGCTATCGAGAGCTCTCGTCAGGTCGCGTGATCTGGAAGGGTACGCTCGTCGATCCTGCCTGGTGGAATGCCGTTTGGAATACAGTTCGATTTACCTTCATCTCGGTTGCGTTTGAAACCGTGCTTGGCTTGATGGTCGCTCTGGTCCTGCACCAAAACTTCAAAGGCCGGGGCTGGGTACGTGCAGCCATTCTGATCCCGTGGGCAATTCCAACAATCGTTTCAGCTCGTATGTGGGGATGGATGCTGAACGACCAATTCGGGATCATCAATGATATGTTGCTCAGCGTCGGGCTCATCGATCGAAAAATCGCATGGACAGCGACCGCAGACACCGCAATGTATGCAGTTCTCGCCGTCGATATCTGGAAAACAACGCCGTTCATGGCATTGCTCTGCCTTGCGGGTCTCCAGATGATCCCAAGGGATATTTATGAAGCGGCCAAAGTGGATGGCGTCCATCCAATCAAGGTTTTTTGGAAGGTCACCTTGCCCTTGATCCGGCCAGCACTCATGGTTGCGATCATTTTCCGGTCGCTTGATGCGTTGCGGATCTTCGACTTGGTTTACGTGCTGACGCCAAACTCGCAAGCGACAAAAACCATGTCGGTTATAGCGCGCGAGAACCTCTTTGACTTTGACAAGTTTGCCTATGGCTCTGCGCAATCAACACTTCTCTTTGCGCTTATCGCAATCTTTGTCTCGGCTTACATATGGCTTGGAAAAGTGGACCTTGGCGGGAATGCTGACCGATGAAAAAACACCTGCAAAACGTCGGCTTTTGGTGTGTTGTTGCGCTCATCGTCATCGTGTCGGTTTTCCCATTCTATTATGCGGTGATCACCAGCTTCAAAACGGGCACGTCACTCTTTGAGGTCGACTACTTCATCACGTCTTTCGATTTGGCAAATTACGCCCAAGTCATGGAGAACAAAAAGTTCCTGCGCAGCATCTTCAACTCTGTTCTCATCGCTGGGGCAACTGTTGGGTTTGCCATGTTCCTTGCGGTGACCGCATCCTATGCGCTTGCACGGGTGCATTTTCGAGGCAGGTCACTCTTGCTCATGTCCATCCTTGCTGTGTCAATGTTTCCGCAAATCGCGGTGTTGGCGGGCCTCTTTGAGTTGATCCGCTTCCTGGGTATCTACAACACCCCCTGGGCGATGATCTTGTCATACACAATTTTCACCCTGCCCTTCACGGTATGGGTCTTGACCACCTTCATGCGAGACTTGCCAATTGAGATCGAAGAGGCAGCGATCATCGATGGGGCAACGCCATGGAACATCATCACGCAAGTCTTCTTGCCCCTGATGTGGCCAGCGCTCGTGACGACAGGCCTTTTGGCATTCATCGGTGCGTGGAATGAGTTCCTGTTCGCACTGACCTTTACCGCGTCCGAGGAGCAGCGCACCGTACCGGTCGCGATCGCATTGCTTTCTGGCTCAACAGAGTTTGAGACACCTTGGGGTGCTCTGATGGCAGCATCGGTCATCGTGACCGTACCTCTCATCATCCTTGTTCTCATCTTTCAACAAAAAATCGTATCCGGCCTTACGGCAGGCGGCGTCAAAGGCTAATCGGAGGTTCCTGCGTGGCACAAATAAAACTTACGGACGTGCGCAAGAGCTTCGGCGCGGTAGAAGTCATCAAGGGTGTCGATCTCGACATCCGAATAGGAGAGTTCATGGTCTTCGTAGGCCCTTCGGGCTGCGGAAAATCAACCCTTTTGCGCCTCATCTCAGGGCTTGAAGAAATCACGTCAGGTGATCTCGAGTTCGATGGAGAACGGGTCAACGATCTCATTCCATCCAAGCGCGGCATTGCAATGGTGTTCCAGTCATATGCGCTCTACCCGCACATGTCGGTTTTCGAGAACATGGCCTTTGGTATGAAGTTGGCGAAGTCATCCCAGGACGAGATGAAAGATCGCGTGACGGCTGCCGCCGAGATGCTGCAGATTGATCATCTCTTGGATCGCAAGCCCAAACAGCTTTCTGGCGGGCAACGTCAGCGCGTTGCGATCGGGCGGGCCATCGTACGCGACCCCCGCGTCTTTCTCTTCGATGAGCCGCTCTCGAACCTTGATGCAGCACTGCGCGTTGCAACGCGTCTCGAGATTGCCAAGCTGCATCACGACATGAACGACGTGACGATGGTCTACGTCACACATGATCAAGTCGAAGCGATGACGCTTGCTGATCGCATCTGCGTTCTGCGTGACGGTGTGGTCGAACAAGTCGGCACGCCTGAAGAACTATACGACAGTCCAAACTCGGTCTTTGTCGCGGGCTTCATTGGTTCGCCAAAAATGAACCTTCTCACGGGATCCTTTGCCGAAGGAGAAGGCTGCGAAACTCTCGGAATTCGCGCGGAACACATCGATATTTGCCCCCCGGAAGATGGCAGATGGACCGGCCCAGTCATGCACACTGAAAATCTAGGGTCTGATCACTTTCTGTTTGTCGATATTGGCACCGATGAACCACTTATTGTGCGTCAGCCTGGCAAACAAAAAATAGCTATGGGGGAGACACTTGGCCTGCTTCCCCAGGCGTCGATGCTTCACCGGTTTGACGGCGGTGGCCGTGCGATATCTGGCGCGTAAAATCGCGCATGCAAAAAAACAAAGCAATAGTTATGGGACAGCGAAAATGACGAAGATCGTTCTTGTCGGGGCAGGAAGCCTTCAATTTGGAACAGGCATGTTGGGAGACCTCTTCCAAAGCAGCAAGATGTCGGGCTCGGAGATTGTTTTGCACGACATCAACGAACCGGCTGCGAAGAAGACGCTGGATGTCGCAGAGGCGTTCATACAGGGCAAAGATCTGAAGTTTCAGCTCTCTGCGACAACAGATTTGCCGAGCGCTCTGCGTGGCGCGGACTTTGTGGTCATTTCCATTGAGGTTGGCGATCGTTTCGCGCTTTGGGACATGGATTGGAAAGTCCCAATGCAGCACGGTATTCGGCAGGTCTACGGCGAAAACGGCGGTCCCGGCGGTCTCTTCCACTCGCTTCGGATCATTCCTCCGATCCTCGACATTTGTCAGCATATCTCAGACATTTGCCCTGGTGCCACGGTCTTCAATTACTCCAATCCGATGAGCAGAATTTGTACAACGGTGCATCGAAAATTCCCAGATCTGAAGTTCATTGGGATGTGCCATGAGATCGCGTCGCTTGAACGTCATCTGGCTCCGTTACTGGGTGTAGAACGTTCCGACATTACCTATCGGGCGGGAGGCTTGAACCACTTCTCGGTTCTGACCGATGTGACCTACACGAAGGACGGAACCTGCGCCTACGGCGATGTCCGGGAAAAGGCAGCGGGCTATTTCAACTGCAAACCGGGTTACTCCGAGATTTTGCAACTCTCGCGCAGCACCGGTCGCTCCATTGAAACCGAGGGCTTTGTCCATATTGATGTCAGCGAGGTCAATTCTGTCCGCCCCTGGTCGGACCGCTGGCTTTTTGCCTACGTCCTCAACAAGTTTGGCGCGCTGCCCATTACATATGACAGCCACTTTGGCGAGTACATTCAGTGGGCGCACGATCAGGCTGACCATCAGGGCATTCAAGATTTCTACACGTACTACCGCGAGTTCCTTGGCAACAGCGATCCATACATTGAGTTGAAATGCAAAGAACGGGTCGTCCCGATCATGGAGGCGTTGCTTGGGGCTGGTGCCTATGAAGAAGCTGCAGTGAACATCCCCAATGCTGGCTACATCTCGAATCTACCAGATTGGATCTGTGTCGAGGTGCCAGCCATGATCGATGAAAATGGTGTTCACGGCATTCCGGTCAATCCTCCGGCAGGTATTCGCGGCCTACTCACCAACCAGATCGGTGTGCATGACCTCACAGCTGACGCCATTCTAAACAAGAGCCGCGATCTAGCGATTCAAGCGCTCTTGGTTGATCCAGTTGTTGGCAAGTCGCAAGGCCTCGAGAGCCTCGTAGATCACATGATCACGGAGCAGAGCCCTTGGCTCGATTATTTGCAGTGAAGTTTGCCGCAGAAGGAAATTAGGAGATTAAAGCCTAGGAGCAGAGGACCCATGTCCATATTGGTAGCGCCGATTTCCACCCCTGCTAATGTGATGACAGTGGTGATCCCGACCGCAACACCAACAATATGCGGAAGCGTGCGGCGAAATCCGAAGTTTACGCCTGACGCCGTGACGAATGCCAACAGAGGTCCCAAGGTCGAAATATCCATTGCCACAATCGCCTTTCTATCTCACTTGGTTAACGACCAGCTCTGCGACGGCCTCTGATGTCGCCGCCGAAAGAGTCCACCCAAGATGGCCGTGCCCTGTGTTATAGAATACGCCGTCTTTTCGTCCTCTGCTTACCTTTGGCAGCATGTTTGGCATCATCGGCCGCAAACCTGCCCAAGGAACAGCATGTTCGGTTGAGACGTCCGGAAAGAAGGTTTCACACCACTCTATCAAAGGCCGTATCCGGTCGTCTCGGATATCTCTGTTCATCCCATTGAACTCAGCTGTTCCAGCGATCCGGTAGCGGTTCAGACCTAAGCGGCTGGCAACAATCTTTGCTTTGTCGTCGAGCAGACTCACCCAAGGCGCGGCTTCCTGACTTTGATGATCGTCAAGATTGACCGTGATCGAATACCCTTTGACAGGGTAGACATTCACCCGATCCCCCAACTTCGAAGCGATGGATCGGCTTCCCACTCCAGCGCAGACGACAACAGCATCGAATTCTTCCGTGTTTTGATCATCTTGGGTTTTCCAGGTGAGAACGCTCCCCTGCCCTGTATGATCGACGGCTGAGACCTCCGCATTGAAACAGAATTGCACGCCTTTGCGTGCGCAAGCAGAGGCTAGATTGCGCGTAAACAGGTGGATATCGCCGGAGAAATCACTTTCGGTGAAGATGCCTCCAATGACATCACACTTGATCGCCGGCTCGATTCCAGCAACTTCTGATGGCGTCACCGGACGCCTGGTCAGTCCGCCTTTTGTAAGCAGGTCATTGACCCGTCGCGCGTGATCATACTCGCGCTGATCGCGATAGACATGGAGGATGCCGCGATCTTCACAGTCAAATTCGAAGCCCTCCTGGTCAGCATAGCGTTTGAGATGCTCGCGAGCCGACAGCGCCAGTCTAACCGTCTCGATAGTGTTAGGGATATATTGAGGAATGTTGCTAATGAACTCTGCCATCCAGGAGTATTTATGCCAGCTCGGTTTTGGGTTCACCAACAGAGGTGCACCTGGCTCAAACATCCATTTGATACCCTTCAGTACTGTTCCCCAATTAGTCCAGACTTCAGCATTTGACGCTGACAGCTGGCCGCCGTTAGCGAAAGATGTCTCCATCGCTGCATAGCGATTGCGGTCAAAAACGGTGACGTTGAAGCCACGCTCCAACAGTGCATAGGCGGTCGTTACACCGGTGATCCCGGCTCCAATAATAGCTACTTCATTCATCTGCACAGACCTTTCTGAAGTCCGCGAGAATTGGAAAGATCACGCGGCACCGATCGATTTGGGGGACGTGTCCCCGGTTCAGTGCCTCCTCTGTCCCTTTGCCTGAGATCGCTATCCCTTCGGCGGACGCATCATGCGCCTCTCTCCAGAGTTTTGCTGCAAAACGGTCCTTGAGCCTGAGAGTTTCCGAGGCGGTTGCTCCTTCGGCACCGGATGTCCGGTTCTCCCGTTCTGCAGAGGCCGCGTTTCTAAAAGAAACCCGGGTTTGTTTCAATTCGATGAGGCAATACTTTCGACTTCAAGAACAAAAGCCCTGCCAGAGCTGGCGGAACCGCCGCATCAAAGGTGCGAGGACGGATCCGCCTCAATCGCTGGCGGGAGGAAACCACATGCGAATGACATGAGTTTCGCCTCGAAGCGCACAACGTTCTTCCGATTTTTATCGTCCATGTTCCGATTTTCGGAAGTTCAGGAGCCTTGGACAATCAAGACAGCGCGGCTTTGCTCGCCCGTTGCTTTGATCGAATGCGGCTTGTCGGCTTCGTACCGGATTGTATCGCCTTCGCCTACCGTCTCAGATTGGCCGTCGGTTGTGACTTCAAGCTCACCATTGAAGACAGTTAGGTTCTCGATGCAACCATTGCTGTGCGGTTCACTGATCAATGATCCTGTCGGCTTGAACTGCAAGTCGTAGATTTCCACATTTCCGACTGTCTCAGGCGCACTGAGAATACGGATTTCACAGCCTGATCCTTTCGACATGATCACAGGCGTTTGTTCAGACCTGATCAACTCGCGTATTGGTCCGCGCTCATTGGGCCCAACGTCCAGCAGACCCGAGAAATCGACGTTCAATGCGCGGGTGAGGTTCCACAACGTCGCAACGGTTGGGCTGCTCTCGCCACGTTCGATCTGCGAGAGCATGGATTTCGACACACCCGCAAGCGATGACAACGCATCAAGGCTTAGCCTATTGCTTCTGCGCGCTTCCTTGAGCCTTTGCGCCAAACGCTCTGAAATCTCATGCTTATCGTCATTCATGCCTTTGCATAGCCCTCGAAACGCCGGCTCGCAACGCAGCTCATGCGTTAGGAGCTTGTCCAGTCGAGGACGACTTTCCCACTCGATCCGGTCAGCATTTCACCGAAGCCGGTCTCAAAAGCTGCAACTGGAAACTCGTGCGTGATGACCTTCGAGACGTCCAGCCCGTTCTGAAGCATGGAGATCATCTTGTACCAGGTCTCAAAGATCTCACGTCCATAGACACCTTTGATCGTAATTGCCTTGAAGACAATGCGAGACCAATCCACGGGGCTCTTGCCGGGCGGGATACCCAGCATTGCTATCTGGCCACCCATGACCATCGCTTCGACCATTTGATCGAGTGCCGCTTGATTGCCAGACATCTCCATGCCGACATCAAAGCCTTCTTTCAGGCCAAGGCGCGCAATGACGTCTTTAAGGTCCTCATTGGCAACATTGACCGCGACGACATCTGTCACTTGTTCGGCTAGGGCGAGCCGATCCTGGTTTATATCCGTGATGACGACATTGCGTGCGCCAACGTGGCGCGCGACGGCCGCGGCCATGATGCCAATTGGGCCAGCGCCTGTGATCAGTACGTCTTCACTGACTAGATTGAAGCTCAGTGCGGTGTGAACCGCATTGCCGAGCGGATCAAGGATCGCGCCGATCTCGTCGGGAATATCATCTGGCAAAGGTACGACATTGAACGCAGGTAGCTTCAAATATTGAGCAAACGCGCCTTGTTCATTGACGCCGATGCCACGGGTTTCCGGATCGAGATGAAACTTACCAGAGCGCGACTGCCTGGACAGCTTGCCAACAAGATGGCCTTCGCCACTCACACGCTGTCCGATGCTCAGGCCTTCAACTTGCGCGCCGATCTCAACGATTTCGCCAGCAAATTCATGGCCAGTGATCAGTGGAACAGGGACAGTTTGTGAAGCCCAATCATCCCAATTCCAGATGTGAATATCTGTGCCGCAAATGCCTGTTTTATTGATCTTGATCAGCACGTCCTCGGGGCCGATTTCCGGGACTGGGTATCGGCCCATCCATAGGCCGGGTTCAGCCTTGGTCTTTGCGAGCGCGATCATGTCATTTGGGCGATGGCTCATGTGATCACCCCAACACTCTGGCCAACCTTGGCAAAGGCATCGAGTGCGCGATCGAGATCTTCACGCGTTAGCCGCGCATTCATTTGCGTCCGAATTCGTGCCTGGCCCTTTGGCACAACCGGATAGAAGAAGCCGGAGACATAAACGCCATGATCGAAGAGCTCGGCAGCCATCTGCTGTGCCACCTTTGCGTCGCCAAGCATGACTGGTGCGATTGGATGAATACTCTCGGGCACAGTGAACCCAAGCTCGGTGAGCTGTTGGCGCCAATAGGACGTGTTCTCAAACAGCTGATCCCGGAGACCATCCCCCTCTTCGACGAGATCGAGCGCGGCGAGCGAGGCGGCGACGACGCTTGGCGGTAGGGAATTCGAGAAAAGATAAGGTCTTGCCCGCTGACGCAGCAGATCGATGACATTCTGAGGACCGGCAATGTAGCCTCCGATTGCGCCCCCAAGTGCCTTACCCAGTGTGCCAGTCAGAATATCGACCTGATCATTGACCCCAAAATGTGATGCAGTCCCTTGCCCCTTTTCACCCATGAAGCCTGTTGCGTGGCAATCATCGACCATCACCAAAGCGTCATACTTCTGCGCAAGCGTCACGATGTCATCCATCGGTGCGAGGTAACCGTCCATCGAGAATACGCCGTCTGTTGCGATCATGATGAACCGTGCACCGGCTGCGCGTGCTGCTTTAAGCTGCTCTTCCAAATCGGCCATATCGGAGTTGCGGTAGCGATATCGCGAGGCTTTGCAGAGGCGGATGCCGTCAATGATCGAAGCGTGGTTGAGAGCGTCAGATACAATCGCATCTTCTGGCCCAAGGAGCGGCTCAAAGAGCCCGCCATTGGCATCGAAGCAGGCAGCGAACAGGATGGAATCGTCTTTGCCCAAATAGCGGGCGAGACGTTGTTCCAGCTTGCGGTGAAGGTCTTGCGTGCCGCAAATGAAGCGAACACTTGCCATGCCGTATCCGTAAGAGCTCAGAGCGCCTTGTGCCGCTTCAATTAGTTTTGGGTTGTCGGCGAGACCGAGGTAGTTATTGGCGCAGAGGTTGATGACGCCGTCGTGGTCTTTACCGCCAAAGTTCACAGAAATCTTGCCGCGCTGCGGCGAGGTGATTTCACGTTCAATCTTCATAAGGCCAGCCTCATCGATCTCAGTGAGTGTCGTATCGATGTGCGCAAAGAATCCGTCAGACATGACAATACCCCAGATGCTGTTTGAATGATCGGTATAACGGATATTGTCCGCTATCAAGAACTTTTCCTTGACCATCAACCCGGAGTCGGTCTAGGCAGTCGCTACTCTCGCGCCGATTTGACATGCAGATTGCGGGCGCAAAACAAGTTCAGCTAAAGCGGATGATCCTACATAGATCTTCCGAAAGACCCGAGGAGCGCTGCCATGGCAGCATTGGAAGATCGTTGTTCAGAGCTCGCCAGCTTATTCCCCAATCAAGTCATTGTTTTAGAGGTGATGCTGGAAACTGCAGATGTCTGGTCGGGGCTTGAACAAGCCAGCATGGTGCTTCGAGAGAACGGCGCTCAGCTGATGAAACTGTCCAATTGCGGTCAGGCAGGTCTCTTCTTTCGCGTTAATTGTCCATCGCATGAAACCATCAACGACATTCGAAACGCCTTTGATCAGGCAGACGGTCTCTCAATCCTTCGTTGGACGATCGAGCTTCGCCGACCAGAACCCGCGTCCGCTGATACCAAAGCCTGCAACTACTCTAAAAGCACTTCGCCGCGCCGAAACGCTGCAGGCGAAACGCCAGTTGATTTTGTGAAGGCGTCATAGAAGGCCGACAGTGACACAAATCCGGTGTCCAATGCGATTGTCAGGATTTTGAGATCCGTTTCCATAAGAAGCATCTTGGCATGGAACATGCGCGTGTCGTTGATGTGCTGTTTGACGGTGCGACCAAGCAGCTTTGAAAACAGCGTGATGGCATAGCGCTCTGAGATGCCAGCCTGTTCAGCCACATCCTTAACCTTGATCCGGTTGCCGTAGCTGTTGGCAATGAACTGCAGCATCTTTTCAAACTGAATGATCGACTTCGCGCCGACAACGTTGGACTCCCGTTGCACCGTCGAGTCGAGCAACACCTCCCACCCTTCCGTCGCAAGTCGATAGAGTCGCGCCTGAATTTCTAACGCATGTAGCCTCTGATAGTACTCAGATACCTGATCGACTTCCCCAGCCCACCTTGAAGTAACTTCGAAGTCGCCGGCGGACTCCGTCTTTGAACAGATCACAGCACCGCTCAAAAGCGTATCCACAAGACTCCTCGGAAGTGGCCATTTCATGAACTCAGACAGGTAGATGTAGATATTGGTGATCTTTCCTGTTCCAACAACATCCAGCACGCGATGCGGATGAGCCGCCCAGAACACACAAAAGCGCCCCTTGGGAACTTGAACCTCTTTACCTGAGAAGGAGTAAGTCATCTCGCAATCTTCAAGAAAGTTCACTTCAATGGAGGGATGGAAGTGGTAGGCTGTTGCCTCTGGTTCCGGAACATGATGCTGCAGATAGACCCCAAGGCCCCTTGGTGAGTATCCGGCCTTCGCATATTCGGATCCCTCGAACCGTTCATCTACTGGTTGTGAAAGCTGTTTAGATAAAGCCATCGAATATTCTCGTGTTCCGTTTTTCGGAAATATATCGACAAATTTCGGAAGCGCGTCAATGAAGTCTCCCCCCAGACTGGATCGATAACCACAATGGGAGGACCCTCAATGAAAAATAACATGAAGTCAGTTTTGCTGAGCGCTACAGCTTGTTGTATCGCGTTTGGCACATCATCCTGGGCGGATGATATGCCCCCAGAAACAAGCATGTCTGGTCTCGATTATGAACTGATCGGACGTGACGATCTTTATAGCTACGGCTCATTGGGTGCATATTCGCAGTCGCCTGATCTGGATCAACTGGTTGCCGACGGCGCGCTTCCAGCTGTCGCGGACCGGTTGCCAGCCGAGCCAATCATCATGACCACAGCCGCAATGGTTGATGGTATCGGTGAATATGGTGGTGTGTTCCGCCATGTCATCGGTGGTCGGCCAGAAGGCTGGAACTGGATGGCGGGTCAGCACCAAGGCTGGGGCGGCATCAACATGGCCGTCCAAGAATGCCTCGTGCGTCAGGGCCCACGCTGGCAGGTCCGCGGTGAAGACCAAACTGGTCCTCTCCCGAACCTGGTACATTCCTGGACTTGGAACGACGATCGGACAACCGTCACTTTGAACCTGATGGAAGGTGTGCGTTGGTCCGACGGTGATCCATTCGACGTCGAAGACGTGCGCTTCTGGTGGGAAGACAACGTGCAAGACCCGAATGTTGCGAGCCGTCTGACGGCCAACACATTTGGCGGTGAAGGCACAACGATGGAAGTCATTGATGACTACACGTTCAGCTTCACCTTCACGTCGCCGCAAAGCGATGCGGTTCTTGAAGGCCTCGCCTATATCCAAGGTTGCCCCGGGCCGAGCCACATTCTGAAGGCAAGCCATCCGAACTACGGTGGATCCAGCTACGAAGACTACACCGGTGCGCTGCCAGCAGACATCACACCGCCTGTTGGTCTTGGTGCGTGGATCCCTGTTGAGCATATCCCAGATGAGCTCGTCGTCATGCGGCGTAACCCATACTACTTCAAGGTCGACGAGTCAGGCCAGCAGCTCCCCTACTTCGATGAGATGCATTTCCGTCTGTCGACATGGAGTGACCGCACGGTTCAGACGGTTGCAGGTACAGGTGACTTCTCCAACATGGAGAACCCTGGGAACTATGTTGAAACGCTTCAGCAGTCCCAGCAGCCAGATAGCCCTGTCCGTGTCGCCTTTGGTCCACGCGTTCTGGGTTGGCTGATCAACCTGAACTATGATCTGTCATCAGCAGCAGATGACTACGACACCGAATTGCGGACACTCTTCCGCGAAACCGACTTCCGTCTCGCTCTGAGCCATGCTCTTGATCGCGATGCTATTGGACAGTCGCTGGTGCGTGGGCCGTTCGCTTACCCATATATGGGTGGATTTGTGACCGGCTCGCCTTACTACGACGCCGCCAGCACAGATTTTCATCCGTACAATGTTGAGCAGGCCAATGCCCTTCTTGATGGTCTGGGGGTGACCGATACTGACGGAAATGGTGTTCGGAACTTGGCCAGCGGCGAAGACATCGAAATCGATGTTCAGTTCGACTCAGGTCGTAACGAAGAGCGCCGTCAGCTTGATGCGGTCACTGCACAATTCGCTGACATCGGCATCCGTCTGATTCCGCGCGCTGTTGACGGAACGAACATCGACACGATCCGGGCCGGTGGCGCCTACACCGCACTGTTCCAACGTCGTCCCATTGTCGTTCCAACACGCGAGACTTGCGAATCTCTGCCTTCAGGTGACGGTTGTCCCTACTTCAACATTGGTGGCGAGCGTCTACCTTTCGAGAGCGATATCACAGCGGCCTACACAACGCTGGTCTCAACTCTCGATCCGGCTGAGCAAGTAGCAGCTGCGAATACGATCCAGGCCAACATTACTGAGAATGCCTATGTGATCGGTACCGTTCAAATCCCAGCTGCGCTTCTGATCAACGATCGGATCAAGAACGCGCATCCCGGGACGCCCGTCTTCATGTACGAATGGGCGGAAGATGCGGTTATGCGCGAGCGTCTTTGGACGCCTGCAGACGAGCAGGAGACTGAGCTCTACGACGGCACAGTCGCTGAATACTAACTTCTCCCTGTAGAACGGCAGTGCCCGGCGTTTACGTCGGGCACTGCTTCGCTGCTCATTTATTCGGAATTACACCATGGGTCTCCTGGGTTTTATTGCCCGAAGGGTGGTCATCACCATCCCTTTGCTGATCGGTATATCGATCGCCTCATTCGCCATCATTGTCGCCGTACCTGGTGACTATGTTGATGCCTGGATGGGTCAAACGATGGCCCAAACGGGCCTCTCCCGAGAGGACCTTCTTCCACGTGCGGAGGCACTGCGCGAAGAGCTAGGCCTCGACCGATCCTTCTTTGCTCAATACTTCATCTGGATCAAAGGCATCGTCCTTCACTGGGATTTCGGCGACTCCTTTACACAATCCCGCCCTGTTTCTGAGGTCATTGGCATCCGCCTTCCGAGATCGCTTGGGATCGCACTCGTGGCTCTTGTGATCGGCCAGTCGATTGGCATTCTTTTGGGCATCTATGCGGCCGTGAACCAGTATCGCTGGGGCGACACCATCGCGACGGTCGTTGCCTTCCTTGGGATTGTTGTCCCGAAGTTCATCACGTCGCTCGTCATCCTCTACGTTCTGGTTTTCATCTATCAATATCCCTACATCGGCGCATTCAACTCACCTGAATATGCCATCCAAAGAGAGTTTTCCTTCGCAAAGCTTTGGAACTTGTTCCTACATGTGTGGCCAGTTCTCGCGATCTCGATTTGGGCTGGCAGTGCTCTGACAACGCGGATGATGCGCGGGAATCTCCTCGATGTTCTCAACGCACAGTACATCGAAACCGCGCGGGCCAAAGGTCTGACAAGGCGTCGTGTTCTTTTCAAGCACGCTGTACCAAACGCAATGCATCCCGTGATCATGAACATGGGCAGTCGCTTTGACTACATGATCAAAGGCGAGCTGGAAATTGCGATTGTTCTCGGCCTCCCGACCATTGGGCCCCTCATTCTTAGCTCGGTCGCGGAACGTGACATGTATGTTGTGTCTGCCATTTTTCTGCTGGTCGCCGTCATGTTGGTGATCGGTAACCTGCTCGCCGACATCCTTCTGGCACTCCTTGATCCGCGCGTGCGCCGCGCAACGATGGCGGGGGGCAAGTAAATGGCCAGTGTTGACTTGAGCATGAATGCTGAAGAGGAAGCCAAGCACTCCCTCACCTACTGGCAGCTTGTGCGCCGACGGTTCCGACGCAATCGTTACGGTATGGCGGGCTTTATCGGCTGCTGTTTCATATTTTTCATCGCGATCTTTTCCGGCTTCTTGGCCCCCTATAGCGCGGGAACAAGGGATTCCGCGGCCCTATTCTCTCCGCCGCAGTCGATACACATCATAGACGTCGATGGTGGCATCACCTGGCCATATGTCCTCGGCTTCGACGAGCAGATGGACCCTGTGACGTTTGCATTCACGTTTGTCCCATCGGAAGAGAAGAAGATCCCGCTCGACTTCTTCGCGCGGGGCGAGACTTGGTCCTTCCTTGGCATGGAGTTCGACCGGCACTTTGTCCTTGGTGAGAATGGACAACCGGTACACTTCTTGGGAACTGACGGCCTTGGCCGCGATGTTCTCTCTCGCGCAATCCACGGTAGTCGGATCACGTTGATCATGGGGCTGGTTGTTATGGCAGCCGCCTGCATCATCGGAACAACTGTGGGGATTACGTCTGGGTATTTCGGCGGTCTGACCGATACGATCATCCAACGGATCATCGAGTTTGTGAAGTCCTTTCCGGATTTGCCGCTTTATCTCGCCCTTCTCGCGATCCTGCCAAGGCGGGCGGATCCAATGACGATCTTCATCATGTTCGCTTCAATACTTGTATTGTTGCAGTGGGCAGATTTGGCACGCGAGCTGCGTGGCAAAGTGATTGCGATCCGTTCGGTCGAATTCGTGCGCGCGGCGGTGGCCGTGGGTGCCACAGACAAGCGGATCATCTTCCGTCATATCGCGCCGAGCATGTCTTCCCACGTGATCGTCTGGGCGACTTACACCCTCCCGAATGTGATCTTGCTTGAAAGTTTCTTGTCGTTCCTCGGCGTTGGAATCCAAGCCCCGATGATCTCATGGGGTGTGATGCTCAACCAGGTTCGAGACTTCCAGGCCCTTGCTGCAGCACCGTGGCTCTTGGCACCGGTGGGATTCATCATCCTCTCCGTCCTTTCTTTCAACGCCCTCGGTGATGGCCTGCGGGACGCAATGGACCCTTATTCAAATGACTGATCAGCTGCTGAAAATCGACAATGTGGCGGTCTCCTTCCGTACATCATCCGGCACCACGGAGGCTGTAAAGGATGTCAGCTATTCCGTTGCCAAAGGCGAAACGCTCGCTGTGGTTGGTGAAAGTGGATCTGGGAAGTCCGTGACCGCAAGAGCGATCATGGGCATGCTCGCGCCAAATGCGATTGTTGGCGAAGACACGGCTATTGAGTTCGACGGCAAGGACCTTACCAAGTTCTCTGAGATCGAGATGCAAGAGCTTCGCGGCAATCGCATCTCAATGATTTTTCAGGAGCCGCTAACCTCCCTCAACCCTGTGCACAAGGTTGGCGACCAGGTGGCGGAAATCATCTCTTCGCACCGCAGGCTGTCAAAGTCTGACTTGAAGGCTGAAGTGATCAGACTGTTAACTGAGGTACAACTCCCGAACCCTGAAGCGCGCTATGCACAATACCCGCACGAAATGTCCGGGGGACAGCGGCAGCGGGTCATGATCGCAATGGCTTTGGCCAACGATCCTGATCTGCTGATCGCCGACGAGCCCACAACGGCGCTTGATGTGACCGTTCAGGCAGAGATCCTTTCGCTACTGAAAGTGCTTCAAGCAAAGCATCATATGGCGGTCATCTTAATCACCCACGATCTGACAGTCGTACAAAGCGTTTCCGACCGGGTGGTCGTCATGCGGCGTGGAGAAGTGGTTGAGCGCGGCGCGACAGCGGATGTCTTTGAAAATCCACAGCACGACTACACCAAGCATCTGATCAATTCCGAACCTAAGGGGCTGCCTGATCCATTGGATGATAATGCACCCATTGTCATGGACGGCAAAGACCTCCGAATTGTCTTCACATTGAGATCCGGCGGCTTCTTCAGTGGCAAAAAGGTTGAGCTTGCAGCTGTTGATGGTGTGTCCGCCAGTATCCGGCGCGGAGAAACGCTTGGGATCGTTGGCGAGAGCGGATCGGGAAAGACGACCTTCGGCATGTCGCTCATTCGTTTAGGCGAAACACAGGAAGGCGAAATATCCTTCCACGATAAGCGCATCGAACGCTTGAGCAGAAACGAGATGCGCCCTTTGCGGCCACGTATTCAGGTTGTGTTTCAGGACCCATTCTCATCTCTGAACCCACGCATGATCGTGCGCCAGATCTTAGAAGAAGGACTTGTCGTCAATAACCTCGGCGCAAATGCTGCTGAACGGCGAGACATGATCCATACGGCAATGGACGACGTTCAGATGCCCCACTCTGCATTAGAGCGCTTTCCACATGAATTCTCTGGTGGTCAACGCCAGCGCCTTGCAATTGCGCGCGCAATTGTTCTGAAGCCGGAATTCATTCTTCTAGATGAACCCACCTCCGCACTCGATTTGTCTATTCAGGCACAGATCATTGACCTGCTGCGCGACCTGCGTCGCAAGCACGGGCTCAGCTATCTCTTCATCAGCCATGATTTGAAGGTTGTGAAAGCGCTTTGCCACAACACAATCGTCATGCAGCACGGCAAGGTCGTCGAAGCAGGCCCTACCGACAAAGTGCTGAGCAATCCCGAGACCGCCTATACCCAACGGCTTGTGAAAGCCGCTTTTGAAGTTGTGGCGTAGCTCAACGAAACCAAACGAAAAGCCGCTGCATGGTGGTAGGAAAAACAGGAAAAGACAGATGTCGAGACAACCAAAGATCGCGTTCATTGGAGCAGGCTCAACGATTTTTATGAAGCACCTGATCGGTGATGTGTTGCAGCGTCCGCGGTTGAGTGGCGCACATGTGGCACTCATGGACATCAACGAAGAACGTTTGCGCGAGTCTGAGATTATTTGTCGACGGATGATTTCGGTGTTGGGTGTTGAAGCGACAATCTCGACGCATGCAAATCAGAAAGAGGCCCTGGATGGAGCCGATTTCGTCATCACCGCGTTCCAGATCGGTGGCTACGAGCCCTGCACCGTAACAGATTTTGAGGTGCCTAAGAAATTTGGGCTACGCCAAACCATTGCCGACACTTTAGGGATTGGTGGGATCATGCGCGGGCTGCGTACGGTTCCTCATCTTTGGTCCGTTTGCGAAGACATGATGGAGGTTTGCCCGGACGCCACACTGCTTCAATATGTGAACCCTATGGCGATCAACATATGGGCTATCACGCGGAAGTTTCCAAAGATTAAAGTCGTTGGTCTGTGCCATTCCGTGCAACATACAATCCGAGATCTCTCCATTGATCTCGGCGTTGACCCATCCAAAATCCGTTATGATAGCGCCGGCATCAATCACATCGCTTTCTTCACCAAGCTGGAAGAAGTCATGGAAGACGGTTCATACAGAGATCTCTATCCAAGACTGCGTGAAGGATATGCAAACGGTTCAATGCCCAGTGCTGCAAGCCAGTACAATGACCGCTGTCCGAACTATGTGCGCTACGAGATGATGACGAAGGTCGGGTATTTCGTCACCGAAAGCTCCGAGCATTTTGCAGAATACGTACCGTGGTTCATCAAAGAAGGCCGCGAAGACATCCTAAAGCGGTTCCAAATCCCGTTGGATGAATACCCGACGCGGTGCATTGAACAAATCGCAGGCTGGAAAGAAGAAAGCGCGGCTCTGGAAGGCGGCGCTGAATTGGAGCTGACACCAAGTGACGAGTATGCTTCTGACATCATCGAGTCGATTTGGACAGGCGTTCCGTCAAAGATCTACGGCAACTTGCGCAATGATGGCCTGATCACGAACTTGCCTGACGGCTGCGCGGTGGAGGTGCCCTGTCTCGTGGACTGGAACGGTATCCAACCAACCCAAGTTGGCCGCATGCCTCCGCAATTGACAGCAATCATGCAATCCAACGTAACCGTCCAAGATCTCGTGGTTGAGGCACTAATCACTGAAAACCCCGAGCACATTTACCATGCCGCGATGATGGACCCACATACCGCGGCCGAGCTTGATCTCGACCAGATTTGGGAGCTTGTTGGCCAGCTGCTCGAAGAGCATAGCGATTGGCTTCCAGATTGGGCGAAGCCTGCCAAAAAGGTCGAAGTGGCCTAGTGTCGGAGGCGCGCGGACATATTGCAATCGTAGGAGGAGGTACTGCAGGCTGGCTTGCAGCCCTCCTCTTACAAAAGACCTATGCGCGTCAGGCCCACGCTAATCCTCCACGGATATCTGTTGTTGAGTCACCAAACATACCGACAATCGGCGTCGGGGAAGGATCGACATCGATCTTGCGGCAGGTCTTGTTGGATCTCGGAATTGAAGAGGAAGAGTTCCTCAGAGAAACCAAAGCGACAATAAAGTTTGGAATTTATCACAAGAACTGGTCGAAAAAGCCCGGTGGCTACTTCGGGCCGATTGATGACCCCAACCTTTTAGTACCCGCGCCCAATGGCATCGACGGTCCATGGCTTCATATGTCCGCTATTGGATCAGGCAAACCGGTGTCAAACACGCACCTCTTTACCTATCTGATGAAGGGCCGCCGTGCGCCAGTGGGTCTATCACAAAATGGTCGGCAAGTGCCTATCAGCCAGTTCCACCATGCATATCATTTCGACCAGGCACGATTTGGGCGGTTTCTCGCATCTAAAGCCAGCGGCATTGAACATGTGCTGGCAGAAGTGCAGGACGTTCGCACCGAAGCCCAGTCTGGGGCGATCACGCACCTTGCTTTGGAAGGCAAAGAAGATCTCCCCGTCGACTTTGTGGTCGATTGTACAGGCTTCAGACGAGAAATAATCGGCCGCGTTGGCGCAACGTGGAAGTCTTTTGCGGAGATGTTACCGCTCAACAAGGCAATGCCATTTTGGCTGCCAATTGGCGACGAAATCGCTCCCTACACTCTGGCACAAGCGCAAAGCTCTGGTTGGATGTGGAACATCGCCACGCAAGAGCGGATCGGTTGTGGCTATGTCTTCTCGGATGTTCATCAAACACCAGATCAGGCAAAGTCCGAAATCGAAGAGACCCTTGGTCGCGAGATTGAGCCTAGAGGATTGATCAGCATCGATCCGGGCCGTCAGGAACAGGCTTGGATCAAGAACTGCCTCGCCATCGGACTTTCCCAGAGCTTCCTCGAACCTCTGGAAGCCACGTCAATCCATGGCTCTCTCGTTCAGTTGCTTCTGTTCACTCAGACGCATCTATCAATGGTTCTTTCAGGCGCATTCGACACGGATCGCGCACGCTACAATGAGATCGTTGCTGGACAAGTCGACGATTTCGCGGAGTTCATCAATCTGCACTATGCTGGCGGCCGAACCGATACGCCGTTTTGGCGCGACATGACGGAATCGGGTCTGACGCCGATTGTCCGCGAACGGCTCAATGTCTGGAAAAAAGAGCCAGTCTCGCGACGCCACTTCCCGAGATTTCCAACCTCCCTGCCCCACGTGCAAGAACAACTCTACATTCCCGTTTTGGATGGACTTGGCCTCTTGCCGAAAGCGCCATCAAAAGCCGTGCTGTCCGGCGAACCCAAGATACGCGCACACGCCCGAAAGACTATCGATCGTTTGACGTCAGAATTTAAGGTCGCGTCTCGTCGTGCACTTGGCCACAAACAGTATCTGTCGGCCTTGGCATGACAGCGGGCGATGGAACCATAGGCAAGGCCGTGGAGGTTATGGATCGCGTCGCTGAAATGAAGCGGCCCGTAAAATTCAGCGAGATTCTCGACAGATGCAGTTTTCCAAAGGCCACTCTCTACCGTTACCTTCAAAGCCTCACCAATCAGAATTTACTCAGCTACGATGAGGCAAACCAGACCTACAGTTTTGGGCTGAGGGTCATGAGTTAT
Organism: uncultured Litoreibacter sp.; assembly: GCA_947494435.1. Lineage (GTDB taxonomy): Bacteria > Pseudomonadota > Alphaproteobacteria > Rhodobacterales > Rhodobacteraceae > Litoreibacter. Next base: position 87,915 of record CANLUY010000003.1, read on the forward strand.
GCCCACGTTGCCTGGAAATTCAGCTCACTTGCACCAATCGCGCGTCGCTTCGCTGAAGGCCTCGCATTGCAGAGCAAGATGACAGTTCATGTGGGGCAGCTCGACAATGGACATGTTCTATACGTTGATAAGGTTGATGCTCGCGACCCAATGCGGCTCAATTCGCAAATCGGGAAAATTGCACCAGCGTATTGCACAGGTATCGGCAAAGCGATGCTGGCTTTCCAGAACGAAGAAGACCTCGCCGATCTTCTTTCCCAGCAATCGTACTATCGCCATACCGAGAAGACGGTTCGCAACAGAAACGAGTTGATGCGAAGTTTGGAGGTAATTCGATCCGATGGCGTCGCCTTGGACGACCAAGAACACGAAACCGGCGTCATCTGTATCGCCTGCCCAGTCCTCAGCACTGATCAAACCGTCTTCGGGGGCTTGTCCCTCACAACCAACATACACACGCATACATCAGATGAGCTCAAGACGCATATTCCCCTGCTGAAAGAAGCTGCTCAAAACCTTGGAAGCGCCTTTGAAGCTTGGCGATATCCGCAACATGAGTAGCGTAAGTCGACTGCGCAACCTCAGGCAATCCGTTCGCTTTCCTATGAAGCACTGCTTATCAGGTCAATCTCGCCAATTTGGGACCCGGCCATGACACTCCAAGACCAACCGCACCGCCGTTTCAACCCGCTCAAAAACGAATGGGTTCTTGTTTCACCGCACCGCAACAAGCGGCCATGGCAAGGTAAGTCTGAAACTCTACCTCCAGTTAGCAAGCCGAAATATGATCCGACCTGTTATCTCTGCCCGGGGAACACTCGGGTAAACGGTGAGAAAAACCCAGACTATAAGGGGCCTTACGTTTTCCCCAACGATTTCCCGGCATTGCTAGAGCAAACAGATGAGGCCGTTGCTACCACCGGTTTGTTCCGAGCCGAGCCTGTGGCCGGGACAGCCCGTGTCATTTGCTTTTCAGAGCGACATGACCTCACTCTTGCCGAGCTGCCTGCGAGCGATATTCGGCAGGTCGTGAACCTCTGGGCAGATCAGTTGGATGAGCTTGGGAATTGTTACAAGTGGGTTCAGATCTTCGAGAACAAAGGCGAGGTTATGGGATGCTCAAATCCGCATCCCCACGGACAAATCTGGGCATCCGACTTCATTCCAAATGAAGCCGTCACGGAAGATCAAACTCAAGCTGATCATCTCAAGAAAACGGGTGCGAACCTTCTGGTGTCCTACGCGGAGGCAGAGGCGAAAAACGGCGCGCGTACCGTAGTTGAAAACAAGGACTGGATTGCTGTTGTCCCCTACTGGGCAACTTGGCCATTTGAGACTCTGCTTCTGCCGAAACGGCACAAAAAGCGACTAACTTGTCTTTCGTCGCTTGAGCGCAAATCACTTTCGGAAGTCCTGAAGCTCCTTTGTACGCGCTACGACAACCTCTTCGAGACCGAGTTCCCCTATTCAATGGGGTGGCATGGAGCACCATTCAACGGTGCCAAAAATGACCACTGGCAGCTTCACGCACATTTCTATCCGCCTTTGCTGAGATCCGCGACTGTCAAGAAATTTATGGTCGGCTACGAAATGCTGGCAGAGGCGCAGCGCGATCTCACAGCAGAAACTGCCGCCGCGCAACTGAGGGATCTCAGCGATACTCACTACAAATCAGGAGGCTCATGATATGTCACGAGATGCCGTCACTCAGTCTGCCAACGATCTTTTTCAGCAAGCTTTCGGCGCGGTGCCAACAGCCACGGACTACGCCCCGGGGAGGGTGAATCTCCTTGGTGAGCACACCGACTACAACGGTGGCTTGGTTTTTCCGATGCCGCTCGCACTGGGTACAGCTGTTGCAATTTCATTCGGTGGGTCGAAAGGGACAATCGACGCTGTGAGCGGCGACGCGGCAAATCGGGTTGTTCGCCATATTGAAGATACGCCAGACAAGGCTTGGACAGACTACCTTGTCGGATCTCTGAAGGTGTTATTTGATGACAACCTACCCGATCGTGGGCTCCGGATTGCCATCGCATCAGATCTTCCAACTGGATCAGGTCTATCTAGCTCAGCTGCAATCGAAGTCGCCCTCATGCGGGCAGCCAGCGCGTTAACCGGACGCGAGATTTCGCCGGTAGATATCGCAATTTTGGCGCGCCGTGCAGAGAACGAATATGTCGGCATGCCGTGCGGCATTATGGATCAATACTCAGTGTCTGTTGGCTCACCCGGTAAGGCCGTCTTTCTTGACACGCGGGCACTAGAGTCTGAGGTTGTGGACCTCCCTGACAGCCATAACTTTGTCATTATCCATTCTGGCGTTTCTCATAAGCTCACTGAAGATGGCTACGAAAAGCGCGTTGAGGAATGCAATGCGGCCTGTGCGGCCCTCGACGTAAAAATGCTGAGTGATCTTGATGTTGAAAGTCTCGACCGCATTGAACAGCTGCCCGCGCCACTGGACGGCCGAGCGCGCCATATCCTTACTGAAAACAGTCGGGTGAAAAAAGCCCTCGAGGCCCTCCGCACCGGCAATCTGGACGACTTCTCGCGCTTCTTGGTGGAAAGCCACGCGTCGCAGCGCGACGACTTTGCCGTCTCTGTCCCAGAGGTCGATGCGTTGGTTGAAGGTGCCATTGAAGTTGGTGCCGACGGCGCACGGCTTACAGGTGGCGGCTTTGGCGGATCAATCGTGGCCTTTGTCCAAAAGCCGCGTGTTCCTGCCTTCGTAACGGCCATTGAAAGCCGCTTTCCAAAAGCCCGCGTCTTAGCGGTGACGTAATGCGATTTGCTTTGATTCAACATCTCACGGGAACATCCCATGTCTGATCAACCAACCATCATGGTAATCGGTGGAGCTGGCTATATTGGCTCTCACACAACGCTCGCTTTGAACGACGCCGGTTTTGAAACTATCGTCTACGACAACTTTTCAACGGGTCACCGAGACGCTTGTTTTGGAAGGCACCTTGTTGAGGGTGATCTGGCGGATCGCGCGAAGCTCGAAAACACTCTTCAAAGCTTTGGTGTGGATTGCGTTGTGCATTTTGCAGCGCTGATTGAAGCCGGCCAGTCGGTGATCGCTCCCCTGCCCTTCTTTCAGAACAATGTCGCAGGAACTCTTTCGCTTCTTGAAGCGATGCAGTCCGTTGGGCTGAAGAAGTTGGTGTTTTCATCGACGGCAGCCGCATACGGTAACAACACTGATGCACCGCTCCTGCACGAGAAGCTCTCACGTGCACCAATCAATCCATATGGCGACAGCAAAGTCATGGTGGAAATGATGCTGGAAGCCTGTGTTGAGCCGCATGGCCTCCAATCAATCGCACTGCGCTATTTCAATGCATGCGGTGCAGATCCCGACGGCAGAACTGGTGAACGCCACGACCCAGAGACACATCTCATTCCGCTCGTGATCCAAGCTGCACTTGGTCAGAGGCCCGACATCAAGATATATGGAACCGATTATCCGACGCCTGATGGGACCTGCATTCGAGACTACATACATGTTTCAGATCTGGCGACAGGGCATGTCGCAGCCGTTCGCAAGTTGCTTTCAAGCAGTGAACCAGGCTTCAGACCAATCAATCTCGGGACGGGAAGTGGCTTGAGCGTTCGCGAGGTCATTGATGCTGTGAAGAAGGTCTCAAACGTCGATTTCGATGTTATTGAAACCATCCGTCGACCCGGAGATCCGGCCCAGCTCGTTGCAGACGCAAGCGAGGCCGCTGACCAGTTGGATTGGGTCGCCGAACACAGTGGAATCAACCAGATTGTTCGTGATGCGTGGGCCTTCGCCATTAAAGCGAGATCAAGTAGTGCAACAGTTAGCACCTAGAGCGAGCGCAACGCTAAAAGGTATTTCGCAGCAAACCTGTAATGGTGAAAGACCGAATGAAATCCTCTATCTCTAAACTTCTGATGCGATATGCATGCCGTCGCGAAGCTGCCCAAGGAACCGATCCAAGCCATCTTGATTTAGTGTGCCAAACCGTCGGAAATACTTAAGGTTCTTTGGTCCTAGACCATGCTCTGCGCTGTAGGAGCCGCCAAAATCAACAACTGCGCGATCCACTACCCAATCTCGCAGCTCAGCTTCGAACTCAGCGCAATTTTGTCCATCAGTCTTCACGAGATTAAAATGTAGCCCTCCGTCTCCTAGGTGGCCAAAGTCGCAGATCTCAATTTGCGGAAACGCTTTGGGCAACTCTGTCGACATGGCTTCTCTGAAAGCAATGACCTGATCTCGGGTGAAGCCGAGATCAAAAGCAATGAGTGGACCGGCGGCTCTTACACCTTCGGACAAGGCGTGTCGTAGAGCCCAAAACTCTTCCGGGCGACCGAATAACGGAGAAGCTGCACTCGTCGTGAATTCGGTCACCTCAGATAAGACCGGACGTCCGATTGAGTACCTGTCGTCGCTCAACCATCCAAAGCGAGTTATGTTCACCGTGAACTAAACGGCGGCTGCGTGCTTACTTCCCTAAACAGGAAGTTTTGGCGATTTTTCAGGAAGAATTTCCGGACCACCTCAAGGAGTCTTTGTGCCTCCGGCTCACCAATAGGGCCGCTCAACGATATTCCGCGAGACCGCAAACTAACAGCCATATGGAGTTCTCATACGCCAGCTGATGATGTTGGAAATCTTGAGTGAAAGGGGTTCAGCGACCCCGCGCAAACAGAAAAGCCGTTTGTTTGTAGATCATTGGGTCGAATGTGTCATATATAGCGTGGTGAAATATATCACAATGTGTCCGTTTCGGGCACATGAACTTACGTACTCGTGTGGCACTCAATATAAAGGACGAACGGCACCGTCAGGGCATCAGCCAGGAGGAGCTCGCACATCGCGCTGGTGTCAGCCGCGCATACCTTGGCCGCTTAGAGAACTGCAAGTTTTCAGCCACACTCGATCTTGTCGAAAAGATCGCCAAGGGTCTCAAAACAGACCCCAGCAACCTCATATCGCCTCGTTAAGACGCCGCGGTAACCGAACCTTCCCTGCGTTAAACAGGCCAGAGAGCAGCATAAAGCTTTTCATTTCGGTGTGGCGTTTGCTGTTTTGCAACAGCAGAACTCACAGCTCATTCATAGTAGACGTCTTCATGGGCTTCGCCTTGCCACCGCGGAACCACCTCCCCCGTGTTCCATTCATAAAGCCAACCAACAAGTTTTCCACTGTTCCGATCGAAGATACGCTTAACTGCGCGCGCTTGCGTGCGCTTCCTGCCCGGCTGCAACTTTGGCACGCTCTTGGAATTTCGATCAGGTTTTCCGCAGACCTTGACGGG
>CANLUY010000004.1 GCA_947494435.1 uncultured Litoreibacter sp.
TGGCAGGTAAGTTTGGTGTTTCCATGACTGATCCTCCGATCCGCCATGCCCTCCCACAACGACAACCCGACGTTGACCAGAGCATCCTATCACAACATGCTGCGCTTGCTCCAAGGTCAGTAGAGCGGGCTGCGACTGCAACATAGGGATTGGCTGGCGAATGTCTCTTATGGGCCGTCACTGCCGAAGTTCACTTAGCACATCGGCGCGTTCTAACGCACGCCGCAGCGCATGGTTTGAAACCCGCACATATATTTCCGTCGTCTTGAGGTTGCGTGTCCAAGGAGCGCCTGAACCATCCGAATGTCGATACCCTCTTCGATCAGGAGCGTCGCGGCCGAGTGCCGGAAACAGTGTGGGGTTAGATGCGGTTCAATGCTAAGTCGCTTGGATAGCGCCCGCAGCCGCTTTCGGAAGGTGGCCGCGCGGAGCCGGTGCCCGGCCATGTTGAGGAACAGTGGCGAGGCAATCGAGCCGTCTTTGGAACGTATCTGAGAGAAGCGTCGAAAGTCCTCTTGCAGCTCTCGGTTCGGCACGAAAACAATCCGCTCCTTGCTGCCTTTGCCCTGCACGAGGATTTGGCCGCCGTCTGGCGAGACGTCACGGACCTTTAGATTGGTGAGTTCACTGATGCGGAGTTCTGTCACGATCAGCAACTTGATGATTAGGATCGTAACGGCATTCTCCCCGACCGGTATCTTGTGGTTCATGCCTGGAGCCGACCGCGCATCGATTGCGCCGTCACCGGCCCTAAGAACCGCCTTGAGAGTGTCGCGATCGATGGGGCGCAGCAGGTGGCGCGGGATCTTAACAGTAATCCGAACGTCTGCGAACGGGGAGGGCAGGGCGCTGTTTCGATCTTCTCGCCAAGCGCAGTAGGATTTCAGGGTCACGAGCCGCCGTTCGATGGTCGCGGGCTTGGCGCCCAACTCGTTGCGCAGATGCCGGTGGTAGGCGAGGATGTCTTCTTTCGACAACGGGTCGGTGAGCTGATGCGCCTTGGTGAAGCGCGCAAAAGTGCGCAGATCCTGGGCATAGGCTCGGAGCGTGTGGTGGCCGAGGCTACGCTCGTCGCGGCGCGAATTGACGAAGGCCGTGTGATCAAGGTGAGGCATGCTGAACTCCTGTGGTTGCGTTCAACCAGTTCAGCACAGACAGATCGCCCCGCCAAAATCACCACTTTAGCGGTCACGATAATGGGACCCAATATTGTCCGAACTTGGAGTTCGCTTAAGTATCCCCGCCTTGGGGCAACCCCCCCGACTTCTAGTCGGTGCTCCCCGTCAACTGTGCGATCGAACATCGTAGAGCCGACGAAAGACTTGATCTGAATGGCCAAGAACGTCTTCACTACCGCATACCGGGTGTCACTGAGCCTCTGCTGGCTTCGAGATCGCGTGTTTGACAGCGCTACTTGCCCAGGCACGAGGCCGATCGCCAAAACATTCGAGAATCGCATCCACGCCAATGATGGTACCTTTTGCCAAACGACCGAGCACCGCAATGGGAAGAACAGTACCATTTTGTGAGATGAAGTAACCATCCGCAGTCGTCGCCACGCCAAGTTCATCGTGAACCGTTGCGACAAGTCCGTCCTCTAACAGACCTTCGATCAGCGGCGAACGGACGTCGGCAATTTTGGGCGCGTCCAGCACCGCATTGACCATGATCTGCGCCGTGGCATGGTTTTCGCCACTGGTTAGGACCCACCCGCGGTCGGTGACAGTGATGTCCGGGTCGGCGAGATATTCTAGATCCAACATGCCAGCGTCATATAAGGCAATAAGCTGTTGGAGGCTCTCTATCGGTGGCCCGAACGCATAGCGCTTCATGCTCTCATCCAGTAGGATGATTTCCGCCAGCACATCATCGCTAAGTGCGCCATGAGACAGTGACCTGTAAATCGTCGGGTGACAGTGCCGCCATACTTGACCTATGCAATAATCTAAACTGACTGGTGCGCTGCCGTTGGCCATCTGGACGAGATTTTTTAACAATTCTATCGGTGGCTGATCCGTATCAAGACAGGACTTATGGCCCTGCGCCGGATCCTCGATCCATGATTTGACAAGATGATGCAGAGCGTCGTGATCGAACGGCGCGTCGTCTCGCTTATGTCCGAGTCCGCGAAAGACGCTCACAATGACGGGTGTGATCGCGTCCAGCAGAAACGCTTTTCCTGTCGCTCGCGCCTGTAGTTTTGCATCACTCAGTTCGCGGCCAAGCGCCTCCAAGACTTTTTCTGACGGTGCGAATTGCCGATCAAGCTGTTCGTTAACAGGCTTCGGGCCCATTGGCAGACCGTCAAGGGAGAACGGAATGATGGTTGGTGCAACGTCCTCCGTCGGTGCGAACGTCAGCTCGCGCGACTGTTCGTCACGCAGCGAGAATGAACCATGTGCATCGGCAATCGCACGGACGATATCGATCGTGGCAAGCCCGTATCCTCTCACAGCAATGGCAGCCTGTGCATGCGTTTTGGCTGCATCGACTATTGGATCAACCGGGTATGGTTCATCAAACAGGCAAAGGGCATCCCTCGCTTCGAATTCGGCCTGCCAACCTTCAATCTGCGGGTCTTGTTGCGTCGGTTGGTGACCGACCGTCAAGAGGACCTGATCTGCAAAGAACTTGACGCCAGAACGGTCCGTTAGACAGGCCCCTGTCCCAGTAAGCTCTATCGCGTCGACGCGTTCTTGGACCAGCTTTACAATATCGTACTCAACGAGGGGACGAAGAAGGGTGGCAAACCTTTCATGAAGGTAGGTACCGACCATATTGCGCGGGGGATAGTGGTCAGAATTATTCGCTGAACGTGCGGTCGGCTTCTTCGCGGCCCAGTCGTGATAGCTGGGAAAGCTCTTTATCAGAGCGGAGCCGAGATTGATTTCGGGACGTGCGGGCAGCTCGAGGATGCGATCGTTGACGTTGCTCCAGTTGCTATCTGGCTGAGACATGTCCCAGACGGGCCCATTGCCGAGTTGATCTGCCTCTTCAAAAAGAAGGATTTTGAAGTTTTTGTCGAACTCGCGGTCAGAGCATTCGCGAAGATAGCATTCTAAAGCGTAGTGGCCACGCGGACCAAGACCAACAATGGCAAGAGCAGGTATTGGATCGGTCATTTTGCGCGTTTCTTTGCATGTAAATCTGGCCGCATTAGACGCGAACTTCTAGATGGTACTACGTTTGAGGTGAACTCGGCTAGTCTTTGGAAACAGACTTCATAGCCGCGCCAATTGCTGTCTCACCATCACCTTCAGCAACGGCTTCGTTGATTTCTTCTGACTGGATCGTATCACCATCAGCATGCTCAGGGTCGCCCTGTTCACCATCCTGATTTTTCAACTTGTGATGTTGCTCAGACCCTTTGAGGTCGATTGGTTGATCTTGATCCAAGTCGATGCTTTCGTCTCGTGGATTATCTTTTATTGTCATCTTTTTGCTTTCGTTTTTGATTGGTATCGTGAGCGCTTCTTGCCATCACCTCGGTCCCAAACCCCAATTTCAGGGATTGGGACACGCCAGTTGCGGTCAGTTGGAGTTCAGGAAGTCATCAACTTCCTTCTTCGCCTCTTCTTTTGTTTTCCCGTATTTGGCCTGGATTTTGCCCTCGAGCGCTTCGCGGTCGCCGTTCACCTCAGCGATTTCGTCATCGGTCAACTCTCCCCATTTGGCTTTGACGTTGCCTGTCATTTCTTTCCATTTCCCTTGGATTTGATCCCAGTTCATTGCGTGTCCTTTCAAGTTGAAATGCCCAAATTCTTCCGAATGGCCGTATACTGGCTGGAAGCCATCATTCAGGCCACGTCCCATTGGACGGTTGGTGTGAATCACTGTGGTTGTTTGGTTGCTGCGAGACTAGACCTTCAAACGCGCTGAATGCCTAAACACTAAACTAGAACAGGTTTGTCCCTCCCTGGGATCAGGATCTGAGCTGAGTCAGTCTGGTTGCTGCAAGATGTGAAATTAGGACCAGGAATGTTCTGCTCTTTGGCATGCGAGACGTCATCAATGAACCAAGATGTGTTGATGTTTGCGAAGGCGTCGACAAAGTTGGTTTCACGTTCCCACGCTTCTTTTTCCTTAAGCCGAAAATATGGTCGATCAATGTCTAGTTGCCCTTCATCTTTGAACTTTCGCAAGATTTTGTTCACGTAGATAGACGTGAGTCCTAAAACTTGTCCAATTTCTACCTGAGTCATCGGAACTTCAAAGCGATTGCCCAGGTCGGTTTGACCGAAGTGCAGTCTTGACCTCAACTGAAGAAGGAAAAACTTGAGATTGTCCTGCGCATTCATCGTGTTCAGGCGTGTCACTTGGTAGTGAAATGCTGTCAAGCTTAGGCTGCTCAGAGCGATCAGCAATGATGACAAGCGTGGGAGCTTAACGAGTTCGCGATGGAAATCCTTACGCAAAATTTCTGTAACTCCGCCGTCTGTCAACATGACAACTTGATGGGGCGCATGTACCGTTCCAAATTCTGCGAGGCCAATGAAATCGCCAGGCAAGAATAGCCGCAAGATCTGATTACCATGCTGTTTACAGTTGGATCTTAGCGCCGCCCATCCAGACTGAAGAACCCAAATTTTGTCAGCAAGCTCTCCAACACGCACTAGCTGACACCCTTTGGAGCGCTTCACGCTTGAACGGTCATAAGAGTCCAGCAAGAGCCGCTCTGGCTCTTTAAGTGAAACAAATCGTTGTAAACTGGTTGTGGGAGCATTGTTACAAGTCAACACTCAAAACCTAACAGCCAATCAGATGGGGGTCATGACATTGATCGCGTGGCTTGTTTTGGATGGTCAATAGTCTGGCTTGGCATCTACTCACTGAACCACGCAAAACCACATGCGTCTGTTAACTATGTTAACTGACATAGTATTCCCAAAGGCAGTACACAGAAAAACAAGAAATTTCAGGGCCTTGCGATGGTTCTCGTCAATTGGCTAGAGCATATTTAAAAAACAAGTATAACATATGTTAACCTTAGATGGTCTGTTTGCGCTCATATGGGGAACGCCTAACGTGACGACTGGAATAGCTACGGACTTTAAGCCCGCTGAATCTTCTAGCCCGGTTGTACGTAAGCTCGGATCTCTTTGCTTATTATCGGAAGAAGAAATCGAGTTTCTGGAAGGCCTTCAAAACAACACTCTGACAGTAGATAGAGCTCAAGATTTCATTGTTGAGAACGCGGATCTTAGAACGACGTTTATTGTGATGGAAGGTTGGGCCATTCGTTACAGTGACCTTTCAACAGGCAGACGCCAGATCCTCAGCTACGCACTTCCAGGAGACATACTCGGACTACATGTGAACTTCCGCGCTACGGCAACATACAGCGCATCTGCGCTGACGCCATTGAAGCTTGCGGCCGTAGACCCTCGTCGTGTCATCGAGATATCCCAGAAATTTCCTATCATCGCTGCAGGACTGAGCTGGTGTACTGCACGAGAGTTTGCAATTCTTGGAGATCAGGCAATCCGCCTAGGGCGGCTTTCAGCGCAGCAACGACTAGCCCATCTTTTTTTGGAGCTTTGGCATCGCTTCGCGCTGATCGAAAACGACAATGGGAACTGGGTCGAAATCCCGATGACCCAACAAGATCTCGCAGATACTCTCGGAATGAGCTTAGTACACACAAACCGTTCCCTGAAATCGTTGCGTGCGGCAGGACTTGTTTCTGTGAGCAAAGATCATGTGCGATTGAACGATATCAAGGCTTTGATTGAAATGTCTGAGTTTAATCCAGAGCACCTGACCGAATTCCAAATTTAGTTATGGCGTGTGCGTCAATTGGTGTGGTCGTGTTTGTAGAAACGCTGCAGCGAAATGGCGAACTCGGGCGAGAAAAATGAAGGAACAGAGCAGGACGCTTTAGATGAGCAATCTTTGCAAGATGTAACCAAGCTCTCCCCGCGTCTGATCTATGAAGGCATCCGACGCGAGGGGGAAGAAGAACTCGAGCGACCTATTCGATCACTGATCTGGTCCGGGATAGCTGCTGGCATCATGATTAGTTTTTCCGTTCTGGGAGAGGCGATTTTTCGAACATACCTTCCTGACGCACCGAGCAGTTATCTCATCGAAAACCTTGGCTACAGTCTCGGCTTCCTCCTCGTCATACTTGGCCGCATGCAGCTCTTCACGGAGAACACCATAACGACCGTGCTTCCGTTGATGGTCGCGCCATCAAGACGGCTGTTTGGCGATGTATGTTCGCTTTGGTTCATCGTACTTTCAGCAAACGTCGTGGGCGCATTCGCAATTGCAACTGTTTTCGCTCACACGTCAGCAATACCATCAGAACTCATACCGGCTCTGATATCGCTTTCTGAACATGCGGTTGGTATGCCCGCAGGAGAAAGCTTTATGCGCGCCATCCCAGCCGGAGTACTCATCGCTGCGATTGTTTGGATGCTGCCGCAAGCTGAGGACGCGTCATTTTTCGTGATTTTGACTTTCACATGGCTGATCGCTGCGGGCGATTTCACCCACATTGTCGCTGGTTCTGTTGAGATGGCTTTTTTGGCGGTTCGTGGAGATCTTGGTTTCTATGATGCGGTCTTTGGCTTCTTCTTGCCGGTTTTGGCAGGCAACGTCGTTGGAGGTACCGTGATCTTTACTCTCATGGCCTGGGGTCAAGTCAGACATGAGCTGGGAGAATTGGAATAGACTAAGTGCCTAAAGCAGCCAAAGGATTACCCCGGTTGCAACTGCGCCAAGTGTTAGGATGCTTGCCAGTGTCGTCATGCGTTTATGCGATTGAGCTTCCACGTCATGATCTGTCATCCGTTTTTGGGCTTCCCTGCACTTGGTGACAGCCGCCCAAAAAATCAGAACAGCAACGACGATAAACACTTCGGCGACCCCCTTGGCGACAATGGGGTAGTCTGTATCATTGAAGACGGCTTTTAAGCCCAAGGCGAGTGCAATGCAGGCCATGCCAGTCCGCATCCAACCTGCAAATGTTCGCTCGTTTGCAAGCATTGTGCGATCTTCAGCCCAAGCCGTGCGCGTGTCCGCGAGTTCGTTAGAACTTGGCTCCTTTGACAGGTCAGTATCTGGCATGTGGCCTCGCCTTTCTTATATCGTTGCTTCTACCAAGAAGCGTGAACGCTGCGGGCAACTTCAGCTCGCGAACCTAATTTGACACCGCTATGTATCTTCAACGTGCTAGCATGTCAGCGCGTTCTCATGCACTGTTTCCTGATCCGAAAGCAACCGGCGGTTACAGTGACGCTATGACCTCATCAAACTCACCTCGCCTACCTGAGAACATAAGGTCTCTGATTCCGTTTGGAACATACGAGTGGCCGCGCAGCGAGGCGGAGCAAACCATCGGCCATCTGTTCGAGAAACTGAAATCGGGATTGGGTGCAACAACGAATGACACTGCGATTGATCCAGACAAGCTCGAAAACAAGTCAGATGAGGCAATGAGAGCAGCGCTGCAGGAGGCGTTACAAACCGTGTTGCTTGAGGCGCTTGATGCGACCTATCTGGACTGGATAAGATCAAGCGACAACACCCGCACAAGGCGCGTCCTTGTTCACCCGCCGATGGATGGCGATACCCTGTCTGCGTGGGGCGAACGGCATGACATTCCTGTCCTCTCGGACATAAACCAACTGCGTGATCATCCCCCCGAGACGTGTTTCATACTACCGAGACTGGAGGTGTTCTTTGGGCGCCGGGTTGAAGATCTGAACCCACTGTTCAATCTTTTTGAAACACTTGCCAAGCACGAAGGCCATATTCTTTTGGGCTGTAACAGCTGGGCGCGAGCCTTCCTTGAGCGGTTCGATGAGAAGCAGTTTCTGCTAGGAAACGAAGACACGTTCCCACCTTTTGATGCAGACGCATTGGCGCATGTATTGGAACGTGCGCTTGGCCCTGATGCGGACGTAAAATCCGTTGCCTCGGGTGACTATATTCTGAAATGCGATGACGATGGGAAGCTGGCTGACCCATTTCTGAAAAAGCTCACTGAAAAAAGTCTAGGGCATCCTTGGGTTGCCATCGAAGTATTTTTGCGGGGCATGGCTGAGGCCGCTGATACAGATGAAAAGACATCCGAAAGCCAGCTGTGGGTTAAACTACCCGCCGCCTGTTCGCTGCCCGCCCCCGCTAACGATGCTCATCTTTTTGCTTTGCATACGCTATTAATCCATGGGTCGCGGCAGGCGGACGAACTCAGCCAATTACTGCCAAACCCGTCGTTGACCGGCATTTGGCTGTCTTTGCAAGGCAACGGATTTGTCGATCTGAACGATGGGCAAGTTTCCTGCGCAATCAGAAGTTATCCTGACATCCGAAGTGAGCTTGGCGCAGCCGGCTTTAACCTGGATCGGCTTTAGCACACACCATGGAAGAGCGCGCACAAAGAGTTTCAAACCTGTTTAACGACCTCAACGGCTGGGTGATTGCGGAGATAATTCTCAGCATTGTACTGGTCTGGGTGTTCATCAAAGCAACGCAAAAGATCCTGCCGTGGGTCAGTGAGTTTCTACCGGCCAAGCTGCGAAATCTGTCATTGAATTCTGTACCGGTACTGCGGGTGCTGGCACTGCTGTTCCTTGTCATCTGGATCGTTCCGCTGGTTTTCAACATCACCTTACAGAACTTTGTCTTTATCGCTGGCGCGATAAGCGTGGCAGTAGGTTTTGCTGTAAAAGACCTTGCCAGCAGTGTCATTGCAGGTTTTGTCGCCCTTTTTGAAAAACCATATCGACTAGGGGACTGGATCAAGATCGGCGATGACTATGGTGAGGTCGTGACGATTGGAATGCGCGCGGTGCAAATCCGTACACCTGACGATAATGTTGTTACAATTTCACATGATCGCATTTGGACCGACAATGTCCTGAACGCCAATGATGGCTTTGGCACTTTGATGTGCGTGGCCACCTTTCATGTCGCCCATAATCAAGACACAAGTGACATCGCTGAACTCCTTAGAATGGTAGGCAAAACCAGCCCCTACCTAAATCTCGACCGCGATGTGATCGTCGTCGCCGAGAACGAGACATGCTGCACCGTCTACAAGCTCAAAGCCTATCCGTTTGAGCCGCGCAATCAGTTCGCATTCATCACAGACATGACAGAACGCGGCAACGCCACACTGCGAAATGCCGGGATCCGTGCTGCAACCGTGTCAGATGAAATTATATCTGGAAGCGCTAAGTCGTCGAATTGAGGCGTCATAGGCTGACAAACAGAGGTGCAATCTCGTGGAACCAATTGAAATTCTGATGACCCAACTACGCGAGATCGCGAGAGGGTCTATCGAATTGCTGCCACAGATCGCAGTTGCTGTCGTGGTCCTGATCCTGACGGTAGCCCTCAATAAATTGATCGGTTTTTTGGTCAAACGCGTACTAGAGCGCACGAGACTGCGACCCAGCCTCAAGGAATTGTTCTCGCTTTTGGCCTCTATACTCGTTTGGATCCTTGGTTTGATGATTGCAGCGGTCATCGTTTTTCCAGGTCTCACACCCTCCAGCATTCTTGCAGGTCTCGGCATTGGGTCGGTAGCAATTGGTTTTGCATTCAAGGATGTTTTCGAGAACTTTCTGGCTGGCATCATCATCCTATTTCGGAGGGAGATGCGCATTGGCGACTTCATCGAATGTGAAGGTATTGAAGGCGAGGTTGACCACATCGCCATCCGCGAAAGCCACATCCAACAGACCGACGGTCAATTGGTGATCGTGCCAAATTCAATCCTGTTCAAGAACCCAGTGATCATTCGCACACACCAAAAATCAAGGCGCATGACAGTGATCTGCGGTGTCGCCTACGACGTTGACGTAGATGAGGCCCGTGACGTGATTTATAGCGCGGTTCAGACCTGCGAAAGCGTCATTCAGGACGACAAACCCATCCAGATATTCGCGCAAGAGTTTGCCTCCTCTTCCATCAATTTCGAGGTCACTTGGTGGTGCGGTTCCAAACCAGTGGACGTGCGCAAATCGCGGGACGAGGTTGTGGCAACGGTAAAACGCGCACTCGATGATGCAAACATCGAGATACCGTTCCCTTACCGTACCCTGACATTCAAGGAACCACTGCCGGTTGCGCAGACGCAAGACAGCTAAATGGCCAAAGCCTGGCGTCGTGTGACGCGCAAACACTCGAAAGACTAATCGAGTTTAAGACTTCCGTTCAGGCACGCCATGCTCAATTTGGTAGGCTTGTTCAATCGTGGTGGCCACACGTCCATAGCTGGGTCAAATGACCACCCGATCGAGGCGTATTTGTAAGGATCGGTGCGATGGATGAAGTTGATGCGAATGTAGGCCTGATTTTCACCAAGCTAGACAGTTGGCTAGACGGTCTCTTCAGGCTCCTTCCCAATATTTTCCTTGCGCTCATTGTTGCCGTCATCTTCTGGTTCGTTGGTCGTGGTGTTGGCAAGTTGATCAATCGCGCAGCCGATCAGCGCGGTCGTGACAGTCTTGGTGAAGTGGCAGGCTCATTGGTGAGATGGGCTATAGCGGTTGTAGGTTTTATGCTCGCCGTCACAATCATCGCACCGACTATCACACCTGGCGATTTGATTGCGGGTCTTGGCGTCAGTTCCGTAGCGATTGGCTTTGCTTTTAAGGACATACTTCAAAACATGCTGGCGGGCATTCTGATTTTGCTACGTCAACCTTTCGAAGTCGGCGATCAAATTGTCTCAGGCGGTCATGAAGGCACTGTCGAGAAAATTGAAACACGCGCAACTATGATCAAGACCTACGATGGTCGGCGCGTTGTTATTCCTAACTCTGACATCTACACAGACAGCGTTGTTGTGAATACAGCCTTTGATGTGCGTCGTTCGGAGTATGATATCGGCGTCGGCTGTAACGATGATTGGTTCGCGGCCCGTCGTATCATCGCCGAGGCTTGTAGCGGCGTAGATGGTGTTGAAGAAGATCCCGCGCCTGAAACGATCCCGATCGAACTTGGCGATTCCGCGAATGTTGTGCGTCTCCGCTGGTGGACGAAATCAGACCGCGCGTCGCAGATCCGAACTTTTGGAGAGGTATTGCAGGCCGTCTACATTGCGCTGGATGAGGAAGGTATCGACATGCCCTATCCCACCCAGGTGCATCTCTTTCACGATCAGACAGAAGAGACCGACGGCAATCGCAAGCTGCAACGCGAAGGCTGGCCTGCCGGTAAAGGCGACGTTCCGAAATCTCGGACTGAACTGACCGGACAAGGGGCAGAGAGCGCCTAAACTCCGCCTTTGACCGTTACAACGACGCGGCCTAAACGCTGTGTTGATCATCTGCAGTCTCGCTTGAATTTGGTTGTTTGCGCGCTTCGCGTCGCCGCCGTGCATGGTTCCATGAGACCATCTCAATGTCCCAGAACTTGTCTGAGATTAGTGATTGTCACCGCACCTCCCGCGCTCTGATTGATAGCTTTGTCCTAGGTCGATGAGGTCTTTGCAGGCCGATCTCTGCCCAACTCTCGTTGCTGACAAGCAGACGATCAGAACGCATTCTGTGCGACTTTTCGCAGTTTGATGGACGGACCGTTGATGTTGGCAACCCCAAAATAACCAATAAGGAAGATACACATGTCTCTCTCATCAAGAACACAAAAAGCAAGATTTACGACAGGGCTCCTTGCCTCCGCAGCAACTGCGCTGGTACTGGCAACAGCCGCAAATGCTGACGGTCACACGGCTGCGTTTATGGATCTTGAGTTCGACAACACGCAGAATCT
This sequence comes from uncultured Litoreibacter sp., assembly GCA_947494435.1. GTDB lineage: Bacteria > Pseudomonadota > Alphaproteobacteria > Rhodobacterales > Rhodobacteraceae > Litoreibacter. Next base: position 11,728 of record CANLUY010000004.1, read on the forward strand.
GAACGCGTCCGAGTTGATCGGCGCACGTGTCTATGCATCTGAAGCTGATATAGCGAACGAACCATTGGCCGCTGACGGCGAAAAAGAATGGGACGATATCGGCGAGATTGACGAAATCGTTCTGTCGCGTTCCGGTGACATCACATCGGTGATCATCGGGGTTGGTGGATTCCTCGGCCTTGGTGAGAAATCTGTCGCCGTCGATTTGTCACAACTGACTTTCGTCTCTGATGGCGAAGATGCTGACGAATACTTCATCGTCGTCAAAGCAAGCGCCGCTGGCGTGAAAGACGCACCAGAGTATGTTTCGAATGTCGATACGATGGCTCAATCGGACCGTCAGATGCTGACAGCCCCAGCGATTGAACGTGAAGGTTATGAACCGGTACAAACAGAACAACTTACTTCTGAGACGTTGACTGGCGCCCGTGTCTACGGGAGCAACGATGAAGATATCGGTGAGATCGATCGTCTGCTTCTGACTGATGCTGGCAAAATCGATCGTGCTGTCATTGATGTCGGTGGTTTTCTGGGTCTTGGCGAGAAACCAGTCGCTGTGACAATGGACGAGCTAACGATCATGCAGAAAGACGGCGACGTTCGTGTTTACATCGATAGCACACAAGAAGCTTTGGAGGCGCAGCCCGCATATGAAGGCTAAGGCTAATACTTGGTAAAATGAATTGTCGTTAAGTGTTCCTGCTGTCGCCCGGAAACGGGCGGCAGCTTTTAAACTCTCTGGTCAACCTGCAGAAAGGCTTCGTTCAATGTCACCCATCGGCGAATTGATGAGGGTCTTCGCCAATTCCAATGAAATCTTTTTTTTGACTTCTAGGTGCAGGATCGGTCGGATTTCACCCAACGTGTCGGGGTCTGCAACAAGTACCAGATGCTCAAACTCGCCCTTGTGAGCTTTAGCATAGAGATGCTGAGCGAGCTGCTTGGCAAAGGTTGCCTCATCCGTCTCCTGGTTAGACGACTCAGGTGGCCGGTTCCCCGAAGGACCATCGTCATCTAGGTTCTGCGGAGATAAGTTCCCAACGTGGGTCAAACTGATGTCGCGTGCCTTGCCATTGTTGACAAAGAACTTTGCCTCCGCCCCCGATGCGATGACGACAAATGCGTTTGGTGGGCATGTAGATGTGCTCACAGTCCAACTCCTTATATAATCAATGCCAGATGCCGGGTAGGCTCATGGCGATTTCTGCTGAGAATTTCGTTAGGCGCGAAGGGCGTGAAAAGAGTATCGCCTACTTGGTATCTGACTTCTTCTCGCTTTGATCTTCATTGATCTCTGCGAGAACCGAATTTCCCGTCTTGTGATCTTGTTGATCAGAGGTTTCCTCAACGTCCGAATTGATCTTGGACAACACGGAACCGTCTTTGCTTTCTTTGTTTGACTTAGAAGGCATCAATCACTCCTTTTTTGTAACTGCACAATGCGAGCAGATATTCGAACTCTCGGCGGGCGATTAGTTCCCTTGGAAAAGCGGCACGGTCGAAACTGACATTTTTGCGGACCCGTTCTGCACATCTCGCGCATGAGATATGTAGATCAGGGTCTGATTGGCCTCATCGAAGATCCGTTTGACCTGCACGGACTTCCAGATGATCGATCGGCTCTCTGAAAAGACGTTTTCGCCTTCGTCGCTCCGGTCGATATCTCCGACGGTAATCTCACCGGTCTGACGGCAGGCAATCGATGAATTTGAAGGATCTTCGAACCAATCACCTTTTTGCAACCTGTCGATGAGCCCGCGCTCGAAGTAGGCCACGTGGCAGGTAACGCCGTCAACTTTTGGGTCGGCGAAAGCCTCGATGACAATATCATTGCCAAGCCAATCGACGTCGACGTTGCCTACCTGATCTGCGGTCGCGGACGTGTGGAACACAATCAAGATACAGCCGAGTGCGGCGGCTTTCCGCAGCAGGCGAACCAATGCTCTAACGCAACCCAAGAAACGACAAAACGGCAATCACGACGACAACGACACCGATAATATAAATAACGCGGTTCATAGACTTTCTCCTGTGTAAAACAACGAGCAATGAGGGCTCGTTTCGATGCGAGTTGTAGATGACCTAACGGTCGATACATCACTCACGATCAGCATCTAACCTGCCCGGTGGCCATCCTTGTGTCTCGGTTGTTTTCTTAAACTCGGACAACAATACTGCTGTTTTCTCGATCAAAAGCAGCGTGCAGGAGACGGGTCAGCTTGCGTAAGCGGACCTTTCTCCCAGTGTTAGGTGACCAAAGCATCATTGTTCTAGAGTCTCGCTGTTGTCTGTGACCGTTGCGACAGATCTTGCCGTAGTAACGTGAAGTTGCGATTGTTCGCTTTGAAAACAAGATCAAAGACGTCGCCAAGGATTGGCACTGCGCCGATAACGAAGTCCAACCCGGTGTTCGCGATCATACGCACGATCGTGCGGTTACGCGCACCCAGCCTGTGCCCCTTGTAAATGAGATAAGCCGACGGCCCGAGCGATGCGAGGTCGCCCGCACCGGGGATCAGCCCCATTAGAGAGTCCCACCCGAACCGGATTGGCGTGCCCGGTATCTGAAAGCGGTTGTCAAGAAGGGTGGACAAGCGGTCAAGTTTTTCAAGCTCGGAGGCAGGTGACGCCATCACTTGCGGGAGATGATGTAAACCGCGTGAACCAAGCCCGGAATGTAACCAAGCAAAGTCAGCAGAATGTTCAGCCAAAAGTGCTTGCCAATCCCAACCTGCAAGAAAACCCCAAGAGGCGGGATGATGACGGAGAGGATGATGCGGATGAGATCCATGGCTGGTCTTCCTTGCGATGATAATAGTGCTTTCCCTGACCTATCGCATGTCGTTCTCAGATAAGCGACGTCATCCCCCTTAAACTGTGTTAACTTTACGTATGTCAGAAGAATACCAAAGCTGCCTTGTCAGTCGCCTTTCACGTTTCGTGTCCCTTACAGATCACGAATGTAGCTTCATTGCAGATATGGAAAAGGACGAGCATCCACGCAAAAAAGGCCGACCTGTGGTCAGTGTCGGTGACAAAACCGAGGGCATTATGGTCCTGAAGTCTGGATGGGCGGTGGTCAAAGCCGATAGTTCGGATGGTCGCAGTCAGATCCTGCGTGTTTATCTGCCTGGAGAAGTTATGGGGTTGGCAGAGATTGGGTCGTCCCATGCGAGTCATCGTGTGATGATGCAGACTGATGGTGTAATTTGCCCATTCCCCCGTGGTGGGCTTGCGCCGCTTTATAGTGATTATCCCCGGCTTGGCGCTTTGCTTACCGCTGTCGGCAGTCTGGATCAGATCGCGCTACGGCATCATGCCAGCAGTCTCGGATCGATGGATGCAGCGGGTAAGCTGAAATTTTGGCTGTTGCAGCTCCGTTCGCGGCTCGAAGTCGCCAACATCGGTCTTGGAAACCGGTTCCAGGTGCCATTCAGCCAGGTCGAGGTTGGACAGGCGGTCGGGCTTACTTCAATTTACGTGAACAAGTTGCTGCGACGGTTTGTTGAAAGCGGAGACATGGAGATTGAACGCCCCTACGTCAGGCTACTCAAGCGCGACGAATGGGAAAAGGACTGTGAGTTCGTCAATGCATTTGTAGATATGGATACGTCGTGGTTCCCACCCGCGATAGGTGCGGAAACGACCGGCTCAGCAGATCTGGCCAAGCCGGCTTGAGCCTTAGCCAGCTGCCGCTTTGTTAACGCCGCCTGTAGCAAGCTCGGTCATGGTTCGATCACCTGCGTAGGCGGCATCGAGGCAGTTCTTCAGCGCTACCAAATCATCATCCAGCTCCAAACGATCGGCGAAAGCGGCAAGAGATCCGTACCCAGCAATCGCATAATGAGTAAGGCGTTGGTACTGCGTGATGATCATTGCATCTTTGGTCGCATCCTCACCAAAAGATTCTTCCAGGGCATGCGCACGGGCCTCCTTCACAAGACCTTCCATCCCTTTGCAGTGTTCGCCGTTTGGCTCTTCGTCATGTCCAGCCGAAATCTTCTCAATCGCATTGATGCCGTCTTGAATGCCGCTGGCACCTGCTTGAAGTGCATCGCAAAGGCCGGCGTCGTGCGCAGCCTTCGCCATGTCCTGAGTGACTTCAAGCGCCTGCTTATTGGCACTGTAGATATCTTTGATCTGTTCGAGATAAAGGTCTTCCAGCGTGTCGATACTCATGTTCGATCCTTTCAAGATGAGCCCCCACGCTAACGCGTTTGGGCCACTGAGACAGAGACGATGTAGGTGGAGCCTCAGCTGATTGGCCGAATGCTAAACCAGATTAGCGTCTGCGACCCGCATCCAAAAATTCCAGCGCCTAAGCTGACCTCAGCAGGGATGACATTCGTCATGCCCAACAGGAGGAGTCACCTATGCACAACGTCTTTTACCTCATTGGACTGATTGTCGTCGTCTTGGCCGTCATCCGTCTAGCGTTCTGAACCTGAATTGGAGAGAAACATGTCGACACCAAAAAACTCGGGCCCTATGCCCATCCAATCCACAACATCGCAGGCCAAGCAGAAGGCTGGAGAGTTGGCGGATCAGGCAACCACCGCAGCGCGTGATGCTGCGCAAAACGCAGCGTCTGCTGCAAAGGATCAAGCGGAAACCGCGAAGTCTTCAGTTGCCGATGAGATGTCAGGCGTCGCTGCCGCTCTACGCACAGCAGCAGAAGAAATGCGCAGCGGCTCACCCCAAGAACGCACATTCGGTCAGATCGCGGAAGGACTGGCCGATGCGTCAGAGTCCATGCGCAACAAAGACCTCAGCGAAATGGTGCAGGACGTCAGCGCCTTCGCGCGCAAGAACCCTTTGGTGTTCCTTGGCGGCGCTGCCCTCGTTGGGTTCGCGGCAACACGCTTCGCAAAAGCGTCTCGTCCGGATGACGTGCGTGCTACGCTCTCGGTGCCAGGAACCGAAACACATGGAGATTTCTCATGAGCGGCGGTAACGCAGACAAAAGCGCTGGTAATCTTCTCACAGAAGCGATGAGCAATGTCAGCGGCTTGGTGCGAAGCGAGGTCGATCTTGCGCGTGCTGAAATCAGCGAGAATATCACCAAAGCAGGTGTTGCGATTGGCATGATTGCAGGAGCCGCAATCATTGCACTTGTCGCATTAAATGTTTTGGCGGCCGCGCTCGTCGCAGCGCTTACCGAGGTCGGGCTGGACGCTGGGTGGGCTGCCCTCATTGTTGGGGCTGCTCTCGGCATCATCGCCTTCGTATTAATCGGTAAAGGCGTCAACGACCTCAAACTCTCAAGCCTCGCACCGACAAGGACCGTGAAAAATGTCCAACGCGATGCCGCAGCCGTGAAGGAAGCCTACGATGACAAATGAGACACGCAGCCCAAAAGAGATCGAACGCGAGATTGAAGAGCAGCGATCGGATCTAACCTCCAATCTGGAGGATTTGCAGGATAAGTTCTCCCTCGACACAGTCGTACGTCAAATCAGTGACCAGTTCCGCGAACACGGTGGCGATATGGGGCGCTCGATCTCCAATCAGGTGAAAGCCAACCCAATCCCACTGGCATTGACCGGCATCGGTTTGGCATGGCTGATGTTCGGGAGTTCTCAGCGGCCCCAGTCCGAGCCGCGAACCTCTGATGCGTTCGATTACGACAGGTACAGTGACGTTGAGCGCGATTTCCAACGTGACCGCAAGGCACGCGGGCTGCCAGACACTGCGCCAACCGCATACGGCTCACCGACGTCTTCAATGCCGTCTTGGGCACAGGACGACAACTTGGACAATGGCTCAACAGTCAGTCAGAAGCTGGCCACCGGGGTGGAGACCGCAAAAACCAAGGCATCGGATGGCGTTGATGCCGCCAGAGACGGCATGGCAGCCGCAAGCGCATCTGCGCGCGATGCTGCATCTTCTGCCGGGGCAAAGATTGGAGATGCGGCCACTTCTGTGAAGTCTGCTGTTGGGACAGCCTCGCAATCTGCGAAGGAAAGCTTGTCTTCTGCTGGCAACCGCATCGCAGAGGGGACTGAAGCCCTGACCGAAGAGGGTCGGCAACGCGTCATTGCAGCGCGCCAAAAGGCATTGGCGTTGCGCCGCTCGGCCGCACGGTCAGTTAACGAGGGAACGGATGCCGCTGCTGACTTCTATGATCGGCAGCCGCTTGTCGTTGGCGCGCTCGCTCTGGCAGTCGGTGCGGCCCTGGGCGGTGCGTTACCTCGCACCAAGAGAGAGGACGATCTGATGGGATCTCAGAGTGACAACCTGTTCGATCAGGCTGAGCGCATCTTTGAGGAAGAGAAGGCCAAAGCGCTTTCTGTGGCCGGCACTGTAAAAGATGAAGTCAAGGACATTGCAGCTGAGACACGGGCCGACTTGGACAGTGGTGCGCCCAGTGACAAGTCTGCGGTTGAGGCAATTGGCGATATGGCCAAAGACACAGCAACGCGCGTGTCAGACAAAGCAAAGTCAGAGGCCCAGGAAAAAAATCTTGGCAAGCCAAGCCCCTGAACCGAGCGGGAGGGAACGACCAGTCCCCTCCCCCTTTTCTTGTCTCTGATGTCTGAGGATAAGCCATGTCACGTGGACGCAACGCCGAGACCCCGACTGATATCCCGGCGCCCGGCTGGAAAGACATCGCCTTTCGCGTGAAGGACGAGATCGCCGCTGACCGGGTTGGCCTGATCGCTGCGGGTGTGGCTTTCTATGGGTTATTGGCGCTCTTCCCTGCCATCACGGCCCTTATCGCGATCAGTGGTCTGCTGGTCGAACCGAGCCAAATCGTCGACCAGTTGGAAAGTCTTTCAGGACTTATGCCAGAGGAAGTAATTGCAATCGTGACAACCCAAGCGACGTCAGTGGCTGGGTCACGCGAAGGCGGCCTTGGTCTGGCTGCAGTGTTTGGGATCTTGATCGCGCTCTATTCTGCATCGAAAGGAATGGCGAGCCTTATTGACGGGACCAACGTCGCATATGATGAGGAAGAAAAGCGCGGCTTTATCCGGCTCAAACTGGTTACTTTTGGACTAACGCTCTTTCTTATGGTCGGGCTGCTGATCGCGCTGATGGCAACGCTTGGGCTGCCTACGCTTCTCACTATTTTCGAACTTGGTTTTGTGTTTGAGTTCCTGATGACGGCCGGTCTTTGGGTCGGGCTTTTTTGTCTGACCGTGTGTGGGCTATCCGTCCTCTATCGCTATGCACCATCGCGTGCTGCGCCAGAATGGACATGGGCCTCTCCGGGAGCTGTTGTTGCGTGCCTTATCTGGGTGATCGCGTCAGCGGGTTTCGCGTTCTACGTTGGCAACTTTGGATCCTACAATGAAAGTTTCGGAACGCTAGCCGGCGTGATCGTCCTCCTGATGTGGTTTTGGATTTCGTCCTTCATTATCCTTCTGGGAGCAGAACTGAATGCGGAAATTGAGGCTCAGACCCGGGTCGATACGACGATTGGTCCAGATGAACCCATGGGGTCGCGCAATGCAGTGAAAGCCGATACCCTCGGCGCGACAAAGACATAGTGAACTGAGGAATATTTATTGCTGAATTGGATATTTTGGGGTGTCACACTCGCCGTTGTCCTGACAACGCTCCTGCCGTTGACGAATAGCGTCGTCTGGTGGGTACGCATGTGGGACTTCCCCCGCCTGCACATCGCTGGCATCGCATTGTTGGCACTTCTGGCAAGTACGATGTTTGCGATTCACCTGAAGCCAGTTCTTGCGACTACCTTAGCGAGCGTTCTCATTTACCAAAGTCTGCTGATTTTCCCATACACCCCGCTTGCGCGTACCGAGATCGACCTGACGACCGCGCAAAACGCATCCGATACGTTTTACTTGTTGTCCGTCAATCTGTTGATGGAGAATTCGCGACATGAAGACTTGATCGCGATCATCGAGCGTGAAGACCCAGACGTCTTGCTTTTGATGGAAACCGATGAAATTTGGAATGACGCTCTGTCAGGGGTTCTCAGCCAGTATCCTACGATAAAGTCTCACATTGCATCTGATCATTATGGACTGATTTTCGCCACAAGGTTGCAGACAGCAAAAGCTGATCTGCTTTGGCCAGCCGCCGACGACACACCCGCCATACGCGCTGTGCTGACTTCTCCAAATGGAACACAGTTTAACTTCATCGGCCTGCATCCGCGCCCTCCTGTCCCTGGCAACACAACAGCTGTGCGGGACAAACAGATCAAGGACGCAGCCTTGATGACCCAATCATCCGAAAGACCTACTATCGTCATGGGCGATTTTAATGACGTGGCCTGGTCTTGGACGACACGAAGGTTCAAACGCTTCGGCAATCTGCTTGAACCGCGCGTCGGACGCGGGATGATCTCAAGCTTTGATGCGCGCTACTGGTTTATGCGGCTTCCGATTGACCAAATTTTTGTGACAGAAAATGTTGGGTTGGTGTCCTTCAGCCGACTGGAAAGCTTCGGATCCGATCACTTTCCGATGGCTGCGACAGTTTACATCAATGATGGGCGTTTGAGTGATGGATAGCGAAGAAAATCAGTCCGTGGTCGCGGAGTGCGACATCAGTCAAAAAGACGCTTTGTTGACGCGGCTTGAAGTGCCGGTTTTTGGCATCTTTTGCCTTCTCCTTTTGCAAGCAATGGTTTGGGCCAGCGACTTCTTGATACCGGTCACCGCCGCTTGTCTGGGATATTTTGTTTTAAACAAACCACGCCGCTTGTTAGCCAAGGTGGGCGTAGCGCCAGTCTTTTCAGCAGCTATTTTTACGGCGATGGTGACAGCCTTGATTGTGTTTCTACTGGTGCAACTGAGTGCGCCAACAGCACAATTCATCGAAGACCTTCCTTCCCTCATGGACGAAATAAAGGAAAAATTATCTGCAGCAGGCGGCACGCTGGAGGCGATTAAAGATGCCACAGTCGCCGCGGAAGAGATCATCGAAGATCAAGACGCCGAAACTGTGGAGGTTGAGGTCGTTTCAAACACCGGGATAGCGGCAACGATTTTCAGTATGGCACCCGGCTTTCTCAGCCGTATTCTTTTTGCACTGATCTTGTTGTTCTTTTTGATTGCATCCGGTGACATGTTCTTGACCAAGACCGTCCAGAGCTTTGATCGCTTTGCTGACAAAAGGCGCGCGGTTGAAGTCGTGCACTCGATAGAAGAGAGACTCGGATACTATCTGGGCGGCATATCTCTTATCAATGCCGGGCTTGGCGTCGCAGTAGCCATCGCGATGTACATATGGGGGCTGCCGAGCCCAATTCTCTTCGGGTTCATGGCCTTTGGCCTCAACTTTGTCCCATTTCTTGGCGGTCTTTTGGGGGCAACTATCGCGGCGGCCATTGCATTTGTCAGTCTTGATGGAACGTGGGCAGCTGCTGGCGTGTTTGCGACTTATGTCGTCCTCACATCTATTGAAGGGCAGTTCATTACACCGCTCGTCATCTCGCGAAGGATGCGCTTAAACACAACAGTCGTTTTCTTGTTCGTTGCGTTCTTCGCATGGATTTGGTCGATCATTGGAATGATCGTAGCGCTTCCAATCTTGATCGTGGTCAAGATCGCTTGCGACGAAACGAAATCATTGCGAACCCTAGCCCGGTTCCTCGGCGACATGGATGATGACGCCGCCGGTACCTCTATAACAGAGTAGCAAATTGGCGGCGATTTGAGCCACCAGCTTACTTGAAACTAAGCTTTACGTCGTACAAGGCGAGCCACGTAGATTAAGAGACACGCACCAGCAGCAGCCACGATCAGCTGGCCGATCCATCCACCAAGTGTTGTTCCGACAATCGCGATCAGCAACCAATTCAGGACCAGCGCGCCAGCGATGCCGATCAGAATATTCATCAGCAGTCCTTGATCTGACTTCATGATTTTCTCTGCAATCCAGCCTGCAAGCGCACCGATGATCAGCGAACCGATCCAACCAATTCCAGTCATTTGGGTAATCTTATTTTTCTGTTGAGCGCTCCTGCGGACGGCAAGGCAGCGCTCATATGTTCCATGTCTGCATCCGAACGGATAACTGCCGCCGGGGGACACCAGCGGCAGGGAAATCGTTACCCACAGCGAAGAAGGGGGAAGTCTTTTTCGCGTTGTTCTACCCGCATTTGAGGCAGGGGTATCCCAATGCCAGCAAGGTATCATGCGCCATAGGTGTTCGTGGGGGACATTTCTTAATCTGGAATAGTATTTGCCGACTTTCTGAGCCCCGCAAATCAAAGCGACAGGATTGCTCGCTGCGTGCGCACCCAGCACTTCTGCGATTGGATTATCGTGCTGTTCTCTGCAAGCGCCGCGAAAGGCCGCTCCGTGAAGTGAGGGTAATGATACTTCTCGGTTATCGTTACTAAGCCAAGGGGGCGGCGGCTGACCGATGTTCTTTTTGCTGAAATTTAGCTGCCTCTTTGTTGAATCGGTTTGTAAGATGCAGCGAGAATGGCCCTGTGCGACGTTTGAGATCCTGCGTGGTAAATTGATTGGGAGAGCGGAATTTTGGGTAGGAGACGAGACAGTTATGCCTCGATTAACGCCAATGAGATGCGTGAATTTCAGGATCAGGTTGTGATGCCGCACTGAGTAGGCTCCAACCGGTTCCCCATGATCAAATTGGCGTACCAAATAGATATCTGACCCAGATCGCTCGTGACAACAGTCACAATTCTCTTTGCTGTGAAATGCGACTGAGCTTCGCGTTGACAATCGGAGCAGCTTTCGAGCGAAACCTACGGTTGTGGCCGGTACTGAGATCGGATGTCTCAGCAAGCAGAATTGAACAAGCCAACCGTCAGGTCTTGCTCAAGTATGTCAGCGATTTAAGAGGCTCGAGAGTTGCGGCAACGCAGGATGTATGTCTTTTGGAGCTATGGGAACTCGTCCGCGTCGCCAGGCATGGAGATGGACCAGCTGCAAAGCGGCTCAGAGCGTTGAACGCCGAGTTATGGGCTCATCAGAGTGCCGAAATGCAGGCCGTATCTGACAAAGTAGGGTTAAGAGCATCGAGCATGCGCGTTCAAGACCGAGACTTGAGCAGGTATTTTGCAGCTGTCGTGACTTTTTGGGAAGCTGTCAGTTGCGGGTGATACTCAACCAGGAGGGCGGAAGTATTGTATAATACACCTTACAAACCGTCAGTAATTGACCTGTTCGAAGCCGTAGTTCCCATCGTAGTCACGCCAATCAACGAAGACCGATCGATGGTAAATGCTCGGGCAATTGTACCCCCATCGTTCAAGACCAGTATGCGCTTCGGGTAGAGCTGTTGGAGCAGATCGAGCCCATGAAAACTCTCCCTGGGTTCCGTAGGTTCCGAGGTAAACAGTTGCGGATCGGTTACAATCTCCGTCACGGCCAGACTCGTTTTGGCGTGCGTATCGGACATCATAGACGCGGATTGAGCGTACAAAGTTGAATTCGGGGCCGCTTATATCGATGTCGGCGCGGTCTTGGACCAACTGGAGCGCAAATCCTTCCGGAAGTAGGTGAGGGTTTGGTTCTGCAAGATTCACAACGGCATTTTCAGTAGGCAGAGGTTCGACGGCGGGCGAAAAGAGCGGCCGCGGGCGATCTCGCTGATAGAACAGAATTTCGTAGAGACGACTTCGGTCATCCGATGGCATTACAGGGAGATAGGAAGTGCCCATCGGGCACCGCCAGATCTGTAGTGGCGGTTCCACGGGCCAAGGCGTGATCCGGCGGATGAATTCGGCACGTGCGCGGGCGCATGGAACTGATGTAGGCCAGCCACCAGATAGGCACAGCAGAATTGCACAGTCGATCTGGTATGTTTGAGCCTGCACACGATTAGCGGTGCCAATGAACGAGCCGACCAATACAAGTGTGAACAAAGTTGTGTATGTTCGGATTGTGCGAAGCATTTGAAGCATCTCAGTGGGGAGGGTGCAAACAGTATGGCTCCGTTAGTATATTATTGCAACACTAGATATATCTTTGATCTTTGCCGCGTAAGGTTTATTATGTAAAGTGAATCAGTAATGCTGACCTAAAAACACTTTCAGACATGCCCTCAGATGAGTGTCATGCTTTCAATAGATGAGTTTCCGCTCAACCGGGTGATCGCACCCAATTCAAAGGCATCCGTACCTACGCAGCGCGGTCCTTAGTGCATCCGCTGTCAGAAACTGATGTGCTTGAAATCCTATTTTTACGGCTGCGTCGCAGTTCGTCTTTTTGTCGTCAACGAATAGCGTTTCATTCGGGTCGAGTTCGAATGTGTCGATGGTCAATCTGTAGATTTCGGGATCAGGCTTAATCACAGCGACATCACCGGACACAATCACGCCTTCAAGTTCATCGAGGGCCGAGGCAGATACGCGTGCAGCATCAAATGCTTCGCGACATGCGTTCGTGAGACCATACATCGGGATATTGGCTTTCTTCAGGTCCAAAATGATTGCTTCAATCTCGATCAAACTATGTGAGTGCGCCAAATCAATATGGTCGCGATATGCTTCAAAGACAAAGTAATGATCAGGGTAGTCGGCTTTTGCGATCCGCATGGCCTCGCCCCACGAGCGGCCTCGATCCAGTTCGAGGTTCCACGCTGCAAAGTTGCAGGCTTTGAGCAAGCGTAACGCCGAATCTCGCGATCCGGTCAGGTGTGAAAGCGCGTTCTCGGGCTCCCATTTGACGACGACATTCCCGACATCGAAGACCACTGCTTTTATCATTCTGATCCGCCTCAGTTTAGCTCATTTGAAGCTGTTTTTTCTATTTCTATGCCTGTGAAAACAAGCGGTGACGCCATGCTTATTGATGCGCTTCGCTCTGTAACATGAAGGTTTTTACACGAGGCTATTGATTAAAACAAATGATTTGCGTAAATAGAGACATCACGGCAGGATCCTGCCCTCTCCCAAGTGGGATGATGTCGTGACGGAAGGCCGATGGCGGGGGACGACCGCCGCCTTCGGGTAAATTGCGCATGAGACGCAGAAACCAACAGGAGGATGACCCATGGGTCTGAAAACTACTACTTTAAGCGTATCAGCCGCTATGCTGATGACCGCGGCGTCGAGCGTTTCTGCGCAAGACGTCACACTAGACTACTGGGTGTATGCGGATTTCGCGACCGGCGCTGCCGGTGATCTTCAGGAAGCATTTATCTCGGAGTTCGAGGAAGCCAATCCAGGGGTGACCATCAACATGACAGGTCGCGCCGGTGGCGATCTGACGGCGGGCACGATTGCCGGTGCTGCCAGCGGCGACATCCCTGACATCTTCATGAACACCACCGCTGTCGGTGCGCAACTCGATCAGGCTGGCGCTCTGGCGAACATCTATCCCTACTGGTCCGCCCTGCCACAGGACGTGCGCGACCAGTTCAACCCTGAGCTGATCGACCTATGCACACCGCGTCCAGAAACGATGCTCTGCATTCCTTACACCGGCTACGGCTCGTTCATGTATCGCAATCTTGGCGTTCTGGAAGAAGCTGGGATCGACCCCGATGCACCTATCGAGACGTGGGACCAGTGGCTCGCTCAAATGGAGCAGATCGACGCTGCCGGAAAAACCGCCGTGCCTGACATGTCTCTTATCTGGTTCTCGATCCTCGCCGTCTACGCGGGTCTCGTTGACGAAAGCGCATGGGGCATCGACTGGGAAACCAAAACGACACTGATTCAGCCGGAACCCTATGCCCGTGCGCTTGAAGTGATCGCACAGATGGAGCCCTACTCCAGCGGAACATCGCTCTGGGATCAGGCCACCAACGACCTTTTCACCAGTGGTGAGCTGGCCTTTTCCCTGAACGGCCCTTGGGCGAACCCAGGCTACGAGAAGGCCGCAGAAGCCAACTCCGACTTCCGTTATGACTGGGTTTTGGTTCCTGGACCCGAAGCTGGTTCTTCAGGCGGAGTTCAAGGTTATGAAATGATTGGGATTGCGCCGGGCGAGAATGCAGAGATTGCCTTCAACTTCGTCATGCACGTCGTCGAGAAAGAACAAATGGTTCGCTGGGCCAGCGAGCTTGGTCGCTATAACTCGAACCAAGCTGCGCTGGATGCTGTCGGCGAAAACTCTCTTCTTGAGATCACGGCCGCTGCCATTCCAGGTTCGCTCTATAACCGCCCTCCATTCTTCGAAGGCGTCTATCCTGCTGATTACTACCAGACGATGGTGGATTTCGCGCAAGAGGTCGTCGGCGGTGATATGACTGCGGAAGAAGCCGCCGCCGCGACGGTCGAAGCCCTAAACGAATTGCTGCAAGACGGCTAATCTCGTTCTCTCCCCTTTGGGCGGCGGTTCTTCCTGCCGCCGCCCATTGCTTCCAAAGGATTTCAGATGACTCGCTCCCTCAGAACACTTGCGCCGCATTACGTGATGCTGCTGCCGTTCTTCGCGCTTTTTGTGGTGTTCTTCCTCTACCCAATCGGGAGTGGCTTTTATTACAGCTTCTTTCAGTGGGACGCGATCAACGAACCGACCTATGTGGGTGTCGAGAATTACAGCGACATCATGGGTTCGCGAAAATTCGAAAAAGGCATCACCAACATCCTGACCTACGTGGCGATTACAGTGCCGCTTGGGATTACAGTGGCCTTCTTGCTGGCCGTTCTCGTTGATAGCTTCAACGGCTTCTGGTCGAAGGTGTTCCGATCTGCTTACTTTGTACCCGTCATGATGCCGCTCTTTCTTGCAGCGACGCTCTGGCGGTGGATTTACGCACCAAACTTTGGGATTCTTAACACGTTTCTTGGATGGTTTGGCATCGACTCGATCAACTTTCTAAACAACACCGATACGATGCTCCTGGCAATGATTGCCGTCGACGTTTGGGTTTCGGCGGGATTCAATATGGTCATCATTCTGGCCGGTCTAAAAAATGTGCCGCAACATCTCTACGAGGCCGCGCGGCTCGACGGGGCAAACAAGCTTCAAGAAATCCGCTATGTGACGATCCCGATGATCGCGCCAGTGCTGTTCTTCGTCGTCACTTACGGTTTCATCTCCGCGTTGCAGGTTTTCGACGTCCCGTGGCTTCTGACCACATCCGAGTTCACCAGTTACGGTGGTCGTAGACAAACGCTTCTTTTCCCCGTCATGGATATGATCGGACGCGGTTTTGGAGCTCTGAAGTTCGGCGAGGCAGCTGCCTATGGCTTTATCTTGACGGTCATTATCATGACCGTAACCGCAACCCTATTCCTGATCCGCCGGAGAATAAAATGACCGACGCTATCGCTAGCCCTTCGGCCCTTGCCTCGAACCGTCGAAAGATCAAAGTGCCGTCCCTCTGGACCGTCCTGAAATGGATCGCCGCCATCTCGGTGGCAGTAGTAGCACTCTTCCCGCTCTGGTGGATGTTCAGCGTTGTGTTCGCGGAAGCCGGTGTGCCGGTCGCGGTCAACCCGCGGCTCTACCCGACATCCTTTACAGACGGGTTTGCGAAAATCTGGGAAGTCTTTGAGGAGACTGGTTATCTACGCGCCTACTACGTTTCGATCATGTATACGATCCTGACCATTGCAGGCGTCCTGCTGATCAGCTCGATGGCAGCGTTCGAGTTCGCGCTGTTCGATTTTCCGGGAAAGAACGCGCTCTTCGCTGTCGTGATGCTGTCACTGATGGTTCCGCTTGCCGTTACGCTGATCCCGACCTATCTGCTGGTCGCGCAACTTGGCTGGGTAAACACGATGCAGGGCCTTGTTGTGCCGGGTCTTGCTTCAGCCTTTGGTCTCTTCATGATGACGCAATTCATGCAAAGCATCCCTAAAGAGACGCTAGAGGCTGGCCGACTCGAAGGTGCGAACCACTTCCAACTTTATTGGTATATCGCCCTGCCCCTTTCGAAGAACGCACTGATTACGCTTGCGATCCTGACGTTCATGAAAACCTGGGGCAACTTCATCTGGCCGCTCGTCGTCTCGAATACGCGCGAGGTCTACACGGTCAGTCAGGTCATTAACCAATTCAACTCGCCCTTCTCGCATACCACGGTTGATGTCGTCATGACGGCAAACTTCCTTGCAGCGATCCCACCCATTCTCTTCTTCGTCTTCTTCCAGCGATGGATCATCGAAGGTGTCCAGATGTCAGGCTCCAAGGGCTGACTCAGGACGAAGACGGAAAAAACCTAAGAAAGAACGCCAATGTCTGACCTCCAGATCAAAGACGCCGTAAAGAGCTACGGCAACGTGGATGTCCTCCACAACATCAATCTCGACATCGAGTCCGGCGAGTTCGTCGTTCTGGTCGGCCCTTCTGGTTGCGGCAAGTCGACCTTGCTTCGTATGATCTCCGGACTGGAAGATATTTCTGGTGGTGAGATGTTCATTGACGGAGAACTGGTGAACGATGTCGATGCTGCCAAACGCGGAATCGCCATGGTATTCCAGTCCTACGCGCTCTTCCCACACATGACTGTCGCGGAAAACATGGGGTTCAGCCTCAAGCTGGCGAAGGCTCACAAGTCCGAGATCAACGAAAAGGTGCGCCGCGCGGCGGAAATCCTGCAATTGGAAAAGCTGTTGGAACGCAAGCCCAGTCAGCTTTCGGGCGGGCAGAAACAGCGTGTCGCCATCGGCCGTGCCATCGTGCGCAACCCGAAGGTATTCCTTTTCGATGAACCGCTTTCGAACCTCGATGCGGAGCTGCGGATCGAAATGCGGGCGGAACTGATCCAACTCCATAAACAGCTCAAGACAACGATGATCTACGTGACCCACGATCAAGTTGAAGCCATGACGCTGGCCGACAAGATGGTCGTTCTCGAAGGCGGCCAAGTCCAACAAGTCGGAAAGCCGCTCGAACTCTATGATGACCCA
Source organism: uncultured Litoreibacter sp. (assembly GCA_947494435.1). Taxonomy (GTDB): domain Bacteria; phylum Pseudomonadota; class Alphaproteobacteria; order Rhodobacterales; family Rhodobacteraceae; genus Litoreibacter. The sequence goes on from CANLUY010000004.1 coordinate 28,484, forward strand.
TCCAACATGTTCGTCGCCGGATTTGTCGGCACGCCGCGTATGAACTTTTTACCCGCCGAGGTTGTCGATGTGTCCAACACAACATCGACACTGCGCTTCGCCGCCGAGAATGGCGCACCGGAAGTCGTACTGCCCATGACAGACGGAAAACTCGCGATCGGCTCGAAGGTCAGCGTCGGGATCCGCCCCGATCATCTGCACTTCAGCCCCGCGCAGTCCGGTGATCTGGCGATCCCCATCGACGTGGCCTTTGTCGAAGAACTGGGTGATCTCACCTACGTCTATGTCGACACAAAAGCCGGAACGCGGCTTTCGTCGCAGAAAAAAGATGGGCGGCACAATCACGGAACGACAGGTTATGCCGTTGCCGACACTACTTCGATGTTCATCTTCGACGCAGACGGTCATCGCGTCCGCGCCTGACGAACCGCAGTTTGGCTAGGTTCCGGTCAGAAGGTTGTAGAGGCTGTTGTCCTCTTCGGGCCGGACATAGCCGATGCCGGTGTGTTGATGGTTCTGTGGCGGGTTGATCAGCACCGATAGTGGAAGTGCCGCCGCACCCCGCGCCACGTCACCGGACGCGAGCCGCAAATCAGGCATAGGAATGTGTCCCCGCGTCGGCTTCACATGGTTCAGCTCGGTCTCGGTCATCCTGACCAACTCTTCTAATAGTCCGTGCGGCAACTGGCCGCCGAAAAATACCATTTGCGGGTCCATAGTATGCGTAACGCTACGAACCGCCGTTGCGAGGTGAGGTGCTGAGTCTTGCAGCCACTCCCGCATCTTCGGATCGTTGCTCTCATACGCGGCAGCAATGCGTCCGGGTGGAACCGACGTGAACTCCTCCCCTGATCCCACGATCGCCTGATAGGCAGCAAGCCTGGACACGTATCGCTCAAGACAGCCTGACGCGCCGCACGGGCAGTCCCGACCGCCTGGCTCGACCAAGATATGGCCGAACTCGCCTGTTCGGCTATGCGCCCCGGTAACAGGTTTGCCTTCGACAAAGACACACCCGCCGAGGCCCAGACCAAAGTAGAAATAGAGGAACGATCCGATGTTGCGCGCGTCGCCGAAGAGATTCTCGCCAATTGCAGCCGCTGTAGCATCATTCTCCACAAAAACTGGTAGGCCAAAGGCTTCGGAAAATGCGTCGGCGACCGGATAGCCGTCCCATTCCTGCATAGAAAAAGTAGCTCCAGAGAAAAACCGCTTTTCCCGGAACAGACCCGGCATGGCTACACCGACCCCGATCAGTTTGCTGCGCACGGTTGGATGCTCGGCGCACAGCTGCTCGATGAGGGTCCGCGCGAGGGCCTTCACATCGTCTGGACGCTGTTCGGCCAGCTCATGACGCGCTTCCGACATGACCGTGCCATTGCCGTTCGTCAGTGATCCAATGATCCGGTGCTGGTCAATGTGCAGACCGATGGAAGCGAACCCGTCGTAATCGACCAGAAACTCGCGGGCGGGCTTGCCCTTCTTACCTGTATGGATGCTGCGCTCGATGATGATCCCGAACGGCATCAGTTCGGCCACGATGTTGGAAACGGTCTGGGGCGTCAGCCGCGTTTGCTCGGCGATATCGGTTCGGGAGATCGGTCCATGACGCAGAATGGATTCGAGTGCGACCCGCCTGTTGAGGCCTTTAGCAAATTCAGAATTGGCCCCTTTGAGCATACCGGTCTCTCCTTAACCCTTGCCCATACAGGCCCCTGTTCGATGCTGCGTCTCGGCGGTTTATAGCTTGCAAACACGGGCAATTACATCCCCCACCCTACAATGGTTGCTTGAATATTACTAATCATTTGTGTTAATCAGTCACACAGGTAAATTGGAATCGAAGGCAGGACAATCATGCTCGTTAAAGACTACATTCAGGAGCAGCCCGAGATGGCAGCACAGATGATCCGCGAGCTGCCGGATACTTATGCTGCGCTACTGCCCGCGTCACAGCCCGAAGCAATCTTGCTCGTTGGCACCGGCAGCTCAATGAATGCGCTGATGACTGCCCTGCCCGTCTTTCGCAAAACCGGCGCGGCAGTGGTGTTGGTTAGCCCGCAGGAGTGTCTAGAAAGCCTCGCAGACATGCCCACCGACAAAACTCTCGCCATCGTTGTCTCCCAGTCCGGTGAAAGTATCGACACGCTGCACGCCACCGAGGCGCTTTTGAAGCGTGATACATCTGTAATCGTGCTGACCGGCAACCCGGACAGTCCGTTGGCGCAAACCGGAGCCGCAGTCGCGGCCATGCCGGTTGCCGATGAACAGATCGGGCCGAAAACGAAGGGCTACTCGGCAACAGCGCTCGCGCTGCAAATCCTGGGTCATGCGCTGACGGGTCACGACTTGCCAGACGATACCGCCAGTGTGGTCTCAAATATGGAAACCTTCTCACTTCAGTCAGAGCGATGGGCCATCAACTTCGCCATGCGCGCAGCCAAGGCGGATGTGCTGGTTGTTCTCGGTCAAAAGCAACATGTCGGGACCGCCAGCGAGGGATCGTTGAAAATCGCGGAGATGAGCGGTCTTCCCAGCTTCGGCGAGGAAACCGAAGAGATGTCGCACGGTCGCTTCCATGGGCTAACGGAACGCTCGCTCGTGTGCTTCATTACCGCGATCGATGCCGAGTATGACTTCGCCTGCCGGATGAAAGCCGCGCTGAAAAACTTCTCTATCCAAGCGGAGATCGTGGACGTCCGCCCGTCTCTCCAAGCCGCCGAAGAGGCCGGTTTGAAATGGCCAGGAAAATCCAGCAACACCCTCCTCGCGCCGATCATCGCCGCGCTACCGTTTCAGTATCTTGCGGTGCATACCGCACTCGTGAAAGGTATTGATCCTGAAAAGATGCGCTACCCGACCATGGGCAAGTATCTCAAAATCAAGGTTGGGACCGCAGCCTGATGAACAAATTTGCATACGCCGTCGACATCGGTGGCACGTCGATCAAACTCGGCATCATTTCCGAATCCGGCGAAATTCTGATGCGGTCCTCTCTGAAGACCGCCAAGGACATGCCGCTTCCGACGCTGGTCAAGAAGATCGGTCTACAACTTAACGAAATCGCCGCAATGGCCGGTGTGAAGCCCGCCAGCGTCGGTATTTGCGCCCCTGGCTATCCTGATCCAAAGACCGGCGTTTTGATCGATGGATCTGGTGCCGTTCCTAGCCTGAAAACCGGCTCAATCTCACGGGCGCTCTCCACGTTCCTTGGCGTTCCCGCCGGTATCGGAAACGATGGTACATGCGCCGCGCACGGCGAGCGTCAGTTCGGCGCAGGTAAGAACCACCGCTCTTTCATCTATATATGCATCGGAACCGGAATCGGTGGAGCCATCGTGCATGAAGGCCGCGTCCTCGAAGGACCTAACGGGGAACCGCCCGAGTTCGGAGCGATCTGTGTGCGACCCGGGCAGGGCGAATCAAGACGTGGCTTGAAAGGGTCAATTGAGGATCTAGCTGGGGGTCGCGCCTTGGTTGAGACCTACAAAAGCGAAACCGGCTGGGGTGACGAGCCACTGGCTGTAAACGATTTACGGGAGAAAGCCATATCCGGCGACAGGGCTGCTATCAGGCTTTTCGATGATGCGACCGACCAGCTTGCCCAGACCATTGGCGGGCTGATCAACGCAAGCTGCGTTACCGAGTGCATCATCGGTGGCGGACTGTCGAAAGCAGGCAGTTTCCTCATTGATCCTATCCAGAGGAAAATCGTCCAATACACTTGGAAAATGTTCGCGGATCAGGCGCGCGTTCACGCAAGTAAACTAGGCAATGACGCTGGCATGCTAGGAACTTTGGCGTTGCTCCAAAAGCCTGAGGAGCTTCGGACATATGGAGCCTAATCGAAGCAGAACTGCTTAATCTCGCGGAAAAACAAAGTATGTGCGAGTATCTCAAATGAGTGATTCAGATAGGTTTGAAGCACATCAAGTAGCTTTGTTGAAACACCCAAAGAGCGGCGAACTCGTCGGCAGACTATATCTTTGGGAAAATGGCGAGGTCGATCCAATGTGGTTTGGTGAAGAAGTCATTGATGCAATCGCTGATCCTCTCCCAGGTGAGTCCCCAAATTGGGCAAGCTGGCCCTTGACTTAACGCTCAGAGTTCAGCGTTTGTGTGTCGATTTAGATCCGATGATCCAATTCCGTATGCTCTTCCGCTAACGATACAAGTTCTCGAACGTCTGTCCCGATCGAACGAGCGAGCACAATCAACTCAATCACATCAACCCGGCGCTCCCCGCTTTCGATTCTCGCGACAAACGACTGATGACACTTTAGTTTCTTGGCGAGGTCAGACTGCGTCATGCCAGCCGCTTTCCTTGCTGCGATCAGAGCTTCGCGCAACGCCTCATGTCCTGAGCTTCTGATTGTTTTTGTCACGCGTCACAAACCTCTTGTGACTGCGCTAATCTAGAATATAGATTATCTAAAATTTAGATATTGTGGATACTGGAAGCTGCGCGGTGCTTACTGACGTTAACTTTGAAGAAAAATGCGGCCTATTGGGATGTATCCTCCAAAAATTGTCCATACAGCTCGCTTACCTCTCGAGCCTCTTCGAACGCACGCGCACGCTCAGAGTCCAAGCATCGAAAGTATTCCTGAATGTCTGCAATATAATCTTCAAAATCCTGTTTGATCAGATCCTCAAATTCGAGTTGGGCTGCGAGATCGTCAGGAACAAAGGGAACGCGTGGTGGGTAGCAGGTCTTTGCGCTAGCTGTCGTTGCGAGAAAAGACCAAATGATCAGCGCCGGGATGACGCAATTTCGGCACAACCTAAGGTTCAGAAATCCCATAAAAACTTGATATTATGCTGTGCGCATGCCTATTGGATGTGTGACTACACTGTAGCCGCACATGGTTAAATATACCTTGCGGACAATTATATACTATCGTAACTTTGGGCTTCAAGTAGGAATGCCTGAGGCTGCGTCTTTGAAGAAAGCGCGAACCGGGCCATGAACTGGGACATCGAAGCACCAAATGTGGTTACGGAAGCACGTTTCCGCGAACTCGTGGAAAGTGGCGACAGCGCTGAAATCCTCTGCCAGGAATCGGCACATAAGAAGGGCCCCAGCTACTACGGGGTCTGGATCATGCGCGTCGTCTCTGACGAGGGCGTGGAAAAGCTACTGGTCACGGCCCGTACCCGCACGACCTACAACGATATCAAGATCCGCGAGTTCAAAACCATCACGGGCGTGGTGTCCTTCCTCATGGGGATCGGTTTCTCTCATGCCGATGTCCCGCTCGAAGAAGGCCAGCGAACAACGCACAAGCTGGCCGCGACTGACAAAGGCGGCGGCAAGTAACCTTCTCCTTGTCTGGTATCTCGCGGGTCCCGCCACTGCTCAGATGGTATTGGTCATGGAGAGCGACGGTTCTCTGACCCCGTCCCACTCCCAGGACAGCTTTGCCCGCAACTATAACGACGGTATCGGTCAGGGGTTCGCTGCTGATGAGCTGGCGATCCTTGGCGACCGAGAAACTGAACAAGAAGACATTCAATTGGCGGCCCTCTCGCGGCCCGCTCCTCTACCCCGCGCTGATGTTCTGGCGGCCATCGAGGCCACCGCCCTTCGCTACGCCGGTCATCCCGGGTTGCGGCGCACGGATCTCTCGGTTCGTGATTGGCTGACGCTCTACCGTGCCAATATCGAAGTCGAGAGTGCCTACCGACAGGATGCGGTCTCGAGCGCTGGTGCAATTGGCCTCGGGCAGTTGATGCCTGCAACGGCGCGCGATCTAGGTGTAGACCCGCATGATCCGTTGCAGAACCTCGATGGCTCCGCCCGCTATCTCGCGATGATGCTGGAGGCGTTCGGCGATCCGCGCCTGGCGCTCGCGGCATACAACGCTGGCCCGGATGCGGTCCGCCAGTATGGTGGCATTCCCCCCTACCGAGAAACCCAGAACCACGTGGCCAGTGTCATGGCCGTCGTGGCCCGATTGGAAGGATCAAATTCATGAGACAGATTTCAAACCTATTCGTCGCCTCACTGGCGCTCTTCCTGCTCCTCGCAGAGCCGGCCCTTGCTCAAAGCATCGATCTCTCTCCGATCCAAAGCCTGTTGCAGGGTATCGTCGATGCGCTGACCGGCCCGCTTGGCGTTGTCATCGCGACGCTCGCTGTTCTCGGCGTTTTTTTGAGCTGGTTCTTCAATATCATCGATCTCCGCCAGGCGCTTTGGGTGCTTGTCGGCATTGCAGGTGTCGCTGCCGCTCCCACCATCGTTGCCGCGGTCTTTGCCGGTGGCTGAGCGCGCGCCCCTCTTTCTGGGTCTTGTGCGCCCGCCCAAGCTTCTGGGCCTGCCCATCATGTACGCAATGGTCTGGCTCTTCGGCTCGGTGCTTCTCTTCGTCTGGGTCCAACACATCGCCGTGCTGGGCGTGACCGCCCTGCTTTATCCCGTGCTTTGGAAGGCGGCGGACTGGGACCCGCGCTTCATCGACGTGATGATGACGGCGCTGCAGGAGACACCGCCGACGCGGAACCGCAGCATTCACGGCGGGGACAGCTATGCCCCGTGACGAAGCGGTCGATCTCCGCACGATGACGCCAGACTGGTATGCCCGCGAAACCCGCCTCGCGCATATGCTGCCGTACGTCAGCCTGGTCGATGACCGCACTGTGCGGACGCGGGTGAACGAGCTTTTCCAGTGCATCCGGCTCGACGGGGTCAACAGCTACACGACGGATGATGACTATCTCGACAAGGTGACGGCGCTCTTTGCCCGGATCATCGCGCAGCTCGGGCCGGAGTTCAGCTACTACGTCCACAAAGTCTCAAAAGCAATCACGCCGGATCTCGAACCAGTGCGCGAGGACAGTTTTGCAGGAGAAGTCGACCGGCTCTGGCGCGCGAAACTCGAAACCAGCGGCCTGCGCGACAAGACCTTGACCCTCACGGTCATTCACCGCCCGCCCCCGAAAAGCATTCTGCCCTTCCTCAATCGCAGCGCCCCGAACCGGCTTAAGGAGGCAACGGAGAAGCGCCTACGCCGTCTGGGCGAGGCCGTGAATGTCTTCCTCTCTGGCCTGACAGAGCTGAACCCGCGCGTACTAACCGCCAAGAGTGGTGAGTTGATCGGCTTTCTGGGTGCCCTCAACACCGGCCAGGAATTGCCGCTCTATCCGGCAAACACCTACGGCTTTCTGTCATTCAACGTGGCCAACACTCGCGTAACGTTTCAAGGCGATCACTTCGAGCTCACCGAAGGCGTCGTGGGCCATCGCTACGGCAAGAGCTTCACCATCGGGGAATACTCCGAAGCCACCTCCTGCACCATGTTCGACATGCTGAACCTGCCCGTCGATATGATCGTCACGCATTCCTTCACGCCGATCAATTCGAACCTCATGGCGGGTCGGATCAAGCGGCAAAAGCGCCAGATGCAGGCCAGCCAGGACGCGGCGCTCTCACTCATGGAAGCGCTCGACATCGCGGCCGATGATCTGGAGGCCAAGCGCCAAAGCTTCGGCGAGCACCACATGGTCGTGACAATCTTCTGTGACACGCTCGACGAGCTACAGACACTGAGCGCCGAGATCGTCAACGCGGCCGCCGCCGAAGGTGTAAAGATGATCGGCGAGCGGGTCGCGGCCAAGGCACATTACCTGAGCCAGCATCCCGGCAACCAGCCCAAGCGCGTGCGTGCCAGCGCGATCACCAATCGCAACTTCGCGGATTTCGCGGCGTTTCATCGGACCCAGCTCGGCAAACCAGCGGAGAAAACGCCTTGGGGCAAGATCATCACCTACCTGCCCACGCCCGAGCAGAGCGCGTACCGATTCTCTTACCACGAGCAAGGCAGCCCCAAGAAAGAACCGACCAGCGGGCATACACTGATCATGGGGCGGCCCGGGTCTGGCAAATCGGTGCTCTCAGCATTCCTCATGACACAAGCTCGTCGAGCAGGGGCGCGGATCTTCGTCTTCGATTACCGTCTCGGTATGGAGATGGCGGTCCGCGCCAATGGCGGGCGCTACGCGTCTTTGAAAGCCGGACAGCCCACAGGCCTTAACCCGCTCTGGACCGAGACTGATGCGCGCGGCACAGCATGGCTCTCGGATTGGCTCGCCACCCTGCTTTATCGTGCCGACAAGCCGCTCACGCCGGCGCAGACCAACCGCATCCAGGAGGTCGTGCGCCAGAACGCGCAAGCCACAAACCCGGCCCTGCGGAACTGGCGGGATTTTGCGTCGCTGTTCGTGTCGACCGATGATGGCGGCGATCTGCACCAGCGCCTGTTTGAGTGGACCGAAGAGGGCCGCTACGGCTGGATCTTCGGGCAGACGCTGGAAGACACCTTCTCGCTGAAGGGCGATGTGGTGGGCTTCGATCTGACCGGCATTCTCGACAGCGAGGGAGAGAAGGAGCGGATGGCCGTCCTTTCCTATCTCTTTCGCCGGGTCGAGCGCGAGATCGAGGATCGTCGTCCCACGATCATCGTCATCGACGAGGCATGGAAGGCGCTCGACAATGCGTATTTCGCAGAGCGGCTCTCAAACTGGCTGGTGACCGCACGCAAACAAAACACCGTCGCGGTGATGATGACACAATATGCTAGCCAGCTCGAGCGCACCCGAACCGGCAAGACCATCGTCGAGGCCGTGCCGACGCAAATCCTCCTCCCGAACATCCGCGCCCATGCTGCCGATTATGCGATGTTGAACCTCTATGAGAAGGAACTCGACGTGCTTCTCAATACCGGCAGCGACAGCCGCCTCGCCCTCATCCGCGATGATCAGGGCTCCATCGTCGTCGATACCGATCTGAGCGCCCTTGGGCCAAATCTCACCATCCTCGGCGGCATGGAGAAAGGCGAGGCGCTGGTCGGTGCCGGTTACCGCGACCGCCCAGACTTTTGGAGGCTTTCATGATTCGTACCCTGTTTCTTCTCACCGCGCTCGGCGCTTTGGCCTCCTGCGCCCAGTACCGGGCACCGCAAGCCAACTGCTTCACCTTTCTTGCCGCAGTGGCACCGGTTGCGCCGGATTGCACGTTCACGCCCCTTGGTGCACCGGAGGGTGACATTGAGGTCTAAGTTGCCCCATATCCTGACGCTTTGCCTGCTCCCCAGTCTCGCCCTGTCCCAAGGTGTGCCAACTAATGACGGCGGGCTGACCGCGCGCGATATCGTCGAGACTGGAGATAGGGAGGTCGACCTCGCGGTCCAGGCCGACAAGCTTGCCGTGCGCGAACTCATCGCCGAGATCGAACGGGAGCAGCTGGAAACCCTGCAACGCATTCTCGATGCCCAAACCAGCTTCGGCGGTCAGGGCTTGCCGGCCATGGTCTCTGGGCTCGAAAGCGGCAGCGGCGATCCGGACCGCTCCGTTGAGGCGGTCTACGGAAGTGCCGAAATCGATCCCAACCCCGGCGGCGCGCAGATGTTCGGTGATGCGGCGGAAAACATCGAGCAACTCATCATCCGCGTGGCTCAAGAGACCAGCGGGTTTGCGGGCGTAGGTCGCGCGGGCCTCTCCCCAGTTCAGTGGCGGGCCCTTCTGCAGGCGCTCATCTGGCAGGAAAGCCGTTTCACCATCGGTGCCCGCTCGCCGGTAGGGGCCTTCGGCCTCACCCAGATTATGCCGGGCACCGCCAGCGATCTCGGCATCAACCCGGAATATTATGACAGCCCCTATCTGCAGGTGCATGGCGGCGCACGCTATCTCGCAACGCAACTCAACACCTTCGATGGCAACATCATCAACGCGCTCGCAGCTTATAATGCCGGCCCCGGTCGCGTGTTCGAATACGGCGGTGTCCCGCCCTTCCGCGAGACCCAGCACTACGTCCAGGCCATCCCCGAACGCTACAATCTTTACCTAAGTCGCATCGGCGGGATTGAAGCGCTCGGCACGATCGACCCCGCGCTTCTCGCCAATGCTAACCTCTCGATCACCGGGCACAGCGCAGCTTTCTATGGCAACAACTCGCCCGCCGCGATCCGACAGGCCGCCTTGCGCATCGCGGACATCGTCGAGCGGATTTCCGAGACGGAAGACGTGCAGGAAAGCATCGCGCTCAACACCTATGCCCGCGCCGAACTCGTCCGCCTCGTCGCCGCGCGTATTCGACTTCAGGCGGCGCGTACCCGCGTTCTCTCCGCCGAGGAATTGGCACAAGCCAGCGCCCGCATGGCCGAGCGGGCGTTCATGGAATTCACGATCAGGGAGATTGATTGATGGGACATTTACTCATGAGAACGGCCTTGGCGACGACGCTTGGGATTGGCCTGCATCTTGGCACCCTGTCCCCCGCCCTGGCGCAAGGCGTGCCCGTCGTCGATACCCAGAACATCGCCCAAAATATCCAGCAGCTCCGGCAGATGATCGAAGACGAGATCCTGCAAAACGAGCAGCTGACGCAGCTCCGCGAACAGCTTGCCACACTCACGGAACAACTTGGCGAATTGCAACGCACCTATGAGGCGCTGACCCGTCTCGCCGAACTTCCAGAAATCATCCGCACTGAGATGGAGGATGAGCTGAACGGCCTGCTCGACCAAGAGTTCGGGGACATCCTCGCCACGATCGAGGCCATCAAGACCGGAGACTTCTCTGGCCTCTCCGGCTCCGGCGCGGGCGAGATCGAAACCCAAATGGATCGGGTCTTGGCCGATCTCGGCTTTGACGATGACACGCTCTCGGAAATGGCCAACAGCGGCAATCCCGGGGCCAACCGCGTGGCCACGCAAGCCACGACCGGCGCGCTCGTCTCGGCTGCGGCCCAGAACAGTTACGAGGATGCCGGGCAATCGCTCGAACGGGTCGACCGACTGATCGGGCTGATCGACGACATGGACGAGCTCAAGGAAAGCGTGGATCTCAATACACGCGTCACAGCGGAACTGGCGATTGCGCTCGTCGCAATGTGGCAGCTCGAAGCGGTGCAAACCGTGGGCGACGGCACCGGTGGCGTGATCGATGCCGCCACCATCGCCGAAGAGCAGCGCTTCATGGATTTCACCCTGCCTGAACTCAGTGCAGATTGATCTGAGGTGTGACGCGTGGCGAGTGAACAGGACATCATTGAAGAAGAGCTGGTCTATGGTGCCCTGCGCCGTGAACGGCTCTGGCAGCGCCTTGGGCTCATCGGGCTCATCTTCGGCATTCTCGGATGCCTGAGCGCAGCGGCTATCGCAATTCTCGATGTCGATCCGCCACCTGTGGTCGTGCCCTATGATCCCGCCACCGGCTTTGCCCTGCCCGAGGCGTCTGTGGGCGCGACGTCGGTCACAGCCAACCAGGCGGTCATCGAGGCGGAGGTCTTCCGCTATGTGACTGACCGCGAGGTCTACAACCAGCTCGACAATGATCTGCGGATCCGCAGCGTCTTGCGCCGCTCGGACGGGGCGGCCGAGAGCGGGTTACGCCAGATCTGGAACAGCGCAAATGAGAACTACCCGCCGACGGTCTATGGCCTCAATGCCCGGCTTGATGTGGAAATCCTCAGCATCAACCGCATCGGCACCAATCGCGCCACGGTCCGCCTGCGCAAGCGTCTGACATCCATAAATGGCGTCCAGACCGGGCTCTTCACCGCCACGCTTCTTTTCGAGTTCCGCCCTGAGACCCGCCGCTCCATTGATGAGGTATGGACCAATCCCTTCGGCTTTACCGTGCTCGAATATTCCATCCGCTCCGACAGATTGGAGAACTAGTTTGATCAGTAAGTTCTATGTCGCTGGCCTATTTGCCCTATTGCCCGGCCTCGCCTTCGCCGAAGCCATTCCGCGCGGTGGCCCCAATGACAGCCGCGTACGCTTGGCCACCTACCAGGAGGGCCAGGTCTATCGCCTCAGCGTGTCGCTCACCCATGTGACCACCATCGAGTTCGGCGAGGGCGAAAGCATCCGCTCGATCATCGCGGGGGACACGGAAGGTTTCGAGATCGACGGCGTTCCGGGTGGCCAAGCCTTCGCAATCAAGCCCGTCGCACGCGGCGTCCATACCAACGTGACCGTCTATACCAACAGTCGCAGCTACTACTTCAACGTCCAAGAGACCGGCAGCTCGACCTTTTACGTGGTCCAGTTCCGCTACCCCGAAGACAATGCGCGGCCCACACGTGCCATTGCGGCACAGGCGCCGAACTACAATTACGGTGCCAGCGCGCGCGCCGAGTTCACCCCGACCCGCGTCTGGGATGACGGGGCGTTTACGTATTTTGAATTCCCGCGGAACGCGCCGGTGCCTGCGATCTTTCGCTACACGAATGGTCGCGAGCGGACGGTCAACACACAAGCCACCGAGGACGGCGTGATCCGGGTCTCGGGGGTGAACAGGCACTGGGTCCTGCGGATCGGAGACGAGTTAGTCTGTATCGAGGCCACACCGCCTGCAGAGGTAGGATCATGAGCGACACCGGAAACGCGGACCTCGAGAAACGTCTCGCCGCCCTCGAACAGGGCAAAGGCTTGAGCTCGCCCCCTGCCCCACGGCGCTCACCGCTGCTCGCTTTGGTCGTCGTCCTCGTGATCGGCGCAGGCGGCGCTCTACTCTATCTGCTTTCCCAACCCGAGGAAGAGGAAGCCCTTCCCACGGCCACGCCGGACGTGTTCCAAAGCGAAGGCGACGGGTTCGGAGCCATCGAAACTCTCCCCCCGCCTGAACCCGAGGTCGTGCTGGTCGCACCAGACCCGGTGGAACCGAATGCCGAGCTTCTGGCGCAGCTTGCAGCCCTTCAGGCTCAAATCGAGGAGTTGCGCAACGCGTCCGAACCGGTGGTCGAAGAAGATACCGCTGCCGCCGAAGCCATCGATGCGCTGACCGCCCAGATCGCGGCGCTGCAATCCGCGTCGGAAACCGCGCAACAGCAGTTTCGCGATGAGCTCACGGCGCGTGATCGCGAGCTGGAGCAACTCCGCATGGACCTCGAACTTGCCCAACTCGAGGCCAACCGGCCCCTTCCGGCACCCATCGGCCCCACCGAGGACGAATTGCGCACGCGGGAAGAAGAGCGGCTGCGCCGCGAGGAAGAGGCACGGCGGCTGGCGGAACTTGAACGCCGCGCGGCTGAGGAACGCGCGTTTCAGGAGCGCCGCATTACCTCGCCTACAATCGCTTTTGGCGGCACCTCCGGCGCGAATGAGACGGCCCTAACCGAACGGACTTTTGGCGAAGTGACGGATTTCGTGCTGAACGGCGCGCTGCCCACGTCCGTGACGCAAGCGGAAGTTATTGCCAATCCGTCAAACACAATTGTCCAGGGAACGATGATCCAGGCCGTCATGGAAACCGCTCTCGACAGCTCCCTGCCCGGCCAGACCCGCGCTGTGGTCTCCGAAGACGTGTTCAGTTTCGATGGCTCCCGCCTTCTGATCCCTCGCGGATCCCGTCTCATCGGGCGCTATCGCTCCGGTGTCGATATCGCGCAGCGTCGGGTCACCATCGCCTGGGACCGGATCATCCTGCCCGACAACCAGACCGTCCAAATCAGCTCCTTCGGGGGCGATGAACTTGGCCGCTCCGGCGTCACAGGCTTTGTCGACACCCGGTTCGATGAACGCTTTGGCTCGGCGGCGCTGATTTCTCTGATCTCCGCCGCGCCAAGCGCCGCCGCGGCAAACGTACAGGACGAGACCAACGCAGACGTGCTCGAAGACGTGGGCGATGATCTCGCCGATGCCACGGACAGCGTGATTGAGGACTACCTCTCCATCGGCCCCGTTATCTATGTCGACCAGGGTGCCCGCGTCACAGTCATGGTCGACCGCGATCTGGAGATATTCTGAGCCCATGTCGCTGAGCTATCTCCAGACCTCGCTTGATCGGATCGACGCCGCCGCCCGCGACGATGTCATCGAGATCTGCATCAACCCCGATGGCAGCTGTTGGGGAGAATTCCTGGGCGATCACTTCATGCGAAAACTGGACCAGAAGTTGACCGCAACAGAAGTGAAGGACCTCGGCAACCAGATCGCCTCCTCCGCCAATACCACGATGAGCAAGGATCGTCCCATCGTGTCGGTCTCGATCACCTACAAGGGTCGACCGATCCGGGCGCAGGTCATCACTCCGCCCGCCGTGCTCTCCGCCATGTCAATCAGCCTTCGGTTCTTCTCGAACCTGCCGCTCGCCGGGATCGCGCTTGATTTTCTCTACGGCAAAGAACGCAAGCTTGAAGAACTCCGCCTCGAGAAAACCCGCGAACTCCGCGAGGTGGTGGCCGCTGGCGTCATCGACGATGCCCTGGCCTTCTGCGTCGACAACAAGCTCAACATGATCGTCTCGGGTGGCACCTCCACTGGCAAGACCGTCGCCGCGCGCAAGATCCTCTCTCATGTGCCTGCGGAAGAACGCATCGTCACCATCGAGGAAGCCGCCGAGCTTCTGCCGACCCAGCCGAATGCTGTGACCCTGATCGCCAATCGTGATGCGGAGTTCCAGACAGCCGATGTGCTGCTCACCGCGACGCTGCGCATGCGCCCCGACCGGATCATCCTCGGCGAGGTGCGCGGCAAGGAGGCCATGACTTTCCTCGAGGCGATTAACACGGGCCATGGCGGCTCCATGACCACCCTCCATGCCGAAACCCCGCAACTCGCCGTGCAACGCCTGGCTATCGCTGCGCTCAAAACCGAGATCCCGATGACCTATGCCGACATGATCCGGTACATCGAAAATTCCATCGATGTGATCATCCAGGCCGGACGGCACGACGGGAAGCGCGGCATCACAGAATTCTACCTCCCCGGAATAACAGAGATCGGAGTTTTCCAATGAAGACCTTCGAATATGAAATCCTCTCTTTTCCGATGGACCGCAAAACAGCGCTCATCGAGATGCAGGCCACCCTCAACAACAAAGGCGCAGATGGCTGGGACGTTGTTTCGATCAGCAGCTCTGAGTTCGCCAACATCGGACATACCGCGTTTTTGAAGCGTGAGATCACAAGCAAACAGCCTTCAAAGACCGCCTTATGATGCGTTTCAGATCCCAAACTATCGTCGCTGCGCTGTTGCTGGGTTTAATTGTCCAACCTTCATCTGCGGAGAATGATCTCATCCCAAGCATGGAACGAGACTACGACATCTGCCCAAATCGACCGCTTGAACCTGAGTGGATGCAGCAAATCCCGCTCCGCGAGGTCTACCAACGTGTTCTGGTACAAGACATTTATCGTGCGCAGAGCATGGAAAGGATTGTTGCGACGGGCGAGTGCGCCTGCGCCATTCGCTTTCCGGCTTGGGATGAAGCCGTAACCACGTTTCATGACAATTACGCGGATGCGGAACGGTGGGACATGTTGGAAGCCTCAGACACCTACAACCGACGCGCCAACGACCTACGCCCAGAGGCAATGGAGATCTGCGAAGCTGCGAGCAATTGGTGAGGTATTTGAGAGATGAGCGTCGTTACGTATTTCGTTGAAACATCTCAGGGTTACCTCGACACTGCCGCCGAGACTCAGTTCGGTTCGGTGGCAGCGACAGTCGGCACCCTGCTCGTGCTTGGAACGACGCTGGTTGTGATTTTCGTCTTCCTGAATATGATTTATCAGTACAAGGCGATGGACGGGCGCACCGCCTTTTGGCTCGCGGTGAAGATCGGTTTGATAGGAATATTTGCGACCAACTGGGTTCAGTTCAACGCCCTCTCTTCTGCCATTCTAAACGGGATCGACAGCATCGCTGGAGCGCTTGTGGCCTCCGTCGGCGGCGGTGCTCCGGGCCCATCCGGCACCTTCGCGGAAGAATTTGATCGGCTCATCTCGGAACTCGGTGAATACCTCAATGCGGCGGGGTCAGAGCTCAACTGGATGGCCGGGGCGATGCTCGACATCGTTGGAGTCTTGATGCTTTCAATCCTGGGTGGTCTGGCAGCATTCATCCTAGTCGCCTCGCGCTTGATGATTGCCCTGCTGATCGGAATCGCGCCCGTGATGATCTTTCTGACGCTCTTTGATGTCACCAAGGACTACTTTGCCCGCTGGCTATCCGCGTTGGTGTCTTTTGCGATCTACCCGATCGTGGTCGCGGGCGTGTTCGCGACAATCACGGGCGTGTCATCCGCGCTCATCGGCGAACTCGGTGATCCCGAAGGAGCCACGAATATTGGTGCGCTTATCCCCTTCTTCATGATGGTCCTCATGGCGAAGGGCTTTATCATCGCGACGCCATTTATCGTTCGCGCAATCTCCGGGAACATCATGATGCCGGCGTTGTCGGGAGGGCTCGCTGGCAGTTATGGCTTCGCCCGTGCTGCCATGGGAAGCCAGCAGGCCTACAATCGCTTTCTTGTCGGTGGCGCAAGTGGGGCAGAATACGCCGCTCTTCGTGCAAGGCAATTCATCGGGGCACAACAGATGCCTCAGCGACCGGGCATGGCGCAGGTTTCGCCCGCCGCGAATAATCCATCCACAGGAACGGGGTCGCGAATGCTGGCGCAGTTGGCAAGGTTGGGCAGACTAGGGAGGCGATAGAGATGAATGATCCAACTACATCATGGGTTAAGTTTGAAGACCGCGCACCGACCAACGAGGAACTCCAGTCCGATAGAGTGGTTGGCTATTTCAGGATCAAGAACCTCTCTGGCGAAGTGACAACGGACTATTTTGGCAAGTTGCTTTGGGTGGAAGAAGCGCAAATTTGGGCGATTGAGGTATTCAGCAATGCGTTATGCCTAACTGCTCCGGGCCAATTCAACTATGAGCCTGTCAAGCCGAGCCATTGGTGTTTGGTGCCAGCTCCGCCTGATCATCCAGATATCAATGGGTTTCCTGAGGCTTAAGGTGCTTTCGCATCAACACAAAAACACTATGAGCGGGCGTTCATTCTCGGACAAGCCGTGTCAGCTTTGCGGGACAAACCGGACTTGTGCGCCTGCGGCTATTGCTGACGCAGCATTTGCTCGCAGACGCAGCGCCCGGATCGCTGCTTCGCAGCGCGTATTGTCAAAGCAGTCATTGAAAACGGCGATTGGACCCCGATCCGAAACTGTACATTCGCCTCAGACAATGCCAACACGAAGGATGCGGACTTTGCTGTCACTGGGCCGTAGCGTCGCGATGCGGGGTTGCAAATTGTGCTGAACTTGGTGGCCCCCGGCCGGAGATTTCAGCCAGAGGCCATTCTTTCAAGCTGTCGAGGGTTAGTCAGTTGCGGGCAAAGTCTGCTCGATCACTGGCCCTTCCTCGCCGGAAGTCTCGGCGCCGAACCATTCGAAACCGTAGCCAAGAGCTCCAGTCAAGACAATTACGGCCACCAAAGCTCCACCCCAAACCAGCCAGTTAGTCGATTTGAATGTTTGTAGGTTTACAGCCATTTCTCCAGTCCTTTGATTGAATGCGGAGAAAGCTGACCGAGCAAGTTACTCGGCCGGCTCTTCAATTAGGCCAGCTTCAAGAGCGGCGGAAAGTTCCGCTTCGTCCACAAGGCTGTCGGCGTTTGTGTCTACCCCGGCGAAGGCTTCTTCGGTAAGGTCGGGGTATGCAATTGCCATTTCGGCAAAGGAAACCAAACTATCGCCATCGGTATCGACGTCCGAAACCGTGAGGGCGAAAGCCGGGGCCGCTGTCAGAGCGGCAATCATAGTACCAACTGCTGTACGACGCATATTTGTATTCTCCATTTGAAAAAGCCGAAGGAATTATTCCCGCGAGCATGACTGAAGTCGGCATTCCCAAACCATTGTTCAAGTGCTAGCGAGGGTGCTTGGCAACGAATGCACCGGTCGTGGCTTGGCCTGCGCTGCATTCCGCTCAACGACGCCTCCTTAGAAGGATATCTGCCACTAATTGTTGGCCCTTCCATTAGTAGATTGCACATTTGCAAACCTAGGAGAACCCGACGACGTGAACGGGGGAAGCGAGCAATTTTCAAATTCTGGAGACGTCTGTTGTTGAATGTCACTGAGAACTGACCCGGTATTGTCACCGAGATTTGACCCGCTCTTAGTTATGTATCGGCGGCTATGCTTTGGTCAATATAATGGCCTCCTTTGTGGTTTTCTTTGCCGCCTCTGAACTGGCTTTGAAGCGGTAGCTGTCGTTGCCAGTCTCGAGGATGTGACAGCGGTGGGTGAGCCGATCGAGCAGCGCTGTTGTCATCTTTGCGTGCATCAAATCCTCGCGTTCATTTGGTCCCTGAAATTGCGTTGTGGACATCATACGGAAACGGATGACGTGCGCGGTCGGCACGGCATCCCTTCATTCTCGGCGTCATGAATGTCAGGAGCGTCCCGCGCTGTTGCGTTTTCGGCCTCAGTGTCCGCGTCATTCCTGTCAGTCTGTGTCGTCCCCGATCCCGAGTAGAGATGGCGCAATTGAGCCTCGGATACCCCGTCGGCCTGCATGACGAGTTGCACCATCGGATCGGCCAGCATTTCTTCGAGAAAGACCTGTGACAGGTCCTTGCCGGACAGTTTGTCTCTCGCACGGGCACGGTCAAGATCGAGAAGTGACACAGTCAGGCTCCGCGTTAATCCCGGATGGGACAGGCGTGGATGCAGATGGACCACGACAGAGGCCTTCCAGGCTTGAGGGTCCCTGTGATCAGGTGGTGAGGCGAATTCTGTCTCGATATCATACTCACCGGCAGGAAGCGTTTCGTCGAAGCCGGGAAGTTTGAAAGGCCGTTCAAAAACCGCGACGGTCTTGGTTGTTTGGTGGTCCATTGCGTTTGATCCTTTCACTTGAGCAGTCTT
The DNA here is from genome assembly GCA_947494435.1 of uncultured Litoreibacter sp. Taxonomy (GTDB): domain Bacteria; phylum Pseudomonadota; class Alphaproteobacteria; order Rhodobacterales; family Rhodobacteraceae; genus Litoreibacter. The sequence goes on from CANLUY010000004.1 coordinate 47,147, forward strand.
CCACGACATGGCGCAAAACCCGCCCCTTCCGTTGCATGCTTCAGGTTTTCTTCAGACCCGGAGTTTCCTGTTTCGCGGCAGTGTCCGGTGCCTTGATTGCCGGTTCTTTTTTCGGCGATTCCGCAGGTTTGGCTTTCAGCATGGCGGCAGCTTTGGTGGTCAGGTCTTTGAAAGACATGCTCTTCATCCTTTTTGGGTTTTCCGCTGGAATTTCCGGGCCTCGATCAGGCACCAATTCTCGAGTGTGGCTTATCGGTATATGTGTATTGACAGGCCCTTTTACCATGGCGCGGTGTGGGACTAGTCGGGGAGGTATGGTCTTCATAGGCCCCGCCGACGACCATTATGGACGTCATACCGAGGTCAGGAAGGGGTGGGCCTCGCGGTCCTTTGCACTTCGGTTCATCTTTTGCTTGCCATGAACAACCTTGGCGAAATCTGGGGTACTCATCGCCCGTATGACGGAGTTGTAGTTCATGCTCATTTTCATCTCGGAGCCAACGGGCACAGCGGCTTTGGCTGAGTCGACAACGGTGTGGTCGCTGATCGCGCCAATAAACGCCGTTCCCGGCGGAAACATAAGACCGCTTGCGTCGGTGTCCTGTTGCCCGACAGCAAGGATGGTTCGGGCCCGGAGGTCATAATTTCGAACCAAATTGAGCATCCCAAGCTCCGGAGCAATTGACATGGTCGGCACCGGGCTTGGTTTGCGGCTTGTTTCGATCACTTCGGCAAAAAGGGACAAAGGCCTCCTTGCAAGCATACTTGCGATTCTCTTAGGCGAAACGTGCGACAGATTGAGGCCGTTATGATGCATCTAGGTCGAGACCTTCGATACGTGCCTGCGCCAGATCGCGGTTCGGGCCAGCTGATCCGGGCATTGTCGCCCAGCCTGTTTCCATGACAGCGTCGCGCCGCTTGAACGATGATGCTTCGCGGATCGTAGCGAGCTTGGCTACGCGTTCATTGTCGGTTCGGGACATGTCGAGACAGAAGGGCACGAGCGCCGCGATTACTCTGTCCTCCGCCGTCTTGCCTGCCAACTTCTCGGCGCTGCTTCCGGTCACCCATCCTCCCCACGAGAATCCAACGATGCCGACGAACGCCGCGCCAAGGAGCGCGCCGTAAATGCCGGGTTTCAGCCATTCGGGTGTCGTCATGTCTTGTCCTCCCGCGGGGAAAGCGCCGCTTCGCTGTCATTGATAGTTTCTGAAAGGGCCTGATCACATGCAATTGCGTGCTCCAGGTCCTCCTTTGTGGTCAATTGCATGGTCGTTTGACCCGTGTTGCTCCGTCGCCCCCGGACCATCAGGTATGTCGCAGTGCGCCGGTAAGCCTCGAAACTTATGCCTTGTAGAAGCTCTTCCTCGACAAGGATTTCATATGTGCCGGGCGGAAGCTCCCACTGGCTGTCGCCAATCATGAAGTCGTTGGAAAACGTCACCATTGATCTGGTCGAACGCGTGAGCATCCCAGGTCTCCATTGAACAGAATGTTAAACTTTCCGCAGCTGCCATTGTGGCAAGCGCCAAGAGAACGCCTCGCCACGGCAAGACAGTTGAGTGCACATTAATCCAACTTTGCTGGGGCGATGCTGATCGAGGTTAGCCCCCGTCCGGGCCCTTGCGGTCAGGGTAATAGACAAAGCCGTTCCGCGGCTTCGGACCATTGTGTTCAAGTCTCTGTCTCAGTTTCACGCCGAAAGGAAACCAATGTCCGCCTCAGACGTCCTTCATCCGGATGGCAGCGACTACGATGCCTTCCTCTTCGCGGAATTGGGCGAGGACAGAACCGGTGCAGCCGTTACGGTCTTGTCAGCGCTTGCGCGCCTAGACCTCGAGCCTTGGACCGAGGCGAGTGAGCTTTCACGTCTGGGCCGGGAGGGCGCGAAAGTACGACTGACGACGCATTTTGAAGCGATTACCTACATTCCTGCGCTGGCAAGCGAGAGCAGAGCGGCAAAGCTCATTTTATTGCTACCGAAGCGCGCACCGCTTCGCGTTTCGAATTCACTTGAAGCTGCCACCAGCAATTTTCCGATATTATCGATGTCTTGGACGACGATGGCCCTCGTTGCGGTCGTGGTTCTGGCGTGGTTCTTATATCTGGTCCAGACGGGCTAATCTACGTCAGTGCGGAGACGCGATTGAACCGGCTAGATGATGAATGTCTACCGCGTATTGGGTGGGCATTTTTTTCCGAGTATATTAGGGGCGTGGGGCGCATGCAGTTCCTCAAAAGAACTGCATGCATTTTGCGCCTCTTGTTACTCGGAAAGTCCAGGAAAGGACATTTCGATGAATGAAGATAGCCAGAGCCAGGAAAACCAGACAGCGAAGCATATGGCCTCGGTCAAGGCCGCTTGGGACAAAGCGCCCGAAGGCCCCAAGAAAGCCACAGCTTTGAAGCACTACCAAGCCGCCGAGAAGGCGCATGAGGCCGAAAACGACGAAGAGGCCCACAAGGAACTCAAGGAAGCAAGCCGCGCGTTGATGTGATGTCGGCCTCCATGTGACAAGACCGCAGGGCCGCCCACAGCCTGACTGAGGGCGGCCGTTTCACGGCAACAAAGGCCGTGATTGATCGAGATAGGCCGGATCGAAATCCGCCAATGCAACCAGCCCCTCGTAGTCATCGAAGGTTACTAGCCCGCCCTGAAACGTGACGAGCCCTCGTTCGCGGAGTTTGCGAAGGACGCGGTTGACGTGGATGGCACTTAACCCCAACGCATCTGCCAGATGATACTGTGTGAGCGGACAGGCATAGCCTTCCCTGCTCCCCATACCGACGAGTGACAGTCTCACGCCAAGCTCCAGCAGAAAATGCGCCATGCGCGCATCCGCATCGCGCCGCCCGAGCCCAACAAGATGCTCGACAACCATCGCTTCGTCCCGCGACACGGCCCAGAGAATGGCCGTGGCCAGCCGTGGTGTCTCTGCGAAGGCTTGCAGAAGATCGCTCACTAGAACCTCCGCCGCCTCGATATCGACGATGGGTTCGATCCCATGATCGGATGTGTGCAACAGGACGCTGCGCAGGCCCAAAAAGTCCCCCGGTATCTGGAAATCAACGATCTGCCGCGACCCGTCAGCCTGGATCTTGTAAGAAACGACCCAACCTGCCGCCAGGATGTAAGCAGCCTGTTCCAATTGACCCTGGTGAACCAAGTCTCGCCCTGAAGAGAAAGACTTCCTCCGCTGATGCAAGCGCTCCAGAACCACCAGTTCCGTCTCCGAAAGAGCAACAAACGCAGAGAGCTTTTGGGTAAGTGGGCTGGCTTTGATGTTCATTACCGGTCCCTCCCGAACCGCGCATACTCCCGTAAGAAATCGGCGCTGAGACTGCTTTCGATCAGTACGGACTACCTAAATTATTGAGATGTTGGTCAATACTATCACGACCTCGCCCGGTTGCGTGGCAAGAAAGGAAGAGGATTGTCCCCAATGTCAGATCAACGAGACCCTTCAGGGATGGCCGCCTTCTCCATTTGCGAGGCCCTCCTACTTGCCCTGCAAGATCGCAAGCTGCTGCCGGAAGGCGAGATTCTGGGAATTCTTCGGGATGCGGCAGCGACCCACGAGAATGCCAGAGGTCCAGAAACCGAACAAGAAATGCATATGGCAACCGCCAAACTGATCAATGAGATCATCGTTGGCGGCAACATTTCGCGACGCCCGTAGCGTTAATCCGCCCCTTGTTCCAGGCGTTACGTTTCGGGGTGACAGCAGGAAGTTGGACTCTAGGCAAAATTTGTCCTCATTGCCGCCCTCCGAACCCAAGCATCAGCACCGCGCTGATGTAGAAATGCTACTCGCAAACCTGATTGCATCCGACCTGCCACCCGTGAGTTTTTGCTCCAGACCTAACAGCAGCCCGAATGAAAGGCCGGTTTCACCGCCGCGTAGCCGCGCCGAAGATCTTGCATGCGCAGAAATTCTTTCGCGGCGAGCGCGCGCAGCAAAAATTTGACTCTTCGGCAATGGGCTCATTCAGAACCTTTGCTGCGCCTAGCCCCAATGACTTCTTAGCCAACACTGACGCTTTCACTTGCCGTGTTCCCGCCCTCCGCCATCTTAGTAACTTTGCCTTCTAACTGCTCGAGATCGCTTAGAGCGAGTTCGACCTGACTCACGTCTTCTGCGGACGGATTGTCGAACTCCAAGTGCGCCTGCGCGTCGAAATCCATCTCGATTTGCCGCTGATGGTCTGCAATCACTGCCGCGCAAACTTGCGGCTGTTTACGTAGTCCTTCCATCGTTGTCGTAGCTGGTCTGTCGCGCCGTGACAGGGCCTCGCCAGCTTTTGCGTCAAATGAACCATGAGACCCTGCGCTGCTTGGCGCCGCCGTTCTTTCACCTTTTGCGGCATCACCTCTCGGTCTGTCCTTTGAGCCAACGGGAAAAGGCATCTCCCCATTCTGCGCCGCATGAATCCTCTTGAAAAACGGATCATCGAAATACTGTATCCGCTTGGCCCTCACCGGCATCTGCGCGTCCACGACCACTACAATCTCATCAAGCGGCAACCGGCGCGCCTCATCCTCAGGCAACAATGACGTTTCCTCCGTCCGCGTCGATTGGCTCCTGCCCTCAAAGGGATTCTTACCGATTGACCGCGACTTGGTGACAACGGTCTTCGTGGTCTTACCAACCGCCTTGCTGAGTTCCTCGACCGTCTTTTCATCTGACGGTGTGAGATACAGCTTCACGCCCGCGTTCCCTTGCAGCGCCCGGCGGGTGTTCTCCCCGTATATTTCATCGATGGCTGGGATGGTTTGTGTGACTACGGCGAGATGCCCCCGATAGTGCCGCAGCACCTCAATGCTCTCGGCCACGATCGGCATTTTTCCCAGTCGGTTGAACTCGTCGAGCATGATCATCACTGGCCATGGCTCATCTGGACCCGGCTCTTTGTCTTGCAGGGCAGACAACAGGTCAGAAAACAGTAGCCGGATGAGTGGTGCGAGTGGTTTCACCATCAGGGGCTGAACGACCAGATAGACGCTGAACGGCTTCTTGCGGATTGTGCGGAAATCAAAATCTGACACTGCCGTTGCCTCGTCAATCGCCGGGTTCTGCCATTGATCCAAGCCTGACGTCATCAGGAGCGATACATAGGACGTCAGCGTATCGTTGTTTGTAGAGGCCAGCCGTGTAAATATCAGCTTCGCGGCTTTGTTCTCGATCTCGTGAGACCGCGCCAGATATTCCTTCTGCTTGTTCCCGCCTGAAGCCGCGATGCGATAGATTTCACCTAAGGTCGGTCTCTTGCGCTGGAACGCCAGCAACCCGGCTGCCACGAACAGATCAATACCGCCCTTCAGAAGGCCTTGGACACGGTCATTGTCGTTCTGCAGAAACAGCGTTGCCAAGAGTTGCAACTCCATCTGCTGTCGCGCTGGATCCCTCAGATCATTAATGCGCAGCAGCGGGTTATAGCGATGGGTTCGATGGCCGTCCCAATCTGTCGGCGCAACCCGGTAAACCTTGTCACCCTGTGCCACCCGATGGCGCGCTGTCGCCTCATAGCATTCACCTTTCACGTCCAGCGTCACAGCTGACCCTTGCCATGTCAGCAGGTTCGGGATGACAAATCCTGTCGTCTTACCCCGTCCCGTCGGGGCCACGATCAGGGCATGGGGAAAGGTCGTTGAGCAAAGAAACGGTGCCTTGGACTTTGGCTTTCCAAGTTTGCCGATTACAAAGCCGGTTCCCGGTTTTCCGAAGAACCCATTGCGCTTTAACTCGCGACGCGTCTGCCAATGCGTGTATCCAAAGCGGGTGAGCGCTGAGCCAGACATTGCAAGGCTCATCATAAGGCCCGCCACCCCTGCCCCGCCCATGATGAGGTTAACCAGTTGGAAATCATCCGGCCGGAACGCCCGCAGGCTCCAATAGTTCTTGGCGATGTAAAAGAAGTCGATCTCCGCCCCGAAGCCTATGTCCCGGTACGTCAGCACCGCCGAAGCGATGACATAGCCGATGGCAATCGCGACGAGCGTGACCAAGACCACCCCGATCGCGAGCCGAGTTTTGCCCATGGTCCCCATCAGTGTGTCTGGCCGCGGTCGGTTTCACCGTCGACAAGATCTGCGCGGTCGCGTTCATATTCCCTGTCCGCGATTTCTTCGACAACGGTTCGCGCGGCTTCGCTGTTGGCCGTCGCCGCGTCTGATTGCAGATAGGCTTTTGCTGCATAGAGACGATCAAGGCGATCTTCGATCTGGGCTTTGAAAACATCCGCATCGCCGTTTCGCAATGCAGCTACTTGCGCGTCATCCAACTCCCGCTCAACCGCGTCACGGTAATTCTGGCGTGCGTCGTCATCGGCGAAGGGAGACGAAAGATTGCCGTCCCTCTCGTGTGCAATGACACGTTGAACTTCCTCATTGGCATTGGGTCCGCCTGCGGTCTCCCACCCGACCTCTCGTGCCGTGACGCTGTTGCGATCAAACAAGTCCTCGCGGAACTCTTCGATCACCCCGTCTTCGCGCAAGACCTGCTCGCGCTCTAGAGTGATCCCCAACTGAACATGGACGCGATTCAGGGTTTCTCGCGCCTGCTCAAGATCCGCACGGCGTTCCAGATTGAGCCCATCCGTTTCAGCAACCCGCACCAGATCATCCGCGATCCACTGGCGCTCGAGCGCTGCATTTTGCGCACCTGCCTCCATTCGAGCCACGACGACACCAGTGCTGATCCCGGTGCCGCGCAGGGCCGTATCGACTTGTGCTCGTACATCCGGGTCTTGCAAGCGATCCAGTTGCTGGCGTTCGATGTTGTCCTCAGAATAGACCCCGCCTTCTGATGGTCGCTCTGTCAGGGTCACAGACCGCAGCCCCAGTGGCTGCATATGTGCCAGACGCGCCTGAATCTCGTTCAGGCTCTTCTCCAATTTCGGACGCTGAACCTCTGGTGTCTCTGCAATCATACCTTGGATCCGCGCAACCTGATCCGCATAGCGGGTCTTTAGATCGTCAAAGCTCTGCTCTTCGGCCATATAGATGCCTCCTTCCAAGTTGAGCCGCCCGCCCTGCGCCAACATTTCGCCGGCGCGGAACAACGCATCGGCAATATCATCCCGGTTCTCGCGCGACGCCTCGGCCGCCAGTGACTGGTAAATCTCACGGGTGTTTGCGATCTCGGCCAAGGCGCGCTCCAAGTCAGCACCGACGCGCTCTCGTTGCTCCGCCTCGCGCCCCTCGTTCTTGGCGGCATAAACCTCGCGCGTCCTCGGCGAGTAATGAACCACACCACGATCAATGCGGCGGGTGGCTTCTAGACGGACACCGTATTTCTCGGCTTCCTCGACCATCGCCAGCCGAAAGTCGTCGTAGTTGAACCGATGGTTCCGCGCCAAATAGAAGAATTCTCCCTCCTGCGACCGGCGGTTCAGGACGATATGGGCATGGGGGTGATCGCGGTCTTCATGAACAGCGATGATGTAGTCAAAGTGCCCGTCGTCATTCTGAAAAAACCGCTCAGCAACGTCTGAAGCGATGTCGCGTACATCCCCTCCATCCGTTCCAATCGGAAATGACATCAGCATATGTGTGGTCTGTCCGAGCTTGGGTTTGAACCCCGCGCTCCACCGTTTGGCAAAGCGCTCAGTCAGGTCTTTGATCTCGCGATTGTCCAGCTTGGATTTTCCATCCAGGAACCCGCTGCTATCGACGATATGGGTAGACTTGGTGGTCAGATATCCAAGTTGGTTCGACAGTTCTGATTTGGAGTTTGTGCCTCCACCTCGGATCGCTTTGAAGACCGCCGCCCGGTGCCCGGCAGCGGCCCGAACAAGCTGCCGCTGCTTGGACACGTGCAGCCCTTGCATCGAGCCCCGGATGCGGCTCCAGCCATCCTGGAAGACTTCACCGGTAACCGCGTCGACGGCATCATTCAGCCGCATGCGCAAACTCCCTCAACGCGGCAGTGGCCACGAGTTGCATCGCGTCTCGACGGCGGCGGACAAGCAAATCGATCTCATCCGCGCTGTCGAGAATGAAGCGTGCCAGCCCGCGCATCTGGGCGAGACGGAGCTCGGAGAACTCAGGGCCAGCCCCCTGCCCTATCCGGTTCGCTTGCGTCATCTGCTTTGCGATCTGCGCGACACCATTCCCAACCTCATGCAGAGACGCCCGATAGCGCGCCATCTCAGCAGCCAATTGGACGTCCGGAACAAAGGTCCCGCCCGCCGCTTGGATGAGCCTCCGAAGCCCTTCCGAGCGCGTCTCGATCCCCGCTGACGCCAGCACCGCATCGAAGGCTTGAAGTTCTTCAGGCGTGAGCTTCACGGTGACGGCAGAAGTCGCGACACCCGTATCCTTCTGGCGCTCCGCATCCGCTTTCACAACGTAGCGCACGGCCCGCGATGTTACTCCGAACCTCTCCGCCAACAAGGATGATGAGACACCATCCGCAGCCTCGCGCACGATCTCCATCTTCTCGAGCTCAGTAAGTCGTTTCGCCTGTGACATGCGGAAGAAAGCCCCCCTATTTCCTGCCACCTTCATACAAGGCCGCAATTATCATACGAGAATATACATAGCTGTCAATAATATACTTATGGGGATTTGGTGAATGTGGCCTTGTATTCCGCTTCTCGCCGAGCACCGCAGGTGCGAGGTCGCACCCGAAAGGGCGCTCAGAATGCATTTTGTTGCGGAGATCACTAAATATTCGCGAGGTGACCAATCATGACCATGCAGGGCCAATCTAACTTGGATCGCAGTTCTGCGCGGACACTTCAAAAGGCCGCATAAATGCGTCCAGAAAAGCAGTGAAAGCTCCATGGCCTTAGTTGTGAGCACGGAAATAAAGAAGCAAACGCCATGGCTGGCGACTGCTTAGATTTCAAGCCATTTCAGGCAGCGTTGCCATTGTGATCCGTAAGAGACATTGCATCTGTGACGCTGACGAACAGTGGAGTGATTAAGTACTCACCACCTGGCGCATTTGGCGGTGTGACAGCAACGATGGCGGAGACAGGTTCACCATCTAGAAAGCACGAGAACAACGCAAAGTTATCATGGTCTCCTGATGTCAGCGCCTCGAAGGCGCTGACATGTATGGGGCGAATATTTGTACTCATGCCAGGATCCTTCCGGCATCGCGGGCACGTTCGGCGTATACGCTGAGAGGGGCATCTGCTTGGAAGTGCAAGTCGCGTTCGATCGGCAAGCCAAGGCGACCGCGATGAGCCAAAAGTACACTGATCCGGACAGAGCCAAGTTCGGGAAATCCAAGGCCGAGATCACAAAGACCAAACGCGATATCTGGATCATCAGGTTCGGTCTCAGAGAGGAGCCAGGTCGCGCCTCCGTCAGGTGTGAAGATTTTGACCACTGGCACGTGGTCAATGGTGTCTTCGCCGGCTTGGATGCGAGTGAAGTTTGCTTGGCCATTGGCGGCAAGTTGATCGAGAATTTTCTGTGGCAAGAGGTTCATACGACTGTCCTTCAGGAATTTGGTTGTGAAGTTCGAGAGGGCCACCTGCCCTCCCGCGAGGTGGGCGTTCACTCGACGACCGGTGCATCGTCGGGGTCCGCCTTCGGCTCGAAGAGGACCAATTCGCCGTTGATCGGATTTGCAAAGAGCTGGATGGTCATGAAAGACTTGGCACCTTCGTTTTGAGGGAAGGCGACGCCAACTTTGTGAAAGCGCGTCTTGCCGTCTTTGCCGGTGTCGGGGGTTGTGACTGTGTAATATTTGGTCATGTCGGTTTCCTTTCGTTTTCGATGCAAACGAGAAACCGGGACCGGTCGGACTGGCTGTCACGCAGAACTTTGCTCCGCGCGGAATGGACGCGCAGCGGACAGGGGAAAGTTCTGCTTGAAGGGAGCCTGCGACCGGCAGACAGGTCAGGTCACGGAGATTGCATCAGGAAGAAGACGAGAGGAAACCGACTGAGCAAGTTATGGCCACGACAACACCCGATTGACATGATGGTTTGAGCGTGGTTCATAATGGCGATCGTTCATCTGCGAATTGTGCCTGTCAGGAATGAAATCCCTACCCGCCATCTGGCTTTTTGGTAGATGTTTGAGCGCAGATCCGTTGGCGAGCGCCGATTTGTACAGGACAAGACTTCTAGCCAGCAGAATGGTCGGGCCTGAATAACATCCTGCGAAGACGGCAGACCCCAAGCAACCAGTGACCCGGCAAGTGGCGAGATCAATATCATTGGCGCTCATTTCAAGTGGACTGTTCTAGTAAGTGGCTGGGTGCTTCGTTTGAGGAGGCAGCCGTTCATACAATGAGCCGCGAACGGCAGGAGAGAGCCCAAAGTGCAAAATGCTGCACCTTGCAACAAGGACCGAGATCTGCGGAAAGCCGTCTTTGATCTTAGCCAAACCGGCCCATCGGTGACATTTGCCGGTTGGTAGAAACCTTTAAGAAGTTCTGCCTATTGTTCTTTCTAGAAAAGAAATCTCGGACTACGCCCCAGAACAACTACACGACGGTTGGCCAATTCTATGCCGCTGAAGTGTTCAATTTCCCTTCAAAAAGCGCGTTGACCTTCTCAGCTATTGCTTTCCCAAGATCTCGATTGTTTTCCGCCGTGAAATGGATCCCATCGACTCCGTCAGTGCTGATGTGATCACCGGCGTTTAAGAAATGCACTTTCATGAAGTCCGCGAGATCGCCGTAGAGCTTGGCAAACTCCTGAGATTTCTCATGGGCGCCTCCGAACAGTGACTGGAAATAGGCGTGCGGCATGGGCGTCAGCGGTGGCGGTGCTATGATCAGAACCTCAGGTGCCGGATAGGTCGTACCAACCCCACCGGCAGACCCGAGAACCTGACCCACGAGTTTTGACATGCCAGCAGCGATCTCGAACGGGGTGCGGTGGAAGTAGGCTTTTGTGTCGTTGGTTCCCAACATCACAATGACCAAATCCAAAGGCAAATGACTTGCCAATGCGGATGGCAAATAAGCGCTGCCGTCAAGTCTGGGATCTGTTGGATCGTCCAGCATAGTAGTTCGAGCGCTCAACCCCTCTTCAATGATGGTGTAGCCGTTGCCGAGTTCCGACTGGAGCACACCCGTCCAACGTACATCGGCGGGATAGCGCGTTGTTGGAACACCCTCTTCGACGGGGATCCAGCCCCAGGTCAGGGAGTCCCCGAAGCACATGATGCGTTTGTCTGACATGGAGCGTACCTCTCTAAAACAGTTTTAAGATTTGCGGGTGTTGAGACCGTAGAAGACCGCGGCCAAAAGGATGATCAGGCCACGCGCGATCTGTTTTCCGGGTTCGGGGACGCCAAAACTTGTCATCACAACAAAGAGCAGTGCAAAGCACATGACGCCGAAAAACGGCCCCCAGACACCGCCATCTCCTCGTCCAAAGACGACGCCGCCCAGGATCGTTGCAGCAACAGCATCGATCGGCATTTCGAGGCCAAGACGTAGACTGCCCACAGCAACCGACGCGGATTGAACGATCGCCGCGACACCTGCGAAGAAACCAGCCAGAACGTGTGCGACAAGCACCGTGCGCTCGACCGGGACCCCGCTGAAATGGGAGGCGGTTGGGTTTTCGCCCACTGCCATGACAAAACGACCGTAGACAAAGCGTGACAGGAAGACCGCCATCGTCATTGTCAGAACGGTCCAAACAATAACGGGCAGCGGGATCGGCCCCAGCTTCATTTTGTATATGTCATTCATGAGTTCCGGCATGTTGCCCGGTGGTTTTCCGCTGGCGAGGAACTGGACAAAGCCAGTGATAATGACTGTCACGGCCAATGTTGCAATGACGGCTGAGACACGACGCATTGCAACGAGATAACCGTTAAACAACCCCACTGCGCAGCCGATCGCTAAAGAAAGGATGATGATCAGGGTAAGTGGCATGTCACCCAGTAGGCCCGATGCAATCAGATAGTTGATGAGCAGCAACACCCCCGCACCCGACAGATCAATGGAGCGGACACGCATAACAAGCATTTGCCCAAGAACGAGGATGCCCAAGGGCGCAACTTGTCGGATAAAGATACCCATCACGTTGAGGTTCATCAGCTGCGGCTTCGTAAGCCAAAGCGTCGCCAATAGAGCCGCGAAGACGAAGTAAGCAGGTGGTATGCGGCTCGCTGATTTAAGAAACGAGGCCATCCTTACAGCCCCATCTTCTTGCGCGATTGCATGGCCACGACCAATAGAAGGATGACGCCCTTGATCGCCCCTTGGAGGAATGCGGACAGGCCGGCGAGGTTCATGCCATTGGCCAAGAGCGCCATAAGAACAGCGCCAAGAATGCTACCATGCAACCCGCCAACGCCACCGGACAATTGGGTGCCACCGATTGCGACGGCTGTGATGGAATCTAATGCAAACTGCGAGCCCACACCGGGATCTCCAGATGCGATCCTGCCAGCAATGAAGGTCCCTGCTAGCGCCGCAAAAAGGGCGCTGAAAACATAAGCGATTATGATACTGCGTCCGTCTTTTAGGCCAAAGTTGTGCGCTGTATCGTCTTGGCCCGATGCAACCCCACCCCCTATCGCGAAGAGATACAGTCCAAAGCGGGATCCATGTAGGATCTTCCAGCCGAGTGCCACGACAAAGATCGCCCAAAAGACGGGAGCTGGAACCCCAAAGACCGAACCCGTCACTAGACTGACTACGAGATCAGGGACTGATCCTCCTGCCACTGGACGCAAAATTTGGGCGATGCCCAATACAATGAACTGCATCGAAAGGGTCGCAATAATTGGGTGGACGTTGAGCCTGACAATCGCCACGCCATTCACAATACCAATGAGAACGGCCGCCAAGAACACGAGAGGGATTAACACGAGGGGCGATCCGTCAAGCGCCAGGATGGCGGTAGTCAAGCTCATGACGGAGCCAACCGATAAATCCATACCGGCGAGTACGATCACGATCATTTGCCCAATCGCCACGATGATCAAAGGCATTGCCTGCGCAAGGAGATTGTTGGCATTCTGTGGTGTCGCGAAGTCATCCGTTGTCGCGAGGAGGATCAACACCGTCGTTACGATCAGGAGAAGCGCTGCCCACCAGTTACCTTGTCGTGAGTTCTTGCCAAGCCAACGATTTGGTTTGGTGCCCGGGAGATTGTGTGTTTTGGAAGTGCTCATGTCTTCAGTGCCGCATTGAGGATGGCGTGTTCTGTTGCTTCGCAACCCAGCATCTTGGCGACGATCTTCCTGTCATGAACAACGAGAATGTTGTCACACAGACCGATCAGTTCGACGGTTTCGCGGGATAGCACGATGATGGCTTTACCTTGCTCTGCAAGGTCTCGAAGCAGTCGATAAATCTCGGCCTTGGCACCAATGTCGACGCCGCGCGTTGGCTCTTCGATAATGAGAATATCCATATCCGATGCGAGGTAACGACCGAGGAGAACCTTTTGTTGGTTACCTCCTGACAGGGCACCGACCGGCATATTGGGACTTTCTGCTTTGACCCGCATCTCTTTCATGATTCGAATTACAGTCTCCCGAAGGCGGATCAGCGGCTTAAATCCCGGGCGGGCCGACTGAAGAGAGATACCGATGTTTTCGGAGATTGGCGCCCCCAACAGAAGGCCTTCCTCTTTTCGATCTTCCGGCACGAACCCGACACGTTGGCGCTGCATTGAACGAACGCCGACCTGGCGCGCGAGGGGCAGCTTCACCGGAGTATTATTGACAGAAAGTGCTCCGTGGGTTCCTGGAACCTGACCAATAAATGATCGAACAATCTCGCTTTGGCCTTGCCCTTCCAGACCAGCGATGCCCAATATCTCACCTGCGTGGAGGTCAAAGCTGAGAGGTTCTGTGCCCGCTGGCAGAACCAAATCCCTGCAAGACAAGACGACATGACCCAGATTGGTTGCGCGGCACGGGAACAAATCTTCAAGATCACGACCAACCATGAGAGCGATAAGCGCGTCCGGTGTAAGTGTATTAAGCGGTTGAGTTGAGACGTGTCGACCGTCTTTCATGACCGTCACGTCATCACACATGGCGAAAATCTCATCCATACGATGAGAGATGTAGATGATCGCTTTGCCTGCAGCTTTGAGTTTACGGATTTGCGCATTCAGAACCTCGACATCGGCCGCGTTCAGCGCTGCGGTCGGTTCATCGAGAATGAAAACTTGAGCGTCTGCCTTGATACCATGGGCGATCTCTACGAATTGACGTTCAGCAATGCTGAGTTCTGAAACGAGCGTATTGGGATCAATTGTCATTCCCAGCTCTGCCAAGGCATCGCTGGTACGTGCTGTCATTGCGGCACGGACTGGGATGCCGAATTGTCCCACGATCTCTTTGCCAAGAAACATATTTTCCGCGATTGTCAGGTTGGGCAGAAGGGACAGCTCTTGAAAGACTGTCGAAATCCCTGCCGCGAGTGCTTGGCGTGGGTCCGCGAATGTGACGACCTGCCCCGCAATCCTGATTTCGCCGCTGTCTGGTCGATGCACGCCAGCGAGCATCTTCATCAACGTCGATTTGCCTGCGCCATTCTCGCCCATCAAGGCGTGGACACGGCCGGGCGAGATTTCAAAGGACACGTCATCGACAGCAAGTGTCGACCCGAATGCTTTGGTTACGCCCTTCATGGATACTGCTGGCAGCATGAAATTGAACCTTGGTGAAAGAAAGGGCGCTCCCGCGGAGTAAACTCCGTGAGAGCAAGTCTGACAGGGAGGGTGTCAGTTACCGTAGAGTTCCTGGAGGGTCTCTTCCGGCAATTCAGTTGGCCACCAGACGTTGGCGGAGAGATCATCGCGATAATACTCGGCGGCCTTTTCCGCGTTCCAGCCCTCGGGTTCGTAGATGTAGTGCTTGTGCAAAGCCTCACCTTCCAAAAGAGCGACAGCTGCGCGCACCCCTGCAGCAGCTTGTGAAGGGCTGTATTCCGCGACAATTGACGGGTACCCCAGCTCAAGCCATTGCCCAAAGAAGCCGTTGTTTCCCTCACCTGTGATTGGCGGGATGTCGGCTCCGAACTCTGTCAGCACATCAACGCAAGCACGGGTCATGTCCGCACCAGACGACCAGATTGCGTCGACCTGTGGGTCATTGAGATAGAAGGTTTCGCACAGGCTCTTGCCCAGGTCATAGACCCAGTTGCCGTAGTCCTCCTGAGTGATATCGATGTTGGTCCCTTCCAAGGCCTGCATCAACCCATTGTAGCGGTTGATGTCTTCTGGATGGGACGGCAATCCACGAAGTACCCAGATTTTGCCCTCGCCACCAAGTTGCTCGACAAGAAAGTCGCCCATGACGCGGCCAAAGTTCTCCGCACCGCCTTGAATATCGACAGTGAAGTTCTGGTTTTCAGTGCGGCCAGTGTGAACGACAACAGGAATGCCAGCATCAATCGCCATTTGAATGCCTGCATCTGCCGAAGTGGGTGTCACGGGCATGACAATCAGAACGTCAGGATCCTGAGCAATCAGATCTTCAATGTCGGCGACCTGCTTTGCTTGATCGAAGTTCGCGTCGAGCATGATGAAGTTTTCAATGCGGGCATCGCCATCTGCAATACCTTTCGCTTCGTGCGCCGTCTGGACCGTCCAAGTGTTCGCGTTTACGCCAAAGTGGCTCATTGCGATTGTCCAAGGCGCCTCTGTCTGAAAGGCGCCGGCCTCAACAATAGAATTCCCTTCCGGGCGCGGTTCGACTCCGTCCATCAGGTTTACGTCTTGCGCGAGCGCAGACGATGCGAGCAGTGCTGCGCACACGGACAGTGTTGTCAGGCGAATGGTGGTCATTTTTGGGTCTCCTCCCCTATTGCGATCATGCCTTTCCCTGCCCCAAACCGCTGTTTTGAGCGGCTGGGTCTCTGCTTGCGAAAAGCAGGTTTTGGAAAGGCGATGAGTCTCCTCCTGCGCTCGTTTCAAACAGTCTGACGGTGCCGTGTCAATACTTATTCAGTATGAATGAATAAGTATTTGATTGCGCACTCGTGCTTCCCCTGACACATTCATCTTAACTGAATAAGTCGGAGCGCATTCGAAAAGCCCGCGAAAAATGCGAGAAAAAATGACATGAAAACAGTGCTTTGCTTCGGAGACTCCAATACGCACGGACAGATACCCGGCGGCACGCCGCTCGATCGCTTTGGCCACACTGAACGTTGGCCCGGAGTATTTGGTCAGGTCTTGGGAAAAGAGTGGCACGTGATTGAAGAAGGTCTTAGCGGACGCACAACCGTTTATGATGACCCCATCGAAGGGGACATAAAGAACGGGAAGACTTACTTGCGGCCCTGCCTGATGAGCCATGCACCGCTTGATCTTATCATTTTGATGCTTGGAACGAACGACCTGAAAGCGCGCTTTAATCAACCTGCGTCGGAGATTGCGATGGGTATTGGATGTCTCATCCACGACATACGAGAGCTTTGTCCTGGCCCCGGTGGCCACTGCCCTGAAATACTTGTGGTGGCCCCACCACCTATGCTTGACGATATTGGGGAATGGGAAGGCATATTCTCCGGTGCCCAACCTAAAAGCCATCAACTGGCTCACGCCTTCGAGGTTATTGCAGATTCACTGGAGGTTCATTTCTTCGATGCCGGCACGGTGATCCCATCAGATCCAGCGGACGGCTTTCATCTTAGCCTTGAGGCCCACGCGGTTCTGGGACGAGCACTCGCACAAGAAGTCCTCAATATAGGGTGGTCTGACTAATGCCCGACATGCGCTTTGCCCCGCCCAACCCAATCCGTATTGCCGATCGCGCCAGCGGGATGAACGCTGTGAGCGTGCGCAGCTACAACGAGCGCCTCGTCTTGTCATTGTTGCTTCAAAATGAGGGGCTTTCTCGCATGGAGATCGGGACGCGGACGGGCCTTTCGGCGCAGACCGTTTCAGTGATTGTCAGATCGCTAGAACAGGAAGGGTTGGTTTCCAAGGGCGAGGCAGTCAAGGGACGCATGGGGCCGCCGACCATCCCACTCTCGCTTAATCCGGAGGGGGCCTATTCTGTTGGGATTAGTCTGGGGCATCTGCACACCGACGTTGTGATGATCGATTTCGTAGGACAAGTGAAGTTTTATACGTCATTGCCGATCCCAAGCGACAGTGAGACTACAAATCATTCCAAGCTCGTTGAAACGGTTAGGCAGGCCTTGGATGCCCTGCCCGACAAACAGGCGGGCCGTCTGGCCGGTATCGGGATCGCCATGCCCGAAGATCAGGACGAACTGGCACTTGGGCCGATTGGAATGGCTGACCGTTTCGAAGCCCTCGGGAAAGAAATCGAAGATGCGATGGGCATCGAGGTCTACGTTCAGAACGATATTACTGCCGCCGCTGCGGGTGAAAGCATGTTTGGAGCGGCGAAAACACTTGATGACTACATTTTCTTTTACATCGGCGCGCGCTTACACCACAGACTGGTCTTAAACCATCAGATTTTCCAAAGCAGGGTCCAGGAAAGTAAACCTGTTGGCCTCCTGAACCTCGAAGAGAGGATTTCAAAGACTACCCAATCCCCACAAGCGCTTTGGCAACGAGGGCAGGATTGGCCTGATTATGGTTCAGAAAAGGATCGATGGGTTGCCGATTGCGTGAATTCCTTAAGGGAGTCGCTCGATGCCGCTTCACAGTTTTTACCTGTCAGCACGGTCATCGTCTCGTCTTATGCGCCGTCTGATGTTTGTATAGAGATTGCGGACAAACTCTCGAGTTGCACCCAAGATGTCGAAGTTGCTGCAGGCCACCTCCAACTCTCCCCTAAAGCGCTCGGCGCTGCAAGTTTGCCATTTAGCTCAAAGTTCACCGTCGAAAGGTGAAATGGCGGACTTTCGAGATGCAATGATCGAGGATAGCAAGGTCTCGCGTTTTATTGGTTCGCACATCGTGCAGCGAACGGCAGGTGTACGGATGGGTTTTCAGGGCAAATGCATTGCCTTGCCCGCTTCCGGAGCGTTACCTACAAGCCGAGCGCTGTCTCCATTCTCTCATGTTCAAATGCGGGTGCGCACCGCCTCAATGCAGCGCCGGTTATGCCATGCTGGCGGAGTGTTTCGCCCCAGATTGTTGCAATCGTGTTGGCCATGTTTTTCGCCATATCCCTGGCATCGGCATCTGAGATGTCAAAGAATGGCGCGGCATCAATCACCGCTTCCACGGAGGGTTCAAAGCCGTGAACGTCACTTATCCCGGTTTCGAGAGTAGGTTGCCTGCGTGGCTGCGGATTGACGTCAAACATCGGTGACAGACGCCAGCGGTTGTCACGGACATAGAGAAGACCATGATTTTTGAGATGGTCATCAGTGTTTGTGATCAGCACGGTGAACAACAGGCGTTGCCACAGTTCCCGAATGTCCTTTTCCGGCAAGACGGACATTTGCCGCAAAGCATCCACGATGTCGGTATAGTAGCCGTGGGCGGACCCTTTCTTGCCCAAGGCCGTCCGGGCCGACATGTAGGGCAAGCGGCCACCCTCACGACGATCAAAGCGCTTGATGAGGCCAACTGGATGCTGGCTGGCGGCCAGTTCGAGCCGCGCTTCCGGTGTCCGAATACCTACCGCGCTGGCCATTGCAAGTGTGGCGATTTCCAACCGCTCTACTGGCCATGTGTCATCAATTGAGGTGAACTTTGCGATCCAGAGGTTCTCACCATCCTCGACATTGGCTTTTGGACGCGCACCACCAAGGGAACCTGCCGCGCCGACAAGATCACGCGCTTCGGCTTCCGCGCCTTCCGGATCCCGTTCATACCGCACTGCGATCGCGCGCAGTTCTTCGATGTTGGCCAAGCGTGGCACAGGAGGTTGCTCCGGATGGAACAACTCTCCTTTCTCGTTAAAGAACCGCAATGCCCCGTGGCGGGCCTTGTCATCGGCCGCAACCAGATAGTCGAATTCCGTGACCCCCTCGCCATGCACGCGACGAATAAGCTTACGTCCCCAGCTATCAGGCGATGTATCCGTAAAGGGCCCCGCCAAGACATCTCGACGTCGGCTTTCGCGCCCCTCTGCAGAGAAATGAAATGGCGCACGGCTGCGCGGCATGTCAGGGGCAAGATCAAATCCTATCGGGTCTTCAAGCCATCTCTCGTCATAGATGAAAGTGGAATGTGACCGCCGACCATCGGTTTCAAAAATTAAGCGCCCAACAGGGATACAGGCATTCCCAAGGACCACAGAAGCTTCAGACATCAGAATGCTGTCCCTTCATCGTCATCAAGCCCGGTTGACCCTTTTGAAGAGCCTCTCAGGTGATCGGGAATGGTCTCTGTTCCCTTACTAGTCCGCATGGATGCCGATGAGCCGCGCTGTCGGATGCGCTCCGGGAGTTTCTCACGGTCCAGTCCGATGCCAGTCGAATCTGAGGCTGGATCGGCGATCTCAGCCAAACGGTCCAGCATGCCCAAAGCCAGAAGCGCCATGGCAAAGGTCTCAAGCCGGACACCACCATCACCCCGCTCAAGCTTCGCAAGGGTCTTATCGCTGACGCCAATTCGGCTACAGAAATCCGCAACCGACATGCGGCGCCTTTTGCGCGCGGTTTGGATATCGCGACCAAGCAGCGACAAAGCGGATTTAACTTGCAATGAGCTCACAACACTCTCCAAGGTTACATCGGATATTTGTCCGGTTTAAAATCATTAGACCGGACTTTTCTCCGACATAAAGCCCAGCCTTCCAAAAAGCAAGGTTTTACACGCTAACACACTCAAACCTCCGACTTAACGCACATAAGCAGAGTTATTATCCGACTTAGAAACTCCATCTTACTAATACCCGACAGACATAAGCCTCATTCCCTGCCCAATGATCTACCGCATAGCCCTCGAACAGGTTATCGACTAGCACCG
This sequence comes from uncultured Litoreibacter sp., assembly GCA_947494435.1. Taxonomy (GTDB): domain Bacteria; phylum Pseudomonadota; class Alphaproteobacteria; order Rhodobacterales; family Rhodobacteraceae; genus Litoreibacter. The sequence goes on from CANLUY010000004.1 coordinate 66,938, forward strand.
CCCCAAATTCACGAAATCCTGCAGATTCACTCTTCAGCACAACTGCGAACATCGACTGGCCGACCACCGGTATCATGCCGCAACTCCGCTCAATCGACCAAAGAAACTGCGCTCGAGATGCAACTCCCCTGCCCCGGCCTTCTCGACCATACCGCGCAGATATCCACCTGGTGAGGTGACTTCACCCGTGCTGTGTTTCTCAAAAACCAACACCAAAGCGGCCGTTGCCACCTGTTTGCCCAGCATTTCCTGCGCAGTGTTCCACGCATGCTCAGAAATACCAATCATAGGCCTGAGTTGCCCAGCAACCCGGTGCAAATCGCCCCAATCCTTCAGGAATCCGCCCATACTCCGCGCCCAGGACGCAAATTCAGGACAAGCTTGCATGATCGTTGGCAGGTCAACTGCTGTCCGCTTCTTGCGAACCTCAACAACCCAGTCTTCTAACGCGCTATCAAAACGCTCCTCCGGTGGCGCATTGGGCACCACGTCCGCCGCTTCCTCTTTTTCTGAGGAATTACTAATTACAGAACTGAGTTGTTTTGTAACTAGTATATGAGGGTCGGAATTGACCTCCCTGGGGTTCATTTGTTGAGTCTTCTGTGAAACTTGTTCGACAGTCACAGCGGTGTTTTCCACAACTTCTTCCGGCTGGACTGCTTTGAGGTAAGCAGTTTCCACACGCCCCTGAAGCTCTTTGAACCATGTCAGCAGGCCCATAAGCCGGTCCGATCCTTCGTTTCGGCGTGGCAGACGGCCAAGTAGGTCCTCGAACAGACCCGTAAACTGCACCCACGGGCCGCTGAGCGCCCCGCTGACGGCTGCTTCGATCCGTGCGCGGATCATGCGCCGTGCGACCGTGATTTGCCGCTTCAGTCGCTGGCACAGCTCTCGTTCCGCCTGCAACTGGGCGTGCAACTGCTCAAATTCGTCCACACGGGCCGACAATGGTGACAGGTCGAAGCCATAGGCCTCGATGATAACGCCCTCAGCGTCTCTCTTGCCCCATCGCTTCCCATTGGGGCTGTCTTTGAAGGCAATGGCCCCTGCCTCCGCTAAACGCCGTGCATGGCGCTTCAGAGCGGAAAGCGAGAAACCTGTCTGTTCCATCAGATAGGCGTTGGACGCCCAAACGATGGGCCGTCTGCCCTCTTCCCAGTCTTGAGCCTGTGTGAAGGCTCCCAGCGTGTCCAGAAGCATCATGTCGCCAGCCTTGAGACCGATATGTGCTCCAACGCGCTTTACCGCAACAAATGCTCTTGTTTTGGGTACAGCTACCCGTTCACCGGCTTGGGCAAGTTGCTCTGCAACCCCAAGACCCGGTGTCGGCTTGCGCCAACCTGTGTTCTTCATGAGTTTTTCTTCGCCTCCTCTGCTTGACTGGAGACAAAAGAAATCCGTTCACCGAATCGGTGTTTCGTTGACAACGATTTGCGTGGAGTGCTACCTATCAGTTGCAACACAGATAGAATGGCTCTCTTACCGCAAGGTGGAGGGCTTTTCTTTTGCCGTTAAATCACTTCATACATGATCCTATTTCTTGCCTCATTTGGGTTCGAAGAGCACCGTCTTCGCGGCTCCTGCCTCTTACTTCGAACCATGTTTCTCTAAGAACTCCGCTATGACGTCTCCCAATCCATTGAGGACATCCTGATCCAGTGCCAAGCCGGTAGCAGCAACAGATAGCCGCCCCCCCTGCCCTGTAACGCTGAGATTTCGCGATCCAATCTTACGTTTAACTGTCAGCTTTTTAGGTTTAGTCAGTTTCTTTTTTGCCGCCTTATCAGGCTTGCCAGTGAGGTCATTGAGGACCTTTTCTAAGTCGCGGTGACTGAGTTCGTAGACATTTTTGCACGTGTGCAAAATCTGATCTTTCGCCGCAAAAACAGCCCTACCCCGCGACACAGCGCTGTTGTGAACGCCAACTCGTCGCGAAAACTCAGTAGCTGAAAGCTTCCCATCGGGTGTCGTGCCTTGAAGTTGATCAAACATCTCCCCAATGGAAACAAGACGCTCGAATGCGCTGAGGTTTTCACGCTCTTCGTTCTCGCGAAAGCGCATAAACAGCATTTCAAACTGTTCTTCCTTCGAGCCACGTTGTGATTGAGGGACAAGCAACGCCCGCACAGGCAAGCCGAGCGCTGACAAGATAGCGTGACGGCGGCGTCCAACGATCAATTGAAACTTTACACCCTCAACGTTCTCCGGCTCACGTTCGTCTGGACGCCAATTAGGGTCTGCAGGCCAAACATGGATTGGTGTATCCTGGCCATTCTTGGCAATACTGTCCTTTAGCGCCTCAAAAGCATCTTGGTCGCGCCAGTCATCTCGGCGGTCCGTCCCAATCACGTCAATGATTTGAGATGGGTCAATACGCAACTCCTGACGGCCAGAAAGAATTCGCTCAACGACCCGCGCACGTTCGGTCTGCAATATCTGTTCTGCGTCCGACAACGCACCCGCTTTCCATGCACTGCCAGAACCGCCTAGACGCGGCTTCACTCCAGCAACAACGGGAGACGCACCTACAGCAGTGCTTGCAAGATCAATTTCGTCCTTGTCTTCGACCACTGCCTCATCAACTCTCTTTTTCTTGAGGACCGAGCTGCTCAATGTTCTCTTCATTCAGTTTCCTCCTCAAAATCATAGAAATTCTTCATCCACGCATCCGCGTAGCCCCGTTCGAGACTCGGCCATAAACGTGAGACAATGGCGTCGTTGACGGCATCAGCGTTTTCTATGAAACGGTTGATACCCTTCTTCTTGCCGGGAGTATCTGGCTCGTACTCATAGACAGACTGATAAACATCCGAAGCATTTGAGATTGCATCGGAGCGCAAATAGAAGACAGGGAGAACCTCATCCGGGCAGTTTTCAAGCAAGTTTCCGACTTGCGTGAGATCCTGCTCATTTGTGCGCTGTACAATAGTCGGAAGGAGCATATGAGCCGCACCGCCCATATCAATACGATCAGTCACAAAAATATGGCGCAACATTGTTAGTAGACCGGTTACGAAGGTCGACAGCGTCGCGATGTCAAAGCCCTTCATCGTCTGAGGAATAATCAGTGATGTAGACGCCATCACGTTATTTAGCTGGAAGAGAGTCAAGGCAGGCTGATAATCAATGATTATACAGTCTAACGTCTCATTTAGAGCCTGATCCAACTTCGCTCGATCGACTCTATTGTCTACCACCAGCTCATTTGGTCGCGTGACTGGAAGATTGCCTTCTTTCCAGCGATCAATGGAGTCCCGTAAGAACCTATAGAACCGTTTCTCAGGCGTCCCGGCACGTAAAAGACGGGCAATCTGGATCTCGCCCTCAGAGGTCTCACCATGTGCAGGAACCAGCCTTACGCCCGGCCACGACGTCTTCTTGAAGAAGCCGTCTAAAGTCTCAGCGTCATAGTCAGTGTAAGGAATGGTTTCATCCGTTTGAAACAAGCCAGCAAAGTCGACCATGGTTGGTGTTTCTGCGTCAGGCAAAGTCGGCATCTCTTCGCCGCCAACAAAGTAGAGCGTAATTGTACTTTGTGGGTCAGCATCCATGACACCAACCCGCATTCCGTAGTTGAGGCTCAAATACTGCGCAAAGTGAGCCGCGCTCAATGATTTCGCAGTTCCGCCTTTCTGGCTCGCAAAGGAGATAACCGGCAAAGGGTCGTCTGGCTTGCGCCATGCTAGGAAGTGCTCCGGCCGTTTGGCAGAGGCTGCCATAAGTGCGCGGATATGCATCAGTTCAGTGAGCGTGAAGACACGTTCACGACCAACATGTTTGCCCGCCGGAAAATCTTCATTGTCCTTGGCAAACTTTGTTAGATGCTGATGGCTGATATCAAGGAAGCGTGCACATTGGCGCATTGACCAAGAGCGCTTGATGCGCTCTCTCATCGTGAGTTCCTTGTTGACCGAAACCATGGTCCGGCCAAGGCCTCGCTCGAGTTCCTGAAGGAATTGTTCTATGCTGCCGCTCATAACACCGTCCTCATTCGATTCTCTTGTGGAACCGATTCCGCAATTTAATAGCACGGTTTTGAAGGTTTTGTATAGATATTGTACGCCTACCAGATATCTAACGCACAATATGGACCACACTAATAGGAAAAGCGAACAACGTTCGGCAACGGCCTCAGACTTTTTGCACGCGTGCAAAAAGCCAAGATGTAAGTGTTGCTGGCCGGAGAGCCGGCCAGCAACTGGGCTTACGAAACTTCTTTCGGACCCCAAGGAATGATCGCTTGCAGCGCATCATCGTCCTGGTTCGCGGCCTTGCCGAGGTTCGCATTGAATGCATAGTCCCGGACCGTCAGCGAAAAGTAGTCTGCGCCGGTGTCGCGGTTCTGTTTCTTCCAGATGCCGCCACACTCAACGAGGCGACCACGTGGTGAGCGGCCAAGGACACGGTGGGTCGGTGCCATCGGGTTATCGCTGATGATGGGCTCCACGGTGATATCGAGGTCGAAGGTCAAAGTTGAAATTGAGCCGGACCCTTTGGCGGTCTCGATATCGGTGCTTTCGAATTTGATGCAGTTGGTGGTCATTGCTTTGCTCCTTTGGTTGGTGTTGCAATGATGGTCACCTTGCAGAGGCTTAAGAGCCGAACACACCGAAGGCGCAGCGAAGCGGAGAAGGGAAGGGGGGACAGAATTTTGCCGCGCGAGGAATGCCCAATGGGCAGGGGACAATTCTGGCAAACGCCCTTTGTGTTCGGGTTGGCCTCTGCGACCAGCATGTCATGCAACTCCGACGCAAGGTGCAATTCGGACCGCGCAGCAACTTCGAACTCCGGCATTGAGTCCCAAGGCAGATATCATGAGAGGCTTTGACGCTGAACTTTGGGCACCGCTCATAAGCCTGTAAAAAGACAAACTTGGGGCCGTCGTTATACTGCCGGCGCCATAGACCTGAGCTCTCAAGGAAGAGGCCGATGGCAAAACACCACCGGCCTCATTGATGCTTACCCTGTCAGACGGTTTCTATGCAGAACCAGCATGTTCATCGGATGCATCCTCGAGCCACCACGCAGAACTGAAGATATCCATCGGCGAAGCACTACAGTGAGGGCAGTGCCAAAGATTTGCAGCGACAGACTTGGCGGGTGATCTTTCATCGCAATGCAGACAGAACCATGTGTCGCTCGAACTGCCATTGATCGGATGAACCGCGAAGCCATTTGCATCTGGCATTGTGGACCGCCTCGGCCAGTCTGAGGCAATCCGCGCCCGCACCTGTTCCGCCTTGGCATTCGCAATTTCTAGTGCACGCGTGACGAAACCAGGATCGTGTATCGGATTCACTTTGAAGCGCTTATCAGTCACGCGAACACAAGGTTCCTTCGATGGTGCCTCGGGCACATGAACCATCCAACCTCGCCCACGAACGAAGACTTCGTCCATTGAGACTTCGATAGAATAGGCATGTGGTCCTATCTGCCCCTGACGTTCTCCACCAGGGTCGCCAAACATCTCGACGGTCTCATCAGGATGAGCCTGCTTGAAAAGGTCTGCGACTTTGGCAAAGTCGTCAGGTGTCGGAAGCCAACCGTTCTTGCGAGCGGCCATTGCTGCGTACCAATGGGTATGTCCGAGCTCTTGCGCCACGATATTGAGCGCATCGTGGTGTTCGATGCGTTTCGCCCTCGCGATCTTCTTTGCGAGTTTCTTAAGTTCTTTGATTTGCTGGTCTTGTGCCATTGATCCATTCCAATTTCCGGATCTGACTAGGTGCCCGCTACTAATCGATCCGCTTCGAAGGGAACGATGAAAAAGACTTTAAGCACTGCATAGCTTTGGGTCGCGGACACACAGGCCTGTGCGGAAGGCCAACACTAACATCGGGTTTCATTTCGTGATCGTCAAGATGCAGGTCGGCAATTAACTGAGATCGACATGCATCGCATTTGCGATGCTCCCGCGCGGACAGCGCCGGTCCGGTGGCAGGGCAGGGGGCTTGTCCTCTTGTCCCGCCACCGGACAATTTTGAGATTTTCAACAGAACCTTCAACCAGCCACAAAAAAGGCCCCGCCGAAGCGGGACCAGTTGGTCCTTCCCACGAAGGAGCCGTTAGGTGCAGTCAGGCACCCATTTGTCAATTTTGGCCTTTTGGTCTGTCGTCAGCCCCATCAGCTTTTGCGTCGTTGTATCCGTCATCAGGTTTTCCATCTTCTCGGCCTTTTCGCCTTTCTTGAGTTTGGCAAAGGCGGTCACGCGTTCATCATTGGAACTGCACTCCAATAATTCACACATTAATTCAACAAGATAGCTTGCTGATACGCGCGAAAAGAAGTTCTCTGCAGTGGGCGTCCAGTGCTTGCGGATATCGGCACCGGCCTCCGTCTCAATGAGCGCAAAAAACTCCTGATCGCCAGCCTGAAAGGGCAGGGTGCGCGCAATGGCTTCGGTGATCGTGGCGTTACGCGACTTCTTGGTGCCATCGCGATAGGTGGCAAAGGCAGCGCAGAGATCTTCAACACGGATGCCTTGCTGCCCATACTCACTTGCATTGATCCCATGGTTCAAACGTGGTTCCGCTTCAAAGCCATTATCGATGCTCGGCGCGTTGTTAGGGCGGTCCATGCGCATGCCAAAGATGCGCTCAAAACTGCCAGAGGCGTCAGACAACCCAAACCCCAAGAGATCAAGAACAAGTTCGGGCTTGGCGAGGAGTGCGGATTGCACCGATGCCAAACGGATGGCTTGCATGTCTGCCATCAGTTTCTGCGAGTAGGGCGATTTCGGCAAGTCGGACTTTGTGCTTTGCGGGGCTTTCAGGATTCCTGCTTCGATCGCCGCCTTCTTGGCATCGGGGCGCACCAAACCCGCCGTCACTTCGACTTTGCCAGATGCGTTTACAACGAGGATACATCCTGCATGGGCCTTCTGATCTTCTGAGTACTCGCCGTCCAGAATTGTTTGCAACTCGGACAGGCGAGCCTCGCCGTCTTCGTCCAAGACGCCGCCATTGGCGAGGTCTGCGAGAGTGTCATATTCCTCGGCTTCCGTTTCGGTCAGTTCTCCCTCAATTGGATAGACCCGTTCCAGTTTCATCTGATCGAGATCGTAGTAGTTGAGCCAAGCCTCGGTGCGCGCTTCGGCCCAAGCCCAGCCGTGCGCTTCGACCAGCTCAGAACGGGCCGTGTCCAGCGCCTCATCGAAGAGACGTTCCAGAAGGGCAGGAGAGGCGAGAAAGATTTCGTCGGAGAAGAGGTCACGAGTAACACTGCCACCTTCGGCTTCGTATCTCTCAACGCCCACGAACTTCGCACGGCGGTCACTGGCCTTGATGGCATCGGGATGCAGCGCGTTTTTGATCGCCGCCTCCGACACGGCTTGCCCCTTAACTTGATCCAAGAGGCTCAAGGTGAGTGCTTCGTCATCGGAAAGGGTAAAGGCTTTGGCCGTGCCAAGGCCAATTTCGCCCGCTGCGAGCGCGTCCAACACGGGGCCTGGCAGTCCTGCAAGCGCCAGCCGTTGATAAACGCGAGCCTCTGTCACGGCAAACGCGAGTGCAATCTCAGGTACCGTTGCGTTACGGGCCTTCATTCGGCCAAAGACGCGGATTTCGTCCGCTGGGGCCATGTCTTCACGGGCCGCGTTTTCGGCGCTGGCCCAATCTTCGGCCTCTTCGGCACTGGAGGCCAGCTTTACGGGCACAGTTTCGAAGGAATGGTTCTGGGAACGCTCTGCAATCCGTCGAAGGGCGCGAAGACGGCACCCACCAGCAACGATGCCGACATTGCCGTCCGCATCCATGAAGCCTGCAAGGTTATGAATGAGCCCAAAGCGCTCGATGTTGTCGGCGAGGCTTTCGATATGCGCCTCTGAAACCGTTGTGCGTGGGTTCAAATCAGAGATGGACAGCGCGTCCAATGGGATTTGCTGGATCACGGCGCTGGCGGTGTCTGGAGTAATGGTTTGCTGTTTGGTCATAAGATTAGTCCTTTGACGTCTTTTGAGGGCTGCTCCGAGCGCCTGAGCGGGCGTAGAGCGGTCAATTGAGTGGAATTTATGGGGACGGACCGCAGAGGCGCACCGACGCGCCTCTGCGGCGCTGACTACCACCAGCAGGAATAGATTACCGTCGATCCGGCCTGCATCTGGGTCCGTGCCCATGCGCAGAATTCGAGATCGTAGTCGCGGTATTCGCTGGCTTGTTCATCTTGGAATTGATGCCCGTAGAAAAACCCGCCTTCGCAGTGGGGCAGGGCGCTGTCTTTGACGGCTTTTTCCAAGTCGTCGATGTCGGACGCTTGCAGCACCAACTCACCACAGTTGAGATCGGTAGCATCTAACCCTGTGCGCTCGGTGTAGAGGGCTTCCATGAACGTTTGCAGTTGCGAGTGCTTACGCCATGTGAACTTGGCGCTTTCGCCTTCTTCGCCGCTTTCAGCGGTCTTGATATATGCGTATTGGTCGAGGCCCATGTTTGAGGCTCCTTTCCTTCGTGGTTGGAGCGGTGCTTGGCTCGTTTGCCGACCTCATGTTGTGGTCTGCGGCTTGACCCTGCTTTCCGCCATTGGGCGAAGGCCTCCCTGTCTCTGAGGTTTGGAAGACCCCCGCGTCTTCCGAAGGGCAGAGCAGGAGAGGGCACAGCCCGACCTGCGACCGGACGGTGACCTGACACTGGGGGCCGAAGCGCAGAAATTGGGAGGGACCCGCGCCCGAGCGCGGGAGGAACCGGAATTCTGCGTGAAGGCTGACGCGCAAGCGGCACCAGAGCCCCTGTTCAAGGCGCCGGCCGGATGGCAGGCGGATATTTGGAAAAGAAAACTGCCAGCCGGGTTAGAGCGCAGCGGAAACCTGGCTGACGTCTGATACAAGCGAGCGCGGTCTTGCCGCGATCTCAGATTTCAAATGCACGAAGGATCGTATCCCGCATGGGCGAAGACGCGGCTCAAACGGCTTCGGGTGCAGCCAAGAGCCTGGTCAGCGCAAGAGGCGCTGGCGTGCAAAAAAACTCAAACAAGAGCTAAAGCCCCGCAGCTTTCGTCAAATTCACCCGGAACCGATCGCGGCGCCGTTGATAACGACGCGTCATCTCTGCTGAGGCATGGCCAAGGTGTTTTTGAACGTAGCGCTCATCCACTTCGGCAGCGCTGGCGAGCCCGGCCCGCAAACTATGACCTGAGAACAGAGCCAGGCGTTCTTTCTCGGGCAGGTCCGATCGAATGCCCCCATCAAGCACAGTTTGCTTGATCAAACGCGCGACATGCTTGTCGCTCAGTCGCGCCTCTAGGGCCCGTGTGCCATCGCGGGATGTACGCACAAAGATAGGGCCAAAATCTATCTTGGCGAAGTGGAGCCATTGTTCGAGGGCATGCACTGGGCAGGTCCGTTCAGATGTTCCCCGGCTAATTTCAACGTCGCGCCAGCCCGATTTGGCATTGAGTGTGAGGAGGACGCCCTTTTCTTCAACGTCGATCCAGCCGCCGCTATCGAGCATGTCGCCCTTATGCACATCTAGGCTGACGATTTCAGAACGACGCAGACCGCCCGCATATCCCAACAGCAGGATCGCGCGATCCCGTAACCCGCGTAGGTCGTGGGGCAGAGTGGCCACCATTGCCAGAATGTCGTCTGCGAGAATAGCTTCCTTTTGCACCGGAGGCCGCGCGTGCTTGCGTTTGATCCCGGCAAGGACGGTGGCGATATGACGGTTTTTGCAATCGAGGGTGAAGCCGCGTTGAGTATAGTTCCAAGCCAGGCCGGACAGGCGACGTTCGATTGTTGAAACAGACAGGGCAGGGGCGGGGCTTGCCGGCGTCGCCAAGTCGGTCAGGTAGAGGCCGATCATTTCAGGCGACGGAGGCAAAGGTTCCACGCCCTTCAAGCGACACCAACGTGCGAATTGCTTCCAGTCTGCGGCATAGGCCTTGGTGGTGTTCACGGCGGCTGCGGCTTTGGCGTAGTCGCGGGCGGTGTCGACGAGCCGATCGAGGGTGCCGGAGCCTGCGACATGAGCGGGCAGGGCGATCGCATCTTCGCCCACACGTTGTCTCTCGTCGCGCGCGCCATCACCCGTCGCATCCCCGAAGGCGGCGTGCGATGTCTTGGTCTTTGGAGGCTGGTTTTCGTGTGGTTTGCTCATGGGTTTCAGCGTAACTTTTCATGTCCGATAAGGCAAACTTATTGGACATAGCAATGAGCAACAGGGTGGGGCGGTTTGCACATCATATTGTGGACGAAAGCGCCGCGAGAGACTAGTGTTGTGGCATGACATACCAACCTGCAGCCATCCAAGACGACCTGAACAGCTTACCGCAGCTCCCGGGCTGGGTCACCTCTGGGCGGCCAGAAACCCTTGAAACTGTGGCCTTTCGGTCAGGGGCGGCGCTGACGGTGCTCGATCAGCTAATGCGCGATCCCAGGCATGGTGTCCCGACAAAACTGCTTGCCAACCGGCTGGCGCTGAGCGCCGCGAAAGCCACCTCAAAACTGGAGGGGCGGCTGGCGCTCGAGGCCGATATCCGCGATGCATACCATCTGACACCGCCGGGCGAAGCGCGCGGCCCCGATGGCGATCTTCTGGCATTTTGGCGCGACGCTGTGCGGTTGCGACTGACCGGGCGCAATTGGCAAGGGTGGCTCAGAGGGCTCGTTGGGCCGGAGTCTGAAATGGACGTCGACGATTGGCTGCAATCAGCAGCAAACCAGAGTCGGTCCGATGGACCTCTGACGGGGTGTGTTGCGGTGATGCGCTCTGTTCTGCAGTCAGATGACCGGGCCGAGCGGGTGGCGTGCCTGATGTCAGATGTCGTGCTGGCATGGTTTCTGGACTGGCCGTCTGTCCTACCGATCTCGGCTCAGTGTCTGACCAAGGCAATACTGCGCGATTTACTCGGCGACGGGCAGGGGGCTGAATTGCTGGTTCAACAACGCCTCTTGCAGTCCATTGAAGAGACCATCCGACTGGCGCGGAATTTGGCACAGCGCGGCGCGGCGCTGCGAACGGTGGCCCCAAAATTGCGGGCCAAGGGATCGGACGCGGCCGTCTCGCTGTTCCTGTCTGAGGATGCCGTGGCGCCCTCAACGATGCTGTTCCCAATGATCCAAGGGACGAGTTTCTCGATGACAGATCGCGCTGCACGCCGGTTTTGTGATCGGTTGGTGGAGCTTGGTGTGGCGCAGGAATTGACCGGGCGACCGACCTTCCGGCTGTATGGGATCGCGCCATGAATGTTGCAGCCAAGAAGCGGAAACCGTCGAACGAAGGCGGGGCCGTCTTTGACCGGGAGCTCGACGAGCTGCCGCAAGAGCTACGGTGGCGAGAATGGATGGGGCGAATTGAGGCGGTGCTGTTCGCCAGCGCAACGCCGGTTGGTCGCGACGACCTGGCCCGCGTCGTGGGGCAGGGGGCTTCGGTCGAGATGCTGATCGACGATATCCAGGCCGAGCTAACGGGTCGTCCTTATGAGCTGGCCCAGGTTGCCGGCGGCTGGATGTTCCGGACCCGACCGCAGTTCGCCGAGGCGGTCAAGGCCGCGGCTGATCTTGGAGACCAGTCCCTGGCCTTCACCGAGATGGAAATGGGCGTGCTCTGCGCAATTGCTTATCACCAGCCGATCGACCGGGCAGGCCTGAAGGACATCTTTGGTAAGGAAGTCAGCCGCGACCTACTGGCCCGGCTGCGGTACAAGGATCTGATTACGAGCGGACCGCGTGCTCCGCGGCCAGGCGCCCCGCATACCTTCGTGACGACGGAGACGTTTCTGGTGACCTTCGATCTGCAGAGCTTGCGGGACCTTCCAGAGCTGGAACTGTCAGACACTTGATGTCCGAAATATGCGGTAGAATTCGGACACGTGCCGTTGCCCGCTTTCAATCGGTCGGGCCCTGACTTTCAATCAGTCGGAGGTAGGAGCAGGTTCTAAGGACAAATGCACAGCAGAGTTAACGCGTGTTTGCACGTGTTTGAGTTATAGGATTGACTTCTATAGCTCAAAAATGATCATTCTGTGAGTTATAGGAAGGGATTCTATAACTCATGGTATGGAACTGGCAGATGTCCGGTTGGCCGGATTTCCGGTATGACGATGCAGAGCTTGCGCCACTCGAGCAGCGTTTCTTGCTGTCGTCAGGCGAGATTCTGGGTGCCGTTCAGCATGTCAATTCGGCAGAGCGTGATCAACTCCGCATCGACCTGTTAAGCGATGAGGCCATGAAAACCAGCGCCATCGAGGGCGAGATGTTGGACCGCCTGAGCGTGCAATCCTCGCTTCGTCGACAGCTTGGATTGGAACCTGACAGCTATCCGAACAAACCCCGAGAGCAAGGTGTGGCTGAGATGATGGTTGACGTTTACTCGACCTATGCGAAGCCCCTCACGCACGAAACCCTGTTTCGGTGGCACGAGATGCTTTTGTCTTTTGACAAACGGTTGGAGACCATTGGGTCCTATCGGCAGCACGAAGATGCCATGCAGATCGTCTCGGGCCGTCTTGATCGCCCGGTCGTGCATTTTGAGGCCCCGCCATCTGCGCAGGTTCCGGAAGAGATGGACCGGTATGTCGACTGGTTCAACCGGACAGGGCCGGATGCGGAAAAGCCTTTACCGGCATTGACGCGCGCGGGCCTCAGTCATCTTTACTTCGAAAGCATCCACCCGTTTGAGGACGGCAATGGTCGCCTGGGTCGGGCCCTCGCCGAAAAATCGCTTGCTCAGAACATTGGGCAGCCGAGCCTGATCGCGCTCGCCTTCACCATCGAGCGAAAACGCAAGGACTACTACGATCAGCTTGAGCGGCACCAGAAGACGCTGGATGTCACGCCTTGGCTGGTCTGGTTTGCAGAGGCCGTTCTGGAAGCGCAGCAGGTCACCCTTGACCGCGTGGGCTTTTTCATTGCCAAGGCGCATTTCTACGACCGGCATCGCGAAGCGCTGAACGAACGGCAGGCCAAGGTGATCGAGCGGATGTTCCGGGAAGGGCCTGACGGGTTCAAAGGTGGCCTGAGTGCGGAGAACTATATTTCAATCTCCGGGACATCACGGGCAACGGCAACTAGGGATCTTCAGGAACTTGTCGAGCTTGGTGCACTTAAGCGTACCGGAGAACGCCGTTACACACGTTACTGGCTGAACTTGCACAGCGTGCAGACCCAATCCAACTGCTAGTCGCGGCCTCTTTGAGAATCTCTCGTTTGTGGTGTTTCTGACGACGAAATTTGGGTTCCCTCAAAGACGGCGTATTTCGTTGAAAAACTCTTGGTTGATCGGGAGGTAAGTCGCTGATTCAATTCGTCCTAGACGGAGGGATTGGCGATGTTGGGACCACGGCAAGAAGCGCAAGCTGCCCTGTTTTATGAGTTCTCGCTGGAAGACCATGTTCCGCAAGATCATCTGTTGCGGTCGATTGATCGCTTTGTGGATTTGAGCAGCATTCGGTCGTACCTCGCGGATTTCTACAGCCACACCGGGCGTCCGTCGATCGATCCTGAACTGCTGATCCGCATGCTGCTGGTTGGCTACTGCTTCGGCATCCGGTCGGAGCGGCGGCTCTGTGAAGAGGTTCATCTGAACCTCGCGTACCGCTGGTTTTGTCGTCTCGATCTGAACGACCGCGTTCCCGATCACTCCACCTTTTCGAAGAACCGGCATGGGCGTTTCCGTGACAGCGAACTGCTGCGCCATCTGTTCGAGACGACCGTTGCCCGCTGCATTGAAGAAGGCCTCGTCAGCGGTCAGTGTATGGCCATCGATGCAAGCTTGATCGAAGCCGATGCCAACAAGCAGAACTCGACGCCTAAAGAAGAGTGGGATGCGGCGGGCATCAACCCGGCAGATGCGCCTCGCGCCGTCCGCGAGTATCTCGACACGCTGGACGAGGCTGCTTTCGGCGCTGCCAGCGAGATACAGCCGAAGTTCACATCCCATTCCGATCCGGCGAGCCAGTGGACAGCAGCCCGCAAAGGCCCTGCCTTCTTTAGCTATTCCGACAACTACCTGATCGATACAGACCACGGAGTCATCGTCGACGTTGAGGCCACCAGATCAATCCGGCAGGCTGAGGTCGGATCGACCAAGACCATGTTGAACCGAGTAAAGGAACGGTTCGATCTGCATCCGGAGAGACTAATCGCGGACACCGCCTACGGCACTGGCCCACTTCTGGGCTGGCTGGTTGATCGCAAGATTGCGCCGCATATCCCGGTGTTCGACAAGTCCGGTCGCAATGACGGGACCTGGACCCGCGCCGACTTCGAATGGGATGCCGAGAATGACCAATACATCTGTCCCGAAGGTCACGCCCTCAAACAATTCCGCCGCAACTACTCTGACCCGAACCGGGGCCCAACCGGCAAAGGCACGGCGCGCTATCGCGCACTTAAAGAGGTCTGCCAGGCCTGCCCATCCAAAGCCAAGTGCTGTCCAAACGCTGACGCTCGTAAGATCAGCCGCGAAGAAACTGAAGATGCCCGTCAAATCGCACGCGACATCGCCAAGACCCGCCAGTACGACATCTCGATGAAGCTCAGGAAGAAGGTCGAGATGCTGTTTGCCCACCTCAAACGAATACTCGGGCTGGGACGGCTCCGATTACGCGGACCATGCGGCGCAAACGATGAGTTCCTCCTCGCCGCCACCGCCCAGAACCTCCGAAAATTGGCCAAGCTCTTTCCTGCACCGCAGCAAACGCGAAAAGCCGGATAACAGAACGGCTTGCGCTCACTCAGATCGTTCAATCAGACCGCCATCAACCCGTTGTTTTTCCACAGAATGGGCGGAAAGCTGACCTTCGCTGCAATGACCCCTTGGCGCTCCAAAAGTTGAGAAGCAGACATTCGATAGCTATCCCACCGCCACACTGCTTCTTCCGAACTGGGGAGTTGAAACAGCAGCGCGAATTGTTGCAATCGCCGCGGACATTATTAGCAACTCGTCAGCGTTGAACAGTATCAGTCAATGAGTAGGTCGGATACGAAGTCCTATGCCCAATGGCAAAGATTTGACCTATTCGCAACTCTTCGTACTCTTGGCGAGGGTTTCGAATATTTGTCGATAATCTGTTGGCGTTGCGCGCTCGATTGCGCCTGTAGAGACCTCTGATGGGTTCCAGATCACGGATTTTGCGGGATCATGAAGCATGGACCATTCTCCAAACAAGCGATTGGAAATCGGTTCTGACAAAAGTGTCCTTACATTGAGGTGCCGGTCGTCGCGCCTTATTCGTGTAAGGGTTGCCCGCACTTTTGTAGGAGGGCCTTCGAGCAGTTGGAGATAGATGTCGTGTCGGCAGACAAGCGCACCGGTCACGTCGTCTCGCATGTTGCATTTGCGTGCGTCTAGCAGGATGCCGCTGAGTGTTGGGTTGTCATAGCCGAACGGCTGAGAAGCATAGATGATTTGTATGAGGTCTGTGATGAGCGTCACTCCCGGTGAGGCCAACAGATGCAATACGCGGACCGAAGATCGATGCGCGCAACCGTTGGTTTTGTGACCCTAGTCCTCAAGCCATGCAATGTCTTTATTAATCGGGTTCAAGTCATCAGTGCGCTTGGCCTGCTCGGGGGATGGCCCGTGCGTCCCTTCCGATGAACGGTTTTAGTTAACGGTTGTAAATCGCGCTGCTTGTGTCTAGGTGTGATGTATACGGGATTGCTGTTTTCTGCTGTTCAGGCGTAGTGCCGATCAAAGCGAATTGCTTCCACCATCATTAAAAATTGAGCTGTCACGCCCCTTGATTGGGCTTGATGTTTGGGAAGGTTGCCGATGTCCTCGCGCACGACCACGTCACATGTGACGTTCCTGCATCCGTTCGTGATGGGCGGGTATCCGGACGAGCTTCCGGCGGGGACCTACGAGGTCACTGCCGAAGACGAAATCCTGCAAAGCCTTAGTTTTTCTGCCTACCGCAGAACCGCAACGCACCTCTTGATCAGGAGGACGAAAGGGATCGCACGCACAGAAATGCGTCCGATTGATCACCGCGACTTGGAGTTGGCCCTGGCACAAGACCAGGCATGTTCAAAAAAACCGAAAAACAGTGAGGCGGCGCTTTCTCCGCCAAAGGAACCAAAATGACTTTTCCAGAGTGGACGAAACCCGGCATCTACGGCGCATTGGTTGGTGCAATTGCAATCTCAATCCTAGGCTTCACATGGGGCGGTTGGACGACAGGCAGCAGTGCTGAGAAGATGGCTAAGGACTTTGCTAAAGATGAAGTGACACTCGCGATGGTGCCAGTGTGTTTGAAGAATGCAACCGCAGATACCGATCGTGTCACCAAGCTGGCATCTATTCAGGCTGCCAAAGGGTACAATCGCAGTAAGGCAGTTATGGCTACCGGCTGGGCGACGCTTCCTGGCACCGAAAAACCAAACCGTGATCTGGCAGAGGCTTGTGTCAAAGAATTGGAATTAGATGCTTGATCGGCACGCAACATCATCGCCTCACCGATCCAAGCAGGCGAGCGCGGTGTTGCCTCTGCCGAACTTGCTCAGGGCGATGTTGCTATATGCAGCAATGGCGATTGCCATTCTGCAGATCTCGTTGCCCGTCTCAGCGCAGTCCTCGCCTGTCACGGTGCCAGAAAATGCCCATGCCAAAAGCTACGGGGATGGTTGGGAATGCGATATCGGGTTCCGAAACGAAAATGACACCTGCCTGCCAGTCATTGTCCCGCAGAATGCCTATCAAACCAACAGAGCCTATGGAACTGGATGGGAGTGTATTCACGGCTTCAAGGGCGGCGGGAAGATTGCCTGCGCCGAGGTCATCGTTCCCGAAGGCGGCTACCTTGATCCATCAGGACAACGTTGGCTTTGTCTGCGCGGCTTTCAAAAAGTTGGTGAAGAATGCCTCGAAATCGTTTTGCCGAACAATGCTTACTTGGCAGAAGGACTCTATGGGTCCGAATGGGCATGCAAACGAGGCTACGAAGCCATTGGGGATGGATGCTCGGCGATTGTGGTTCCCGAAAACGCTTATCTGAATGGCTCCAAATATGGCCAGCCTTGGACCTGTGAACGTGGCTTTATTGAAGAAGCAGGCGGATGTGTTGCAGTTGCCGTTCCAGTGAATGCCTATTTCGATGACGCGCCATATCGCGAAGGTTGGAAGTGTGATCGAGGTTATGCTGCCAGAGATGGCCGTTGCGACGCGATTGACCTGCCGGAAAATGCGCATCTCGACAGAACGGGTAATCGTTGGGAATGCCATAGAAATTACCAGAAATATAAGAAGGGCTGCGTCCTCAGTAACTGAGTTGGCTGCATGCTGACTGCAAATCCGAACTTACTGATACCTGCACATGCGGCGTTTTCCGACAGATATATCAACCAAAAAGGATCGAACATGGAAACCGAACTTGAGGCCATCAATTCCCTTCAACATGATGTTGTCGGTTCCCAGACACTCGCGTCGGCTCAACACACAACTCAAGGCGAGGCGACCGAAGATCACGTTCCCACTGCAATCGTTTACTGCCAAGGTAACTTCGCGAAAATTGACGGCAAAACGGCGAACGGATTGGTCCGACATTCGCAAGCCTACCGGATCGTTTCTGTTATCGACAGTTCGCATGATGGAAAAAACAGCGGTCTGGTCCTAGACAATATCGCCAATCAAATACCAATCTTTGGCAACTTGACAAATGCCGTGGCCAATGAGCCGACCATCCCAGATACTTTTGTCTATGGAATGGCGCCCTCAAGTGGGAAGTTGTCGCTCAAAGACCGAGGGGTCGTCTTGGATGCGATCGCCCTTGGTATGAATATAGTAAGCGGGTTACATGAATACCTAAGTGACGATCCTGAGATCTCGGCATTTGCCGTGTCAAAAGCGGTCACAATTCGCGACATTCGCAAACCAAAAACCAGCAAGGATATGCGCCTGTTTGACGGCAGCATCGCCAACATCACAGCACTCCGTGTTGCCATTTTGGGCACAGATTGCGCAATTGGCAAACGGACCACCGCGACAATTCTGGCGGATGCGCTGAATGCCAAAGGGATCAAGACCGTACTTGTCGGGACCGGCCAGACCGGCCTCATGCAAGGTGCGAAATACGGCGTAGCAATGGATGCGGTCCCGCCACAGTTCTGTTGTGGAGAGCTTGAGGGCGCGATTGTCGCAGCATCCGAGGCAGAAGCGCCTGATGTCATCCTGATTGAAGGTCAGGGCGCGCTCAGTCATCCGGCCTTTTGTACCTCCGCCTTTATCTTGCGAGGCAGTCAACCGGATGCCGTCATCCTTCAACATGCCCCAAAACGCACGCATCGGTGCGATTTTCCAAACATGGCCATGCCTGATCCTGCAGATGAAATCGCGCTGATCGAAGCATTCGCAGACACAAAAGTTATAGGCCTTACAATCAACCATGAAGGGATGACCGAAGCGGAAATAACCCCATCCATCACAGCTCACTCTGATCGGTTGGGCGTACCCGTGACCGATGCTTTGACGCGCCCTGACTCTCATCTGCTGAACATTCTAGTGTCAGCATATCCGGGTTTGCGGCAGGGATCGACCTTGGCGGTGATATGACAACGCCGCGCGTCGAAGTTAGCCTTAATAAAATTCGCCATAACATGGAGTGCTTGGTAAAACGCCTTTCACCGCGGGGGATCAGTGTGACTGGCGTCACGAAGGCTGTGCGCGGCAATCCAAGCATTGCTCGTGCCATGCTGGAAGGGGGCGCAACTGACCTTGCTGATGCGCGCGTCAGCAACGTCGAGATATTGCGGAAAGCGGGGGCCCGCTGCGAGGTCTCATTGATCCGTACGCCGATGTTGAGCCAAGTTGATCAGGTCGTCAGGTTTTGTGACATCAGTTATAATTCCGAGATCGAAATCATTGAACAGATTGCGATTGCCGCGTGCCGGGCAAAGACCATTCAGAAGATCGTGCTCATGGTGGAAATGGGTGACTTGCGGGAAGGCCTCATGCCGAAAGACCTCGCTGCAGTTGCGCAAAAAGTTGTTAAGATGCAAGGTGTCGAACTAAAGGGCATAGCTGCAAACTTTGCTTGCCTTAGTGGGGTTATCCCCGATGTAGCAACAATGCAAACCTTCTCAGACCTATCCACCGAGACGGAAGCTATGTGCGGGCCATTTATGGAGATCGTATCAGGCGGAAACTCATCAAATCTGCAATGGGCGCTTGGGCCCTGGTCAACAGGTCGCGTCAATAATTTGCGCTTGGGCGAATCCATCTTGTTGGGCAGGGACCCGATCTCTGGAGATCAGATCGGTGGTCTTTTTACAGATGCGTTTACGCTGGTAAGCGAGGTGATTGAAACGAAAGTAAAGGCGGCGCATTCCCCCGTCGCTTTGGTCGACCCAACGTCAAAACCTCTACGGCTGAGACCGATTTGCGATCCGCTTATTCGCTCAATCATCTCAATCGGAAAACAAGACACCGATATTGATGGCCTGACATTCCCGCCGGGAATGACCTGCACCGGAGCGACCAGCGATCATACGGTCGTAAAAAGCACTCTGACGCCGCTACGCGTGGGGAATGAGGTTAGGCTTCAGATGAACTACAGCGCCCTGACAAGGATCATGTCAGCGCCTGATACGACCACAGTTTTCGTTGATGACGCAAATCACATCCGCGCAGGTTCTATCAAAAGAAGCGGTCCTTCATTGGAGTTGGTTTAGCGATACTCGTCTCTACTTAGTTCATCGACAACCCATCAAGGACTCGGACATGACAGAACAGTCACAAAGCGCAGATAAGGTGCACTACATCTGCCAGACCTATGTTGAAAAGAAGGAGGGCAATGGCACGCAAGCTGGCCTCAAGATTGGCAAACAATTGCAATACACGACAGAAGCAGACGCGCAAAACCGGGCAGAGCGGGAGTTTGAGCGGGACGATTGTGTCGGTGCTGATGCTTACATGGTGCTTGAGGATTCAGGATCAGGTGAAGTGAGCGCGCCGACTTTTATTGCAAGACTGGGAATAGTCCCAGAAGCTGACGACTTTTAGTCTGGGCGCTTTACCGAAACACCGGACCATGTGCCCAGACGGTTAAGGAATGGCGCAGCCCATGTGTGACAGGAGTTACCTGATGCAGCGCGAAGCTGGGAAAGATGCACACAGAGCCCTGCGCGCGATTGGCTGTTACGATGTGCGCACTTGGCATAACTTCCAATTGACCGCCCTGATAAGCGTCGGGTTTGCTCAACTGTAGAACAAGTGTCAGCTTGCGTTGTCTGGCGAGATGTCCTTCACCGATATCAGAATGCCACGCGAAGTGACCCGCCTTGGCCGCATCATATCGAGCGACCTGCGGGCTTTCCGCGAATTCGCGTAGATCGAAGTCAAATTGATCACGATTGCAGTCGCGCACAAGCGTGATGAGGCGGTCCATCACCCACTCCATTCCATCGAGTTTATCCATCCACACCACCTCTGCATTGCGCAGGCTGTGGTCCTTATTTCGGCCGACCAGCAGCGCGTCATCGACCTGCTCCGCCTCTACTGCTGCGATAATACGTTCGCATTCCAAAACTGAGAACGAAGCAGGAATCGCATGGACGACTGTCATTTTGACTACCATTTCAGTTTGCTAGTAAGGGCCTAAAGTGTCGCGACGGATCCGTCGTCGCTATTGCCGTTAGTCTTGGTCAACAGCATTCGTAGACTTAGTAACACAGTCAGCAATACTTGTTTGGGTTTTCTAGCTGTCCTCACTAGGAGATTATCATTGCACACGACCGCTATGACAGTTGGTTCTGCAATGGCAAACAAACTAACAAGCGCGTCGGCCCGCTCCGTGGTCACCCATGGTAGTTCGGTGTCGCTGGATTGACCAATGTCTGCTTTGGCAACGCCGCAGCCTAATAAGGTAATTGAATGTCTGTTAGGGGCCACCCTTGCAGGCGGCCCAATGCCTCTAAATTTCAATGGCTTCCGCGATGGCCAGAGCATCCTTAAGTTCAACGCCCAGATACCGGACAGTGCTGTCCATCTTAGTGTGCCCAAGCAGAAGCTGGACGGCCCTAAGATTTCCAGTCTTCTTGTAGATCTGCGTAACCTTGGTGCGGCGCATCGAATGGGTGCCATAGGCCGTTGCTTCAAGGCCTATCGAAGTGACCCAGTCGCGCACGATCCGCGCGTACTGACGGGTCGAAATGTGCAGGCGTTCATGAAACCGGCCCGGCCATAGGTATTCTGAGCCGACCATCAGCTCATCCTTCATCCAATTCTCCACTGAAGTCCGTGTGCCCTCGGAAATCTCAAAGCGTACGGGTTTCTGCGTTTTGCTCTGCAACACCGACGCGCGTTCCTTGATTTGCCCAGACGCCATGACGTCTACCACTTTCATTCTCACGAGATCACACCCGCGGAGTTTGCTGTCGATCGCCATGTTGAAAAGTGCGAGGTCGCGATGGTTTTCAGCTAATTCCAGTCTCACTCGGATTGCCCAAACGTGTTTGGGCTTCAGCGGTCTTTTCTGACCAACGATGCGACCCTTGTTCCAAGCAGGACGAAGTGCGCGAATGGCAGGTAAGTTTGGTGTTTCCATGACTGATCCTCCGATCCGCCATGCCCTCCCACAACGACAACCCGACGT
>CANLUY010000005.1 GCA_947494435.1 uncultured Litoreibacter sp.
CCCAGCGACGACCCCAGACCCGGGCTGCATTCCATCAGCAGCCCGGGTTTTCGCGTGCCTATGACTTGACCTGACCCCCTTTGCGGCCTCTTACTGAGGGATGGCAAAGGACTGGCACAGCTGTTTTTCTTCAAGCGTTCTGCTGTCTTCCCTCACTCCAGCGTGCAGGGCAGAACTTTTGTCGAAAGCCAGACGCGTCGACTATGCCGCGCATGAGACCATCTTCTTGCAAACCGATCCCGGCGACAGCCTCTTGCTGATCCAAGAAGGGCGTGTGGAAATCTCTGTCACATCGCTATCGGGCCGCAAATCCGTACTGAACCACATGGGTCCCGGCGAAGCCTTGGGAGAGATCGCCCTTCTAGACGGTCAAAGCCGCAGCGCTGACGCGACGGCAGCAACAAATGTGGTTGGCATGACCTTGTCCCGTCTTGATGTGGATTTGTTCCTGAAGTCGCGGCCCGACGCCATGATGGCTTTGATCCGCGAGTTGTGCGGCAAGGTTCGCAACGCCTCCGATATGTTTGCAACGCAAGCTCAAACCGACGCCCAAGCGCGGCTTGCGCGGTGCGTATTAAAACTGGCCGAGAAATGGGGGGAGCCGCAGGAATGTGGCAGATTGCTTCTCGCCAAAAGCTTCTCGCAAACGGATCTGGGCGAATTCTCCGGGATCTCACGGGAGAACGTGAACCGGCGCCTCAAGCAATGGGACAGCGAGGGTATCATCGCCCTCCTGCCGGACGGTTTGCTTTTGACCCGTCCGGAAGTCTTGGAAGAGATCGCCGAGATATAGCGACTAAAGGCTTGCCGCTTCAACAGGCTCTGAGATCCCTTTCAACTCATAGCTTTGCACTTGCGCGACAGGCTGCCCGGCTTTCTCAAGAATGGAGCGGCTTGCAATGGCCTCCTTCGCGGCGGCTTTTGCTGCCAAACGCGCGGTGACATTCACCTCCACCCCGAAGATCGACACATCGCGGAACAAACCTTGGGCCGCTTGCACCGTCCCGATGTAAACCTCACCGCAATGCACACCGACACCCACAGGCACGGCGTCCGCGCCAGTACCCACTTTTGCCGCCACATCACGCGCTGCCTTCACTGCCTTTTTGGCATGATCCGGACCGCTGAAACCGGGCGGCCACACGGCCACAATGCAATCGCCATAGAAGGCCATGATGAACCCGTCATTCTCCGTGATCGCATGGGTCGCTGCGTCCAAGAACGCGTTCACCCTCTCGGATGCCGCTTGGGGCCCCGCAGATTCCGCAAAACTGGTGGAGTTTCGAATGTCGGCAAACAGGATCGACATCTCGACCTCCGCCCCGCCTGGGAAGGCATCAAGGAACCCGTCGCAGGCGTTGCAATAGTGCTCGTTGCGCGACGACTTCTTCTTACCGCGAAACCGCATATAAAGCCCGCCCAAACCGCCAAATGGTGCATTGCATAAGCGGCATCGCGGATCCGCTGGTAATTTGCCGTGAAAGGTCTGCTGGGCGCTCAGGTCAGGATGCCCTTGGGCAAAAATCGTCTGCCACAACTCGGTATTGCCATCCTCTTTAACGTAGCTTTCACTCATTACTGTCCCCTTATCTTCCAATACTTCTGCGGCATCGGCGACATGATGAAACTCATGTTTTCAACCATGCTTTGCAACTCTTGACTGTTATTCACCGTGCTGCCCCAGAAATACGTATTGCCCACAGTGATCGCCCGTGGCGGCTGTATGCCGCGATACATCACCGGGATGCTGTCCCCCGGCTCAAAGGGCGGCTTTGGCAGTAGTTTCGTGCGCCGCTCATGCGGACGTCCGGGGACATCTTCCTTGCGCGGGATGCACGGCACACTGACCACAATGCCAGCGTTCAGCATGTCATCGGAGATCCACTCAGGAACGACCGCCAGATCCATGACGTGATCATGATCAAGCCCATAGAGCGGCGGTTCATGCGGCCCCGTTATAAGCTCTGCCGTTTGCAGGTTCGTCATATGCGCCTGCTCCGCCACGATGGTCCCATCCTTACGCCGCTTACGCGCGCCCCACATCAGATAGGAAGCTGTTTCAGGCGCAGGTTCGTGATGCGTGAACGGGCGGAACAACACGATCCGGTTGATCGTCACGTCAACCTGATCAATCACCGGAATGCAGTCCTCATCATTCCAAGGAAACCAGTTCGGCGGCAGAGGCATAACCGGTGGACGGAAGCCACGATAAATCGCCCCTTTGAATGTCTGCCGAACCCCGCCACCAAGCTGGGGGATGGAATATTTATCTTCGATCCGGTTCGCCATGACGAATGTATCTTCGGGGTATAGTTCGCGCTGCCGCAAATACTCTTTGTGCTGCTTGGGGTCAGTCAGCTCGATATCCATGATCAACTGATACTTGTGCTTTTCACAGTGGTATTGCGTCATGTGAACGCCGTATATTTTGGCGTTTTCCTTCGTGAACATGTTATCAATCGGAACCGGCCCGCCGGTCATAATAAACGCATGCTGGCACGGCGCGTTGTGCACCTCAGCATCGTCGTACATATCGTCGGCTGTTCTGTGTAGATGAACCATATCGCTACCCCTTCTGTCCCAAGTCGTATTTCGCCAAAATCTCGTCCCGTGCTTCCAGCACGGTCTGGCGGAGGATGCCGATGACCGTGGGAATGAAGTTGCCATCTGCGGTGTTTGTCACGAACGGGTTCTGCATGGTCGAAATCAGGTGATTGATCGTGCAGCCCGGATCATATTTGACCTTCGTACGGCGCGATAATTCCTTCATAAAGGCGGCCCCAAAATCATCTGACCCATAGGCGGAGGAGGTGATGAACATCGGCTCTTTCGGCACATCGCCTTTGTCCTGATCAAGCGGGATTTCGTGGCTGAGCTTATGATAGATGATATCGTTCAACTCGTTCATCCGCGCGATATTGTCATTCACGACAGTCTTGTTCTCTACCTCATGCTTGAAGTTGAACACATAGGAACACACCGTCAGATCAGGCCCAAGCGACCGGAAGAGTTTGAGGAGTTCGGGATCTTCTTCAAATGCAATTGTGAGCTCACGATTTGACCGCGTTGCGATGCGATCGCGGATATGTTTGCGTTGCGCGTTCAGCTCTGCATCTGTGGCAGGGTCATCGGCGGGTCGGTCGCGTTCCACCGGCAACATTTTGAACGGCACAATGATGAACGGATCATTCTTGTCAGCCATGGTCGCGACATCCGCATAGAAGCGCTTAGCGTTGTAAGTACAGCGCCCCAACAGCCTACCATAGCCCAGTTGATCGGGGGGGATGGTAGTGTGGCTCAAAGCAACACCCACAGCTGCAGCGCCCGGTTTGGAGCTTTCAACACCGTAAACACCAACAGTTGGTGCATTCGGGTCGTGATAGACGACAGGTGAAGTCTGCGCGTTCAGGTAAATCATCTCCTGATTGCGGTAGCATAAAGCACCAGCAGGATATGGGATAAAGCCCGCCTTATGGGGATCAACAGTGATCGTATCGACCTGTCCCAAGACGTCGAACTGCGCCTGAACATGGTCGCTCATCGCCTCTTCAGGGGAGTCGTCAAATGCCGTTTTCTCTTCATCCTGAATGAACCCGTTGCCCTTATGCGGTCGGATCATGGAGGCGAAATATCCTCCCCACGCGGCGTCTGCGTGCAGTGCGAAGGTCAGGCCCCTCCGTGCGAACTGTTCTTTCAAAGCGAGGATATCAACCAGCGGATCAACGGCGCTTTCGCCAGTTGAACCCATGACTGCGACAACCTGCAATACGGGCCTTTTTTCTGCGAAGCATTTCTCCAACTCGGCCCGCAAAGCGTCGATCTTCATCCGCCCGTCATAATCCACTTCGACCCGCCGGATGGTATGGCGGCCAAGCCCTAGTATCGTGGCCGCTTTTGGCCAAGAATAATGCGCCGTCGCAGGCACAAGAACCGCAGGCGTTGATTTCACTGCACCATGCAGAACGCTTTCATGGAAATAGCTCAAGCCGATGTCTTGGACTGAATAGGTTTGCAAGGCGCGCTTCACATCGCCTTCCGTCAGCCCACAGTCGGAGACGAGCCGCTGCGGCAAGGCAAGCGCTTCATCTGTGCCAAGATTGAGCATCTGCCAAATGCTCAGATCAATCAGCAGTGATGTCGTGCCGTTTGGTTGTGTCACCATCAGACCCTTGCCCGCTTCGAGCGTCGGGTCCTCCATCACAGCCCGTGCCAAAGCGGCGGCCTGATACTTCAGATTGCGCGCAGCCCACATCGATTCAATGTTTGCAACAGTCCCATCACAGGTGATGTGGCCCCAAGGTTTTGGATCAGCCGAGACATCGTAGCCCAACATTTCGCACAGCTCATTAGACGCACGAATTTCCAGCGCTGTCGTGACGGGGGAGGCCTCCGCCGCGACGTTGTTTTGGTTGAAGAGCATCCCCGCGAAATACCCCGCGGCACCCGGCATCGTGATGTCCCAGTACATGTGACTTTGGTTGCGGTTGCTCGACAATGGGATGGAGTTGCGCAGCTCATTCATGATCGCGCGCAAATTGGCATACATGGCTTCGGTTGTGGTGGCGTAGGTCGGATCGCGGCCACCGACCATGTTCGGGTCTACACCTGACCTTGGATAATCCGCGCGCGCCTTACCATGTTCTTCGAGCGCAATGCCGACGAGCTTTTGGAAGATATCCATATTCTCGGCATTCGGCCCAAGAAACATCGCCGATGGCGTATGCGTCTCCGGCGGCTTTAATCCAAGTGTTTGAGAAATTGCAGCCGCATTGCGGGTCGACATGACCCCCTTCAAACTCGATCCCATAATGTCCCCTCACTCCAGCGTATTTGCCGGGGTATTTTGACATGTTAACTATTTTTGTGAGGTTGTGGAAAGAAATACGTTACCCAAGGGAAAGTGTCACTTGGCAGCTATGAAAGCCTCAATCGACACCCAATGGCTCAACGGCTCTAACTCTGGAAAAGTCATCGTAAAGATATTCCCCCCACCACCCGCGCCTTGGTCATATGCGCGACTGATTTTTACACCTGATAGGGCACAATAAAGCAGCGTCCCAACAGCGCCATGCCCAACAAACAGTACGTCACCAGTGAGAGGTTGCTGCAGGGTGTCTTTCACTTCCCGGACTATTCGCTCCTGCGCAGTACGCGCCGTTTCCCAACCCCGCATACTCACATCAGGATCCGCAAAAAACGCATCTGCAACGGCTTCAAATTCCGCCGGTTTCAGAAAGCCCGTCGAAGTTCTGTCGTTCTCGTGCATCGCTTCGCGCTGTTCGACCGAAACGCCAGTCGCTTCTGCCAATATGTCAGCCGTCTGTCGGGCTTTCACCTCACCGCTTGAAATGATCCGTGTTGTCCGGTCAAGTCGACCACTTGCAGCAAGCGCACGCGCACGTTCGCAGCCTTGATCGGTCAAAGACCATTCCTTCACCGGAACGTCGGGATCAATCACCACCTGAGGGTGTGTGAGGTATCTGACCAAATATCCTTTTTCAGGCGACATAGGCTCTATCCCTTTGCTAAGCGCTGCATCGCGTTTGCCAGTGGCATCGCCCGCAGACCGCCCTGCCCCGGCACTTCGCGATCAGCGGCATAAACCAGAATACGCTGCTCCGCACCCAGATCATCTGAAGCGATGTGAAATCCGCGGCTCACTTTCGCTGAGGTTGTGCGTTTGATCTCAATCGCCCAAATATCCCCTCCGGGAAGCGTCAGGACCAAATCAATCTCGGCGCCCGCCGAAGACCGATAGAAGCTGGCCTCAGTCCCCCGTGGGGCAGCAGCGATGAGGTTCTCGACACAAAAGCCTTCCCAAGACCCACCCACAACAGGATGTCCTAATAACGCTTCCGACGTTCCGAGCCCCAAAAGCGCATGTGTTAGACCCGCATCACGGATATAGACCTTCGGTGATTTGACGAGCCGTTTCCCTGCATTCGCGTGCCAAGGCGGCAGACGCCTGACAAGCATGAGGTCAACAAGCAGATCGAGATAACGTGCTACCGTCTGGCCTGAGACCCCAAGCCCCGCCGCGATACGTGCGGCGTTCAGCATCCCGCCTTGTTCATGCGCCAGCATCGTCCAGAACCGCCGCAGCGTTTCCGCAGGAATGCGCAATCCAAAGGCGGGGATATCGCGTTCCAGATAGGTACGGATAAAATCCTCCCTCCAAGTCAGACTCGCGCGATCAGTGTTGGCCAGAAAACTGTCGGGAAACCCGCCCCGCAACCAAAGCTCCTGCAAAGCCCCCTGCCCCACTTCTGGCAAAGTAAACGGGGTGAGTTCAGAATAGGCGACCCGACCGGCCAGCGATTGCGCCGATTGGCTTAAGAGGGTGTTCGACGCAGACCCGAGCAGCAGGAATTGTCCTGTCCGGTGTCCCGCACGGCGCCGGCGGTCAATTTGCCCACGCAAGGCGCTAAACAGGTTCGGGACAAGCTGAACCTCGTCTATGACGACCAACCGGCCCACCTGTTCATCAAGATACAGATCAGGCTCTTCTAGCACGCGCCTGTCAGCCAGCCGCTCCATATCAAGATAGACCGCATCGCGAGCCTCGGATATGTTCTGGGCAAGGGTTGTTTTTCCAACCTGCCGCGGGCCAAGAAGAACCACGCTAGCCTGTTCAGACAGCGCATTTTCGACTTTTTGCTGGTCAATCCTGTCGATCATACCTTGTATTTATTCCATGTGACGGAAGATTTGCAATGATAATGCACATACTGAAGGCAGTTATCTTGGGTCATTGTAGGCTCACAAAAATCCTAACACACTGAAAAAAAATAGTTATTTGAATTGTCAGCTGACAATTTATGCTCTTTGGCCAATGCCGCCAACATAGGTTTTACTGAAAAGCGGCCAGTATCAGCGAGTTGTGTCAGCCGCCTTAGGTATCCGCCGGGGTTCGAAATCGCCTCTAATCGTTCAAGCATACAGAGTATAACCGTTGCGGCACATGACGCGCCCATAGATAGAACTGCCTGGCGGAACACTTTTGGTTCTATGCCCATCATGCAGGTTAATCGTTCGGAGATTGAAGAAAGATCATGCCAATGCCGAACTGGTTCGGGATAGTATGTTTTGAATTCATGGCAGTTGTTTAGAACGTCCTGTAAGTCCAAGTCTTGGGTATTCTTTGAATGTTGGTTCGGTTCCGCGAGAGCTTTCCGTTTTTTTGGGATACCTTGTTTTGCTGATTTGCTTTCAGAGTCAGAATTAGAATTAATATCATACTGTATGTGCCGCTCATTTTGAGCGTCAGAGCCGCTCATTTTGGTGCACTCCAAGACCCTTTCAATACTGTCACACAAAGTAGAAAGAACGTCCGAATTTGGTTTGCGCCTCAAAGCGATCGCAGCTTTGTCCATCAGCTCCATTGATCCGCCTTCAATGAGCAGTCGTTGTCGCAATACCGCTAGTCTGTCGCGTAACGCTGCGAGGGCTTGTTTCGCCTCTCGTGCCTTACGCGCGCAGTCTTCGAGGTGTTGCTGATGATGGGAAATCGGGGAAAGGTCGAACCCGAAGGCGATCCCGACCCCCTGCCCGCCGCTACGCGCGTAACGCTTCCGATTGGGGCTGTCATGACGGCTGACAATCCCAAGGCGGACGAGTGTCGCAAGGTGCCGCCTGAGGGTGCTGTCGGGCATTCCATTTAGCCGATGACATAACGTGCGGTTCGACGGAAAGACAATTGCCTCACCCGCAACAGGACTGATGATCCGGCCTGGTAGAAAAGTCATCAGCGCTTTCAAGACACCGAGTGTCCTATGTGACAGATCAAACCGCTCAGCCGCCTCTGTGAGATGGTTGAGCGCCTCCCATTTATCTGTCGAATGCTGTGTCGGTAGGACAGCCTCTATTGGCCGCCCAAACTCTGTTGGGGACGTGTGTTTCATATCTATGTCACGAAAGACAACAGAAGCCCTGCCCTGCACGTGATGCAGAGTTGACAGGATCAACGGATGAGGGTTATCTCAAAGGTGCGAAGTTCGAGAATGGCCTTCCGGGATCAAACCTGGGGGGCTTTTCTTTTGCCGTCTTGAATGTGCCTCCTGCTCTGTTTCCTCAATGTCCTTCCGACCGTTCATTGGTCCATCGGTCGTGAAGCTCGTTCAACAGCGCCTCAGCGTTGTCGTTAATCCATGTGTCAAACCCGTCTGCAGTCCGCGCCGGAATACTTAGTGTGACGCCTTTTGTGTTGCTGCGGATGTCCCCCAACGCAGTGCCGTCCGCGGCCCTAAGTGTGCGTGGCTTGGTAGCGGCTTGTTTGGGTGTCTTCGGCTTGTGTAGGGCCTTTTCAAGCGCCCCTTCAAAGCGCGAGTCAGAGGTGAGCGTGATAAAATCGGGCGTCTCCATCCATGCGGTGATCCGTGACATCGCCCCTTTTTCGTCCAATGCTTTGACCAGAACCATCCAGCGATCCCGTCCAATCCCCGGTGCCGATCCAATCTTGCGCAGAACCTCAAGCGGGAAGGCCGTGCCGACCTTCAACAGGCGGGACAGCATTGGCAAATCAACTGACAAAGCGGCGGCAATTGTCTGCCGTTCATAGTCGAGGTCCAGAAGCTGTGCGGCGAAAGACGCTTTCTCGATGAAGCTCAGGTCTTGGCGAGAGGTGTTTTCCTGCCCCTGCGCCATGATCAGATCATGATCATCAAGCTGCCGGATCATTGCTTTTACGGGTTGGCCAAGATCTTTAAGGGCCATCAGCCGTCGCCGGCCATATACAATTTCATAGCGTCCGGGCTTGCTTGGGTGTGGACGCAACAACACCGGCACTTGCTGCCCATATGTCTGTAAGCTGTCTCTCAGTTGGGCTTGCGCTGCGCCGTCGATGCCCAAACGATCTTCAACGCCCGCATCATCAATAAGGCTGGCGTCAATCTCCTGAACTGCGCTTTCTTGCAGCTTCGTGAGCGAGGACTGCAAAGCACCCACGGCACCACGCGGTTGTGGAGAGGGGGCAGGTGGCTTGCGCTCCGCCCGTGTGATGTCGCTGCTTAAGATACCTTTACGTGCCATGTTCTATCGTCCCCATGCTTTTTGCAGGAGTGTCTCAATCTCATCATTCACAAGATTGAGTGAATCCACCGCGCGGTCATAGGTGTTGCGGTGAAACTGCGCGCGTTCCACTTCGTAGACGGTTTGCTGGGTCAATCCAGCATCTGAAATAGCGGTTGATTTCAGCATTGGTGAGATCATCACTTCATCCCCAAACAGCTGCCTCAGGAAGGCAACGACCTGCTGTTGTGGCCCGTCATGTGGTTCATATCTGTTAATCAGGAAGCGCAAGAAGTCGAACTGCATATCGGCGCCTGCATTGGCCACGACATCCAATAAATCTGCGCTCATCTGCAGGAATTGGGACATGGATGCGACGTCCAGCATGTTCGGCACGATGGTGATCAACACGCCGGTGGACGCGCAGAGCGCGGACATCGTCAGATAGCCAAGCTGCGGCGGACAATCAAAGATGATAACGTCGTAATCGTCTTCGACTTCACGCAATGCGGTTGCCAGCCGGGCAAAGAAAGGCGGCTGCACATTGGTGCGCAGCGCTTGTGGTGTTTCATGCTCGAATTCTTGCAAAAGCAGACCCGCCGGAGCGAGATCAATCCCCGTAAAGAAGGTCTTCTCGATGATGCTGGAGAAGGGCAGGGGGTCGTCGTAGCGAATGGCGTCATAAACCGTGCCTGATTCAATGAAATCAATCTCAGGGCTGTAACCGAAAAGCGTGGTGAGAGACGCCTGCGGGTCGATATCTACCGCCAGAACGCGATATCCTTTCAGCGCAAGGCGTTGGGCGGCATGGATAGCACTCGTCGTCTTGCCTGATCCGCCTTTGAAGTTCAAAAATGACAGCACTTGAACTTTGTCCCCGGCACGTCGCCCATGATGATAAGTGCCTTTGACCTTTGTCGATTTTTCAAGCGTTTCGCGAATATCCAGCAGGTTCGCGGCAGAATAGAGTCTTCTTCCGCCTGCCGTCGCCGCGACATCTGCAATCTTTTCGTCAAAATGCAGCTTGCGCAGGAAGCTGGTGGAGATCCCTAACAACTCGGCTGCTTCACTGGCGCTGAAAAGCCGCAATTCCTTACGAGCATCAGGAGCGAACACCTTAAGCATATGGCTTTGCAACGCCGCAGCGAGGTCTTCCGCATTCTCACGAATACGCGTATTGATATTGAGGGGAGCAGTCATATCCTGCATCGCGAATTCCGCCCTGTATAGTAACGCTTTATTTCGCTAGCGTCTTATTTATCGTTACTTAAACCGGAATAGGGCGATCTGGCAACCGATTCGTGTGGATAACTCTGCGCTATCTCCAAACCCTCTTCCGAAGATGTGATCACAATGTACAGATAAATGCTATTGGTCTTTTGTCAGAAGGTCCAAGACACGGTCAAAATGGGAGTAGCATAGCTGCCCGCCACCTTGCTCTGTGATCAGCGTCATGACTTCTGGGTGGTCGCGCGCGAACTCAGCGACGCCGTCGATAGGAACGTTC
This sequence comes from uncultured Litoreibacter sp., assembly GCA_947494435.1. Classification (GTDB taxonomy): domain Bacteria; phylum Pseudomonadota; class Alphaproteobacteria; order Rhodobacterales; family Rhodobacteraceae; genus Litoreibacter. The sequence goes on from CANLUY010000005.1 coordinate 10,514, forward strand.
GGGTCGTCAATGCCGTGGTAGAGCGTGATTGGGATGGAAAGCGCTGCCAGATCGGTATTCCACGCTGCAAAACCCGACACGATATCTTGCACGCCTGCATCCAGCCCCTGCCGCACGACGCCTTGCACCCCTTCGAGGATTGAAGCAGCTGTGACGGGATCGCCAAGCGCGATCTTGTCCGTCTCAGAATGATCGTACATCTTTTGCAAGAACGACACCGTATCAGAGCGGCGCATCAATTGCTCGCCTGCCCCCAAGATCATCCGTGCGACAGGATATGAGACGATAGAGGCGCCCATCAGGGTGTTGGTCCATTTTGAGGCGACAGATTTACCCGCAATGTATTTGCGCGGGACCAATCCGTTTACAACGACACCCTTGGAAATACGTTCAGGCAGCAAAAGCGCTGCTTCATAAAAGGACTGTGAGGATGAGGCACGTCCAAGCCAAGCACATTGCGCGATCTCAAGGCTGTCAAGCAGCGCGGTCAAATCGCCCGCCAAGCACTCCACGAGATCCTGACCCTTGCGCGGTTTGCTTGTCTCACTAAACCCGGGTCGCCACGGGCTGATGAGGCATATCCCGCGCTTTTGGAGCTTGCGCTCAATGGCTGGTGTAATCCCGGGGCCAAACAGACTGAAAATGTTAAGGATAGGCGTGCCTTGTGGATCACCGCTGATGACCACTTCAAGCTTACGGCCGCCAGGACGTGGGAGGTGTAGCGCGCCCGTAAGTGGCGTTTCTACGGGCCGCATGATGGTTTTGGCATTGGCAAACAGCGTCGAGAGGCTGTTGGCAAACTGGAGTAGATCACTTTGCGACCCACATTCTGTCTTTTCCAGCACGGTTTGAAACTGGTTTCGAATAGTGGTGTAGGACCGTCCCCGGTCCGCCGCGATTTGCCGAAGGCTGGTGCCTCGGGCAAAGGCTTTCGCAATTTCCGCCTCAACAGGTGATAGGCCAAAATTCTTGGCGATGACCTCGATCGCGTCATCTTGATCCTGCTTTGGGGAACATAAGACAAGATATTGTCGACTGGTTTCCTCTGACTCAATCTGCGCCATAACCATCGTAAGGATACCAAGGCCGGGTCCGCCAAATACTTGAAGAAGGTGAAATGGCTGTTCTGTTTGTTCCTCTGTATCGAACGCTTCAATGGCGCGGGCGAATTGGTCATTGCCGTGCATCTCGATCCCACACTCAAACAGTGTGGCGCCGGTTCTCAGGCCGTAGACCTCTGTTGCGATCTGGTTGGCATCTTGGATCATGCCTTTCGCATCAATCACGACCGCGCTGATATCTGAACGCTGGAACCGCGACATGCTGGTTTCAACGTCGTCGGCGCTGAATTCAATAAAGTCCTGCAAAGTGACGCGGGCGAGATCTTCGAAATCAGTCGCCGCAACTGTTTTCGGGGCTTGCAATGGTCCCCGATTAAAAACGCCTTCCTTCTCCAAATCCCTAACCGAGGCCGCGAGCTTCGTCAGGTTTTCGTCATAGGATTTCAGATCGTCGATTTCAGGCGTAAATTCGGTTCTGTTGCGACGCATGAGATAATCTTTCAAACCACGAGGGATTGTGTGTCTTATGAGTCACCAAATCCCTGTCTGCATGAAGAAATACCCCAGCTTTAGTACAATTGCATCAAGAGATTGCTATAATATATGACATAAGCGCAGCCAATACACACAATATCTGGACAACAGATACTCTTGACCGCCTCAGTAACGGCAGGTGGCCATGGATACCAAAAAGGAAGTCTTTTGGCTGGAAAAGACATCTTCGCGTTGCTTAGGCTGTGGATTGTCTATGTTGCATTAAGTGCAGCAGCAGTGCTGTCCACCGTTGTGCCGATGCAGGCGCAAACCTTCCAATTGTCTGGTGTTAAGTTCTCCTCATCAGACTATCTTTCTGATGCGGAACTGCAGGGCGCCGTTGCGCCGTATTTGAACCGCGACATCGAATTTCCGGATGTTGAGAAGATGGTGGCCGCCGTGCAGGGGCTGTATCTGTCAAAAGGCATCGTGACCGCACAGGCGATCATTGAGCCGCAGCAAGTCGCCGACGGGATATTGAAGCTGACACTCGTTGAAGCAGAACTCGCTCAGGTCAAGGTTGACGGGGCGAAAGACACCAAGCCCGAGTTTGTTATGCGCCGTTTGTCTGCCCAACAGGGGGCAAAGCCGGACTTCGACAGATTGGCACGTGATCTGCGCTTGTTCGAAGTGGCCTATGACATTCGCCCGAAGTTGAGCTTTTCACCGGGTGATTTACCGGGCACCGCAACGGCTGTGATATCTATAGAAGAGCCGAAGAAGTTTTCGTGGGTTGCGTCTTTGGACAATTTCGCGTCGGAGGCTTTGGGCGAAACGCAGCTCTCTCTGGCGGCGACAGTCCGCAGCCTGACGGGGCATCGCGATGTGTTGTCTGTGAAGGCCACGGCGACACAGGGCAGCGAGGGATTGTCGTTCTATTATAACCGCCCCGTCGGATTGCAGGGTGGCAGCGTCAGTGTTTCGGGCTCTTACACGCAGTCCGAAATTGTGCGTGGCGAGTTCAGCATCATCAACATTGCGACGGAGGACCTGAAATTCTCCACTGGCTATTCGCAACCGATCTGGATTGAGCGGGATCGCTTTTGGACGGTGAGCGCGGATCTGAATTACGAGAAATCAGATTCGGTCGTTGCAGGGACGGCGCTTCAATCCAATGACCTGATTGAACTGGATGTCGGCTTGGCCTTTCAACAGAAACGTCTTGGCCAAGCTTGGTCTGTGTCTGGTGGCCTGAAATTCGGCAATGTGGATTCCAATGGCGCGAGCGCTTCCGATGGCCGGTATGAGTTGCTTTATGGCTCTGCGAGCTATGCGCGCAGAATGGGTGACAACTTCGTGCTGGATGCAAATCTGGATGTGCAATTTGCCGATGGGCAAAACCTGTCCGTGCGACGCAGGTTTACAGGTGGCGGCGTAACCTCATTGCGTGGATTTGAGAAAGACGTCCGCTCAGGCGATAGCGGCGCGATTGTGCGCCTGCAACTGACCTGTCCTTCACCTTGTATGGGAGAGGAGAAACCCAAAGTCGCCATCTCCCCGTTTGCGTTTGTGGATTTTGGGATCATCAAGCCGTTCAAGGCGGCTGCCGCGGCAGTAGATACGCAAGATCATCTGGCATCTGTCGGGATCGGCGCGCGTGTAAACGTAAAGAATGTCAACCTTTTGGGCTTTGTCGGTGCACCTGTCATCAAACCGGCTGGCCTCACAAAAACCTCACCAAGAGCGTATTTTGGAGCAGATTACGCCTTCTAATGGAGCACGAGATGAAAAAGATTTTAGCGAGCTTGTTAACCTGGTCCTCGTTGTGTGTTGCACCTGCCATGGCGCAGGAGGCCAAGTCAGACGTGGCCAATAACACGCTGTTTGGCGATTGGATTGTGACCTGTCAGGCGGTCACAGTGACGCGCAATATCTGCCGATTGGTTCAGGAACAGAAGCTTCGTGAAAGCAATACGCTTGTAGCACGTTTGATCGCGTTTCCTGCCGAAGACGGCGGTGCGGTTTTGCTCGCTCAGGTTCCGATGGGGGTTTACCTGCCGGGCGGTGCCGTGTTCCGGCCTGAAAGTGATGAGACCGCTGAACAGCAAGAGATGATCTGGCAGCGCTGTCTTGGTGACATTTGCGAGGCCGCTCTTGGGCTTGATGCCGAAGGCTTGGCGGATCTGTCGGGCAGTGGTGCAATCTTGTTTGGATACCGCGCCGATATCTCGTCTGAGCCGATCATCACGCGCGTGAACATGGCACAGTTTGGCGAGGGCCTCGAAGCCCTGCGTGTGGCGGAGTAAGCCCACGCAATGAAACGCAGCATGTCCTTTGCGCTCAAGCGGTTCGGCAGAGAGCTGACGGCCTATGTCTCCTCAGGAGCCATTGTCGTCACGTCTGTTTTACCGGTCTATGCCGACGTGGTTGCCACGCCGGATGGGGCAGGGGGCACGCTGACGGATACCGTGATTTCTGTCAGCGGCAACACCAGTACGGTCACCACTGGAACAATCAGTGGCGGTGTTGGACTTAATGCGTTCAACGAGTTTTCCATTGATAGCGGCAAGACGGTCGAACTGGTGCAACCCGATGGCACCAATGCGTTGGTCAATGTGGTCAACGACGCAAGTGGCACGCCATCAAGTGTGCTTGGCACGCTGAATATCAGCAAGGCGGGTGACGCGGATGGGGTGAACAGCTCAAAAGTGTTCATTGTCGATCACAATGGATTTGTTGTTGGTTCCACAGGAACGATCAATGCAAATACGCTGGTATTATCGACCGCGAAGGCAAGCGTTGGGTCGCAGCTGATCGCAGGCGATAGTGACGCCATGTCCGATTTGATGGCGGGCAGTGAGGAGCTTGATCCGGACGCCGATATCAGGTTTCTGGCTGGCTCCAACGTCAATGTTTCAGCGCTTGAACTGCATGTTGGCGCAGAGCTGATCTTAAACGGGACCGTAACGGTCGACGCGCCTGGACAAGAGGGCTCGTCTGTCCCTGTTGCCGTAAACTCCAGCCATTTGACGCAAGCTAAAGGCGCGTCGGTGCAAGGTGGTGTGATCCATTTCGGTGCCAAGAACGCGTCGATTGGCGGCACAGTTCGGGCCAAGCGCGGTGCGCAAGGGGGTCAGATTTCCGGCCGTGTGTCGGGGAGTTTAGCAGTCACAAGCGGGGCAACGCTTGATGTTTCGGGCGTCAGCTTTGACGGTGGGTCTATCTTGTTTGGCGGCGATCAGGCCACCGATTTTGTCGCAACCAGTGATAGCGCTTTAACTTTTTCTGCGGGTGCTACGATTGACGCATCCTCCGACACCGGAACTGGGGGCTTCTTCTTCGCCCGTGGCGGGTCTTTGAATTTCGGCGGGACCCTAAATTTGATGGGCGGCGGTGCCGCACTTTTGGAAGCGCGCACATCAACCACGTTTACCGGAGCCACGACAACAAATGGCGGTGATATCGCGGCTCTTAGCGATGCCATCATTGTGGCACCCGGTGGAAGCATTGATACGACCTCTGGCAGTATTGCCGGTGATATTTCGTTGATTGGCACGGATATCACGATCGGGTCTGGTGCAATCCTGAATGCAGATGTTGCAGGGACGAACACGGGCGGCCTAGTCGCGCTTCTGGCGACTGAGCGCGCCTCAGAGGTAGGCTTCCCGGTCAGTGATGATGGCGCAACTGCGCAGATTGCACTGAACAACGCGAATGTGGATGGCGGTGCGGTCGTGATCTCTGCCTTTGCGCGGACAGCAAATCTTGTTGACGCAACGAATGCTGCGAGCGTTGAAAGCCAGACATCGGACGCAGAAAGCAATGATGGTGTTTTCACCGATGCGTTTAATGATCTGACCTCTCGCATCTCTGAACTTGCCACTAAAGGCCGAGAACTGTTCAGCAAGAAACTTCCAATCCAATTCAAAGATATCGACGCGACAGCCGCGATTTCCATCACCAATTCGACCATTGATGCCCGTGGAAATTGGAAAGGGGTAGGGGGTCCTGCCGCCGCTGCAGGTCTGATCGCAGATAACGGTATTTTGCGCAAAACCGGTTTGCAGACACGCGACTATACGGCCCTGTTAGGCAAGCCCCTGACGGCGATGACGCAATTGCCCAATGCGTTCAATGCGACGACGGACAGCCTTTATATCCACGCGAATGCTGAGACAGAGATTGACATCAAACCGGCCTCTTTCCTGCTGAGCACGGCGACATCAATCACCGATACGAAATCGACGGTTCGGGTTGAAAACAGCGATCTGACGGCGACATCGGGTGATGTCGTGCTCAACAGCTCTGTTCAGGACACGCTCAGCATCGACATTCTGGGCTCGGGCGTTAAAGGCGTCGCTGTTGCGACGATTGTGGCCACGCATAATTCGGTTAATCAGTTGCTGGTGCTGGACGGGTCTGTCACGGCGAACGCCGGCGATATACGCGCTGCTGCGCTGACAGGCAAAGCGCATGAATTGTCCAATCGGGTCGGCGCGGGAGATGGCGGGACAGCGGCTGTCGCTGTGACTGTCTCGATGGGATCCAGCTTTACGGAGGCCGCATTGGGCGGCACGTTGAGTGCGCAGAACCTCGATCTGGATGCGGAGACACTTTACTTTCAGAAGTCCCATGAAACGCAGGCAAGTCTTGGCGATGCGTCGAATGTTTCTGATGCGGTTCCTACATCGGCAGCGGGTCTCGCCGCGAAGCTGGGTGCGGAACGTCTCAAACAATCCTTGAACAACGGGGATGATGAAGACCCCACAAAGAACAAGTTAGGTATCGGTCTTGCGGTCGATATTCAGCTTGATACGAACCGGACCCTCGCCAGTCTGGGTGGCACATATCGTGATCTAACTGCGGGGAGCACGGACCTACAGATGGCACCTGCGACGGTGACTATTGGCTCTGCAGTGACGGTTGATGCGACGCAACGCTTCGGGCGGTTTGATGAGGGTGGCGAAGTCGTGACCCGCAAAGTGCGTGCGAGTATGCAAGATCTGAGCAGTGCTTTGCGCCGTATCCGTCAGCAGGCCGGAATGTCTGCGGCCCCCGATCTGGGAACAGACGTCGCGCTGTTCGGAACCTTGTCCATGTCTCAAATGTCCGGTGCGACCCGCGCTGAGATTGGCAGTGGCGCCGTTGTGAATGCGGGCTCCGTCGTGGTCGATGCGCTGACAGAATATCAAACGGTCTCCAACCTGCTGAATTTCCGTGACCGCTGGCGGTTCTTCACCAATGAACTGACCAAGATTGATGCCACAGGCACATTGATTGGAAACCCAAGTTCGGTGCCGGATCTTGATGCGGCGACTGATGGGATCGTGTTCGTCACAACGTCGGTCGGAATTAAGTCGGGGCAGGGGTCTGACGTCACCGGTGATCAAAAATTTGCAATGGGTGTCAGCGTCAATCTGTTTGAAACAGACAATGACACGATTGCGCGGATCGGAGACAACGCGTCGATTACGACCTCGGGCGACGTGGTAGTCACTGCAAAACAAGAGGCGTTGTTCACGCACCTATCAGCCTCCTCCGGTGGGGCGGCCAAGCTGCTGCCGAACGGCGCAAGCAATCTGGTTGGTGCACATGTCTCCGTCCCACGGATGTTGAGCACTGTGATTGCCGAAGTCGGTGATGCGACGGTTAACGCTGGCGGTGACCTGAACATTCTGGCCGAGAATGATGTCATTCAACTTGGCGTAGCGAAATCCGGTGGTTCTGCCGCGAAAGCCGCAATCAACGGGGCGGTCGCGGCAAATATCTTTGAGACAACAACAGTTGCGCGGTTGGGTGAGCAAGCCCGCGTGAATGTCCAAGACATTCGTATTGAGGCCGTAGACAGCAGCATGTTGGTGTCTATTGCGGGCGCAACGGCGAGTGGCGTCAATCTGGGCTTTGGAGCGTCAGCTGTTATCAACCTGATCAAGCGCGACACGCGCGCAGAGATCGGCAATTCTGATGTTGTCAGTCTGGCAGCAGCGGGTGGCCGCAGGATTGATGCGCGGACCCTCAATATATACGCCGCAAATACCGGCATTATCTTTGGCAGCGCCCTTGCCGGAACCAAAGTCGCAGGTTCGGCGGCAGGGTCTGCCGCGGCTGGCGCGCAGGACAATGACCAGCAACTTGCGGCACCAGCCGCCTTGCTCAGCAACGATGAGAACGCAGCGGTCGCGGCACAAAACAACACCCAAAGTGCGCCTGACGCGACGGGGGCCTCCCGTGCATCAGGATTTGCGATCTCCGGGTCGGTCGTTTTGAACTTGTTCCAAAAGAATGACGTCACCGCCGGGATCAACACGCGCACAACAATTGCTGCAGCAAATAGCGTCACAGTTCTGGCGGAGAATACGGCCCGTGATGCAGCCCTTGCAGGCAGTGTCGCGATTGGTCTTGGCCTTGATCTGAGCGCGAACGCACTTGCGGGGGCGGTTGCGGTCAAGAAAGACACGCGCAACACGCGCTCAATTTTCCGCGGTGCTACGATCACAGGTTTGACTGTGTCTGCGGATGCGCGTGATGCTGCGCGCAGCGTGACTGTTGCGGTCAGCGGCTCGGGCGGGAAGAGCACTCTGGCGGCTTTGGCGGGGTCCGTTTCCACAAATATCGAAGCTGGTGAAACGCTCGTCCTTGTTCAAGGCGCCACCGTTACGACGACGGTGTCGCAGACATTTATCGCGCGCAACCAAGGCCAGCAATTCGGTATCGCAGGCGGAGTGAGTGCAAGTGTCGGTGGGCAGCTGGGCATTGGATTTGGTGTTGCGACCAACGATTCAAGCCGTGATGCCAAACTGTTCGAAACAGGATCAACTCTGACGTCACCGAGCGTGTCGATGCGGTCCCTGAGCGAGTTGGAAGTCTATGGCATTGCGGCCTCTGGCGGCTTGGCGCGCTTGTCCCTAGGTGGGTCTGCGGTTGCGAATACTGTGAGCGGTAGCGCGATCACACGCCTCGATGGCACGCGCATTGTCGGCGGTAACGTTGTGATTGATGCACGATCCGGCAATGAGCTGTGGGCTTACACCGGTAACCTGTCTGTCGCGGCAAAAGCGGCAATCGGTGGGGCTGTTTCTACCAACCTGCATGATGGTGGCGCACAGGCGATTGTCTCAGATGCGGACATCACAGGGGACGACATTTCCGTCACCGCCGGAGCACAGGCGGACTTGACCGCACGTGCTCTGGCATTGTCGACGGCTGCAACAGGTGCCGTTGGTATTGGGATTGCCGTCAATAAGACCGGAATGACGGTATTGGCAGATATTGACAGCAGTGACCTTCTGGCACGAGGCAATATCACCGTCAGTTCGAACGCCGTCGCCAATGTCAGCGGCCTGACCTTTGCGGGCGCAGATGGTGGGGTCGTCGCGGCGACAGGGACTGCGACCTATAACGAAGCCAATAATACGGTTGAGACCTTTGTCCGTGATCAAGACCGAACCGACGCGTCGCGCCTCTTCGCCAAGGGTAGCATTGCAGTTACATCGGCGGCAGATACAAATGTCGTTTTGTTGGGTGGACGCGACAAGTTACCGAACCTGAACGGCAATATCACAGCGGCGGGAACCGCGGGTTTCGGGGCCTCCATCACCATCAATTCCACCAATAACCAAGTGACGACAGCACTTTTGGATGAAGCCTCCGTGCAGGGATTTGGCGCGTCGACCGTTGGGACGCGGTTGGGTGCTTATCGTGGTGTCTTGGTCGATGCCTATGCCGTCACCGATGTTGATGCCATGGCGATCAGTGGGGGTGCTGCTGTCAACGCAGCGCTGACGGGGATCTTCGTCTACAATACGGTCTCAGACGATGTGGCGACAAATGTAGGTGATGGCCTGACGGCCAAGATCAATACAGTCACGGGCCTTGATGCGGCCTTGTCTTCAGAGATCTCCGGAACAGTTGATATCTACGCTGCTTTGGGCGGAACAGACTTTTCAGCCAATGCAGGGCAAAGTGTGCGCATTTCGGCAGCTGCGTTGAACGCTATTGATAACTTTGCGCTTGCCGTCGCAGTGTCAGGAGCAGCGGTCGGTGCGTCAGGCTCTGGCAACCTGATCGACAGCACGGCGCAGGTGATCGCGAATACTGCCACTGTCAACGCACAGTCAGATATTGATGTGCTCGCTGACGTGACCTCTCGCGTTACAACCTATGCACTCGGCGCATCGGGTGGCAAAGCTGCTGGATCGGCGAGTGTGACCTATAATTCGATCAAATCCGCCGCTTTGGTCAATCTGATCGGAACAGGCTTGTCAGCGGGCGGTGCAGTCAGCGTTACGTCGAACGTTGACACCGATCTGACCAGCTATGCCGGTAATTTGGCCGTTGGCGGCGCGGCGGGGGCAGGTGCTGTGCTTGTCAATATTCTGGCCACGCAATCCGAAGTGCGCACAACTGCAACAACTGTTGATCGCTACAATCTATTTGACACGCCGCCGGCAAGCGGTCCGGTCGGTGAAATCAGACCAACCTATGTTCCGGGTCTCATCACCGCGGGCGGTGACGTCACGATTGACGCAAAAACGGTAAATGTCGCAACAAGCAACGCGATTTCGGGCGCGGTTGGGGGCGGGTTTGTCGCGATCAGCTCCGCCATCAATCTGATGGAAAGCCAAACCGGTGTTGTGATTGCTCCAAATTTCGCAATCGAGGGTGATGACGTCTCTATTTCCGCGATTGAGCAAACAAGACTGTCTGATCTTGTGGGCGTGTTGGCAGGCGGCGGGGCCGGTGTCGGTGGATCGCTGAACTACGTTGATTTCGCAGGAAATGCCTCTGTCATAATCGGAACAGAAGCGCGGATTGCGGCGGAAGGTGACCTGAGCCTTAATGCGCAAGCGGACCGCGATGTGGATGGCATGGTTGGCATGGCGAGCATTGTCGGCGGTAGTGCACTTTCTGCTGTGATCTCCATCATCAATATTGGCGGTAAGGCGATTGACGAGAGTGGCAAAGGCGGTCTGATCCTTAATCAAAGCCAAACGGCCCTGTCTGATGACCCAACTGCTGGACAACAGACAGGCTCCTTAGGAGCAATGACATCACGCAGCGGGGCTACGGGCGCTGTTGGAGTGCTGGATGCTGACCGGCAAAGCGCCGACATCGCCCCAACGGGTGCACGTGTCGATAATGTTGGTGTTGTGATCGCGGCAGATGCCACGCTGCAGGCAGGCGGCAATCTTGATTTGTTGGCCCAAAGCAATACCGCGATTGATCAGACTGTTGGCGTTGTCTCTGTTGGGATGGCGGCGCTGTCGGCGGCGGTTGGCGTGACCAACCTGAGTTCAAAAGCGCGGATTGATATCCATACCGGCGCGCGCATCCTCTCCGACAATGTTATTACGATTGCGGCGGGGACAGCTGCGCGACCAAATCAAACCTCGATTGAGTCGACGGTCTATTCGGTTGCGGCGTCAGGTGGGGCAAATGCCTCCGCTGGTGTGTCGGTGGCGAATGCAAAGACCCAAACTGATGTCGTGATTGCAGGCGGTGTGCGCATTGGCACGGTTACAAATGCCGGTACGGGGAATGCTGCAGCGGCTGGCGATACGTTGGATCTGCCCGCTAAGGTCAACATCAAGAGCACGCGGGCTGATACGATCCAGACAACGATTACAAATTTTGGACTGGCAGGCGCTGCAGCCGTTGGCGCGGCTTATGCAGAGGCCAATAATGCAGGCACTGCGAATGTTACGATCGGCGCATCCAACGGCAGCGTGACGAATATCGCCAGTGGCAACGTTCTGGTCGAAGCCAGTGATTTGAGCCGCGTCTCTGCGACAACCACAAGTGCGCAAGGGGGCACCTTGGCAGGTGTTTCTGGCGCGTTTGCTTTGACATCAAACACGGGCGGTACGGCGGTTCTTATGGCTCGCACCGCTGTGAATGCAGCGACCTTCGCGTTGAACAACACCTCAAGCGCCCAAGCTGCGTCTGACGGGACGGGGTTGGCGCTGGGCGCCTTGGCGATTGGCGTGACCATTGCGGAAGCTTACTTCGATGCTTCCCTGACGACGGAACTAAACGCAGTCACGGTTGACGCCGTGACAATCGAATTAGTGACCGAAATCCGTCAGGATGGTGCGAACAGAAACGTGTTTGCCGATGCTCTTGCGGGCTCTGGCGGTATTCTTGCGGGCGGCGGCGCTGTTGCGCGTGCACTGTCCAATTACCGCATTACGACGACGATTGACGGCGGCGCTGACGCAGTTTTGGCCACCCGCCTCAGCGCATCTGGTCAGGCCATTGTGCGGACGAACGCGAATAACTTTAGCTCACAAGCCGACGCTTCCGGCGTTGCAGCGGGCGCTATTGCTGTTGGTGTGGTGATCGGGGAAGTTGGGCAAAAAGACCGCTCTGGCGAAGTCCTCACCGACATCCGCAGTGGGACAATCACGGGGCTGAACGGTGTTTTCATCGGCAGTGATAATTCTCAAGTGCAAGGCATCAAGGTTGTTTCCGGCTCCGGCGGCTTGGTGTCCGGCGCGGGTGCTGAGGCAAAAACCTATGTGAATGGAAAGAGCACGACAAAGATCGGCGATAGCGGCGCTGTTACGCTGATTGCAGGCAATCCGCTTGCCCCTGAGGAATCGCGGTTCAATGGTGAGCTTACCGTGCTTGCCTCGCAAGATACGAAGATCAACAGTTTCATTGATAACACCAGTGCTTCAGCCGTCGGGTTCTCAGGTGGCTTTACAACTGCAAACGTCACCTCTGACGTCGATGTCATCATTGGAAGCGGTGCCCGCACAATCGCCAATTTCTACACGATCAACGCGTTTAACGCCCTGACCCGTGCGCAAGGCTCAAACAGCATTAAGTCCAAATCAGGTGGTGGCTTGGTGGGGGCTGCGATCTCGTCGGATGTGATTGCGACTGTTAACACTGATGTCACGATCAAAGATCAAGCCGAGTTGCGACAAATCGGCGATCCAACTTTCGCCAAAGGCTTCATCATCGGATCAGAGGCCAATTTGCGCGTTGAAGACCGGCAACTTCTGGATGCGGGCGGTTTGATTGCGGTGCCGATAGGGCGCAGTGCGATTACCGTCAACCAGACTGGCAGCGTCACAATCGGCTTGGCGAAAATTCGGGCAGCGGGCAAGCTGGATATCTATTCAGGGGCAAATGCGACGCTTAAAGCAGAGGCGCATTCGACGACCTATGGTTTGGCCGGCACGGCGTCCTCCAAGACTTATGCGACGTATAACGCGACCAACACGGTCGATATCCTGCCGGGGGCTGACATTCTGTCATTCACCGATATCGCACTGCGGGCGGGGCAGGGAAGCGGCGGAGAACAGCGTGTCGACGTCGATGCTGAATCCCGTTCCTTCAACAAAACCGCAGTTGCGATTGAGATTGATCCGGTTGCAAACGCAATCTCGAACGTCGTGGCCAATGTAAACATCGGCGCCGGTTCAAAAGTCATTGCGTATCAAGACATCGACCTGATTGCCTCTGGCGGTCGGCGTGATGTGCGTGGCTTTGGATTGGCCAAGGACTTTTACAAAGAAGTGGTAGCTGCTGCGGCCTCGATTGTTGGGGCATCACTGGTATTGGATATCGAGACTGGTGAAACCACAAACAACGCCACCGGAACGGTAACTGTGAACGGCGAAGTGCGGTCCGGAGCATTCAACCGCCGCGTGCTGTATCTTGATGACAATGATGTGCTGAACAACGGTCTGCTTGAAACGGCAAGAGACAGTGGCGTATTTGAAAGCAATGCGGATGCACCGGATCCTTCGCTTTATCTAATCGAGCGAAATGTCGATCTGGGTCTGCCCATTCAGGCACGGATCACGTCGCTGGAAGCCTTGATCACAGATCCGGCAACCAGTGCGGCCGACAAAGCGCGTTATTCTGCAAGCCGCCTTGTCTTGCTCAACAGGCTCAGCGATTTGGCCGGTGAGCTGTCGACAGTGGTTACCGTTGATTACCTGCGCGCGTCAGAGGGCAGCGTGCGTATCGAGGGCGACGTTTTGACGGGGAGCGCGACAGGCTCGCTTTACGCGGCGAGTGAAGCGGATATCCGGATTTACTCCACCTCGGGCGCACAGCTAAATATCTTGGGCCTTGAGATCGCAGAGGTTGAGGGCGGCGACATCACGTTTAATGAAGCGCTGATTGCGGCAGGAAGCCCCGACTATGCGTTCAATGTGTCTTTTGGTCAGGTCGTGGATGGTGAGAATCTAGTCAGTATCATCACCAACCGTCCGCTTGCTGGCCCACCGAATGCCGCAGCGCTGGGCAATATTGATCTGCTCGGTACAGTCTCGAACTTCACGGGTGATGTGGCTGTTAATACGGAAGAAGGGTCCATCACTCAAAGCGCGCCAGTGAATTCAGAAAACTACGCGGCAACGGCCTTGAAGGGGTCCGTCAACATTGGCCCGACCGACGGCATTGATGATCGTGGCGGCAAGCCCAGCGTGACATATGGCAACTATGTCAGAAACAGCGAAGGTATCTCCAATGTGCTGTATAACATTGGTGTCAGGAACAACTTTGGCCGCATAGACACGTCTTACGCACGCAGCTCACGGACTTCGACGAACAGTTTTGCGTACCGCGCGCCTACAGGCTTCACGACAGCCGGACGCAGCATTACCATTCTGGCGGAATACACCAATATCAATACGTTGTTGCGCGCGGGAACGGGCTCCTACAAAGTGACGATTGGTGCGGAGATTGACAACGTTGTCGCAGGCTTACGCGCCAGCGGGGGAACAGGGCGTACGCGCTTGGACAGCCTTGCCTCGCCGTCGCGCAATGGTGTCGTTCGGACGAGCGCTATCTCCAACGATACGAATGCCGAGATCTACTACAATTACGAGACCGGTAAGATCGAGATTGAAGACATGAAAGTGCGCGGCGGTGCGATCTATGTCGTCAGCAATGTCATCTCAACCGGCTTTGGCGCATTGGAAGCCGTCGATGGGTTTGGGTCCTTGTCGCTCAATTCTCAGGCCCAAACGGATGTGGTCATCAATTCGATTGATCTTGGCGGATCGGCAAATGGCTCAGCGCTTGAAGGGCTTGTGCGGATCACGGACCTGTCAAAATACAGCAATTACACAGGCGGCGGGCCAGCACCCTTCCTGACCACAGACTATCGCAGCATTGGTGGCGTGGTTCGCGTCTATGACAACAACGCGCAAGCCGATGGCAGCAGCGGCGAAGAGACGATTCAAGACGCCTTTGGCAATAATGTCATTCGACCTGCGCGACTGGTTTCGAACCCAGAGACCAGCGGATCTGACTTTATCTATCGGCCGGTGGTTGACCGTGACTACGTCGCGGTGACAGAAAAAACCCGTCTTCTGAAGCTCGACCAATTTGATGTTTCGATCGTCCACGGGAATGGCTCTACCATTTCCGATCCGCGGTTTAGTGCTTGGTATCGTGAACGAAAGATACCTGTTTCGGACGCTGGTGTTATTGCAAATTCCGAAAACCTGATTGCGTCAGCGGCAGCCAGCCGTCCGTTTGTTGCCAGATCACTTGGTGGCAGTGACTACGCATATGCTTACGATCATTCTCGCAATACCTATCGTCTGGCGCAGGGAGCGCGGTATTACGACTACGTTGATGTCTACGGAAAAACCCACCGCATCTTCCTGAATGCCGGTTTGCATAACCTCGCGGATCAAGTGGCAAATCCGTTTGATGATCGCACAGGGCGCGTCAATGCAGGCTTTGAGCGCATCTATAACATCTGGCCGGGGGACCAATCTTACTACAGCCTGATCTACGATATTGAGCCCGGTCTTAGATCGTCAGAGCGCGAACTGAACATCCGCCACAAGATCATTGATATGCGCAGCGCTCTCTTCTACGAGACAGAGCGGCATGTGCACCGTTTCAAGGCTGATTACGGGATTGCTGTCAGGTTCTCTGGCTCACAAACCGCCGGGACGAATATCACTGCGAACGGAAATGTGATCCTGAACAAGGACATCTTTAACCGCTTTGGCGAGACGTCGATCACGTCACAAACCGGCTCCATCCTGTCCGCGACGCCCAATGTCGAGATCAAAGGCGCCAACCTGAACCTAAGCGCCGTCAATGGATCCATCGGTGGTATCGGTGGTCCGCTGCGGATTGACCTCTCGGATGACACAAACCCCGATCCGAATATCGTCACCCCGGGACGGCTCAGTGCTGTTGCAGGGCAGGGTATCGACATCTTCGAAATTTCAGGAGACCTGCGCATTGACCAGCTTGAGACGACTCAGCGCGGGACCGCGGATTTCGGCGCTCAGGTGGGCGGTATTAAGATCAAAGCGCAAGGGAACATCATTCAAACCGGCGCAGCCTCCGCGTTTAAAGGCTCAGATATCTCACTAGACTCGCAATCCGGTGGCATTTTCCGCGAAGGGGTGAGCGGATCTGAAGCGCTGTTGGTGGATACAGAATTTGGCAGGCTGGATGCGGCAGCTCAAACAGATATCACCGTGCGTGAAGTTGCGGGCGATCTCGGAATTGGGACGGTGTCCTCCGTCACAGGCAATGTGACATTGGAGGTTCCAACAGGCCGTGCCTTGGATCGCAACAATGTCGAAGTGCGGGACACACGCACGCTGGCACAACTCAACACGCTTTGGTCAAAGGAGTTGGCCCTGACCGCGTCATCTGTGGAATATGCAGAGCGGATCACAACCTACCAAGATCGCTTCACGGCGGAATACCAAGCCTATTGGGCGAAACGAACCGCCAATGGTGGTGCAGGTCCCGTTGTCTTCACGTTGGACCCATCGGTTGAAGCCGAGCTGCGGGCGAGCGGGCAGAGTGATGCAGATGTAACGGCCTATATCGCAAGGTTGCAGGCGCTTTACACCCAGTGGAACAGCGAAGGCAGCTTCGATCAGACCTATACGTACATAGCAACCGCGCCTGAGATCGCAGACCTCACGGCGGCACCAACCGCGTATGATACGCGGATCGCAGAACAGATATCCGCGTTCGAGAGCCGTTTCACGGCTGAGTATCGAACCTATTGGGAAAAACGCAACGCCGGCGGCGGTCTGGGCAATGTCGTTTTCGCGCTCGACCCGACAGTCGAAGCCAATATGCGTGCCAGCGGCTTGGGTAACGCGAGAGTGGACGACTACATCGCAGAATATCAGGCGCTTTACACCCAGTGGAACGGCGAAAGCAACTTTGACCAGAATTACAGCTATACAGCGACGGCTTCTGAAATAGCGAGCCTGACAGAGGGTAGTGTTTGGACAACTGAAGATTTGACGACAAGTATTCGGGCTGGCCTCGTTCTGGAGACAGGTGACACAAACATCCGTCTTGAAAATCCGAATGTGATTGCTTCGGGCGATATTACAATCACAGCACGCGATGGGATCGGTGAGATCAAAGACCCCTACGAGCTCGTTAAACCAGCCGCGGGCTCCACTTTGACAGCCCGCGATCTGGAAGTGCTTGCCTTGGCTGACAAAGATGACTTTGACATTGATGGCGACGGTACTCCTGATCTCAGCGCTGCAGGGAATACTCTGATCCGCCAAGAAGAAGATCTGAATTTCGCCTTCACTGAAGACCTGAATGGCCGCGCAACAGGCGATTTGCGTCTGACAAGCAATTTCAATGAAATCTATCTGGCCTCCGAAACGGCTGCGGAGATCAACAAAGTTCACGGTTCGGGCGCTGTTGAACTGCGTGTCGACGGGCTTTTGACAAACGCAAATGTCGAGACGTTCGCCGTTGCGGGTCAGGACGTCTTACTCGAGTCCGGCGCTTTGAGTGATATCGGCGAAGCAGGCGGTGCCCTGACGGTGAACATCTTGGCAGGCGGAACGCTAAGTGCGCGCAGCGGCAAAAACATCTATCTTGACGCCCCCACTGCTGCGGGCGTTGCAGGGGATCTGCCGATTGCCACTATTTTTGCGGGGGATCATCTGACACTGACTGCAGCCGGGGCGATCACGGATGCCATCGGCAGCGGTTTGGAGCGAATCATTGCAGGCTCCGCTGACATCACAGGCGCGACACTTGGAACTGCAGGAACGCCGCTTGGTGTCGCCATCGTTGATCCGGAAACAGGCGCTGCCGATCTGACATCAACACTCGGCGAGATTAACGTCTTCTCTGCACGCGATTTTGCGCTCAGCGGGTTTAGCTCTCAGACGGGTGGACGTCTGGCCACGACAAACGGCGCGGCCTTAGAGTTGCGAGGGCCAAGCCCCATTTCATTCGCTGGGAATGCCGCGTTCCAACTTGACCTAGACGGCGCGTTGAGTTTCTCGGGCGTCACTGGCCCGGCCATCACCGGTGGAACCTTGGATGTCGTCAGCAGAATTGGTTTTGGCACCGACCCACAGCGGCTTACCACCCAAGTCGCCAATCTGAACTTTGCACCATCCTCATCATCTCCTGTTGCTGCTCCGCTATCCGTTTGGATCGCTAACACCGGCGACCTGACAGTCGGCACCGTGAACCAGACCGGATCAACAGTCTCTCAAACCGGCATTTCAACGACAGGTGATCTGACACTCGGGTCCTTCGGTGTCGCGGGTGAGCTGGATTTCGATGCAGGTGGACGCATTGAAAGCGGGGTGATCGCCGCCAATCGTTTGGAGCTGAAAGCAGCAGGAGATATCGGCCGCGGCAAAGCCTTGGCATTAAGCGTCAATACACTCGACATTGAGACAACAAATGGCGACGCGCGCGCGGCGTTGACGGGTGGTGACGTGACGATTGAACGCGCTGATATTGGCGGCCGTCTTGATCTCCAAATCACTGGGGGCGATGCAACCATCGGGCCAGATGGTATTCGCACAAGCGGCACTGCACAGATTACCTCAGTTCAGGATTTGATCCTCGCAGCGGGAACGGATCTTAGCGCCGGACGTAATTTGGACCTGAACGCGGATACAATCATCGCACAGGATGGTGTCGAACTCGCAGCAGCAGATCTGGTGCGACTGCAAGCGATGGACATCGCCGCTAGTGATAACCTGAGCCTGCGTTCGCTTGGCACAACAAATGTTGCGGCAAGCAATAGTTTCAACGTTGCAAGTGGGTTTGTAACGTCATCCGAGTTCGACACAACATTCACTGCGCAAGCTCTGGCTTTTGGTGACCGCTCTAATATTTCATCGGAGAATGGAAATGTCACAATTGCCTCTACGGTTGGAGATCTAAGCTTTGGTAAGCGAATGATCGGTCGTGCACAGAACGGGACATTCCAACTGGCCGCAGCGCAGGATCTGGCAATCGGCAATGCCACCAGATTAGAAAATATAGATGGCGTTGTAATCTCTGCAGGACGAGACATCACAGTCGGAACAGAGAGTCTTCTAGATGCTAAACGAGATATAAACGTTTCAAGCGGTGCAGCTGTCACTTTTGAGAGCTACGCAAATTTGACTGCCGGGACAGAGGCTCAAATCACAGCAACTTCTATTGGAATTGGCACACAATCTACACTCGCAGCAGCAGAGCTGGTCCGACTGCAAGCGATGGACATCGCCGCTAGTGATAACCTGCGCCTGCGGTCGCTTGGCACGATAGATGTTGCGGCAAGCAATACGTTCACCGTTGCAAATGGGTTTGTGTCGTCGTCCCAGTTCGACACGACATTCACTGCGCAAGCTCTGGCTTTTGGTGACCGCTCTAATATTTCATCAGAGAATGGCAATGTCACAATTGCCTCTACGGTTGGAGATCTAAGCTTTGGTCAGCGAATGATCGGTCGTGCACAGAACGGGACATTCCAACCGGCTGCAGCGCAGGATCTGGCAATCGGCTCTGCGGCGCGGCTTGAGGGAATTGAAAACATAATCGTCAGCGCAGGGCGTGACATTGCATTCGGGCAAGACGCGCTGCTGAAAGCGACCCGACACCTGAATATCTCCTCCGGCGCTGAATTGAGATTTGGATCCTTTGCAACAGCCTCGACCGTCTCTGGCGATATAGACGTTGCAAGCCAAACGGCCTTGCGGATGGAGGAGGGGTCACAGATCAGTTCGGTGTCAGGCGAGGTGCGCGTTACAACAGGAACGGACTTGGTCGCAACACGGATCGAGACCGGCAATGCAACCGCGGCAGCGTTGAATGTCACGGTCGGCGGGACGCTACGTGCGACGGATCCAGCGCAAACAGTTCTTGTTGCGAACGCAATTGGCGCAACGACAACGCTCAATCTGGCGCAGGTACCTATGACTGGTCCAAAAGGGCTGAATGTTCAGCTTGATACGCTGGATGCCACCATTCAACAGGGTGACCTCCACCTTTATGAAGCCGATGCCATCAAACTGGGCAAGGTCAAAATCCTGGATGGCACGTTTGATCTATTCGCGGCCGGTGATGTGACTATCGGCAACTTGGCAGCCAAAGATGCGATCGTCGTCAGTTCTGAGTCCAATCTGCTCAGCGATGCAGCAATGCTTGATGCGGACGTGTCCTATCTGTTTGCATTTGGTGGGTCGATCGGCGGGGTGGCAGGTGCCACGTTCCGAGGTGATGTAACGTCTGGAGTGTTGAACCTGTATGCCCGCGATAATGCCTCTTATACGGAAACAGCAGGCAATGCCGAATTTGGCTATGCGCTGACAACTCGTGGCGATCTAAGTGTCACCACCGAAGAAACCGACGCTTTACTTGAGATCGCGCGACTAGGGGCAGGTGGCAATCTGGCATTGACCAGCCGTGGCGGGATCACCTTGGATGCATTGGGTGGCGGAGAGGTTGACCTCATTGACGAAACGGCGCGCGCCTTGGTGTTCCGCGGTGCGAATCCATATGGAAGTGTAAGTGTTGAGACGCCAGAAACGCTATCCTTGCGGTCAATTGGCGAAGGGGCGAAGCTGGAAATCGGTCTGCTGAACGCGAAAAGTGCCGTCGAGCTTCAAGCTGATATTATCAAAGCCAATCTGTTTGACGAAACGCCAGATAACGGCGTGCAACTGCGCGTGTCTGGAATTGATGGCGCTGTCGCACAGCGCGTTGATGTGAACGTCATTGGGGACCCACAAAGCAACGACGTTACAACCGAGGGCGCGTTGACCCTGAGCTTTGCGCGTTTTGAAACAGGTGAGATCGCAACCGTTGGGTCAGCGCTGATCGCTAAAGATGTTGTGGTGACCAAAGAAGCGTGGTTCCGTCAAAAGTCCTTCGACCTGTTCGTAAACGCATCTTTCGAGGGCATTGTTGAGGATGCTGACGCGCAAGCGCTTGCCGTGGCACGTCAAGGGGGCAACCTGATTGCCGGACCAATCGCTTTCGCAATGACGGATGACAGGCAGCTTGCCACAGACACTCTGGTCATCAACCGCAAACTCGAGGATGTCGGCCTGAACGGGCTGCGGTCGCTCTTTGAAGGTGCGCTTACGGAATTATTGCTCAATCTGGATTCCGAGGCGGGACCGGCGAATGAAACCAGATTGAAGCTTCTGTCGGCCTACCTTGATTTCCTCGGTCAACCAGAACGACGTCGCCAATCCAAGAACACCCTCGTCCTTCCACTGGTTATCGCAAGCCGCTGATCCGTTCTGATGTAATGCTCTGAATGAACATTATGTTAACAACAACCGCTTTGTGAGAAACGCGGCGCAGAATTTATTTTCACGTTCCTGTGATGCGCGTCACAGCGCGAAAACTGCCCTCTCTGCAGGATGTTCCCAGTAAGGGGATCACTGGAGGTCCCTTAGTATTAGAGGGGACACTAATATGCTTAACTACATTCTCTTTCCGCTTCTCTGCGCAGCAACTCTTGCGGCAGTTAACTTTACCACTGAGCAAGTTATCCCGCCCGCAGATACTCTTGAACTGAGCAAAATTGATCCAAGCAAAGCACTCGATCTGATCCGCCGGATAAAGATCGCGTCTGGTGACGTCGCATCCTGAACGACGCGGCCGCGACCTGAACGTGGCGCGTTAGGATTTTGCGAACTGGAATGTGAAGAGGATCACTTTATGACACGTCGTACCCTGCCCAGACTTCTAAAGGTTCTGATGGCCAGCACCATGCTCTCGTCTGGAGGAGCACTGGCGCAAAGCGGTCTGGAACTCGAACGCTTATTGGGCGGTGTGCCCGGCCAGCAAGCCTCCCGCGCCATTGATATCGAGACACGCGCATCGAAACGATATGCTGTTGTCATTGGGAATTCTGCCTATGCATCTATTCCCGCGTTGCCGAATGCGCATTCGGATGCGGATGTAATGTCAGATTTCTTCAAGCAACAAGGCTACGACGTTCATAAGCATCTCGACATCACCAAGCGCGGGTTTGAAGATACGCTGCGGCGTATTCTATTTGACGTCGACAAAGACACGGAAGTTGTCATTTTCTTCGCAGGTCACGGCTTCCAGATCGGGTCCGAGAATTATCTCGTCCCGGTCGATGCAGACCTAGACACTGTTTATGACGTTCCATTTGAAGCCGTTTCACTCGGCTCGCTTGTCGGTATCGTTGGTGCGCGCGCCCGGTTGCAGGTTGTCATTCTGGACAGTTGCCGGGACAATCCCTTTGCCGGAAAAGCTGCTTTTACGCGGATCGGAAATGAATTGCGTGAAGCCCGTACCGGCTTTTCATCACAAGCGGCCCCGCTCAATTCAATGATGATCTTCTCAACGTCACCGGGATCCGTGGCCTTTGATGGGGACGGCGACAACAGCCCCTTCACAGCCGCATTGATTGAAGAAGCCAGTGAACAACCCGACGCTTTAGTCAAGGACGTGTTCGAAGGCGTGCGTCGTCTTGTCTATCAAAAGACCAATGGCCGCCAAGTGCCATGGGACAGCTCCACTTTGGTCGAACCGGCCAGTTTTGGGTTGGGCAATGCGCTGACAAAACCCATACTCGCCAGCAGCTCGGGCGGCGGAATGATGCGGGGTTTGGCGCGAATTCTTGCCGTGGATGCAGCCGCCCCAGCCCAATCAACACCAGTTGCCAATGCCTCAGCAGCGCTTGAAGTTGACTTTGTCCCAGAGGTCGAGATTGGGTTTGCATTGCGTGATGCGCTTGATCTGACCCCCGCCGATACGGTTCGCGTCGTCTCGCAACCCAAGACCGGACGGTTGGTTTTACCCGATGACACAGGATTTCAACGTAGCGTTGAAGACGAAGACCTCACCAGCGCCGATGTTGATCGGCTCGTGCTTGTAAACGCTTCTGTGCAAGTGCCTGCGGTCAGTTTGAAAGATGGCATCCTGGGCGATCAGATCACCATAGAGGTCAACGGTGAGCCGCAGGTCATCGGGTTGGCGCTGAAGCCTGATGCCTGTGATTTTGAAGCTGGCGACCATCTTGATCCCGACGGGATGGGTCTGACACGATATGCTAACGAGTTGCGCCCTGAAATCGCCTTAGCCGCCTGCGAAGCAGCGCTGGACCGCGACCCGGACAATGCCAGATTCCACTACCAAAAGGCACGCGCCCACATAGCGCTTCGTCAATTTGACGAGGCTGGTGCAGCACTCGAGAAAGCGAAAGAGCTTGGACATACACGTGCGTGGCAGGCGTTAGGGAATTTCTATCTGAATGAGGCCAAGCGCAATGGCGGGCGCAGCAATCAACAAGCCTCTGAAGAGGTACTTCAGCTCTATGCACAAGGTGTCGAACGCGGTGACCCTTACGCATTCTACGCCCTCGGACGGCAATTCATGCGCTATGGCGGGACCAACGCAATTGAGATCGAAGGCTATGATCTGATGATGCGCTCACTTGAGGTTGGGCATACATTCGCGATGAATGAGTTGGGGTATTTTTACCTTGATGAAAAAAGCGAATTCTATGACGCCGAACGCGGCCTGCGGTACTTGCGCGAAAGTGCTGCGCGCGATGACATTTATGGCTTCAACAATATGGGATTAGTCTATTTGCGCGGAATGGGCGGCACGGAGGTCGACAACGCCGCCGCCTTCGACATGTTCCAGAAGGCAGCGGAAGGTGGGCATCCGAAAGGGCCATATAACCTCGCTCGGATGCACCGCGACGGGTTGGTGACAGGTACGCCTGATTTGGTGTCCGCCGTTGAATGGTTTTCTGAAGGGCTAGAGCGTGGCGATGCCTCTGCAGGTGGCAATGCATCCTATTTGATTGCTGTCAACGAAATAGAAGGCTTCGACATGACCGATGCAGCCGTGCTTGGTGCCAAGGCGGCAGCGCTTACCAGTCAGGCGAAAGCCTCCGAACAGTCTAAGGAGTTGATTGCATCCTAC
The DNA here is from genome assembly GCA_947494435.1 of uncultured Litoreibacter sp. GTDB lineage: Bacteria > Pseudomonadota > Alphaproteobacteria > Rhodobacterales > Rhodobacteraceae > Litoreibacter. The sequence goes on from CANLUY010000005.1 coordinate 34,237, forward strand.
GCCACAGACGCGTTGCATTCAGGGACCCGCCGCATGATGCAAGACCTTGGCAGTGACATCGCGCCAGGCTTGGATTTCGGCCCCGATGCAATCGCAGAATATGAGCGCCTATTGGCGACGTTCGGGGCAACATCGACAGCTCAGACACCAGTGGACCGCATTATTGAAGTCGCCACGCTTGTTTGGCAAAACTCACCGTTCCGCGTGGATTTATACTAAATTTCTGGCGACAAACGTCCGAAAGCATAGACCCGCGCTTGGTGTTTAGGCGCGGGTCTTAAGGTTTGGGCTGGTGCGCTGCGTTAAACTCGGACTGCGCCAGTGACTGCGCAATCAGCCTGCGCTGTGTGAGCAATGAGATCCGATATGTGTCCTCAAGAAAACCGTTGGACGCAATCAGCACCCGCTTCTGATCAGCCGTGATCCGTTCATCGACGCGCCGTTCCAGCAACTTGCCAAACCGCAAATCCTCAATCAACTTTTCCGTTGTCTTCGGCGACATATCATCAATCAAAAGGTGGCCGTATTCATAGATCGCGAAGATCGGCATATTGAACTCACGGATCGTATCGAGGACTTTTGCCTTACGTTCCGGACGGACAATCGCCTTCTTAAACTCCTTCACACTCTTGAGGAATCCCGGATCATTGATCTGCTGTTCGATCTTGTCATTGTGGCTTTCGATGAAATTCGAAATCTGCTGCGCGTCGGTGCAATCCAAGGCTTTGAGAAAGAACAAGAATTGCGTGAAATGCAGCAGATAATCGTGCCCGTTAGAACCCATTATTGTCGGGAATTCCGATAGCGGGGCAGTTTCTTCGAGCTTCTTTCGTACTGTTTCAAAGAACCAGTTTTCGGCCCTTAATGACGCTTCAACCGTCTCAAAAGCGCGCACGAGACTGTCGCGTTCTGCTGTGATCGTTGCTTCGCTGTCCTGCACGGCCGCCTCAATGATATCTCTCCCACCTTTCAGGATGGTCAGCTTTGTCTGGCGACGTGTCAAGTAGCTGTCAAAGGGCGGCATACGCGCCACCGTCAGGTAGAGAAGGAAGGCAGCTCACAAAACCGGCCCCAGAAACCAGATAACCATCTGCGCAAACCCAAATGCCGGGGCGAAGGGAACGCCGGTGGCCGGTCCCTGAACAGGAAGGCACACGCTCGGCCGCATCGCCCATGTTTTGGCGACGATAAGTTGCGGGACAAGAACAAGGGCGCTCAGCAAGACGATATCAATCACCAGAACGGGGCCAAACCATGCAAGTGCCCCTGCGACCAACAACACGTCGCCCCCACCGAACCAATCGACTTCTTTGAACAAGAACTGCCCCGTTAGTCCGAGAGCAATGACGCTGAGTGCGGAGGTTGCGAACACGACCGTATCAAAGCCGCTGAAAGACGCATGCATCAGGCCTACCAAGATCATTGGAACGGAAATTAGATCGGGGATAGTGCGTGATTTCGCGTCTATGACGGCCAAGCAACTGAGGCCTGCGACGAAGATTACAGTGAACAAAGCAACGTCTGCCCGAACCGCTGCATCAACAGTGAATTGGCATAACAGCGCCGGAATGAGTGTCACATACAGAAACGCGCGAGGCGATAATGCGACGCCCTCGAAACGAGACGCGATGATTGCCCCAAGTGAGGCGGCGAGGCTGACATAGCACACGCAAAGCCAAGGCTGGATCAACACGCCTGACATCACCCCTCACGACTGGCGGATGTGTAGAAAGGGAAGACGGCAACAATGGGTTTTTTGCGTTGAACAGAAGCAAAGCCGCGAAATGCGTTCCACAGACCCGCTATGTCGTTTGACCCGTCAAATTGCCGGAGCATGCGCAACAAGTCAGGCGAGGCCTCTTGCGTCTCAATCGCGATAACATGATCAGCGCCAAACGGGGATTTGACCTGAACGGGTAAGTGCAATTGATCATGCGCAGCACTATCCAACGGATCACCATGCGCAGGGGACGGGTAAAGAAACGAAATTTCGCCATTTGAAGCGACGTTTAACAGGGCAACATGGCGGGAGGATCGACCATGCGTTTCGATCTTCACGATGTCATCCGCGCTATATGTGCGATCCCCATCCGAAAACCGGACGTCTAATCCGCCAGCAAACCCTTCTAAAGCATCGACAAGTCGGTGCGTATCAATTGCGCCCTGCACTTTGTCGGCGTCATCCAGACCCACACGCAAAATCTCATCGCCAACCATTGAATGTAAGACGCCTGATTGCGTGGATAGTCGCATGCGGGCAGACGATTTATCATCGACTTGCGTGATGCCCTCAAACGCCGCGTTTACTGGACCATCGGAATAGAATGTGAGCGCAGGCAGCGCGTCAAAGGGCGTCCCCGTGACGTCAGAGATCGCTGCATCCACCCGGTCTATTTGGCGGTTGAAGGCAAAAAGCAACGCATCGCTTTGACCCGCTGGCGACACCTGCGGCCTTTGCGCGCCCTGACTGACTGCGCGCACTTTCCGGCGCACATAGGTTTCGATCTCACCTTTAGTGAGCTGATCATCCCCGTTCGCATCTGCGGCTTTGTCCCGCAAGCTCGCGGCAAAGGAATAGCTGAGCGCGCCCCTTGCTTGACCGTTGATCAGAAATTCCGGTGTCTTCTCTGAGTCATGCGCGGCCGCGAGAAACAGCGCAGCTTGCTCACGTGTTTGGCCCTCGGATTGGCGCGGTGGAGGTGGAGGCAAGGGATCATTCTTGATCCCATTCACGGCCACATAACGATACCCAAGCGACGGCGTCAGATCGCGTGACAGCGTACCTGAATGGCACGCATCGGCCACGAAAATGACCTGACCGGGTTGCGACAAAGCAAGAAGCTCCGCGATTTCGTCATCGCGGATACGCTCCCCCGCAGACGTTCCGTAGGGGGAGAAACCAGCCAACAACAGGTTTTCATCGCGACCGTCTTGTTCGCTGCCTTTGATTGCCTCAGGCTCGTTTGAGCCATGGCCTGCATAGGTCACGATCAACTGATCTGCAGGCGTCATTAGCTCAGCCAACCTGCGCCATTCTGCCATGACCGCATCACGTGACGCGGCATCGTTCAAAAGCGTCGTGACCTCTGCCCCGATGCCGCTTAACGCGTCCTCGATATCACGCGCATCATTAACTGCGCCGTGAAGATCAGTGATGAATTGATATTCATCAACCCCAATCACCAGACCGTAGATCTTGCCCGCAACAGCCGGAACCGGCGCCAGAGCAATCGCGGCACATATGCATGCAGAACGCATAGCCTTACTGCAAGCTAAACGCCACGCGGCGTGCAATGCGGTGGTGTTCGTCAGAGCCAGCCACAACACCAGGTGGTGCGGGCGGAAGCTGGCTTTCGCCATATCCTTTCACCATTACATCACCGGAGAACCCCCGTTCTTTGAGGTAATCTGCCAAAGCCTCTGCACGGGCCAACGACAAGTTCATATTAAAATCTGAGCCGCCAACTGGATCCGTGTGACCCCCTAAATTGACTGCATCGGCGCCTAATGCTGTGAGATGTTCGACCAGCGCATCGGCATAGGAACTGCCGGATTGGTCGAACTCGGTGGAGTTGTATTTAAATGTGATTGGAAGGTTCACTTCTTCTACCGTGAAGCCACGAATGGACGTTTTGAAGACGCCGCCGGGTGTGCCGCTGCGAGTCTTCGGCATCTCAACGGCCTCATCAGCTAAAGCTAAGGATGCGCTTGCCATTTGGTAGATATCTGCGATCTCACTGGTCTCTGCTGCGTGATTCGGGTCGCCTTCAGACAGCTCATTGATTGCAAGTTGCAGATGTCTTGCAGCATCAGCATAGTTCTTCAAAGACCAGTCCAACCGACCTAGTTCGGCGTAGCTGCGCCAGTGTTTCTCAAACTTCAAAGCCCGCATCAGTGAAGCACGTTTTGCCTCGGCATCTGGTGCCTCCATTGCGTTCAGAAAACTTTCTCGCGCAAGATAGTCCCCAACCCATTCGCGCAAGGCATCATCACAATCAGCCGAAACAACAATGACCTCGTGAAGCTGTGTGGCTTTTGCTGCATCACCCGCCTGCACAGCAGAGATCACGGCATCATATTGCGGACACGCCTGAGCCGCCGTCGCGGTGAAAGAGGTTGCGGCCAAGACTATCAGATACGTTTTATAAGACATGGGAACGCCTTTCTCTGGTTAAGGTTGAATGTCGTAAGGAAGGTATGTCGCAGACCACTGGACGGGCGTACTGCCACTGTCATCGGCTTGAAGCTTCAACAAATCCTGCGCAATTTCGTAGAGATACTGACCAGCATTCGGCACCGGTCCACCCGTGATGTTTTCTGGAAGGATTGCCGCGAGTGTAGGCAGCTCATCTTCAATGAAAAGCGCCAGCAAGAACCCCTTGCCCGCAGGTTCACTCACGCGGATCTGCAAGGGGCGGCCATTGGCCCCTGGCCCGCTGGGAATAGTCAAACGCTCCCCCGCTTCCATCTCCGTCGCACCGGGTTTCGAAAGTGACGACGGGAAGACCTGCGCCAACTCCCCCTCAGGGTTCACGTCGAGCAAAACCAATGTCCCCGCGCGCTCTGTCTCCACCGTGAAGGTCACCGTGTCGCCGATATTCAAACCATCGCTATGCGACATGGCCAGCCGGATGTTTGCGGCATTGGACGGAGTGAACAGGTCGGTCACAAACCCTAACGTGTCCTTGTAGGACAGCGCTTTCGCCTGAGCGGTGGAGACCGGCAGTACCGAAGACTTGTCAGTCTCCAGATCTATCACCGGGTCCGATTTTGGGGTTTCCCTTAGAAACTCTGTCTCCACAGAACCCGCGAAGTTCGGGGTCAAATTACCCCCTGCCCCGCTACAATCCGGATCAACGCTGCACCAGCTGTTCGACCTGTCCCGCAGAAAGCTCAAAAGCTCTGCATTGGTGACAACTCCGTTGCCATTCGCGTCAGCGGCACCTGTGCTGAGGCCTTCAATCAGAGCGGTCGTGAATACCCCTGCTCCGCCAACTTCCCAAGCGGTTTGACCGGGCGCTGCGGCGTTCCAGACCGAACGCGTTTCTTGTCCGGTCCCAAACGGCGCTTCCGCGTAGCTGGCAACACCCAAGTTGGTCTCTGCCAACCGTGTCGCGCGCGGCGATGCTGCGCTGGTGCCGGCGAAGGCCTTGGGCACATCAAAACTGGCATCAATGATAACAGTGATATTGTGGTCGGGAATGACATCGAGGATCTCGCCAATCGCGTCACGCGGGATGCTCCCCAAGACGGACGGGGCGTCATAGGCGAGCAGTACCTCTTTAAATCCATCTCCGTCCTGTGTGGTGGCATCCGGTAGTCGTGCCCCAAGGCCCGCAAAGTAAAACACGACGCGATCTTGTGGCGTCGTCTCGGAGATCAGTTTGTCGATCATCGCTGTCGTGATCGCATCCGAGCTGGCTTGCGCATCTGTCAGCAGCGTTATGTCATCAGCCTCAAAACCCTGATGGGCGATCAGAAAATCACGAAAAGCGCGCGCGTCTGATGCAGGACCACTTAGCTGGGCATCCAGTTTCAGACCGGGATAATCGCCTATACCGATCAAAACGGCGCGGTCCGCGGCGTGCGCATAGACGGGAAACAAAGCGGCGAGCGCGCAAACGCTGATGAGGGTTTTCATTTCCAAGCCTCCGCATCGCGGGCGCAGCGAAAGCCGAAATCAACACCGGGTGCATTTTGCGGCACCGACAGGCGTGCAGAGATGCGTAAATCAGCAGGGTTTGCCGTGTTCCACGATCCACCCTTCAAGACGGCACCGTCAGAGGCGATCACCCATTCGCGTGCATTGCCCGATAGTCCGACATGACCTTCAGGCCCTTCTGCTCCCGCCAATGCGACAGGTTGCGGCAAGCGCATTTGCGCAATGCCTGCCCCTCGCCACACGAGTTTGTCCGGTGACCACGCGCCTGACGGAAAAGCCTGCGTGCGACCTCCACGGGCAGCCGTTTCCCATTCAGCCTCTGAAGGCAATCGGGCATCGGCCCAAGCACAATATGCGGCAGCGTCTTTCATGGAGACACTTGTAACCGGCAGATCCGGATCACTTGTGTATGTCGTATTTTTTCCGCCAGGCTGCGACCAAAGATAACCGCTTTCAATAAAGCGCGCTTCACCGCTTGATGTCAGCGCCACGACTTTTCCCGTGCGTTCCGCCTCGGTCTCATATCCCGTCGCGTCGACGAACTGCGCAAATTGCGCGGCACTGACTTCGATCAGATCAAGTGTGAACGGCTCTACTGTCGTATCGCGGGCCGCCTCATCCTCTGGTCTTGTTTTGGGACAACGGCTTGTGTCAATCGGAGCTTCTTCGAGGCAAAGACGCACCGCCTCAGCCAATTGAGCGTGAGTATCGCCAAGGGTGACAGACCGCGCATCCCCATCACTTTTACTGGGCGCACTGATCGGAGTGAGCCCGCGCGCTTGGCCGAAAGCATCAGTTGCCGCATCATAAAGCTTAGCGGCATCGCCAAAACTGTCACCTGCAATAGCCCCATCGGCGCGGCGTTCCAGTCCAAGTCCCAAGACATATCCTGCACTGGATTTCTCTGATGCCGCCGCAGCTTTGGCTTCGCGTGCCGCGTCTTGTGCTGTTATCGCCGTTTTCCGCATGGCCTCTATCGCATCGCTATATGCCGCAGAACTTTGCTCAAAGCCTGCTACAGCATCTTCAAACCGATGTTCTGAGCGTTGCGTTTCGCCCGAGGCCTGAAACTCTTGAGCCGTGATATAAGCATCAAGCTGCATAGCGCCGGCCAACTGCGCACGTTGCAATTGCAATGTCGCCTCCTCCTGCGCGGTCTTCGCTTTTGTCCTAATCTGGTCGACAAGATCCAAAGCCGCTAAGGCGGAGGCTTTGGACGCTGTTGCCTGTGCAACTACATCTTCCGTATCATTGGCATCCAGCGATGCGCGCGCCGTCGATAATGCTGCGGTGGCCACACCAAACGCTTCGCCGCTGTCAGTCGATGCAATCTCCGCCTTCGCAATCCGTGCTTCAGTGATGGCTTTGACCGCATCTTGAAGGGCCGCAGAGCTAGATTTGATCTCGTCAACCAACGCCTGACTTCCAGCCAGATCTGCCTCCAGCGTTTCAATCTTTGAAATGGCCAGATCAACAAGGCCTCGCGCGTCTTGTGCTTGAAAGTGATAGTAAACAGCGCCCGCCGTGCTGATCAGGAAACCGCCGAACAAGGCGATCGCTGTGGTCTTTGAAATACCGGCCCCTTCCCGAGATGGCTTTGACACCGCAGCTGCCGCAATCGCTATGTCCGGCCGGGGCGCAGTGCCAATGCGCGGTGTGTCAGTTGCCGCCACACCAACGGACGGATTTTCAACGACAGAACGAAATGCCTTCAACGCCGCGGCGGCTGAGCTATAGGCGGAGGCATTGGCAAGTCTTCCCGTCATTCGAGCCAGTAGCCGCGAAATCTGTTCACCGCTTGGATGCCCTTCTGGGAATAATTCTTTCGCAGTTGGCACAGTAGTGTCTTCGCCCAATATCGCAGATGTGATCCGCGTCTCATCCTCTGCTTGCGCATTGCCTGTCAGAACTTTTTCGGCACCATACGGACCCAGCAAAATCCGATATCCCAACATTCCCGCCGCATGGATGTCATCCTCAAGTCGGGGTTGAGAACTGTTTATGACGTGGCGCGACTGATAGGCTGGAGGTTGCGCCGTCATCTGCGTGCTGCGGGCACCACAGAAGGTAAAGTCACACAAGCGCAAAGCCCCGTCAGAATTCTCCCGGCGAATGGCTCTCGGACCGATATTGCCATGCAGAATTCCTGCCTCGTGCAACACAGCCAAGCCATCGAGGATTTCGTCAAAGATCTGCAATTTTGCTTCGATACCACGGGTATCGAACGCCTCATCGAACACGCTGACGGGGCAGCTCAACAGCGCCAAAGCTGGCGTTTTCTTAAAAGCCCGAGAGGTCAGTAAGCGCTCAGCAGATTGAATCCGATTGCTCGATAGTTTCTCGTATGTCTCGAATTCCTTGGCAATCGCGCCACGTGTCGCGTCATCGCTCCCGACCTCAAAACTTGGCGTGTAAATATCAACCGGCGCGCCATTTTGTTTGCGAATGCCAGACAAGATGGCGCAATCGCCGATCCGTTCCCGCAAGGTGACCCCGTTGAAATACTGACCCAGCGCCTCTTGCAGCCTGGCGTCGATCACGTTGTTGGCAATGTCACTCATTTGATGGTCCCGCGACTAAGTGTTCAAACTCACCCGCCGTGCAATTCCAGGATTGCCAGATCAAAGCGAGCTGCGTTGAGAATAGGGCAATCCCCCAAGCCCACGGGCATTACGTTTTCTAAACGGCGTATGCTACTTGAGGCTTCTATGTATCTGTTTTCCTGAAACAAAAGATGTGTTTCAGCGATGACACCGCGGACCTCGGAAACCAGCGCATCAAATTCAGAAGACTGGATATCTTGTCCGTCCAAGATTGACCGAAACAGGTGATCCGGCGCATTTGGATCGCTGCCTGCCAAAGCCTGCGCCTCCACGCCCAAACCCGCTTCCACGCAGCGTTTGACATAAGGTTCAAGCGGCTCTGACCCTTCAAACCACTGCGTGGTCGCAAGCGCGCCATCCCCCTCAGCAGAGCCCCCAAACCCGGACGTCACGGCCATCACGCCGACTAACATTAGCCCCATTAGCGGCAAGGCAACGGCAAGCGGCACTTGTGGCTTTTCACCCGCTTGCGTCTCGATCACCATGTCAGGCGGTGGGGTTGTTTTCAGGATATCAATCCGCGTTTCACCACCAAGATTGAACCACATGCCGGGGCGTACCGTGCCGGTACGCGGATTGCCTTTATCAACCGTCGTCACCCCACGATCTGAGCTGAAATACTCCCAGCCCTTCCCACTTTCGTGGCGTTGCAGTGTCAAATGCTCTACCACGACATGGCGTGCCCCAAGAACGAGGTCATCGCTCTGGCCCGCGCCGATTGTAATCCGGTCGCCCGTTAGCAAAACCTGCGCTTCAAGATCAAGGCCACCCGTGACCTCAGCGCGCAGCAATTTCGGGGCAAAAAGAGAGAGAGCCATCAGAAGAACCCTTGCGCACGAATGGAAATGATTGTGGGTGTCAACGCGGCAAGAATGATTGCCATCATCATCAAGAAGACCGGCAAAACAATATTGGTTTTCAGCCGCTCCGCTGTCCGCGTCGCCATCTCTTCGCGCAGATACCGCAGTTCTTCAGCTTGGTCCGAGTAAAACTGTTCCGCCTCACCGCTTGTCTTCTCGCCTTGTGCGAGGTTCTTCAGGATTGTCTTGACCGAGAGTGGCTTCACCCGCTCGATCATCCTGTGCAGCGCCTCATCAAAGCTGGTGCTGTCAGCATCTTTGGCCGTGATCGCAATCTCTTTCGACAAGGGCGTGCCGGGCGAAGCCTCAACATATTTGCTCAGCGCTTTGCGCGGCGTGCCGCCTGCTTGGACGACCAGAACGGCGAGGTCGAGGAAGAAAGGAAATTCCCGTTCAAGCTCGTCCGAATTGCGTTGGGCCAAGCCGCGAATATCGAAGATCAGATACATCGCAACGCCAGCCGCGCTAAACACCATCCATCGCAGGCCTTTCATGACAGCCTCGCCCAGAGGGGTCGCATCCAACAAACTGTTGAGCGCAAAGAACCCGCCGATAACCGCCCCGATCAAAACGCCCAGAACGATCGCAGCGGCAAGATATTTCACACCGCTCACACCGCCATAGGGACGCCCAGCGAACGTCAGTTGCTGATCCAGATCGGTCGTCATCGTCTCGAAAGGTTGCGCCAAGCTCTGGAAGGTTGTCCCAAGTGCACGGATCACGCGGGCCGTCTGCTCCCGCGTTTCCGCCTCTGCCTCAAGATCCGCGGTGAACCTGTCAGAGGTAGATGTCATCCAATTCGCAACGATTGCGCCAAGGCTGAACACGCCAATTAAAATGCACGCGGCGATGACTAAAGGAAGGAAAGCAATGCTCATACTTTAGCCTTTGTCAGAAGATGGCCGATCACATGCGCGGCAAGGAAAGAAAGCAGCGAAATACCAATCAACAGCTGTCCCAATCCGTCTTCCAGAACAGATGTCTCGTGATCAACAACGAACGCGGACCCCACTGCCACAAGCGGGCCAACAATCGACATGAGATAGAGATTGCGGCGCCCATTCTCGGACGCAGTGCGGATTTTTTTGTTCAACCGCTCAATCTCGATCAACGTACGCGACAGGCTTTTGAGCGCTTCGATCAACCGACCTCCGCTGGACGTGCCAACGCGAACAACAGACGCTGTCAGCGTGAAACTACGGGAGTTCAACCGTTTCGCCATCTCGCCGAAGGCTTCATCAATGCCCATAACTTCAACACGGCGCTGTAGACGCGAAATTTCAATATCAGCAGGTGAAGGCGCAGAACTGGCAACTTTTTTCAACGCCGTCTCAAGGGTCGCGCCAGCGGCCATCTCATTAGCGACTTGCTGCAAGGCCAAAGGCAGCGCCAGTTCCAGCTCACGCGCCCGTTGAGTTGCCGCGCGTTGGTAGAAAAACACAGGGATACCAAGGCCGATACCCATCAAGATGATAACAGACAAGAAGGTCAGCCCCACCGCCATGAGAACCGCACCGATGAGAAGGTTCACAAACATCAAAAGCGCGAGTGCATCGACGGGGACGATCTTGTCGCCAAAAGTGAATTTCAACACGGCGGTAATTTTGTCAGATGTGGCTTCATCCAACTTATCCCAGCCCATGCGAATCGCTTGCAAACCAAGGAATTGAACGATCAGCAAACCAGCTGCGAGGCTCAATGCCGCGATCAAATTGGTCAATGAGGACGGGTCAGGCAGCATTTGCTGGCACCTCCTCAGTGTCAAAAAACCCATCAATCTTAATCAGGTCACTGGCTTCCAATTCTTCGAAAAAGCTCGGAATGTAACCCGCGATCGCGAACCGCAGCAAACCGGAGCTATCGGCGACTTCAAAGATCGGATTGACTGGTATTTCACCCGTATCCGGATCAAATTCCCCCATCTCGGCCACTTCAACAATCGTGCGCTGTGTGGCGTGGCGCGGGGCGTTTGGGTCCATAGATTTCGTCTTCCGGACCTGCACGATCACATCAATCGCTGCGCTAATTTGTTGGCGGATGGCATGGATGGGCAGCTCTTCGCCCGACTGCAAAACCATGGTTTCCAACCGCAAGATCAGATCATGGGGGGAGTTCGCATGCGCGGTTGTCATCGAGCCTGAATGGCCCGTATTCATGGCCTGCAACATGTCCAGCGTCTCGCCGCCGCGACATTCACCGACAACGATCCGGTCGGGGCGCATCCGAAGTGCGTTGCGCACCAAATCGCGGATGGAGATTTCCCCGCGCCCGTCCATGTTCGCCCGACGGCTTTCAAGGGTCACAAGATTGCGGTTGAGCAAGCGCAATTCAGAGGTGTCTTCAATCGTGACGATGCGCTCGTTTTCCGGCACAAACATGGACAAAGCATTCAGCAACGTCGTCTTGCCTGAGCCGGTTCCACCCGAGATAATGATATTCTTACGTGACTTCACGCAGGCTTCCAAAAACCGCTCCATCGGTAAAGACATCGCACGGTTCTTGCGCAAGTCTGACACGGTCCAGTGGCCTTTACCGAACTTTCGGATCGTCAAAGAAATTCCACTAAGTGCCGTGGGTGACGCCACGATATTGGCGCGGCTTCCGTCGGGCAGACGGGCATCGGCCATCGGGCTGCCTTCGGTCAATTGCTTGCCGTCCCGACCTGCAATGCGCGCGGCAACGGTGAACAGCTCCCCTTCCGAGGCGAAAGTCAGCCCCGTCTCGAACATCTGATTGCCCTTTTCGACAAAGATACGCTCTGCCCCACAGACCATAATCTCTGAAATCACGTCGATGTCGCACAGGAACTGGATCGGGCCAAGGCGAAAGAAAAGCCCCATGACCTTCTCGCGCACGGCATCTCGGATCAGCACCAGTTTGAAGGTCTCGCCAATCATGCCAGAGACGGTTCGATACGCGTCGTCAAACCGCGCGTGCAGCTTTTGCAGGTCTTCGGCAGTGGAATGAAACTCCATATCCAGCCCGATTTCAGAGGCAAGCTCTTCGCACAGCTCAATCGAACGCGCCCGTTGTTCAGCATTGAGCTGCGAAAACGTCAGCTCAATATCACCGCGCGTGCCGCTCATAAGACAGGCGGAGATCAACGGGCGGCGCAAAGCCTCTTTGCAATAACGGTTGATCGTCGCGATCATGTCGGGCTTGCCCGCAAGATCCAGTTCTTCAGACAGCAGCCGGTCAAGCTCTGCGGACAATAGCGCCTCGCGCTGAGCATCATCGCCATCAAACAGATCGCGCCGACGGTCTTCGTAATCCAAAAGCGCTTCGTTCATCATCAACTCGATGTCGGACAATTCCGGCATCACGGCAGCTTTCGTTACGCTCTTGTTCAAGTCCAAAAGCTGCAGCAGGTTATTGCCCAACCAAAGCTCTGTCCCATCGGTCAACGGCACAGCTTCATCGCGAGACAGGTCGTGTTTTCCAAGCTTCGACCCGGAAGAAACAAGCGATACGACGCTCCACTTCTCAGAGGATGGATGCTTCATCAAGCGGGCGTGGCGCGGCTCAATGCCAGAACCTTCAAGGTGCAGATATCCCACCTCTCCCCGTCTTGTCCGATCAGCGCCTAGCTCATAGAAATTCTGCTCAAGCGCAACCATTTCTTTGCGGTTGCCATACGCATCACAAATTCGCAGATGAGCGCGGGAATTTTGACCCTTGCCCCTCATTGGCTGGCCACCTCCGTCCCGCAAGAGACTTCCTCACACGGGTTACGCAAGACCAATGTCAGCGATCCCGACACACTCTCAGAACGCCCTACGAAGTTGGTCGCCAGTTCTGCTTCGACCATCAACGTGACGCTGTCATAATCTGGCCTATCGCGAGTCTCGAACTCCCCACGGCTGTCGATATCCTCAACCGCCATCACCTCGACATTTTCCAGCAGAATTTCAGAGACATATTGGTTTTGTGAAACCTCAAAAGCCCCGATCACATCGACCCGCGCACCCGGCATGATGAAATTCTCAACCGCGCGGCTGGTTTCAACTGGGATGGAAATTGCCCTAAACCCCGGCGCAATCCGGCGCGCAAACGCATTCTCTTGAGTGACAAAGAACTGGGTCCGCTGCAGGAACGATCCCACGGCCACATCCTGACCAAACACACGGCCCTTCAGGTTCACACGTGTCGCTAGATTATCGTCCAAAGCCCAGCCAAAATCATCGGCTAAACTCAGCGGCAGCGATTGCGAAATGATATGCTCTTCCAAGAAAGCGTCGTCAATTTCCGTCCCTGCTTTGAAGACCGCGCCGTCTTCGCCAACAAGCCGCAACTTGCTGACCGTCGCCGTCTGGGAGGAGACATCTTGATAGTAATAATACGCCGCCCCAAAGGCGAGCACAGCGGCCAGAAAATAAAAGATCGTACGCATCAGTCCTCCGTAAATCTGACGACAACCATGGAGCGGTCGGGCGCCTGAAAGTCAGGTTGAATATAGAGGAACAGCGCGCAGTCCTCGCGGTATCCGACAAAAAACGACGTCTTCACATGATCCGGACTGCTCATGCTAAAGCCTTGGGTTTCAAGCGCATTGGAATAGGTCTGTGCCGCCGCCTCTGCAGGGCTGTTCTGGCTCAAGACGACCTGCCCCCGGCAATCCGCAGGGCTCGCATCATCCATCAAAACCATTCCGCCTGCAGGAACCGTTTTCCCAAACAGACTATCCTCTTCGCTTTGCGGAACGGCCATCATCACTTGGATAAGCGTGCTCTCTTCTTCCGCGATCAGGGCGATGCTCAGGCTGATGGGTTGGTCTTTAGCCACGAATTTCGGCGGGAGGTCCGGTAGCACCTCAAGCAGGTAAGACTTCAGCAGTTCCGGCGTTTCGAACCCCGAAAACCCCGCCATGGCCGTGCCGCCCACTTCGCTGAGGTCCAGCAAATGCCCCGCCCTTGCCTGCAAATCCGCGAATGCCTCATCGGGGCTTTGGGCAATTTCTGAGATAAAGGTTTTCATCACCATCTCAGGGCCTTCAGGGCGTTGCGACAGATCAATCATTTGCCCAAAAGCAGGCGGCACATGGATCACAAACAATGACAGGATACAGATTAGAACACGCATGGGCAGGCTACTTTCCAGGGAAGACATTCGGGAATAATTTGTACGTCGGACGACGCTTCAGCTCTTTCCAGATCTGTGGATCGCTTGCCTTTTTCAAAGGCGCCTTTTTGTGATCCCAGACATTCATCCGCGGCGTGATATATTGATGGAAGATCTCGACTTCCCCCTGCCGCTGGAGGAAATTCGACCCCCGAAAGCGCATAGAGCCGTTGATGACCTTACTCTTCACATCATAGATGTGAATGATCGGGGCGAAGTCGCGATTGATCGCCGGCCATGGTTGCGCGCCATCATCCGCACGGACCCAAAATCGGTCTTTGCGCGGCACATCACGCTCTGCGTAGTGCAGCACACAGGACGCCTGTCCAGACTGTGCCACATTCGCATTATCAAAGAAGGCTGTTTTATCCGCGCGGCAATTGGCCATGACTGCAGGGCGTGCACGCTGACCGACAAAGGCAGCAGACGCACCAGCCGCATTCTCGGTAGCTGACCTCAAATGCACCGCGATCTCTTGGCGCGACACTGTCGCTTCAGACACGTAGCGGGCCACAAAGATCATCATAGTCGCGACCGGCACCAGCATGATTGCTTCCAACCCGATGGAGCCGCGTCTGTTCCGGCACCTAATGCGCATGGACTCGCCTCCATGTGCTGTCGCTGACGCCACTCAGACTTCGGACGAGGTCACCGAAACTGCTTCGCGCTTGGCTGCGCAGGTCGCGTGCTATATCGCGGGGGTCATCCATGCGTGTCGCAGGCATCAGGCGGTATTGCCAGTTCTGACTATAAAGGCTCGCGTCATCTGGGTTGTAGACCCCAACCTGCCCATATCCGTAGTGGCTTTCGACAGTGTCTGTGAAAACCTGACCCGCCAACCGCGTGCCCTTCTTGGCTTGGGTCAGTGCCAGAATATGAAACGGATCCGGCATTTGATCCGGCTGCACCCAAGGCGGCACCTGCACTGTGGGGACGTCTTTGAGCTTATAAAGCGGCGGCAGCGGTGCAACCACGCTGACATTGATCATATATTTGAACGGCACCCAGTCCGGAAGGTCGGCAATCTTCGGCAAGAAATCCGGCAGAAAGCTATCGAGGGTCACCCCCGAACAGATCGACGCCATCTTGATATCAAAGCGCCGCGTGAAGGAGTTATTCGTCCGAACCTGCTGCACGCCCCGCAAGTTGGACCATTGCTCGAACTTATCCAGACCCGGCGTCGTGTAATGGCGCGGCAAATGGGAGAGAAAGTTATCCGCGCGATAAAACCTCTTAAAGTCATGCAGGATGCGCCCGACATTCGTCGTTCTATTGATATGCTTTTTCAAGGACCGCTGTTGTCCGGAGCCGCTAACTGTCAAAGGCCCCTTGTTGTTCGGGAATCCGCGCTGTTTGAACGTCGTGTTCAGAATATTCAGCGGCCCAGCGCCGGATGTGCCTGTATAAAATGCGGCGCAATACCGCCCGCGTTCCAGCGTCGTATCTTTAAGATTATTAAGGTTAAGCCCATTGCTCGGATCAAGCTTCTTCAGATTGAGCAACGGCGGCACCTCTTCAAGCGGTAAGGCCATTCCATTGCGGGTGCTGCGCTTGGAACAGGTCTTCAAGCCGTCGCCATTACAGGGATCGTTGAAGTGAAAATCATCCACCTCATGAACTTTCAGATATGAGGCACTGATCTTCGCCATCACCTGCGGAAATTCTTCTATGATCGCCTTATCCATCCCGATGATGGCCTCCAGCGCTTTCTTCGCTGTCTCAACGCCGTGCATCGGGTCATAGGCTTTGCGTACATCCCAGACGCCCTGAGGTTTGCCAGATAAAATGCCCGTCGGAATCCCGAGGCTATCAAGGTCATCAAGACCGGCCTCTTCCAAAGCTTCCTGCTCTTCTTCGCTCAAATCTTGCGGGTCAAAATCTTCAAGTTCTTTCAGGCCCGGAACGGCATCTGCAACGAAGGACGTGCCCAATACAGCCTTCAATGCGGGAACGCCCACAAGCGCGTGCCAGCCCGCACAAACAGGTGTCCATGTCACAGTATCGACCGGATTGCGCCAGCAATGGCTGGCCGCGTGGATGGTGATCTGAGCCGCAACAAGAAGCGCGTGAAATTCGATTTCCTGAAGCGTGCCTTCCAAGGCTTCCGACCCGGCAGCCACACTTAACAATTGCATTGAGGTCACGCGGTTCATCGACAAAACATTGAGGGAGCGCGCAGTCCACGCCCCATGTGTCTTTGCCAAAGCATCGGCCGCATCTTGCGCGACGCGGCGTTGTTCAATCATTTGGCCGGTGTTGATATTGGCCGCAAACATCGTCGTCAGCGGGATCATTGCCGCGATTGCGATCATCGCAACCGTCCCGCGCCTGCGCCGCTTTACTGTCGCTTTCAACCGGGACAAGGTCATTGCAAAACCACCTCCGCTTCAATCAGGCGCCAATAGGTTCCATCACCGCGTTTTCCGGTGAAAATGAAGCGTCTGAAAGGGGTCGAAAGCTGCGCGCGGTAGCTGACTTTTGCACGCATCGGGATAGCATCACCGCCCTTAATCTGAGTGATCAGGGACATGTCCCAATCCGCTTCCACAGTCACATTTGGGCTTTGATAGGCATAACAAATTGCATTGCTCAGCGCGGCATCAAACCCGCCCAGTTTTCCACTGGCGCGTGCCATCTGCACACCTGCTGACACGTTCGGACATCCTCGCCCTTTTGCCGCCGCCGAAGTCGGTGACGCGGCGACCAAAGACCAGCGGGCTGCATCCTCGATCTTGCGTTGCTTCTCAGCTGTATCGACGCAGTTATATTTAACGAAAGCCGCAAAGGGCGTGTTCAACGCTTCCATCACCGATGGCTCAGGGCAGCGATGCACCATCGCACTACGTGCCGCCGCATAGGCGGCCATCTCAACATATGTGCGGGTTTGGGCAAGGATCATCACCTGCGTCACAGCCCCGAAAAGGACAAGCATCGCTGGAAAAATCAGGATAGCTTCAAGCCCGATCGCGCCGCGACGGCGGCGGGTCACTATATTGGCGACCTTGGTCATCTCATCTTTTGCAGCATCGTTTTGACGCCGCTTTCGTATTTGGTGTTTTTAGGCTTCCGGTCATCCACCATGTTGATGGAAACGGTCGTCAGCGCGAACACGACGGCCAACCCGAAGCCAAAGATGAGAAGTTTTTCCAAAGTCATCGCGCCGCTCCCAATTGAGGCTCAATCAGAACGTTTTCTCTTCAAGCTTTTTGGCATTGTCCAAGAAGCGTTGGTTGGCTTCACCACGCTTGTCCATCATGTTGCCGCCCACGGTTGTGATGGCAAAAAGGGCGGCTAGTGCGAAGCCGAAGATCAGCAGTTTTTCGAGGGTCATCAGTCTTTTCCTTTTCATAAATTCCGGGGTTTTAGACATTGCTCAGATCACTTCATCAGCTCTTTGACTTCCTTGATGACGAAGTCGACAATCTCGGTGCCCATCGTCGCCATCACCGTTGCAACAGCGAGCGCTAGGGCGAAAAACAAGAGGTATTCCAGAGACATAAGATCATTCCTATCTGTGGGCTGGGCACCGTGCCCGATGTGATGACTGTAGGTGGTTGCGCGCCTCAAAGGCGGCTGTCGTATCGATTGCGACAGCGCTCTTCAGACGCGCTCCAATGGCGCTTGGCCGGGCTTGCCATGGCGTTTGAAAATAGGCGTCACCGCGTATTGCAGATCATCCATGCCGGCCTCTTGCACTTCGGCAATTTCGACCACTTCGCGGTGCCCGTCGAACCGCTGGATCTGGACGACAAGGTCAATTGCCTCGATGATTTGTCTGCGCACAGCAACCAGCGGTACATCGACATCAGACATCAAACACAGCGTTTCCAGTCGCGACAGGGCACGCATCGGATCGTCAGCATGGACGGTGGACAGTGATCCGGCATGGCCGGAGTTCATGGCCTGGATCATATCCAGCGCCTCCCCGCCCCGGCATTCGCCAACCAGAATGCGGTCCGGCCGCATCCTTAACGTCGCACGAAACAGATCCCGGATGGTGACCCCGCCCCTGCCCTTTGCGTCAGGCATCTGCGCCTCCAAAGGAACGACATGCGGCATTCGCAAATCCAGCTCTGCCACGTCTTCAATGGTGATGATCCGTTCTTCCGGTTTCATCATCCGTGCAAAAATGCCCAGCAAGGTCGTCTTCCCCGTGCCGGTGCCGCCCGAGATGATGATGTTCTTATGGTCAAGCACCTGCGCGCGCATATACGCACTCGCCTCGGGTGTCAGAGAGCCGCTTTTTTCAAGATCGTCCAAGGTCGGTGGTTGCTTGCCAAATTGCCTGATCGCCATCGTGATCCCTGCCCGTGCGGCGGGGTCTTGTACGATATGCACCCGTGACCGGTTCGGCATCCGCGCTTCGAGTGACAGGTCATAAGGCGATAGACGTTTGCCCGAAAACTGCAACACAACCCGCGCCAAGGCTTTCAGGGCTGCAGCGTCACGCAACTTGTGCTCAGAACGAACAACACCGCCCTTGCCATCCACGAAAACCTCGTCCGGCCCGTTGATCATGATTTCGGACACCGAAGGATCGTCGTAATATTCAACAAGCGGCCCCATCAGGTGCCGCACAAGCGCGTCATAGGCGGAAGAAACCTCCTGCACGGCTCAACCCACCGGCAGCGAATAGATCAGCGTCTTGATCGTCATCGAAGAGATCAGGACACGCTGAAGCAGCATCATAATGCCCATGAATCCCAAAAGCGCCGCACCGCCTACCAACATATACTCGAAACTCGCCATGGCCTTCTCCTAACGCGCGAAAGTTCTTTGGCAGATTATGCAACAGAGCAGGCTAAAGGCGGGCTGTCGCACAGAAAACGACGCCCGCACTTTGGCCGGTGACCTCACTAATCTGTGATCAAGTTTCGCCGTCCATGAAGTGGAGTTTTATTATGTTTCGGACCTTATTCATCACGCTGACCCTTTCGGCAGCAAGCGCTGCGACGGCGCAGGAATGTGAGGGGCTGGGGCTGAAAAGCACCTACCTGACGCAACAGTTTTGCGCGCAGATCCTTGATCTGATCCCTTCGGACACGACCCGCAGCATGAAGGATGATCCAACGCCAAAACCGGGCGCACCTAAGCTGCCGGATTGGGCTGATATCCAAGTGTTGCAAGACGCATATCGTGCCGACCCGCGTAAAACACTGGATCTGATCAAACGGATCAAAAGTGCCGGTGGATTGCCGGAAACCTGATCTGACCACACCCCAATGCAACCCGTAACAAGAGGGACTTTGACCATGTTACTCAAGACATCCAAACTCGCGACATCAGTGATCGTATGCGCTGTCGCGCTTTCCGCCTGTTCACCGATCAAACGGATCGTGACGATCTCACCTGGCAGCTCGCAAACCTCGACTGTTGTCAAAGAAGAGGTCTTCGTTCCGCAAGCGCAAGCTGCACCTAAACGTGTGGTTCGCCGCTCGTCGCAACCTGTGCGCACGACCCGCGTTACACCCCCAAGACCCGTCGCTGTCGCCTCTCCGCGTATCTCAGCGCCTGCTCCAGCCCCAGCTCCAGTGATCCCCGCTGCGGTTGAAGTGAAACCGGCGAAGAAAGATTGCTCTGTCAGTGGCACTCCAGGATGCCCTGTCGTGCGCAGTTTTGGTGATGAAGGCGATAGCGGCGGTGGAGGTGGTGGCTGGGGCGGATAACCCGACCCAGCGACGACCCCAGACCCGGGCTGCATTCCATCAGCAGCCCGGGTTTTCGCGTGCCTATGACTTGACCTGACCC
>CANLUY010000006.1 GCA_947494435.1 uncultured Litoreibacter sp.
GTGGCTTTACGTATTGCTCGGCGTCATCCTTGCAGGCCCCGTCGTCTGCGGTATGAGCCAAGCCGCAAACGACTGGTGCGACCGGCATGTGGACGCGATCAACGAGCCGGACCGCCCTATTCCATCAGGACGCATTCCCGGGAGGTGGGGGCTTTACATTGCGCTCGCGATGTCGCTGCTGTCGCTTTTCGTTGGCTATCAACTTGGCCCTTGGGGCTTTGGCGCGACCATCGTGGGTGTGCTGGCGGCTTGGGCCTATTCGGCTGAGCCCGTCCGTCTGAAACGCTCCGGCTGGTGGGGTCCGGGTCTCGTGGGTCTGAGCTATGAAAGCCTGCCATGGTTTACAGGTGCTGCCGTTCTGGCCGCTGGTGCGCCCAGTTGGCCGGTCATCATCATCGCGTTGATCTACGGCATCGGCGCGCATGGGATCATGACGCTGAACGATTTCAAAGCGCTTGAGGGTGACACGAAAATGGGCGTGAACTCCCTGCCCGTCACGCTTGGCCCCGAACGCGCGGCACGTGTGGCCTGCTGGATCATGGCTGTGCCTCAGGTCGCCGTGATTGCCTTGTTGTTTATCTGGGACAAGCCGTTCTACGCGCTTGGCGTCGCGCTTGTTCTGGCTGGGCAGCTTTGGGCCATGCGCACGCTGCTCAGCGATCCGAAAGCCCGCGCGCCTTGGTATAATGGCACGGGCGTTACGCTTTATGTCTCCGGCATGATGATTGCCGCCTTCGCGCTCAGGGGGATTGCATGACATTGTCCTGGGGCCAGATCGCACGGCTTGGCTTGGTGCAAATGGCCCTTGGGGCGATTGTTGTGCTGACCACATCGACCCTGAACCGCCTGATGGTGGTGGAGTTCGCTCTGCCCGCGATCCTCCCCGGTATTCTGGTCGGCCTGCATTACGGCATTCAACTGTCGCGCCCCAAATGGGGGTTCCTGTCCGACAATGGCGGCAACCGCACGCGCTGGATCATCGGCGGCATGATCGCCCTTGCCTTAGGTGGCTTCGGTGCCGCCGTCGGCGTCACGCTGTTTGCCAATGGCTTCTGGGGTCCACTTCTGTTCTCAGTCCTTGCCTACGCGCTGATCGGTCTGGGTGTCGGCGCATCCGGCACCTCCCTTCTTGCGCTTCTGGCGACAGCCACAGCCCCGCATCGCCGCGCAGCGGCGGCGACAATCACATGGCTGATGATGATTTTCGGCATCGCGTTGACCGCTGGGCTGGCCGGATCCTTCCTCGACCCCTACTCCCCCCAACGCTTGCTGACGGTCGTCGCTGTTGTCGTGACAGGCGCAGTTCTGTTGACCATCGTCGCCGTGGGCCGGATCGAGCGCAAAGTCACCGCCGCAAAGCCTGAGGCCGCTATGCCCTTCATGGACGGCATGCGGGAGATCTGGGCTGAGCGGAAAACCCGCAACTTCACCCTCTTCGTGTTCCTGTCGATGAACGCCTATTTCATGCAGGAGCTGATCCTAGAGCCCTTCGCGGGCCTTGTCTTCGATTTCACACCCGGCCAATCCACCTCGCTGAGCGGTGCACAAAATGGCGGCGTCTTCGTCGGCATGCTGACCGTTGGGATCGCGGCGACCGGCCTGAAATGGGGCGCGCTCAGGTCATGGGTGATCGCAGGATGCTTGGGCTCTTGCGCTATTCTGGGCTGCATCAGCTTGGCGGGCACTGGCGCGCTCGCTCTGCCGCTGACGCCCCTTGTCGTGGCCCTCGGCTTCTTCAACGGCATGTTCGCAGTTGCCGCCATCGGCGCAATGATGGCGCTCGCCTCGCAAGGGCGGGGTCGCCGTGAAGGCACGCGCATGGGCCTATGGGGCGCCGCGCAAGCCATAGCCGCGGGGTTTGGGGGTCTGACCGGGGCTGCCGCTGCCGATCTTATGCGCCGCTTCATGGAAGATGGCCCGGCCTTTGGCGCTGTGTTCGCCTTCGAAGCCGCTTTATTTTTCGCGTCCGCCCTGATGGCGGCGCGTGTTATGGAAAACAGCCGCGCGCAGCCCGCGTCGCTTGTCCCAGGGGAGTGAGACCTATGTATGATGTCGTCGTCGTTGGCGGAGGGCCATCCGGTGCCACAGCCGCAGAAGACCTTGCACGATCCGGCCATAAGGTCGCGATGATCGACCGCGATGGGCGGATCAAGCCCTGTGGCGGTGCGATCCCGCCGCGTCTGATCACAGACTTCGATATCCCAGACAGCCAGATCATCGCACGGATAAGTACGGCGCGCATGATTTCCCCCACGCAACGGGCAGTCGATATTCCGATTGAGAACGGGTTCGTCGGCATGGTGGATCGCAAGGATTTCGACCCGTTCCTGCGCGAACGCGCGGTCGCTGCCGGTGCTGTTGGTCTGACAGGCACCTTCCGGCGCATTGATCGCGAGGGTGGCAAAACCTCCGTCGTCTATCGTGACAAAGCCAGTGGCGAGGAAGTGAGCATCGACACCAAGCTGGTGATCGGTGCCGATGGTGCGCGTTCTAACGTGGCAAAAGCCGAAGTGCCGGGTGGCGAAAAGATCAATTACGTCATCGCCTATCACGAGATTATCGAGGCCCCGACGGCAACAGAACAATATGATCCGCTGCGCTGTGACGTGATCTATGACGGGGCTATTTCACCCGATTTCTACGGCTGGGTCTTCCCGCATGGCAAATCCGCCAGCGTCGGCATGGGTACCGGTATCGACGGCGTCGATCTGAAACAAGCGACTGCAGATCTACGCGCGGCCTCGGGCCTCAGTGAGTGCAAAACCCTGCGCAAAGAAGGCGCGCCTATCCCGCTGCGTCCGATGGACAAATGGGACAATGACAAGGATGTGGTGCTGGCCGGTGATGCGGCGGGCGTCGTGGCCCCCTCCTCCGGCGAAGGGATTTACTACGCGATGATGGGGGGCCGCTTGGCGGCAACGGCTGCAAGCGCCTGTCTTGCCAGCGGTCGGACCAAGGACCTGCAACTGGCGCGCAAGCTGTTCATGCGGGAGCATAAGAATGTTTTCAAAGTGCTCGGTGCGATGCAAAACGCCTATTACCGCAGTGATGAACGCCGCGAACGGTTCGTGTCGCTATGCCATGATGTCGACGTGCAGCGCCTGACCTTTGAGGCCTATATGAACAAGAAACTTGTCGCCGCGAAACCGATGGCGCATCTAAGGATCGGCCTGAAAAACCTCGCGCATCTGACGCGCTTGATCGCGCCCACGCGTGTCTGATGGAGATCATGATCCCCGCCTGGGTCAACGGCACGTTGCAACCAGTCGAAAAACTGCTGGCCCATCAAAAAGGCTATAAGCATAAGGCTGTGTCCGTCTTCGTTATGTCCGGCGGAAAGATCCTGATCCAGCAACGCGCGGCGCATAAATACCATACGCCCCAGCTTTGGGCGAACACCTGCTGCACCCATCCCGAGTGGGAGGAAGACCCCCATCACTGCGCCATCCGCAGGCTGGATGAGGAGCTTGGCATTCAGGGCCTTTACCCGAAATATCGCGGCACGGTCGAATACCGCGCAGATGTCGGCAACAATTTGATCGAGCATGAGGTGGTCGAAGTGTTCGTCGCTGAAACGAGCCTGACACTGCCCATGTCACCTAATCCTGACGAGGTGATGGGCACGCGTTGGGTGGACTACCTGCAGCTCAAATCCGAGGTGCGAAAGACGCCGGAGCTGTTCACACCTTGGCTCGACATCTATCTGGCGCGCCATAGCGATCTGATTTTTGGCGATCTTGTTCCTGCAGAATAAAGGCTAGAGATCAGCCTTCAATGGCTCGATCTTAACACCTGCCGCCTGCAATGCTGTTGCTGCAATATCCGTGGCCGTCAGCCCCGCATCCGCATACATCGCATCTGGTGCCGCCTGATCAATGAAGCGATCGGGCAGGGTCATCGTGCGCACGGCCAAGCGGCCATCCAGCTGTCCGGTATTGGCCAGCTCATGCAGCACCATCGCGCCGAAACCGCCCTGCGCACCCTGCTCTATCGTGATCAGCGCGCGGTGTTTTTTGGCAAGCTTCCGGATCAGATCCGTGTCGAGCGGTTTGGCAAAGCGGGCGTCGGCAACGGTCACTGTGACGCCTTGCGCCTCCAATAACTCCACCGCTTTCAAGGCCTCGCCCATATGCGCGCCAAAGGACAGGATCGCGATGTCTGACCCTTCGCCCAGGATCCGGCCTTTACCGATTTCCAGCACTTCGCCCACCTCAGGCATCTCGACGCCTTCGCCCTCGCCGCGCGGGTAGCGGAACGCAATCGGGCCGCTGTCATGCGCGGCGGCTGTGGCCACCATATGCACAAGTTCGGCCTCATCCGATGCGGCCATGACGGTCATATTCGGCAGCGCCGTCAGGTAGCCCACATCGAAAGCGCCTGCATGGGTCGCGCCATCCGCGCCAACCAAACCGGCGCGGTCAATCGCAAAGCGCACAGGCAGGTTTTGCAAAGCGACATCATGAACAACTTGGTCGTAGCCGCGTTGCAAGAAGGTCGAATAAATCGCGCAAAACGGCTTTAGCCCTCCCGCAGCAAGACCAGCAGCGAATGTCACACCATGCTGTTCGGCCATGCCAACATCAAACATCCGCGCGGGGTGCGTTTGTGCGAACACATCCATTCCCGTGCCGGACGGCATAGCGGCAGTGATGCCGACGATCTTCGGATCTGTCTCGGCCAGTTTGCTCAAAGCCTGGCCGAACACCTTCGTATAGCTGGGCGCATTCGGGCGAGACTTGGCCTGCGCGCCACTGCTGACATCGAATTTGGAGACGCCGTGATATTTGTCAGCCGAGGTTTCCGCCGGCGCATAGCCCTTGCCTTTCACGGTGCAGCAATGGATCAAAACCGGACCGGTCGCCCGAGTACGGGCGGAGCGCAATACACCCAAAAGCTGATCCATATCATGCCCATTGATCGGGCCAATGTACTGAAATCCCAGCTCTTCGAACAACGTCCCTGAGGCCCCCACAGCACCCGTCACCATCTGGCGCGCGCGCCGTGCGTGGTCGCGCATGGGGCCGGGCAAAGCGGCTTCGAACCCTTCGGCCATGTTCTGCAAATTTCCCAAAGGCGAGGCATAAAGACCGGACAGATATTTCGACATCGCGCCTACGGGTGGGGCGATGCTCATCTCATTGTCATTCAGGATTACAAACATGCGGCGACCCTCGTCGCTCGCATTGTTCATCGCCTCATAGGCCATGCCTGCACTGATCGAGCCGTCGCCAATCACCGCTATCGCGTCACCTGTCGGCTGGCCCATATCGCGCGCCACTGTGAAGCCCATCGCGGCGGAAATGGAGGTGGAGGCATGGGCGGCACCGAATGGATCGAACTCCGACTCGGCGCGTTTGGTGAAGCCGGAAATACCGCCCTCCTGACGCAGAGTGTGCATCCGGTCGCGGCGGCCGGTTAGCACTTTATGCGGGTAACATTGATGCCCCACATCCCAGATCAGCTTGTCGCGCGGTGTGTCAAAGACAGCGTGCAAAGCGACGGTCAGCTCAACAACGCCAAGCGAAGAACCAAGGTGGCCACCGGTTTGCGACACGGCTTCTATCACCTCACCACGCAGCTCATCTGACAACTTGGACAGCTCTAAATCCGTCAAAGATTTCAGATCAGAAGGGGAGGACACACGGTCCAGAATAGGGGTGGGACGGGTCATTAAAGCGTCCTTTCTCGACTTTAGCTCGACTTTCGGCTAGTCCTGTCGGCTAGGGAACAGATGCGGCCGATCCGAAGATAGACCGACATCTGTCTCCCGTAGCCAACAGGAGGTGTCAGGGGTCGAGACCCTGACGACATCGTAGGACCCAAGGGACAGGGCCTTACGAATTCTGGCTGACGCGGGCCACGGGAGGGGCCCGCGTCAAAAACTCAAACCACTTTCGTGTCGTCCACGATCAGGTTGTATGAGAAGGGCGTCGGGTCTTCTGTCTCACGGGATTCTTCAGGCAGCAGGTTGTTGCCAATCCACATGAGGGCCAGAATGATCACCAAAGAGACTGTGCAGAAGATGAAGGCATAGCCCGCACCTTTCATATGCAGCATCAGCCCTTCTTCTCTTAAGCGCGCGACAGGATCACCGTCAGTACGCAGGTATTCGCGGTCATGTGACATTGATCGCTCTCCTATTGATCTAGCGGCGCGAAGCCGTGTTCTTGCGCCCAGACGAACCAGTTATCAACAACTGTGCCGGTCAGCAGAATTCCGATACCGCCTGTCAGCGTTGTCAGAACCGCGAACCACCATGCCCAGCGGTGAATACCTTCCATCGTGGCGTTGAAGCCCATGGTCCAGCGCCAGAACAGAGCTGCACGCTCGGATGCTGTGCCCCGGTCGACGATCTGTTCGATTTCACGCTCACCACCGTAACGGCTGACCGCAAGGATCGTGGCACCGTGCATCGCAAACAGCAGAGCAGAGCCATAAAGGAACACAATGCTAAGTGCGTGGAACGGGTTGTAGAACAGGTTGCCATAGGTCAACGAAAACAGGTTTGTCCAATCAAGGTGACTGAATATCCCGTACGGCACGGCTTCTGACCAGGATCCCATCAGGATCGGACGGATCAGACCCAGAACAAGGAACAACCAGATCGCCGAAGCAAACGCCCATGAGACGTGCTTACCCATCCCCAGTTCTTCGGCGCGCAGGTAGGTGCGTATCCACCATGCACAGACAGAGATCAGCAAGAAGAAGGAGGATATGATCCACCAGCCTCCCTCAGCCAATGGGGCGAAGCCTAACCCATATTCCTCCGACGGGGGTTCAAGCGAGAACCAGAAGAGGTCGCGGATGAAGACACCGGGGTTGTAGCCCGCTTGCGCCCAGAAATTCATGCCGACGATAAAGAACCATGCAAAGCCGGTGGCCATAGCAACGACGCCGAAAGGACCAAGATAGATCGGACCAAGCTGTGCGTTGCCGAACAGACCCGCCAGTGTTGAGAAGCGCGCTTTCTTGGTGCGCTCCCGCTCCAGCAAGCCCTCCGGATCGACCCCCATTTCTGGGGGTCCTTGGACCTGCACTTGAGTGAAGATGTTTTGATACTCGGTCATCCGTTGACCCCCCCTTCAAGATCAGCCCACAGGGGCAGTTCGAGCCACCAATCCCACCAGCTTTCCCATGTGTCGAACCACACGGTGCCGGAGATGATGATACAAATCGCAGACCAAAGAACGGCCTGAAGTGCCAGGAACAAACCAAGGCGGTGAATACCCAATGGCCCGATCGAATAACCGATCAGATCGCGGAAATACGTGTCTTCGTGATCCGGTGTCGCAATCTTGTTGCCGCGCCCGGTATTGACTGCCGACAGGACCAGAGATCCGTGCAGCGCAAGCGCCAGACAGGTCGTGAAGAAGAACGTGATCGCGATCATATGCGCCGGGTTGTAGTGGAAGTTGCCATAGGCGTAGCCCACGTTGTTGACCCAATCGAGGTGGCTGAAAATCCCATAAGGGAAGCCATGACCCCAAGCGCCCAACAATACGGGACGGAAGATCACCAATGTGACGTAAGCCAAGATCGCAATGCTGAACGCGAAGGGTACGTGATAACCCATCCCCAGCTTGCGGCAAATCTCAACCTCGCGCAGCGCCCAGCTTATGAAAGCGAAGGTCGCGCAGAGCGTCACGATCTGCCAAATGCCACCCTCAGCCAGTGGGGCCACACCCAAACCAACCTCAAGTGACGGCGGATCAATCGAGATCAGCCAAGGGTTCCACGTGTCGCCCAAAGCGGCCCCGTAGAAAATCATCAAGGTGCCGAGCACGGTGAAGAAGAAAGTCGTGACGCCGAAAAAGCCCACGAAATACGGTCCGACCCAGAAGTCGAATAGGTCACCGCCAATCAACGTACCGCCGCGTACACGGTATTTTCTTTCGAAGGTGAGCTGCGCCATCTTCTGTCTCCTCTTAGGTGGGGCACGTATTGCCGCGCACCCGTGTGTGTTCTTTGAATTGTTGCGGGCAAGGCCTGCCCCGCCCGCAACTTTTATTCATGCAAGCAGAGCTTACTCGCTGGCCTCTACGCCGAAGGCGCGTTGGAACCAGTTGGTCTCTGGATTGCTGAGCAGGACGAGGTGAATCATCGCTGCGAGCAGAAAGAGGAAAACGCCCTGCGCCACGAACACGCGACGGGGGTCGAAGATCTGCCAGATCTTGTAGAACTGTGCCATATCAAATCCTCTCCGTTACCAGCTGAACCAAGGCAGTTTGAAGTAGGTCAAGATGTGCGCCACTACTGCCACCGAAGTGAACAGGTAGAAGCCGCTCAAATAGACCGAGTGCAATTCCTGCGCTTGCTCGTCTGTCAGACCTGTGAAGGACAGGTCAGATTTATCAGCCATATCTTTTCTCCTTGAAAAAATCGTACTGACGCCGCGCTCCCCCCGCGGCTGGGTTACGACAACGGCTCATCCGCTGCCCTAATCCACCACTCCGGGGGGGAATGGCGAACCTCGTGTAACCCATCGTCTCGACCGACGGATTGAATGTCGTTTACGCTGAGAAGATTCTCGGCGTGATGATCTGCGCTTGGCTCCACGCAGATTTAATGGGACCACGCTCTGGAAGCTCCATGCGGCGTGCCGCACTCAGCACCCATGTCAGGATCGACAGCGGCAAGGTCGCCGCGAAGATCAGAGCAAAATACGCGTAATACTCGCGCATAGGCACGTGGCTGGCGCGCCGCTCCTTGACTGGTGTGTCATGTGTAAAATCGGTCATAAGGCTCCTCCCGAAGCTGGTTGCAGTCCTTCGACGGTTTCCAAAACAACCCGCTCAGCCCCTTGATCGAGCGCACGTTTCTCTGCGGCGTCTCGAAGGGTTTTGGCGGCGGAAATCCGCGTCAGGATCGGATGGCTGGCAACAATTTCGTCCAGCTTAGCCTGGGCATCCGCATCCCAGGGGAAATCGCGTCGAAGGGTCGTTGGTGTCGCCTCCGCCGCGTCCATCTCGCTGCCCAAAGGCAGGATATGAAACAGTGAATCAAACAGGCCATTGCAGACCTCTTGGACCAAATAGGTGGCCCCCGCATAGCCCATGAAGGGCGTGCCCGTCGCGCGTCTGATCGCGGCACCCGGGAAGCTTGCTGGGATAAAGGCCGGCGCGGGGCCAAAGCCCGCTTTCATCTCGGCCAGATACATTTTCTCATTGATCGAGCCCATGACGATCAGCGGCCGCTTCTGGTGCATCCAGGCGCGCACTTCGTCATTATTGGTCTTCTTGCCGCGCGTTCTGGCGACGGCAAACGCACAGGGCAGACCCAGATCATTCTCAAGGAAATTCCTGATGCCACGCGCATAAGTCTCGTTGGCCACAATCGCGAAAGACGCGGTTGCGAAGAAATCCTGCGTGACAGAGCGCCACAAATCCCAGACCGGTTTAATGGTCGAATGCTTCTCCTGCTCGATGAACGGCTCAGGATCGAGCCCCAGCATATCGCCCAAGGTGCGCAGGAATTTCGTCGTGCTCTCAATCCCAATCGGCGCCTGCAGATAAGGCTTATTGAGCGCCTCGCACAGACCCCGACCAAACTCTCGATACATGCAAATATTCACATCGGCATTCACGAGGTTACGCATCTCAGCCACATGCGCGCCCAAGGGCATCACCATGTTGACCTCAGCGCCAATCCCTTCGACCAAACGCCGGATCTCGGCCAAATCAGATGGCATGTTAAACGTGCCATACATCGGCCCAAGGATATTAACCCGAGGGGCAGCCCCCTCTTCGCGCTTCTTCTCCGGCGGCATCCGACCCTTGGTCATGCCAAATTCCGTGAAGATCCACGTCATCGCGCGATCTGCGCTTTCCCACTGATCTTCATCAATCGTGCGCGGCAAGAAGCGTTGAATATTGGTGCCTTGCGGCGTCACACCGCCGCCAATCATCTCAGCAATGGAGCCAGTCACGACCACCGCAGGCAAAGCCGGATCAAGCGTCTTCCAAGCGCGTTTCATCGCGTCCTCGGTCCCCGATCCCATCTCGCCTTCGCCCAGACCTGTCACCACAATTGGCAACTCATGCGGCGGCAGCGCGTCTGTGTAATGCAGCACAGATGTCACCGGCAGGTTCTCACACCCGACAGGTCCGTCGATCACACATTGCAAGCCTTTGACGGCACAGAATGCGTAAACCGCACCCCAATACCCGCCTGCCCTATCGTGATCTTGCACTAGCATGGCAGCCCCCAGTTTTTCAGGGGCGTGCGAACGCGATTGGCTGCGCCATTCGCTGCCTCGCACCGTGGCGATTTTTGGAAAAAATACGCCACTAAATCATCTCCGCCGCTTTGGCGGCCTTCGCGGCGCGTTCCAGTTTCTTGGCATTCAATGCGCGGAATTGAGGTTGCTCATTCGGCGCGCCTTCCCAGACGCCCGCAGTGTCTTCACGCCCGACGCCTTTGAAAAACGCGCGCATATGTTCCATGCGGTCTTTGTTCGCCATGGCCCCGTTGACGACCTGCGCCAGCGAGCCTGCACCTGCGATCCCCATCAAGGGCCGCGCGGAAATCAGATTGGTGAAGTAGAGCGACGGGATGCCCAGCTCCTTGCCCTTTTGCACGACCGGGGTGGTGCCAATGGCCAGGTCAGGTTTGATCGCTTCCATCGCCGCGCAATCATCTTCCAGCGAGGCGCGGAACTTGACCTTCACGCCTTTGCTTTCCAGCCATGCGCAATCATCGGCGGACCATTCGGTTTTCGGACAGGCCGTGCCGACATAAGGAATTTCCGCGCCACTTTCGATGAGCAAACGTGCGACCAAAAGCTCGCTGCCTTCATAACCCGACAATGTGATCGTGCCCTTGACCGGCATCGACGCAAGCGCGCCCTTGATCGCGGGGAGGAACTGATTTTGCGCCGCCGCGACTTTGTCAGCGGGCAACCCGAACGCATCGCCAATACCCGCGAGCCATGCGGCTGTGCCATCATGACCGACAGGCGCAGAGCCAATGACAGGCCGACCCGCCGCTTGGAATTCACGCACCGATGCGGTGTAGAACGGATGAATCGCCGCGACCGCACCGCAGTCCAGCGCCGCATAAAGCTCCCGCCATTCGCGGCACGGCACCACGGGTCCAACAGCCAAATCCAATGGCGCCAGCATTTGCCCGATCATCATCGGATCGGCAGGGAACATCTCGCCCAGTAATGACACTGTCGGACGGTCCGACTTGCCAGAGGCTGGCATTGCGACCGGCCCCGCTTCAATCTCTTTGCGCGCGTAGTTCAACATCGCGCCGGCCAAGACGTCTTTAGCTTCCGCATGGGTTGGAATGCCAAAGCCCGGCACATCAATGCCCACGATCCGCACGCCGTTGATCTCTTCCGGCAGCAAGCGCAATGGCACACCGGAGGCCGTTGGCACACACAGGTTCGTCACGACAATCGCGTCGTATTTGTCGGGATCCGCCATGTCATGGACTGACTCGCGAATGTCCTCGAACAGTTTGCCTGTCACTAAGGTTTCCGAGTTGAACGGCACATAACCGACAGAGCGGCGCGCGCCGTAGAAATGTGACACAAACGTCAGGCCATAGACGCAGCAGGCCGAGCCGCTCAGGATCGTCGCCGTCCGCTTCATCCGTAGACCTACACGCAAGGAGCCGAAAGCCGGGCACATGGATTGCGGCTGGTCATGCGGGCCTTGCGGATAGTCTTTCGCGTATTGATCCAGAATATCGGACTTGCCCGCTGAACGCGCTGCATCCAACATTTCCGATCCGGAATGACAACCAAGCCCGCCCTCTGGCAAAGGCGCATCACGCCCTTCAACCTCCGTACCGGTTTCGACAGCCACATCAGCTGTCAGGTCATATGTGACCTCTCCCGTCATCCGCGTGCCCGCTTGTTGCAGGTCAGAACACTCTTCGCGACCAGCTCTTCACTTTGGTGGCGCAGGTCTCTTGCAGCCTGACAAACTTTGTCCGCGTAAGACACGGCATGCCGTGACATCGCCACGCGCGTTTCCAGAGCCCGTAGACCTTGGTCAATATCTTCCAGTTGGTGCAGATCAAACATCTTCATAGACCACTTCAAGGCTCTCTTTCGGTGCCGCGTTCTTGCCGCGCATATCCTGATCGGTTGCAGGTTCCAGAACCACATCGCCACCGGTTTCCGATGCATCGAACAGACCGAGCAAGCCGTCCTGATCCAACGGCGCAGGCCGTACAGGCGGCGCTTCGGCGACATTGTCACCAAGCGCTGCAAACAGATCACCCCATTGGGAGGCACCCGTTCCTACGATCTGGTAGTTCGCGGATTTCTTGCGCAAGTCATCATCCTGCGGGATAGAGGCAAGGATTGGGATATCTACGGCGTCGGCGAACGCGGCTGCTTCGCCAGTGCCGTCATCCTTGTTGATGACCAAGCCGGCCACCCCAACGTTACCACCAAGCTTGCGGAAGTATTCGACTGCCGAACAGACATTGTTAGCAACATAAAGCGATTGCAGATCATTGGAGGCCACCAAGATAACTTTCTGCGCCATGTCGCGCGCAATCGGCAGGCCAAACCCGCCACACACTACATCCCCAAGGAAGTCGAGCAGCACATAATCGAAATCCCAATCATGGAAGCCAAGCTTTTCAAGCAGCTCAAACCCGTGGATGATCCCGCGACCACCACAGCCCCGACCGACTTCCGGGCCGCCCAGCTCCATCGCGAAGACGCCGCCGCGCTTAAAGCAGACATCGCCGATTTTCACTTCTTCGCCAGCCAGCTTCTTCTTGGAGGATGTCTCAATAATTGTCGGGCAGGCTTTGCCGCCAAACAGCAAAGACGTCGTA
Source organism: uncultured Litoreibacter sp. (assembly GCA_947494435.1). Lineage (GTDB taxonomy): Bacteria > Pseudomonadota > Alphaproteobacteria > Rhodobacterales > Rhodobacteraceae > Litoreibacter. The sequence continues at coordinate 12,802 of CANLUY010000006.1, forward strand.
TCGGATTTCGGATCACAGCCAATGAGCAAAACCCGCTTGCCTTGCTCCGCCATCATGTGGCTGAGGTTAGCGAGCGTGAACGACTTGCCGATCCCACCTTTGCCGTAGATCGCAATGATTTGCGTTTTGGAGGTCGGCTCTTCCGCAATGATGTCGGCCAGATCTTCGTTGGCCTCGTCGCGCAAGCGCTGATCAAAATCCTTGATCTCAGCGCCGTCTGTCAGGTTTGGAATATCCAGTGTCATGCGTGACCTTCCCAATCGAGGATCATTTTCAAGCAGCTCGGATCCGTGAAAGCTGTCTCATAGGCTGCGGGTGCATCCGCTGCGCTGCGCGTATGTGTGATCAAACCGCCAAGGCTAAGCGTGCCGCTTTCGACCAGCGCGCGTGTGGCGGCCAGATCATCGCGGGTCCATTCTGCCGCGACCCGAAAACGCGCTTCCTTCATGAAGGCAGGTGGAAAGGCGAAGCTGATCGCGTTAGTGTAGAAGCCCGCCAAAACGATCTCCCCGCCCTTGGCGATGCGTCCGATCAAATCGCCCAGAACAGCCGTGCTGCCGGAGGCATCATATATAGAGGTATAATCGCGACGCTCATCGGCATCCGGATGAACAACACTGTAGCCTTCCGCGCCGTCCACCCGTATCGGGTCAATTTCCCAAACGGTTGGGGCGGGCGCACCGGCGGCAATTGTAAGACGCGCCAACAATCGGCCAAGAACGCCGTGGCCTACGATCAAGTCAGGAACCGCTTTGCCCGGGCCAGCCATGGCATGACGTGCGGTCGCAGCCAAAGCCAACAATGCGCCCTCGGCCCTCAAGCCACCATCAATCTTAGTTACGCGATCAGGGTCCGTGACCAGCAGACGCGATGCGCCGCCAAACAAGCCGAACGCACCTTCGTAACAATTTGCCCCGGGCACAAAGACCCGGTCGCCGGCTTTAAATGCAGAAGAGGCGGGTGCGTCCACGACTTCGCCAGCGGCCTCATAGCCTGGAACCAGTGGATAGCCCATGCCGGGAAAAGGTGGCATCTCACCTGACCAAAACAGTTTTTCTGTTCCGGTGGAAATGCCTGAATGCGTGATACGAACAACAAGGTCCGTTGCCTCTGGTGAGGTAACGTCAAGCGCGTCTAGGCAAAGATCTTTGGGACCTTTCAGTATGACGGCTGTTGTTTGCAAACGGTCTCCCCCCGTAACGCTCTCGCGTTTTGTTTCTGTTGAAAGACTCAGGACTTAGCGGTCTTCATAAGTGTAAAGTAAAACTGACACTTTAATCTGTCAACAAACTTAGACATTTTTCAATCATGCGGTTTTTGGGCCTCTACACATCGCGTCACAAATGCCCGAACAGGGCGTGGCGCTTTAATGTCGGTGAATCCCGCGTCTACACAGAGCCCTGCTATCTCAGCTGCTGATCGCGCCTTTCCGGTGCGCATCGCCATGGTGTACAGCGCAAAATAGGCGTCCCCTGCCCGTTCCGGCTGATCGCCACCTGACATGGGTTCAGAGATGACAAGACGGCCACGCGGCGGCAAGGCCGCATAGCATTTCGCAAGAAGCCCGCGTACCGTCTCGTCGCTGTGATCGTAAAGCACGCGGATCAGGCTGATCGCATCGGCACCACGTGGCAGATCATCCAGCCGGAAAGTCCCCGACCGAATCTCTGAGCGTGCAGCGAAGCCCGCGCGTTCAAACCGGCTTTGCGCGCTCGGTGCCACTTCCGGCAAATCAAAGAGCATCAGTTGCAGATCACCATAGGCCTGACCAACAGCTTCAAGAAAGGCGCCAGACCCGCCGCCGACATCCATCAACGTGGACACTCCGCGAAGATCAACACTGCGCAACGTGTCCTCCGCAACAAGGATTTGGCTTTGCGCCATCAAGTCCGAATAGGTAGCAGCGACGTCGGGCGCCATCTCGCCGCCAAAGACGTACGGCCAGAAGTCCGCCAGTTCCGTTTCCACTTCACCGCGAAAGAACGCGACGGGATCAGCGAGGTCACGGTAAAGCACATCGTGATGCCGTATCATCTGCGACAGACCCGGCACGCCAACAAGTGCGGCACCGGTCCGGCTTAACCCGTAGCGACCATCGCGCTTTTCCTTGAGCAGCTTCAGCGCAACACCTGCCCGCAGCAAAATCTCCATCCGCTCAATGGGCACATTACACCGCAAGGCAAGCGCCTGTGCATTGGAGTCGCGCTCCATAAGAATGTCTGGAATGTCGAACTGGACAAGCGCCATCAGTATCTGCGAATGGCAAAACCCCGCCAGCAGATCAAACAGCGCCTCACCTTCTTTGCGCACTATCCTGCGTGTCAGCGGAAAACCAGCGGCCCATTTCTGAAACTTGCGCGAAGCGATCAACCGAGATTGCCATCCCCGGATCCCGCGACCCGGCACAGGCATATCGACAGGCGCATCGGTCATTTATTCGCCCGGCACGCGATTGGATTGCTGCGCACGCCATTTCATTGGCGTCAAGACCTCTGCCTGCGCACGCACCATTTTGGCAAGCAGCGCTTCACCGGGGCACCGTGGAATCGACGAAATCGCGCCGCCCAGAATATCTGTCATCCGCTGGATCGCGCCATCAACGCCCAACTCAGTCACTGCGTTCGGACGGCCATGCAGATCGTCTTGGCCGACGGGTTTGCCTAACGCATCCTCATCATAGAGCGCATCACGCAGGTCATCGGCAACTTGAAACGCTTCCCCAATCCGCGCCCCAAGCTCTTCCCACTGCTCTGCATCTTGACCGGCTGCAACCGCACCCATCTGCGTTGCCGCAATGAATAACGCACCTGTCTTAGCACGGTGATAAGCCGACAGATCAATATTCTCTTCGCTTTCCCAACCCTGCCCCGCGCAAATGCCGTTTGGCATACCCGTGCGCTTCGACAGAATGCGGATCAACTCGACCGCGCGTGCGGGATCAATGACCGCCGCTTTCGCTAAGACCTCGAACGCCATAATAATCAGACTATCACCAGTCAGCACTGCCAGAGGCTCCCCAAAAGCCAGATGCACAGCGGGTTTGCCCCGGCGCGTCGCCGCATCATCAAAACAGGGCAGATCATCATGAACGAGGGAGGCGCAATGGATCAGCTCCAACGCCGCGGCTGCGGCATTTGCCAATTCCGGTTTGTCATCGCCACAGGCAGCCGCGACGCTCATCAAGATGATCGGACGGATCCGCGCACCCCCTGGCGTGACCGTATAATGCAGCGCTGACGCAAGCTTGCTCGGAGACGGTGCGGCCTGACCCTCACGGATCGCCGAGGTGATCGCATCGTCAATCCGGGCAGCAAATGGCATGTGTCTCTCCCTGACAGTCTTTAATGTAATGTATTGCTGACACTACATGTGTAAACTAGACTGGACACATTCAGATCGCTTGTCAATCATCACCCCATAGGAGGTCCATGCCGAAATCCACTCCGCATATCGTAATTATCGGCGCTGGTATCGGCGGCTTGGCGAGTGCGCTGCGCCTTTCCTATGCCGGTGCAAAAGTTACGGTCCTTGAACGCCACGCGGCACCTGGCGGAAAGATGCGCGCCCTGCCTTCCGCCGCTGGTCCCGTCGATGCAGGCCCAACCGTATTGACTATGAAACATGTCTTTGAGGCTTTGTTTTCAGACGTTGGGGCACGGTTAGACGATCATGTCACATTGCTCAAAGAACCCACACTCGCACGGCATTTCTGGGCAGATGGCACCAGTCTTGATCTCATGGCTGATCCCGATGAAAGCCTTGCAAATGTCCACGAGGTTTTCGGAAGCAAATCGGCAAAACAATTCACGCGCTTCTCCGCCAAGGCGCGCCAATTATTTGAAGCGTTTGACGCGCCAATGATGCGCTCCGCTGCGCCCACCATGGGTGCGATGACCGCAAATGTGCTGAAAAATCCCCAACTGATTCCCGCAATGGCCCCGCATCTGAGCCTCGCCAAAACACTGACGTCGCAGTTTTCAGAACCAAAACTGGCGCAACTTTTTGCCCGCTACGCGACTTACGTCGGCGGCCTCCCAGCAGCGTCCCCCGCGATCCTCGGCTTGATCTGGCACGCAGAAAGCCAAGGCGTCTGGCACGTCAAAGGCGGCATGCATCAGTTAGCCTTAGCAATCGAAAACCTAGCAAAGTCATTCGGGGCAGAATTCCACTACAATACCCATGTCGAGTGGATTCAAACCAACGGCACCTCTGTTCGCGCGGTACACACATCGTCGGGTTCACTCCCCGCCGAGGGCGTTTTGTTCAACGGCGACCCCCGCGCACTGAACACCGGCAAACTCGGCGCCTCGGTCGAGAAAGCGGTTACCAAACAAGAACCGCGCAGCCTGTCGGCCTATGTGCATGCATTCGCCGCCAAACCTGATGGCGTAGATTTAGCCGCGCATAACGTCTTCTTTGCCGACGACCCTGATACGGAATATGGCCCACTTGCCCAAAGTGAAATGCAGCCTGACCCTACGCTCTACATCTGCGCGCAAGATCGTTTTGGCGGCAGGCCGCCCGTGGGAACCGAGCGTTTCGAGATCATCATGAACGCGAGCCCTACCGAGACCACGACCCCCGATGAGAAGGAGAGGCAGCAATGTCTGACACTGATTTCCAAGCGACTGGCGCAATTCGGCCTGACCTTCTCTCCTCAACCGGGGGTAGACACGCTGACACTGCCGCAAGACTTCGCGCAAATGTTCCCGGCGTCGAACGGGTCGCTTTACGGGCGATCCCCGCACGGATTGATGGCAGCGTTCAAACGGCCGACAGCGCGTACCAAGATCAAGGGTTTGTATCTGACGGGCGGGGGCGCACATCCGGGCGCGGGCGTCCCGATGGCGACACTCTCCGCACAGCACGCGGCAGAGGCGATCAAGACGGACCTCATTTCAACGTCGACGTTCCGCCCGGCGGGTACGCGTGGTGGTATGTCGACGGCGTCTCGGACGACGGAACCCGCGCGATCTCGATCATAGGGTTTATCGGCTCCGTCTTTTCACCATGGTACGATTGGTCGGGCAGAGGCGACCCGGCGAATAACTGCTGTATCAATGTCGCGACCTATGGGCGCGGTGGCCGCTTCACGATGACGGACCGTGGGCGCAATGCCTTACGGCAAACCCCAGACAGTTTCACCGTCGGCCCCTCGTCCATGCGCTGGACGGGTTCTGACCTTGTCATCGACATAAACGAGGTTTCATCTTTGCCCCTCGTGTCGCGCGTGCGCGGACAGGTCATCGTCACCCCGTCGGCCATTACGCATGTTGAATTGCCGCTGACACAAGACGGCACACATGTCTGGCGGCCATTCGCGCCGACCTCCCGCATCAACGTCAACTTAGAAGCCAAAGGGTGGCAGTTCGATGGGCATGGTTATTTCGACGCAAATTTCGGCACGCGTCCGCTAGAGACTGATTTCAGCTATTGGACTTGGGGCCGCTTCCCGACCGCTGCCGGATCAACTTGTTTTTATGATGCGACACGTCGCGACGGCACCGCGCTTGATGCAGCGATCGCTTTTGATCCCGCAGGCAATGCGCAACACATCGCGGCGCCACCAGCCAAGCCGTTCAAACGCACGCTTTGGGCCTTGCGCCGAGAGACCCGTGCTGATGCGGGGACGAAAGCAAAGCAGATCAAACCAATGCTCGATGCGCCGTTTTATTCCCGCTCGGTCGTGGAAACGCGGATCAATGGGGAAACCGTGCAAGGCGTGCATGAAGCGCTTGACCTCAACCGCTACCGCTCACCCCTTTTGAAACCGATGCTCGCAGTGCGGGTGCCACGTCGGGCCAACTGGACTTTTTAAGCAGACAAGTCCCGTGGCTTCTGATTGGGATTGCGTCGCGCAACATCCGCGTTCAACGCCGCTGCAACCGTGACCCAGACCAAGTAAGGCACGAATGCCAACCCGGCCAAGAGATCAAGAGCGAACATCGACCACGTGGCCCCTAGCACAGACAGCCAAAGCGGGATCATCACCAAAAGGGCACCACGCAATCTATGCAGACCGAAGAAGACCGGCGTCCATAGCGTGGAAAAGCCCGCCTGCATCGCCCAGAACACCATCGCATAGGCGTTGCCCTCCATCGTTGCAGCGCGTGCTCCGGCGAAGGAGATCAGCAAATAGATGGAGGTCCACGCAACAGGGAAGACCCAATCGGGTGGTGTCCACTCCGGCTTATCTAATTTACGATACCAGTCACCCGGCGGGAAAGCCGCACCGGTTGCACCCGCCGCGCCGCAGGCTATCAAGAACAAAGCAAAGAGTGCGAAATCCATGGATCCACCTTTCCGCCGCGACTATTCTGCGGCAAAGCCACTGGTTTGATCCTGCGCTTTAAGCTGCGCCAAAACGTCGAGCAACGCCGCCGTCCTGTTACGGGCTTCCGTGACATCTTGTCGGTCCGCAGCAGCATCCACGAGGAAACGAACTTCTTCCAACGGGCGCGCATAAAGTACTGGGGATTGCGGCAAGACAATCGTGCCACCCGCACGGATGGCAGCCTTCCCGATCAACCCGATCTTCTGTGATTTTGTTGTCCGGCCACGTCGGGTCACACTGTCATGATTGTTCACCCGGATGGCCGACCCGATGCCCGCATATATATAGCGTGCCGCGAAAATGCCTGTCCGCGCACCGAGGGGTAACTTGCGAATACCCGCCTCGGAACGCACGTAAAGGCGCTGCGCCTCTGCAAGCAATTTACGTACCATACGTCTGATCTCGGGCGTCGCCTGCGGATCCGCAAAGAAGTCTTCCGCGCTGAGGCCGATTTCATCCATCCACTCTATCGGCAGATAAATCCGACCGGCGCGTGCATCTTCGCCGATATCACGCGCAATGTTTGTCAGCTGCATCGCGACACCAAGATCGCAGGCGCGCGCCAAAGCATCCGCATCCCGAACCCGCATCAAAACGCACATCATCGCCCCAACAGCCGAGGCTACGCGTGCTGAATAGGACCGCACATCCGACAAGGTCTGATACCGCTTTTCCGTTGCATCCCAAGCCAGCCCCTCAAGCAAGGCTTCGGGCAAGGCGCGGGGCATCCCAAACTCTTCAATGATCGCCGCAAAAGCGCGATCTTCAGGCGCATCTTTGGGCGTCCCAGCATAGGCCAAATCCAACCGTTCCTGCAGCTGTAGAACAGCACGGGCCTTGTGATCACCCTCGTCCACCTCGTCATCCGCAAGCCTGCAGAATGCATAGAGCGCAAGGGCCGGATCGCGTACAGAAGCCGGCAAGAGTTTCGAGGCCGCGTGAAAAGACAGTGACCCTGTCCGGATCACAGCGCGACAATGCTCCAGGTCCTTTGGATCAATCATTCAGCAGCCAGCCTTTGCGGTATATCTTTTGCGGGCATATCAGGAACGAGCTTACCCAGAACTTCGGCACTTGAGATCACACCGGGCAACCCAGCGCCCGGATGCGTCCCTGCCCCAACAAGGTAAAGACCGGGCAATTCTTCGCTGACATTGTGAGGCCGGAACCACGCGCTTTGCAGGATGCGCGGCTCGATCGAGAACCCGCAGCCATGCGGGCTAAGATAGCGATCGCGAAACGTCTCGGGCGTAAACACCAGTTCGGTCGAAATATGCTCTCGGAAACCGGGCATCACTGTCTCTAAAACGGCCGCCACCTTCTCACGGTAAATCGGCTCTTCCGCTGTCCAATCCACCGCGTCCTTCCAGCCAAGATGCGGCACGGGCGACAGAATATAAAATGTATCATCGCCTTCTGGTGCAACATCAGGGTCGGTTATGGCAGGGCGATGGATATACAGGCTCATATCATCGGCCAACTTGCCCTTCATGAAAATATCACGCAGCAAACCTGTGAAACGCGGACCGTTCAAGATCGTATGATGCCCGAGATCGGGCCACTTGTCTTTGGTGCCTTTGGTGCCAAAATACCAAACGTAAAGGCCCATCGACCAACGCGATTTCTTCAAACGCTGCGTTGTCCAGCGCTTGCGCTTCCGATTTCTCAAGAGATGATCATAGGTGTGACCTGCATCCGCATTAGACACGACCAAGGGCGCGTCCAGCACTTCGCCATCAGTCAGCCTGACACCCGCTGCCCTACCGCTGTCGACGATAATTTCGTCTACTTCAACGTCATGACGAATGGACCCGCCTTGCCCGCGCACGACTTGCGCCATAGCGTCGGCAATCGCCTGCACTCCACCCATCGCGTAATGCACACCATGCTCTTTTTCGAGATATCCCACCAACGCATAGATAGATGTCACATGTGTCGGATCACCGCCGATAAATAACGGATGAAAAGACAACGCCATCCTAAGGCGCTCGTCTTTCACGCGCGCTGCAGCATGGTGATAGATCGAACGATCTGCGCGCAACTGCGCAAACTTCGGAAGAACCTTGATCGTCTCCCACAGTTTTTGCATCGGTTTTGCAACCATGCCTTCATAGCCAACGACGTAACGCGCTTCGCTGTCACGCATGAAGCGTTTGTAGCCTTTCAAATCAGCAGGATTGATCTTTGCAACTTCCGCCTGCATCCGCGCATCATCACCACATGCCGAAAACCGTGTGCCATCAGGCCACCTGATCTCATAGAAGGGATCCATCGGCCGCAGATCAACATCGGCGTGAAAATCACGGCCACAGGTTTTCCAAAGATCTTCAAACACCATTGGCGCGGTGACAATGGTCGGACCAAGATCAAAGCGGTGACCGTCTTGCGTGATAGATGACCCGCGCCCCCCTGCCCTGTCCAGCTTATCAAGAACAGTTACGGCATACCCTTTAGCGCCCAGTCTCATCGCAGCGGATAGCCCGCCAATACCCGCGCCAATGACCAAAGCGCGGTTGTCAGGATATGATGAAACGTGGTCTGGCATATGGACCTCACGGTACAACTGTCTACTTTAGTTTACAATCATGTTGTCAACTATCTTCACATATCTCCAGAATTATGTAAGCTTTGCCTGACAGATAGGGACATCAATGACAGAAACTCAGGTCGTCAGCCTCAGCTTTTACCGCTTCAATTCTGTTGCGGACCGCCTTTGGGCGCTAGTCATGATGGGCCTTGCACGCAGGCCTATGGCACAGGTTCCTGGCATCGGGTTTTGGAAGCTTTGCGGATCAGGGACGGGCGAAGGTTTCACGCCGCTGCCAAACACTGCCGTTTACGCGATTCTGGCAACTTGGCCAGATGAGCGAACAGCCAAATCCTCTCTCACTGAGACACCGGTTTTCCAGCGCTACCGCGCTAAAGCCACTGAGACGTGGACAGTCTTCATGGCAACGGATCAAGCGCGTGGTGCTTGGTCAGGGGAAACACCGTTTTTAGTCTCTAGTTCTGCGTCACCCGGGCCCTTGGCCGCGTTGACCCGCGCCACGATCAAACCTGGCATCCTCGCCCGCTTCTGGCGCCGCGTGCCCAACATCTCAAAAGTGATCGGGCAAGACCCCAACGTGATCTTCAAAATCGGCATCGGCGAAGTGCCATGGCTGCATCAGGTCACCTTCTCCATCTGGCCGGATGCGGCCAAAATGGCTAATTTCGCGCGCACTGGGCACCACGCCGAAGCCATCAAGGCCGTCCGTGAAGAAGGATGGTTCCGTGAAGAACTTTACGCCCGCTTCAGCCTACTTTCGGACGAGGGCACTTGGGGCGGGACGTCACCTCTCAAACAATTGGAAAGCGCATGAAACAGCCCTTCCCCTTTTCCGCTATCGTCGGGCAATCCGATATGAAGCGGGCAATGATTCTCACGGCGATTGACCCGTCCATCGGTGGGGTGCTGGTCTTCGGGGATCGCGGCACTGGCAAATCGACCGCCGTCCGCGCCCTAGCCGCACTGCTTCCCCCAATCAAGGCAGTCAAAACTTGCCCCGTCAACAGCGAGCGCGCAATTGACTGTCCAAACTGGGCGAATGTCACCACTAAAAAGACGCATGAAATCCCGACACCGGTTGTTGACTTGCCTTTGGGGGCATCAGAAGACCGTGTGACAGGCGCACTTGATATCGAAAAGGCTCTAGCCAACGGCGAAAAAGCATTTCAACCCGGTCTTTTGGCTCAAGCAAACCGGGGTTACCTATACATTGACGAGGTCAACCTACTAGAGGACCACATCGTCGATCTTTTGCTCGATGTGGCGCAATCCGGCGAAAACGTCATTGAACGCGAAGGCCTGTCGATCCGCCACGCTGCCCGCTTTGTGTTGGTTGGCTCAGGCAATCCAGAAGAAGGCGAACTGCGTCCACAATTACTTGACCGGTTCGGGCTCTCGGTCGATGTGGCGTCTCCCACGAACATTGAAGAACGCATAGAAGTCATCAAACGCCGTGATGCTTACGAGAACAACCATGCGGCATTCATGCTCCGCTGGCAAGCGGAGGACGCCGCATTGCGCGATCAAATCCTTTCCGCCAGAAAGACCCTAAGAAAGCTCAAAACCCCTGATAGTAGTTTGCGCGATGTCGCTGAATTATGCCTCAAACTCGGCTCAGATGGCCTTCGGGGCGAGTTGACACTGCTCAAAGCCGCTCGCGCCTATGCTGCCCTGCGTGATGACACCGCAATGGGCCGCAAACATATCCGCGATGTGGCCGGATTGGTCTTACGGCACCGGCTCAGACGCGATCCGTTGGACGATGCGGGCTCTGGCACGCGTGTGACACGCGTTGTGGAAGAAGTTTTGGGGGCGTAATGACCCCGTGGGAGCGTGCAGAAACAGCCCTCAAGCTGATTGCGATTGACCCAACTGGTTTAGGCGGGATCGTAGTACGTGGCCGCGTGTCCCCTGCCCGCGATGCATTTTTCGCTGCGTGCAAGACGCTGGACCCACACCCGGTCAAGCTTCATCCTACAATGATGTCTGAAGCTCTGGACGGTGCAATCGACATCACCACGACGCTTGAGCGTGGCAAACTGACCTACCACGACGGCCTGCTTGCGCAATCAGACAAGCTGTTTCTTCTGGCTATGGCAGAACGCGCGGATCCTTACCTTGCGGCCCGCCTTGCTAGCGCCTTGGACGCGTGTGGGATACGCGGACTAATCGCGATGGATGAAGGCGCTGACCCAGACGAGCAAATCCCCTCGTCACTCTCTGACAGGTTGGCATTTATGTTGGACGTCGAACATCTGTCTTTGGCCGATATCGCTCAAAAAATCCAAGTCGAGCCGGTAGCACGTATTGGTGCAGTCGACATTCCAGATGATCTTCCCGAACAATTGGTGGTTTTGGCCGTCCAGTTGGGCATCTCCAGCCTGCGCGCCCCTAGCTTCGCGCTACGAACCGCAAAGGCACATGCGGTTCTTTTCGGGCGTAACAGGGTCGTTTCTGAGGATATAAGCGCTGCGCTGGAACTGACATATGCGCACAGAGCAACTCAAATTCCGGAAACAACCGAACCAACACCACCCGAGCCACAAAATACTGAGAGATCAAGCAATACTGAAAGCTCCGCTGACACGCTCAGCATTCCTGCAGACATATTGCTCGAGGCGGTGTTATCAGCGCTGCCCGACGGCCTGTTAGACCAGCTTCGGCTGGCCAAATCCAAGGGCGGAAAAGGTGCGGGATCCGGCAAGAAAACTGTCGGAAACAGACGCGGGAGACCTTTGCCGTCTCGTGGGGCTAACACTCGGAAAACTGGCGCGCGCATCGATCTGATGGCCACATTACGTGCAGCTGTTCCTTGGCAGACTATTCGTAAAACGCATCAACCTGACCGGACGGGTGCAATTGTGCGCCCGAGCGACTTGCGCCACAAAAGATATGAAGAACTCTCTGACCGCTTGCTCGTTTTTGCCGTCGACGCCTCGGGTTCAGCAGCCGCAGCACGTCTGGGCGAAGCCAAAGGCGCGGTCGAACTTCTGTTGGGGGAGGCCTATTCCCGACGCGATCACGTTGCACTTATAGCGTTTCGCGGCGCAGATGCCGAAGTGTTGTTACCGCCAACGCGGTCGTTGGTTCAAACTAAGCGCAGACTGGCAGCCTTGCCTGGAGGCGGCGGAACCCCACTGGCCGCCGGGCTGAGGTCCGCGATGGCCATGTCAGACACTGCTCGCAAAAAAGGCCAGACACCGACACTGATCGTCTTAACCGACGGACGGTCCAACATAGACCTGTCCGGCAACGCGAACCGCGAAGCTGCTGCACGTGATGCTCTCCAAATTGGCCATGAAATTGGGGCCCAAGGCATCGACAGCATCGTCATAGACACCGGCAATCGGCCGGAACAGAGCCTGAAGATGCTCGCTCAGGCCATGTCAGGGCATTACTTGCCGATGCCCCGCGCTGACGCAAGACGCCTCTCAGAGGCTGTCAGCGCCTCGCTAGAGGCCTGAGCCGGTGAATTGGGAGGATCATGCAGCCACATGGCCTCATGCACAGCACTCTCGCTTCTCACTGTGCAAGCCCCATCATTGGCATATCCAATCGGCTGGCAAAGGTCCGTTGATCCTTTTGCTTCACGGCGCAGGAGGCGCAACACAAAGCTGGCGCCACCTCTTGCCGGTCCTTGCCAAACAGTTTTCGATCGTGGCGATTGATCTTCCTGGGCAAGGCTTCACAAAACTGGGCGCGCAGCAACGATGCGGGCTGGACGCAATGGCTGAGGATATCGCCTTGCTCTGCCGCGCTGAGGCTTGGCAGCCAAGCGCCATTGTCGGACATTCAGCAGGCGCGGCAATTGCTTTGCAACTCTATCAAGAGCTTCGCGAACCATCGACAAAAGTTGTCGGCATCAACGCCGCCCTTGATACGTTCAACGGGCTGGCTGGCGTGCTTTTCCCGATGATTGCAAGGGCCCTTTCGATGATGCCCTTGGTCGCAGATATTTTTAGCGCGACGTCTTCCCGTGGCAATAGTGTAGAAAAACTTATCAAGGGGACCGGTTCGACCCTATCTTTGCAGGATTTAGCCTTCTATCGCCACCTCATCACAGATCGCAGTCATGTCAGCGCGACCCTTCAGATGATGTCTCAATGGGATCTGAAACCGCTTCTGGCTGCGCTCCCTTATATCTCGGCAGGGACGCTTCTCATTGCGAGTGACGGCGACCTGACGGTTCCCGCAAGTGTTTCCCGCAAAGCTGCGGAGCGGCTGCCAAATGGTCAGTTCGAGTTGATCGAAGGGCTTGGTCACCTTGCACATGAGGAAGACGCGGAACGCGTTGGCGCTTTGATCATCAAATTTTTGCAAGATTCGACAAAATAAGCATATATTTCAATGCCTTAATTCGCGGTTACCCACGGGTAACCCACACTAAAGACTCCCAATTCGAGGCTTTCCATCGCCTTTCAAAGCCGCCTCAAAGGCCTTGATCGCACGCTCCAGCCGATCCTTAGGGACGGCTGCAAAATCGTCTTTCCCGACAATCCGGCACTCCCCCTTTCGTGCTGTCACCTTCAAGCCGCCAACGCGGAACTCAAACTTCTCTTGAGCTTTCGGCGCGCGCGCTTTGGCTTTTCCGGGTGCCGACTTGTCTAGGCGCGCAACATACTCACTCAAGACGCGCGCCTGCTCCGTTTCCTCAAAGCAACCCTGAAGCTCCGCTTTCAGTTCATCCGCACCCTGCCCTGCCCTCAACCCGCGGGACACGTCCACACCTAAATTTCGCGACACAGATTTCGGCCATTTCAAAGCATCGCCAAGCTCTTCCAGAAGGTAAACAAAGGCGCGGACATATGAGCGTTTCGTTTTGTGCAACGACCCGTAAAGCCGTTGTACCATTGCATCCGCCTCATCCCCCTCAACACCCTCGTCCCGCGCGGCCGTGATGGCCACCTGCGCCATCTCAGCGAATGTCAGGTTTTCCCGAACAACATTCTCTTCCACCATGTCGACATAGCGTCCGATCCGATCGCCCTCGCCCGCTTCCAGCCTTGCAATAACGGTTGCAAACTTGTCATCCTGCGTCTCTGCCCAGAGCTGTGATAAGGCTGTGAAACGACGCCACCCTTTCTTGAGTTGCAGCCCACCTGCCGCATCGCGATACAACTCAATCGGTTCTTTTTGGCCACGCTCCCGAATAGACGATTTGAGCTCTTCCATTTCGTCCGAGGCGGCAACCGCGTCCAGTTCGAGCCGGTCGCGAGGCAGATCAGACGTTGACACCTCGGCCAGCGGAACAGTGACAAGAACGCGGCCTTCAGCTTCGGCCGCCCGAAACTTCTTTGCATCTTCCGCATTTTGCCGCCGCTGCTCGACCTTCGCTTCCGTCGTTTCCTGCAGGCTTTCTGCAGCCTCCCGCACAGCTGCACCCATCGGGCCAACACTGCGGTCACGTGATTTGGTTTCAAGCGGCTCTATCGGCGCGAAGCCAAATTTGTTCTTGCTGGTCATGATCTATCCCTCCTCATTCGGGGTGTCGTCGGCGGCCATCTTCCACGAGGTGAGCACTGTGTTGCGAAACTCCCCATAAGCGCGGTCGAAGCTTTGACGCGCGCGCTTCCACGTCTCCCGCGTCATGTGGCGGTAGTCTTGTTCATAGACACTCATCTGGAAACGACCGGACTGCTCCACGGCGCGCGTCATCTCAATCGGGTTCTGGCAGACATCGGCGCCGAACACGTTGCGGAACGCGTCCATCATGGCGCTGTGCAATGGGTTGGACGTCTCGAACCGGGTCATCAACAAGCGGATGTCATGGAACTGTTTTGGCAGGGTCAATCCTGCATCTTCCGCCAGTCCGGAGAAACCCTCAGAGATGTCGTCAAGCGCGTCACCTAGCTGACCCAAATAGCTGGTCGTGCTGTCATATTCCCAATAGCCCGGGCCGGAGGGGATGTAGAGGATATCGCTCGCAAAGGCCGCGTTCAGGGACTGGTAACCAATCGCGGGCGGGCAGTCGAAGATGATGATGTCATATTGATCGTCGGGCAATTCGTCGAGGTAGCGCGCGACACATCCAAAGAAGCTCCAGGCCTTGTGAAGTGCGCGATACTGCGCAGAAGCGAATTCAACGAACGCTGCGTTGGCGCAACTCGGGATGATGTCGATAGTGGGCCAGCAGGTGGGCTGGATGAAGTCTTGGAACCGCTGCGCGCCAATGCTTTGGACGTCTTGCGGCAGTTCATCGCTGGACGGGTAGGGGCAGTCGTCGGGATCGTCGTAGCTGTCTGCGATCCGGTCCGCCTCGCGGCACAGATCGCGACACATGATGCCCCATACCGTGTTCCATTCTTTGACCTCAACGATCCCCATGGAGTGGGTCAGCGTCGCCTGAGGATCGAAATCAACGCAGAGCACGCGGTAGCCATCAAGCGCTGCGGCGTTTGCCAAATGTTGCGCAACGACGGTTTTACCAACACCCCCTTTGAAGTTGGACACCGCGACGCGCATAGCACGGCCCTTGGGACGCTCAGGCATCAGGGTCTTGCCACGAAAGCGCAGCCGACGGCGTAGCTCGTTGATCTCTTCAAGCGTGAACCAGCGCTGTCGGCCATCCTCTTCGGTTTCGCCTTGGGGCAGGGAAGGGTCCTCCGCCAGTTTCTTTCGCAGCGTGTCAGCTGGGACGTCGAGCATGAATTGGCTGATCTCCCAGATGGAGAACGGGCGAAGCGTCTTGATCTCCCCCGGACTAAAGGTCGCGCGGCGCACGGCGGCTTGCTGTGCGAGGCTGCGGTCGTTCATGCTTTGAAGGTCGGTATGGTCGCGCATTCTATATACTGCTCTTGTTTTTGTGCTTTGTTTGATGAATAACGCGATTTGGTGAATTGGCAAAACGGAAATATCGAAATTCGTGTTTTTCGGCTTGTTCCTGAGTGATTCGCGAAATTAGACCCAACGCGCCACAATATATGGTGACACCAATTGCTCTGAATATCGAATTAAGGTGACATGGGAGCCTAGATATGGTGACATCAATTGTGTCACCCTTAACCAATATTAACCTATCTTTTCTCTATTTGAGTGATTGGGTCTAAATTCCCGCTTTTCCAAATGCATTGACAGAAAACGGGATTTCGTGTCTTTCTTATCCACAAACAGAATCGGTCTCACTAAGAAGATCGGCCAGCCAATATTGGCACGAGGCAAGACAGTGGAAACCCAATGCAAGCGAAACGGCTGACCGGCCCCAATGCGGGTGCGCTCAAATATGATGTCCTGACGGCTTTGGCAGTTTGCGGGTTGCAAGGGGGACCAGCGGCTGCAATTTCCATGCAGCGGCTAAGTCTTGTGATCACAGCAAGATATAACTGGCGGACGGAAGAGCTATCCCTTGGTCAACGAGACATGGCGCGGATGTGGGCGGTCACGGAACGGACGGCGAAGCGCGAAGTTAAAAAGTGGACTGAGTCGGGTATTCTGATTTGCACGCGGGCTGGTGTGCGGGGCAGGGTCGCGGCATATCGGTTGAACCTGAAATATCTTTTTGAGCTATCTGCGCCGTACTGGAACGCAGTTGGTCCGGATTTTGCCGAGCGGATGGCAGTCAGCAACCCCGTGCAGACGCCTGAGGTGGTCCGCGTCGATTTCAGGGCAGGGGCCCCCAGACCAGTCTCTAACCCGCCTGAATGGGCCGCTGTGGCCAAAAGGATCGAACAGCTTCACCCTCAGCTCTATGCCAGCTGGATTGCACCTTTGACCTTCATCAGTGACGATGGCCATATGATCCGCCTGAACGGCCCTAGCGCCTTTGCCAGCCGCTATGTGGAGACACACCACATGCGCGAGCTTAGTGAAGCTGTGGAGGCCTGTATCGGCCCGCAGAGACGGATTGTGATCAGCGCGGATTAACCGTTGCGGACGGTGTCGATCATCAGTTGCACATTCTCAGGATCCGCGTCTGGCGTGATACCGTGGCCGAGGTTGAAAATGTGCGGGCCGTTTGAGAAGGCTTTGACGATTTCGCGCGTCTCGTCGATCAAATCCTGACCGCCAGTGACCATGTGGCGTGACGCAAGGTTGCCCTGCACGCAGCCGTCCTTCTGGACGTGCTCTGCGGCCCAAGCAGCGCTGACAGAATTGTCTAAAGCGACACAATCCGCGCCTGTGGCTTTCGCAAAGCCGATATAGCCGTCGCCTGCTTCGCGTGGGAAGGCAATGATGGGCGTGTCTGGATGGCGGGATTTGAGTTCAGCAATGATCCGTTTAGCCGGTTTCAATGCGAATTCAGTAAAGGCGTCGCCTTTCAAGGACCCAGCCCAGCTGTCGAACAGTTTCACGACTTCCGCGCCCGCCTGAATTTGCATTGAAAGATACTCTATCGTTGCATCTGTCAGGCGGTCGATGATGGCGCGGAAGACCTCCGGGTTTTCCTCACGCAGCTTATGTGCGGGGCCTTGGTCCGGTGTGCCTTTGCCTGCGATCATATAGGTGGCGACCGTCCAAGGGGCGCCTGCGAAGCCGATTAGGGTCGTTTCCGATGGTAACTCTCTCGAAAGAATTTTGACGGTCTCATAGACCGGGGCGAGGTGGTCATGCACGTCATTGGGGCCAACCAGCTTGTCGAACTCGGCCTGCGTGGTGATCGTGGACAGGCGCGGGCCTTCGCCGGTGACGAACCACAGATCTGCGCCCAAGGCTTGGGGCAAAAGCAGGATGTCGGCGAAGAGGATTGAGGCGTCGAACCCGTAGCGACGGATCGGTTGCAGCGTGACCTCGGCTGCCAGCTCGGAATTGTAGCAGAGCGACAGGAAATCACCGGCCTCGGCGCGGGTGGCGCGGTATTCGGGCAGGTAGCGGCCGGCTTGGCGCATCATCCAGATCGGGGGTGTCGGCAGGGTCTCACCGGCCAAAGCGCGGAGGATCGTTTTCTGGGATGTCATGGGGGCAGCTGTCCTTGAAATTGACTTAACGCATCATGCGCAGCGGAGCAGGGGAGGCGCAAGGGCTCCTGCGCTTCCAATGGGCTTGATGAAGGGAGTGTGATCAGGCGACGGCGTGGGCAATCGCGCATTGCTTCCAAAGGGTTGTCAGCGCGTTGAGCAAATGCGAGATGTCTTCGTCACTGTGCAAGGGCGAAGGCGTGAAGCGCAGACGCTCCGTGCCTTTGGGGACGGTCGGGTAGTTAATGGGCTGCACGTAGACACCCCATTCATCCATCAGATAGTCGGCCAGCATCTTGGTTTTGACCGGATCCTTGATCATGACCGGCACGATGTGGCTGTCATTCATCAGATGCGGGATGCCTGCGCGGTCGAGACCTGCGCGGAGCTTGGCGACCTGTTCGCGTTGCTTCATGCGCTCCGCCTTCGACGTTTTGAGATGCGCGATGGAGGTTTTCGCGGCCGCCGCGACAGCCGGGGGCAGGGCGGTTGTGAAGATGAAGCCGGAGGCAAAGCTGCGGATGAAGTCGCAAAGAGCCGCCGAGCCCGTGATATAGCCACCGACAACGCCAAAGGCCTTGCCGAGTGTGCCTTCGATCAGCGTGATGCTGTCCATCAGGCCTTCGCGTTCAGCCACACCGCCGCCGCGCGGGCCATAAAGGCCAACGGCGTGCACTTCATCGAGATAGGTCATCGCGCCGTATTTCTCGGCGACTTCGACGATCTCCCGGATCGGGGCGATGTCACCGTCCATAGAATAGACGGACTCGAAAGCGATAATTTTGGGGGCGTTGGCTGGCAGGGCTGCAAGCTTGGCCTCAAGGTCCGCGACGTCATTGTGCTGCCAGATGACCTTCTGTGCGCGGGAATGGCGGATGCCTTCGATCATAGAAGCGTGGTTGCCCGAGTCCGACAGGATGATGCAGTCCTGCAGGCGGGATCCCAAAGTCGACAAAGCCGCCCAGTTAGAGACGTAGCCAGAGGTGAACAGCAAAGCGGCTTCCTTGTTGTGTAGATCGGCCAGTTCGGCCTCCAACAGCAGGTGATCGTGGTTCGTGCCTGAAATGTTGCGCGTGCCGCCTGCGCCGGTGCCGGTGCGCTGCACGGCCTCGACCATCGCGTCGATCACAATCGGGTTCTGACCCATGCCGAGATAGTCGTTGGAGCACCAGACAGTCACATCGCGCTGCTCGCCATCCACGTGATTGGCACAGAGGGGGAACTTGCCACATTTACGCTCTAACTCAGCGAAATAGCGGTAATTGCCTTCGTCTTTCAGCGCATCAAGCTGGGCGTTGAAAAGTGCATCAAAGTTCATCTGTCTTCCCCTCGGACGTGGTGGGCGCAGGTAGCATCCAGCGCCATAGTTTTGCATCAGGCAATGGGATCACCATCAGCCAGTGTTCAAGCGCCGCGAGCGCGGCAAGTGCGGTGAGCAGGGCGAAACCTGCGGAAAATTCGGGCGTGCCTGCGGAGATCATGCGCTCTGCAAAGCAGGCGGCTGTGATCGACAGGAAGGTGACGCCGACTGGGAAGGCTGCGGTGATCGGGCCTTGCCGGAAATAGGATTTGATGTGCTGCAACGGGACAGGGACAAATTCCGTGTTAATCCGTGGCACGCCGAAATAGAGGTTCAGCTTGGCGGAGATCCTGGCGGTGAAGAGGATCAGATAGGTCCAGAAGCCGAATGTGTTTTCCGCGCGGGTTGTGATCACGAGGATCGCGAGCAAGGCGCCGAAGAGAAGCAATTCGTGATAGCTGACGGTGTTCCATGCGCGGATGAAGCGGTCTTTGCCGGTCAGTCCTGCAGGGCAGGGGCGGCGTTCGGGGCCGGTGATGATGCCTGCAAGGAAGGCCAGCTCGATCCAGCCCCAGATCAACAGGACCGACAGGAAGGAGACATAGACGTTTTGCAAGCTCATCTCGGTGGAAGAGACGACCAGCCCCGCGAAGCCCAAAGCGGCCAGCGGGACTGACAGGAAGACGGAGCGCCCATGCGCAACGGCATCGCCCGCATCGGATTTGCGCACGACAAGCAGGATCGCCCCGGTGAAGAACCACCAGGCGAACACTGCGAAAATCGCGGCTATCCAGGGCTGCGCCATCATCAGTAAGCGGGCTCCATCACTGAGCTTTCAGGCACATCATGGTGGATCGCCGGGATCGTCAGGATGGAGATGAAGGCCGTCGCCGCCTTCGCCATGCCCGCAATCCTTGACGCGGTGCCGACGATGCCGCCTTTTTCCTTGCCTTTCGCGACCTGGATGGAGGCACGTTCCATTTTGTCGAGATTTTGCCGCCAGCGGGGGTGGTCAATATCAAGCGTGAAGGGAAAGACCTGCTTTGAGATCTCGGAGGTCTTGCGGAACACCTCCTGCCCGTACCACGTGACATCAACGCCAAGCGCGTCATGAAATAAGGGACGCTGGTGATCGCGCACCCACATGGTTGAATAGACGGCGGTGAGGAAGAACTTGATCCACATTTTGTTAACGCGGGATTCCGTCAGTTTAGGGTCGGTTTTCATCAGAAGCGCGAAGGCTTCGCCGTGGCTGAACTCGTCATTGCACCATTCACGGAACCACTGGAAGATCGGGTGAAACCGTTTGTCAGGGTGCTGTTCGAGGTGACGGAAAATGGTGATGTAGCGCGCATAGCCGATCTTTTCCGACAGGTAGGTCGCGTAGTAGATGAATTTCGGGCGGAAATAGGTGTATTTCTTTTGCTGGGTCAGAAAGCCCAGATTGACCCGAATGCCCGCCTCGCGCAGAGCGTCGTTGATGAAACCGGCATGACGCGCCTCGTCCCGTGCCATTAGTTGGAACAGGGTCGTGATGTCGCTGTTTGAGCCGCGGCGCTTCATTTCCTTGTAAAGCACGCAGCCAGAGAATTCGGCGGTGCAGGAAGAGATCAGGAAGTCGATGAACTCAGCTTTCAGGGCTGGATCCATCCCCTCCCAGTTGGCGTCCCAATCGTCGTTTTTCTTGAAATGGCCTTTATTCGGGTCTGATTTCATTTGCGCAATCAGGGCGTCCCAGTCCTTGCGGACGGGTGTGACGTCAATGGCGTCCATCTCATCGAAATCGGTGGTGTAGAAGCGTGGGGTCAGCAGGGTGTTCTGCATCGCGACTTCGGTGGCCATCTCTGAGGTCATTTCGGGACCGTCGAGCGCATCTTGTGCGGCAATCGCTTCCTCAGCAGTATTGGCGTAGGCGGAGTGCTCTGGGGTATCTACATGCTTGTTCATGACAGCACCTCCTCAGAGAAGCTGAATTCACAAAGCTCCATAAATTCGAAATCGCCGGTCCAGCGGGTCCATTGTTGTTCGACCCATGAGGCGCGGGTGATGGTGGCAGTGCGCTCTTCCTCGACCACTTCGCCGTAGGGGGCCATGATCTCAGCCCCGTGCACGAGCACGGAGTCACCGGGGTTCACCACGGCACCATTGTTGAATTTGACATGCGCTGACAGCTCCTCGAACCGGTGCGATATCGTCACCGTGCAGGGGGCTGTTTCTTTCGATCTTGTCAGAAGTCCCATGTTGAAAGTCCCTTTGGTTGATGTTCAGTCGATCAGCCTGGCGAAGGCCGCGACATTGTCTTTGCCGTATCCAACCAGCTCAAACGTCCAGTTGGTTGACGGGTCGATGATCGCCACATGGCCGTTTTGGCGGCGTACGAGGCGGATTGGATCGTTACTGGTGACGCGTTGAACGACTCGTTCACGGTTGATGCTAACCCACATCACGTCGATAAAGCCGCTTTTATTCTTTGTGGAATGTGCAATCTCTGAACCGTTTTCATCCAGCACTGCGACACCTGCGGCGCGGTCACGGCTGCCGACCAGCGTAATCGCGCGCTCGTTGGCAATTGGGCTGGCAGCAGGCACACCGGAATGCGGCACGTTGGTGTAGACAGCGTAGGACACCATCAGAAGCGAGGCGAGCATCAGGCCAAACATGGCTTGTACAAGAAACTTCGGGACCATCTCGCGGTCGCGATGCTTCATTTGATTGGCGAGGGAGGAAGTTTGGCTTTCCATCATATCACTCCGCTGCGACGGCGCCGGAGGCGCCTTGATTTGGATCAATGCGTTTGACCTGTGGTTGGGACACGCGTGTCTCAGCAGCCTCGGCGAAAATCCGGGCCACTTTGGCGGTGTCAGGAATGGCGCGGAAAGCAGGCTGGGTACGGCTCATGTACCACGGGCGGACATGGGGCCATGTCATGAGGTAAGACAGGCGTGTTTCGCCAATCAACTCAAACGCGATGGTGCCTGTGCCGTTCTTGCGGATCGCGGCATTGGCATTGCCGATGCAGACATAGGGCAGGTTCAGCGTCATGGTCAGGGCCGCCCCAATGCGCATCGCCACGCGCTTGTTGGTCAGGGTGTAGACCGTGCTCCGGGCTTGCACCGTGGCCACACCGTAGAGGATCGCGCAGACGAGGATGCCTGCCAGCAGGAACGGGATACCATGCGCCATGGCGATGGTCAGGGGCACATCGCCGGAGGAGACTCCGACACGCCACACAGCCAGCAACACGAAATATCCAAGGACCCAGTTCAGGCCTAAGGCTTCCTTGGCCAGACGCATTGGGTTCGGGCTGCCTTGCCACAGGATTTCCTCGTCTGCAGGAAGCGCTTCTGGCAATCCTTTGACGGGTTCGAATTTGAAGTCGTCGTGGTGCATGTCTCTCGTCCCTGTTTTGCGCGCCTTTGGCGAGAAGGCCCGGGTGGTGAACCGGCGCGACGGGTGACCGTGCGCGCCGGGGCCGGTTTACAGTCTTGGCTCTTCGCGGGCTGGATCGGCATACATCGTGCCGCCGCCATAATAGGCCATGATCTTTTCTTCTTCGAGCAAGGTCAGCTCGTTGCCCGACTTGATGCCCGGCACGTCCGCGAAGTGCTGGGAGTAGATCGAGCGGACAACCACACGGTTGTTTTTGATCCGTGCGAAGTTGATCGGGATCAATCGCGTCTGGCCGGACCCTTCCGGGTTCAGATCAACGGTCAGGTAGCGGACCATCTGCTCTGGCACGTCGATCCACATGTCGATCACACGGCCGATGACCTCGCCGTCCCCTGCAACAACTGCTTTGCCACGCGGGTCAATGCCTGAGGAGATTGCAAAATCCTCCAAGGCGGACATCGGTTTGATCTTCGCATGACCATGCGCGTCAAGCTCCGGATGATCGTTACGCGGCGCCCAAGCGGCAGGGCCGACACCGTCTTTCATTGGATCACCTGTTGGCACGTAAGGCGAGCCTGCTGCGATAGAGGTGCGTTCCAGCGCGAGGTTGTCACGATCACCGCGTTGACCAGACGGCACAGTCAGATTGCCGCGACCATGCAGCAGATCGAACGTCTTATCGCCGGGAACAGGGAAGGGCCCTTGGTTCATAGCGGTGTTGCCGTCGTCATCCTCTAGCGGATAGCCTTCGCGCATATTCTCTGTCTGCAGATAGAAAATCAGCAGCGCAAAGAAGAGCCAGAACATCCAAATCGCGGCGCTGGCCAGATCGAAGTTTCCGAAAAATGTATTACCAACCATGTTGGTGTCCTCCGTAGTGTTGGGCGTAGTGTCTTGTGTTGCGGGTCATGTCGGGAAATCGGCCAAGCCGATCGGGCCCGCCTGCTTGGTGCTCATCGGACGGGCTTTGACCAAAGGCCCCAATGCGATGAGTGTGATGAAAAGAAATACGATTTCTATGTGATAAACCGCGGCGTAGCCGGTGGCTTTTGATGTCAGCGCTTCGCCGAGCATCCCGGATGTAGCCGCCGAGTTGATGATGTCGCGCGTGGCACCACCTGCGAAAATCGACACGCCTGCGGCTGTCGCTTGCGCGGCACCCCATGCGCCAAGGGCGAGGCCTTTGCCTGCGGCACCTTGGGTGTTGAGCGTCATCGCGGCTGTCAGTGTTGCAACGGCGAAAAGGCCGCCGCCAATGCCGATGCCGAACGCGCCTGCGAAGAACAGCGGCGTGCTGTTGAGCGGCCCTGCGAAGATCACAGCGCAGAAGGCGGCGAGGCCCATCAGGATGCCGCGCGCGGCCATGCGGTAAGGGTCGATGCTGGATTTCAGCCATTTCGCGGCCAAGCCGAAGCCAATCAGCGCGCCTGTGGCCCACATCGCAGTCAGAAGCGTCGTCGCAGAGACGGAGAGGCCGAGGATTTCGCCGCCATATGGCTCCAGCAGCACGTCTTGCATGTTGAAGGCGATGGTGCCGAGGAAGACAACGACCAGAAGCCGCCCTGCGTCGCCGCCATTAGTGAAATCGTCCCACGCGTCGCGGAATTGCGGTTTCGGCGCTTCACGCTCGGATTTGGTCATCGGGTTGACCTTCTCCTGCTTCCAAAGCGCGACCATGTTCAGAACGAGCGTCACGACGGCTGTGCCTTGGATCACCTGTACGAGGCGCAGGTCTGAGAAGTTCTGCAGCAATGCGCCGACGATAATTGCAGAGACACCCATGCCGATCAGGAACATGACGTAAAGCAGCGCCACGACTTGCGGGCGTGTTTCTTCTGTCGCGCGGTCGGCGGCAAGTGCAAGCCCTGCCGTTTGCGTCATATGCATGCCGATGCCGGTCAGAAGGAAAGCAAGTGCCGCGCCCACCTCGCCTGCCCATTCAGGGCCAGCGACCTGATCGCCAGAAAGGACCAAAAGCCCCATCGGCATGATGGCAAGGCCACCGAATTGCCAAAGCGAACCGAACCAGAGGTAGGGAATGCGTTTCCAACCGATGGCGGAGCGGTAATTGTCGGAACGGAAGCCTAAAAGTGCGCGAAACGGTGCTACGAGCACCGGAATGGCGATCATCATCGCGACGATGGTCGCGGGAACGCTGAGTTCGACGATCATCACGCGGTTGAGCGTACCCAGCAGCATCACGGCGGCCATACCGACGGAAATCTGGAACAGTGACAGACGCAGAAGCTGGCCGAGCGGCAATTGTTCACTGACAGCGTCAGAAAACGGCAAGGCGCGCATGGTGAGAGACTTTATGAGGCCCTTGCTGACGATCATGGGCGGAACTCCAACGCGTTGGAGATGTAGAAGCCTGATGTGACCCGTTCGACATTTCTGAGTGTGCCTGTGGGCAAGTTTCTGGCCAAACGGTCGGGTGAGTGCGGCACCATCGTAGGGGACCGATCAGAGCGCGGGAACAGTTTGCCGACACGCCACATCGCCATCAAAAGCGGTGTGCGCGGCGCTACGGTGAAAACCATCGTGTTGCGCAAGCGCGGCTCGATCTTCGTCAGAATGTTGGCGATGTCATCGGCGGAATAGTAAATCATCGAGTCCATCGCGACGATGTAATCGAAGACGCCAAGTTCGGGATCCAGCATATCGCCCGCTGTGAAAACGGTTGATCCGGGCAAGTCTTTCGGCGCACGTTTCTTAGCGATATCAATGAGTTGTGGTGAAATATCGACACCAACAACGTCAGCGCCACGCGCAGCCAGTTCGACCGCCAAGGCGCCCGTACCACACCCAGCATCCAAGATCCGCATGCCATTCAGGTCAGCGGGCAGTTGATCAATCAACACGTCACGCATCCGGTCACGACCCGCACGCACGGTCGCACGAATCCCAGAAACGGGAGCGTCTGATGTCAGACGCTCCCAAGTCTTGGTCGCTGTGCGGTCGAAATAGGTTTCGACGTTATCGCGTGTGGCCTCGTAACTCATTTAGTCGAATCCAAGCAGTTCAAAGATATCGCGGTCAGGCAGTGGGGCAGGGGCCAATGGCTCGGTCCCGTTCCAAAGCGTTTCGGCGAGGCGGATATATTCTTTCTGGACCTGCACGATGTCCTCATCTTCGGGCATCTCGAACAAGGTCTTCTTCTTCAGGCGCGAGCGG
Organism: uncultured Litoreibacter sp.; assembly: GCA_947494435.1. Taxonomy (GTDB): domain Bacteria; phylum Pseudomonadota; class Alphaproteobacteria; order Rhodobacterales; family Rhodobacteraceae; genus Litoreibacter. The sequence continues at coordinate 38,439 of CANLUY010000006.1, forward strand.
CGGATCGCATCAAGGTCCGGCATATGCGCGATGCGGTTGAAGCCCACGGTTTTGCAGTAGCGGTCCACCTCATCCGTTTCGCGGGAGCGGTTGGCGACGCAGCCCGCAAGACGGACTTTGTAGTTCGCAGATTTGGCCTGAACGGCCGCAATAATCCGGTTCATCGCATAGATAGAGTCGAAATCATTGGCTGTGACGATCAAGGCGCGGTCGGCATGTTGAAGCGGGGCTGCAAAGCCGCCGCAGACGACATCGCCCAGCACATCGAAAATCACGACGTCTGTGTCTTCCAGCATATGGTGCTGCTTCAGCAGTTTCACGGTTTGGCCCACGACATAACCGCCGCAACCCGTGCCCGCTGGTGGCCCACCGGCTTCGACGCATTTGACGCCGTTGAAGCCTTCGAACACGAAGTCTTCGGGGCGCAGCTCTTCCGCGTGGAAATCGACCTCTTTCAGGATATCGATGACGGTTGGCACCAGCGATCCGGTCAGGGTGAATGTGGAATCGTGTTTTGGATCACATCCGATCTGCAACACTCGCTTTCCGAGCTTGGAGAACGCGGCGGACAGGTTGGAGGATGTCGTCGACTTGCCGATCCCGCCCTTGCCATAGACGGAAAACACCTTTGCGCCGGTGATGCGCGACGTGTCATGGACTTGCACGGATCCTTCGCCGTCGGCCCCGAGATTCGGAATGCTTTTGTCCAATGGACTCATGATATTTCCCTTCTGAGGTTCATTCGGCTGCGATGCCCTCGAGTTGATCTTCAATGGCGTCGGCTGCGTTTTGCAGCGCGGCGAGCGTGTCTTCGTCTGGTGCCCAATAGTCGCGGTCGGAGGCTTCAAGCAGGCGGTTTGCCATCCGCATGGAGGCTTGCGGGTTCAAATCCGCGAGGCGTTGGCGCATGGCGTCGTCCAAAACGAATGTTTCGGAGAGTTTTTGGTAGACCCAAGGCTCTACTTCGCCAGTTGTGGCGGACCAGCCGACGGTGTTGGTGATATGCGCCTCGATCTGGCGCACCCCTTCATGGCCGTGATTGAGCAGGGGTTCGTAGAATTTCGGGTTCAAACTGCGCGCGCGTGTCTCCAGCGCGACTTGGTCTGACAATGTGCGCACTTTCGCGCCGCCGCGGGTCTGATCGCCGATATAGATTGGTGTGTCTTTGCCGCCTTTGGCGCGCTTTACGGCGGAGGCGATGCCGCCTAGCGTGTCGAAATAGTGATCAACCGTTGTTACGCCAAGCTCAACCGATTCAAGGTTTTGATAGGCCAGATCGACGTTCTTCAATGTGTCTTCCAGCAACGCCGATTGCTGTGATGCCTCGCCATCGGTACCGTAAGCGAAGGATTTGCGCGACTGATAGGCGTCGGCCAGATCGTTTTCGTCATCAAAGGCGGAGCTGTCGACGAGCTGATTGACGTTCGATCCATAAGCGCCTTCGGCATTGGAAAACACGCGCAATGCCGCGGTCTTCATGTCGCAGTCTTGGGCTTCCGCGAAAGCGAGCGCATGCGCGCGGATGGGGTTCATCTCAAGCGGCTCGTCCGCCATAGCGCATTGATAGGCGGCATCCGCCAGAAGTTTGGTTTGCAAGGGCAGAAGATCGCGGAAAATGCCGCTAAGCGTCATGATCACGTCAACACGGGCGCGTCCGAGCTGGTCCAGTGGCACCAAGTCTGCGCCACATAACCGGCCATGAGTGTCAAACCGGGGGGTGGCCCCCATAAGCGCGAGGGCTTGCGCAATCGGGCCGCCATTGGACTTGATATTGTCGGAGCCCCAAAGCACCAAAGCGACTGTTTTGGGCAAAATGGCATGTGTTTTGAGCAGCTCTTTTGCCTGCATCGCGCCGTCTTGCATGGCGTAGGCAGTGGGCATGCGGAACGGGTCAAAGGCGTGGATATTTCGCCCTGTCGGCAGGATTTCCGGTGCGCGGATCACGTCACCGCCGGGCACGGGCGCGATGAACTGACCATTCATGGCGCGCATCAAGGCAGGCAGCTCGCTGTCATGCTGCAAATGCGCTTTCGCGGCGTTTCGCGCAGCATCAGTGTCGAATTCCATGAGGTTCAGCGTCTCTTCCACTGATCTATCCGAAGGTGTCTTGCCAACGATATGTAAACCGTCAGGGATCAATGCATTTTCTGTCTCGATCAATTTCAACCAAAGTTGATCGAGATCGAAGGTGTTCAGGTCAACCGCCTCCGCCTGCGCATGGATCAGTTCTTCCAACCCAATGCGGTCTGGCCCGGATGGCATCGCACGCCATTTGGTCAGGCTGTCTTTCAGATCGGCCAAACCGCGATAAAGGCCAGAATTTTGCAAAGGTGGTGTCAGATGGGTAATCGTGATTGCGTTGCTGCGGCGCTTCGCGAGTGTCGCTTCGGACGGGTTGTTGGCGGCATAGAGGTAGATATTCGGCAGGTTGCCAATCAGCCGCTCTGGCCAGTCATTGCCGTCCAGCCCGTTTTGTTTACCCGGCATGAATTCAAGCGCGCCATGCATGCCGAAATGCAGCAAGACATCAGCTTTGAGATCGTGTTTGAGATACTGGTAGAACGCGCTGAACGCATGAGTTGGGGCGTAGCCTTTTTCGAAAAGCAGACGCATCGGGTCGCCCTCGTAGCCGAAACCGGGCTGCACACCGACGAAGACCTTGCCGAACTGGGCACCGAGGATGAAGACCTCGCGGCCATTGGATTGCACGCGACCGGGTGCAGGGCCCCATGTCGCTTCGATTTCATCAAGCCAAGGTGTGTTAGAGACGATTTGATCGGCGGAGATCGTCGCCGCGACATTGGCTTCCTGACCATGGATCTTGGCGTTTCCACCGAGGATTGCCTCACGTAGCGCCTCTACCGTTTCGGGTGGTTTGACGTCATAGCCGTCGCGGCGCATTTGATGCAGCGTGTTGTTCAAGCTCTCAAAGACGGAAAGGTAGGCGGCAGTGCCAACAGCGCCCGCATTGGGCGGGAAGCCGAACAGGACGATGCCCACATTTTTCCGGGCATTTTCTTTGCGGCGCAGTGTTGCGAGGCGCAGAGCCTTGTCAGCAAGCGCTTCAACGCGCTCGACGCAAGGGGCCATGGCTTTCACATCGCCAAGGGCTTCACATTTATAGCTGCATTCGGAACAGCCTTGCTGACCATGACGGCCTGCAAAGACGGTCGGGTTTGTTGCGCCGTCAATCTCCGGCAGCGCGATCAGCATGGTGGCTTCGATTGGGCTCAGCCCCTGATCGCCCGAGGCCCATTGTTCCAGCGTTTGGAATTCCAGCGGTTGTGCGGCGAGATATGGTAGATCGAGAGATGTGAGCGTCTCAACCGCGGCATCGCTGTCGTTATAGGCAGGACCACCCACGAGGGAGAAGCCAGTAAGCGACACCAATGCGTCAATGCGGCCTTTGTGGAAGGCGTCAATCGCAGGTCTGCCATCCAGCCCGCCTGCAAAAGCGGGGATGACACGCATGCCGCGTGCCTCGAACGTGCGGATGACATGGTCATAATGCGCGGTGTCGCCCGCGAGAATATAGCTGCGCAGCATCAACAGACCGATCGTGGTCTGCGCGCCATTATGCGGCAGGTTTTCCAGATGTGTCGTGATGCCGTGACCCGGCAGATCAGGGTGATAGAGACCCGTTTCTGGATATTCGATTGGATCGTCGGCATGGGTGCCGCGCCATGCTGGCTGAGTGCTGTAGCGCGAAATCAGGAAGCGCACCATGTTCTCGATATTGTCGTCGCTACCGCCGAGCCAATATTGCATCGACAGGAACCATGCGCGCAGGTCCTGGCTTTTGCCGGGGATCAGTTTGAGGATCTTGGGCAGGCGACGCAGCATCTTCATCTGACCCGCGCCGGATTTGCCGGATTTTTTCGACGGCTTGAGTTTTTTGAGCAGGCTCATTGCACCGGTGGCGGGTTTGGACATGTCCAAATCGCCCATCCGTGTCAGCTGTGTGATTTCCTGATCTGAGACGACGCCAACCATCGCATCGCAAGCATCGCGGCGGGCCATAAGATCGGGCAGGATCGCTTTGATATGATCTTCGAGGAAGAGCACAGATGATATAGCTATATCTGCGCGTGCGATGTCAGACTTGGCACTTTGTAGTGCGTCAGGGTCTTTTTCCCACTCTGCAGCTGCGTGGATTGAGAGGCGTAAGCCCGGAAAATCCCGCGCCAGCTTGGGCGCAATCCGTGCAGCTGGTCCGGCGGCATGCCGATCCAGAGTCACGATCACAACGTGATACGGAGTATGTATCACATCATCGCGCATAATGGGCCTTTGCTTCATAGAGCGTGTCGAGTGAGATCTCGTTCAGCCCTTTTTCCGCTGCAAATGTTTCTGTGTTGCGGCGCGCTTTGCCGCGCACGAAGAAGGGAATTTTCTTCAGTTCCTTTTCAGCATCGGCAAGCCAGATGACGTTGTCATTGACTGGTGCAGGGGGGGCGGTCTCGGCGGGCATGGAGCCCCCCTCACCCGCAGCCGGCCCCATAGGTTTCGGCGCGTGGCCGCCATGATGGCTTGGGCCGGCGGCATCGTGGAATTCGAAATCCTCGCGGAACATGTGCAGCAGATGTTCCTCCAGCCCCATGACGAGCGGGTGGATCCATGTGTCAAAGATGACGTTTGCGCCCTCAAAACCCATCTGGGGCGAATAGCGGGCGGGGAAGTCTTGTACGTGGACGGGTGCGGAGATCACGGCGCAGGGGATGCCCAGGCGTTTGCCGATATGACGCTCCATTTGGGTGCCGAGGATCATCTCGGGCTGCAGCGCTTCGATTGCACGTTCGACTTCGAGGTAGTCGTCGGTGATGAGCGCTTCCAACCCGTAGTCTTTGGCGGCTGCGCGGATGTCGCGGGCCATTTCGCGGTTGTAGCAGCCCATGCCAGCCACGTCGAAACCCATCTCGTCCCGGGCGATGCGCGCGGCGGCTTTCACATGGGTGCCGTCACCAAAAATGAAGACGCGTTTGCCGGTGAGGTAAGTGCTGTCGACAGAGCGGGACCACCATGTCTGGCGCAGCCGATCTGTGTCTAACTTTGCGGTACTGCCTGTCAACTCGCGGATCTCAGCGATAAAATCATGGGTGGCGCCGGTGCCGATCGGGACAACCTTCGTATAAGGCTGGTCAAATGTGCGTTCGCAATAGCGCGCAGCTTGTTCGCCGGTTTCGGGGTAGAGCAGCACGTTGAAATGTGCTTGGCCCATCTTGGCAATGTCGGATGGCGTCGCGGTCATGGGGGCGGTGACATTGACCTCTACCCCAAGCTCATAAAGCAGGTTTGTTATCTCTTGAATGTCGTCGCGGTGACGGAAGCCCAGCGCCGTGGGGCCAAGGAGGTTGCAGGTGACGCGCTTGGTCTTCTCCATCGGTTTTGCGAGGTGGCGGACGATCTGGAAGAAGGTCTCATCCGCGCCGAAATTCTCTTTCCGCTGATAGCTGGGCAGCTCTAGCGGGATTACAGGGATGTCGAGACCCATGGTTTCTGCCAATCCGCCGGGATCGTCTTGGATCAATTCAGCAGTGCATGAGGCACCGACGATGATCGCCTCTGGCTTGAAACGGTCATAGGCATCTTGACAGGAGGATTTGAACAATCCAGCTGTGTCAGAGCCTAGATCGCGGGCTTGGAACGTAGTGTATGTGACGGGCGGGCGGTGATCGCGCCGCTCGATCATCGTGAAAAGCAGATCTGCGTAAGTGTCACCCTGCGGGGCGTGCAGGACGTAGTGCAGGCCTGTCATGCCAGTGGCAACACGCATCGCGCCGACATGAGGCGGGCCTTCATATGTCCAGACGGTCAGCTTCATTCTGCGGCGACCCCCAGAATGTCTTTGCGACGCAATGGGCGTGCGAAGAGGGAGGCGAGGTCACCTGCTTGTTCGTAGAAATGCACGGGCGTGAAGACCAGCTCGATTGCCCATTTCGTCGACAAGCCTTCGGCTTCGAGCGGGTTGGCAAGGCCGAGGCCGCAGACAGTGAGGTCAGGTCGCGCTGCGCGGCAGCGGTCGAGTTGCAGGTCGACGTCTTGGCCTTCGGAGATTTGTGGGCCTGCGGGAAGCAGGTCCAGATCAGGGCCGTGCAGCGCGTCGTGAATGTAGGGAGAACCGACTTCGATAGGCGTCATTCCACATTCGCGGGTTAAGAAACGGGCGAGGGGGATCTCAAGTTGGCTGTCGGGGAAGAAGAAAATAGATTTCGCGTTGAGAGGTGCAGCCGCTTGCGCGATGGCCTGACGGGCGCGACGGCGCGGCGCTTCAGTCACCTTGTCGAACAGGTCTTGGCTGACGCCGAATGCTTTCGCAATTGCAGCTAACCATGCGGTTGTACCTTCTTCGCCAAATGGAAACGGGGCTGGAAGATGGCGCGCGCCGCGACGTTCCAAAGCTGCATGTGTGTCGCCGAGGAAAGGTTGAGTGAGCGCAAAGACTGTGTTGGAGCCGACGCCGAGCTCACCGTCTATGTTGCGTGCTGGCAAAACGCGGACGGGTCCGATGCCCAAATCCGCCAAGAGGCCCAGCATTTGGTCTTCAACCACATCGGGCAGGGCGCCCACGACCATCAGTTCACGAACCTGCGTATCCGGCAGCACCGGAACCATTGAGGCAAGACATGCGTCTTCGCCTTGCGTGAATGTCGTCTCAATGCCTGATCCGGAATATTCCAGCACGCGGACCTTTGGTGCGAATTCCTGCGTCAAACGCTCTGCCGCGCGGTTGAGATCCAGCTTGATGACTTCTGAGGGGCAGGAGCCCACAAGAAAAAGCTGTCTGATATCTGGTCGACGGGCGAGAAGTTCGGAGACGGTGCGATCCAGTTCAGCATGGGCATCGTTCAGACCCGCAAGATCTGATTCTTCCAAAATCGCTGTTCCGAATCGTGGCTCAGCAAAAATCATGACGCCAGCAGCGCTTTGAAGAAGGTGAGCGCAGGTGCGTGATCCAACCACGAGAAAGAACGCATCCTGTATTTTACGGTGCAACCATATGATACCAGTGAGCCCACAAAACACTTCGCGTTGGCCGCGTTGCTTGAGAACCGGCGACTGACGGCATCCAAGGGTTGGTGGCGGTGTCATTTGGCTGGTCATGCTGCGGGCTCCGATTGTTGTCGGGCAACACGTAATTTCCACAAAAATTGACCAGCATTCACGACGTAGGCCGCGTAGGCGGCAAGAGCGATCATGATCAAGGTTTCGGGAGGAAAGACGCCTGCAAAAAGACCATATAAATAAAGGGTGTGTAGGGCGATTACACCAAAACTGAAGACGTCCTCCCAAAAGAAGGCAGGGGCAAAAAGCCATTGTCCAAACACGACTTTTTCCCAGATCGCGCCAGTGACCATGATCAGGTAAAGGATCGCTGTTTTCAGGACGATGGAGGCGGTTGCGATCTCGTAGCCGGAACCCGTTGCAAGATAGCGCAGAACCAGCCCCAATGAAGCGAGGAATACAAGGAATTGAAGCGGTGCGAGAATACCCTGAACCAGCGTCCAGACGGTGTTGTCCCGGCGGGCGCGTTGCTCAGGCGTGTAGAGTGCCTGTTGTGGTGCGTGAGGTGCGAATACCTCTGCCATTCTTCCCCCCTGAAGGTGTCCTGCTATTTGGTAAAATTTGTCAGTTACACACGCATGTGTCAACTTTGATTTACACATAGAGCGAAGCGGTTTTGTGGACGGATTTCTAATTTCGTCCATGAAATATTGAGAGTCTCGCGTGATTAACGCAGAATCTGTCAATATTATTTGACATACGGAGTTGGGTCATAAACGATAACGCACGAGCGCCGATAGTATCGCCGGTCCGCAAAACGGCATAGAACACGTCAGGGAGCGTCTCATGTCACAACAGGAATACTTTCGGCATCCGAAAGTGATTGCGAAGGTCAATGGATTTGCCTTGCGCGCCCTGACTGTTGTTGCGTCCGAAATGAGAAGTCCTGTAAACGACAATGTCAGGCCGTCCGGTCCGTCTGAGGAGGAAGTGTTGGAAGCTCTTTTGCAAGCTGTGTGCGATCCCGACCGCTCGCGGTTTGATCAGGCCGTCGCCCAGTTTCTTGGCAGAGGCACCACAGCGGAAGATATTGCCAACCACCATGTGCCAACGGTCGCGCGTGCCTTGGGTCAGGCTTGGCTGGACGATCGTCTGGAGTTTGCGTCAGTGACAATCGCCTGCGCGCGGTTGCAGGGATATTTGCGAACTAAAGGGCTACAATGGGCGGAAAAAGCCAGCCTTGGCCGTTTGCCAACGTCGAATGTTCTGCTTGTTGTGCCCGATTTTGAACAACACACATTGGGTGCAACCTTGTTGGCAGGTCAACTGCGCGCCCAAGGCGTCTGGGTGACCTTGCAATTGAATGTGCGCACAGATGAGATCGAACGGCTGGTGGCGCAACGAAAATACGACGCGGTTCTGATTTCTTCGTCGAGGAACCAAACACTTGAATTGCTGGAGCCTTTCGTCTCTAACACTCGAAACGGTGCGTCAAACGCGCCGATTGTCATTGGTGGTAACGTTCTGGAACAAACGCCAGACGTATTGAGTGAAACAGGCGCAGATTTCACCGCAGGAAATTGGCAAAGTGCGTTGGAGATTTTCGATCCCAAACCTTTGCAGGAAGAGGCCGATTTTGTCGGTAGCAGGGAACGATTTATGAGTGCGGACGCTCTCAGGCTGGAACCCAAACCATGATGTCCCAAGGTGATCAGACCTGGACGAGTGGTCTTGTGCCAATGATCGAACCAGAAGTGGTAAGCGAAATACTGGCGCGTATTTCCGATCTCGGGTTGGTCGTGTCTAAAGTTGGTAAGGTGCTCGGTGTCCTCACAAACCCGACTTTTCGAATTGAAAATGACCTGTCAGCTTGGGAAGGCAAGCAGTTGCAGGACGAGCTAACGGTCGAAAGTATCCCGAAGTTCGAGGCACGCTTGAGAGAGTTCGTTGGCGGAGACGTTGGCGTTTTTCCACTTGAACTGAATCATTGCGCGCGCGGGTCAAACCCCGAGTTTCCGATGCGCTATAGCTTTCACCAGCTAGGTCAGGATGGCACAATTTTGATGCTGGGCAGCGATTTGCGGTCGACGGCGGAAATGCAGCAGCAGTTGGTTTCCGCACAGATTGCGTTGGAAAAAGACTATGAGGCGCAGCGTGACCATGATCTGAAATTCCGTGTGCTGATGTCGGCCACAGAAGAGGCCACGCTGTATATCTCAGCGAATACGGGGCAGATCATCGACGGGAATGCCGCGGCTGCAGAACTGTTTGGAAAATCACAGACTGAACTCACCGGCCAGACATTTGCTGACGAGTTCGACATGAAGTCGCGCGAAAATCTGTTGGATCGGCTCGTTGCGTCTGCCGCTGATCAATCCGCCGCGCCCCTCTCCGCGACCACGCAGAAAGTTGAGGCATCGGTCTTGATCGAGCCTACACTGTTCCGGACCTCTGGCGAGCAAATGCTGCTGTGTAAGATCAAAATGGCGCAGGGTGCACAAACACGCTCTGACAGCCTAGAAGAAAACCTAACACAGCTTTACAAGACCGGCGTCGATTCAATCGTGTTCGTTGGTCTCGACGGGAATATCCTGACTTGCAACGATGCGTTCCTAAATCTTGCAGATGTCACCAACGCCCAAGGTGTTAAAGGCCGCGCATTGGCGGAATTCCTCAGCCGCGGATCCGTCGATGTGAATGTCATCCTCGAAAATGCAAACCGTACCGGTTCCATGAGGCTCTATGCGACGAAGACCCGAAGCGAGCTTGGGGCAGATCGTACAATCGAAATTTCCACCAGCCGGTTGAACGCAGCGGGCGAAACTGTGTTTGCTTTAGTGATCCGCGATGCTAGCCGTTTCGATTCTGTCAGGCCACCGGCATCGCAGGTGACCGATGTCGATATGCGCTCCGTCATTGAGTTGATCGGCGGCCAGTCGCTGAAAGATATTGTCGCAAAGACCACAGACGTGGTTGAGAAAATGTGTATCGAAACCGCTGTGGAGATGACATCGAACAACCGTGTGGCTGCCGCCGAAATGCTTGGGTTGTCTCGTCAATCTCTCTACGTGAAACTCCGTAAATACGGTCTGCTCAGCAAAGACGGATAAGCGCGTCTTTTTTGATCCCTGCTACGAGTTAACATAACGCGACTTATGCGGATCGCGAAAAAAGTTGGATTTAAGTTCGACTCGGACTAACTTCTTTTCAAGTATTGCCAATACTTAAAGGGACGGAGCGACATGACTCGCGACTTTGATGCATTCCATCAAGGTATCTACGAGCAGTCTTTCGAGGAAATTAGGACCCTCAAAGGAAAACTGCCTGAGGATGCAGTGATCTCGCTCGCGCGCGAGGTACTTCGGCGTGTCGCCGAACGTGCGACGGTGATCAAAGTTGATGCCCCGTCACCCATAGAAACACAAATCGAAGAGCTGGCGCAGGCGTTGATTTCACACGATCCGCATGCGGGTGCTAACTTGATCCGAACCGCGCGCGCAGATGGCGCAAGCCTTGAAGAGGTTTATCTCATCTATCTGGCTGAAGCAGCGCGTTTACTGGGCATCTGGTGGGAAGAAGACCGCATTTCATTGGTCGACGTAACTGTTGGGACAGGCCGCATCTACGCCATCATCCGTGGCCTTGCGAAGATTTTCCCGCTGGCGATCTATAAAGGCCAAAAATCCGCAATGTTCACTGTTGTGCCAGGTGAGACGCATACGATCGGCATCAAGATGGTCACCGATCTGTTCCGCAAAAACGGGTGGGATATTGACCTGAAGATCGAACCTGATCCGGATAGTCTTGCTGAAGACATTCGGATGACCAAGCCGCGGATCGTGGGTTTGTCAGCCGGCGGAGAGCATTCAATTCCAACCTTGGCAAAGCTTATCATCGGCATTCGGATCAATTCCCCTGCGACTGCGGTTCTTGTCAGTGGTCAGGTCGTCAAAGACTCGCCTGAACTGGTACGCCTCATGGGTCCTGATGCCACAGCGTTCGAATTTGATGAGGTCGAGGTTGAAATGGAGCGCCTTTGGCAGATGACCGAACCGTCTTGATCCCGCCCTCTGTCATGCAAACATTACACTTGATGGAGTCAATAGTGTAAGGCTAAGCTTACACTATGTCAGCCTCCGAGTCCCTTCACGCAAGACGACTGCCCGAGCCCGCAGCTATGCTGCGGCTGATTAAGCCAATCACGTGGTTTCCCCCGATGTGGGCTTACCTGTGCGGCGTGATTTCGTCTGGTGTCTTACCAAGCGGTCAGTGGCTTTACGTATTGCTCGGCGTCATCCTTGCAGGCCCCGTCGTCTGCGGTATGAGCCAAGCCGCAAACGACTGGT
>CANLUY010000007.1 GCA_947494435.1 uncultured Litoreibacter sp.
GCGACTGGTTGACCACACAAGAGAAACCGATGCAAATTGCCGCCAAGCGGAAATGGGTGAGCGATATGGGTTGGTTGAAAAATCTTCTGGGGTCAGGCGACAGTTCCGCCGGACAGCCTGGAGCAGGGAACTCAAAATTTGATAGTCCACTCCAGCCCGAAACAACTCTTGCGGTGATCGGTGACATTCACGGCCGCATAGACCTGTTAAATAGACTTCTCTCCAGATTTGAAAAACAGCCTGACCAAACACTGGTTTTTGTTGGTGACTACATTGATCGGGGCGATAACTCCGCACAGGTTTTGTCTCTGTTGATGTCCCTCAACGAATCCGATGCTGACGTGAAATGTCTGATGGGTAATCACGAGCGGATGATGCTCGATTTTCTGGATAATCCAACCAAGTCTGGAGAACGGTGGCTCCGGTATGGCGGCCTCCAGACTGTTGCGAGCTTCGGTGTAAAGGCACGCCAGAAACCAACAGCCGAAGAACTGGAAAAGATTGCAACTGATTTACGCGACGCGTTGCCGGAAGGGATGGAGGCTTGGATTCGCCAACTGACCCTCTCATACACCAGCGGGAACGTGACAGCAGTACACGCAGCCGCAGATCCAAGGGTCTCGATAGAGGATCAAGACTCAAAAACACTGTTATGGGGTCACAAAGACTTCGGTGTGGTTGCTCGCACCGATGGGCAATGGGTTGCTCACGGCCACACAATCGTCGACGCCGCAGAAACGAAGAATGGGGTGATTTCTATAGACACGGGGGCCTATGCCACGGGTTGCTTAACAGCTGCAATTATAGTTCCAGACGCTGATATCGAATTCATCGCGGCTTAAGACGCTGGCCAGACGGTTTGAGCTGATACTCAGAGCAATGGACAGGCAGTTCTTAATGTGACAAAAGCCAGCTTCTAACCCTCACACAAAAGACTGTCCCAGCCTGCACATGAACGATACTGGAAATCATAGCGCGTATGACGCAACGCAGGAAAAGACGCCTGTCGCGCGTAAAGTTCTAAGCGGCGGGCAAAACCTATTGAGCGCGACGTCCGAGAAGGCCGCTGAAGTCGATCTCGTCGCTTTGAGCCGGACGATCATGCGCGGGAAATGGCGTATTCTGCTGACCATTCTGATCGCCAATGCTTTTGCCTTTTTCTACGTGTTTCAGTTGGCCACACCGACCTATACCGGAAAATCTGTTGTGGCCCTTGATAGCCGCAAGCCACAAGTCACCGATATCAAGAATGTCGTTTCAAGCTTGGGTGGCGATCAAGCGACCATTAACACAGAAGTGCAGGTCCTCAGATCTCGATCACTTATGGGACGCGTCGTCGAGAGCCTTAACCTGACTGAAGACCCAGAATTCAACAAGGATTTGACCATTCCACCAAAGTGGAGCGTAGGTGGCCTAATCCGGGAGTTGAAAATTTTCCTTGGTGCCCCTGAGCAGCGCACGCCCGATCAGCAACTTAACGCGACAATTGACGAACTAAGCGATGCGATTTCGGTCAGCAATATCAGGCAGTCATTCGTATTTGAGCTCAGCGCTGTTACGCAGTCACCGGAAAAATCGATGATCATCGCCAACGAATTGGCGAACCTCTATCTTGAAAGCCAGCTTGAAGCGAAGTTTGACGGCACACAGCGCGCGACGAAATGGCTTACAGAGCGCGTCGCAGAACTGCAGATCGAACTTGAGCAGGCAGAACAGGATCTTAAAGCTTTCGAGGCTCGTACAAAACTTGTCAGCCCTGAGGTACTTGCGGCACAAGAACGACAAGTCAAAGATTTGCGTGAACGCACCGTTGATGCTGAAACCAATTTCGCCGTCGCGAAGAACAGAATCGAGGCTTTGAAAGCGGCCGCAGATGATCCCCAAGAAATCATCACTCTCTCAGCGGATCCGATATTGCGTCGTATCTCGAACGCACAGGGTGTCGATAGTCCGCAATTCCAAGCACGTGTTGATCAGATTTTGCAGCAGGCCGAGACGGATGCAGAGCGTGCGGAACGGCAAGCACTCATTCTTCAGAATTCCATCACCGATCTGACAGAAGGCATCAAAAATCAGGCCTCTGAACTGGTAGAGTTGCGCCAACTGGAGCGTGAAGCCGAAGCGAGCACACTGATCTATGAGTTTTTCCTGACTCGTCTTAAGGAAACCAGTGTTCAGCAGGGTATTCAGCAAGCCGATGCGCGCATTTTGTCTTTGGCTGTGCCGCCACTTCGCTCGACATCTCCACGCCTTGTTCGGACGGTTATCCTGTTTACTCTGTTTGGCGCTTTGCTTGGGGCGGCGATGGTCGCTATTCGCGAAACACTGCTTTCTGTGTTCCGAACAACTGACGAATTAGAAGAAGCAACCGGTTACGAGGTGATTGGTCAAATTCCAACGATCGGTGTTCGGAAACGTGAGAAGATTAAAGATTACCTCGTAAGTCGTCCAACATCAGCTGCGGTTGAATCCATCCGAAACCTGCGCACAACGCTCCTGCTGCAGAATGTCGATAATCCACCACAAGTTATCATGTCGACATCATCTATGCCCAGCGAAGGTAAGACGACGCAATCAGTCGGTCTAGCAATTAACCTGGCGCAGATGGGTCGGAAGGTTCTTCTCATTGAAGGAGATATCAGACGCCGGGTATTTGGTGATTACTTTGAGATTCCATTCGAACAAGGAATTGTTTCTGTTCTGACCGGCGAGACCGAGCTCAAGGACGCGACATTTCATGACGAAAAGCTAAAGATTGATGTTTTGCAGGGTGAATCATCGCGAGTGAACGCCGCTGATCTCTATTCGTCGGATCGGTTCAAGGAATTTATTGCAAAGCTGCGCGAGGAATACGACAACGTTATCTTCGATACGCCTCCAGTATTGCTGGTTCCAGACGCGCGGATCACCGCACCCTACGTCGACGCGATCATGTACGCTGTCAAATGGGATTCCACACCCAAAGCCCAAGTTCGGCGCGGATTGCAGATGTTTGAAAGTGTTGGCGTCAACGTCTCAGGTCTTGTGCTGACGCAGGTCGATCCAAAAGGTCTGAAGAGCTATGGATATGGCGACTATGGCAGCTCTTCAGCCTATTACGACAATTGATCGCGATTTAGCCGTTCTACTCTAGCAGGCTTTGCAGGTATGCACCGTATTCCGTCTTTGAATAGAGCTGGCTGCGTTCCTCAAGTTGCGCGGCTGAAATCCAACCCTGTTCAAATGCGATCTCTTCAGGGCAACCAGATTGCAAACCCTGTCGCGATTGTAGTGTTCTGACGAAGTTACCCGCATCCAGCAGGCTGGAATGCGTGCCTGTATCAAGCCAGGCATAGCCGCGCCCCATGCGTTCCACCGTGAGAGTACCATCGCTCAGGTAGGTCTCAAGAAGCGTTGTTATCTCTAGTTCACCACGTTCCGAAGGTTCAATGCCGCGCGCGCGGGCAGGGGCCTCACCATCTAGAAAATAAAGTCCAGTTACCGCGTAGTTTGACGGTGGATTGGCAGGTTTTTCGATGATTGACGTTACATCCCCATCCTCGTTCATGGCAACCACGCCGTAGCGTTGCGGGTCAGTGACACGGTACCCGAAAACAGTTCCACCGTTAGCACGACCCGACGCTGAGATAAGATTTTCTGTCAGACCATGACCAAAAAAAATGTTGTCTCCCAAAACCATTGCGCTGGAGGCACCATCAAGGAAATCTTCAGCCAAGATGTAGGCTTGAGCCAAACCATCGGGGCTAGGTTGCTCAATGTAAGTCAGCGATAGGCCCCATTGCGTCCCATCTCCAAGCAAGCGCTCGAATTGTGCGCGATCATGCGGCGTTGTAATGACTGCAATGTCCTGAATTCCCGCCAGCATTAACACGCTGAGCGGGTAATAGATCATTGGCTTGTCGTAGATCGGCATGAGTTGTTTCGATACACCTTGCGTGATCGGGTAAAGCCGTGTGCCAGAACCACCAGCCAATATAATGCCCTTGCGTTGAGTCATTGCGCGAGCCTCCCGGCCTCCATGAGATCTTTCAAGTGGGCTTTCCAGTCAGGTCGGACAATGCCCAGCTTTTCCTCCAATGCAGTGCAATTCAGGCGCGAATTTAGCGGTCGTGTGGCCGGAGTGGGGTAATCAGACGTTGCAATATCGTGCACAACAGTACCCTTTCCGGCGAGCACAAAGATCTCGCGTGCAAAATCAGCCCAGCTTGTATCCGGATACCCTGTAAAATGCTGAACACCAAAGCCTTTTCCTGTTTCCATACTCGCGCGAGCGATACGCAAACATGCGTCAGCAATAGCCGGGGCAGGGGTCGGACCACCAACCTGATCTGCAACAACGCTTAGCTCATCGCGGGTCGCCGCCAGACGTAACATCGTCTTCACAAAATTTGCGCCATGTTCAGAAAAGACCCACGATGTTCGCAATATAGTATGACAGCCACCAACGGCCATAATCCGCGCTTCACCGTCAAGTTTGCTTTGCCCATAAACCTGAAGAGGACCCGTCTTGTCATCGATATTGCGCGGGGCGTTTCCCGTGCCGTCAAAAACGTAGTCCGTTGAGATGTGAACAAATGGGATTTGAAGGTTCAGGCACGCCTTTGCCATTGCCTCTGGAGCAGCTGCATTCACTTGGCGCGCCTCATCATGAGCGCTTTCCGCTGAATCAACTGCGGTAAACGCTGCAGCATTGATGACAGCGCGTGGCCTGCGATTAAGAATGGCGTCAGTGCATGCTGAAGGGTCCGTTAAATCGACTTCCGCGCGGGGTAGGGCGGTTACCTCAGCATCTTTGCCTAACTCGGTCGCGACCTGACCGCTATGTCCAAAAACAAGGATACTCAACCTGACGTTCCCAAACGCTGTCCGACTTCGCCGCGTTGTTGGATGCGACGCCACCATGTCTCGTTTTCAAGATACCATTGGACCGTCTTTTCCAGCCCTTGTTCCAAGGTGACCGACGGCGTCCAGCCAAGTTCTTCACCGATGCGCGTGGCATCAATTGCGTAGCGCAAGTCGTGACCAGGCCGGTCGGCCACGAAAGAGATTTGATCTGCGTAAGGTTTGGCCGCGGGCAGGAGCCGATCAAGTATTGCGCAGATATGTCTGACAATTTCGAGGTTGGTCGCCTCATTATGGCCACCGATATTATAAGTTCGACCGACTTCACCATCTGCCAGAACCTTAAGCAGCGCATCTGCATGATCTTCAACATAGAGCCAGTCGCGCACGTTCTTGCCTTCGCCGTAAATTGGAATGTCCTGACCAGCCAACGCGTTCAGAATGACAACCGGGATCAGCTTTTCGGGGAACTGATACGGGCCGTAGTTGTTCGAACAATTGGTGACCAGAACAGGCAATCCGTAGGTTTCGTGCCAAGCCCGCACAAGGTGATCCGACGCCGCCTTTGAGGCGGAGTAGGGACTATTTGGGGAATAGGGCGTGTCCTCGGTGAACAGTCCGGTCTCGCCCAAGGTGCCGTATACTTCATCGGTTGATATGTGATGGAAGCGCCAGTCGGCAGGCTTGCCATTTGACCGCCAATACTGAAGCGCGGCTTGCAAGAGAACATAGGTGCCTTTGATATTTGTTTCCACAAAGGACCCCGGTCCGTCGATGGAGCGATCGACATGACTTTCTGCTGCAAGATGCATGACAGCGTCCGGCTTATGCTGATCAAACAGATCATGCATCGCTGTTTCATCGCAAATATCATCTTTGGCCAAAGTGAACTGTTCGGATGCGGACACAGTTTCGATATTATCCAAGCAAGCTGCGTAGGTAAGCACATCAATACAAACGACGTCATGACCTGCTGCAATAGCTTGCCGAATGACAGCGGAGCCGATGAAGCCTGCACCACCTGTGACGAAAATCTTCACGACTGACCCTCATACTTAAATGGATTGTCTATTTGCGATAAGGGCAGGGCCGCAGCGTCTTTATCAGATAAGACAGCAGCCGCCACATCGACACCCCAATCAATTCCTAGGGCTGGATCTGAGAACTGGACAGTACCATCGCATTCAGGCGCGTATACGTCAGAGCACTTGTACAAGAGCACACAATCATCTGTCAGCGTCGAGAACCCGTGAAGAAACCCTTCAGGAATAAACAATTGTTTCCCGTTTTCCGCGCTAAGTTCGACGCTCACGTGTTCACCAAATGTCGGTGATCCCTGACGGATATCGACAGCCACATCAAGCACACGCCCTTGGCCACAACGCACCAACTTAGCCTGCGCGTGCGGCGGAGATTGGAAATGCAGTCCCCGCACAGTTCCACGCGCCTTGGAATAGGATTGATTGTCTTGCACAAAGTCGCGGTCAATACCTGCCTCGGAAAGTGTTGCTCGGTTCCAGACTTCGCTAAAGTATCCGCGACTGTCACCGAATTTGTTGGGCGTCACGATCAAAACGTCTGGAATCTGTGTCTGTTCAATTTTCAAACTCTGTACCTTTTCGCTTGCTGCGTGATCACTAGAATTAATTCCGTCTGACCTCAAGCGCACCATAGTCTTGTCCGTCACAAGACCTGGATGCGTGATGTGACAGTTTCCAAATGATCGCAATAGTCAGCATCATCTATCAAGCAAATCAAAGGAGACAGCGCTTGGGCTAAAAATGACCGAATTCAATGCTCTCGCCCAAATTCTGCCCAAAGGATAGCCTATTCTTCCTTAGTTGGATGTATTATTGAAAGCGGCCTAGCGGGGCGGTACAGCCCCCTACTTGTTGTGGCTAGAGGAAGCGTAAATGCGAATTGCGATTATTGGAACGGGCTACGTCGGTTTGGTGTCCGGAGTGTGTCTTTCGGATTTTGGGCATGATGTTGTATGCGTCGATAAAGACCCTAAAAAAATCGCAATGCTGGAAGCAGGTGAAATCCCGATCTTTGAACCGGGTTTGGATGTGCTGTTAGCAAGGAATGTGGATGCAGGAAGACTCGTATTTACGTCTGATCTCAAACAAGCTGTTGCGGATGCCGACGCGGTATTTATTGCTGTGGGAACACCAACACGTCGCGGTGACGGTCATGCCGATCTGACTTTCGTCTATGCTGCAGCAGAAGAAATTGCGAAAGCTTGCTCGGACTACACAGTCATTGTCACCAAATCCACTGTGCCCGTTGGTACAAACCGCCAAGTGAAACAGGTTGTGAAGAAGGCAAATCCTGATCTTGAGTTTGATGTTGCTTCAAATCCAGAATTCTTGCGCGAGGGTGCCGCAATTGAAGACTTCATGAAGCCAGACCGGGTTGTGGTTGGTGTACAGACGGAACGTGCCGCAGACGTTATGAACGAGATTTACCGCCCGCTCTACCTACGCGACTTTCCAATTATGATCACAGATTTGGAAAGCGCAGAGATGATCAAATATGCCGCAAACGCATTTCTCGCGACAAAGATCACCTTCATCAATGAAATTGCCGCACTTTGCGAACGTACCGGTGCTGATATCAAGAAAGTCTCAAAGGGAATGGGACTGGATAATCGCATCGGGAACAAATTCCTGCATGCTGGTCCGGGATATGGTGGCTCCTGTTTTCCAAAAGATACAAACGCGCTCGCGCGGATTGGTCAGGAAAACGCAGTTCCCATGCAAATCGTCGAATCTGTGATCCGGGTCAATGAAGGTGTAAAAGCCAGAATGATCGAGAAACTCCGTGACTTGTGCGAAGGGTCTTTCAACGAAAAAGTCATCGCGGTTTTAGGCGTAACGTTCAAACCAAATACGGACGACATGAGGGATGCTCCGTCTCTTGTCATTGTCCCCGCCCTCGTAGGTGGTGGCGCAAAAGTGCGTGTCGTCGATCCACACGGGCGTCGGGAGGGGGAAGCCCTTCTTCCCAGAGTGAATTGGTATGATGACGTCTATAAGGCCGCTCAGAACGCAGACGCATTGGTCATTCTCACGGAATGGAATGAGTTTAGAGCACTCGACTTGAAGAAAATGGCGAAGAAGATGGCGTCTCCACGGCTCGCTGATCTCCGAAATATTTACTCAGCACAGGACGCCAAGAGTGCAGGTTTTGATGTATATATGTCCGTTGGTCGGACAGACTATGGCATTTAGCGAGGTACATTCCCTCAATTATTTACATAATCTTGATTATTAACCTTCGAATTTTGAGGCAGGCAGATTCTAACCGAGCCCGTCAAACCCGCAACAGCCTGTGTAAAGAAGCTTTTGAAACAGACGGAGTTGCAGACGTTGGCGCGATCCTCATCATCATGAAGTCCAGACCAACGACATCGTAACCCAGCACAAAGCTATCAGCAGCATCTAGGCAATGGCTTTGCGAATGCATTCGGCAACATCAGTCAAGTGAGCAGAAAGTGGCGAATTTTGGCGCCAAACCAAACCTATGGTTCGGCGCGGCCGGGGTTCTGGGAATCGTACGACGGAAACCTCTGTAGCACTGGTTTCCAATTGAACTGCCATTTGGGGGATCAAAGTGACCCCTAACCCACTCGCTACCATCTGAACCAATGTCGCAAGAGAGCTTGCATCCATATCGTCGTTAGAACGGGATACTGGTCTTCCACAAAAATCCAAGGCTTGATCACGAAAGCAATGTCCTTCCTCCAACAAAAGCAACCGCATTTGTCTAAGTAAGTTACCGTTCGGCACCGGTTTCTCGGCGTCTTGTTTGCCTCGCACAAGAACGAATTCTTCTTCGAATAGCGGAGTTTCAACAAGACTTGGCTCGGAAATCGGCAATGCAAGCAAAGCCGCATCAAGCAGCCCATCAGCAAAGTCTTGGAGTATCATTCCTGTTTGGCGCTCACGAATACGCAGTTCAGCCTGTGGAAAGGCACCACTGAAATTATTCACAATCTTAGGCAAGACATACGGGCCAATTGTCGGGATTATTCCCAGTCTCAATGCGCCGGTCAATTCATCACCGGACGACCGCGCCAGATCAGTTAGGTCATCCAGCGCCTGAAGAATGTCCCGAACGCGTAAAGCGAATATATCACCAAACGCAGTAAGCCTGATCTGTCGAGATGTTCGTTCAAACAGCTTCTGTCCCAGTATTTGTTCCAGTTCTTTGATTTGAACAGAAATCGCAGGTTGGGAAATCGAACATGCCGCCGCGGCATGGCCGAAATGTCTGTGTTGTGCCACGGCCTCAAAGTATCGCAGCTGTTTGAGTGTGAGATTATCCATAACCTGAAACTATCAATGGAATAAGAAATTACAAATTCAATCTATTGCAGTGACGTGGTATTGAAGCGGCGAACGTGCTCTGCTGCACGCGACATTCAGCTTTTGCCAGACAAATTGGAGATGAAAATGGACGGTAACAACGTGAATACGAGCGGCGGCTGCCCCGTCATGCATGGCGGCAACACCGCGATGGAGAAACCCGTCACCAAGTGGTGGCCGAACGCGTTGAACCTCGACATCTTGCATCAGCACGGCGCGCGCACGAACCCGATGGACGCCGATTATGATCACCGCGAAGCTGTTAAAGGTCTCGATTTCGACGCCGTGAAAGCTGATGTCAAAGCATTGATGACCGACGATCAGGACTGGTGGCCTGCCGATTGGGGTCACTACGGAGGCCTCATGATCCGCCTCGCTTGGCACTCTGCTGGATCGTACCGGATGCAAGATGGCCGCGGCGGTGCGGGCTCAGGCAATATCCGTTTCGCCCCTTTGAACTCATGGCCCGACAACGCAAGCCTTGATAAGGCACGCCGCCTGCTTTGGCCGGTCAAAAAGAAATACGGAAATGCGCTCAGCTGGGCTGATCTGATCATTCTCGCGGGTAACATGGCCTACGAATCCATGGGGCTGAAGACTTTCGGCTTCGGATTTGGTCGCGAAGACATCTGGGGTCCTGAGACTGACGTCTATTGGGGGTCCGAGAACGAATGGCTCGCCCCGAGCGAAAGCCGCTATGGTGACTTGAATGACGCCTCCACACTCGAAAATCCGCTTAGCGCAGTTCATATGGGTCTGATTTATGTGAACCCTGAAGGTGTGAATGGTCAGCCTGATCCGGCCCGCACCGCAATGCATGTCCGTGAGACATTTGCGCGGATGGCGATGGATGACGAAGAAACAGCAGCTTTGACCTGTGGCGGTCACACTGTCGGCAAGGCCCATGGTCGTGGTGCCGTCGATGGAATTGGCGTCGAGCCGGAAGCCGCTGGCATCGAGGCGCAAGGCTTTGGCTGGTCAAACCCAGGCCATGAGGGCAAAGCAACCAACGCCTTCACCTCTGGGATTGAAGGTGCTTGGACAGCTAACCCGACACAATGGGACATGGGGTATTTCGACATGCTCTTCGGACATGAGTGGGAGCTGACAAAATCTCCCGCCGGTGCAAACCAATGGCAACCCGTCGACATCAAAGAAGAGGACATGCCGGTTGACCCGACTGACCCTTCCAAGCGTGATCGGCCTATGATGACCGACGCTGACATGGCGATGAAAGTTGATCCGATCTACAATGAGATTTGCCAGAAGTTCATGGCAGATCCTGAGTATTTCGCTGACACATTCGCACGGGCGTGGTTCAAGCTGACCCACCGCGATATGGGACCGAAGGCAAACTACATCGGGAATGACGTTCCTGCCGAAGACCTGATCTGGCAAGACCCTATCCCCGCTGGAAACACCGGCTACGATGTTGACGCTGTGAAGGCGAAGATCGCAGCCAGCGGCCTCTCCGCCTCAGACATGATCGCAACCGCATGGGACAGCGCGCGGACCTTCCGTGGCTCTGACAAACGCGGCGGCGCCAATGGTGCGCGCATTCGCTTGGCGCCACAGAAAGATTGGGCGGGGAACGAGCCGGACCGTCTGGCCAATGTTCTGAGCGTGCTTGAGCCTATTGCGGCTGACACAGGTGCCTCCATCGCGGATGTGATCGTTCTGGCGGGCAGTGTCGGTCTGGAACAATCTATCAGCGGCAATATCACTGTGCCTTTCACACCGGGTCGTGGTGACGCCACGGACGAGATGACCGATGCACCATCTTTCGACGTCTTGGAGCCAATCGCGGACGGTTTCCGGAATTGGAAGAAAGAGGACTACGCCGTCAGCGCCGAGGAAATGATGCTTGATCGCGCACAGCTACTGGGCCTGACAGCGGCTGAAATGACCGTGCTTCTGGGCGGTATGCGAGTGCTCGGTACAAACCACGGTGGCACAGCTCATGGCGTCTTCACAGATCGCGTGGGCCAGCTGACCAACGACTTCTTCGTAAACCTGACCGACATGAGCAACAGCTGGCACCCGGTAGAGGGCGGCAGCTACGAGATCCGCGACCGCAAATCGGGCGATGTGAAATGGACCGCAACCAGCGCTGATCTGGTCTTCGGCTCCAACTCTATCCTGCGCGCCTATGCCGAGGTTTACGCTCAAGATGACAATGGCGAGAAGTTCGTCAAAGACTTCGTAGCGGCTTGGACAAAGGTCATGAACGCAGACCGGTTCGATCTGGCCTAGTCGATATTCCTATTCATGAAATACGTGCCGGCGGTCGAAAGGTCGCCGGCATTTTTCATTCGTCCCGATCCTTCCTGCGTTTCTGCACCCAACGAAGGCCGACGAAGAAAACGACAAAGAATGCGCTCCAGCTGAGTAGATCAATCAGATAGTCTGGCATGCCGCGTTCCTATGGATATGCGTGTCGAATGCACGCTTTGTAACGCGTGTGACGGGATGAGGGAACCAGTCAGTTGCAGGTGAAACTAACGCGACCTATATTCAGAGCATGTCTGATCACACCAAATTTGATTTGCGGGATTTCCTGCCATACCTGCTCAACCAAGCGGCCGAAATGTCGAGCCTTGGATTTCAGCAGTATTACAAATCGCAATATGGAATGTTGCGGACAGAATGGCGCGTGTTGTTTCATCTCGGCCGGTATGGAGAGATGACCGCAAAAGACATTTGCGACCGGGCGAGGCTACATAAAACGAAAGTCAGCCGCGCCGTCTCGGCGCTTGAGGCCCGCCGCTTTTTGACCCGAGAGCAGCTAAGCCATGACCGCCGTCATGAACAATTGAAACTGACCACGTCCGGTCTTCGGGCCTTCGACGAGTTATATCTGGCGGCGCAAAAATACGATGCAGAAATTATGGCCGACTTCTCCGATCAAGAAGGAGAGGCGCTGCGCAAGGCTCTCCTCAAGATTGCAGAGCTTTAAACCGGTTGTTTGCCCTACCCTTCTAGAATTAATGGGCGGCCAGATTGCATCTACTCCGAGAAGCTTTGCAAGTGATGGAAATTTCAGTGCCTTTCAGGACGGCCACCTAGAGATTTACACTTGCTCGCTCATTTCCATGCCACGTCTGTTCTTTACTGTCGGTTGGCGATGCCATTCAAAAACATCAAGAGCGATCGCCAGCATCAGCATGCTGACGGGGCTGAACAGGAACGGATTAGATATTGAGCCGTAGAGAACAAGGCACATCGCATAACCAAAATACGCCCTTCCTCGTGCATCGCCACTCATACGACCAGCATCAGTTGTCAGAGCTAGGAGTAGTCGAAGGATCAAAACAAACCATACCACTGCGACAATGCCACTCCCGTGAATCACATTGAGGATTGGAAGTTCTGATGCGTAAGGAAACGCTTCGTGAGAGAGTTCGCGATTGCCCAAACCAAAGAAGCGGAAGTCGAGTTCCGGACCAAACCCATTGCCAAGGAGCAAAAAGTTTGTTCGGAAATACTCGATCTGGATAAGACGGATTACGTTGCCTTGATCAGAGGCTGCAGACTCCCAAAGACTTTGGATCACCATATTGGTGATGATTTCAAAGAACATATAGTCGATTGCCATAATCGCACCGAACAGAAACAGTGCCCGCTCGATCAGACGGGGTTGAACGCGCGCAAGCAGAACAGGCAAAATGGCTGCGCCGACGGCCAGAACAAATGCGCTGGTCTTGGTCGTCAACACGAGCAAGACAATCGTCAGAAGACCCACCCCCATGAACAGCGCGTTATTCGCACTCCGCTTTACGAGCGTCGCGTCGAAAATAAGTGACACGGAAATCGCGAGCGCGAAATAATGCCAGATCGCAACCGCAGAGGTCGCGCTGAAGCTAAGTGTCCAGCCTTTCAGCACTGACAGGCTTAACTCATTCATCGACAGCTTTGTCAGCAGAAAAACGAAGAACGAGAATATGAGTGCGACCAATCCAATGACCTTGCGGTGTTTGTACAAACTGCCGCCCAAATCTCGGCACAAAAGAAACAGTGCAAACACTGTGAAAGGCGCTGCGAAACGAAAAATATATCCCGGGTTATGACCATTCGCTATGCCTAGCAACGTACCAAGAACGACCATGAAAACGGTCACAACCAAAAGCAATTTGCGCAGGTCAGATGGTTTGTACTTTGCACGGCCAAGAGTGAATACGACCAACACAATAACCAGCGAATATGACGCAAGATTTGTTGTCAGGCTCATGGCAATCACGGCCATAAACAAGGCGACCGCAAAACTTTTCGATATCACCAATGCGTTGCTTGGAGCTCGCCGTGGTATCGAATCTGTTAACGCCATCCTAGCTCCGTGTACCACTCAGATATTTGCGCGCATATTCCGCAAGAACTCTCTCTTTTTCGTCAGGGTTCGGGTAGTTGATCAAAACACCTTTCAATGCACTCTTGTATACAAACATGCTCCCCACGCCCGCGCCAACATTCCCGCAGCGGTCAATCAAAGCACGGACGTCATCCAAAGACCCGGCCCCGCCTACGAATGTCAAAGGCGTCGTGACGCGCGCGCTGATCTCTTCGGCAAATGCAAGGTCGTACCCTTTCATCGCACCGTCATTGGCAATGGAGTAGAGCACAACCTCTCCTGCGCCATGCGCTACGGCATTATCAACGTGGTCCAATACACTGCCGCTGACCTTACGTGTGCCACCATGCGTGTAAGCAACGCGTCTGCCTTGCCAGTTCTTTTTGTAGTCCAAAACCACGACCGTACTTTGCCGGCCCAACGAACTTGAGATTTCCTGAACGAGTTCTGGCGTTTCAATTGCTGCAGAACTCAGCGCGACCTTCTCGACACCCATCGAAATAATCCGCTCTGCAGCTGCGTATGTCTTGATCCCCCCACCGTAAGACAGTGGCATACGACACTCCGTCGCAATCTTCTCGATCAATTTGAAGTTGGGCTCGGTCCCATTGCGGGTCGCGTTGATGTCGAGCAGAACCAATTCGTCAACTTTCTTCTCGTTGAAGATGCGAACCGTATTCATAGGATCCCCGATATAGCGCCCTTTTGAAAAGCCCTCCGTCTTCACCAGCCCATCATCGCCTAGCAGAAGGCAGGGAATTATGCGGGGATATGACATGGGCTAGAGTTCCGAAAAATTGTTGAGAAGTGTGAGGCCCGCTTCATGACTCTTTTCAGGATGAAACTGAACGCCATAGACTGCCCCCTTCCCGACCGCACAGGAAAACGGAGCGCCATATAACGTCTGTGCCAGTTCAGCGTCTGGGTCACTCGGCTCGAAGTAGTAGGAATGCAGGAAGTAGAATTTCCGGTCTTGATCAAGACCCGCGAGCAAAGTCGTTTCTTTCGTCGCGTCGACCTCGTTCCAACCCATATGCGGGCACCGTAGCATTCGCCCATGCTGGCCCTCGGAAAATAGCCGGATGTTACCAGGAACCAGTCCAAGGCCCGGCAGTTGCCCTTCGTCGCTGCGATCCGCCAGCATCTGCATACCGACACAAACACCCAAAAGCGGGACATCTCGGTTTTCGACCGCATCCTTGACGGCTGGCCACAAGCCAGATGCGTTGAAGCGGTCCATTGCGCTGTCAAAGGCACCGACACCGGGCAGAATGATATGGGTGACGTCGGCTAGATCTTCAGCAGTCTTAACCCGCTTTGAGGCTTTGCCGAGCCTCTTATACGCCACCCGAAACGCTTCGACATTGCCCAGCCCGTAGTCGATGATCCCAATCATCTGACCGTCCGCGAATCGAGGCCAATCATGCGATAGATGCGGCGCCCCAAGTCGATGAAATTGCGACGGTTCGGGTAGGCTTCGTAAGTCTTGTTTTCACCTTCGAAAACCGACTGCAGTTCCTCTACGCTCCAATCCAGTTTGTCGGCGACGTATTCAAACTCGCGCTGCAATACCTCTTCGCTGAGCTCCGGCGCTGAAAGCCGCTCGATTGCGGCATCACGATCCATCTGGCCAGTTTGGATCATGCTTGAGAAATGTGCGCGGCGTTTATGGTAGCCGAATTTCCGCGGCAGCCAATAATCCTCGTAGAACCGTGTAAAACGGGACTCGTGATGCTTGTGTTGGAAGGGTTCCCAACCGTAGTTCTCATTTAACAGCTTTTCAGCATCATCCTTAACATATTGGGTCATGTTTAGTGGCGCATGTACCCGCATACCAAGGAACGCTCTGTAGATAAGCCGGTATTGCAAGATATCTACCAAAGGAAGATCAAGTGCTTTGCGCTCGCCAAACCGTTTGTGCAAGCCATTGATGAGCTTCATATCAATGCCCAGATAACCGCCCCACTCTTCTGGCTCGCGCACACATTCAAGCGAGTGGTTCGACCCCGTCAGAACATGTTTGATACCGTTCTTACGCGCAAACTTATAAAGTGCAGAAAAGAAGACGGCGTCTTGGGGAATATCTTGATCTGGGATCTGGGATTTGAAGAACGCGCGATGAAAGTCTTTCATCGCCTCCCAATTCACCACTTCCGTGTAAAGTTCGAGGTTCAACCCATCAATCAACCTTTCGATATTGGAAACCGCCTGATTGGAATTCCAACCTGCATCCACATGAAACAACAGTGGACGCAGACCCATTTCCTTGACCGCGACATGGGTAAGGTAAGAACTGTCTAGGCCGCCACTCAACCCGATAATACAATCGAAATCTTTGCCTTTTCCCGCAGCTTTGATGCGCTCCGAAAGCGCGCTCAGGCCTTCCTTTTGAAGAGCCGCCCAATCCGGAGAGATGACCGCTTCGTAATTACGACAATACTTGCAAAGGCCCGTCTCATCGAAAGTGATATTCGGATCGGTCGTGTCCATCACGCAACTGCGGCAAATCTGGTAGTCTTGTGTCATCGTCTGCGCTCTTCTGTCTCATTTTGACCAATTCGCCCTAGGCGACCGGCTGGGTTACCGCCTCTTATAAGAGGCCTTCCAAATAAGCGCCAGAAGCTCAAGGCGCGCGAATAACTTTGCTGCTAACGAGCGGCTAATAATGCTGGCATTGGACCCGTGCACACGATGCGCCAAAGTGTCCTGTTCGAGATGGCAAATCTGACCGTCTACATTTGCACAGATCGCCAGCCAAAGATCATGGCATTCCAGCGGTTTGGGGAAAGGTAAACTGCGCTTTGCAAAATCTGCAGTGAAACACATGGCACAGCCATAGTAATTGCGATTACCAGCCAGAATACCAATCAAATTCGCTATGCGCCTATTGCTATCTTCTGCTTGCAAGGGAGCCATCAAGTGCTGATCAAGTGCGTTGCCATCCTGATCGACCAGCCCGTAATTCGAAACAACCAGAGCAACCCCGCCCCGCTCAAGTGAGCCACGCATTTGAGCAAGTCGCCCCGGACGCCAAATATCATCTTGATCAGACAAAAAGATCACATCGCCCTGCGCCAAAGAAATCGCGCGTTCAAAAGTACCATTTACACCCAGATTTTCAGGGTTCTGGAAAATACGTATGCGCTCATCTGCGAAGCCTTCCAGCATCGCGACCGTGTCGTCGGAAGAAGCGTCATCGACAACGACTATCTCATCGTCAGCATTCAACTGGGCGAGGATCGAGGAAACCTGCTCACGCAAATATTGCGTGCCATTATAGGTCGCCATGCAAACGCTATTTATTGTCATGAGGCTTATCCGGAAAAGACCCGACGCCGTAAGTTATTGGCACGGCGCATTAACGTCGTCAAACTTTGCTGGGTTTCGCGGAGCCGCTTGTATTTTGGAAGCTTCAGTTGGCCCTTCACCTTGCGCGCCACTGTATCGGGATCACCTCCACCAACACTGGATTGTAGCGTCGCTTCGAGCTGGATAAGCGCCTCTACATCCGACGCATCAAAGCGTTCCCCCAGAGCCTCGCAGATAGCTCTAACCGAGGCTTCATGGTTCATTTGATTGGTATGGGCAAATTCCGGCTTATTGTAACGAAGCAGCCATAAGAAAGCTGCGCGCGCGAGAAGATGCCGGACCGGGATCGGATCTTTCATTACCAGCTCGCGGTCAAAAAAGGTGCATGTTTCTTCCGCTACGACAGCATTCTGCCAGACCAGATCAACATACTCACCCGAAACGGTTTTGCCATGGCCATCACCTTCGGCATGCGCACAAATCGCGTCATACCACGTTTTCACATCGGCGAGTTGCTCACGCAGGGACAGCTTTCCCCTATGCGCTTTCAGGAAGAACGCTTGCGCAACTGTGTCCCCGCTCAACCAGGGGGAAGACTGCGGCTTGACCGAAACGGGTCCCTCCGTCGCTAAATCTGGGAATTGCAGTGCTTTGTCCGCGACAACGCCTTCTTTCGTATCCCGCAATATCGTTGTTGTCTCAAAGCCGCGCGCCCTGGCATTATTGTAGATGAACCCCAAGTCATCTCCCATGCCCGGCTTATCCGGTCCCCCGACCACCACAAGGAAAGAATTCGCCATATCCATGGCCATCCCGTTTTTGGTGAGTTGCGGCCACACCAGACGTGTATCAAAGAAAGGAGGTTTTTGCCCCGCATAGTCACGTTCCGGAAACGCGGCCAACAGCTCCCCACAATCGACGGTATCGAACGCTTTCTCTGAGAGAAGCGCATCAGGGATTTTGTAGTCTGGAACCGGATAGAAAAACTCAGCCGTCTCACCGATATCTGCAAGCCGCTTCTCAAGCTCCTTACGCCCGAAGGTCGAGACGCGGTGACTTGTTCTCGGGTAGCCTTCCGGACCCTCAAAGAAGGTCCCTGTGTGATCTTCGCGGCTATTTGCAAGATATTTCAGGCCAAACTGGTTTTCGATCGCCAGAACCAGATAACCACCCGGTTTCAACATCCGCTTCATCGCGGCCAGACCATCCTCAAAAGGTGTAGGGCCGTCGACATAGGAGGGTGAGTACTCCCAGACACCAATACAGAAAACGGCGTCAAAAGCATGCTCAACACCAAGGTCTTGAAAGCGCGAGTTTACGACTTCGACCGACTCCAGATCACGCGTGCGCATACGGGCAAGGCGCGCACGTTCATAGCTTCCCTCGACCGACGTCACGTTGTCGAAGGTTTCTCCCAAAAATCGTGAAATCGCGCCGCAACCACACCCGATCTCCAACACGGAGTGATTGCGATCATAGCTCAGGTTTGCGAGCAAATTGTGCCGCTTTCGCGTCAAATGGTATTCGGTATTCCAGTCAATGATATGCGTCTCTAGTTCTGCAGATGACGTACTCAGATCATCCGTCGCATTGAAAGCATCAGTCAGGTATTTCTCAACCCAGGCGCCATCGGTGTAGCCAAAGTCTTTGACCTGAGCCTTATCTACCCAAACGCCATGCTCGGTCTTGGTAAAGTTCTTCGACAATTCGTTCTTCATGACGTCACTCTCTGCTTCTCATCACGCCGGATCAGATAATTGGCCAGCCAATACAGCGCTATCGTGCTGATCGTCACTCTGACCAGCCACCCAGTTGCGGCCCCATTTGCACCAAACTGTGAGATCAGCCAAGGCATATAAATGAAATAGACAACCAACTCGCATACATGCAGCTTTCCGGTCCAACTGGCCAGACCCACTGCTTGTATATATCCCTGCGATACATGTCCGACTGCGTTGATTAAAACAGCGAAAGACAAAACCCGCGCAATAACGGCCATTTCCACGACATCCGTCGCGCTTAACCAATAAGATAAGATACCATCGGCAAAAACGATCATAATTAGACAAAGCGGTGTGACCAGACCAAGAACATAGGTCATTGTCTCGCGATATAGCGGTCTGGGGGACTCGCTCATGGTCTGATGCAACATGACGAACCGCGGAAACATCACGCCGACGATTGCCGAAGGTACAACGAGAAACCGAACGACACCCTCAAACGGGGTCGTGTAAATTCCGGTCTCAATCAAATCCCGCATCGAGGCCAGCAGAAACCTATCCATATAGACCAACAAAGGCCCGATAACGGCGCTGACCGTGAGCCATCCGCCGTAACTCAACAGGTCTTTGCCATGCACCCAGCGGAAACTGAAAGACCCCGTCACCAAAGGGACATTCTTCAAAACCGCTGCAAGTTGCGCCGCTATGGTAATCACGCGGACGATCAACATCCCCAAAATGAGTGTCGACACATCCTCGGAATAGAGCGTC
Source organism: uncultured Litoreibacter sp. (assembly GCA_947494435.1). Taxonomy (GTDB): domain Bacteria; phylum Pseudomonadota; class Alphaproteobacteria; order Rhodobacterales; family Rhodobacteraceae; genus Litoreibacter. The sequence continues at coordinate 19,359 of CANLUY010000007.1, forward strand.
AGAAACGCCGGAACCGCAAACAGAGCCATTCCAGAGGGCACACGAATAATGCTGATCATCAAAAACCTGCGGTGTGCTTCCAAAACACCAATGAGGATTGGCCCGGCAATCAGCAGTGGCATTGCATAAAGTAGATAAGTGATTGACTGCGCCGTGTCCGGCAGCAGCTCCTCTGAGAGCCCTATAATTTCTTCAAACAAATGAGTGAAACCGGTCCCAATCAAAACAATACCGACGACGCTCAGCGCCAGCGATAAGACCAAGGCGGTACTGATAATTTCTGTGTTCTGAGCATCATCATCCAATTGGCCAGCCAGCTTCTTGGTGATGGAGCGGCCCAGACCCAATTCAAAAATATTTGCATACCCGATGACCGCCCAGAACAAGGTCAGCAAGCCGAATTTCTCTGTGCCGAGATGGCCAAACAAAATGGGAATCGCGAAAAACGCAGCAACAAGTGGTGAAACGAGGCCAATGAAATTAGCCGCCATTTGCTGACGGCGCGTATTCTTCGTGTCGGGCAGTGTAGACATAAAAGCTACTCTCAAACCGGCAGACAGATATTATCCTGCCTGTGTCCGATCCCCCTGCCCTGACCCACGCGCCGTGCGCCAAATGATCTTTGCATCAAACAGAATGGAGCGAAGTTTGACATATTCGTCATCCCAACGAACCAATTCTTCCGGATCGCTCATGTCAATCTCGTTGATTTGTGCCCATCCAGTGATGCCACCCGGAACTGATAGAATATTTGCCGCCATACGCCGCTCAACCAGTTCTTCTTGAACCGGAAGACATGGACGGGGACCAACAAGGCTGAGTTCTTGTTTCAGAATATTCCAAATCTGCGGCAACTCATCAATCTTGGTCTTACGCAGAAAACGGCCCATCGGCGCGAGCGAGGCCTCCCCCACCTCATGCGTCCCCGCCTGCTTTGTGTCCTTTTGCATCGTCCTGAATTTCAGGCAGGTAAAGACTTTGCCATGCAAGCCGACACGATCTTGAGGAAACAAGGATGGACCATCGGATTTACGCGAGATCATGATCCAGAAATAGAGTAGCCCCCACCAGAACAGCACAACAATCAGGAAGACGAAAGACAGGTCAATGAGCTTCTGAAACAGCCAATAGACCGGATTTCCACGCTGTTCATCAGTGACCAGAACACGCGGCGTTCCAATATCTCTGAACTGTTCCGTCACGGCCAAATACAGCTTATCGATATGCACTGTCGGTTTCAGCGCGGCCAGCAACCAGAATGCCGGTTTGCGCAATAGTATAGGAACTTTGTTGAGCACCGCCAGTTTTCCGCGATACTCCGTCCCATAGACCGCTGGCAACCGCATGTTCGTGACACTCAGTCCTTCAGTTCCGGCAAGAAGCTGCTCTGCTTCCCACTTGCTTTGACCATAGGGCGAACCTTCATCGGAAGGTTCGGCGTGAAGCGTTGTGAAATTGATAAACCGGGTTACGCCCGCAGCGGTGCAAGCCTCAATCACATCTTGCAGAAGTCCAACATTGTCTGCACGGAATGCCTCCAAATCACCTTCTTGGTCATTGTTACGCGCGGCCAGATGCAAGACGAGATCGAAGCCCTGTGCGGCCGTTGCGAGCGTGTCATAACCGCTGGTTTTCGTGCCCTGAAACCGCTGTTCAAGTTCCGCAGGATTGCGCCCCACCAGCAGCAGATCGTGGCCGTCCCGCTGCAACATCGGAACCAAAGATGACCCAACAAATCCGGAGGCACCGGTTATGACAATCTTCTTAGCAGACATTTGAGGAACGGCTCTTTTTGACTTTAGGTGACTCAACCCTGCACTCCCTATGATTAAAGTTGTTCATTGTCGAGCGACTCCCTTAAAAGCCGTATTATATGCGTATCTCTTTTGCCCAGATGTGGGCTCAAACTAACAGCGGACCACCATGAAAATTGTCCTGATCTCGCAGTACTTTTACCCTGAACAGTTCTCCAACAATTCAATAGCCAAGAACATGGTTGAACGGGGTCATGAGGTCGAAGTTGTTGCCTGTGTTCCAAACTACCCGCAGGGTGCCTTTTTTGACGGCTATTCAAATAGCACAAGACGCTCCGAGATCTGGGAAGGTGTTCGAGTGTTTCGCGCCCGCACGGCTGCGCGCGGAACGCGGACGTGGCATCTTGCACTGAACTATCTGACCTATCCGATTATGGCGAGCTTCACCCTTTGGAGGAAAACGTCCAAAGATGCGGATATCTCTTTTGTCTCAATGCCATCCCCATTGTTTCAGGCATTTGCTGGTGTCTTCCTGAGACGTATACGCAAGGTTCCCACAGTCTATTGGGTTCAGGACATCTGGCCGGAAAGCGCAGTTTTCACCCTTGGCCTCAAATCGCCATGGATTGTGAAGCCCTTGGAAGCGGTTTGCGGCTGGTTATACCGGCGCGCCGACCTCATCCTTGTTCAAAGTGAAGCCTTCCCGCCAATGATTGAGCGGTTCGGCGTTCCAGCGGAAAAAATTCGCGTATTGGCAAACACAGCACCCGATACCTACCGTGTCTTGGATCCGGCCGACGCCCCTGAACAAGCCAAGCTGGTGCCACAGACAGGCTTCCGCGTTATGTTCGCCGGCAATATCGGTGAAAGTCAGAATTTCGACATGCTCATTGATGCAGCTGATCGTTTGAAAGGGCATGATATTTCCTGGGTCATTATCGGATCAGGCCGGGATGCTGATCGCGCGAAATCCCGCATTGCAGAGCTTAAACTGCAAGACAAGTTTCTGTTCCTTGGACGTTTCCCCGAAGAAGATATGCCGAAGTTTTTCACCCATGCGGACGCATTGATCGTCAGCTTGAAAGACAGTGAGATTTTCCGCCTGACAGTTCCCTATAAGATCCAGTGCTACATGGCCTGCGGCAAACCTATTATTGCCTGTGTCCGCGGTGAAGGTGCGCGCGTTGTAGAGGCTGCTGAGGCCGGCTACGCCGTTTCTGACATCTCGGTCGATAGTCTTAGCGCAACAGTACTAAAGATGGCCAAAACGTCACCTGCTGAACGTGCGAAGCTTGGTCGCAACGCAAGGCAGTATTTCGAACAGACCTATGCTCCGGACATCATTTACGGCAACTTGGAAACATGGCTAAGGGAGGCTGCAGACAGCAAACAGCACTAGTTCTGCGGTTTTCGTATGCCATCCCACTGATTTGACAAGCGCGCGGTACCAATTATCAGGGCTGTGACCCGCTCGGACGTGTTCGTGATCGTGTAATCCTCCGGAACAGGGTTCGCCCCTCCTAGTGCCTTGCGATCCTCCTGCATTTTTATGACTGCATCGACGCCCATCATCATCGTATCATGGTCCATGCCCGTCATGATCAGACAACCCACGTCAACGCCTTCCGGCCGCTCTATTGCGTCGCGCGGGGTAATCGCAGGAAAATCGAGGATCGAAGATTCCTCGGCAATCGTGCCACTGTCAGAGATCACGCAACGCGCATTCATCTGCAGCTTGTTGTAGTCGTGAAAACCGAACGGCTTCATATACTCAACGCGCTCGTCGATCTTCACATCGAGCGCGTCCAGCCGATTGCGCGTCCTCGGGTGGGTTGAGACGATTACGCGGGCATCATAAGTATCCGCCACGGAATTCAACGTCTTCACCAACCCCGCCAGGCGCTCGGGATTATCAACATTTTCCTCGCGATGCATGGAGACGACGAAATAGCTGCCTTCGGCAAGATCGTTTTTCTGCAAGACATCCGATGCCTCTATCCGGTCGCGGAAATGCTCCAGCACCTCACGCATTGGAGAACCGGTCAGGTTGATCCTTCGATGCGGCAGTCCCTCAGACAACAGGTGGCGCCGGGCGTGCTCCGTGTAGACCAGATTGAAATCGGCGATATGGTCAACCAAGCGGCGGTTGGTTTCTTCCGGCACATTCATATCGAATGACCGGTTCCCCGCTTCCATATGATAGATAGGCACCTTCATCCGCCGCGCCATGATCGCAGAAATAGCAGAGTTGGTATCGCCCAAGATCAGCACAGCATCCGGCTGTTCTTCTTTCAGAACGGCTTCGACACGAGACAGGATTTGTCCCAGCATTTCGCCCAGAGTCCCGCCGCCAACTTCAAGGAAGTGATCTGGTTTGCGCACGTCGAGATCTTCAAAGAAGATCTCATTCAGCTCATAGTCATAATTCTGGCCAGTGTGGACAATGACATGATCTACAAACTGATCCAATCGAGCCATAACGCGGGACAAACGAATGATCTCAGGACGTGTGCCCAAGATGGTCATCACTTTCAGTTTCGTCATGACAGAACCTTATCTGCGAACGTATCAGGCGCGTTGGGATCAAATAGGTCGTGGGTCCAGAACAAAGTCAGTAAAGGCCCCTCTCCCACGTTTTCGATGGAGTGCGTATGCAATGTTGGCATATCCACAGGCGCAGGCGCATCACCGCTGACTTTGTATTCCCAAACGTCGTCGCTCAGCACTTTGCGAATTCGGATGATCGCATCACCCTGAACAACAAGGAAACGCTCCACTTTTTCCAAATGGAAATGGTCGCCCCGCGTCACACCGAGTTCGGTCGTCGACAGGAAGGTCTGACCGCCCCCACCACCTTTGACTGCCTCAAACAAGACGCCACGCGCGTCAGAGTTAAGCTTGAGAGGCCGCGGCCAACCACTTGGGTATGTTGCGGCGCGGTAGCAGTTAAAAAGCTCAAGATGGAACGGATCGTTGAGATCGGGGTAAACATTCGCCTGATATGAAGCATGGAACCCTTGCAAAAGGTCCAGCAAATCCGGGATCGAGATATCAACGCCCGCTGGTCTCATCTCTTCCGACTTACCTGCAAGCGCCGCGTCAATCGCCAGCTGTGCTGCAGCGCCTGCATGCAGCAAGCTGACACGACCGTCAGGATTAACGGTCGGCGCTTCACCGGCAATAAGCTGAGTAATTAATGTCGCTGTGACGTTGTTGTAAAACGGTCTCGCACATTCGCCGAAGATATGCGGCAAAATCAAATTGGTGAAGTTGCCAGCTACAGCTGACAAGATTTCCGCCGCTGCCTGTTTGGAACGTCCATAGGGATTGTCACGCCCAGCATGTGTGGAATTGGCATAGACGATGTTCGGGCTCACCTGCGCCGTGTTGCAGCCCTGCGCAAGTGTTTCCGCGATGCTGATATTGCCCTGCTCGACTTCTTCGTCGCTGCCACGGTTCACGCCTGCAAAGTGTAAAACCGCATCCGCCCCTTGCAAGGCTGCACGAAGCTTATCAGGATCGTTTAATTCCACACGACCCAATTGGACCAATTCATAAGGCCGCTGATCGCCTTTGAAGGCAGCCGCGCAATTTTCAGCATGTAAGCGTGCCGACGCGTGCCACCCAATCAGCCCGCGCGCACCCGTGACCACGACCTTCATGAATTACCTGCTGAAGCTTGCTCCAACTCTGCGCGGACTTCCGGCAAGGTAAGAAGTAGATCTTTGACCTCTGGAACAGACAAGCGCTGAGTGTTGTGGGAGTGATAGTCGTCAAATGTCGCCGTCTCTTCTTGGCCTTCAGAGAAATACGCTTTGTAATTCAAATCTCTATTATCCATGCGGATGCGATAGTAGTCGCCCATGTCATCGGAATTGGCCAGTTCTTGCGCACTTGCCAGTGTTTCATAGAGCTTCTCTGCGTGGCGCCAGCCGATAATCTCTGTCGGTGTGTCGGTGGCCTCAAACAGCTCTTTGATTGCGTCCACCAGATCAATAATGGTGCTCGCCGGCGCTTTTTTGATGAACAGATCACCTTGGTTGGCATTATCGAACGCGTAGCGCACGAGCGCGACGGAATCGCGTAATGGCATCAAGAAGCGGGTCATCGTCGGCTCTGTCACAGTGATCGGTTTTCCCGACTTGATCTGCTTGATGAACAGCGGGATCGCGGATCCGCGCGAATACATGACGTTGCCATATCTCACGCACGAGATCTTCGTGGTGGCACCCACCCCAATTTCGCGCGCCGCTGCCTGGGCCGACTTCTCCATCATCGCTTTGGAAATGCCCATCGCGTTTACGGGAAAGACCGCCTTATCGGTCGATAGACATACAAGGCTTTTGACACCAGCCGCAATCGCGGATCGGATAACGTTTTCCGATCCCAAGACGTTCGTTTTTACAGCTTCCAATGGAAAGAATTCGCAAGACGGGACTTGCTTCAACGCGGCTGCGTGAAACGCGCAAGAAACACCCTTCATAACGCGATCGACACTGTCGCGATCACGGATGTCACCGATGTAGAATTTGATCCGCGGATCTCGCGTTTCGTTGCGCAAGGCGTCTTGCTTTTCTTCATCGCGGCTGAATATGCGGACCTCTTCAACGCCCGCAGCCAAGAGATCACGCATCATGGTTTTCCCGAAGGAACCTGTCCCGCCGGTGATCAGAACCGAGGTCGGAATAGAAGAGATTGGACTACTGATTTCGGTCATAATTCACTACTTCGTTCGGTTTTGGTCATCTAGGCGAAACTTGCCCTGCTCGTTAGCATTCCGAACGAAGACGCAAAAGGCAAATCTCCGCAAGACCCCCGCCAGCGGCGGAGGTCTTTTCAGACATTACTACAAAATCTTAGTTAGTAGCTGCTGCCGCACTCGCAGTGATCAGGGATGGACCGATCTGATCGACGACACGGTTCCAACGTGTGATTGGCTGCTCCGCAACGAAGATCACGTCATCTGGTCGCAATTCCATACGGGTCGCTAAAATCAGGTTAGCGGCGTTGCGCGCGTCAAGTTGATACGCTGTCAATGACGTCAAATCATTACTCGCACGTAAGACATAGATCTGACTTAGGTTGCCGGTTCGCGTTGGAATACCACCATCTTCATAAATCGCATCAGCCAGCGAGGCCTTTCGACCGTAGGGCAGCGCAAAGCGGCTTTGCGTGGTGACTTCACCCGCGATGTAGACGTAGTCCCTGTCCGTGTCGCCAAACTCTTCGCGTGCCTTGAAATTATCGCGCTCTTCTTCAAGGGCAGCGCGACGCAATTGGACTTCGGTATTGAGTGTTGTCACAGCATCACGACGCGCAGCAGTACGCACTTCGGACAGTCGGATCTGTTGTTCGAAATACCTGCTAGCGCGCTCAAGTGAATATGTTGAATCTACAAAAATGCTGTCGCCGGCCATGAGGCGAATTCGCTTCAGTTTGTCATTGTCATATAGCTCTTTGACAGGCACCTGATACAGGGTCCCATCACGATAAAGGCGCACAACCGCGTATGTGTCATCCTCTACCGCAACACCTCCTGCACTTGTGAGCGCTTCATCAAGGTAAAGGTCAGTCAAGGTAATAGGTACGATACCCGGCTTTGACACAGCGCCACCGATGGAAACCCGTTTCGAATTGAATTCTGCAATTTCAATCGAAAAGGACGGATCAATCTGACTATCGACGAGTTTCTCAAAGACAGCAGCATCCGCTTCTTCAAGTGTCATCCCTTCCACTTGAATACGTCCGACGTCAGGAATGGACACGGCGCCTTCGTCTTGAACAGTATAACCCTGCCGACGGTTCTGGGCCGCAAGAAGACCGGCAAGCTCTTCAACAGTTTTGCCCGCGTCAGTCGTCGCAAGGATCAGCACATCACCGACACCAATCCGGTATGGGCCTCGTTCGGTTTCTGGCGGCAATCGCATTTCTAATGCAGAGCGAGGCGACTCTTCTCGACCAACAGGCAGCGGCAATGCCCCTGCGCCACGAGACAAGCCATCACCATTTCCGGCATTCGCGCGGAACGCTGCGGGCAGTGCTTTTGGCTTGTAGCTGGAGGAGTTCGCAGCGCGAATTGTATCACGGCTAAGTTCAACAACGTTAACTGCACTGCCGTCTTGAAGGGTATCTTTGACCTTAGGTGTCACATAGGCCGCACCGCAGCCTGACACCAGCAACGCCGTTGCAAAAACAAGGATCTTCATGCTGATGTCCTCACCGCTCGCTCTTTATTATTTTCTTCTTGATTTCAAATTTTGCCCTCCGACTCAACAGAGATATCGAGGTGTCACAAAATTAATACAAATCTGTGGTGCTCAAACGGCACTCTCACACATAGCAATTGCGCTAGCGACAAAAATAACGCCGGCGGTTCGGATTAGATTACGGCTTCGATCTTCTGGTGATACCCATCGACACGCTTTTCGATGATGGCGCGTAAGGCGGCAACGTCACCTGCAGCAATTGCTGCTTCAAGATCACGAAGTGTCTTAACCATTTCGATTTCCGACAAATGTCCCTCTTGCGCGCGCAAAATCTTTTCATGGGGCGTAGGCAGTGTATTATCGCCGATCAAAAGCTCTTCATACAGCTTCTCACCCGGTCTCAGGCCAACGGTCTCAATAGCGATATCACCATGTGGATTATCTGCATCTTTGACAGACCGCCCCGACAGCTCAATGACACGGCGGGCGAGGTCACGGATTGAAACCGGTGTCCCCATATCCAAAACAAACACGTCCCCACCCTCTGCGTAGGCACCAGCTAAAAGCACGAGCCGGGCTGCCTCGGGAATAGTCATGAAGTAGCGTGTGATTTTGTCATGCGTCAGTGTGACAGGACCGCCACGTGCGATTTGATCTTGAAACAACGGAATGACTGACCCGGACGAGCCAAGCACATTGCCGAAACGAACCATGGAAAATTTCGTTGTTTCGCAACGGGTCTGGATATCCTGTACAACCAACTCAGCAAGCCGTTTGCTGGCTCCCATAACATTTGTCGGTCGCACGGCCTTGTCGGTCGACACCAGAATAAACCGCTCAACATTGGCTGCAGCTGCCGCATTCGCGGTCACTCTTGTTCCAATGATGTTGTTCCGTGCACCTTCAATCTCGTTTTTCTCTACCAACGGCACATGTTTGTAGGCAGCCGCGTGAAGGACAATATCGACCCGGTGCTCGGTCAGAACCCGATCTAACAACGGGCGGTCACATACCGACCCAATACAGGCTTCGATACTGATCCCGAAATCATCAGCAAGTGGCTGCAATTCACGCTCGATCAAATACAGTGCGTACTCACTGTGATCGAAAAGGACGAGGCGTTGTGGATTGCACCGCAATATCTGTCTACACAGTTCAGATCCAATCGACCCACCTGCCCCGGTTACCAATATCGAACGACCCGCATATGCACGCGCGACCTCAGGGATCTCTAGGTCAACCTTGTCTCGACCCAATAACATATCTGGCGTAACAGGTCGGAGACTGTCAGCAAGACCGTCACCTTCCATCATTTCGCTGTAGGATGGCAGAGCATGTACGTCACAGCCCAGTTGGGTCAGTTCGCGGATCAACATTTGGCGCACTTCGTTTGAGGCAGACGGTGTCGCAAGCAATACACGCTGCACTTGGCCTTTGTTCACCAACTCAACCAATGCGTTGCGCGATCTGACACGCAATCCTGAAACCGTCATTTGCTGTAAAGTTACGTTGTCGTCGATGAATGTGACCGGACGCATATCAGGGTCCAGCCGCAAAGCGGACAGCAGTTGTACGCCTGCGGATCCAGCTCCATAAATCGCAACTGGAATACGCCCACTGTTGTGAACGACAAGTGTTTGCACCCATGCTTTGCCCAACATCCGCGACGCGATGTGAAGGATCAAAAACATAGAGCCAAAGATCAATGGGATCGAACGCGGACCGGGCAGATCGGTAAAGTAGCTGGTCGAGCTGGCGATCCCCATTAAAACACAAACCGTCATAGCACTGCGCCCGATATCGGCCATCTCATACGCGCTGAGCTTCGCCCGGTTCAGTTCGAAATAACTAAACAGCGGGATTGCGATAAGCGTCACGATTAAAAAAATTTGCCAAGATGCAGCTATTTGCCCTGTTGGAGTGGCCGTGCCAAATCTCAAAGCAAACGAGATGTACAATGCAATCGGGACGAGCAGAGTGTCTAAAGCCAGAAGTACAGTGCGTTTGGTCCGCCGTGAAAGAGCATTCAGGAAATCAAACAAATTCACAAATATTTTCCCTTGGCTTTAAGACTATCCGAGGGGCGACCTACTGCCCGTATCGAAGATTTTTCGGTGTATGCCATTTTTTACCTCATTTGCAAACACAACCATTGACCTTGGCTCCTTCCGGCTTAGCGGACAAAGCAATAAACATGCGGTTTTCCGCCACCGATACGCGTATCGGTGCGACAACCTCCGCTCGATAGGATCGCGAGATGGAAAAGTTGACAGCTGTCAACTTTCTAAGCCGCGGTTGCATTTGTTGTGTTCAGCAACGCCATCACCATTGGCCCTGGCGAAAACGCCCCTGCCCTCGCTTTGGTCGTCAGGCTGCGAATATAGCCGCCGGGGCTATTAATTTGCGCCATACGTTGCAACATGCAGGCGACAACGATTGCAGCGCGATCTCGCCCCATGATCTCACACGCCTCATCCCATGCATCAGGGCTAATACCCATCATACCGCGTAACATATCTGCAGCCACGACGAGTTGATGCCAATGGCGTATTGGATCTTGCACATAGTCCTGCAGATCGGGGCACGCTTTTACGACAACAGCTAAGGGTAATGTCCTCTCGTCTGATTGTTCCCCCTGTCCCTCTTGATTTTCTAAGCAAGGTTCAGATTCAAATGAGTCTGGTTTTGAATTCTGATAGTGCCGCTCATTTTGACCGTCATTGCCGCTCTTTTCTTGTGTCTGATTGGGGGGAAATGCAGCAAGCGTTTGCTGTAGCAATGCTGAGAGTTCTTCGCTGAGATCTGCCAGTTCTTCCATGCCAAGCTTGCGGCGCAATGCCCGTCGACAAAGACGCGCTCCATCCTCAATTGCGTCCCAACGTGCAGGTAGCCCCTCCTCGCGGCCATATGCAGCCAGCTTGGTGCAATCCCGCAGCTTTAAGACGCAAACTTCCCTCGCCCGTCTGAGCGCTTCCTGTGCCTGCTTCACTTCCTCTGCGGCGTCGGCAAATTCATTGGCGCGGTGCAGAAGTGGTCGGAGATCAAACCCAAAGGCATGAGTGACTGTGCCGTCCCGCCCACGGGCCGCATAGCGCTTCCCATTGGGGCTATCGTGGCGCAGGATGACCCCTACCCTCACCAATGCTGCCAAATGGCGACGCAACGTGCTTTCCGCCATGCCGTGCGCGCGTTCGGCTAAAGATGCATTTGACGGAAACACGATCAAAGCCGGTCCATCTTGAAGCTCTGAATTCGGATAGAAACTAATCAACGCATTGAGCACGGTCAGATCGCGGTCAGTCAGCCCAAAGACGGTGCGTGCCGTGCAGATCGTACGAAACATCTGCCATTTCTCCTGCGGTTCGACAGCCTCGTCGGTTTCGACCAATGCTTGATGTGCCAGAAGACCAGCCGAAACCGGTCGCCCAAAAGGCGTTCTTGTCAAATGTTCCATTTCTGATTCACGTAGGCAAAACTTATTGGTCCGCCGGGCATAACGGTTGTTGACAGCTGTCAACTTAGGAAGCTAGATTCGGAGTGCTAGAACGAATTGAGCCTCTTGGGATGTCATGTCCTGGGGGGCTTTTTCTTTGGTCCCGCCCTGTCTCGTGCCTTTCTTGTTGTTACTGCTCCCTATCGAAACCCCGTTTCGGGGTTATTCTCCGCGCGTTTTCCAATCGCGGTGAATCTGCGAAATATTCGCGGCCAACCAATCATCAAATCCGTCGGCCTTGCTGAATGTCAGTGTCAAACCTGCCTTGCCGCGCTTCGCGCTCCCGATTTTGGCGCCGTCATGGGTTTTAAGTGGTGTCGTGGCAGGTGGCTTTGCCTTTGGTGCCGCCAGAGAGGCCATCACTGCCTCGAACCGCGCATCAGATGACTTGGCGCCGGTCTTGGTTATTGCATCCAGAAGGGTCTGTTCTTGCGTTTTTGTCTCCGCGATCTTTGCGACAAGCTCTGTCCACCTGTTCCGGCCAATGCTTGGCGCTGCACCTATGGCCGCGATCACTTTCGGCGGCAAACCATCCGCGACAGAGAACATGCGGCTGATCACCGTCTTATCGACGCTCAATGCATCGCAAATTACCTTCCGATCATAACCCGCGTCCCGCATCTGGCGGGCGAAATGAACTTTCTCAATGAAAGAGAGGTCTTTGCGGGCCGAGTTCTCCTGCCCTTGGGCAAGGATCAAGTCGCGATCGTTGAGGTCCCGCACCATCGCTTTGACGGGCAGGCGCAGCTCGCGCAACGCCGCCACACGGCGGCGTCCATAGACAATTTGATACCGTCCCTCATGATTGGGATCCTGCCGCACCATCACCGGCACTTGCTGGCCGTATTCCTTGATGGATGCGACAAGCTTGGCATGTGCCTCGGGATCATCGTCCAGCCTGTCTTGCAAACCGCCAGGGTCGATCTGATCAGCGACCAATTCAACCAAGGCGCGGGCCTTCAATTCAGCAATGGACTGGCTGACCGCGCCAATCGCCCCTTTGGAATAGCGCGGCGATTTAGATGGGGCAGGGGAGGCTGACTTGGTCTCTAACGGGCTATCTGGGGTCTGTTTTTGTGGATCTTCTATTAACCCCTTGAGCAGATCTTTGCGCGCCATGTGCTATCTCCCCCATGCCTGTTGGATGAGACCTTCGATCTCTCCATTGACCGAATTGAGACTCTCCATTGCACGTTCATAAGTCGTGCGTGTGAATTGACCTTTTTCCACCTCGTAGAGCGTTTGTTTTGTGATCCCGGCGTCAGAGATTGCCGTCGATTTCAAAACCGCATGGTTGAGGACGTTTTCCCCGAACATCGACCGCATGAAACTAACCATTTGGTTCTGCGGTCCATCACCGGGTTCATATCTTGTGATCACATATCTCATCCAATCATAAGACATGTCCCCACCGGCCTCGCTGACCACACCAAGAAGGTTGGATGTCATCAACAAAAATTGACACATCGACATCACGTCTAGCATTTGAGGATGGACCGTCACCAGAACGGCCGTCGCGGCGGACAGGGCGCTCATAGTCAGAAATCCTAGCTGTGGCGGGCAATCAATGACTACTAGATCATAGTCAGCTTCGATTTCGGCCAGCTTATCGCCGACTCTGGTAAAGAAGAGATTACCAGAGCGTTCGGCCAGGGCAGCAGGCGTCTCATGCTCGAACTCCATCAGGTCCAAATTGCCCGGGATAATATCGAGATTCGTGAAATAGGTCTTTTGGATCACATCGCTGATAGGGCAGGGGTCTTCATACCGGATCGCATCATAAAGTGTGCCACCGTCTAGCAAATCGAATTCTGGTTGAAATCCATGCAGTGCGGACAACGATGCCTGAGGGTCAAGATCTAGGGCTAATACACGATACCCATCAAGCGCAGCTTTCTGCGCAAGATGCGCCGCTGTCGTCGTTTTGCCAGACCCCCCTTTGAAGTTGATGACGGTGATCACTTGCAAATGATCGTTATTTCTGCGGCCAGGAATGTAAGTTCCCGGTGATTTAGTGCCTTTTTCTAGCATCTCACGCAGGGCTTGGATATCATCAGGGGAATAGTACCGGCGACCACCCGTCCGGATCTCAGGTTCCGGTCCACGCCCGTCGAGATGCAGCTTACGCAAGTAAGCATCATTCACACCCAAGAGGGCTGCGACCTCACCGGACGTGAATTTGCGCAGCTCACGCTGTGCATCCGGCGGGAACAACTGCTCCCTATGGGCCTGCAAACGGGCGGAGAGTTTCTCCGCATGTTCACCAACCAGTCGGTCAATCCGTTCGAGCTTTTGCAACATCTCTGCCCTATCGCCACCGTTTGTTACGGCTTTTTGCGTCTTTTTCTGTTCTTAGCGTAATTGAATGCAGGGAAATGGGGATTCGGGCAAGCAAAATATTCTGAACCATTCGGAATCCAGCACGATACCTTGTGGCACGATTCTTCTGCCCTACCAGATAGATGACTCATCAGGTGCGCATACCTGATACACCGTATCGCAGTGTTAAGCAGAATAAAGTTCTATGATTATACCTGAACCTCAAGCGACTGGTTGACCACACAAGAGAAACCGATGCAAATTGCCGCCAAGCGGAAATGGGTGAGCGATATGGGTTGGTTG
>CANLUY010000008.1 GCA_947494435.1 uncultured Litoreibacter sp.
AGCATTCAGTAAATCGGGCTCATTGCAGACTTGCGGCAGTGCAGAACACTTTTCTAGGACCTAAGGCCGCATAGCGGACAAACCCGCCTTCCGTTTCAACAAATTGAACGTCCACAGAAGGTGCTATTGGCGCAGTTCTGCCCAAAGTCTTAGCAGCGCCTATTCGTAAGACGAAAGCTGGGATTTGGTCGCGTTCATTCTCCAAGCCGCGATGATCCGCGTGCGAAGGATATCTCTATCCACGGCTTCCGGCCTCATCAAAATGGCTGGGTATCCTTCATAGTGTTCTGTCTGAAAGTAAATGCTCGGTTCTGCCTCAAGAAGAATATCCTTCATGTCCAAGGGGCAGTTAACCACAAGCGCTTCGCCATCTTTCGATCCAATTATCGATTTACCACGATGTCTGAGGCTTGGCCGTTTCATGAACTCGCCCGCAGAAACACCGGGCAATTGCAACTCGTCTTGCAATTCTTCGATGAGTTTAAAGGCCTGTCTTAGAGCTTGTTTCACGTGGTCGTCTCCGATTTCATCTGGAGCATAACAGATAGGTCTGTAGTCGATAAGCCGCCATTCGGACGCTGTGCAGCATCGGTTGAATTGGGCTTAATGACGACCTCGGAGGCAGCGCAGCATCCAAGAGTAAATGGCATGCCCTACCCGAACAGTCGGCCCAAATCAGACATTGACGTCTCAAACTCAATTCTGCAGTGCGGCCCGTCAGACCGGACCTTCGCTGCGAGTGCAACAATTGCAGCCTTTCGCCTAACTTAAGGCCACCTGCTTGGAGCATTGGAAGGCAGCTAAAACAAATCAGGCTGGGTCGATACACTAGCCTACTCGGCTCATTGCTGCGGTTGACCAACGCTGGTCTTTTCTGCATTCGCAATCCACGTCGCAACTATTCGTTTCAAACGGGAGGAAGAAATCGCAATCTGCACTCTTGCGAGGTGGTATTGGATCGATAGGTAGGTTCGACCAGTAAGGATATTGCTCAACCAAGCCGACTGAATTTGATTAGAGCCTCGACCACAAAGCATGTCGATTTAGTCAAAAACTAGGAAAACTATTCGCGTCGTTGAAACTGAGTTTTTCGGCTAACCTAGTGGCAAAAAATTCCGATAACTTCTTCGTCGCACAAATTTGTGTCTTCACTCGACTTACATACAAGTAGTCTACCAGCCCAACTTCTTGTGCGCTTCTGGCAATTAGCCTCATCTGCTGATTGAGCGCATTAGCAGTATTCCCAAACTGCTCCTCCTTTTCGGTTGGGGCGTGCAGTCCCTCTAACAACTTAGCATAGGTCCTCGGGCTATTCGCCTCAATATCTCCATGGAGCAAATCTGATTTTCTCCTCACACTTTTTTCAATTGAGCCAGTAAAATCAGGAGAGTCGAGAAAGACTGCGAGCAAGGCTGAAAATGCCACAGGGCCCCGAAGCTTACTGCATACTTGATGCCGCAGAACAAGATCATCTACGTTAGCTTCGTCAAAATACTCTCTGCAATATTCGATCATCGCTTGATCAAAAGCTGCTGCAGTTACGATGCTTCTGCTCAGCAATCGAACAAACTGATCGAGAGTGCTGTCGCTTTCAACTGGCTTCAGCTGCTCAAACTTCAGGTCTTTCAATTTAACTACAGAGTTCAAGCAAAGACACTCCTGATGTCAAACACCGAAGAACAAACGGCTGAGTACCGAAAAGATTTAGCAATTGATATAGCGATGTAACTAAGCGGCATGCTTTCTTAGACTAGTCCTAAACTCTTCAATCGCATCTAGAGGCTCAGGAGCTAGTTCTTCGCCTTCATAGATCGGATGGTAGGTTCTTTCGCTTCCGTCAGCAGAACGAATAATGATCGTAGCTCCCTTTCTATCTTCTTGCATCAGATCAGTGAGGCATCCCAATCCCAAGCGAACTACATCCACATCAGTCTTTACACGACAAACCGACTTCAACCATCCAAGAACCTTGATCCCTGCTTCGTCGAAAATGAAGCTCTTCCTTGTGGTATCTGACATCGGTCTGTTTCCTGTGCTGTTCATCCTTTACTTGTCAACATATCGATGAGCGCCACTGTACAACAACTGATAGATTTTATCAACCGCACTCAGCACTGTAAATCTCAGCATATCTATATTACTTAATGCATACTATTGCATATTCATGCACACTAGTGTTAAATATGGCTGTCCGCATCTAAACGGAAGGGAGATCATGCCTAAGAAGCGAACTCGCCGCGACCAGGGGTTTCCCAAGATCCGAGAAGAAAAACCCTTGCAACAATGGGTTAGTATGACCACGGCCGCGCTCGTTGGTGGGATCCTGGCTGCAATTGTTGCTTATGAGTACATTCAAGCACGCGAGTCTGCACCTGATGCGTCTGAGCAATCCAAAACCGAAGAACGCTAACTGAAAGCTACCGCGTATAGCCCATGAGGTCTCGCTCAGTCCGTGAGGCATGTTGACGACGACTAGTCGTAAGTGTCATTTGTTTCAACCGGAGTTGCCATAACGAGGCCTAATGCCAACCTTGCAGGCAGTGCTGGACCCGACAAACGCGCTCTCACCTAGGCTAGACGGCCCATACCGGACTCTCGACGCCTTTATCGGATGCTGCAGTTGCAGCCCGCATAGCGGACATTGCCTCAAGCGCAGAATTTCGGCATGCCGGATGGCTGCACCCCGGGACGTTCCAAACATTCGTTGCTTTTGGCTCAATGGCCGGTATCTTTCGCATACTTGAGTTTGGTGCGCGACATGGCTACCGAGACAGAACGATAGGAGCTCATGTGAAACGTCGAGATTTTCTTGCCCGATCAACCTCTGCGTTGGCCTTAACGACTACTGGGACTTCTTGGATGGCGATACCTCGCCCTGCCGAAGCCGGGCTTCTCTCTTCTATTGCTTCTGGATTAGGTATCATTAGCTCTGGTTTGAAGTTGTTTGGAGCAAGCCATGCCAACGCCGCAGCATCCCTAGCGCAAGAAGCTCAATTTGAACTTCTGACAGGGATAGCTCGTGGCGTTGAAGAACTACTGGAGGCGCAAGTCACCATCCTTAAACTACTGGCGTCAATGGACGAAGTGGTACAGCGTGTCATAGCTGAAATGCAGATCAAAAATAGAAAGATGGAAGTTCTCGTGCTGTATCAGCTGTTCCTTGATGAGCAATCGGCCATGATCAAAAATCACGGTGGTCGAGGTGAAGTTGAGGAGCTCGTGACAGCGTATGAAAACAAGGTGAGTTCATGGCTCGAAACTGTTCGGACGCAGGCGGATCTTTTTACGCACTCAGATGAGGCTCAAAAAAATCCAATAACCGTTGCCCTGTTTGCGCTCTGCGTCAAAATAGAAAATGATATGATTATCGAGCTTTTATCTATGGGCAACATTTCTGGCATCTTGCCAGAGCGCATGAAACGCCAGATTGAGTGGTTCAACGCCACACTTGATCCGGAACTGGACGGCGGATTGCACGCTCAAATTGTAGGGCTTCGCGCAGAAATCTCTGACCAACAGGCTGCTTTGATGGCTAAGCTTTCTGCAACACCAGACGGTTCTTTCGGATATGTGGCACACAGTTCTCTGACCTACGAAGGCTATACAGAGGACGCATTTGAATTTATTGAAGTTGATGATCCGCCAAACATTTACTTTTCGCCACACGATCGAAATCCGCCTGATGTGATGGTAGGTCCCAACGTCCGTGTGAAAATCAGAAGCCTCACGGCGCCTACATTCAAGCGCGTTCAGTTTAAACGTCAAACCGATGCTCCCGCGCAGGACACGCTCGACTTTGACGTTCAAAACGCTCCGATTTTCACCCTGTCAAAATTCTCGAATGCACATGAGTATATTGACGATATGAGCGCAGAAGACCTCAAAGGGCTCTCACAAAGGTCACAAGGTCCGGAGTTTACGCTTGAGCAAGCGCAAGCGGCAGTCAATGACACCAGAGGCTTGATCTACAGGCTATCTGCTTTCGAAAAAACTATCGAGATCGCGTCTTTGGCACGCGATCTTTGCAATCGGACAATGCTGACGGAGGTTTAGTCTTCATGCGCACATATACGATCCCGGCTTATCGGCGCACAGGTCACTCCAGTAATGGCTTCAAAGACCGTACGAAACTATTGAGTGATCTGGCAACAGTCTTATCAAACGATAGTGGGGTGTTAGTAGGTGCCATCAATAAGATCTTTGGGACCCCAGCTGAGCAAGCGGCCTCAAGCATTACACAGACATTCAACGATGTCATATCTCAAAGCATCCACGAAGGGGTCTTTAATGGGGTTTTGTTCGAAGCGGCAGTCTATACGCAGACGGAGTCAGGTACAGACAAAATAACGATCAGGCTGCTGCGCGCTGGCGATAACCCGCACGATGCGCTGGAGCGCCATATCTACTATGATAAATTATCGGGGAAGACACCACAAGAAGGCCTCACGCTTGGTGGACGGTTGTACAACAATAACAAAAGCTTTTTTGTTTTTGTCAGCCGAAATGAACAAACAGGCACGCTTCAGGAAGAGATAATAGCCAACCCCAAAATGTGGTATGACTCCGCGCGTGCCTCAGTCATTTCCGGACCAGGTCTTGAGGAACGCGAGATTACCGAAAGCTTCAACCGCATTGAAAAATACACGAACTTAGCGTCTCAGTACTCAGGAGATCATATCAACCCACTTGCGCGCGATCGCATCCTATCGCTCACAAATGCGCGCATAGAGATTGAACAGAAAATTATGCGCGCGCGTGCTTTGCTGAGACGTGCAAAAAGTGAAAAAGCCGCAGCGGCACGGCTCAATCAAGCTGCAGGCGTTTTTAATATTGCTGGAAAGGCACTCAATTTTGTCGATGGCCTTGAAAACAACCCAGAGCCGGAGCCCTCATTAAATCCAGGCGAATACTCACCCGAATACGGAACCCGCTTTCAGCTCGATTACCAGTTTGACCCTTCCTTCGATCCAACTCCTGCGCTGGAGTTGGAAATCCAAGAGCTGCAAGAAAATGCGCAGAAATACGACAACATCCTGGCCTCATATTAAACGTAGTTCGGTCCGGCTTTTCCAGAACATGAGTGCAGCAGAGGCAGAACCAACATATATAAATTGGATGAGGTGCATCATTTGGAGCTGCGCTTGCCGTATTGGAGCAGTGCCTTTCGTAGCGCGAGGCTAAAAATACATGAGCGGCTCTTTGATCCCACATTCCTAACGCTGACTTGATATGCGAGTCCGTCGCTGTGGATTATGGCCACATTTGAAAACCGGGCATTCATGTGGTCCGCAGCATCGGTCGACATGGGCTCATCGCTGCCGTCGGATGCAGCGCGGCATCTACGCGGTTGTTCTTCCGGCTGGCGAAGTGGACGGCCCAAACCGGACGTTTATCCCGACATCCAGCGCTGCGCTGCGGCTTCACTAGACCGGTCATTCGCTGCGGACGCCAAATCGAGAGTGCGGCGAACTGGCGTTCAGCGGACAAAACTGCCGTTGCTTGTGCTGTCTACAAAGACCGAAAAACGCCCGAACAGGCCGTTCATCATGCCCACCGTCTCTAATTTGCAGCTTCCCCAGAGCAAACACTGCCCCATGATCTCTGCATTTTGGCATTGAGGATGAATGTATTGGGGATGGAGTGAGCCTTTGATGCTGGTTCGCCGAAACCCTAGACTGCAAGGCTATGCAGGTGTTCTTGCGTGCGGGATTGGTCCAGATCGGCCGCGATGAGGCGTGTCGCAGCGAGAAATTCGGGACGCACAGTTAAGGTGGATGGCGTATCAACCACCAGATCGCCGAAGCGGTTCTTTACCTGTTCAATTTGAAACATCAAAAGATCCGTAAAGTCGGGAAAGGCCAAGGCCAAAGCGTCTTTGTGGATCGCCCCGTTGCACATCACATCATTGATAAGGGCGGAAATAAAATGGTCCTCGGGCGATAGTGCGACGCCTTTGTGCCCCGCCAGACCCTGCGCTCTGACCCTTTCAACATAAGCCGATGTTGACACGGCATTCTGGACGAAACCTTGGGGGAACTTTGAAATGGCAGATGCGCCAAGCCCGATCAGCGTCGCGCATGGATCATCCGTATAGCCCTGAAAATTGCGCACCATTGTGCCGTTTTTCGCCGCCTTGGTCAGACTGTCTGTGGGCAAGGCAAAATGGTCAATTCCCAGCGTTTCATACCCCAGCGCACTCAGCCTGTCCTTGGCGAGGGAGGCAAGAAAATAACGCTGCTCGGGGTTGGGGAGTGCGGTTTCAGGGATCATCACCTGCCGTTTTGAAACATGCGGCACATGGGCGTATCCGTACATGGCGAGCCGGTCGGGGCGCAGCGAAACGATCCGCTCCAATGTATCCACAATGCTTTGCGCGTTCTGAAACGGAAGGCCATAAAGCACATCCACGTTCAGGCTTTGCACCCCATTCCTGCGCAGGGTGTCGATCACTTCCTGCGTCTGCACAAAACTCTGTTCCCGTCCAATGGCCTGCTGCACTTTTGGCGCGAAATCCTGCACCCCGACGCTGGCACGGGTCATTTTGCGGGCGGCCAGTACGGCCAAAACCTCGGGCTTGGCTTCGGTCGGGTCAATTTCAACAGAGAATTCGAAGTCGTTGGTCTGAGCAAAACGCTCAAAAATACGGTCCAGCAAAAGCTGCATCAGCTCCGCGCTGAGCAATGTAGGAGTGCCGCCCCCAAGATGGAGCCGCCGCATTTTGATGCCGTCCGGCAAGGCGGCGTGGTAGGCCTCGAGTTCCAGCAACAGGTTCTCGACATAGGCCGCGACGGGGCTCAGCGTTTTGGTGCCTTGGGTGCGACAGGCGCAAAACCAACAGAGGCGACGACAAAACGGGATATGCACATAGACCGAGATCCCCTCAGCCGGATCGACCCGTGCCAACCAATCCCTTTGAAATCGGGCGCCGATCCCTTGGGCGAATCTGTTTGCGGGAGGATAGCTCGTGTAGCGCGGAACTTTCGCGTCAAAGAGCCCATGTTTTCGGAGTGTGCTTGAATTATCCATAGGCGTCACACTAATGTGGGGCGTAGCCAACAACTTTGACCCAGATCAACTTTATGAATTTTGTTTTCAACGAACGCGATGGGTGTGGAAAATGCCCGATCCGTCACCGCGCTGTATGTGCGCGCTGTGATGAGGAGGAGCTTGCTGTTCTCGAAGGGATGAAGTCTTACAAGACGATTGCACAGGGCGAGCCGATCATTTGGCGCGGCGATGATTTGCAGCATATTTCGTCTGTGGTGTCGGGAATCGCATCGCTGTCCCGCACGCTTGAGGATGGGCGCACTCAGGTTGTCGGGCTGCTGTTGCCGTCGGATTTTATCGGCAGCCCGGGACGTGAGACAGTCGATTTTGACGTCACCGCAGTGACCGACGTGACCCTGTGCCGCTTTGAGCGTAAATCCTTTGAGAAGCTGGTACACGAGGTGCCGCATATCTCGCAGCGTGTGATGGAAATGGCGCTGGATGAATTGAATGCCGCGCGTGAATGGATGGTGCTGCTGGGCCGCAAAACAGCCCGCGAGAAAATCGCAACATTCATTGAAATGGTGGTGCGGCGGGATAATGTTCCTATCCACGCAGGTCAGCCGCACAGCTTGCCCCTGACGCGGGAAGAGATCGCGAATTTCCTTGGGCTGACGCTGGAAACTGTGAGCCGGCAGCTATCCTCTATGAAGAAGGATAGTGTGCTGACCTTTTCGGACCGGCGCAAATTCACGGTCCTTGATCTGGCCGCGTTGCAGGATGCAACCGGCGATGATGCGGATGGCGGCGTCATCATTTGACGAACTTGACCTAGATCAAAGATACATCTGAACGCCTGGCGTAATTCTTTTGCATGCGGAGCGGGGTTTCCCGACTTCCGCAGTTCGCTGAAAGAAGGATGCACGCGATGGATGTAGCAAAGCTCATAACACTTGGCCTGATCACTTTGATTGCCGCCTATGCCGCGGACCAGGGGCTCGATGTCGCGTTTCGCGTACACGGCTTTATTGTCTTACTGGTAGCAGCCGGGCTTTTCCTTCATGTGCTGCGTCGCATGGATGAGCCAAAGCCCGCCGCTGTCCTTACAGACTATAACGATGGGCCGGTACGTGCTGGTGTCATCGCAACCGCGTTCTGGGGCATCGCTGGTTTGGCCGTGGGTGTGTTGATCGCCTTTCAACTGGCATTTCCCGCCCTGAACTTTGACTGGGCGCAACCTTTTGGCAACTTCGGGCGGCTGCGCCCGCTTCATACCTCTGCTGTTATTTTCGCCTTTGGCGGCAATGCGCTGATCGCATCCTCCATCTACATCGTGCAACGCACCAGCCGCACGCGGCTGTTCGGCGGCAACCTCGTTTGGTTCGTGTTCTGGGGCTATCAGCTGTTCATCGTTCTGGCCGCAACAGGCTACCTGTTGGGCGCGACACAATCCAAAGAATACGCCGAGCCTGAATGGTACGTCGACATCTGGCTGACGCTTGTGTGGGTGGTCTACCTTGTCATCTTCCTTGGCACGATCATCAACCGCAAAGAGCGCCACATCTACGTCGCAAACTGGTTCTTTCTGGCCTTCATCGTCACGGTCGCGATGCTCCATATCGTCAACAACCTCTCCGTCCCTGTCAGCATCTGGGGCAGCAAATCCGTGCAGCTGTTCTCGGGCGTGCAGGATGCCATGACCCAGTGGTGGTACGGGCATAACGCGGTGGGCTTTTTCCTGACGGCGGGTTTCCTCGGCATGATGTACTACTACGTGCCCAAGCAGGCGAACCGTCCAGTTTACTCCTACAAACTGTCCATCGTACACTTCTGGGCGCTGATCTTTCTGTATATCTGGGCGGGACCGCACCACTTGCATTACACCGCCTTGCCTGATTGGGCTTCGACCCTTGGCATGGTGTTCTCGATCATTCTGTGGATGCCAAGTTGGGCAGGCATGATGAACGGTCTGATGACGCTGAATGGGTCATGGGACAAAATCCGTACCGATCCGATTATCCGTTTCCTTGTGGCCAGCCTCGCGTTTTATGGCATGTCCACCTTTGAAGGTCCGATGATGTCGATCCGTGCGGTTAACAGCCTGTCACACTACACCGACTGGACCGTGGGCCACGTCCATTCCGGCGCACTTGGTTGGAACGGGATGATCATCTTTGCGATGATCTATTTCCTGACACCGCGCCTGTGGAACCGTGGGGCGATGTATTCCACCGCCGCGATGAACTGGCACTTCTGGCTCGCGATGATTGGCATCGTTCTTTACGCGGCTTCCATGTGGGTCAGCGGTATCATGGAAGGTCTGATGTGGCGCGAGGTCGATGACCAGGGGTTCCTTGTGAACAGCTTTGCCGACACCGTCAGCGCCAAATTCCCGATGTATGTCGTGCGCGGTTTGGGTGGTGTTCTCTACCTTGGCGGGGCCTGCATCATGGTCTGGAACATGTGGAAGACCATTCGTGGCCATGCCCCCGTGACCCAGCCCGTTTCTCAAATGACCGCCCCGGCTGAATAAGGAGCAGGACAGATGGCACTACTCGACAAACACGCAATCCTGGAGCGCAGCCCAACCCTGCTGCTGGCCTTTTCACTGACCGTTGTCACCATCGGTGGCATCGTAGAGATCGCACCGCTGTTCTGGCTGGAAAACACCATTGAGGAGGTTGAGGGCATGCGCCCCTATAGCCCGCTCGAACTGGCAGGGCGTGACATCTATATCCGCGAAGGCTGCTACACCTGCCACAGCCAGATGATCCGCCCGATGCGCGATGAGGTCGAACGGTATGGCCACTATTCGCTGGCGGCTGAATCTATGTACGATCACCCGTTTCAGTGGGGGTCAAAACGCACGGGGCCGGATCTGGCCCGTGTGGGGGGGCGGTATTCGGATGACTGGCACCTGGTTCATCTGATCGATCCGCAATCGGTCGTACCCGAAAGCATCATGCCATCCTACGCCTTCTTGATGAACGCAAAGCTTGATGGGGACCGCATCGGAGACCTAATGGCAACCCACCGCTTTGTCGGCGTGCCTTATACCGACGCACAAATCGAAAACGCTTCTGTCGACTTTCGGGTTCAGGCAGACCCCGATGCCGACTGGGACGACATGTTGGAGCGCTATCCGAACGCAGTGGTTGGCAATTTTGACGGGCAGCCGGAGCTGACCGAAATGGATGCGCTGATTGCCTACCTTCAAATGATGGGAACGCTGGTCGATTTCTCGACCTTTGTGCCCGACGACAGCCGCTAAGGAGATCAAAATGGAAACCTATTCAATCCTCAGAGAATTTGCAGACAGCTGGTTTTTGCTGGCCATGCTCAGCTTTTTTCTTGGCGCGTCGATCTTTGCCTTTTGGCCGTCGCTGAAAGCGGACCGCGAAGATGCGGCCTCGATTCCGCTGCGTGATGACGTTGCGGGTTGCGCCAATGCCTGCGCCGACTGCACCTGTAAATCCCTCTTTGATCTGGAGCGTACCGATGGATGAACCGCGCATTGACCAGCTGACCGGCCGACCCACCATGGGCCATGAGTTTGACGGGATCGAAGAGCTCAACACCCCCATGCCGCGCTGGTGGCTTTGGACCTTTTATCTCACCATCATCTGGGGCATCGGATATACCATAGCCTATCCTGCGTGGCCGATGGTTTCGGGGGCGACTGCGGGGCTGTTGGGGTATTCCACCCGCGGTGAAGTCATCGCAGATATCGCAGACCATGAGGCGTCGAATGCAGCCTTGGTCACAGAGTTGAACGCGGCGGACCTCGCCGCCTTTGACCCGCAGTCCGATTTGCACCGCTATGCGGTGGCACGGGGCGCGTCTGTGTTTCGCGCACAGTGCAGCCAGTGTCACGGATCGGGCGCTGCGGGGGCTGTCGGTTATCCCAATTTGCTGGACAATGACTGGCTTTGGGGCGGCACCCTCGAAGAGGTGGCCTATTCCGTCCGCCACGGTATCCGCAACGAAACCGACGGTGATGCGCGCTATTCCCAGATGCCGGCCTTCGGTGACATGTTGGAGTCGTCTGAGATTGAAGCTTTGGTCGCGTTCGTCCCCACTCTTGCGGATGCTGACTGGGACAGCGCAGGCGCCGTTCTATACGCCGATAACTGCGCGTCATGTCACGGAGAACGCGGTCTGGGGGATCGCAGTATGGGGGCGCCCAACCTGGCCGATGCGATCTGGCTCTATGGCGGTGACAGTGCCAGCCTGACCGAGACCATCAGCAACGCGCGCTTTGGCGTTATGCCCGCGTGGGGTCAGCGCCTGTCCGAAGAAGACGTGCGCGCGGTTTCGACCTATGTGCATTCTCTTGGTGGCGGCGAATAACGCCATTTCGCCAAACTTGATCTGCGTCAAGGTTTCCAATTGGCCGCCGTTCTATGGTGAATGCGAACCATAGAACGGCAGTCACATGACCACCCAAAACAACAGTCTTTACGCAGCCCGCGAACCGATCTTTCCCAAGCGGGTCTACGGCACATTTCGCAACCTGAAGTGGGCGATTATGGCCGTTACGCTTGGCATCTATTATCTGGTGCCATGGCTGCGCTGGGATCGTGGCCTGAACCTGCCGGATCAGGCGGTTCTGATCGACCTTGCCAACCGGCGTTTCTATTTCTTCTGGATCGAAATCTGGCCCCATGAATTCTATTTCGTGGCGGGCCTGCTGATCATGGCGGGTCTGGGGCTGTTTCTGTTTACGTCTGCCTTGGGGCGGGTCTGGTGTGGATATACTTGCCCGCAAACCGTCTGGACCGATCTGTTCATCCTTGTAGAACGCTGGATCGAGGGCGACCGCAACGCCCGCATCCGCCTTCACCGCGCCACGTGGACGCCGCGCAAAGCAACCCTGCGATTGTTCAAGTGGACAGTTTGGGCGCTGATTGGCGTGGCCACAGCCGGGGCATGGGTGTTCTACTTTGCCGATGCGCCGACGTTGGCGAACCAGTTTCTGACACTGACTGCCCCCGCCGTGGCGTGGACTACCGTTGCGATCCTAACTGCCACGACAGTCGTGCTGGGCGGTTTCATGCGCGAACAGGTTTGCATCTACATGTGCCCGTGGCCGCGCATTCAGGGTGCCATGATGGACGACAGCACCCTGACCGTCGCCTACCGAGATTGGCGCGGAGAGCCGCGCGGCAAGGCCCGTGATGCCACAGCGGGCGATTGCGTTGATTGCAACGCCTGCGTGGCCGTCTGCCCCATGGGGATCGACATCCGCGACGGGCAACAGATGGAATGCATCACCTGTGCGTTGTGCATTGATGCCTGTGACGACATCATGGGCAAACTTGGCCGCGACCGTGGGTTGATTGACTATCTTGCGCTGTCTGACGCGCCAGCGGAACAGGCGGGCAAAAAACCGCGCCCGATCTGGACCCATATCCTGCGGCCGCGCACGATCCTCTATTCCATAATTTGGGCCGCCTTCGGGTTTGCGATGATGTACGCGTTGTTTATCCGCCCCGAAATTGAACTCACCGTGGCGCCTGTCCGCAACCCGACCTTTGTGATCCTGTCTGACGGGTCCATCCGCAACGCATATGAAATTCGGCTGCGCAACAAACACGGGGAGCCGCGCCAATTCGGCATTCACGTCACCGGCGATCTGGCGCTGCGCATCGAGTTGGAGGGCACGCCTTACGAATCCGTCGAAGTGGCCCCTGACGCCACGCACCGATTACGGGTCTATGTCACCACCCCGCCAGGCGGCGAAATCGCACAAACCGATGAAAGCCCAATCCGGTTCTGGATCGAAGATCTCGGCAACGGGGAGAGAGCCTTTGTGAACACCGTCTTCAATGGAACAGGAGCGCAGCAATGACCGAGTTAAAAGGAAAACATGTGGCCGCGATGTTCATATCGGGCTTTGGCATCATTATCGCCGTGAACCTGACGCTCGCGTGGAACGCGGTTCAGACGTTCCCGGGGCTCGAGGTCAAGAACTCTTACGTTGCCAGTCAGACCTTTGACGCAGATCGCACCGCGCAACTGGCTTTGGGTTGGGAGGTCTCGGCGCGATTGCAGGGCGATCAACTCGTGCTCGAAATTGCCAAAAACGAACAGCCGGTTGAACCTAAAATCGTCAGCGCTGTGTTCAGCCGTGCCACGTCGGTTGCTGTGGATCAGACGCCGCAGTTCACATTTGATGGCGTAGCCTTTCGCGCCCCTGTGCATGCGGGGCTAGGCAACTGGAACCTGCGCCTTGAGGCGCGCGCGGCGGATGGCACCATGTTTCGCCAACGTATCATCGTGGAGGCCGCGCAATGATGGCGGCTTGCCCAGCCTGCGCGGCGGCTCCGGCGGCTGTTGAGCTGGCGCACATGGCGAATGCGCTGCAGCTTTCGGTGCCTGCCGTGCGCTGCGCGGCCTGCATCAGCACAATCGAAAATCATCTGTCACAGGTGCAGGGCGTGGTCACGGCGCGGGTCAATCTGACCCAGAAACGCGTGCAAATCGTGACCGATCATTCGGCGGCAGAGATGGTCAAAGCGATCGGGCAGATCGGCTATGATGCCTATCCCCTTGATGCGCGGGCCTTGGCCAGTGATGTGGACGCCGAAGGGCGCAACCTGTTGATGCGCATGGGTGTGGCGGGTTTTGCGATGATGAACGTCATGCTGTTGTCTGTCGCCGTCTGGTCGGGGGCATCGGGGGCAACGCGGGATTTGTTCCACCTGATTTCGGCGGCCATCGCGCTGCCTATGGTGCTTTATGCCGCGCAACCGTTTTTCAAGAACGCCATGTCCGCGCTGAAAGTCGGGCGTTTGAATATGGATGTGCCGATATCATTGGCGATCATTCTGGCAGGCGGCATGTCATTGTTTGAAACCTTGATGGGGGGCGAACACGCCTATTTCGATGCGGCGCTGTCGCTGACCTTTTTCCTGTTGATCGGGCGCTACCTTGAACACCGCACAAGGTCTGCCGCACATTCAGCAGCCAAAGAACTGGCCGCACTTGAGGCCCACACCGCAGAGCGGCAGACCGACACCGGCTCCGAGGTGGTCGCCATAGACGCCCTGCGGGTCGGCGATATCGTTCTGGTCGCCAGCGGCATGCGGGTTCCGGCAGATGGTCAGTTGATGACGGCGCAGGGCATCACCGACCGGTCCTTGCTTACTGGCGAAAGCGAGCCTGTGTCCCACGCAGCCTTTGACGCGCTTCATGCAGGTGAAATCAATCTGGCCGGGCCACTTGAGGTCAAGGTCACGGCGGTCGGGCAAGACACGCGCCTGCACCAGATTGCTCAACTGGTCGAAACGGCCGAAAACGCGCGCAACCGCTACACATCGCTCGCGGACCGCGCTGCGCAGATTTACGCGCCTGCGGTGCATCTGCTGGCCTTTGCGACCTTTGTGGGCTGGGTTTTCTGGACGCAAGACGTGCGCCATGCGCTGAACGTCGCGATTGCTGTGCTGATCATCACCTGCCCCTGCGCCCTTGGCCTTGCCGTGCCCGCCGTGTCGACAGCGGCGATCAGCAGGCTTTACCGTTTGGGGTTTTTGGTGAAATCCGGTACGGCGCTGGAACGGCTGGCCGAGGTGAAGACCATCGTGCTGGATAAAACCGGCACGCTGACCAGCCCCGATTTCAGCTTTGATCTCAGCGCCTTTGGACCCAACGATCTGCGCATCGCCAAGGCGTTGGCCCAATCAAGCGCGCACCCGTTGTCCCAAGCATTGAACCGTTACCTCAAGGACCAGATCCCCGCCGACCTGAGCGATATGCGCGAAGTCCAAGGCTGCGGTGTTACGGCCTTGTTTGGCGCGACGCCTGTTGCCTTGGGCAAGGCCGATTGGCTGGGCAGCGATGACACAGGGCTGGTCCTGAAAATCGGCGAGCGGCGCCATGCTTTGCCGTTCCAAGAACCGCTGCGCGACGGGGTGTCTGACATGGTGAACAGCCTTCAAAACAACGCCTATACACTAAAGCTCTTGTCTGGCGACACGGCCGCCAAGACCTGCAAGATTGCGGGTACGTTGGGGTTGCAACACGTCCGGTCCGAAGTTTCTCCCGAGGACAAAAGCGTCTATATTGACAGCCTCGCGGCGCAGTCCGAATTTCCCTGCATGATCGGAGATGGTCTGAACGACACCGTCGCTTTGGCCAGCGCACATGCCTCCATTGCGCCTGGGGCAGCGCTGGACGCAGCGCGCAATGCGGCTGATGTGATTGTAATTGATGATACGATGAAAAACATCCCGCAGGTCTTTGCCATCTCGCGCAAGGCGGTTGCTTTGTCGCGCCAAAACTTTGGCATCGCCATCGCCTATAACGCCGTGGCCGTGCCTATCGCCATTCTGGGCTTTGCCACTCCACTCGCCGCGGCCCTTGCGATGTCGCTGTCGTCCATCACAGTTCTGATAAATGCCGCGCGCGTGGGGTATGGAAAATGAACGTCCTTGTCTTTTTGATCCCTATCTCACTTATCTTGGGCGGGCTGGGCATTGCCGCATTTATCTGGACGCTGCGGTCCGATCAATACGACGACCCAAGCGGAGACGCTGCGCGTATTCTCATGGAAGATGAGCAGAGCCCCTGATCGAAGGAGCAAGGGGGCGTCGCCCCCATACCGTTTCCGGTTGCACAAAAAGGGCCCCCACGAAATTTGCAGCTTTTTCTTGCAACTCGTTTTAACCCCAATTGGGCTAGTGGGTTGCCAATAGACGACTGCTATTGGAGTGCGACAGGCTTCATTTTAATTTGCAGCAAAGGTCCGGTTTCTGCACCCTTATTGCCGTCTAGGGCTTCTGCAGCATCGGTCAAAGTGGGCTCGATGCCGACCTCGAAGGCAGCGCAGCATCCAAGAGTAAATGGCATCCCCTACCCGAACAGTCGGCCCTAAGCCGACATCCAGTGGCCAACCTAGGTCCTGCGGTCGCAGCTCGCTTTGCTGCCATTCGCTGCAATAGC
>CANLUY010000009.1 GCA_947494435.1 uncultured Litoreibacter sp.
GTCAACGTCGGGTTGTCGTTGTGGGAGGGCATGGCGGATCGGAGGATCAGTCATGGAAACACCAAACTTACCTGCCATTCGAGCATTGCGCCCCGCTTGGAACAAAGGACGTATCGTTGGTCAGAAAAGACCGCTGAAGCCAAAGCATGTTTGGGCGATCCGAGTTCGACTTGAACTGGCCGAGAACTATCGTGACTTGGCGCTCTTCAACCTGGCCATCGACAGCAAACTGCGTGGCTGCGATTTGGTCAAAATGAAGGTCGTCGATGTCATGGCATCTGGCCAGATCAAGGAACGAGCGTCCGTTCTGCAGAGTAAGACACAGAAACCGGTCCGCTTCGAAATCTCGGAAGGCACCCGAGCCTCGCTCGAAAGGTGGATGCAAGACCCGCTGATGGTCGGATCCGAATACCTCTGGCCCGGCCGGTTTCATGAGCGGCTGCATATCTCGACACGTCAATATGCACGGATTGTCCGTGATTGGGTAACATCGATCGGCCTGGAGGCGAGCGCATACGGCACGCACTCGATGCGGCGCACGAAGGTGACGCAAATCTACAAAAAGACGGGCAACCTGCGGGCAGTCCAACTGCTGTTGGGCCACACGAAGATGGACAGTACCGTCAGATACCTCGGCGTCGAGCTTGAGGATGCTCTTGCGATTGCAGAGGCCATCGAAATCTAACGACTTGGGCCGTCTTCAGGGACGGCCCTGAGCAGACATCCCACGGCCAACCAAAATGCCGCGATCGCAGCTCGCTTTGCTGCCGTTCGCTGCAAGCGCAAATTCTGGAGTTGGATGAACTAACAGTCTGCGGGACGAAGTGTGAATTCGCTACGGCTGCTCCAAAGTCGGCTTTCATGATTTTGCAGTGGCGAATATGGGCGATTTCGCCGGTGACAGAAACGTATGAGTTTTGGCGAATGTAGCTCTACGGGTTACACGTGATGGCAATGGTGTGGAGCCGGTAGCCGCCCGGAAGAAGCTCGCCGTTGACGATGACCCTTGAGTAGTGATTATCGCCAACTCTTGCATGCCGGGGCTGAACAGAGACGTGCGTCCGCCCGTCGAACGGATAGCTCAACGAGGTGCCGTTCTGCGCAACTCCCACGACAGTCGCGCCTTCTTCGCAAACGATATTGGGGTTCCAATCCTTGTCCGGTTCAAAACAAAGAGGGCGCTTTGAATTGCAAAATTTCCAAGAGTAGGGCCTTGCATCCACAGTTGGATCGGCCGGAACAATGATTGGTGACGTAATTGCACCGCTTCCTTGTGCTCGAAAAATGAAGTCAACATTTCTGTTGCGCTTGTAGGTGACAGCCGCCCAGTTGTGCGGCTCAAGTTTCGTGGGAAAGTCCCCAACCAATTCTCCGGCTATCACAGTTTCAGAAAGCGGATCGATTGGATTTGTCCCCCCAGCTGTTGGTTTCCAGTGTAATGAAATCAATACGCTTTCCCCCTGAACGCGGTCTAGAACCGCGTGCAGGCCAAATGTATTCGCGATACAAAGCTTTACGGCCTCTAGCGTTTCTGGCGCGACGAATTGGCGAAGATAACTCTCGCTATGCTCCAAGTCGAGGCTATAAGCAAAACGCGAAGACATCCGTTGCCTGGCGGCGTCAAAATCATTGTAGTTCGCGTAGCCAGATATGGGAATACCTTCCACCGGCATCGTAAGCCCGCTTCCGAATTCCCTTTTCCTCTCCTCGAAATTTTCACGGTCTATGGAGTAGATGATAGCAAGTTTTTTCTTGAGGTCGCTCTGATACGAAATCTGGTTGAACTGCCAGTGATTGGAACAGGCTTCCTGTGCGAGGGTTGCTGAACCACAAAACAACGAAAGTATGCAAGCAATGAAGAACTTTTTCATGATATCCATCTGTGCTGAATCAAGGTGGCTTGGCTGAATAGCAGCGCCGAGACCGCAAAGGTCTATGGCGCTTGCGTGGTCGTTTGCTCAGTTCGCGACGCAAACGGCTACATATTCCGTATAGCCGCAGCAATCTCCAGCTCGGTCGGAAACGACAAACAGTTTATGATGTTTCCCACCACATAACGAGTCGGCTCTCTCTTCAGGAGATGGTCCCCAACGAGGGTCATGCCTGGGACTTAAGAATGTTTTATCGTACTCCCCCGTACCAAAAGTGTGTATTGAAATTTGAGGGTTCGCCATCCTGCTTGAAAGACTTGCAGCATTCGCTTCGGCTGCCGCCTGCGCATCTTGCGCAGCATTTCTAGCGGCCAGTGCCGCGTCATAAGCTGCACGGGATTGACTTGCAAGGTCGAAGTTCAATAGCTGATCGTTGCTCAGCCGAACAGTGTAGTTACCCTCGGATGTACCAAGGGTAATCGCGGTCGATGGGTAGAAAACTGATCCGTCGTTCTCCTGCCCTTTGCGAACACAATTCAGGACGAAGTCATCGGTTATATTATTGATGGCCTGCCCAAGGCCAATCGTTTGCTCGGAACCATCCGAAGAGAAGCTGTTTGATGTGCATTCAACTAGGTCTTCTTGATACAGCATACCCAAGATCCGAACGGGGTCTGGTGACTGCAAGATCCCTGAAATCGCTACGCCAAATGGCGGCGTGAGGTCATGCGTGATCAATAGCTTGTTTTTTTCGATTGCGACACACTCATTGAAGCTAGAAAGTGCTCCCGGCACCGTATAACTCCCAAAAGACGCCTCGGACATATTATAGTAACCCTGTTCGGCTCCTGTACGGCAAAAATTGGTCCACTCCTCTTGGCTCCAATCGCCGTCTCCGGAGAAGTCTAATGGTATACCTTTGATCGGCACGGAAAACGACGCTGAAGTCTGGAGGTCGCGGGTCTCGCCCGATTCTTGGCAGTAGAGATTGAAGTAGAAAGACGCCTCACTCCTCTTGAGCGTGCTGATTTCCACGTTTTGGACAGCTTCTCGGTATACATCCGCACAGCTCTGTGCAAACACCGCAGTTGGAACCGACGTAATGGCCACGACTAAGGCAAGTTGTCTCATTTTATTTCCCTTCTAAAAAATTCTAGAAATTTTAAATCTTTTGGGAAAAATGATGCCGGTGTAGTAAAGTGACCTCATGATCCGTTTGGATCATGTGACAGAATTTTTTGATTGCTGCGGGTGCTGATCTTGTCGTGAAACCTGAAGGATATGCAGCACTGACCGATATCTACGATGCTGCCGTCAATCTCGGACGTTGGCGGCGCGCACTTGACGCAGTTGCTTCTACCATCGATGCGAAGGCAATAGCATTACTAATCCGCCGCCCAGACCCGGCATCTAAAGACCTGCAGATGCTCAACTCGACTTATCTGAACTTCGTTCGCAGCCCTTGGGGAGTTTATTACGGTTTGCGGCTCAGCCGCTTACAAGACCCAGACTGGGACTTTCTAAGCCGCCAACCTGCTCATAAACCGACGGCTGATACTGCAATTGGGCCGACCGCCAGGGAACTAGATCAGCGAGCAGATTATGCCTTACTCCGCAAGAAATTGGGAGTTGGTAGACGTCTAGGGGTGCGTCTGAATTCAGACAGTGTCTGGTTCGACGCCATGAGTGTTGCATTCTGTGCAGACGCTGCTGTGATCCCTCAAAGTGCGTTGGAGGGGACCCGTTTTCTGCTTCCGCATCTAACCAAAGCAGTCGAGATCGGAAGGACATTCTCACAACTGAAATCGCGATATTCTGCGGTTCTGACAGCACTTGATAGGGTCAAGGTGGGTCTGGCCATAGCTCTTCCGTCAGGTGATATCATTGTAGAAAACGAAGAAGCGAAACGCATCCTCTCGATGAAGGATGGTCTGACGAAGTCGGGCGACGGTCGATTACGATGCCATGATACAGATCAGAGCGCAGAGCTAGGCGACGCAATATCCAAGGCTGCAAGTACGGTGCGGGGCGAGGACAGCGCTAGCGAATGCCTGATTGCACTGAAACGCCCATCTGGGCAGGCTTCTTTGTTAATCGACGTCGCGCCCCTTAAGGACAGCAAAGCGGAACTCGACGGTCCACTTGAAGGTGCTTTGATTACGATCATCGATCCTGAGCGTGTCCCTTATCTCAAGATGGATCGCTTCATTGCCTTGTATGACTTGACTGCCGCTGAAGCCGACGTGTGTCGACTGATCTTGCAGGGTGTGCCCATCAATGACATTGCCGAGATGCGCAATACTTCTCCCGTCACAACCAAAAATCAGATTGCTTCGATCTTAAACAAGACCGGCGTTGGTCGCCGAGCTGAGCTAATTCGGTTGGTCATTCGGATTCTGCCGCCTGTCGACTGACGAAAGGCAAAGAGTGTCAAAAACCCTATGCCAATAACCCTCGGGTTGTCATAGCCACATGTGCCGCTATCGCCAAAAATCATTGAAAAATCCTGCGCTAAAAACCCTTGGCAAGACTGCCTTTGATTTTGTCAGGTTTTTGTCCGCTCAAAAAAGCGGTCGTTGGTGCATGCTGCAGCATCCGAAAAAATGGACTCTCTGCCGCCATTCGGTCGTTTGCAGCATCTTGGAGCTAGTCCGAGATCGTGACGCTGGGAACGGCCCTTAGCGGACTTTGGTCGCGCGGTCGTAATGCTGCGTATGCAGCCTGCAAAGCGGCCGTTCGAAACGCCTGGGGGGCCGGCTTCAAAGTCGTGTCTGAATAGCTAGTTCGATCGGTACAATTTGTGATGGCTCTGCCCGAAGGTGAGACCATTGCAAGACAGTTCTCAGCGGCCTGGTCTGGAAAACAGGGCCTTTGAAGAAAGAACTCTTTGTCGCTATTAGTAAGTCTTTGACGTTCCTAATTAACCAATGAGGCCCTAATGGCACATTTCTTCACGCTGGACACAGAATACATGCCAGGCAAGGAAAACATTGATGCGACTTTCGAGTACGGCCTGTGCGAAGTGAAGGATGGCACACTTACCCAAGTGTTGGCTTGTAGGGTAGATCCAAACTGCGGACAGTGGGGCCCCAATCACTTCGGTTATTCATCTGACGACCTAATAGGTGAAAAGAACTGGCACACCGCAGTCGAATTTTTCGATACAAATGTGCCGAGCGGGTCAACCCTTTTTCATCATGCAGGAGAGGACGGCAGCAGGATAACTAGGCTCTTTGAGCGTGCTGACCGTGAACCGCATTTCGAAGTTATCAATACTCTTCCGTTGACGCGTGAGCACCTCGGCGACCTTGCGGCCCCGACCGGCAGGCAAAGGAAGACCAAACATACGATCGAAAGGTTCTCCGAACGGTTGGAGCTAAAGTTCGAACACCACGTTGCATCGGAGGACGCCAAAGTCTTGGTTGCAATCATACTCAAAATGATTGAGCGCGTGGGCTTTGAAAAGTTGAAAGAAAGCAGGCCGACCGAAAATCATTGGTCCGAAGCATACCGGCTTGAGAAGCTGGCGCTGAGAGAGATTGCTGTGAATGAGGGAGGCGAGTACTTCGGCAAGACGGTTTTGTTCACTGATTGCCCGATGGAGCTGCAAAAGACTCTGGTGGGGACTGCCACAGAAAAAGGACTCGCTCTCGGAAAGTCTCTCTCCAAGAAGGTTGACATATTAGTGGTTGGTGATCTGGGGAAGTCCAAGAAGCCAATCAAAGCCAACGAAATGAATTTGTCTGGCAAAGCAAATATTGACGTGATGAGCGTAGAGCAATTCAGATCGCTTCTAGAGCCCTGACGGCCCAGAGCAGACTTTCGATGTGGGATCTCGATGCTGCGGCGCGGCCCGTCGAAGCTGCCGTTCGCTGCAAAGCACGAAACTAGGGGCGGCAAACGGGAAGTCTGCCGACAGAGTAAACTTTCGCTGCACAAACACGAACGTCCGTTTTCGGAACACGAAGACCGAGGACCGTAACCCTTGTCCTTCGTCTACGCGATCAGACAGGGATTTGCTTCCTCATCCGCGATCAGCTTGCGTAGTGAGCCTGTTTGGATCGACCCCATGAACACTGTCCGACCTACCGCGAAGGCAGGCGTTCCGATAAAGCCGAAAATTTCTGCGATGGTCGCTGTTAGGCGAAGGCGGCGGTCGATAGCATCCGACTGCATGTCTTCGACCAATCTGGCAGGATCGAGGTCAAGACTTTCTGCAATGGCCGCGATGAAGCGTTCATCCGTGACGGCAGGCGTTCGGATAAGACGCGCGTGCATTTCACGATACTGGCCTTGAAGGTCCGCTGCTAGCACGGCACGACTGGCAACCGCCGACGCTACGCCAAGAAGCGGGAGTTGATGCCGGACGATGTGAAAGGTGCCCGGGTCGCTTGCCTCAAGGTCGGTTAGACGATCATCCATCACACGACAGATCGGGCAAGCAAAATCGGAGAACATAGCGACTGGAACGGTGTTGTTGGGTTCTTCACCGAAAAAGGCAGCACAGGGATTTTGCTTCACAAACCGTTCTAGTTCTTCATCAACATCGGTTTGTGGTTCACCGCTATCTAGGCCGGCAAAAATTGCTGCGCTCGGTGTGGATGCGCCTGCCCCCTGTAATCGTCGGAATGGTCGAAGATCGGGTATGTCCTCGAACGCGAAGTCCGGCTGCCCCAACGACGCCAGATAAGGCACGCCTTTGACCCATCCTGCAACAGCGAGGGCTCCGCCAGCCAACATGGCCCGCCGTTTCCAGTCGGCCTTCGCTGCCATCAGTTTGCGATCTGGACGAGCATCACTATGGCCATCCCCATCATCATCAGGTTCTCCGTCAGGCTGACGAAACCAAGGGGCACGTTCGATCCGCCGCCCACGCAGGCGCATTTCAACTCTCGTTTGTCGATGTAGACAGCCTTGAATACGCTGATTGCGCCGATCGTCGCGACAAAGAGCGCCACAGGGGCCGCAAGCCAGGTTAGCAACATCCCTGTCATGAGGATGCCTGCCGCTGTTTCTACCCAAGGATAGACATAGGCGTAGGGCACCCATTTCCGCGCCAGCAGATCGTAGTTGAGAAACATCGTTGTGAAACTCTCGATATCACGCAGCTTCTGCATACCTAGCAGGATCATCGAGACCGAAATGAACCAACCCAGCGTTTGCCAAGTGATCGCGCCGAGGAAGCCGATGGACAGCGCGAGTGCCGTCGCAGCGGCAACGGCAAAGAGATAGAGGACCGGTTTGTACGTCTTGGCCTTCGGGTCGTAGTCGGTGAGTTTTTCGCGCAGGGCGTCGTAGCCGCCGACCCTCTCGCCATCGATCCATATCTGCGGAGTGGTAGGTACATCATGCGCTTCCTTGAACGCATCAACCTCAGATCGTTCGCGGAACAGGCGATCATCGACCTTGTAGCCATGCCGGTCCAAGAGCCATCGAGCTTTTTGTCCCGACGGACACAGATGGTTTGGCAAGTCCATGCGGTAGAGAACGGCTGTTTTTCCGGTCGCGGATACTGCCGGATCGGTTGTTACATCAGCAACGTCACGGGAATCTTTTGGCACGATAGCTCTCCTGATGCGTTTTGCTTAAGGCCAGTGTATGGTTGCTAGATCATCTACTGTGGATGCTTTATATATACCCCCATAGGGTATATCAAGGGAATGTCACATTTGGGATAAAGAAGAGGGAGCGCAACTCGTGAAAGCCAACAAAGACAAGACATTGGACCGGCTGTCACGGCTTGAAGGGCAAGTGCGCGGTGTTGCGGGTATGGTTGAGGCTGACCGCTACTGTATGGATATTCTGGCGCAGACAGCGGCAATACGGTCCGCCATTCTGGGCGTTGAAAAGTTGATCCTTGAAAACCATGCGGAACATTGTGTCGAGACGGCTATTCAAAGCGGCGACCCCGAAGAACAGCGCGCCAAGTTTGACGAGCTGATTGGACTTTTGCAAAAGGCATCAAAGTAGTCGGATCATTCAACGGTAATACCCCGCCAAAGCATCGTAGCCAGTGCGATTGCCAGCATCACATCGATCCCGAGACAGAACGGACCCCACCAGTTCGGGGCTGGATTCGACAATACCGATCCGACCAAAATATCGAAAATTCCATGTCCGAGCAGACTAGCCGCGAGTATCCACGAAGAAATGCGTGCGCCAACAATGGCGAGAGTTACAAATCCTGCGGCAAGTCCGGTATGGACAACGATTTCCAGCATGTCGCCAGTCTGAATTGCAAACACCACATAGAAGGACGCAATCGCCACCATGGTTGTGGCCCATGTACCCTTTTGGCGGATAACACCGCCGACTGCCATCAGACCAATCGTAGCACCGCCCAGGACGACACCAGTGAGGAACGGTCCCCAGAACATTTCTCAGGCGACCTCAAACCAAGCCATCATGCCCGATTTTTGATGCGACAGCATATGGCAATGGATCATCCACTGGCCAGGATTGTCAGCCACGAAGGCAACTTCGACGGTTTCACCCGCCCCAATCAGCACGGTGTCCCGAACGTCGCCTTCTATGTTCGCGGCACCGCTTTGGGACAGGACAGTAAAGTGGTGACCATGCAGGTGGATTGCGTGTGGAAACATTGATCGGTTCGTCATTTCCATACGAATGGTACGGCCCAAAGCAGCTTGGAACATCGGCTTGTCCATGCCATCCGCTATGCCGTTGAACGCCCAGACCATCCCATGCTTTGTTAAGTCTCGGAAACCAAGACTCTCGCCGCGATAGGTGGTTTCAAGCATTGCGCGCATGGCCCCGCCTTCCATCAGCAAGACTTCGCGTTGGGAGTTTGATAACTCTGGGGCCGCAAGTGTTCCCCAAGCAGGCAATGGGCGCACATCAGACCCACGTGACGCCAAAGTGTCACCCGATAGGACGAATTCAGCAATTTCGACCCTTTCTCCATTGCCGGGATCGAGCAGCAAACTGGCGCGCGTCTCTCCGTCCGTGCGGCCGTCGATCACGACATCCGCTCTTTGCGCGGGTCCGAGGACGAGCGTTTCGATCTCACGTGGCGTGACTGGATGACCGTCCAGCGCAATCAGCCGTGGAAATAGGTGCGGCAATGACAAGGGCATTATCCTGTCAGTGGCCGTGTTGATGATCCGCAGCCGCACACGCTCACCGGGTTGGATGTCAAGTTCAGGATAGGCAGCGCCGTTCACCGTGACCGTGTTTCCCATGCGCCCACCATGCGAGGCAGCGTGCAGGTCATCCCATCTGTCCTCGATAATGCCTGCATTGCGATCCAGTAGCCAATCATCAAGAACAAGCACCAGCTCGCGGGTGGCCGCGCCAGGTTCCCCAAGCCAAGGTTCGCGATCCTCCACGATCAGTGGCCCAGCAAGTCCCCGAGCCACTTGTTCTGCGCTGCGGTTGTGAGAGTGATACCAGTATGTGCCGGGATCGGGAGCCACGAAGTCATATTCGAACCCCTCCCCGGACGGCACCGGGGCTTGCGTTAACGGGGCTGCGCCATCCATCGCGTTGTCAATGCGAATGCCGTGCCAATGTACGGCGGTCGGTTGCGGCAGGTCGTTGACCAATCGGTAGCCGATGCGATCACCCGCTGTCAGGCGAATTTCCGGGCCGGGAACCCTGCCTTCCACCTCGGTCGCGTAGGCCCAAACAGGCGTTGATGGGTATCCGTCAGGGGCAAGCTGCGCAGTTGCCGGAGCAGCCCGCAGTACGGGCAGGCTGGAATCGGCAAGAGAGGGCGCGGAAAACAGGGATGTGCCCCCAAGCGCAGCAGCGCCTTTCAGAACAGAGCGTCGAGACAGGAAGGTCATGAGATGTTCCTCTTCATAGGTTGACCGGCGGCGTGGTGATTGAAGTGAGCGTTGCCGTTGCCAGCAAGATGAGCAGAACAGCAATAGCCTCGATCTGGATAGAGCGGCGCAGATGGGGTACGGCTGCGGGTACGCCAGAGGCGAGTGCCGGAACGAACCGCCATTTGTTGAGCGCGGCCAAGGCCATCAGCCCAGCCACAACGCCGAGCTTGGCAAGAAGTGTCCAACCGTAAGCGGTTGAAAGCAGGTTCGAGAGTGATCCAGTCATCAGCCATGCAAAAATCAAACCAAACACGACAAGCAATGCGACAGTAAAACTGGCGATGCTTCCAAACCGATGAAGCAGCCTTACCCCGTCCGCTTGGCCGACGGCGTGGCGTAGGGGCAGCAATGCGCCGATCCAGAACCCTGCCGCCAGCAAATGCAAAGTCAACAACGACGCAAGCAACCAGCGGGGATCACCAAGGGAATGACCTATGAGCGTGTAGGAAACTGCAATCAGTAGCGCACCGATCAGCCCTGCCAAGAGGCCGATGATGCCTCTCAGCAGCAGTGCTACGACCAACAGTTCGCCTGCGCCCCGCCAGATCGCAGCCACCCCAAGTGGACTGTCCCAAACGAAGCCAAGCATCATCGGATCGATGGCCCCCGGCAGACCCATCCCGGATATACGGGCGGCGCGGATACCAAAGCGCAGAGCCAACACTGCCAACCCAGTCAAAGCGGCGATAACAGCGACTTTCCGAGCCAGTTGCCGCACATCAGTGGATGAGCTTGGAAAAACCAAAACAAACAGTGGCCCGCCCATTGCAAGAAGCGCCGCTATGGCCCATCCGTCTGTTGGTGCCAGACCTTCCATGTCGGTCAGTCAGCTATTGTGAAGCTGAACGTGCCCTGCATTGGATGGTCGTCAGAAGACAGACCGCGCCAATCAACGGTATAGGCTCCGTCCGGCAGGTCGGCAGGTGGAACCGCACGGAATTCTGTCACCGCGTCCATGCCGGTTTCTCGCTCAATATTTACATCACCATCCGGTCCGGTCAGCGTGATTGCGGTCACGCGCATTGGATCATCAAAGCGCATTTCAATGGCTTCAACCTCTGCGACCGTCGCTTCATTGGCAGGTGTGGTTTGTTCGGCCTTTGAGTGTGCCAAGGCTCCGGTTGTGGTTGCGGCCAGCACGAGAAGCGCAAGGGTCATCTGTCTCATTGTCTGTTTTCCATTTTATTGTGTCGGGCGCGAATTTCCTCCGGCCAAGTTGATTTGATGTAGCTGAGCACGGCAATGATCTCTTCATCGCTTAGGACGCCGTCGTAAATCGGCATGTTCGAGGCGTAGTCAGGATCATTGATCAACGCACCAACGCCGTATTTGGTCAGCCGAAACAGCGTGTCACCGTCATGGTGCCATGTGTGTCCAGTCTGATCATGGGGTGGTGCCGGAAGCCGTCCATCCTCATCCGGAGACCGCCAGTTGGCCTGACCTTCCAGATCAGCACCATGGCAGGAGGCACAGTTTGCCTCATAGACACTGGCACCGAGCGAGACGATTGCAGGATCGCTGTCGTGCAAAACGACGCGGTCGGTTTCAGCCGAGCCATTTGTAAACGCGTAGAGAGCGGCCCCAATCAGGGCCGCTCCGCCAACGGCTATCAGAGCGATCCGTTTCACAGACCAGCCTGGTAGAAGACTTCGCCATCACCCGCATCGCCACCAAAGGCGATCACGTCATAGCGCGCAGTCGGATCATTCCCCATCCCGGGAGAGCCACCGGGCATACCGGGGACCGCAATTCCGGTGATGTCGGGGCGTTCTTCCAGAAGTTTTGCCAGAGCTTCAAACGGAACGTGACCTTCAACGACGTAGCCGTGAACCGTCGCGGTATGACAGGCCCACATATTGCCGGGAATATCTGCATCCAGTTTCACAGTCGTCACATCTGCTGTGTCAGTCACTTCGATGTTGTAGCCTTCTTGGCGGGCCAGTGCGACCCATGCGCCGCAACAGCCGCAAGTCGGGCTTTTTGTGACATGCATGGTGCCGTGATGGGACATGGCCCCATGGTCGTCTGCATGAGCCATGCCAGCCCAGCCGAAAGACGCCATTCCAAGCGCAAGTGCGACGCTGGGTGTAAAGGCCAGAATTGTTTTGATCGGT
This sequence comes from uncultured Litoreibacter sp., assembly GCA_947494435.1. Lineage (GTDB taxonomy): Bacteria > Pseudomonadota > Alphaproteobacteria > Rhodobacterales > Rhodobacteraceae > Litoreibacter. Next base: position 11,836 of record CANLUY010000009.1, read on the forward strand.
TTCATAAGATATTCCTCTCGAAAGGGTGAGCCCAAGGGTAAGGGCATCGGGCAATGCCCGCTTTGATGTGACTTCCAGTCTGCGCAGCACCATGGAATGGCACGGCGGGCATCACACCGCGCGGGGCGGATCGAGAGGGCCGGATGGTTCAAAACCGGTCAAAAGCACGCCGGTTGTGCAGAACACATCCTCGCCAGCAACAGGCGCGGTGCCACTCAAAGTCAAAGTGGGAAGAAGAGCCATTAGAGCATGGCAAGTCTGGGCGCGTTCTGTGCTGTCCTGGCAGCATAAAGGTTGCGCATCAGTCATACCTTCAACAGTCGCTTGTGTATGGTCTGAAACTGGCATATGCCCTGCGTCCATCGCATTTGAGAGCGAGGTGGAAAACGTCAATAGGATGACCAGAAGGATACGGACGAAGTACATGCAACATACCTACACGGGGTATATGCGATTTGGCAAGTCGCAGGTCTGTTACTGGCGGCCTTGGCGGTTCAATGACCGTGCGCATCTATCCCCCGTGCCATCATCAAGTGATGTTCGCGGTGATGATCCTGGCTCGCCATCAATCCAAAAAACCCAAGGCCTTTAATCCTGGCTACTACATCCGGAATGTCGCTGGTCACGCGCAACTCGATCCCATCACTCGTTTCTGAATCGGCAACGGTCCAGCGATTATCGCGGGCAAGCTGTGCAGCGTGGGCTGGAACCATGCGCCGGAGTGTGGCGATAGTGTCTGCATCACCGGTGGCGTTTGCACTGATCCCGTCCGTTAGTTCAGTTTCCATGACAACTGCGTCCATAACCAAGCGATCCATATCGACCAAATGAGCCCGTAGCCCGACCAGATCAACTTGGGCCCAATCCGTGTTCGGATCGGCGTCCAGCACGCGCACGACTTCGGAAAGAGCCGCAAATGCCCCTTGACCGGGTTCGGACAAAGCAGCACCACTCAATGCTTGTTCCTGCCCGTGCGCAGAATGATCCATGCCATCACTGTGCCCTGTATGACTGGTTTGCTCGAGCGCGAACGCTGCGCCGCCGATTAAAACCGTTGCAGTGAGAATTATCTTTGTCCGCATGTTCGCCTGCCTTTCAATTTACAATCACAGACTATCCGAGATGCCCCATCAGCTATATGATTTCTATCATGTTGCAGTGGTTTGATATTTTCGACGGTGCGCCCATCCGTAAGGTTGCGAAAGGCGCAGCCGTGTTTCGGCAGGAAGATCGTGTGCAGTCCATGTTTCTGGTGCGATCCGGGACGGTCGCGTTGGAGCGCCCAATGACGGATGGCATCCCGCTGACGCTGCATATCGCCAATGCTGATATGGCTTTGGCCGAAGCATCCTTGTTTGCTGATACTTATCACTGTGATGCAGTTGCACGTACAGACGCTGAAATTGCCAGCCTGCCTCGCGCAACGTTTCTGGCAAAAATCCGAGACTACCCAGACGCAGCCCTAAGTCTCATTGAGACACTCGCTAAGGAAGTGCAGACGCAACGTGCGCAAATTGAAATCCTGCGATTGCGGCGAGTGGCTGATCGGCTGGACGCTTGGCTGGACCTTCACGGCGAACCGGCCAAAGGGGAATGGATCAATGTCGCCGACCAGATCGGTGTATCTGCACCGGCACTTTATAGGGAACTGGCGAAAAGACGTAACTAGCGCCGTTATTTTCGTCCAACTGGAAAACCGGGCATTCATGCAAGCTGCTGCATCGGGTATTTTGGGCTCTTCGCGGCCCTTAGATCGGTCGCAGCATGCTCGCCAATCATGTAGCGCGGTCCCATCAAGGACGGCCCTAAGCCGACATCCAGTGGCCAACCTAGGTCCTGCGGTCGCAGCTCGCTTTGCTGCCATTCGCTGCAATAGC
>CANLUY010000010.1 GCA_947494435.1 uncultured Litoreibacter sp.
TGACATGAGCCAATATTTCGGCCAAATAAAGGGCTCGCAACCAGTACTTCGCGCATCTTTAGCCGATCTTGAAATCGACGAAGACTGCGTCGCGGAAATCGCGCTGCGCCATGTTCTTTGGGTTGGCGCCCATTTCTCTCATACCTTTGGGCCCGACAGGGCGCATTACCTCTGCCGATTACCGGTCGGACGCGGCAAGCACTATGTGCCGTCACATTTCGAAATGCTTATAGACGCGTTGAGCGAGGACGGGTTCTGCGAACGAGTGAGTTCTGATCGATTTTATTGGACGGATAAGATCGATGGCCTTGGTGCTAAAGTGCTCCCTCTCCTTTGGAATGACGAAGCGAGTATCTGGGAACATCGGAAATGGGAACTGCTCTGGATTTGGCGCAAGATGCCGCTATCGATAAAGGGGAAGCATCTGCGGAAAAAAGGGCCACTTGACCTGCTCGTTTTGGATATAGACCTGAGCGCCTTCTACGACCCGAAAACAAGGCGTTGGCGCGAAGCGGTGAATATGGCCTCTGGACGAAGGTGGCGAACAGCCAGGCGTCACCTTGCCGATGAACTGGACCGCCTTGACCGTGAAGTTGGCTTGCCAGGAAGAGAACGGCCATAAAGTTTCCTAGTAAGGCACCAGTTCCTCGGCTTCTGGCTGATAAAGGCCTCCAACCAGCCTTTCGAACATCCCGCAGCATTCAGTAAATCGGGCTCATTGCAGACTTGCGGCAGTGCAGAACACTTTTCTAGGACCTAAGGCCGCATAGCGGGACAGAGCACCAATTCGCTGCGCCTGCGCCAATGTCCGCTAATGTGAGGCCTCAATGCGCATGGGCGTCCTTGCCAAGCGCCATCATCAGGTGATGCTCGCGATGGTGATCCTGGCTCGCCATCAGCCCGAAGAAGCCGAGTCCACTGATGCGCCTGACGACTCCCGGATCTTCACTGGTCACTTGCAACGCCATACCTTCGGCAGTCTCCGACACCAAGACGGACCAACGGTCATCGCGTGCAAGTTGCCTAGCGTGTGCGGGGACCATCCGTCGGAGGGTCGCGACCGTTTCCGGGTCGCCCGTGGCCATTGCCCGCAGCCCATTCGGTAGATGCTCTTCCGAAACCACCGAAGCCATGACCAATCGATCCATGTCGACCAAATGCGCCCTTAGACCTGCAAGATCGACACGAGACCAGTCCGTGTCCGGGTCAGCTTCGAGAACGCGCACGATTTCGGAAAGCGCTGCAAACGCTCCTTGCCCCGGCTCCAGAAGCGTCGCCGCATTCGCTCCGCCAAGTTGCCGATGCATGTTGTGGTCCATATCTTCGCTATGTCGAGAATGCTGCGTTTGAGCAATTGCGACAGCCCCTGCACTGACCATAGCGAGAACTGCAATACTGATACCTAGTCGCATGTTTATCCCTTTCCTTTCGTTCCATACTATCGGGTGACGGTTGAATTTCGTATGATCTCTATCATGTCAGTGTGGATAGATATTTTTGAGGATGCACCAGTACGGGACCTTGCAAAGGGAGACCTTCTGTTCCGCCGTGATGACCCTGTGCGGTTGATGTTTCTGGTCAAGAAAGGCTTGGTTGCGTTGGAACGCCCGCTTTCAGATGGCGGACTTATTACACTGCATATCGCTGTTTCAGGAACAGCACTCGCTGAGGCATCGATGTTCGCTGAGACCTATCACTGCGATGCGGTCGCGCGCTCTGATGCTTCAGTGGCCAGCGTCAGGCGAGGCGACTTCGAAGCAGCGCTTCGCCGGTCGCCAGATGCTGCCATGAGTATGATCGAGACCCACGCGAAAGCCGTTCAATCGCAACGAACTCGGATAGAAATCTTGCGCCTGCGGCGGGTTTCGGATCGGTTGGATGCGTGGCTCGATATTCATGGGGAAGTCTCGAATGGTGACTGGCACAAGGTAGCCGACCAAATCGGCGTCTCGGCACCTGCGCTGTATCGTGAGCTGGCGCGGCGGCGTTAGCTGACCTTCGCCATTACGCGGCATCTTGGTAACTTTGGGCTCAATGACGACCTCGGAGGCAGCGCAGCATCCAAGAGTAAATGGCATGCCCTACCCGAACAGTCGGCCCATTCCGAACCTTCGCCTGCGAGTCGGGATGCTTCGGCGCGGCCTGACAAACCGGCCATTTGCTGCGACTGCAAAATCTCGACACGAGCGAACCCACGGTCTGCGGGCCAAAGCTATTTGTCAGACTTCGGCAAGGCGAAACATTGCGTCTGCAGTTAGCTGCCAGCAATCTGCTTTGCCTTTTCGACAAGCACTTCAGCCTGACGAATAGAGGCATAGTCAATCAGGCGCCCGTCCAGTGAGACCGCGCCTTTGCCTTCGGCTTCGGCTTGCGCCATTGCTTCAAGTATACGCTGCGCTTTTGTAATTTCGGCATTAGATGGACTCATGACTTCGTTGGCAAGCGCGATTTGGCTTGGATGGATCGCCCATTTACCTTCGCAACCCAAGACCGCCGCGCGATACGCGGCGGCTTTGTACCCATCTGCATCCTGAAAATCACCGAAAGGTCCGTCAATGGGGCGCAAGCCATTGGCGCGTGCCGCGACAACCATCCGCGCCAGCGCATAGTGCCACATATCGCCCCAGTGGGTTTTGCGGTTCCCATCGCCGTCGGGGTCCGTCAGCACGGCATAATTTTCGTTCACGCCACCAATTACAGTGGTCCGCGCGCGGGTCGATGCTGCGTAGTCGGCAACGCCAAAATGGAGGCTTTCGTTTCGCTTGGATGCGCCTGCGATTTCGTTGATATTTTGCATGCCTAAGGCGGTCTCGATGATGTGCTCAAACCCGATGCGTTTCTTGTAGCCTTTGGCGTCCTCAATCTGGGTCACCATCATGTCGACCGCATAGACGTCCGCTGCGGTGCCGACCTTTGGGATCATAATCAGATCAAGCCGCTCGCCAGCTTGTTCAACCACGTCCACGACGTCGCGATACATGTAGTGCGTATCCAATCCGTTGATTCTGACGGACATGGATTTCGTGCCCCAGTCAACCTCGTTCAGACCTTTGATGATGTTCTTGCGCGCCTGTTCCTTTTCATCGGGTGCGACGGCATCTTCAAGATCAAGAAAGATGACATCAACGTCGGATTCTGCCGCTTTTTCAAACATTTGCGGCTGACTCCCGGGGACGGCAAGTTCCGAGCGGTTAAGACGACCGGGGGCTTGTTCGATAGGATGGAATGACATCAGATTTGGCCTTTCTGGCGGTAACAATGTTGCGTCAAAAAGGTTTAGATTGACCGATTATGTCAAGCACTCTTTTAGTCTATCTGGGTATACAAATTTTACTTCGGCTCTAATGCCAATCGCGATGAGTAGTAAAATGCGATGGCCTGCGCACGGTTTTTGACGGATAATTTTTCGTATAAATTCGAGAGATGAAATTTCACTGTATTCATCGAAATCTCAAGCTCTTTGGAAAGCTCGCGGTTGGTCAAACCTTTGGAGAGCGCCTCGAGAATCACGCGCTCTTTTCGGGAGAGTTGATGGATCGGATCGGACTGTAATTCTCGTACGTCAAGGAACGGAAAAACCATCTTGCCTGCTGCGACCTCAACACAAGTTTCCAACAAGGTCTCGGCCGGGGTCGAGCGTGGTGAAAATGCGGCAGCGCCCGCTGTCATCGCAAGACGCGGCAGATCGCCGGTGTCTTCCGCATAGACGATGATCCGGGGTGCAGCTGCTTGTTCGCGAAGCACTTCGATCAGTTTGGCACCGCCTAACGCGGGTAAGTTCCAGTTGATCACGCCGATCTGCACAGGGACCCGCATCACCGTGCCCAAAAACCCTTCAGCCGTTGCAGATGTCGCCACCAAAGAGAATCGCGGATCGCGGTCGATAAGTTCTGAAAGGGCCGACAACACCAGCGGATTGCTGTCAGCCAACATGATGCCGATTGGCGGATCATTTTGAGTAAGTTGTTGGTTCATATTCGTTAATTCCAATTTCCTACCTATCTGGATAGGTGCTGTTTCGGTATACTATGGCATTTTTATCTATATGGGTAGGATATTTACCACCCATATAGACACCCAAAAGCAGGAGGTAGGGGCGTTGTGCCGTTAGACCTGCTGTTTAGCTTAACGGCAATTAATGAAAACTGCGCTACTTTTGCCGAGGAGAGACGTTCATGACCATTCACCCACAGCTGACCATTCCAGAGACAATCGCAGCAGGCCCTGGCCCGGGCAACACCGATGCGCGTGTTCTGGCGCGTTTTGCCGGTGCCGGTATGGCCGACCACATGCACCCCGATGTGCTGCGGGGCATGGTCGAGTGCAAAGAGATGCTGCGCGATGTGATGGGCACGCAAAACGTCTATACATTTGGCGTGGCCGGCACCGGTTGGTCTGGCCTTGATATGATGTTTAGCGCTGTCATGCCGGGCGATAGCGTCGTGATGTTTGTGAACGGTACATTTTCGGGGATCGACGGTTTAACCGTGCGGATGAAAGCCGCCACGGCCGAAGAGCTTGTTGCCAATTCACTCGACCCACAACCTGCCAGCGTCACGATCGTCAATGTGCCCCATGGGCAGTCTGTAACGGGTGAGATTGTTGAGGCCGCTCTAGCTGAACATAAACCCAAATGGGCTGCGATGGCCCATTGGGAAACGGGTTCCGGCAGGATCAACGACATCAAAGGGTTTTCGGATGCTTGCGAAAAGCACGGTGCGATGGGCTTGGTTGACGCTGTATCCAGCCTTGGCGTTGAAGACTTCCGTATTGATGATTTTCCCGGTGTGCATGGCTGGGCGTCTTGCCCGCAAAAGGGCATTTGTTGCCTGCCATTGACCTACGCGCCGGTGTCTTTCACCGACCACTACATCGAAACGTTGAAGGCGACGGGAACACGGACCTTTGTTCATCATCCGATCCTTGAAGCGCGGCATTGGGGTATTTTAGGCGGTGAAGACGTGGAAAAAGGCACGTATCACCGGACACATTCTGCCTATGCCGTTGCCGCCTTTCACGAAGCGTTGCGAATCACCTTGCAGCAGACGGTTGCGCAGCGCGCCAAAGACTATGCCTTCCACGAAGCTGCTCTCCGCGACGCGCTGGTGGCGATGGGCTGTGATGTCACTTCGAATATGACGTCCCTGATTGTGTTGGATTTACCCAAAACAATGGCAGGTCGCGAGATGGAGCTGGTGCAGCACTGCCGTGCGCAGAACTTTGGCATTTGGCCCACGTTGTCGGAACCTGTGCAGGTGCGTATCGGCATCCTGAACCTGCTGAACCAATCCGCGATCACAGACATCGTCGCCCGGTTCGCGCAAGCGATGCGCGACCTTGGTGCCAAAGTCGATCAAGCGGCTGTCGATCACGCCCTGAACCGCCACTACGGAACGGCCATCGCCGCCGAGTGACGCCAGATCAGCTTTGGGAGGAGCACAGATGGACATCCACGAGTATCAGGCCAAAGAGGTTTTAGGGAACTTTGGTGTTGCCGTCCCAGACGGTGCGCTTGCCTATAGCCCCGAACAAGCGACCTATCGCGCCCGTGAATTGGGAGGGGACCGCTGGGTCGTCAAGGCCCAGATTCACGCAGGTGGACGCGGCAAAGCGGGTGGCGTCAAGGTCTGCGAAAGCGACGTCGAAATTCAAGAAGCGACCGAAGGCATGTTTGGTCAAAAGATGGTCACGCATCAGACCGGACCCGAAGGCAAAGGCATCTACCGCGTCTATGTCGAGGCCGCTGTCCCAATTGACCGCGAAATTTATCTTGGCTTCGTGCTTGATCGCTCGTCCCAGCGAGTGATGATCGTGGCTAGTGCCGAAGGTGGGATGGAGATCGAAGAAATCTCTGCTGAAAAGCCTGACAGCATTGTGCGCGCAATCGTGGAACCTGCCGTGGGTTTGCGTGAATTCCAGTGTCGACAACTCGCGTTCAAACTGGGCATTGCGCCAGCACTGGTTCAACAGATGGTGCGCACATTGCAAGGTTGCTACCGCGCGTTCACCGAACTGGACGTGACCATGGTTGAGATCAATCCATTGGTCATTACATCAGACAATCGTGTCATCGCACTTGATGCCAAGATGACCTTTGATGACAACGCATTGTTCCGCCATCCGCATGTGGCCGAGCTGCGTGACAAGTCCCAAGAAGATCCGCGTGAAAGCCGCGCTGCGGATCGTGGCCTTAGCTACGTCGGCCTTGATGGAAATATCGGCTGCATCGTTAACGGTGCGGGGCTTGCGATGGCAACAATGGACACGATCAAGCTGGCGGGCGGAGAGCCTGCGAACTTCCTTGATATCGGCGGCGGCGCAACACCTGAGCGCGTGGCCAAAGCCTTTCGACTGGTGCTGTCGGACAAGAATGTCCAAGCGATCCTTGTTAACATTTTCGCTGGTATCAACCGCTGCGACTGGGTCGCCGAAGGTGTGGTGCAGGCCATGAAAGAGGTCGGTGTCGAAGTGCCCGTTATTGTCCGCCTTGCGGGGACAAACGTTGAAGCCGGTCAAAAGATCCTTGCGCAATCTGGGCTTCCGATCATCCGTGCGGCCACCCTGAACGAAGCCGCCGAACGCGCCGTCGGCGCATGGCAAAACGACTTGGCCCAAGGCACAAAACTTGGAGTAGCATCATGAGCATCCTACTTGATCGCGACACAAAGGTGATTGTACAAGGCATCACCGGCAAAATGGCCCGCTTTCACACCAAAGATATGCTGCAATACGGCACCAAAGTGGTGGGCGGCGTCGTCCCTGGCAAAGGCGGTGACACTGTTGAAGGTGTGCCTGTGTTCGACACTGTAGAAGAGGCAGTTGAGAATACGGGTGCCGAAGCATCACTGGTCTTCGTCCCGCCCCCCTTTGCGGCAGATGGCATCATGGAAGCGGCTGATGCTGGTATTCAATACTGTGTTTGCATTACCGACGGTATCCCCGCGCAGGACATGATCCGCGTCAAACGCTACATGTACCGCTACCCGAAAGAGCGCCGCATGATCCTCACTGGTCCCAACTGCGCCGGCACCATCAGCCCCGGCAAAGCCATGCTTGGGATTATGCCGTATCACATCTATCTGCCGGGGAACGTCGGGATTGTTGGCCGTTCTGGTACACTTGGCTATGAGGCTGCGGCGCAGTTGAAAGAACGCGGCATTGGCGTTTCGACATCAGTTGGGATTGGTGGCGACCCAATCAACGGCTCGTCTTTCCGCGATATCCTTGAGCGGTTCGAACAGGACGAAGACACCCACATCATTGCCATGATCGGAGAGATTGGTGGCCCACAAGAGGCTGAAGCCGCTGACTATATTCGGGATCACATAACAAAGCCTGTCGTTGCTTATGTGGCAGGCCTGACCGCCCCTAAAGGCCGCACGATGGGCCATGCGGGTGCGATCATCTCAGCCTTTGGCGAAAGCGCATCCGAGAAAGTGGAGATCCTCTCCGCTGCTGGTGTGACTGTCGCCGAAAACCCCGCCGTGATCGGCGCAACAATTGCAAAAGTGATGGAGGCCGCGTGATGATGAAGCCAAGTGTCTTGTTAACCCGCCGCTGGCCCAAAGTGGTCGAGCAAAAGCTGTCTGAAGACTATGATGTCGTGCTGAACCGCAACGACAGGCCTCTGTCCGAGGCGGACTTTCGCGCTGCAATTGCCAAGTATGACGCCGTGCTGCCCACCGTCACAGATAAGATCAGCGCAGAGGCGATGGATGTGCCCAAGGCAAAGACCAAAATCCTTGCAAACTACGGTGTCGGGTTTTCACACATTGATGTGACTGCGGCCGCGAAGCATGGCATCGCGATCACCAACACACCCGATGTTCTTTCAGAATGCACTGCTGACTTGGCAATGACGTTGATGCTGATGGTCGCGCGGCGTGCCGGTGATGGTGAGCGTGAAGTGCGGGCGGGCGACTGGTCCGGCTGGCGTCCGACCCATTTGATTGGCACCAAAGTGTCGGGCAAAACCCTTGGTATCATCGGCTTTGGCCGCATTGGTCAGCAAATGGCCCGCCGCGCGCATCATGGGTTCGGGATGGAGATCGTGGTCTTCAACCGCTCGAAGGTTGACTCCAAAATTCTCGCACAACTCAACGCCCGCCAAGTCGACACAATCGAAGACTTGCTCCCTCAGAGTGACTTCGTCTCGCTGCATTGTCCTGGCGGTGCGGAAAACCGGAACATGATTAATTCAACCCGGCTTGACCTGATGAAGCCAGATGCATTTCTGATCAACACTGCCCGCGGAGAGGTCGTGGATGAGCATGCACTCGCTCAGGCCTTGATGTTTGATACGATCGGCGGTGCCGCTTTGGATGTGTTTGACGCAGAACCCCGGGTCAACCCAATGCTCGCCCAATGCGACAACCTTGTCATGCTGCCGCATCTGGGCAGCGCCACAAAAGAAGCGCGCGAGGCAATGGGCTTTCGGGTCCTTGATAACCTTAACGATTTTTTCAAAGGCACAGCTCCGCGCGACCGCGTGGCCTGAATTGCAGGAGAAACCTGATGAACGCAACATTCCGCCCCGATGGCTTTTTCAACCGTGACTTGGCCGATAGCGACCCAGAGCTTTTCGCCTCCATCACATCCGAACTCGGACGCCAGCGCGACGAGATCGAATTGATCGCCTCCGAGAATATCGTCTCCAAGGCAGTGATGCAGGCGCA
>CANLUY010000011.1 GCA_947494435.1 uncultured Litoreibacter sp.
GAACTCGGACGCCAGCGCGACGAGATCGAATTGATCGCCTCCGAGAATATCGTCTCCAAGGCAGTGATGCAGGCGCAAGGCAGCGTCATGACCAACAAATACGCCGAAGGCTATCCGGGCCGCCGCTACTATGGCGGATGCCAATATGTTGACGTAGCCGAAAACCTCGCCATCGATCGCGCCAAGCAACTGTTTGGCTGTGACTTCGCCAACGTGCAGCCCAATTCCGGCAGCCAAGCCAACCAAGGTGTGTTCCAAGCGCTGCTGCAACCCGGCGACACGATCCTTGGCATGTCCCTCGATGCGGGCGGCCACCTGACCCACGGCGCAAAACCCAACCAGTCGGGCAAATGGTTCAACGCCGTGCAATATGGCGTCCGCGAGGACACTCTCGACGTCGATTATGACCAGCTTGAAACCCTCGCACTAGAGCACAAGCCGCAGATGATCATCGCAGGTGGCTCCGCCATTCCGCGCCAGCTGGACTTCGCAAAGTTCCGCGCCATTGCCGACAAAGTCGGCGCATATCTTCTGGCCGATGTTGCGCATTTCGCAGGTCTGATCGCTGCGGGCGTCTACCCGTCGCCCTTCCCGCATGTGCATGTCGCAACCACGACCACCCACAAAACCCTGCGCGGCCCACGCGGCGGCATGATCCTGACCAATGACGAGGCGATGGCGAAGAAATTCAACTCCGCCATCTTCCCCGGCATCCAAGGCGGCCCTTTGATGCATGTCATCGCGGGCAAAGCCGTGGCCTTTGGTGAGGCGCTTGAGCCGGGCTTCAAAGACTACCAAACGCAAGTGATCAAAAACGCCCAAGCCATGGCGGACCAGCTGATCAAAGGCGGTTTGGACATCGTCACCGGCGGCACCGACACCCATGTCATGCTGGTCGATCTGCGACCCAAAGGCGTCAAAGGCAATGCCGCTGAGAAGGCGCTGGGCCGTGCCCACATCACCTGCAACAAGAACGGCATCCCATTCGACACGGAAAAGCCAATGATCACTTCCGGCCTGCGTCTGGGATCGCCAGCAGGCACCACCCGCGGCTTCTCAGAGCCGGAATTCCGCCAAATCGCAGACTGGATCGTCGAGGTGATGAACGGGCTGGCCGCAAATGGCGAAGAAGGCAACGCAACCGTCGA
>CANLUY010000012.1 GCA_947494435.1 uncultured Litoreibacter sp.
CGGCCCTAAGCCGACATCCAGTGGCCAACCTAGGTCCTGCGGTCGCAGCTCGCTTTGCTGCCATTCGCTGCAATAGCAAAGTCTCGAAGTCTACGAATGGGCAAGTCGCGGGACGTAGGGGCCATTCGGCGACCAAGTTCAAGGGTCAGTTTTCGGACTAGCACCATACTTCGCCGTACCCGATGGGTGTTCAATCTGCAAAATAGAAGCGAAAAAGCACTCTCGTTTCATATTTGTGAGTTACAGTCACCTCACCCGCTATACCTGTTGATCTAAATGACAAAATCTCCGCCCATATCAAACGCCAGCGTCCGTGAAGCGATACATGCACGTCTTTGGATGCAAGTGATGATCGCCAACCGAAATCACACGCAGAATCCAGCGCAGCCAAACTGGCAGCCCGACCTCGAAGTGTATCGCAATGAGTGGTATCTTGGCCCGGGTCGCGATCTTGACCTGGCTTATTTTGATGACCCTGAAGAGTGCGAGGGTGAGCGTCGCCTTGAAGATTGGCTGCATCGACGCGGTATTGTTTTTTGCCCGGATGCGCCCGATGACATGAGCCAATATTTCGGCCAAATAAAGGGCTCGCAACCAGTACTTCGCGCATCTTTAGCCGATCTTGAAATCG